>WGNP01000012.1 GCA_016124495.1 Hyphomonas sp. | reverse complement strand
GTCTTCTGGGTCTTCTGGGTCTTCTGGGTCTTCTGGGTCTTCTGGGTCTTCTGGGTCTTCTGGGTCTTCTGGGTCTTCTGGGTCTTCTGGGTCTTCTGGGTCTTCTGGGTCTTCTGGGTCTAGGACGAGAACGGATGGCTATAGACAACAAGCGCCATTATGGAACCCCGTCACAGCTGAGCAGTTTCATTGCAGGGCGGCGCAGTTGTTGCAATCCTGACGGTAAATCAGATGCCCCCGGCCGGGCCGTCACGCAGGCACTGCAAGCAGCAAGGTAAACAAGAGAATGTCGATCCATCCGGTCATCATGTGCGGCGGCGCCGGCACGCGCCTCTGGCCGGTTTCAAACCTGGCCCGTCCCAAACAGTTCCACGCCCTCGTCTCGGAAAAGTCGGTCTTCCAGGAAACCGTGCTGCGCTTCGCCGGCGCCGAAGGCTTCCACCAGAACCCCGTGATCATCAGCAACGCGGCCTACGGCGACCTGATTGCGCGCCAGCTCGCCGAAATCGGCCTCGTCCCCGCCGCCATCCTGCTTGAACCCGAAGGCCGCAACACCGCCGCCGTCGCCGCCGTCGCGGCGCGCTACCTTGCCGATGCCTTTCCGGAAAACCTGGGCCTGCTTGTCGCCTCCGACCATTTCATCGGCCGCCCGGACACCTTCCTCGCCGCCGTGCGCGCCGCCGCCCCGGCCGCGCGCGACGGTTTCATCACCACCTTCGGCATCGCCCCGTCCCGGCCCGACACCGGTTTCGGCTACATCCAGGCCGGTGAGACGCTGGACGGCCAGGTCGCCCGCGTCGCCGCCTTCAGGGAAAAGCCGGACGCCGAAACCGCTGCCGCCTATCTCGCCAGCGGCGCCTATAGCTGGAACGCTGGCATCTTCCTGTTCAGCCCGGAAACCATGCTGGCCGAACTCGCCGCCCATGCGCCGAACATCCTCGCCAAATCCAGCGAAGCGCTGGAGCGCGCCTATCTCGACGGCGCGTTCCGTTACCTCGACGCCGCCGCCTTTGCCGCCGTGCCCTCCACCTCGGTCGATTATGCCGTGATGGAGCGCACCAGCCGCGCCGCCGTCTACGCCCCGCTCGACTGCGCCTGGAGCGATATCGGCAGCTGGTCGATGGTCGGCGAAGTCTCCTCCCGCGCAAACTCACCCGCCCATATCGAGATCGATTGCGCCGATTGCACCGTCCACGCAGCCGACGGCCAGCTCGTCGCCCTCGTCGGTGTCGAAGGCCTGATCGTCGTCGCCGACGGCAACCGGATCCTAATCACACGCAAGGATCGCTCGCAGGATGTCGGCGGTGTCGTCAAGGAACTCAAGTCGCGCGGCCTGAAAGACTTCCTCTGAGACCCCTGTCCCGAAACAGGACACATTCAGCCTGACTTTGCGCCTGACCTCTTACCGGGATTTCTGCTAGATCAATGGCCATGAAACGGGACACTGCCGCCGAAGCCTCTTCCAGCGAACTCGCCGGCGCCCTGCGCGCCTCGCGCGGGGTATTCTGGCATGCCGGCGGGTTCAGCCTGTTCGTGAACCTCCTGATGCTCGCGGGCCCGCTCTACATGCTGCAGGTCTATGACCGCGTGCTCGCCTCCCAATCGATCCCCACCCTCGTCGCCCTCACGGTTCTCATCCTCGTCCTCTACGGCACGCTCGGCGTGCTCGAATGGGCCCGCTCCGGTCTCTTCAGCGTCGCCGCGTCCAGGTTCGAAGGCCTGCTTGGCCCCCGCGCCGCTGCGGCCGCGATGTCCCAGAGCCTCGCCGATCCGGGCCGCGCCTCTGACCGCCCGATCCGCGACCTGCGCCAGCTCCGCCGCTTCATCGCCAGCCCCGTCGCCGGGGCCGTGTTCGATGCGCCGTTCAGCCCCCTCTTCCTCATCGTGCTGTTCATGCTGCATCCGCTGTTCGGCCTCTGGGCTGTCATCGGCGCCATCATCCTCGTCGCCGCCTCCGCCCTCAACGAGCGCGCCTCCGCCCGCCTGACAACGGAGAGCGAAGACCTCGAGCGGTCCAGCGCCCTGCGCGCGGCGGAGATGACGCGCAGCGCCGAAGTGCTGAAGGCCCTCGGCATGGGCGAGGCCGTCCGCCGCCGCTGGCAGAGCGTGTTTGACCGCGGTGACACTGCCTTCGCCCGCTCGGGCCGCATCCTCTCCGGCTTCTCCTCCGGCACCAAAGCCTTCCGCCTGTTCCTGCAGTCAGCGATCCTCGGGATCGGCGCCTGGCTGGTGATCAAGGGCGAGGCAACCCCCGGCGCGATGATCGCCGCCTCCATCCTGATGGGCCGCGCCATCGCCCCGCTGGAGCAGATTGTCGGCCAGTGGCGCGCCATCGTCTCAGCCCGTGAAAACTGGGCCTCGCTGAAGACTGCCCTTGCCGGCGCGCCGGCCGCCATGCCGCAGATGCCACTGCCGCCAATCCGCGGCGCGCTGCGCGCCGAGAACGCCGTCGCCGGCCCGCCCGGCAGCAACGCCCCGGTGCTCAAAGGCCTCACCTTCAGTCTTGATCCCGGCGACGTGCTCGGCGTCCTCGGCCCGAGCGCGGCGGGCAAGTCCTCCCTCGCCCGCGTCCTCACCGGCGCCTGGCCCGTGATGTCCGGCCATGTCCGCATCGACGGCGCCGACCTGAGCACCCTGCCCTCGGACACACTCGGTCCCCAGATCGGCTATCTTCCTCAGCAGGCGGATCTTCTCTCCGGCAGCGTGCGCGACAACATCGCCCGCTTCCGCGACGACGCTGCGCCCGAAGCCATCATCGCCGCCGCCCAGTCCGCCGGTTGCCACGACATGATTCTGCGCCTCGCCCGGGGCTACGACACCGAGATCGGCCTCGGCGGCGCCTATCTCTCCGCCGGCCAGCGCCAGCGTATCGGCCTCGCCCGCGCCCTGTTCGGCAATCCCAACCTGATCGTCCTCGACGAGCCCAACTCGAACCTCGACGGCCCTGGCGAGCAGGCCCTGCAATCGGCCATCGCCGCCGCCAAGGGGCGCGGCGCTACGGTCATTATCATCGCCCACCGCCCCAACGCGATCCTCCACTGCACCAAGCTGATGGTCATCGACGAAGGCCGCATCCGCGAGTTCGGTCCGGCCGACGAAGTCCTCGCCAAGGTTATGCCGAAGCCGGGCGCCGCCAACCTGCGCACCCTGCGTCCGGGAGATGGCGGCCATGGCTGATCTTGCCCTGCCTGCCGCCCCGGAGCGCGGCGAATTCCTCAAGCAGTATCTCTATGCCGGCTGGGGCATCGTCGCCCTCGTCTTCGGCGGCCTCATCGCCTGGTCTGTCTTCGCCCCCTTCGAAGGCGCCGTCCTCACCGCCGGCCAGATCTCAGTAGAGTCCAACCAGCAGGCTATCCAACACCTCGAAGGCGGCATCGTCCGCGAGATCTACGTGCGCGAAGCAGGCTCCGTCACTGAGGGCCAGAAACTCCTCTCCCTTGACGCGGCCTCGACCAGCGCGGCCCTGCAGGGCCTCGAGGCGCGCCTCTACGGCCTCCTCGGCACCGAAGCGCGCCTCGTCGCCGAACGCGACGGCGCGGCAAAACTCTTCCTCCGCCCCGGCTTCGAGGACTTCTCCGACCGACCCGACATGCAGGCTGTCCTCACCTCGCAGGCCGGCCTCCTCAAGGCCCGCAGCGCCAATCTCGGCACACAGGGCACGATCCTGCGCCAGCGGATCGACCAGCTGAACACCCGCATCAGTGGCATGCAGAACGAGATCACCGCCAAGGACGACCAGATCGCCCTCGTCGATGACGAGATCTCCCGGTTCGAAACCCTGATGGAACGCGGCCAGGCCGTGATCACCCGCGTCCTCGCACTCAAGCGCGACCGCGCCCGCCTGCAGGGCGAGAAGGACGCACTTGCCTCCGACATCGCCGCGACCCGCGTGCAGATCGGCGAGGCGCGCAGCGAGATTGCCCGCCTCGAACAGGGCAATACCGAAACCCTGCTAACCGACCTGCGCGACGTGCAGACCCAGATAAGCGAGCTGACCGAGGAACGCCTCGCCCTGCTCGACCGCTCCGGACGCCTCGACATCACCGCGCCCCGCTCGGGCCGTGTCCTCGGCATCCGCGCCCATACGGTCGGCGGTGTCATCCGCCCGTCCGAACCCATCATGTACATCGTGCCGGAAAACGACCGCCTGATCGCCAAGGTCCGGGTCAGCCCCGTCGACATCGACAAGATCAGCCTCGGCCAGTCCGCCGTCCTGAGGTTCAGCGCGTTCAACCAGGATGAAACGCCCCAGTTCGAGGGCCGCGTCATCGCGGTCTCCGCCGACGCTATCATCGACGAGACGACGGGCGCCGCTTTCTACGAAGCCATGGTCGAAATCCCGGATGAGGCCCTCGAAGCCTCCAGCTTCCAGCTCCTGCCCGGCATGCCGGTCGAGGTGATGCTGCGCACCGAAAGCCGGAACGTCCTCAGCTACCTCGTCAAGCCGCTCATGGATTCGGTCTCGCGTACGTTCAGGGAATGAAGTTGCTGCGATTTGTGAATTTCCCCGCCAGCGGATACTTCCGTTGGCCGCCGCGCCTGGATGCCGGCTGGTCCGGCGTTGCGGGCAGGTTCCTTGCGCCTTCTATAGCAATCAGTGGCCCCATGCCCGGGCTGGCTTACGCCAGTACGCGCGACAGCTTCTTCAGACCTTCAGCATGCCTGACCGGACTCGCCTGCCTGAACTTTTGAATGTTCAGCAGCTTCCACTGCACAGCCGGAAGGTGGCGGATTGCGGGTTCAGGAAACAGGTTCCAATCCGGTTCGCCAGCTTCGAAAGCCTGGAGGAATCTCTTGTCCGCCTGGGTCGGGGAATTCAGGATCTGAGCGTGCATCCGATTGAACGTCTGTTTTTGCATTTCGTAGTCAGAGGGCGACGGCGTCATCCCTTCGAACTCCGCAGTAAAGGCACCTCGGCGATCTTTTGCTTGTCCGTGCAGCAGTTCTGCAACCGGGCGATTGTGACTGACGGGCCCGCCCTTGTGGACGTTGACCTTTCTTTTTGTTACAAGTCCCAGGACTAAATGGATTCTTGTCCGAGGTTTTGTCACATAATGGCTATGGCGGCTCCTACGCAGAATGATCGCCTGCTCAGCTACCTGCGCGAGCATCCGATCGCGCGCGCGTATGAACTGCGCAAAGCCGGCATCAGCGCGACGGCCATCTCGCGCGCGGTAAGCACCAGAGAGATTATTCGCATCGGACGTGGGCTATACCAGTCCGTCGAGGCCGCCAGCGATCTTCATACAAACTTCGCCGAGGTCGCCAAACAGATTCCCAGGGCTGTTATCTGCCTTGTCTCAGCCCTCGCCTTTCACGGCCTGACCGATCAGCTCCCCCGCAAAGTCTGGTATGCAATCGGCGCAAAGGACTGGGAGCCGAAGGTTTCCTACCCGCCCGTCAGGATGGTGAGGCTGCGTGAGCCCTACTTTTCAGAAGGGATCGAAACGCATCGGATCGAAGGCGTGCCTGTGCAGATCTATTCGGTGCCCAAGAGCCTCGCCGACTCCTTCAGAAATCCGAAGCTGGTGGACCGGTCCGTTGCCATCGAGAGCCTGAAGGCAGCACTCGCGCAAAGGAAGGCGAGCCCAGCGGCGATCATGAAAGCCGCCATAGCGTTCGGCGCTGGCAAGGTCATGGCCCCCTATCTGGAAGCCCTGACGTCCAATGGCTAAACCACCTTTGAACATGGCGGCGTCGGTGCGCCAGCGACTTCTCAACCTCGCGCGGACCGACGGCCGCGACTTCCAGACCGTGCTTGTCGCATTCGGGCTGGAACGGCTGGTCTGGCGCCTGTCAGTCTCCGGCTACCGCGACCAGTTCTTCCTGAAGGGGGCACGCTTGTGGGAACGACGGCATTCCGCCTGTATGAGGGCGAGCTGGGCCTGCGACTCGCGCTCGACCAGACCGCGATGACGAACGATATCGATATCGCCAGTTTCGAGCGCCTGTCCCTGGCCCTCGGCGATTCCGTTTCGCCGCCGCTTCAGGAAGTGTTCGATGCCTTCGACTTTGCACCTATCCCGTCGGCCGACCGCAACCGTACCTGGCGCTGGCGTCAGGCATCTACCGAAACGATGATCGAGTTTCTGACTCCCTCATTCGAGGAGGCTGAATGCCTGTGCGACCTGCCGGCTCTCGGCGTCAGCGCCCAGTCGCTCAACTTCCTGAACTACCTGATCGCCGATCCTATTCCGGCAGCGGCGGTCTACCGCAATGGCATACTCATCCGCGTTCCCCGTCCGGAGCGGTTCGCCATCCACAAGCTGATCGTCTCGGACCGGCGCAAGGACGGCCCTGACAGCCTCAAGGCCAGGAAGGATCTTCTGCAGGCGGAATATCTGATCCACGTACTGTCCGAAGACCGGCCCGGAGACCTCGCAGACGCCTATGCTGACGTCCTGTCTCGCGGACCTCGCTGGCGCGAACACATCGAACACAGCCTTTCACGTACACCGATAACGCGCGAACGACTCGCTCGCGCGATCAACGGCGACTGAGACATGCCCCTACTCCTTCGGCCGCTTGTACCGCGGCGGGCCGCCCGGGCCGATCTTGCCGGCATAAGGGTTCTTGCCCTGGCGCACGAACAGCCGGATCGGCACGCCGTGCATGTCGAACGCTTCGCGTACGCCGTTGATCAGGTAGCGCTTGTAGCCTTCCGGCATCTGCTCGCCGCGCGAGGCGATCAGCACAAACGTCGGCGGGCGCGCCTTCATCTGCGCCATGTAGCGCGGCTTGATGCGCTTGCCCTGCACGCTCGGCGGCGGATGATGCTCAACCGTATGGCGCAGCCAGCGGTTGAGGTCGCCGGTCTTCACCTTCGCGGTCCAGTCCTTATAGACCTGCACGACCGCCGGCATCAGCTTGTCGACATGCCGGCCCGTCAGCCCCGACAGGAACACGACCGGCGCGCCCCCGCCATTCGGCACCAGCCGGTTGGCGAGGTCTCGGATGTGGCGCGCGGCGCCGTCCTGGTCCTGCACCGAGTCCCATTTCGACATCACCAGCACCAGTCCCCGCCCTTCGCGCAGCGCAAGGTCGGCAATCTGCAGGTCCTGCTTCTCCAGCGCGTCATGCGCGTCCATCACCAGCGCGACGACATCGGCATACTTCAGTGAACGGATGGTCTCCGCCGTCGACATCCGCTCCAGCTTTTCCTGTACGCGCGCCTTGCGGCGCAGCCCGGCGGTATCGACGAGCCGGATCTGCCGGCCTTCCCATTCCCAGTCTATAGTGATCGAATCGCGGGTGATGCCCGCTTCCGGTCCGGTCAGCAGGCGCTCCGATTGCAGGAGCTGGTTGATCAGCGTGGACTTGCCCGCATTCGGCCGCCCGACAATCGCCAGGCGTATCGGCCGCGGCGTCTCGGGCTCGGCCTCCGGCGTATCCACTTCCGCCGCCTCGATCGCCGCCACCAGTTCGTCGTCGGACAAGGTCTCATCTTCGATGTCGATATGCGCGAGCTTCTCGAGGATGTCGTCTCCGGCCCCGCCCGCATAGTTCGGCTCGGCCTCTTCCAGCGCCCGCTCGAACGCTTCCGGTCCCAGCACGGTGCGGATCGCCTCGTAGAGTTCGGCAAAGCCCTCGCCATGTTCCGCCGACAGGCCCACCGGCTCGCCCAGCCCCAGACTGAATGCGTCCATCACCCCCGCCTCGCCCTGCCGGCCCTCGGCCTTGTTGGCCGCCAGCACGACCGGCATGTTCGCCTTGCGCAGCAGCATCGCGAA
The DNA here is from genome assembly GCA_016124495.1 of Hyphomonas sp. Lineage (GTDB taxonomy): Bacteria > Pseudomonadota > Alphaproteobacteria > Caulobacterales > Hyphomonadaceae > Hyphomonas. The sequence continues at coordinate 74,632 of WGNP01000012.1, read as the reverse complement.
GGTCTCGTCTTCCGGCGTCACGCCAACGCGCGCATCGATCAGGAACAGCGCCACGTCCGCCTCGGCAATCGCCGCTTCGGTCTGCGCCCGCATCCGGGCCTCAAGGCTGTCATCGCGCACATTGTCGAAACCGGCCGTGTCGATCACAAGCAGTGGCAGCGTCGCCAGCCGCCCTTCGGCCATCTTCCGGTCACGCGTCACCCCCGGCTGGTCATCGACCAGCGCGATCTTCTTGCCGACCAGCCGGTTGAACAAGGTGGACTTGCCGACGTTCGGGCGTCCGACAATCGCGAGTTTCAAAGGCAAGGCCGTGGCCCCTCTGGTTATTGAGGGCCGTCCGGGGAAAATCCCGCTGGCCCTAGTCGATGGCGATCAGCTTGGCGTCGTCCGTCAGGACATACAGCCGCCCCTGCGCCGCAATCGGCTCGATATACACGGTATCCCCCAGCTTCAAAGAGCCCGTCTGCGTGCCATCCTGCGTGGAGAAGGCCTGCAGCTCGCCGCGCGAGGAGACCAGGATCACACGGCCGGAGGCCACGATCGGGGCAGAATAGCTGAGGCGTTTCTTCTTTTCCTTCTCGTCCTGAAACTGGCGCAGCTGCACCACCCAGTAGGCTTCGCCTGTCGCCGTATCGAGGCAGGCCAGCTGGTTCTCGGTGCCCAGCACGAACAGGAACCGCCCTGCGAGCGCCGGCGCCCGGGTCGATCCGACCGCCGCGGTCCAGACGCGCGCGCCGCTGCGGCCATCGATGGCAACCGTGGTGCCGGACTGGCTGGACGCAAACACGAGACCGGCGCCGAGCACCGGGCGCGAGCCGATATCGTTGATCTCGGAGATCGGCGTGAACCGCCCGGCCTGCGCCAGCGCGTCCGTCCACAACCGGCGGCCGTTGGCGGCCAGATAGGCGATCACTTCGCCCGAGGAGAACGGCGCGATGACAAAATCCTCGACCGCCGCCACACTCGAGCTGCCAAGCACGCGGGCCGATTCCGAAATCGCCTGGTCGCTCCAGATCGTCGCGCCGTCAGCGAGGTTGATCGCGTAGACTTCATTATTGTTGGACGACACGAAAATCCGGCCATCATTGATCGTCGGAGAGCCGGTCATCGGCGCGCCAAGGTCGCGGCGCCATTTCTGAGCGCCCGTTGCGGCATCCAGCGCAGTCACATAGCCGTAGCCGCTTGCCACCACCACCACGTCACCGGCCACGGCAAGTCCGCCGCCGATGGCGCTCTTGTCGCGCCTGGAGACGCCCTTGAGGCGCTCGCTCCAGACCTGCGCGCCGTTGTCGAGGCGCGAGGCGCGCACGGTCTGGGTCGAGTCCAGCGTGTAGATCGTCGTTTCACTGGCGACCGGCGGGGTCGTCAGGGCGCTTTTGGTGGAAGAGCCCTTGCCGATCGACCGGCGCCAGGCGATGTCGAGGTTCGGCGCCGCGATCACATGCCCGGGCGCCTTCGTCGGATTGCCGCCCGCTTCTGTCCACGACGCAATCGGTTTGGCTTCCGGCAGTTCGACGGCAATGCCGGTCAACGTCGTGCTCGGCGCAATCTGCTCGCTGTCGAGCACCATCGTGATGCGGCCGGCTTTCTCTTCTGCCGCCAGTTCTTCTTTATCGTCGTTGCCGAAGCTCGGCAGACTGATACAGGCGCTCAACGCCGCCAGCGACACCAGCGCCATGGCGGCAGCGGTACGGGAAAATGTCATTGGCCGGTCTCCTGCGGCGCATCGGCGGCCGCATCTGTGGGCGCCTCGGTGGGCAGGGGTACTTCGCCCGCGCCGTCCGGAACGACCGGAATGGCGTCGAGTGCAATCTCGGCTCGCTGCACCACGCCCTGCGGCGCGGCAGCGTCAAATTTAAGCCGGCTGTATTCTGTCCGCGCCCGGGCAATGTCGCCGATCGCATAGGCCTTCGCCGCAATCAGCTCCCGCGCCATTGCGCCAAGCGCCGTATCCTCGGTCACCAGCGAGCCAAGTGTCGCTTCCAGTTCCGGCATGGTCAGCGCATCCGCCCGGAAATAGGCCGCCTTAAGCAGCGCAAGCCGCTCATAAGGCCCCCCTTCGGTGCCGCCGATCGATGCCAGCGTGGCTGCTGCCGCCTCGGCATCTCCGCCGCCTTCCAGCTGCGTCAGGGCCAGGTAGTGCGCCGCCAGCGGGGCCAGCCTGGACCCGCTGTCGACTATTGCCTTGAAGGCCGCCTGCGCTTCTTCGTACTGGCCGTCCTCGAGCGCCTTCACGGCATTCTGGAGTTCCAGCGCCCGAGCGGCCCGCGCCGCTTCAGCCTGCGGGTGCATGATGAACTCGTTGACGGCCACGGCGCCGATCAGCACCGCCACGGCCCCATAGACGAACGGGCGCCAGCGCGCCCACCAGGTCGCCAGTTTTGCCTGGCGCATGCTTTCATCGACTTCGGTAAAAATGTCAGACAAGCGGGGCTCCGGGCGGCGTTTTGAGGATTCGGCGCGAACCTAGACGCCGCGCGGGGCGGCTGCAACGGATCAGCGCTGTTAGGCTTCAGGTTTTCGCAGGCTGTAGGTCTCGGCCTTGCCCGGGAAGGTGCGCGCCCGCACGTCATCGGCATAGGCCGCCACCGCTTCGGTGATCGCCGCATTAAGGCTCGCATACCGGCGGACGAACTTCGGCGTCCAGTCAAACAGGCCCAGCATGTCCGGCGTCACAAGGATCTGCCCGTCGCAGGCGCTGGAGGCCCCGATCCCGATGGTCGGGCAGGCCACCGCGGCGGTTATCTCCGCCGCCAGGTCCTCGGCCACGCCTTCGATCACAATGGCGAACGCCCCGGCCTCTTCAGCCGCCCTCGCCTCCGCTATCACGCGCTCACGCTCGTCCAGCGTGCGCCCCTTGGCGCGGAAGCCGCCGTCCACATTGATCGCCTGCGGGCGCAGGCCAACATGCCCCATGACCGGAACGCCCCGTTCCACAAGGTGGGAAATCTGCTGCGCGGCATAGGCCCCGCTCTCGATCTTCACCGCCTGGCAGCCCGTCTCCTTCATGATCCGCGCGGCATTCAGGAACGCCTGATCGGCATTCGTCTCGTAGGAACCGAACGGCATGTCGACGACCACGAAAGCCTTCGTCGACCCCCGCATCACCGCCTGCCCGTGCAGGATCATCATCTCCATCGTCACGCCGACCGTCGAGGGCAGCCCGTGCACCACCATCCCGACACTGTCGCCGACCAGCAGCAGGTCGGCATGCTCGTCCAGCAAGGCCGCCGTCGGCGCGTCATACGCCGTCAGGCAGACGAGCGGCGTGGCGCCCTTGGCAGCTGCAATATCTTTGACGGTCTTGCGGGCGGTCTGCGTTTGTTTTGACATGGGCCAGCGATTAGCCCGCCCGGGCGCCGCCCGCAAGGAAACAGGAAGGTTAACCGCCATGCTTCCCAAACCCGGAAACCTGCTCGCCTGGGGCGCCCTCTACGGCGCCCTCGGCTTTGCAATCGGCTTTGCTTTCGGCGCCCTGCGCCAGCTCGTCCTCATTCCCGCGTTCGGCGACCGGATGGGACACCTCGCCGAATTCCCGATGGTCACCCTCGCCGCCTGCGCCCTCGGCGTCTGGATCGGCGGCAGGTCCACCGCGCCCGCCCTCGCCATCGGCGTCCTCGGCGTCGCCGTCCTGATCGCTTTCGAGAGCACCATGGCTCTCGGCTTCATGCGCCTCAGCCTCGCCGACTATCTCACCGGCTACGACCTCACGCGCGGCGCGCTCTTTCCCGTCGGCCTCGCACTGATGGCGCTCGCCCCGGCCCTTGGACGCCGTCTCCGCCGCAGGTGAAACCACATGGTTTCGCAAGCGCGACCTCAGCCCGGTAACGCCGGCACGCCGAACAGCACCGGGTGCAGCCAGAGCAGGATCGCCGCATAGGCGCCGAGCCCAACGACCACCGCGCCCAAATCGCCCATGATGTTGACCGCCGCGTCCGGCCCCGGACCATTGTCGCCGCGCTTCTTCACCGCGATCCGGTCCAGCACGCCGTAAGCGAGGAAACTGCCAAACAGCAGCACAGAGTTCAGCTCGCCGTTCGCCAGGAGGTGCCCGAACGCCCAGATCTTCACCGCCAGAAGCATCGGATGCTTCACCGCCTTCTTGATGTGCCCCGTCGGCAAATAGGCGGCCGCCAGGAAGATCATCGCGAACGCCGTCAGCAAGAGATTGATGTGCGCCAGGAATGCCGGCGGCATATACAGGATCGGCGCGGGCCGCGCCGCGCCATACCCCCAGACGATGAGGGCGAACCCGGCCAGCGACAGCAGACTGTAGAGCCCCATATATGGCCCCTGCCCCATCTTTACCCGCACGTCCTTACCCGGCTCCCGGCTCCGGTAAGCCGAAAACAGGTGCGTCCCGAAAAAGATCACAAGCCCCAGAACCAGATACATCATGTCATTGCCTCCCCGGCGTTTGCCGCAGGCTAGCCTGAATGGCTCAATGGAGGAAGCGCCTGAAGAGCCCCTTCTCCCTCGGGGAAAAGGAGGCCAGCCATACAGTTGCACCTACATCCCCGCCGACGCCGCTCCAGCAAAATCAAGCCGCTATAAAACACTTCCGGAAACCTGCCCTGCACTCACGGCGCCGGGCGTATACTCCGGGCATGATCGCACCTCTTCCGCCCCCCGGACGGCCCCGCGGCTCAAACGCGACAAAAAGTGAGGATGAACGAGAATAAACGAGAAAAAGAACGACACGGAATGAGTAAGAAACGAACGCAAAACGATAAGCAACGAGAGGCAAAGAGACGGCTTGTGGAGGCAAAGCCCCCTATTCGGCCTGCTGCACTGTCTCGCCGCCGCCACTCGCCGCCCGCGCCGGCGCCGCGCTGGCAAAGGCCTGCGCCATGCCGCGGTAGAAGGCGATGCGGTCTTCCGAGGCCGGATCCAGCACCAGCGCCGTATCCGAACCAAACAGCGGCGCAGGCTTCTTGCCCTCGTGCGCCATCTCCATGAGGTCCGACCAGATGTCCGCCGGCAGGCCGCCGCCGGTTACCCGTCGCATCGCCGTGTCATCGTCATTGCCGACCCAGACGCCGCCCACATAAGCCGAGGTGAAGCCGACGAACCAGGCATCGCGCCAGTCCTGGCTGGTGCCGGTCTTGCCGGCCACCGTCCAGTCCTTGATTCGCGCATTCTGCCCGGTGCCGATAGAGGCATTCACCACGCGCGTCAGCATGGCGTTCATGTCGGCGGAATAATCCTCCGCATACACTCGTTCGGCCTCCGCTGCCGGCTGTTCGAACAGGACATTGCCGCGCGTATCCGCCACCCTGGCGATGATGTAGGGCTCCATCCGTCGCCCGCCGGTCTGGAACACGCCATACGCGCCCGTGATCTCCCAGAGGCTTACTTCCTGGCTGCCAAGGGCGAGCGAGGGATAAGGCTGCATCGTGCTCTTGATGCCGAAGCGCCTGGCCAGTTCCGCCACCCGCTCGGGATTGGACTCGTTGCCAAGCTCGGCCGCAATCGTATTCGTCGAGCGCGTCAGCGCCTCGCTCAGCGTCATCGGCCCGATATACTCGCCATTATAGTTCACAGGCCTCCACTTTCCGATGCTGATCGGGCGGTCGTTGAACACATCATACGGCGAATAGCCGTCTTCGAGAGCGAGGGCGTAAACGAACGGCTTGAAGCTGGAGCCCGGCTGGCGCTTGGCCTGCGTCACGCGGTTGAACGGCGAGGCCTTGTAATCGGTGCCGCCCGCCATCGCGACAACGCGGCCATCCTTGCCAAGGATCAGCGCGGCGGCCTGCGTCGCCTTCAGCGCCGGGCCATCCTTCGCCAGCCTCTCGGTCACGCGCGCCTGTACGCGGGCCTGCAGCTCCGGATCAATCGTCAGCGTCACCACGGCGTCGCCCGGCATACGCGGCAACACAGCGGCCAGCCGCTCGGTTGCGACATCCAGCACATAGCCGAGTTCGGGGTCATACACCGGCGGCTTGATGATCGTGATCTCCGCCTCCAGCGCCGCCTTCTCTTCCTCGCGCGTGATGAACCGCTCAGCCCGCATCTCGCGCAGCACATAGCCTTGGCGGTCTTTTGCCCCGGGGAGGTTGTCGCGCAGGTTCAGCTTCGACGGCGCCTTGGGCAGCGCCGCCAGCAGCGCGGCTTCCGGAATGGTCATCTGCTCCGGCGGCTTGCCAAAATAAAAGCGCGAGGCCGCGTCAATTCCGTAGAGGCCCGAGCCGAAATACACCCGGTTAAGGTACAGGCTCAGGATCTCATCCTTGGTCAGCCGCTTTTCGAGCTGGCGGGCGAGCGTGATTTCCTGCGCCTTGCGCTGCATCGTCTGGCCGGAATGCAGCACCAGGTTCTTCACCAGCTGCTGGGTAATCGTCGAGGCGCCGGAGACCGTCTCGCCGGCGGCGACGTTCGAAAAAGTTGCCCGCGCAATCGCCGCCTCGTTGGCGCCGTCATGCTGATAGAAGCGCTTGTCCTCGGCGGCGAGGAAGGCCTGCGACACGTGGCGCGGCAAATCCTTCACGTCTATGGCCCGGCCATAGCGCGGGCCCTTCACGGCCAGCGTCTTGCCATTCGCGTCGACGAACTCGATCGCCGGTTCACGGTTGGCGTGCCAGAGTTCGGAAATGTCGGACGGCAGTCTCGGCATACCATTGTGCAGGCTGTGCCATTTCCACGCCGCCCACAGCCCGCCCAGCAGCACGATCGCCGCCACCGCCATCAGCATATAGCGCACCGCAGGGCTCTGCCGGCGCAGGAAGGCAGGCGCCGGAACGCGCACGATGCGGGGCATCTGGGGAGGTGTCGGAAACTGGTTGGTCATGTCTGCCGGGCGTTCTCGGGATTTCTGGCTGAACCCGTCGTGAAGCACGAGCCTAATACGAGGAAGATTACGGCAGGGTGAAGGCATCCGGCCACGCCGATAAGGAGACTCCCCTAGCGCCGCGCGGCCGCATCCATGCTAGAGTTGGTTCAGTGGCTATGCCCGATTCTGGGCCTCCGGGAGACAGACACATGCGATATCTGGTTTATGCGCTCGCCGCCGCTGGCCTCACCTTCATGGCGGGCTGCAACCGTGCGGACGACACTCCCGCCGCCGTAGCCGCCGAAGTGACGGCCCAGCCGGATGCGCCCGCCGCGGTCCCTGCCCCCACCGCGCCGGTGATCGATGCCGCCGCCCTCGGCATTCCCGCGGACGCCGATTCCATCGCTGATGGCCGCGAGATCGCCGTCACGCACTGCTCGAACTGCCACGGGCTCGACACAGGTGACAGCCTGCGCGCCGACGCGCCGCCGCTGCGCTACGTGCTCTCCTATTACCCGCCCGAATCCCTCGCCGAAGACTTCCGCTCCGGCATCCATGTCGGCCACGAAGACATGCCCGACTTCGTCTTCGGCGACCTCGGCATGGACGTGCTGCTGAGCTACATCGTCTCGATCCAGGAAGCCCCGCCCGCGCCCTGAACCACTGCGCGCAGGTCCGGTCGTCGCAGCGGCCCAGATAACAGCTGGGCGCGATACGATCCGCCACTGCGGGCCTCAGGCGCGCGCCCTGCAGCCCCGGGGAGGCAGGTTTGGGCAAACACCTGCATCCCTTCCAAATGCTGCAGCGCCGCGCGGCCCCACCGGGCATCTGACGCCCGGAGCTATCCTTGGCCTCCGGTAGCTGAAGGCGGATCGGTGCTTGCAATTCGAGGGCACCAGACAAAACCTGCGAAGCGGCCGCAGGAGACCAGCGCATACTCGCCTTCCAACTTTCCATCCATGGCCAGCGTGCCGGAGCATTCGGCTTTGAAGATTGGTCCGTCTTGCACGCGAGCCTGCAGGCACTCGGGGCTGACGCCAGCCGTTTGAACTCGACCGACGAATTCGATCGGCGGCGTTGCCAGCGACGGCGAACCGACTGTTCATAAAGGTGTCAGGCTATTGAAAGGGACCCTCGCGCCCGGCGAGGATGTTGCGTTAAAGATTCTCAAGGTCGCTAAAGCTGAGCCGCCAATCAAGCGCTACCGACCGGACAAGACTTCCCGGGAAGTCACCTTCGCGCCGGAAGAACACCTGCAGTCAGAACGCCAGGAGGACGAACGCCTCAAAGCCAGGTCCGAACCCGGCTGCTGACCCTCACGCCATTCCAGGCCGCCAGGCGTCCTTCAGGTGAGACGGCAAGTAACCCGGCGCGATGGCGATGATGTCGTAGCGCCAGCCGCAATCGTTGAACCTCGGCCGCTGCGCCATCCAGCTTTCGGCGGCCCGTGCGATGCGCCGCCAGGCGGTGGGTGTCACGCAGCCGAGCGCATCGTCGAGCGTTGCGCGTTCCTTCACCTCGATGAACGCGATCACGTCGCCCTTGCGCGCGACAAGATCGATCTCGCCGACCGGCAATCTCACGCGCCGCGACAGGATTGTGTAGCCCTTCGCCCGCAGCCACCAGGCCGCCAGCGCGTCGGCCCTTCGGCCCCGCGCTTGGGCGGCCTCACGTTTGCCCATCACCCGCCTTCAGCTGCAACGCGCGCTGGTAGACATCGCGTTTCGCAAGGCCGAGCGCCTCCGCCACAGCCGACGCCGCCGCCTTGGTCGGCATTTCGGCGAGCGCCACGCGCAGCGCCGAATCGATATCCGCCGCCGTCGCCGAGACTTGCCTCGGCGGGCCGACCAGCAGCACGATCTCGCCGCGCGGAGGCCCTGCCTCTTCATAGTGCGCAGCAAGCCCGGCCAGCGTGCCCCGCCGCGTTTCCTCGAACAGCTTGGTCATCTCGCGCGCCACCGCGCAGTCCCGCTCGCCCAGCACGGCGGCAAGATCCGCCAGCGAACCGGCCAGCCGCGGCCCGCTTTCATAGAAGACCAGTGTGGCAGGCACCTGTTTCAGGCTTTCGATCTCGGTGCGGCGCGCGCCGGATTTCGGCGGCAGGAAACCGGCGAACAGGAACCGGTCGCTCGGCAAGCCGCTCGCCACAAGTCCTGCCAGCAGCGCCGACGCCCCCGGAACGGGATACACCCTGATGCCCTGCTCCAGCGCCTCATGCACCAGCTTCCAGCCGGGGTCAGAGACCAAGGGTGTGCCGGCATCCGATATCAGCGCTATCCGCCCGCCAGCCTCAAGCCGCTTCAGGAGAACAGGTCTCCGTTCCGCCCCATTATGGTCATGGTAAGAGCTGAGCCGGGCTTTAACGCCGTAAGCGGACAAAAGTTTTGAGGCTACCCGCGTGTCTTCCGCCAGCACTTCCTCGACCCCGCCCAGAATATCCAGCGCCCGCAAGGTAATGTCTCTCAGATTACCGATCGGTGTGGAGACAACATAAAGTCCCGGCGCTACAGCCACGGGCGGTTGCCCGCCGCGCGGCGCCCCAATAGACTCGCCGGTGTCGGGAATCGCATCGGCGCCAGAAGGATCAGAAGATGACATCGCGCTCACCATTGCTCAGGAACCTCAAGGCGCCAAGCCCGCGGCTCGGCCTCGTGCTGGCTTCGCTGCTGATGGCCACCGCCTGCGCCACCGCGCCGACCCGGCCGCCGGTGTCGATCGGCTCCGGCCAGCCGCGTGTCGATCCGGTCACCGGAGAAGTGATCGGGCCGTCGGCGGAAACCACCGACGAGGCCCTGAACGGGTTCGTGCGCGGGGACGGCGGCCTGACGCCGGGCTTCATGGCCGGCAAGGAGGTCAAACGCGCCGCCGTGCTGCTGCCATTCTCGCACCCCAACGCGCAGGTGCGCGCCGAAGCCGAAGCGATGCTCGCCGGTATCGAACTGGCGCTGTTCGAAAATGGCGGCACCGATTTCCTGCTCCTGCCGAAGGACACGGCCGGGCGCTCCTCCACCGCCGAAGCGCGCGCCGACGAGGCGCTCGACGAGGGCGCTGACATCATCCTCGGCCCGCTGTTCGGCACCGAAGTGCCGGCGGTGAAAGACGTGGCCCTGCGCAAATCCATTCCCGTCATTGCCTTCTCGAATGACCGCACGGTCGCCGGGGGCGGCAGCTATCTCGCCTCGGTGATGCCGGAGGAAGAAGTCGTCCGCATCATGGGCTACGCTGCCAGCCGCGGTACGCGCACCTTCGCCTTCCTCGGACCGGACACCGCCTATGGCCGCCAGGTCGAGACGGCGATGCGCGCCGAAGCCGCAGAGAATGGCTGGATCGTGCTTGGCACAGCCTTCTACGATCCCAGCAAAAGCGCCAGTCCCGAAGTCTCCCGCATTGCCGGGCTGATCAAGTCCGAGCGTAGTCAGGTCGGCCTGCTGATCCCGGAACGCGGCACCAAGCTGCTCTCGATCGCCCCGCTGCTCGTCGTCAACGGCATCGATCCCGGGCGCACCCGCTTCCTCGGCACCAGCATCTGGGACGACAGCTCGATCTGGCGTGAGCCAGCCCTTGCCGGCGCCCAGTTCTCGGCGATCGACCCGGACAACCTGGGCAACTTCAACGACACCTTCAAACGCATCTATGGCCGCACCCCGACCGACCTGGCGGCTGCCGCCTATGACGCCGCCTCGCTGGCCATTACCCTCGCTGCCGTAAACAACATGAAGCATGGCGGTGTAACCGATCCGGACGGCTTCATGGGGGTAAACGGCCTGTTCCGTTTCCGCCTTGATGGCACCTCCGAGCGGGGCCTCGCGGTCAAGCAGATCAGCGGCTCCGGTGCCTCGGTCGTCGAGGATGGGGTTACCAGATTTCCTCCCGGCGGTAGCTGATCGGCGCTGCGGGCCTGAAGGAAGGCCCTTGCGGTCAATACCGACACGCCCCAAATCACCCGCTTCAGGGCACACGATTCCGGTTTGGCGGCGACTTTATGAGTAAGCGCGACTATTACGACGTTCTCGGTGTGGAACGCGGTGCCGACGAGAAGGCCCTTAAATCGGCCTATCGCAAGCTGGCCATGAAATTCCACCCGGACCAGAATCCCGGCGACAAGGCCGCCGAGGAGAAGTTCAAGGAAGTCGGAGAGGCCTATTCCGTTCTGTCGGACGCGCAGAAACGTGCCGCCTATGACCGGTTCGGCCATGCTGCCTTCGAGAATGGCGGCGGCGCCCCGGGCGGCAGCCCGTTCGGCCAGGGCGTCAATCCCGAAGACATTTTCCAGGACCTGTTCAGCCAGGTGTTCGGCGGTGCCGGCGGCTTCGCCAATGGCCGCAAGCGCGGCGGCCCGCAACGCGGCGCCGATCTGCGCTACGACCTCGAGATCACCCTCGCCGAGGCCTATTTCGGCAAGGACGAAGCCATCCACGTGCCCCAGGCCGTGCCGTGCAAACCCTGCGACGCGACCGGCGCCGCCTCCGGCACCAAGCCGGAAACCTGTGAAACCTGCGCCGGCCATGGCCGCGTGCGGGCCCAGCAGGGCTTCTTCACGATGGAGCGCACCTGCCATATCTGCCAGGGCCGCGGCACCGTCATCCGCAAACCGTGCAAGACCTGCGGCGGCCACGGACAGGTGAAGGAAGAGCGCAAGATATCGGTCAAGATCCCGGCCGGGGTCGAAAGCGGCATGCGCATCCGTCTGACCAGCGAGGGGGAGGCCGGTACCGCCGGTGGCCCGAAGGGTGACCTCTATATCTTCGTCGAAGTCGTCGAACACGACATCTTCGAGCGCGACGGCCCGAACCTCTATTGCCGCGCGCCGGTGCCGATGGCGACCGCTGCGCTCGGCGGCGAGATCGAGATCCCGACCATCGACGGCGGCCGCGCCCGGGTCGCCATTCCTGAGGGCGCCCAAACGGGGCGCAAGCTACGCCTGCGCGGCAAGGGCATGCCCAGCGTGCGCCAGGGCAACCCCCAGGGCGACCTGTATGTCGAGATGTTCGTCGAGACCCCGCAGAACCTGACGGCCCGGCAGAAGGAACTGCTGCGCCAGTTCTGCGACTGCACGGGTTCGGACTGCCACCCCGAAAGCGAAGGGTTTCTCGGCCGCATCAAGCGCTTCTGGGGCGGCCACGACGGCGACGAGAAGCACCCGAGCTAGGCCGCGGCAACCACGGGCGAATGTGCCGAGCAGGCGCTGAGGCGGCTCACCCCGCCGGTCAAGATCAGAGGGCGTTGCCTGCAGGTCGACGCGCGCATCGGCATCGCGGTTGCCGAGGCCGATACGAACGGCCCGTTTGAACTGCTGCGCCGCGCCGAGACGGCCAAGTATGCGGTCAGGGCGAATGGCAAAGGCGGCAGCCAGGCCTATGGGTCTTCTCTCGAAGAAGGACGCATCCTGCGCCGCCAGATCGAGCGCGGGATCGCCAGCGGCCTCGGCCGGAATGAATTCGATGTGGTCCACCCGCCCCTCGTCGATGCGCAGGATTTCACGACGGTGGGCGTCGAAGCGCTCGTGCGCTCGCCCGGCCGTCCCGCCGGTCCGGTTCAGCCATCAGGACTTCGAGCGACAGGTTAGGCTCGGACTGGACACCGCGGGGCTTGCCCCGGACCGCGCAAGGCGCGCGATCGGCGCCGGATTTGCCCGTGATGATTCCGGCTGCGGCTTCACCAGCCTCGCCTGTCTGCAATTCTACGGCTTCACCTGCGTCAAGATCAACCGCTCACTGACGAAACGCGTCCAGCCCGAACAGAAGGCCGGGCACCTGATCTCCGGCCTCGTTCAATTGGCAAAGGGCCTTGACCTGCGCGTCGTGGCCGAAGGTGTCGAGGGCGAACGGCTTGCGAAAATGCTTGAGTTGGCTGGCTGCAACGAGCTGCAGGGATATCATTTCGGACGCCCCGCCTGCCCGGCGCAAGCCCTCAACATGGCCGCGCGCCCGAAACAGGAAATCACGTTGGCCTGATCCTCCCGGCCGGCGTTGACGCCGGGCTCCTCCGGCAATTTGCTGGCGCTGCGGCCTGCCTTGTCCTAGGGGTCGCAATCCGCGCCGGAACAGGGACAGGTCACGCATGGATATCGAACGGCCGCTCACCAGGGACCTCGTCCTGATCGGCGGCGGGCATACGCATGCTCTCGCGCTGCGCATGTGGGGGATGGCCCCGCTACCGGGCGCCCGGGTCACGCTGATCAATCCCGGTCCGACCAGCCCTTATACCGGGATGCTGCCAGGCTACGTGGCCGGGCATTACACGCGCCATCAACTGGATATTGACCTCGTTCGCCTTGCCCGGTTTGCAGGTGCACGGATCGTCTTCGACAAGGCCGCCGGCATCGACCGGCAGGACAAGCTTGTGCATCTCGAGGGACGCGCCCCGATCCGCTATGATATTGCCTCGCTGGATATAGGCGTTACGGCCGATCTTCCGAGCCTCGCGGGCTTTGACGCACACGCCCACTCGGTAAAGCCGCTCGGGCCTTTCGCTGATGCCTGGCAGGCATTCCTCGAGCGGCCGGCGCCGCGCGCGGCCTGCGTCGTCATCGGCGGCGGCGTTGCGGGCGCCGAAATTGCGCTGGCCATGGCGCACCGCCAGCAGGCGGCCGGACGCACCGGGGCGACGGTGACCTTGCTCGAGGCGGGTGCGGAGATACTTCCTGCCGCCACCAAACGGACCCGCCGGATCCTCCGCCGCGCGCTGGCGCGCTACGGCGTGCGGCTTGTGACGGGGGTCGAGGTTTCCCGCATTTCAGACGGCGCCGTCGAACTGACGGACGGTCAGTCCTTCCCTTCGGATTTCACTGTCAGCACGGCCGGCGCCCGCGCCTATCCCTGGCTTGCAGCGACCGGCCTTGCCCTCACGCAGGGCTTCATCGATGTCGGCATGGATCTCCGGACGAGCACCGATCCGAACATCTTCGCCGTAGGGGACTGCGCACACCTCGCCCACGCGCCGCGCCCGAAGGCCGGCGTGTTCGCCGTGCGCGAGGCGCCGGTCTTATTCCACAACCTGAAGGCGGCGCTCAGCGGCCAGAGTCTTCGCGTATATGCTCCGCAGGCGGACTATCTAAAGCTGATTTCGGCCGGGGAAAGATCCGCCGTTGCCGAGAAGCATTCCGTGACCCTTTCCGGACGGTGGCTCTGGTCGCTGAAGGACAGGATAGATTCCCGTTTCATGGCCCGCCTGAACCAACTTCCCGCCATGACCCCGGCGCCTGCCCCGGCACTGCGGGCCCTTGATGACGAAGCGGTGGGGCGCGAGGAGATGCTGTGCGGCGGCTGCGGATCAAAGGTCGGCCGGGATGTCCTCTCCGAGGCCCTTGCGGGCCAGCGGCCCGGCTTGCGTGCCGACACGCTGTCCGGAATCGGCGATGATGCCGCCGTCCTTCAGTCAGGCGGCCGTCTTCAAGTCATCAGTACCGATCACCTGCGCGCCTTCACGCAGGATCCCTACCTCCTCGCGCAGATCGCGTCGGTTCACGCCCTCGGCGATGTCTGGGCCATGGGCGCGGCGCCCCAGGCGGCGCTGCTGTCGATCACCCTGCCGAGGATGAGTGAGCGGATGCAGGCAGCGACACTGTCCGAAATCATTGCGGCCGTCGGCCGGGTGCTTGGCGAGGCCGGCGCAGACCTCGTGGGCGGGCACACGAGCGTCGGAGAGGAGCTGTCGGTGGGATTGACTGTGACCGGCCTGCTGAACGGGCCGGCCATAGGACTGGCAGGCGCCCGGCCTGGCGACGCGCTTGTGCTGACAAAGCCGGTCGGCACCGGCGTCATTCTTGCCGCCGAGAAGCGCGGGCTGGCGCGCGGCAGCGATGTCGCGAGCGCCCTCTCGAGCATGAAGCGTCCGCTAGCTGCGGCGTCGCGCCTTCTCGGCCCCGAGGCGCATGCGATGACCGATGTCACCGGGTTCGGACTTGCCGGGCACCTGATGAACCTGCTGGAGGCCTCCGGGGTCGCGGCGCGGCTTTACCTTACTGACGTGCCGGTGCTTGCGGGCGCGGAGACCCTTTCGGCGCAGCAGGTCAGGTCGTCCATCTGGCGTGCGAACGCCCGACTTGAGGACCAGGTCTCGCGCCCGGCCTCTGCGCTGGGCGACCTCCTCTACGATCCGCAGACCGCAGGAGGCCTTCTGGCCGCTGTGCCGGCCGCGTGCGTGCCGAAGCTCCTTGCGGATTTTCAGGCCGCCGGCGAGCCGGCCTTCGTGATTGGCGAGATCCTGGAGGGGGCGCCGCGGATCAACGCGGACTGAGCCGGGCGGGACTTTGTTCGGCGAGCTCCATGATGTCCTGCGCCGCCGCTTCCAGCGCGGCATCGTCAAAGCCTGACAGTTCCAGCGACCCGAGTTCAGGCTGCACATCGCGGCTGCGCTGGCGCGCATATTTCGGATCGTAGTGATGCAGGACAAGTTCGCGGGCGAGGTCTGCCATCTGCCCGGCTGCAGCCAGCGCATGCCAGCCGAGTATCCGCTCGGCAGGATGATAGGGCCTGAGCAGGCCGATCGTTTCCGACAACCGGTCACGGTCTGCGGCGAGGTCTGCGTAAGCCTGCGCGAGGTAGGCGCCGCGATGCGCGAGACCTGCCTCGACGCGGATCCGGGGCGCCTGGCGCATCAGCGCCCAGATGACGCCGGGGACCGCGAGGTGGCCGATACGGCTCGACTCCGCCTCGACCAGGACCGGGCGGTGCGGGTCAAATGCAACCAATTGCATGGCGATCGCCGTATCGAACGATTTCTGTGACGGCTGGCCGGACGCCAGCGCGCCAAACAGCGAGCCGCGATGTCTGGCAAGCCCTTCGAGGTCGAGCACCTGGGCGCCGCGCGTCGCCATGCGGCGGAGCAGTTCGGTTTTCGCCGTGCCGGTATTGCCGTCGAGCACGACGAGCCGCTCGAGCAGCGGCGGGGCTTCGTCCGGCGGGGCGTAGAGAAGGCTGATGACGGCCCGGCGAAAGGACTTGTATCCGCCCTCAAGCGTCTCGGCCCGCCAACCGACCTGCCGGAGGATCGTGGCAAATGCGCCTGAACGCATACCGCCGCGCCAGCAATAGACGAGGGGCCGGTAGCTGCCCGGCTTGTCGAGCAGGCAGGCCTCGATGTTGGCGCCGGCCCGCTTTGCCACCAGCGCGCCGCCGACCTTGCGCGCGCGAAACGCGCTCTCCTGCTTGTAGATCGTCCCTACGAGGGCACGCTCTGCGTCATCGAGGACCGGCAGGTTGAGGGCGCCCGGAATGTGATCGTCGGCAAACTCGCGGGGCGAGCGCACATCCAGAATGTCGTCGAATCCCGGCGCAAGGAGGTCGCGAAGATGGGTCAGGGCGTAGGACATGCGCCTGACTAACGGTTGTATCGTCCGGCGCAATAGCGGCCGCCCTTGGCGGCAGGCCGCCGGCACGACGATCGCCGCTACCTCGCGCGCAAGACAGGCATACACGTCCGCACCCCGCAACGCCTCTGACAACTTGCAATTGTTGCATTTCCGGACGTCATAACGCCGCGTGCCGCCAGGCCTGCCCGCGTGAGCCTTGACTGGGCGCAGGACTTCCTGCGCCGGGAAGCTGCGCGCATCGATGCCGACCCGCTGACCAATTCCGTCTTCTCGCTGTCGCAGACCCTGTTCCGGAAACTGGAATCGGGGGAGGCCGAGCCGGGGCAGCTCCCGGCGCTGGCCGAGGAGGTCCACCTCACGCTGCTGGACGAGCGCGCGGACCAGTTCCGCCGCCAGCATTCGGGCGCCGACGCCGCGCTTCCCCCAACGTCACGGCTTTCGCTTACGCTTACGTTCGCGTAAAGCAAAATTCAGCGACGCCTCCAGCCGAAGAGCCGTCCACACAGGGAGATTCATCATGGCCGAAGCCTATATCATTGACGCCGTCCGCACTCCGCGCGGGATTGGCAAAGTTGGCAAGGGCGCCCTCGCCCACATGCACCCGCAGCACCTCGCCGCGACCGTTCTCAGCGCCCTTGCCGAGCGCAACAAGCTCGACACCGCCACGGTTGACGACATCATCTGGGGCACCTCCAGCCAGCGCGGCGCGCAAGGCGCCGACATGGGCCGCATGGCCGCTCTTGATGCCGGCTATGACATCAAGGCGTCCGGCGTCACCCTCGACCGTTTCTGCGGCTCGGGTATCACCACGGTCTCGCTGGCCGCCGCGCAGATCATGTCAGGCATGGAAGACTGCGTCATCGCCGGTGGCTGCGAAATGATGAGCTACACCTCGGCCACGGCCGACCCGAAATCCCCGCCGACCATGGACGTGGGCAACCTGCGCCTGCGCGCCAAGCATCCTCAATCGCAGCAAGGCGTCTGCGCGGATGCGATCGCAACACTCGAAGGCATCGACCGCCAGGCCGTTGACCAGCTCGCTGTCGTCAGCCAGCAGCGCGCGGCCCGCGCCATCGCCGAAGGCCGTTTCAACAAGTCGGTCGTGCCGGTTTACAACGTGGACGGAACACTCGCTCTGGACAAGGAAGAGTTCCCCCGTCCGCAGACAACGATGGAAAGCCTTGCCGGCCTCAAGACCGTGTTCAACATGTACATGGACATCCCGATCGATGACCAGGGCAACACCTATGGCAACATGGTCACCCGCAAGTACCCGCAGATCGAAGGCAAGGTGAACCATGTTCACCACGCCGGCAACTCCTCGGGCGTGGTCGACGGCGCCGCCGCCCTCCTGCTCGCCTCGGAAGGCTATATCAAAAAGCACGGCCTGAAGGCCCGCGCCCGGATCGTCGCCACAGCGAACATGGGCGACTGCCCGACCCTGATGCTGAACGCCCCGGTCGCCGCTGCGAAGAAAGTTCTCGAGAAGGCTGGCCTGAAGACCACCGATATCGATGTATACGAAATCAACGAGGCTTTCTCGGTCGTCGCCGAGAAATTCATCCGTGACCTGAAGCTTGACCGCGAGAAGGTGAACATCAATGGCGGCGCGATGGCCCTCGGCCACCCGATCGGCGCCACCGGTTCGATCCTGATCGGCACCGCGCTGGATGAACTTGAGCGTTCGGGCGGCCGCTACGGCCTCGTGACCATGTGCGCCGCCGGCGGCATGGCCCCGGCGATTATCATTGAGCGCCTGGACGCCTGATCATGATTACAGATTGATTTCCAAGCCCCGCCGGTTCGCACCGGCGGGGTTTTTCTTTGCCGTTGGCGGGCGCAGGAAAACCGCGATAGCCTGCCCGCAACAGGGAGACGCCCATGATGAAGTCATTCACATATTCGCTTTGCGCCGCACTGCTTGCGGCGTGTGCCAGCGCGCCGGAGGCACCGGTGGAGACGCCTTCGGCCGCCAGCCGCTTTGCTGACCCCGCAACGATCGACGCCGCCTTCCCGCCGGGCCTCGCCGAAGTGTCGTTCGAGAGCGGCGGCGACCGGCTGAACGGGCATATTTATCTGGCGAACGGTGCCGGGCCGCATCCGACAGTCATCCTGCTGCACGGCTTTCCCGGCAACGAGAAGAATCTCGACCTCGCTCAAGCCCTGCGGCGAGACGGGTTTAACGTGCTCTTCTTCCACTATCGCGGCGCCTGGGGCAGCGAAGGCGTCTATTCTTTCACGCACCTGATCGAGGATGTTGGCGCGGCCGCGAGTTTCCTGCGTGCAAAGGCGGCGGACTACCGCATCGATACAGCGAAGCTGATCACCATTGGCCATTCGATGGGTGGGTTCGCAGCGCTGCAAGGGGCGGCACGCGATCCCGCGATTGCCTGCACCGGCGCCATCGCGCCGGCCAATCTGGGGGCGCGGGTCTTCGCCTTCGACCAGAGCCCGGAGTTCGAAGCCGGTTTCCGCGCCTATGCCGACAGCCTGCAGATGCTGGCCGGATTTGATGGCGAACGGGGCGTTGCCGAGATCCGCGCCAATGCGGAGACGTTCGAGCTGCAAACCCTGACGCCGGGCCTCGCGGGCAAGCAGGTGCTGATTGTCGGCGGCGACAAGGACGCCTCGGTGTCCCTCGATAATCTGATAAGGCCGCTGATCGCGGCCTATGAGGCCGACCCTGCTCTCAGGACGACCGGCGTGATCATGCCCGGGGATCATTCCTTTTCCTGGTCGCGCGAAGCGTTGATCAATACGGTCGTGGACTGGGCGGACGGCTGCCGTTGAGGCGCAAGACGGCTTTCCATCTGCAGCGCGGGCGGCTATCGCACCGCGGATGATGGACGCTGTAGTTTTCGATACCCTGATGCTGGCCCTTGAGGACGGGGCTGTACCCCTCCCCCCGAGCGGACCGATCCTTGTGCTGAATGCGGAGCCAGGCCCCTGGCTGATGCAACTCCCGAAGGACCGACTGGTCTGCCGCTCGAGTTTCAAGCCAAACCATGACGCGCTGAAGGCGGCGGGCTTCAATGTCCTGCCGGTGGATTCGGTGGACTTGCCGCAGGCGATGCTGACGATTGTCGTGCCGCCCCGCCAGCGCGATCAGGCACGGGCCCTCTACGCCCGGGCGGTTCTGGCCGCGCCGGAGGGCGGCTATGTGCTGGCGAGCCTGCCGAACACACTGGGCGGCAAGACAGGCGAGAAGCAACTGGCGCAAATCGCCGGCGAGGCTGACAGCCTGTCGAAACACAAATGCCGCGCCTTCTGGACCTACAAGGCGGACGCAGTCGTAAACCATCCGTTGGCGGAGGAGTGGATCGAGGAAGACGCGATCCGGGAGATCGAGCCGGGCCTGTTCAGCCGCCCTGGGCTGTTCAGCTGGGACCGGGTGGACCCCGGAAGCGAACTGCTGGCCGACAGCGTGCCCGAGCAGACCAAAGGCATCGGCGCCGATCTCGGCGGCGGCTACGGCTTCCTCAGCCGCGAAATACTGACCAACTGCCCGAAAGTGGAGCGGATGGACCTGTACGAAGCGGAGTACCGCGCCATCGCCTGCATCCATGCAACGCTTGCCCCATTCGAAGGCCGCTATCAGGCGCACTGGGCCGATGCGCTCACGGACCTGCCGAAGTCTGCCTATGACTTTGTCGTGATGAACCCGCCCTTCCACATCGGCCGGGCCGACAACTCCGCCCTCGGACGGAGTTTCATCCGTGCCGCAGCGCAGACGCTGAAACCCGGCGGTACGCTCTGGCTGGTCGCCAACCGGCACCTGCCCTATGAGGCGGAACTGGCAACCTGCTTCAAGGAGAGCGAGATGCTCGAGGACGAGGCCGGCTACAAGATCATCCGCGCCGAGCGTCCGAAACGCCAGAAATGAAGGATACGCTCAGGCTTGCGAAACATCTCGCCGGGCTTGGCTATGGCTCGCGCAAGGAAGTGGCCATCGCCATCCGCGACGGGCGCGTGACCGGCGAGGGCGAGGACCTGCGCTTTGACGGCGAGCCGATCGATCCGCCGCATGGTATGGTGGTGATGCTGAACAAGCCGGCGGGCTTCACCTGCTCGCACGCCGACCAGGGCCGCCTCGTCTACGAACTTTTGCCCCCGCGCTACCAGAAGCGCGACCCGAAACTTTCCTCGGTCGGCCGCCTTGATGCAGAGACGACCGGCCTTCTTCTTTTCACTGATGACGGCGCGCTGCTTCACAAGCTGATCTCCCCGAAGTCCAACCTGCCGAAAACCTATACGGCCAACCTCGCCCGTCCGCTGGAAGGCCACGAGGCGGCGCTGTTTGCCTCCGGCACGCTGGTCCTGCGCGGCGAGGACAAACCGTGCCTGCCCGCGCGCCTGGAGGTGACAGGCGAGCGCACCGCCGCCCTGACGCTGACCGAAGGGCGCTACCATCAGGTGCGGCGGATGTTTGCGGCGTCCGGCAACCACGTCGAGGCCCTGCATCGCAGCCGTTTCGGCCCGCTGGCGCTGGACGGCCTGCAAGAAGGCACCTGGCGGACGCTGACAATCGAAGAAATCGCCTCGCTCAAAGCCTGAACAGCAAAGTATAGCGGCGGCGACAACTGCCAATTTCGCAGACTATACCGAAGCACAGCCAGCTATTGTTGGACAGGCTCAACGCGTCCGTTCCAGATGGATTCGCGGGGGGATCTACCAGATACCAGATCGCCCCAAGGGGCTCGTGACCCCGCACAGCCGGAGAACCGCGCGTAGCGCGCGCCACCACACGGTGATGCTGATCTCGGACATTCTCTCAGGTCTGGGCGTCGACGTGGTCCGCCTTTACGGCACCGACCGGTAAGCCGAGGCCGACCGCATTTTCTTGCACGTAGACCTTTCGGTCGCGCCGCGCCGGATCCACCGTTTCGCGCAGTGCTACCCCGAGCCGTTCAACGCCAACGCCCCGGACATCCGCAAGCGGGCCTTCGCCGATGGCCTGCTGAAGCCTGGCAGCACCTATTCCGGCCCGGTGATCGTGAAATCCGACCTCAACTATCGCGGCGTGCCAGAACTCAACGCCTTGACCCTGCCCGGCCGCGCCCTGCGCCGGATACGCTGGATGCTGACGGGGACGCAGATGCGTACCATTGAAACGAAAGCCGACTACCGGATCTTACCGTCCCTCGGCGAGGCGCCGCCGGAATACTTCACGCCGGAAAATGTGGTGCAGAAGCTCGTCCTCGAAAAGGACGGCGAGAAGAACCTGCTGCGCGAGTATATGTTCCTCGGCAACCTGCACGACGAGAATATCGAGCGCACCTCGGCCGAGATCTTCACTGAGGACAAGCACATCTCGTGCGAACCGTTCGTGCCCCACCCGCGCCTCCTGCAGCTGCCCCGGCAGCTGAACCTTAGCTATGGCAAGATCGACTATGTGATAGCGGACGGCGAGCCCTTCATCTTCGATGCGAACAAGACGATCGGCATGGGCCCGAAAGGCGCCACCGAAGGCTTCGGGGAAGGTATGCGCGTAATGCTGAAAGCCTTTGCTGAGGAGCCGCCAATCATCTGGCGGGTCAGTTCGAAATCGGCGCGGGGTTCATCCCGAACCGGCACAGGCGTACCCAGAACGACAAGATTGCGATGGGTCATCAGACGAAACCTCATGGGCAGACCACCGGTCGCAGCGGCACCTTGGGAGCCGGCTGCCCCGATGCGCGGCGAACTGCCGTGCGGGCCTGCAATATGGCGGCGATCCGCCAAGCGAGAGTTAATGCCCGCCGAGGACCTTGAAGGTGGCATTCGCCCGGGCAATCGGCTGGCCATCGGCGTGCACAAGGCAACCCGCAAAGCAGAGCGATCCGCCGGTCTTCACGAAATGCGTATCGGTAGCGAGCCATTGACCGAGACGGGCGCTGCCGAGGTAATCTGTGGACAGAGTGACGGTAACAAGGCCGCCAGCCGGCCCGCGGCCTTCGGTGGCGAGCGCTGCGCCGCAGGAGAGGCCCATGGCATTGTCGGCCAGCGACGCAATCAGGCCGCCGTGTACGAGGCCGCGCGAGTTGCAGTGCGCCTCCGCCAGCCAGAGTCCGATGGATACCTCGCGCGGCGCGCTGCGCGAATAGAGCGGCTCCCAGGGATCAGTGAACCGCGATTTGCGGAAATGCGGCGCGTAGCCTTCGGGGGGGGAGAGCTGCGGCATGCAGCATACTTTCCGTCCGGCGGAGCCGTCCGTCCAGCCTTCCCCTCGCGGCAATCCCTCGCAGCGCCGGCCCCTTCGCGGGGCCAGTATCTGGTTGCCATCGCTGGACAGGCAGTTCGCCCATGGTCCAAGGCTTCATCCCCAGCGTATGCGCTGCAGTAACTCAGGAGACTTCGATGCGGGCCAATCTGCTTCTTGCAGCGCTTTCGTGCGCTTGCCTTCCCGCGCTTGCGCAGGCGCCTGAACCCGCTGAGGGCTGGCAGGTCACCTTAGGCGCCGGCAGCCTGCATGCGCCAACGTATGAAGGCGATGACGACTACGCCGTTTCGATCCTGCCCAACATCCAGTTCAAATATGCAGACCGGTTCTTTGCCTCTGTTCAAGACGGTGTAGGCTATAATTGGATTCAGTCGGAGTCCCTGTCGGCTGGCCCCATCGGGCGCGTGCGGTTTTCCCGCAATGACGACGGCGACCAGTCCTTCGCGGTCTCTGGCGCAGGCACGACCGATCTGGTGGGCCTGGGCGACGTCGACACAAGTTTCGAACTGGGCGGGTTCCTGCGCTACCGCAGCGGCCCCTGGTCGGCAGGCGCCGAACTGCGTCAGGCGGTCTCGGGCCATGAGGGCCTCGTGCTTGACCTCAATGCAGGCGCCGGCGGGGTCATCACGGGCTTTGGGCCGCCCATCATCTGGTCGGCCGGGCCGCGCGTGAAGATCGTCGATCAAAGCTACAATGCTGCCTATTTCGGGGTTACACCGGCCCAGTCGGCCGGTTCCGGACTGCCGGTTTACGAAGCCGGCGGCGGCGCCACCAGTTACGGTGTGGGCGCGCTTGGCATCATTCCGCTGGACCGCGACTTCAAATGGTCCGTCGTCACCTTTGCCGGTTATGACCGGTTGACCGGCGATTCCGGCGACAGCCCCCTGGTCACCCTGCGCGGCGACGCCGACCAGTTCAGCGCCGGGGTTTTCATCAGCTACACCTTCGACTGAGGCAGACCGGCCGGCGGGCGCCGCGCCCGCCCCCTAGCCTCTGCGCGAACCAGAGGCTATCTCCCCGACATGGCCCAGCCCCCCCTGATTTCTCTCACCAATGTACGCCTCACCTTCGGCAGCGGACCGCTCTTCGAAGGCGTGACGCTGGCCCTCTCCAAGGGCGAACGCGCGGCGCTGGTGGGCCGCAACGGGGCCGGCAAGTCGACGCTGATGAAGATCATCTCGGAGGTGATCGAGCCGGACTCGGGCGAAGTCTGGCGCCAGCCCGGCATTACCTATGCGACCGTCGCGCAGGAGCCGGACCTTTCAGGCTTTGCCACCGTGCTCGGCTATGTCGCCGACGGGCTTGAAGGCGCCTACATGGCCGAGGCCGAAATCATGGAGTTCGGCATCGACCCCGAGGCCGATCCGAAGACCCTCTCGGGCGGGCAGAAGCGGCGCGCGGCGCTGGCGAAGGCCTTCGCGATACAGCCGACCATCCTGCTGCTGGACGAGCCGACGAACCATCTCGACGTGCCGATGATCGAATACCTGGAAGGGCGCCTGAAGGCGTTCAATGGCGTCGTGCTGGTGGTGAGTCACGACCGGCGCTTTCTCGAAACCGTCTCCACCAACACGCTCTGGCTGCGCCAGGGCAAGGTACTGAAAAGCCCGGAAGGCTATCTGAAGTTCGATCAGTGGGCGGAGCAGATCGAGGAAGAGGATGAGCGCCAGCTACGACGGATGACGACGCAGCTGAAGGACGAGCAGCACTGGCTGGCGCGCGGCGTTACTGCGCGGAGGAAGCGCAACCAGGGCCGCCTCGCCCGGCTGCGCCAGATGAAGGTGGACCATGCGCAGATGCGCAGCGCCCTCAACGACCGCAAGTCGCTCGCCGAGTTCAGCGCCGATGCCGGCGAGGCGATGAGCAAGAAGGTGATCGAGGCGAAGGGCCTTTCGAAGACCTTCCAGACCGCCGATGGCCCGCTGGTGATTGCAAGTGGTCTCGACCTTCGCATCCTGCGCGGCGACCGGATCGGCATCATCGGCCCGAACGGCGCCGGCAAGACGACGCTGGTGCGCCTGCTGCTCGGCGAGATCACGCCGGACGCTGGCACGGTGACGCATTCCAAGACGCTGCAGGTGACCTATCAGGACCAGACGCGCGAAAGCCTCAACGCCACCGACACGATGTGGGAAGCGCTCGCCCCGATGGGCGGCGACTCCGTCAACGTACAGGGCAACCAGCGCCACATCGCGGCCTATGCGAAGGACTTCCTGTTCCGACCGGAACAGCTGCGCCAGCCGGTCGGCGCGCTGTCTGGCGGCGAACGCAACCGCCTCGCGCTCGCCATCGGACTTGCCCAGACCTCTAACCTTCTGGTGATGGACGAACCGACCAACGATCTCGACATGCAGACGCTGGACCTGCTCGAAGACATGCTGCTCGCCTATGAAGGCACACTGATCCTGGTCAGCCATGACCGCGCCTTTCTGGACGCGACGGTCACCAGCTGCCTCTGCCCGCTCGGCGACGGCGAATGGATCCAGACGGCCGGCGGCTGGAGCGATGCGCAGGAACAGCTGAAGGGCGTGCGGCAGAAAAATGCGCCGAAGACGGAGAAATCCAGAGCCGCCGCCGTCCCGGCCGCGAAAGCCAAACCTGCCGCAAAACTCTCCTACAAGGACGAGCACCGGCAGAAGGAGATCAACGCCCTTATCCCGAAACTGCAGGCCGAGATCGCGGCGCTCGAGAAAGACCTCGCCGATGCAGGCCTCTATACCCGCGACGCCGCCGCTTTCACGAAGAAATCTGCCCGCGTCGGCGCCGCACGGACGCAGCTCGAAAATATCGAGATGGAATGGCTGGAAATCGAGGAAAAACGAGAGAGTTTGCCGAACTGATCGGCCCTCTCTGTAGAGCAAACGCTTCGTTAACGCGCCTCGGTTAACGTGCCAGCAGCCATATTCCCGGGAGGATTGCCCCATGCGTCTAGCCATTCTGCTCGCCGCCGCCGCTTGTCTGGGTTTTACCGCGAGCGCCGATGGTGTCTCCCGCAAGGCCGTCTCTTCGCCCGGCATCGATCCGCTCTCGGCCACCGAGGCTTCGCTCGCGCCCGCCGTGCCGGGCCATGAAATCTACCGTTACCGCCATGGCTCGACCTACAAGGTGGACGCCGGCTTCACACCGCTCGCCTGCGAAGCGGCCTGCGGCGAAGACGCCGTCTGCCAGTCCTGGTCGTTCGTGGAAGCCTATGGCAGCTCGGGCGCGCGCTGCGAACTGAAACAGGGTGCTGGCAAATCCGAAGAGAACCTGCTGGCCACTTCCGGCGTCTCGCCCCGCGTGGACGCGACCTACTGGGGCGAAGCCAGCGTGGAAGCGCAGCCGGAAGTTCTCAGCGGCGAAGTCGCCGGAAACTAGCCCGAACTAGATCGCCCTTTCTTTCGTAGCCGTGAACCGGATCCCCGGGTTCTTCTCCTGCGCGTAACCGACGTCCCAGGCGTTCTTGGCGAGGTAGACCGGCGCGCCGTCAAGATCTGTTCCGGAAGCGGACTTGTTCTTCTCCAGGAAGTCCTCGATCTTTTTCGGATCATCCGACGAAATCCAGCGCGCCACGTTATAGGGCGCGGGCTCGAAGAAGACTTCGAGGCTGTATTCCGCCGTCATCCGCTCGATCATCACTTCGAACTGCAGCTGACCCACGGCGCCCACGATCATGTCGGAGCCAATTTGCGGCGTGAACAGCTGCGTGACGCCTTCTTCGGCGAGGCTTTCCAGCGCCTTGCGCAGGTGTTTCGCCTTCATCGGGTCTTTCACGCGGGCCCGGCGCAGGAGTTCGGGCGCGAAGTTCGGAATGCCACCGAACTGGATATCTCCGCTCTCGGACAATGAGTCCCCCACGCGCAGCTGGCCGTGGTTCGACACGCCGATCACGTCACCCGCATAGGCCGTCTCGGCAATCTCGCGATCCTGCGCCATGAACATCATCGGATTGTGGATATTGAGCTGCTTGCCGCTGGCCGTTTTAAGGCGCATGCCGCGCCGGAACTCGCCCGAGCAAAGGCGCACGAAAGCGACGCGGTCGCGGTGGTTGGGGTCCATGTTTGCCTGGATCTTGAAAACGAAGCCGCTTACGGAGGGATCCTCGGCATGCACGCGGATAGACTCGGATTTCCTGACCGCCTTCTGGTCACGCGGCGCAGGCGCGTAGGTGTGCAGTGTACGGAGGAGTTCCGCCACGCCGAAATAGCGCAGCGCCGAGCCGAACACGACCGGCGTCATGTTACCAGAGCGGAACGCATCAGCATCAAACGCCGGCAGAAGGCTGCGCGCCATCTCGATGCCTTCGGTCATCTCTTCGAACACGTAAGGGTCCAGGTTCGCCTTGAGACTCGCCGAATCGCCGGGAATTTCTGTGGCCGGACCGATGCGCGCAGGCTCACCCGGGCGGCGCTCGAACTGCAGGAAAACGTCGCGTTCCAGGTCCAGCATGCCGGAGAAGCGCTGGCCGCTGGCACCAGGCCAGAAGAGCGGCGCAGTCTCGAGCTGCAGCTTGTCCTGCACCTCGTCCAGCAGCGCGATCGGCTCCAGCGCTTCCCGGTCCATCTTGTTGATGAAGGTGACGATCGGGATGTCGCGCATCCGGCACACTTCGAACAGCTTCAGCGTCTGCGGCTCGATACCCTTGGCGGCGTCGAGCACCATGACTGCGCAGTCAGCTGCCGTCAGTGTACGGTAGGTGTCTTCTGAGAAGTCCTCGTGGCCCGGCGTGTCGAGGAGGTTGAACATATAGCCGTCGAACTCGAACGTCATGACCGAGGCCGAGACCGAGATGCCCCGGTCGCGCTCGATCTTCATCCAGTCCGACCGCGTCCGCCGCGCCTGCCCGCGCGCCGCGACCTCGCCGGCAGCCCGAATGGCGCCGCCGGCCAGCAGCAGGTTCTCGGTCAGCGTCGTCTTGCCGGCGTCCGGGTGCGAGATAATGGCAAAGGTGCGCCGCCGGGCGGCTTCAGTCACGTGCGACATGGGACAGGATCTTTCTCTGCCGGAGGCCCTAACCGATTTGGGACGCGGATTGAAGGGGCTGGCTGTCGCGGGGGCGACTATGGCGCCCGTCAGATATCCGGGATTTCAAATCCGGTGCAGCGCTCAGCGCTCACATGCCCCGGTCATTGGTTTGTATCGAACTGCATCCAGGAGCCGCTCTTCGAGATGCGGCCCGGCGGATCGTCCTCTACCCGCGGGCCGGCAATGCCGTCGGACGCGTCCGGCCAGCTTTCGCATTTCTCACGGCACTGTTAGATCCAGCCTCGCCCAAACCAGGCCCCGCCGAGATACGTCTCCGCCCGCACCCACAGACTGGGCGCCACTGAAAGCTCGATACGTCCCGTGAGCGCGCCGCTCCGGATGATGCATGCCTCCTGGATCGTTTCGCACTCAAACGACACAGTGATTTCCCGCCCCGCCCGTTCATTCCGGGCCGGCGACGGGCGGACGAAATCGCAGAGCAAGCCCGGAAGGAACTGCGCCGAGGCCAGCGTGGCCGGGCCATCCTCGTTCCAGAAGTAATGCGGTGCACGGATCGGTGGCTGTGGCTCGATACCGGCACGAAACCGGGCGGCGGGGCTGCCTCAACGGCTCAAGCGCCCCGAACTGCCGCTTGCTGAGTTCAGGCAGCGCGCGGCCAGAACTGGCGGATGTCGGGTGCGGCGCCCGCGGCGAGGCGGTCGCGGACGGCCTCGAGGATGCTCTCTGGCAAGATGGTGAGGCGGGGTTCGGACACCCGGCCTTCGTGCACAGGGAAGAGCGCGGCATTGGCGCCGGTCTTGGCGATGATCAGCGCGGCGAGGTCGGCGACCAGAGTTTCTGCGGGGACCGTACCCTCGTCATGGCAGACCTGAAGCCTGGCGCGGGCAAACTCGATGGCCTCGCGGGCCCGCATGGCATGCACGTCCTCAAAGCCGAGGTTTGGGCCGCGTTTCAGGAGGCGCAGCTCAGGCGCTTCAATCTCGGTCACATACTCGTTCAACAGGAACAACATCGCTGCCACCGCCCCTTTTAGCCCAGCGAATCGCAAATTGCTTTGTCCAGATGAAGGGAGAGTTAACCGAGCCGGCAGGCATCCATTGGCTCAGGGGGTCTTGTTGCTCCCGAGTTACGACAGGATAGCCGCCGACCGGGCATTCGCGCCGCAGGCGGTCTCGTGGGCGGCGAGCGCAACCTTCAGGCCGCCGTCGGCCTTCAACAGGAGGCGGTAGCCGATCTCCCATTCCGCCCGGTAGGTTTCAATAGCGGTCGTCAGGTCTCCGGCTTCTTCTTCCCAGGCGTCATAGCCGCTGTTTTCATACCCCCTGAATGAGAGTTTCATATGCGATCTTCGCCACGTTGAAGAGCAGCTCCGCGTTTGCCAGTTCCTGTCTAACCGCAAGGAAATGCTGGCCTTTCTGGATCACCTCCGGCCTGTGCGCCTCGCAGGCCTGCGAGATCGGATGGACGAGGAGTGCGGCGAGCAGGCCAGCGGCAGGGGGATCATAGCAGGCTGTTCTGTCTACTGATGAAACCTTTTGTCGCCGCGCGCGGGCAGGATTGTCAATCTTCAACAGGTTCCGTCAGGAACGCACGGCCTTCCTTGTCTTCGATCTCAACGATCCAGAGGTCGCTGTCGCGGGATTTCGCGCGGCGAACATAGTCGTCCACGCTCACCTCGTCCGGGCCGACACCCTGGATCTCGAGGTTCAGGAAGACCCGCTCGCCTTCGAGGTTCGTAGACGGAACATAGGCGGCGGCGGTGCCGTCGAGCCGGGCGACCTTGATCAGCACATCGCCGCGATCATCGTCCCCGTGCTGAACAATAAAGGCACTGGCGCCGGAGAGCTGCGCCCGCCGTACCAGTGCCTCGATCCATAGTCTGGAAGGTAAGCGATCCATACCGGAGTCTCCCCCGAGATGTGCGCCTGCGTCAAGCGCGATAAAGATCAGCCTTAGGCGGGTGCGCCGCCCATCATGCAGGTCATGCCTGCAGACATCAGGGCGCCCATGACGGCGCCCTGCTTGTCGGCGGGGAGCTCTTCCATCATCTTCTCGCCGGCTGCGTCATCGGATGCCATCGCGGTTGCGACGACCTTGAACGTGTCGGCATCGAGGCTGGTCTCGAGATTGTCGGCGATGCAGGTGCAGTCCTTCTCGGCCTCGCCGCTATCAGTGCAGGCCTTGACCATGGCGGCCTTCTCGCCGCCGCCGATGGCGCCGCAACCCGTAAGTGCAAGTGCGGCCACAGCCGCCAGAATGATATGTTTCATTGGGAACCCCCTCTCGTATGAAGGTGAAGGGTGGCACGGTTCGGGGGGCCGGGAAACCGAAAATGTCGGTTTTTAGGGCCGCCTACTGCGCCGCTTCTTCGATCGGCGCGATGTCAGCTTCCAAGGCGCGGGGGAGCGTTACCTCGACGCGGGTGCCCTTGCCCGGCTTTGAAGTGATGCGGAGGCTGCCGCCGTGAAGCTCGGCAAAGCGGCGCACGACGGAGAGACCGAGACCGGTGCCCGGCTTGGCGCCGGTGCCCTGCGCGAACGGCTCGGTCAGACGGCCGAGATCGGCGGCGGCGATGCCTGCGCCCTGGTCGGTGACGCTGAGCAGGGCGGCGCCATTGTCGAGGCGTGTTTCCAGCGTCACGGTTTTGCCGCTGGCAGAGTATTTGATCGCGTTGGAAACGAGGTTCTGCCAGATCTGGCGCACCGCGCGGGCGTCGGCTTCAGCCCAGACCGCCTCGCTGGATTTCAGTTTCAAGGTAATGCCCAGCCGGTCCGCCTGCCCTGTCAGCTGGCGGATTACCGACTCCGCCGAAGCGGTGAGGTCCACTGGTTCAGGTTCCAGGCGGGGCTGACCAGCTTCGGAGCGCGCCAGATCGAGGATATCGTCGACCAGCAGCAGGAGATCCGTGCCGCTTTCATGAATGATCGACGGATAGTCCGCATACGGTTTGGGCATCGGCCCCATCAGTTCAGCCTGCATCACTTCAGCATAGCCGAGAATAGCATTCAGCGGTGTCTTCAGTTCATGGCCGAGCGAGGCGAAGAAGGCGGTGCGCGATTGCAGCTTGGCTTCGAGGTCTGCCACCGCTCTGTAAGGCAAGGCGGGCGTCTCATCCAGCGAGTCTACCATCAGCAGATAGCAGCCCTTGGCATGGCGCTCGGCGATCACGCGCACACGTTGTCCGGAGACGAGCTCGACCGTCGCCAGCTTGCGCCCGGTGCGGCCGGGCGGCGGAAGCGGGAAATCATGATCCGCGAACAGACTGCCGAGCGCGGAGCCCGGCCGCATGGTGACAAGACCGAAGGTGTCGCCCTGCACCCGGCGCAGGCGGCCCTCGGGGGTCACATCGATCCAGCTGATGCCGTTCATTACCATCGGTTGCGGGTCCGGTTCACCCTTCGGCAACTCGGCCGGCGGCGCAGCAGCAGGTGCTGCGCCGCTTCGTGACACGAGGTGCCAGATCTTCAGCGACGCCAGCACGAGCCCCGCAAACGCAAACGGCGCGGCCAGTTCCGGCGCGCCGCGCGGCGGCGGCGGGATCCAGCCGGCGGGTGTGGCGATAAACACCGCAAACAGCGCGAGCGCGGCAAAAGTGCCGGCCTCCGCCGCCATGCGCGGCGCTCCGGCCAGCAAGGCGGCCAGCGGCGCGGCCACCAGCAGCACGATCAACGGCGAGGCGGCCCCGCCCGTCAGCAAGACCGCGATCAGGGCGCAGACCAGCCAGGCAATTACCAAGAGCCCGCGCCGCAGCGTGTCGCCCGCCCCGGCCACGGCAAAGCCTGTGAGGCCCGGAATGAGGGTCAAAATCATTGCCGCGATCAGGCTCTCGAGAGGCGCGCCGCCGATGCCGCCGGACACGGCCGCCGTCAGCCCCAGCGCGACCCACGCGAGGTGAACGAATTTTAACCGCTTCTGCGCCGTGCCGGGGGCCAAGTCTTAACACCCCATAGAGAATTGTTAGGCATTCTTGCCAGGTCAGGTGCCCGGTCTGCTGTATTTGTAATGCGCAAATCATACAAGGCATGGTTCCCCATACCGGGAAGTTCGGGCATCACTGATCATGTGACGCGTGAGGGAGTTTAGGATGAAGACCTCTGGGGTGGTTGCTGCACTGGTTTGCGGCTTTGGACTTGCAACTGGCGCGTCGGCACAGAAAGCCGATCCGATCTCGGAAAGTGCTGCCGTTTACATGACGTACCAGTCGGACGCAGAAGACGTGGCGGCTAAACCATTCAAGGATGCGGGCGATATCGATTCCGCGCTGAACACGCTGGGTGCCTATAATGCCGATCAGCTGACGCGCGGCTGGATGGCGTACTCGGCGCTGGTCGCGTCGCAGGATCCCGAATTCAGCGCCACCGTGCGCAAAATCGAAGCCTACTATGGCCGTGAGCCGGTGATGAAAAGCTTCGCCGCCGGCAACAGTTACGCCCGCTCGCTCGCAGGCGGCGACAATGCCGTTGGCGGCGCGATTGCGGTCACCGACTCTGACCTGCCGAAAATCTACTCCTCCGCGGCGATCGTGAAGGAACAGGGCTATTCGCTGCAAGGCTATGGCTGGGCGAAATCGCGCATTCGCAATGGTGGCCAGCGCGCCGAGGTCGTGAAGGTGCTGCAGGGCAAGGGCAAACCAGCTGACAACCTGATCGTCACCGCCCTCACGAGCGCCGCGCCCCTCTCGGGCGACACAAAGGCCGGTATCATCACCGCTGCCGCAACTACGGAAGATGTCGCCGGCGCCGTGCGCTTGCCCGCCTTCCTCACCAGCGGCTTCACCGGCAAGCGCGAGAACGTCGCGTTCGGTAAGGAAGCCGTCGCCAACCAGATCGCCTCGCTCGCCGCCATGCGTGTCATCGGCGCCGGCTCGGTCGACCAGGCCCGCCTTGCCAAGGTCATGATGGAACCGGCGGTTCAGAGCTGCCTCAAGATGCAGAACCTTCAGCTGCAGGGCTGCGTCGCCGGGGTCGGCCAGGAATTCGAGCTGCCGCACTGCATCAGCCAGCATACGCTGACGGAGGTCGCTGACTGTCTCGGCAACGTCTATAAATAGCCCACACGCTCCAGACTCACTCTGCAACCCGAGCCCCGGCAGGCACTGGCCCGCCGGGGTTTTCTTTTGGGGTTTTACAACTCATATGAAGACCCATGAGTATCGAGACCAAAGCGGCAGACATACGGGAAGAATTCTCCTGGCTTGAGGATTGGGAGGCGCGGTATGCGCACCTGATTGATCTCGGCAAGGCAAACCCGCCGCTGGCGCCGGATGAACGCAGCGAAGAGACCCGGGTGCGCGGGTGCGCTTCGCAGGTCTGGATGGTGACGGACGTGGCAGCTGGACGGCTGGACGTGCGCGCCGAGTCCGATGCGATCATCGTGTCCGGCCTGATCGCGCTGTTGACGCGCCTCTATTCCGGCGAGACGGCCGGGGACATCCTGAAGTTCGACGTGAAGGCCCTGCTCGACGAGATCGGCGTGACCGGCGCCCTCACCGCCCAGCGTTCCAACGGCCTGGCCTCTATGCTCACCCGCATCCGAACCGACGCTCAGGCCGCCGTCAGCGTTTAGATCAACCCGCGCGCCCCGGAAATCTTTCAGGACCGACGTGGCCGCTCCTGACCGCTGCTTTCATTCAAGCCGCAAAGCGCGGGGAGGTTTCGGGTGCGTCGGAGGGGGGCAGCAGCGCGCGGCGGCTCGCGATCAGTTCGTCGTGGCAAATGACCATCGTGAGGGTGCCGCAATCGTCGGCGACCGGGAGGCGCAGCCAGGCGTGCAAGCGCCCGCCCGTTTCTATGACGCCGCCGACCGGCAGGCCGCGCTCCACCGCCGAAGTCAGGCCGAGAGCGTAGCACTCACCATGCGCGCCGGCGATTTCGTCGATGCGGCGGCCGCGCACGTCCATGCCGAATATATCGCGCAGGCGGGAGCCGGCGATACGGAAACGGCCTTCGCCCTCTTCGTTGACTTCGACGACCGACAGGCAGGCGAGCGTGCTGCGCACTATGCCCGGATCAATGGAGTCGCGCGGGACTAGGCCGTCAGATGCCCGGCACGCATACCAATGGGTGATCAGGAGGCGCTGGGCCTCGGTCACGCCGGAGAAATTCGGCTCGTTGAACATGTTGTCGCCACCCCCGTGGTGATTCGGTAGATTCACCTATTGCGCGAGTGGACTCGCCGATCAAGAGTCTTCGAAGGGATTTATCAACACTGGTGTACGGAATATTTCATTCCGGATACGGAACAAGCTTGCTTTATTGGGTTATTCTTCGCGAGTGTTGCGTCCAAGACCCATCTTCTTTGCGAGCTTTGAACGCTTCTCCGAATAACCGGGCGCCACCATGGGGTAATCTGCGGGCAGCCCCCACCTGGCGCGGTATTCTTCCGGCGAAATTCCATACTTCGACCGCAGGTGGCGTTTCAGGGATTTGAACTTCAGCCCGTCTTCCAGGCAGATCAGGTAATCCTTGCAGATCGACTTCTTGACCGGCACGGCAGGCTTCGGCGGCTCAGGCACCTCGCCCGGCGGCCGCGATAAGTCCATCAACGCTGCATGGACGCTGCGGATCAGGTCCGGCAGCTCGTTAGTCTGCAGAGTGTTGTTGCGAACATAGGCCGAGACGATTCCCGTCGCATACGCAACATTGGCGCCGCCCATGGCATTTGTTTCACCTTCAAACATCGACTCTTGCCTCCCCAGCAAGGGCCGGCTGCGGACACCCGCGCGCCAAGGACGCCGGACGGGCCTAGGCCAGCCGTTTTTCGGGTGTCAGGGCGTAATATGGCTTAATTTTGTCACCCCGCCACTGCAGGGATTTCAGCTTGTCAGGTAGCTCACGAGCAGGACGAGCGCGAGAATCACGGCGGTCCAGACCGCCATTCCGCGTGAAACGGGGTTTCTGGACAGGACGCCGCGCGGGCTGAACGCGTCTACCAGACGGTCGTAGGTGCGCTCGGAAAAACCCCGGAAGACCGCCGTCATGGCCAGGCCGAGCTTGGCCCAGACCGTGTCGATCCAGCGGACAGCGCCGTAGCCGACCTTGCGATAGGTCCAGTCGGTATCGAGAATGACACCCGGCTTCTCGGGCGGGTAGAGGCCGAGGCGCTGGAGCAAGATGAAGGCGAAGACGGCGAGTGCCAGAAGCTGCAGCTGAGCCAGGATATGGCTTAGCGTGAAGGGCTGATAGTTGGCCGCTTCGATCGGGTATGGCAGCAGGCTGTAGAGCCATTCATAACCGAAGCCCGGCAGGAAAGCCGGCAGGCCGATGGCGATGCAAAGGAAGGACGCCATGCCCATTGCGAGGAGCATGTTGAATGGCGCTTCCTTTACGCGCTTACCGCTGTCGTGGCCGAAGAAGGCGAAGTACGGGATCTTGATGCCCGAATGTTCGAGCACGCCAGCCGAAGCGAACATCAGCATCAGCCAGACGACGATCATGCCGGTGGAGGCGACCGCAGACAGGATCATCGACTTGGTGACGAAGGCCGAAAAGAGCGGCATCGCCGATATCGAGATGGCGCCGATAAGGCAGAAGAGCGTGGTCCAGGGCATCGTGCGGTAGAGGCCGCCGAGTTCGTTCGCCTTGGTGGTACCGGTCCGGTAGAGGACGGCGCCCATCGACATGAACAACAGGCCCTTGAAGAGGATGTCGGCAAAGGCGTGAGCCACCGCGCCGTTAAGCGCGAGCGGCGTTCCGACGCCGATGGCGCAGATCATGAAGCCGACCTGGTTGTTGGTAGAATAGGCCAGCACGCGGCGCAGGTCGTTTTCGATGACAGCGAAGAAGACCGGGAAGACGGTCATGATCGCGCCGATCCAGATCAGCTCGTCCTGGCCGGGGAACATGCGCGCGAAGGCATAGACAGCGAGCTTGGTAGTGAACGCAGAGAGGACTACCGCGCCCACGACCGATGCCTTCGGATAGGAATCCTGCAGCCAGTTGTGCAGGAACGGGAACGCCGCCTTGATGCCGAAGGCGATGAAGATGATCAGCGCGCCCGGCTGATCGAGGCTGGTGAAGGCGGCGATCGAGAGGCTGCCGGTGGCGTTCCAGACATAGGCGATGCCCGCGAGCAGAAGGACGCCCGAAAGGATCTGGACGCCGAGATAGCGCATCGAGGCGAAGTAGGCAGCGCGGGTGCCGGCTTGCAGGATCAGGAAAACCGAGGTGACGGCGGTCAGTTCCCAGAACACGAACAGCGTGAGAAGGTCGCCGGAGAAGACCGCCGATACGGCGGCCCCGGCATAGGCGAGCGCCATACCGTCCTGGATACGGTTGTCCGTGTGCAGAGCATAGATGGCGTTGAGCAGTGCGGCGATCAGAAAGGCCAGGCCAAACAGGAAGCTGAGGCTGTCTACATGGTAGAATGACAGCGTGATGCTGAGCGTTTCATGGGTCAGCAGGTCAACGCCGTGCGGGGTGCCGGACAGCAGCAGGATGCCGAGGATCGGCGCCGCAATGGTGATCACCTGGCGAACGACGCGTACCCGGACGAACAGGGCCAGGAGGCCGGCGGCAATCAGCAGCCAGCCGGGGTTCAGGCCAGCAAGGAAGGCGGGCATCAGTGCTCTCCTCCGTGCGGGGCATGGCCGCCTCCGAGAGGCTTGCCATCGAGGCCAGGATCGATGTCGTCCGGCGGGCCGCCGGCATCGCCGTAATAGTTCTCGTCGCGGCGCAGCAGTCGGCCGAGCGGCCAACCCATGAGCACGACGAAGGAGAAGGAGAGGAAACCCCAAAGGCCGAAGAAGCCGATGGATTCGGCGAAGTTGAAGTATTCGTGCCGGTCGATCATGAGATCGGCGAGCACAAGGATGATCGACAGGCCTGCCAGCACCCAGAACAGGATGGCGCCGATGTTCTTTGTCTCGGTCCAGCCGAAAAGGACTTTCGACATGGGATGGATGCCCTCGTCATTGGTGCGGCTCATCGCGTTCACGGTCTCTACCGCGCGCTTGACGAAGCGGCCCGAGGTATCGCGGCCAGTTGGCGTTTCGTCGGTCATGGCAGCTCCGCCTCGATGAGTGTGCCGGGCGCCTCAAAGGCAGGCGCGAGGAAGTTGCTGATCGGGGTGATCATGAAAAACAGGAGAACGCACAGCGCCGCCGTAAAGGCCGGCGCGGCGACGGTAAGGGCGGGCGCCCCGCCTGGCCGCTTGAATTCCTTAGGCGGCTTGGTGCCCGGCAGCGGCATCAGCGCCAGGATCGGTATCGGCAGCAGGTAGGCGATGTTGAGCAGCGAGGAGATGATCAGCACAGCGAGCACCCAGTCCGCACCGCCATCTACAGCGCCCTGCATCAGCTCGTATTTCGGCCAGGCTCCGGCCAGCGGCGGAATACCGATGATCGACAGCGAGGCGACAAAGAAGGCGATGAATACGATCGGCATCTTCCGGCCGAGGCCTTTCATGTCCGAGACATTGGTCAGGCCCGTCGCGACATATATCGCGCCGGCGCACATGAAGAGGGTGATCTTGCCGGCAGCATGCGCAGCGATCTGCAGCGAGCCGCCCATCATGCCAGCCTGCGTGGCGAGCAAGGCGCCTAGCGTAACATAAGCCAGCTGGGCAATGGTCGAATAAGCGAGCCGGGCCTTGAGATTGTCCTTGGTCATCGCGATCAGAGAAGCGAGAACAATGGTCACACAGGCAACGATGATCAGGAAATCTGCCGAAGGCGTGGCGTTCATCAGGTCCACACCGAAGATATAGACGGAAATCTTCATCACCGCGAACACGCCGGCCTTCACGACGGCCACAGCGTGCAGCAGAGCCGAGACAGGGGTCGGCGCAACCATCGCGTTAGGGAGCCAGAAGTGGAACGGCATCAGCGCCGCCTTGCCCAGACCGAAAACGAAGAGCAGCAGAAGCGCGCTGGCGACGACCGGCGACATGGCGACACCGGCCAGCAGGCCGCCATCGACGAAGTCGAGTCTCTGGCCGGCGAGCGCCCATGTCCACATCACGGCGGTAAGGAAGAAGCCGATGGACGTACCAAGCAGCGTGAGCAGGTAGATGCGCGCGCCGCGCTGGGCGGCCGCGTCCCCCTTGTGTGCGACAAGCGGGTAGGTCGACAGCGTGAGGACTTCGTAAAAGACGAAGAGCGTGAAAAGGTTGCCAGACATCGCGACACCCATGGCGCCGCAGATGGCGAGGGCGAAGCAGATGTAGAAACGCGTCTGGTTGCGCTCGCGGTTCCCGCGCATGTAGCCGATGGAATAGAACGAGTTCACGATCCACAGACCGCTGGCGACGACAGCAAAGAGCGCCCCGAGCGGTTCCAGCCTGAAGGCGAAGGCGAGGCCCGGCACCGCTTCACCGATGAAGAGTTCGGGGCGCTGGCCGGCCGAGACCATCATCGTCAGCTGCACTACCACCGCGAACAGTGCGAAAGATCCGACGATCGTGACGCCTTCGCGCAGGTTCGGGAACTTGCCGAGCGCGGCGATGCCGGCCGCGATGATGAGCGGCAGGACCAGAGCGGCGGCTATCAGGAATTCCGGCGTCATTGGAACGCCTCCAGGCCGAGGGCAGCAATGGCGCCGTCACGGGCGAGACCCGCGGGGAAGTTGGCATCGATGCCGAAATAGATGTTGGCGAGGGCAAGGATCCAGAGCGGCACGAGTAGCAGCAGAGGCGCCTCCTTCCGGGTCTTGCGGGGATTGGCGGGCGGCATGAAGAAGATGGATTGCAGTATCCTGCCGACATAGAGGACGGCGAGGAAGCTGGAGAACACAACCAGGAGCACCGCCCACCACCAACCGTGCTCGAACAAGGCATAGCCCAGCTGCAGCTTTGAGATGAAGCCCGCCGTCAGCGGCACGCCGATCAGCGAGAGGGCGGCAATGGCGAAAGCCGCCATGGTGAACGGCGCCGAGCGGCCAAGACCCGCGAAGTCGCGGATCGTAGTGCCTTTGTAGTTGATGCAGATGCCGGCGATCGCCATGAACAGCGCGCCCTTAATCAAGGAGTGGTTGAACAGGTGAAGCAGGCCTGCCGCAACACCGGCCGTGGTGGCGATCGAGATCCCAAGGATCATGTAGCCGACCTGCGCCACCGACGAGTAGGCGAGCATGCGGCGCACATCGGTCTGGAACACGGCCTGGAAAGAACAGATCACCATCGCAGCAATTCCGAGCGGCGCCAGGATGAAGGTGAAGATTGCCTGTTCGAACGCGTAGTCCGGATTGAAGATAGTGAAGAGCCAGCGGATCATCGCGTAGAGCGCCACCTTGGTCGCGGTCGCGGCGAGGAACATCGTCACGAAGCTGGGACTATAGGCATAGGCGTTCGGCAGCCACTGGTGCAGCGGCCACATGGCGGCCTTCAGGCCAAGGCCGACGATGATGAACGCAAAGCCGACCTGAACCGAGCGGTTGCCGGAAAGCGCAGGCAGCTGGGCGGCGAGTTCGGCCATGTTGAGGGTGCCGGTGGCCGCATACAGGAAGCCGACGCCGATGATGTAGAAGCTGGCGCCGAGTGTGCCCATGATCAGGTAGTCGAACGCGGAAGTCAGGGCGCGGCGGTCGCGCGAGGCGCCCATTGCCACAAGGACATAAGTCGACAGCGAACTGATCTCGAGGAAGACGAAGAGGTTGAACGCGTCGCCGGTGGCGGTAACGCCGCAGAGGCCCGCGAAGCACAGGAGGAAAGCGCTGAGGAAAAGCGATATCTTCTGTTTCTGCACCTCCGCCACGATGGTCGACCAAGCGAAGATGGACGCGAGGAAGCCCATGCCGGTGACCAGCAGCAGGATCATCGCGTTCAGCGCATCGACGCGGAACTCGATGCCGATCACGTCCCAGTTACCGATCCAGTATTCGATGATGCCGCCGGGCGCGGACTGGATGCGGCCGAGCGTCAGCAGGGCGAAATAGAACGAGGCGGCGGTGGCCACCATCGAGAGGATCCAGGACAGGCGGCCGCTGGGGCTGAGCGCCAGCATTGCCGCCATAATAAGCGGCACGACCGGAATCAGTACGGGCGCATGATCGATCGCCCATTCCGGCGCCGAGACAAGCAGGGATTCGAGAATCATGCCGCAGCCTCGTGCTGGTCTTTTTCGGCTTCCGCTTCCTGCGCAATCGCAGTCTCGATGTCGATCGCACGAAGTTCGTCCGCCTCGATCGAGCCATAGGCTTCACGGATGCGCACGATCAGCGCGAGGCCGACCGACAGCGTGGCAACGCCGACGACGATAGCCGTCAGCATCAGGACGTGGGGCAGCGGATTGGAATAGGTATGGACGAGTTCGGCAAAGCGCTCACCGCCGGTAGCGACAAGCTGGGTATCCGGCTCAGCGGCAGTATAGCCGGCGCCGCCATAGGGCATGTCTTCTTTCAGGAGGATCGGAGCGGTGCCGCCGGTGACCTTGCCAAGCGTGACGTAGAACAGGCAGATCGTCGTCATGAACAGGGAGAGGCCGACGAGGCGCTTGATCAGGTTCTCCGACGAAAATGCGATGAAGAGTCCGATCATCATCAAGCCGATGATCGCCCAGTAACCTGCGCGGTCAAGAATGAATTCCCACATCTCTACCAGTCCTCGTCACGGATTTCGGCAACGCGCCCGGCCAATGCATAGAAGATCGTCGTAAGGGCGCCGGACACGGCAAACAATACGCCGACTTCAATGATGATGATGCCAGCATGCTGGCCATCATGGCCGCCAGGGCCTTCGCCGAAGAGGGCCTGATATTCGAGATAGTGCCCGCCCTTCAGCATCGCCCAGACGCCGACGCCGGCATAGATCATGACGCCGACCGCCGAGAGCGAGCGGGTGAACCAGGGCGGCACGGCGCGCATCGTGGCGGTGAGACCGAAGACGAGTGCGTTGAGGATAAGCGCCACCGCCAGCACAACACCCGCCTGGAAGGCGCCGCCTGCGCTGACTTCGCCATGGAACTGCACGTAAAAGGCATAGATCACGATCAACGGAATCAGGCACTTCGCGATAACGCGCAGGATCATGTGATGATCGCCCTTCATGTGCCGTCTCCATCCTTGTGAACAGTACCCGGACGGGTTCCAGACTTAGGCGCACGGCGCAGCGTGTCCGCGAGCGAGCGCTCACCGAAACCAAGCAGCAGCACCACCGCGAGCCCCGCAGTGAACACCACGGCGGTTTCGCCGAGCGTGTCGAAACCGCGATAGCTCGCAAGCACAGAGGTGACGACGTTCGGTACGCCGGTATCGTACCAGTTGACCTGCAGGTAGGTCAGGCCGACGCCGGAATTGGCGGGCGAAGCCGGGTCGCCAAGCGGCGGCAGATCGATCGTTGCATAGAGCAGCATGATGCCGGCTGCGGCGCAGACGATGAAGGGCCCGATGCGCGAGAACGGCTTTTCCGGCTTGGCGGTGCGCGCGGTCAGAAGCATAGCGGCGAGCAGGACGGCGGTGGACATGCCCGCGCCGACAGCCGCCTCGGTGAAGCCCACATCGACAGCATCGACCAGAATGTACCAGGCCGCGGAGACCAGCGAATAGACGCCCGAAAGCATCACGATGGCGAACAGGCTGCGCAGGCGGGCGATAGCGATGGCCACCACGAAGAGAATGGCCAGCAAGAGGATGTTGATGAGGGCGGTTCCGGTTCCGCCGAGTACAGCGTCGGTCAATGCTTGTCCTCCTCGTCTTCTTCATGGCCGCTTCGACCCATCGGTCCGATCTTCGGCTGAAGGCCGGCGGTGTGCGCTGCATTGACCAGCGCATGCGAGCTTGTGACGCTGGTCAGAAGCAGGAAACCCATGATGCAGAATACCTTAACTAAGATGATCCAGTGCGGCGCCATCAGCGCCATACCTATCAGCACAAGACCAGCACCGGACGTATCGGTGATACTGGCGGCGTGGACGCGGGTGTAGAAATCCGGGAAGCGCAGGACGCCTATGGTGCCGACAATGCAGAGGATAGCGCCCAGCAGGCAGGCCGCGCCGCCGAGCGGGAAACGCACGACTTCCCAGGTATTGCCGATGAGGGCGAAGAACTCAGCCATTGCTGTCACCTCCGCGCGCAGCTGGATCGGCCCGGCGCGCGAGCGGCACCTGGAATGAGCGGTATCGGAAGAACTTCAGGATCGCGATGGTCGCGACGAAATTGATCAGCGTATAGAGGATGGCAATATCGAGGAAATCCGTCCGGCCCATCACATACCCGAGCAGGCCGATTACCAGAACGGTCTTTGTACCGAAGGAATTGACCGCGAGCACGCGATCATAAAGCGTCGGCCCGAGAAGCGCGCGCACTAGAAGAAGACACATCCCGATCAGGACGGCGAACAGGGCGGCGAGTGTCATGCGTGCTTCTCCGCAGGATCGGCAGCGCGCGCACAGCGGCGGTCCATTTCCTCGAACGCTTCCGGCTGCGTGTTCGCCTCATACAGCCCGTGAACGAGCAATTTGTCGCCTTCGATCTCAACCGTGACGGTACCAGGCGTCATGGTGATCGAATTTGCAAAGGTGACCTTCGCCAGATCGCTCTTGCAGATCGTCTTCAGCTTCACGAGTGATGGACTGATGTCGAGCTCGGCCCGCAGGCAGGCCTTGATAATAACCCAGTTCGATTTGACGACTTCCCAGGCAAGCCAGGGATAGTAGGCAAGCCATCCGAACAGCCGGACATAGGGCGCGCCCTCACGGTCGAGTATTTTCAGCCTGGCGCAGAGGACGAGCGTGATCGCAAACGAAAGAGCCGCAAAGCCGAGCATAAGCGGCTTATAATGTCCGGAGTTGCCCATCCAGAATGCGAAAATCGCGAAAAAAGTACCGAGTAAGTACGCCACTGCGCCCCTCTGCCCAGATCAATTCCAATTGTGACCGCCTGACCTAATAGCCAGAGAAGAGATTGGAAAGCCAGTTTCGCCGAAGTGCAGCCTAAATTCCGAAAACCAGCTTGGCTGTGCGCCGCGAGGTGGAATACTCCAGTTCTTCATTCGCCGGGGTGCCCATGTCCCGAACCTGGCGCAAGCCGCCCGATGAAAAGGCCGACGAGAGCGACCAGTTCCAGTATCGCAGCGTCGTCTGGGCCTTGGCGACAGACAGGACTTCATAGGTTTCGGCGACATTGGCGAACACCGGATTGAGATGTCCGGGCGCGTCTTCGATGGGGCGGCGCAACGCGGTCCACATCATCCTTACATATTCGCGCTTCAGCCCGGTTGATTTGCAGAGCACAGCGAGACCCTCACCGCCCGGATCGGAGAGGATCTTGGCGGCGGTGACAGGCTTGATGCCGGCGAGATAGCCGATTTCCTGCGCCAGTTCCCCATCGATTCCGTTGGCGACGGCCGCCGCGACGGCGCTTTCAAGGCTGTCATACGGGCTGCGTTCGATGGCGGCGCGGTTGCGTTGGCGCCGCTCGATCAGTTGCAGGGCCTTGCGGCTGACCGGGTCGGACCAACCCTCGGCGGCCGCCATTTCAAAGACATCCCGGCAGATCGAAATCATTTCGGACCGTTCCGAAGCGTGACGAGTCAGTATTTTCCGGCGGGTCGCACTGTCGGCCCACCAGAACATCGCCATGGCATGCGAGGCGCGCAGTTCAATCCGTTCGGCGAGCAGCGGGCAAAGGGACGGTTCGGCCCGCGACAGAGCGATCAGCCGATCGAACGTCGTTTCGGCCAGCGGAGCGTTCTGGTTCGCCAGCAGTTCGCGCACGATATGCGGTTCGCCAACCTGGACCAGGCTGGCAGTGACGGTGACACAGAGGTTGCGGCGGCGCGCGATGACGCAGCGGTGCTCGGCGGTGCTGTTCTGGATGATCTCGACGAGGTCGCAGGCATCGAACGCGTCGCTTTCCTCCAGCAATGGCCGGGCCACAGCAAAGGAGCACTGGGCGAGATAGCGCAGGACGCGGCGCGGCGCGTCGCGGCAGACAGCGAGGCGCGAGGCGCAGAGATAGCGTTCGCGGTCCGTGACGTGCAGCAGCATATCGAGGAGGATATCCCCCGCCATCGCACGGTCCTGCGGCGGGATACGTGATCCCGGTATGGCAACGACGTCGATCAGACGCCTCACCAGCGCATCTTGAGCCGCGCTTTGCGGCTTGGGAGCAGATGACTGAGACGTTTCGCTCATGTGGACAGGCCCGCCATAACCCACGGTATCTCGCAGCCAACAGTTAACGAGACGTGGAACTGCCTTTATTTTGGGGTGTTTTTCTGCCGGTCAGAACCGGTTCCGGTTTCCGGGATGCACCACCAGAAGGAGCAAGGCCAGGGCGAGGAAGATCACGTAGACGAGAAAATGGGCTCCCCCGTCAGTGCCGCCCTCCGGCAAGGCGATCTCCCGGTCCATCCAGGGCGACAGGTGGAGCGCCACACCGGCCCCGAGGGTGATGACGGACAAGACCGCCCCGAACCGGCGGCTCAGCGGGATCAGCAGCAACAACGCCACAAGCAGCTCGATGATGGCCGACACAAACCGGCCTGCCGGCTCGAAAATGGTGACGCCTGAGCCTTCGGCGAGGGCCGCAAACAGAAGGTTTTCGCCCGGCGCGTCATATAGTTTCACGTAACCCGGCACGGGATCCGGCCAGGGGTGGAGCGTGATGTGCAGGAAAAATACGGCAAGGCCGATGGCCAGCAGCCAGCTGGCAACCACACGAAATGCGCTCATGCGAGGAGCCTCCTCAGACGCCCATGCCAGCGCGGAAGCCTAGCGGCAGGCCGGTTCCAGCGCAACCGCGAGGGCTGTTCACGCACTAATTCCCCAACGGGGGCCGGGCCCCTTTCCTTGCCGGGCCGGCCTACCTATTGTCCCGGCGCATTGGCGGGAGCGTACCTTGATGAGCGGCGACATCGACAAGATTGTCGACGAAATGGCCGAAAGGGCCTCAGAGAGCGTGACCTCACCCGTCAGCGGCCTCAGCGAAGCGCTCGGTGCGGGCGCAAGCTTCATCGTCAGCGCAACGCATTGGCGGGCCAGGCGCCTGCGCCGCGGCGTGAAGATCGAACTGCCGGCCTATCTTGCCGTCCAGTGCAGCTGGTTCATGGCTTTCGGCCTGCAACTGGTGCTGTTTCCCTACCTGATCACCGGACGCGACCACCTTAACCTTGACGGCCTGGCGCTTGGCCTGGCCAACATGGCGCTGTCCCTGCCCTCGGTGATCTTCCTGCTGATTGGCGGTGTGGTGGCGGAACGCGCCGATGGACGGCGCCTTCTGATCCTCCTTCACCTTCTGGCGGGCGTGCCCGCCATGTTCCTCGCCTTCGCGATCGCGCGCGGCCAGCTGACCTATCCGGCGATGATCCTTTACGCCCTCGCCATTGGCACCATCGGCGCATTCATGATGCCGGCGCGCGATTCCATCGTAAACGAAGTTGTCTCACGCCGCAGCCGGGTTGGA
Organism: Hyphomonas sp.; assembly: GCA_016124495.1. Classification (GTDB taxonomy): domain Bacteria; phylum Pseudomonadota; class Alphaproteobacteria; order Caulobacterales; family Hyphomonadaceae; genus Hyphomonas. Next base: position 30,047 of record WGNP01000012.1, on the reverse strand, counting down.
TCCGGCGTGACCCTGCAACTCGGGGTCACACTGGCCACTATGGCACAGTTCCTCGCGCAGATTGCCGGCCTCATCCTGGCAGGCTATGCCGACAAAGCTACCAGGATGCCCGCCTGGCTGGGCGGGTTCAGCATCGGGCCGATTTCCGCCGAAACACTGCTCATTGCACAGGGCGCGGCCCTGGCGAGCGGGGCGGGCTTTGCCCTGATGCTGGCGCGCGGCCGCCCGATCAAATCCAGCGGCAAGGGCGTCGGCTCGACCCTTAGCGCCATTCTCGACGGTCTTCGCGCCGTGCAGGCCGACCCCAAGCTGTGGGCAATGACAACTTTGATGTTCGGCGTTGGCGTGTTCGTCATCGGCTCCTTCCTGGTGGTGCTGCCCATCATCAACCGCGACGTCTACCATTTCGGCTCGTCCGGCATCCGGGACATGTTCGTGACCTTCTGGATGGGCGCCTTTGTCTCCTCCGCCGTGCTAGCGGTCTTCAAGCGGATCAAGCGGCAGGGCCGCCTGCTGCTGGTTGCCCAGTTTGTCGCTTCGGCCAGCATCCTGATGATGATGGGCACCGTGCCGCACTGGATGTTCCTCGGCATCGTGTTCGTCTGGGGCCTGGCGGCCGGCATCTCGATCGCGATGAGCCGCTCGATCGTGCAGGACTCGGCGCCAAAGGAAAAACTGGCACGCGTGCTGTCGATCTACCAGCTCGGGTTCATGGCAGGCGCCCCGTTCGGCGCCGCCCTGATGGGCGCGCTGGTGGACTGGTTCGGGCCGCAGAAGATTGCCGTCGTGCCGGCCGGCGGGATGATCCTGCTGATCGTCTGGATGGTGTTTTTCACACCGGTCTGGAACATGAAAGGCACAGCCTGGGTGGCTCATCACGAGGGCCGGAAATAGCCGGGATGACAATCCCTGCAATCTCGCCTAGCGCTTGATCCCATGAGCTTTCTGCCCCGCGCAACCGTTCTGATGTCCAACATCGTGGACAACTGGCGCACCCTTGATGCCCTGCATCCGGGAGCGACGACCGCGGCCGTCGTGAAGGCGGATGCCTACGGGCTCGGCGCCGCCAGGATTGGCAAGGCGCTGAAGACCGCCGGCTGCCAGACCTTCTTCGTCGCCTATCTCGATGAGGGGATGGCCTTGCGCAAGGCGGTTGGCAAAGGCCCGCGCATCTTCGTGCTGAACGGCCCGATGCGCGGCGAACTGGCGGCCTACCGGGACGGCGAACTCACCGCCGTCCTCTCCAGCGATCTGCACCTTAAACTGTGGTCGACCGCGCCGCGCGGCACCTGCGCCATCCATGTCGATACCGGTATGAACCGGCTGGGCATGAGCCCCGCGCTGATCGACACCGAGGCGACCGCGATCCGCCGCCTCGCCCCTGTTCTCGTGATGAGCCATCTTGCCTGCGCCGACGAGCCGCTGAACCCGATGAACCTGCATCAGCGCCGGGCCTTCGAGGATGTCGCGGACGCCTTTCCAGATACTCCGGCAAGCCTTGCGAACTCGTCCGGCTGCTTTCTCGGCAGGAATTACGGCTTCGACCTGACCCGTCCGGGCCTCGCCCTGTACGGCGGCACCACGCCGCCCGCGAACGTCCAGCTGAAAACAGGCGTCATCCTGGAAGCGACCATCATTAATGTTTTCAAGGGCGCCAGGGACACCACGGTCGGCTATGGCGCGACCTATCCGCTGACCGAGGACCGCCTGCTGGCGACCTGCGCGATCGGCTATGCCGACGGCCTCATCCGAAGCGGCTCCGGCAAGCTGAAAGGGTGGGTGGACGGCGTCGCCTGCCCGGTAGCCGGACGTATCTCCATGGACCTGGTGACGCTTGATGTCACCGACGGACCGAAAGCGATAAAGCCCGGCGCACGTGTTGAATTCCTCGGAGAGCAGGCCAAACTTGAAGCTCAGGCAGCGGCCTGCGGGACCCTCGGCTATGAGCTGCTGACAGGGCTTGGCCCCCGCGTGCAACGCCACTATCGCTGAGGCCGATCATGGCGAACCCCTTGCAACTTGTCGGCCGCATCACGCTGGGCCTTTTCGCGGACATCGGACGGCTGGCCGTGTTTGCGGGCCGCGTGAAGATCGCGGCGATCACTCCGCGCTGGTATGGCGGGGAAATCCTGCGCCAGATGGTGCGAATCGGATTCTATTCGCTGCCCGTTGTCGGCCTCGCCGCCGTGTTCATCGGCGCGGCGCTGGCGCTCAACATCTACGAAGGCGGCAGCCGCTATGGCGCCGAGCAGTTCGTGCCCAACATCGTGGTGCTGGGCATCTCGCGCGAGCTCGGCGCTGTGATCACCGGCCTGATGCTGGCAGGCCGGGTCTCCGCCGGCATCGCGGCCGAGATCGGCGCGATGCGGGTGACCGAACAGATCGACGCGCTCGAGACGCTATCGGCCTCGCGCTACCGGTATCTCTATGCCCCGCGGTTCATCGCGGCCCTCGCGACCTTGCCGCTGCTGGTGATGGCGGCGAACATCATCGGCGTGATGGGCGGCTGGCTGGTCAGCGTCTACGGCCTCGGCTTCGACTCCACCGTCTACCTGCGAAACACAGTCGATTTCATCACTCGCGACGACATCCTCGTCGGCCTGATCAAGGCGGTATTGTTCGGCGGCATCATCTCGGTCATGGGATGCTATCAGGGCGATCGCAGCCAGGCAGGCGCCACCGGCGTCGGCCGCGCGGCAACGCTGTCGATGGTCGGCGCGGCGGTGCTGGTGCTGGCGTTCAACTATGTCCTGTCCACCCTCTTCGTGGAGATCGGGCTATGAGCGGGCCGCTGCTGAAACTGGAAGGCCTGGAGAAGGCGTTTGGTGCCAAGCAGGTGCTTCGCGGCGTAGATCTGGAAGTTGCGCGCGGACAGAGCCTCGTGGTGATCGGCGGCTCGGGTTCGGGCAAATCCGTGATGCTGAAGAACGCCCTCGGCCTGATGATGCCCGACAGGGGCAGGATATTCTTCGACGGCGAAGACGTGACGAACGCAACCGGCAAGGCGCGCGAGACAATGCGGGCCCGGGTCGGCATGCTGTTCCAGTCCGGCGCGCTGTTCGACTCGCTGACCGTCTGGGAAAACGTGGCGTTCCGGCTGATCAATTCCGAAGGCACCCGGCGCAAGGACGCAAAGGAACGCGCCATCGAGACCCTGAAGAAGGTTCGCCTGGGCTCGGACGTAGCATTGCTTTACCCTGCGGAGATTTCCGGCGGCATGCAGAAGCGCGTCTCACTCGCCCGCTCGATCATCTCGAAGCCGGACCTCATCTTCTTTGACGAGCCGACCACCGGCCTCGACCCGATCACGGCGGACGCGATCAATGACCTGATCGTCGAAATGGTGCGCAGCCTCGGCGCCGCGGCGGTGTCAATCACCCATGACATGGCCAGCGCCCGCAAGATCGCCGACGAAATCGCCATGCTGTTCGAAGGCCGTATCATCTGGCGCGGCAAGGCGGCGGACGTGATGAACAGCGGCAACGCCTATGTGGACCAGTTCGTACACGGACGGGCCGATGGGCCTATACAGCCGGCGATTTAGGCTCCCTCGCGCATGTTTTCATTTTCCGCTCATCCCGGCGAAAGCCGGGACCCAGACTCGTAGGGTGGGTTAGGCCGAAGGCATAACCCACCGTCTTTGCCTCGCCCCTGGACGATGGGTTACGGCCTTCGGCCTAACCCACCCTACGATTCGCCGCCTCAATACCCCACGCGTCGGCGCCAACTCTTGCATTTGTACGCAATCACGTACATATTTCCCTTATGCCTCACATCACCGACGCCATCTCCATCTCCGAAGCCCGCGCGAACCTGAAGCAGGTGATTGACAGCGTGATCGACGATCATGCCCCCGTCGCCATCACGCGCCGGGGCGCGGGTGCAGCCGTGCTTGTTAGCCTCGATGACTGGACGGCGCTGCAGGAGACGATTCACGTCTATTCCCAGCCTGGCCTCGCCGACTACCTGAAGGACATCGATGCCGGAAAGGTCAAAGGCGGCGTGACGGTGCCCGAAGGCGTGCTGACGAATTTCGACTCGCTCGAGGACCTTTTCCGCTGGATCGACCGTGAAAACGCTCCTGACGCCAAAGGCACTTGAGCACCTCGCCTGGTGGATGACCAACGACTCGCGCACGGGCCGCAAAGTCCTGCGCCTGATCGAAGAATGCGCGCGCACACCTTTTGAGGGAACAGCCAAGCCTGAACCGCTCAAGGGTGATCTCGCCGGCTGGTGGTCCCGCCGCATCACGCAGGAGCATCGCCTCATCTACAAGGTGGATGGACGCGGCGACGACCAGACTCTGATCATCGCCGCCTGCCATGGGTATTACGACGACTGATCGGGCTGCGGCAAAAGCTGACGCCCGCCTTGTGCAACCAAATCCGCCCCCTCCCGAAATAAAATCCGCAGACGCCTCAAGCGCCTGAAAGAATTCTCCGGACAACTTGCGCCACACCCCTCCGGCTGGGGTTATACTCAACTGCAAACCCACGCGCGCACCCCGTAGGTCGGATAGAGGCCAAAGGCCGAAATCCGACACCCCCGAGAGGGGGCGAGAAACAAACGACACGAAGTGATAAAAAATGAGAATCAATGAGAAGCAATCGACACGCGGAATGCAAAGCCTGCAACAGGATGAGGCCATCTGGCGACAGAAAGAGAGGACTTGCGCCTACACAAAAACCGGCTTCGGAAAAATAAAACCCATCCTCATCAAGCCGTTATGAAATCCGTCGCCCAACCTTGCGCAACACCTCCGCTCACGGATCTATCGAAAATCCATGGATTCATGACTCTAAGCTCCCGCCGCCCGCCCCGCCAGGCGTCCCGTCGCGAGGCACGCCGTCAGCAGGTAGCCGCCCGTAGGCGCGTCCCAGGCGATCATCTCTCCGGCGCAGTACACACCTGGCAGGGCTTTCAGCATAAGACCGTCATCCAGCGCGTCCCAAGGGACGCCGCCGGCGGTGGAGATGGCGGTGTCCATCGGAGCGGTACCGGTGAGGGTCAGCGGCAGGGCCTTGAGGAGGCGGGCGAGGTCTCCGGCAGCGCGCGGCGGCGCGCCCTTCGTGACTTCGAACAGAAGCGCGGCCTTGGCGCCGTCGATGCGGGCGGCCTTGCGCAGGCGGTTGGAGAAGGAGTCCTTCGGGTGCTGCGCCGCGAGCCGTGCTGTGAGCAGGGCTTCGTCCGTCTCCGGAATAAGGTCGATGGTGATGATGGCCCGGCGCGTCTTTGCCAGGTCCCGGCGCAGCGCGGCGGCGAGCGGGTAGACCGCACCGCTCTCGATGCCGGTTTTCGTGATAACGAAATCGCCCCGCACAGTTTGTCCGTGAGCGGACAATAAAACTCCCTTCACAGGCGCACCCTCCTGGGCCGCCATCTTGACCGACCAGTCCGCGACGAACCCGCAATTCGACGGCGCGAAGGCCTCCAGCGCCACACCGTGTTTGGCGAGCAGGTCTGCCCAGGCGCCGTCCGAGCCGAGCCGTTTCCAGCTCGCGCCGCCAAGGGCAAGAATGACCGCGTCGGCCTCAACCGCCACACGCCCGGTCATATGCCCGAATATAAGCGCGCCGGTACTGTTCCATCCCGTCCAGCGATGGCGCGTGTGCAGCTCAGCGCCCGCCTCCCCCAGTCGCGCGAGCCAGCGGCGCAGCAGCGGCGAGGCTTTCATCCCGATTGGAAACACCCGCCCCGACGAGCCGACATGCGCTTCGATGCCCAGCCCCGCCATCCACTTGACGATCTGCGATGGCCCGAACTGTTCCACCATCGCGGCGAGGCGCGCATCCGGTGCGTCGTAGCGTTGTCGGAACTGCGCTTCGTCTTCAGAATGCGTGATGTTCAGCCCGCTCTTGCCGGCCATCAGGAACTTGCGCCCCGCACTCGGCATCGCGTCGTAGATGTCCACCCGCGCCCCCTGCGCCAGCGCGGCTTCCGCCGCCATCAGGCCTGCGGGGCCCGCGCCGATGATCGCGATGTGTTTCATCGGCTCCCTGTAGCGGTGCAGGCCAAGACTTGCCAGCTACCCTTGCAAGTCCGGGGCGAACCCGCATAACCCTCCCCCATGGCCAAAGCCTCTATCTCCGCCTTCGTCTGCCAGGCCTGCGGCGCCGTGCATGCCAAATGGGCGGGCCGCTGCGAAGCGTGCGGGGAGTGGAACACGCTGGTGGAGGAGGCGAGCAGCGCTCCGCCCGGCGCCCTGAAGGCCGAGAAGACACCTACCAAGCGCGGGCCGAAGACCGAGTTCATCGCGCTCAATTCGGATGTCAAAACCCCGCCCCGCGTGCTGATCGGCGTGGAAGAACTCGACCGCGTGTTCGGCGGAGGGATCGTGCCGTCCTCTGCCACGCTGATCGGCGGCGATCCCGGCATCGGCAAATCCACGCTGCTGCTGCAGGCCGCTGCCCGGCTTGCCCGCAACGGGGTGAAGACCGTCTACGTTTCAGGTGAGGAAGCCGCAGCGCAGATCCAGGAGCGCGCCCGGCGCCTGAAAGTTGCCAACTCGCCGGTCCAGCTCGCGACCGAGACCGACCTGCGCAAGATCCTCTCGGCTCTTAAGGAGGCGGATCCCGGCTTCGTGGTGATCGACTCGATCCAGACAGTCTGGTCCGACGCGCTGGAAGCAGCCCCCGGCTCGGTCGCTCAGGTGCGTGCCTGCGCGCAGGAGCTGGTGCGCTGGGCGAAGAAATCCGGCGCGGCGCTGGTCCTGGTCGGGCACGTTACCAAGGAAGGTACCATCGCGGGCCCCCGCGTGGTCGAGCACATGGTCGATGCCGTGTTCTATTTCGAGGGCGAGCGCGGTCACCAGTTCCGTATCCTGCGGGCGGTGAAGAACCGGTTCGGGCCCACCGACGAGATCGGCATCTTCGAGATGCACGCCCTCGGTCTGACACCGGCAAAGGAACCCTCCGCCCTGTTCCTCTCGGCCGATGCCGAGCCGGGCGGCGGAACCGCCGTGTTTGCAGCGATGGAGGGCTCCCGCCCTGTACTGGCGGAGGTTCAGGCGCTCGTCGCCAAGAGCCCGTTCGGCACGCCAAGGCGCTCCGTGATCGGATTTGATTCCGGTCGCCTTGCGATGATCATGGCCGTACTCGAGACCCGCTGCGGGCTGAACTTTGCGGGCATGGATGTCTACCTCTCCGTGGCCGGCGGTTACCGGATACACGAACCGGCGGGAGACCTCGCTGCCGCAGCGGCGCTGCTGTCGTCACTATCGGGCAATCCGGTGCCGGCGCGCAGTGTTTTCTTTGGAGAAATTGCCCTCTCAGGAGCGGTTCGGGCGGCTCCCAGAATGGATCAGCGGCTTAAAGAAGCGGCGCGGCTGGGATTCCAGCGCGCCTATGGTCCCGACAGCAGCCCTGCGGCAGACGGCGGCTTGACGGTTACCCCGATTGCGCGGCTTATCGCGCTCGTGGATCTCCTTGCGCCGGACGCTGCAAATGCTTGAAAACATTTCTGCTTTTGACGGCATCGCGCTGGCTGTGATCCTGATTTCCGCACTCATGGCGTTTGCCCGCGGCTTCCTGCGCGAACTCGCGACACTCGGCGCTTTCATCGGCGCACTGGCAGCGGCCTACTATGCGCGGAAATTCTTTCACGGCGAGGTTGCAGATTTTCTGCCTGCGGGCAGTCATCCGCTCGCACCTGATATCATTCTCGTGGTGACGGCGTTCCTGATTGTTTACGTTATTGTCGCGTGGCTTGGACAATCTCTATCAAAATCCATCATGACAAACGGCGATATCGGCCTGTTCGACCATATCGCCGGGCTCGTGTTCGGGGTCATCCGCGGCGGCGTGGCGCTGGTTTTCTTCGCCGTGCTGCTTTCGGTCGGGCTCGAGGAAGAGCGCGTGCCTCCGTTCATCCAGGACAGTCTCAGCTACCCGATCCTCGCCCGCGCCGCCGATGCGGTGACCGGTGAGGCGCGTGAGGTCAGCCGCAGCGCTGCGCCGGTTGCACCCGCCTCAGGCGACTGACCTTGATGCCTTGGCGGGGCACGGTAGTCTGGCCCCGCACCCGTCCGTGAGGGGAGGAAGTTCATGACGCACCGCCCTGCCCCGCTGTCCCGGCGCAATTTCCTGATGGCCTCGGCCGCGGTGGCACTGGTTTCGGCCTGTGCTACTCAAACCGGCACCGATACAGTGCCGCCCGCCTCAGGTGCGCCGACGATGACCAGCCTCCTGGCGGCGCAGGCAGTTCCGATCCGCAACCTGGCGCCCAACGATCCGGGCGTCAAAGCCCTCGCCAAACGAATCGCTGTCGCACGCATGGCGGGGCTGGGAGAAGCAACCCAAGGTTCGCATGAAGATGCGCTGCTGAAGTCGGTGCTGATCCAGGCGATGGTGGAGAACCACAACTTGCGTGTTGTCCTGCTGGAAGCCAACCGCACTGGCTGCGCGCAACTCGACAAGTTTGCTTCCGGCGCGCCGACCGGTCTGCTCGCCGCCGAGGCGGTGAAACAGGCGTCGGTGTTCCGCATCCTGAAAACCGAAGTCATTGCCGACCTGCTTGCCTGGCTGCGTGGCTGGAACGCGGTGAATGCAGACCGGCGGGTGCGCGTGATCGGCGTCGATTGCCAGGCCAGCAGCCAGGACGCGGGCGACGCGCTGGCGGCGCTTGCCGTCATCGATTCCGGCGCAGCAGACGTGATCGGCGCTGCGCTCGCACCGATCCTGACGGCCGATGCCCGCGCTGCCCGCCACGACCTGATGCTGAAGCAGATCACGTCCGCGCAGCGCGCCGAGGCGGAGGCTGCCTGCCGCATGTTGGAAGCCGAACTGAATGCGGCCGGTCTCGAAGACGCCGCCTTCACTGCGCGGCGGGCCTGGCAGGGCCTCAGCGCGTTCGAGCACGAGACGTCGGATGGCGACCTGAACCTGGCGACGCCGGAATACCGGAGCCGGCGCGATGTGTTTATCGCGGACAACGTGGTCGCTCTCGCCAAGGAGCAAGCGGCGGTGTTCTGGGGGCACAACAGGCATGTCGCCGGCGGGAGCCCTTCGGGAGACTTCGCAGGTTATGTCCCGAGCGGCGCGGTGCTGCGCCGGAAGCTCGGCAATAATTACAATGTGCTGATCCAGGAATTTGCCGAGGCGACATTCTTCGCGATTCCCACAAGTGCAGGTCAGAGACCCGACGCGCCGCAGGTGCAAATCTCGCGCAAGGCTCAGCCGGATACGCTCAACGGCCTGCTGGCAGATGCGAGCACGAAAACTGCCTGGTTCGACCTCGCCAGCCTGCCGGAAACAGACCTTTCGCGCGCATGGCGGCGGACACCCATCGGGCTCGACTGGTACGGCGCCGCCGCGAGCGAGGCGCCTGAAGCTTCCGACATCGTGCAACTTCCACCGGACTCGCTGTGTGACGTTCTGGTTATCCATCCGAAACTGACGCCTGCGCGGATGCTCTGAGGCGCGCCCCGGCGTCATGACATGCAGATGACAGGTCCGCCCTTTCGCCCACGGCGAAAGCGAACTATATCCCGCTCCGACACTGGCGCCCCAAAGCGAGTCGGACCTTCCGATGGCCTATTTCGACAATGATGACGACAAGCCACGCGAAGAGTGCGGCGTATTCGGCGTGTTCGGGAACAAGGAAGCGAGCCTGCTGACGGCCCTCGGTCTGCACGCGCTGCAGCACCGGGGACAGGAGGCCTGCGGGATCGTCAGTTTCGACGGCAAGCGCTTCAACTCCGAACGTCATATGGGCCTCGTCGGCGAGCATTTTGGCGGCGACCTGCGCCAGCGCCTTCCCGGCCATTCCGCCATAGGCCACAACCGGTACTCCACCCAGGGCCGGCCGATGCTGCGCAACATCCAGCCGATCTTTGCAGACCTTGCCCTCGGCGGCTTCGCGGTCGCGCATAACGGGAACCTGACGAACGCGCGCCAGGTGCGCCAGCAGCTCGTCAAGGACGGCGCAATTTTCCAGTCTACGATGGACACCGAGGTGATCCTGCATCTCGTCGCACGCAGTCCGAAGAAGCGTTTTGTCGACCGTCTGATCGATGCGATGCACCAGATCGAAGGCGGCTATGCGCTTGTCGGACTCACCGGCAAGAAACTGATCGGCGCGCGCGATCCCATCGGCCTGCGCCCGCTGGTGCTCGGCCGTCTTGGCACAGGCTACGTGCTGGCCTCGGAGACATGCGCGCTCGACATCATCGGCGCCGAGTTCGTACGCGAGATCGAGAATGGCGAAGTCGTCGTGATTTCCGAACAGGGCCTCGAGAGCTTCCGCGCCTTCGCGCCGCGCCCGCCTTCGCCTTGCGCGTTCGAGTATGTCTACTTCGCGCGGCCCGACAGTTTCATCCAGGGACGCTCGGTCTACGAAGTGCGCCGCCGGATGGGCCATCAGCTGGCCGCCGAGACGCCCGCAGATGCCGACGTGATCGTGCCGGTGCCGGACTCCGGCGTACCGGCCGCGCTGGGCTTCTCCGAGGCCTCCGGCATCCCGTTCCAGATGGGCATCATCCGCAACCACTATGTGGGGCGTACCTTCATCCAGCCGACACAGCTGGGCCGCCAGACGGCGATCTCCAAGAAGCACAGCCCGAACCGCGCTGCGCTTGAAGGCAAGCGCGTGATCCTCGTCGACGACTCCATCGTGCGCGGGAACACGTCCAAGAAAATCGTGCAGATGGTGCGTGAGGCCGGCGCGCGTGAAATCCACTTCCGCTCCGCCAGCCCGCCGATCCTCAACCCGGATTTCTACGGCATCGACATGGCCGGCAAGTCTGAGCTTTTCGCGGCGAACCACACCCACGAGGAGATGGAGAAGGAGCTGAAGGTCGAAAGCCTCGGCTTCCTGTCGGTGCCCGGCCTCTACAAGGCGATTGGTGAGCCATTGCGCAACAGCATGATCCCGCAATTCTCGGATCACTGTTTCACCGGCGAGTATCCGACCCCCTTGGTCGACTACCAGCAGGACCAGGCAGACAAGGAACGCCAGCTCTCGCTTCTGGACGACGTCTAAAGCGCGCGCTACACGCCGCGCAATGACCTATAGCCCCCGCCTCATTCTCGTCACCGGCGCCTCGCGCGGCATCGGCCGCGCCGTTGCCCTTGAGCTTGCCCGACAAGGTGATCTCGTGATCGCCGTGGCGCGCTCCAAAGCCGCGCTTCAGAAGCTGGACGACGAGATCCGGACGCTCGGCTCCGAGGCGCTGCTGGTGCCGATGGACCTTAAGGACACCAAAGGCATTGAGACGCTGGGCAAGGCGCTGACGGAAAAGTTCGGGCACCTGGACGGCTTCGTCGCCAATGCCGGCCTGCTCGGCACCCTCGGTCCGCTGGAGACCACCGGGCCCCGCAGCTTTGAGGAAACCATCCAGGTGAACCTCACCGCCAACGCCCACCTGATCCGCGCTCTGGGGCCGCTGCTGCACCAGTCCGCTGCGCCGCGCGCCGTATTCGTGACCTCCGGCGTGGCGGCGCGCCCGCGCGCTTTCTGGGGGCCGTATCAGGCCTCCAAGGCGGGCCTCGAAGCGCTGGTCAAAGCCTGGGCGGACGAGAACGAGAAGATGTCCCTGCGCGTCAACCTGTTCGACCCCGGCGCCGTGCGCACCGGCATGCGCGCCGAAGCGATGCCGGGCGAAGACCCGATGACACTGCCCCCGCCGGAGGAGGTTGCCCGCGAGTTGATCAAACTCGCGGGGCCTGACGAGACCCGCACGGGCGCCCGCATCAGCTTCCGCGACCGCCTCAAGACCTGACCTGACAATCCCTGCCGGAGCCACACCAATGTCGATCACGGAAATTTACCTGATCGCCATGCTGATCATCATCGCTGTGCCATACCTGGTCTGGCGCGGCTTCAAGACGGAGTATTTTGCGCCGCTTGTCGTGGTGCAGATTCTCTGCGGCATCCTTCTCGGCCCGGGCGTGCTTGGCGCAGCCTTCCCCGCCTATTATGATTTCGTCTTCCAGCCGGATGTCATCCGTATGCTGAATGGCGTTGCGACATGGGCGGTGATGATCTTCGTCTGGATTGCCGGCATTGAACTGGATCTCAAATCCGTCTGGCGCAATCGCGGGGAAACCGGTCTGACAGCCGGCCTGGCTCTGGTCACGCCCTTGCTGTTCGGGTGCGGCGCTGCCTGGATCATGCTGCAATCGGGACAGGGCTGGATCGGGCCGAATGCTGCCCCGTGGCAATTCACCCTGGGAATCGGCATGTCCTGCGCCGTGACCGCTCTGCCGATTCTCGTGGTGCTTCTAGAAAAGCTCACCTTGCTGCGCCTGCCGCTCGGCCAGAGGGTGCTGCGCTATGCGAGCCTGGACGACATCGCGATCTGGGGCGTGCTGGCGGCCATCCTGCTCGATTGGGAACGCATCGGCCGGCAAGGCATCTTCCTCGTCTTGTTCGCCGCCATGGCCTATGCAGTCCGTAAACTGATGGTCCGGATACCGTCAAGCGATCGCTGGTATGCCGGCCTGATCTGGATGGCGGGCGCCGCCCTGTTCGCGGACTGGGCGGGGCTTCATTTCATGGTCGGAGCCTTTCTTGCCGGGGCCATCCTCGACCGGGATACCTATGACGAAGCGCAGATGGACCTTTTCCGCAATCACATCCTTCTGGCCGTGATGCCGGTCTACTTCCTTTCAACCGGCCTGCGGACCGAATGGGGAGCAGGCGGGGCCGCAGTGTTCGGAGCGGCCGGCCTGCTGCTCGCGGCATCCGTGGGGGGCAAGCTTGCCGGTGTTGCCGCCGCCGGACATCTGCTGAAATGGAAGCGCGGCGAAGCCTGGCAGATCGGCTGGCTGCTGCAGACCAAGGCACTGATCATGATCATCTTCGCCAGCATCCTGCTGGACCGGGGGATCATCAGCAATGCGGCCTTCACGGCGTCGCTGCTTATGGCCGCCGGCAGCACGATGCTGACCATGCCCATGGTGGCGCCGTCGCTGAAGAAGGATCCGCCGCCGGCTTAGCGCACGCCCGCCAGCACAGCAGCCTCGGCCGCTTCCGCCATTGCCACGGCCGCGACTGTACCATGCGCGGGCACGGGGCTGCGCGCGAGGCCGAGGCAGGCGGCGTAGAAGCCTTCGTCGGCGGCGCCGAGCGGATCAGGCAGGTCGGCCGCGATGTCCACGCGCACCTCGTAAGGCGTCGTATTCTTCAGCTTGCGGGTGAGAAAGTCGATGTCGATTTCGCCGGAGGGATAAACGACGCGCATCGTCCGCTCACGCAACTCTGCGGCGCGGCTCGCGCGCAGCTTCGCCTTGCCGCCACCCGCATAAGTAAACACCGCCTCGGCTTCATCGATGTGGGACGAATGCACGCGGCGCCCGGCCGCCTCAACGCCGGTGAACTCGCGCCCAAGCATCATCGCGGCGAGATCGAGATCGTGGATCATCAGGTCCCAGATTACCGACACGTCGCCGGCACGTCCTCCCGGCGCGGCGGGGCCTGAGCGCACGGATTCGACCAGCAACGGAACTTCCGGAATGGCGAGCACGCCCATCGCGTTTGCGACGAAGCGTTCCTGGTGGCCGACCTGGAGGATGCGTCCCCGTGCGGCGGCTTCATCGGCAAGGTCGCGCGCGGCCACGCCGGACAGGGCCAGCGGCTTTTCGACCAGCACATGGCAGTGCGCCTCGATGGCCTGGCGGGCGAGAGATTCGTGCCAGGTGGCGGGGACGGCAATGACGACCGCGTCGCAGACTTTCAGGAACTCGGCATAATCGCTGTAGCCCTTCGTGCCGAAGGTTTCGGCGAGCTTTTCGGCGCGGGCGAGATCGACATCAAAGATGCCCATCAGGTCAGCACGCGCCGAAGCGGCGGCCTTCTGGGCGTGGTAATTTCCGAACACGCCGGCGCCTGCCACGCCCACTTTCAGCTTCGTCATGCCGCTTCCCGTCCCTTTTGCCTTCCGCAATGACACCGCGCGCGCCGGGCTGCAAGTGTCGCAGGCACGCCGGATTCTTCGCCCGGCCCCCTTCACAGGTCGCGCCAGCCGGTTCATGTGAAACCCAGACAAAACAAGACAAAGGTAATGGATATGGCCAAGCTGACTTCGACCGAATGGTCCCTCGCGGCCCGCCCTGTGGGCATGCCGAAACTTTCGGACTTCCAGACGAAGACGATTGAAGTGGCGGCGCCCGGCGAGGGTGAAATACAGGTCATAAACACCTGGATGTCGGTGGACCCGTACATGCGCGGCCGGATGTATGACCGCGAGAGCTATGTGCCACCGTTCCAGATCGGCGAGACGCTGCAGGGCGGCGCGGTCGGGCGCGTCACGGCTTCCGCCCATCCTGACTACAAGGTTGGCGATCTCGTCTCCTCCTTCCTCGGCTGGCGCACGGCGTGGACCGCCAAGCCTGCGGCCGCAGCGGTACAGAAACTGCCCGCCACGGGGCTGCCGGAAAGCGCCTTCCTGGGCGTTGCCGGCATGCCAGGGCTGACGGCCTATGCGGGCCTGCTGCGCGTGGCGGAGCTGAAGCCCACCGACATCGTCTTCGTCTCGGGCGCTGCGGGCGCAGTCGGCTCGACCGTCGTGCAGATTGCGAAGATCAAAGGCGCGACCGTCATCGGCTCGGCCGGGGGGGCGGACAAGTGCGCGCTGGTCAAGTCGCTCGGCGCCGATCACGTGATCGATTACAAGCAGGCCAGGGGCTTTGAAGGCCTCGTGGCCGCCCTGCGCGCTGCCGCGCCCAAGGGCATAGACGTGTACTTCGACAATGTCGGCGGCGACCATCTGACAGCAGCCATCGAGATGGCCCGCCCGATGGCGCGGTTCGCGCTGTGCGGAATGATCGCACAGTACAACGAGACCGGCACGCCGACCGGCCCGCACAACATCATCCAGGCGGTCGGCAAGCAGCTGAAGCTGCAGGGCTTCATCGTCTCCACCCATGCCGACATGCAGCCGGCTTTCCTGGCCGACATGGCGAAGTGGATCGCCGGCGGCCAGATGAAATACGAGGAAACCGTGATGACAGGAATCGAGAAGGCGCCTGAAGCCTTCCTCGGTCTGTTCACCGGCGCCAATACCGGCAAGATGCTGGTCAAACTCGCGTAACGCCATGGCTGCCCTGTTCGACGCCTACATCATGGTGGACTGGAGCGCGGCCGCGAGGCCCGCGCTTGGTCCCAATTCCATCTGGATAGGTGTCCTGATGAAGGACGCCCGGCTGAAGCTGCAGTTCAAGGCGGTGAACATCGACACACGCCTGAAGGCGCGCGCGTTCATCGAGGACGTGGTCGCCAAGCTCACCAAGCGGGGCGACAAGGTGCTGCTCGGGTTCGACTTCTCGCTCGGCTATCCGGCAGGCACAGCGAAGGCGCTGGGCCTCGACACAGCAAAGCAGGCGCCATGGGCGGCCATGCATGCCCACCTCGCGACGCGCTACAAGGACAAACCGGACAACAACTCGCGTCCACGCTTCGCGATCGCGGCCGGCCTTAACTATACGATCTCGAAAGGCCCGTTTCCGTTCTGGGGCGCGCCGCCGGCAGACAAGGCGACGACCCTGTCGACAACGAAACCCGGGTTCACACCCGACAAGCCGCTCGCGGAGTTCCGCCTCGCCGAACAACATCTGCGCTCAGTGCCGGGCGCGTCGCCGAAATCCTGCTGGCAACTTTACGGCGCAGGATCGGTCGGCAGCCAGAGCCTCACCGGCATCCCGCATGTGCATGCCCTCCGACAGGCCTGGCCGAACGCCCGCGTGTGGCCGTTCGAGCTGGGCGAAGGCGGCCCGGTTACAGCGGAAATGCTGGACGGAATCGAGGTCGTGATCGCTGAAGTCTACCCCTCCCTGGTCAAGCCGAAGCCCGAGAAGGGCGAGGTCGCCGATGAGGCCCAGGTGCGCCAGATTGCCCGCCACTACGCGGATCTGGACGAGAAAAACGCGCTGGGAGCGATTTTTTCCACAGGCAAACCGCTTTCCGGAGAACAGATCGCCCTCATTACCGGGGAAGAGGGCTGGATTCTGGGCGTTTAGCCCGTGTCTACTAGGCTTCCGGCATATCCATCGGTTTCGAATCGTGGGTATGTCGCCCCAATGACGATTACTCGTCATTTTAATCTAGAGGAGAACCCCTATGAACAAGGGTGAACTGACCAAAGCAGTGGCCACCGCTTGCGGCATGTCCCAGAGCGACGCCGGCAAGGCCGTTGACGCTGTTTTCGACACCATCGCAGGCTCGGTCAAAGGTCGCGAACAGGTTGCAATCGCTGGTTTCGGCACGTTCGTCGCCAAGACGCGCAATGCCCGTGAAGGCCGTAACCCGGCCACCAAGGAAGTGATCAAGATTCCTGAGAAAACCTCGGTGGCGTTCAAGCCTGCCTCGGTTCTCAAAGACATCTAGGCGTCCTGCCCCCTCAGTGGGATATGAAGACGGATCCGGCGGCGCGTTCCTTGATGGGGCGCGCCGCTTTCCATTCCAGAAGGGCCACCTGCAGCGCGCCAGCCACGAACACGCCCGCCATCGCGCCTTGCAGCACGCCCAATGCGCCGCCGCCCTGCGTGATGCCGAGCCAGTAGCAGACGGGGATCATCACCACGAAGAACGAGCCGATATGGATGGCGGTCGGCAGCCAGACCATGCCTTGCGCGCGCAAGGCGAAGGAGGCCGTGGCCTGCAGCCCGTCAAAGATGGTCGCCAGCGCCGCGAGCCAGAGCAGCGCTGCAATCGCAGGCGCCAGCGCCACGCCGCCGATGACGGCGTCCTCGCGCACCAGCAGCGTCGAGATGGGCCCGGCAAACAGCGTGAGGATGATGGCCAGTATGAGGCCCATGGCAATCGTGGCGACCACGCCGAGGCGCCCGGCATTCCTGACTTCCTGCGCCTCGCCTCGTCCGATGGCTTCGGCCACCCGCACCGACGTCGCCGAGGCAATGCCGAGATAGAACATGAAGCAGAGGCCCATCACCTGCACGGTGTAGCCGTAGACCGAATTCGCCGCGATCGAGATCCAGGTTGCGATCACATAGGTGATGTTGAAACCGCCCCATTCGGCGACATTGCTGATCGCCGTGCCCGTGCCGACTTCCAGCTGGCGGCGCGCTTCGCCCGCAGGCGCAGCGGGCGAGCGCCGGAAGCCGGGCGTGAGGCGCGCGACGAGGATCAGCATGACAATGACGATCATCCAGCGCGTGATCGATGTGGCCCAGGCGACGCCTTCGGCGCCCATCTGCGGCATGCCCCACCAGCCGCCGACAAAGGCCAGATTGAGGAACAGGTTCAGCAGGACGCCGCCATACATGACGATCGTGACGAGCAGCGGCCGGCGCAGCGCTTCGAGGTAATAGCTGCAGGCCTGGCTGAGCATGTGACCCATCAGGCCGAAGGCGAGGATGCGCGTGACCGAGGCGGTCTCTGCCGCGACGACTTCCGGCGGCGCATCGATGCCGGCAGCTTCGCTCGGCGGAGCGATGGTCACGAAGATCCAGTGAAAGAACGAGCCTGCGGTCGGGATCAGCAGCAGGGTCAGCGCGCCGCCGAGCAGCGCGCCCCAGAGAAGCCCGCGCCGGAAGATCCGGCCGGAATCCTTCTCCCGGCCGACGCCGAGGAGCTCGGAGGTGAGCACCTGCACGCCGAGCAGGATGCCAAGGCCGAGCCCCAGCGAAATGCCCATCGGCAGCCAGGCGTTCAGCACATAGGCGAGTTCAGCCGGCGCAAACTGGCCGAGCACGATGGCGTCGGTCACGCCCATCAGCATCACTGCCATCCGGCTGATGGCGATCGGCACCGACAGGCGCATAAGATCGGCAACATCCGAGGGCCGAGCCCAGGCGGGCAGCCGCGACGTCGTCATGTCTGCCCTCCCTCATGATTATATGGTTTCTGAGCGGCCGGGCCCTATGCCCCAACCCACGTTTCCGGGCAAGTCCGGACCAGGCGATCGTCCCTCAGTTTGAATATGCGATGCCAGCCAGAGTGCGGCCATCCCCTGAACGGCTGGAATGCGGGAGGACTACGGACGGTCCCAGCAGCGATGGCCTGTTCGTTATTGTGGCCCATTCGAGCCGGTCGGCAACCGATAAAGCGCGGGCTTGGCGCTGCCGATCATCTGTCTGGACTATTGGCGGACCTGCATAGTCGCCAAAATGCAAGGGCCCGGGCGCCGTCGCCGAGACGCGGCTCGGCATTGAGTTTACAGGTCTTTCCTCTGAACCCTGCAAATTATTCAGATTGCAACTAAGCAACAAACCGCACTGAGACATCGAGACCGTCCTGCCTTATAACCTCGCAATCGCAGTTCAGGTTGAACCGGGGACAGGTGAGCCTGAGATGGGCCGGCACGACGTGCTTGTTTCCGAACCTTATCAAGGCGCCGGTTTCTGATACATCGACGCACATTCCATCGGCACTGCCATTGGGCATCCAGGTCAACCGGCATGGTGCCCAGATTTTCCGGCGTGGCGACCTGCGCTTGTCGATGTTCCGCGAAACTTTGGCAGCCTCCGCCGGCACGGGCTGGGAGCTGCCGAGCGCGCGCTCGATCTGGGACTTCTCGATTTTTGGGGGCTTCTTTCCAAACATGCTGTTCTGCTCCAGCGCATTCCAGCCGGGGTTGTCCGAAGCGCGCCTTCTCGTAGACCGCACGCGAATCTTTCTGATTAATGACTTACGCGACAAACTGTTCAGGTCAAGCTGGCAGCCCCGAAAGACGTTCTGGCTTTTTTGCAACGCCGCTTGCCTTATGAGGCGCATTTGAAAAGTAAGCCGCTTGCGCGAACAAGTTGCGGCTTACCAAGCCAGTAACTCTGGATTTCGTCTGCACCCAGCGACGCGACATGTATGGCTGCCTCCTCGGTCTCGATACCTTCTCCGCAGCAAGCGAGATTTAGCTGGCTGGCGAGGCGGATGCCGGCACGCGAGTTATAGCCGAAAGTTGGTGATGGCCTGAAGCAGGCGGCATATCATGGCGGTGTTGAAGACGCCGTCGATTCTCAAAGAGAAAAGGATATGCCGCCATGACCAAATCTACCGTTGTACCGTTCGCATTGCCATCTGAATTTTCGCCGGATCCGCTGACTGCGGTGATCCAGGCCGGCGCGAAGGAGCTCCTGCGCACCGCGGTCCAGGCCGAAGTCTCCACCTTCATTGCAGACTATGCCCATCTCCTGGACGAAGACGGCCGCCAGCGTCTGGTGCGCCACGGGTTCCTGCCGGAGCGTGACGTGATGACCGGGATCGGGACTGTGCCTGTGCAGGTGCCGCGCGTCCGGGACCGCGGGTCCAATGTGGACGGCAGCAGGATCAGGTTCCGCTCGGCGCTGGTTCCGCCGTATTTGCGTAAGGCGAAATCCATCGAAGAACTGCTGCCCTGGCTTTACCTGAAGGGCGTCTCGACCGGGGATTTCAGCGAGGCGCTGGCGGCGCTTCTGGGTCCGGATGCCGAGGGGTTGTCATCGTCGACCATCACACGTCTGAAGGCGGTCTGGTGGGAGGAATACGAGACCTGGCGCAAACGCGATCTGAAAACCAGGCGCTATGTCTACATCTGGGCGGACGGTGTTTACTTCACGCCGCGCCTGGATGGCGATCGCCAGTGCATGCTGGTGATTATCGGCGCTGATGAATACGGCGAGAAGGACGTTCTGGGAATCGCGGACGGGTTCCGGGAGAATGCAGACAGCTGGCGCGACCTTCTGGAAGGACTGAAGAAACGTGGGCTGACCATCCCGCCTGACCTGGCTACAGGCGACGGCGCCCTTGGGTTCTGGGCGGCCCTGAGGGATGTCTTCCCCAAGACACGTGAGCAGAGATGCTGGGTTCACAAAACTGCGAACGTCCTTGGCGCGTTACCGAAGTCCCTGCACGACAAGGCGAAGTCGGATCTGCAAGACATCTGGATGGCTGAGACGAAGAAAGAGGCAAATGCAGCCTTCGATCTGTTCGTCGAAAACTATGGCGTGAAATACGAGAAGGCCGTCGGCAAGCTGGTCAAGGACCGTGACGAACTGCTCGCCTTCTACGACTTCCCGGCCGAGCATTGGAAGCACATCAGGACAACGAACCCGATCGAGAGCATCTTTGCCACGGTCCGAAACCGCACCCGGAAGACCAAGGGATGCCTGAACCGAAAAACAGCCCTCGCCATGGTCTTCCGGCTGATGATGTCAGCCAAAAAGAAATGGCGCAAAATCTCCGGGCCAAACCGTCTGCCGGAGGTCATTCAGGGGGTTGTGTTCAAAGACGGGATCAAGCAGGTTTCAAATGCCGCCTGACGAGGGGCATCACCAACTTTTGGGCATATCTCAACTTAATCGGAAATTCAGTCATCGGCGACGCCCGTCAGAATTTGAAGTTGATGAAAGGGAAGTTCAAGCAGGCGCTGAGCATCCCGGAATGCCGTGGCCGACGAGGGCGACAGTTTCAGCTTCTCGCATCGCCTCAGAAACGGTTCCAGCCACCGGAGACCTTCGAACTGTGCTGAGCCGCCCTGATCGAGCTCGGTGAGAATGGTCATGACGGCCGGAACATAGAGACTGTTGAAAACAGAGGCTGCAGCCGCTTCGGTGGTTGCGCGCAGCGTATCCACGAGATGCTTGGTATCCCGGCTGGCGAGGATCGTCACTCGTTCCCGGGTGAGGTCAATATCGAATTGTCCGTCCGGAAGCGTCTCATTGATCTTCAAATCAAAGATGGTTTCAAGCGCGGGAAGCTCTGCCTGATCGACCGTGATCACAAGCTCTTCGCTCATCGCGACGATGTCGCCCGCGCTGACGGCCTGAGGCGCGCCGAATTCGGCATGAACGTCCTGTGGCGTCCAGCCGGCTATGTCCTTCAGTAGCCAGACGATAGGACGGATCGTTACGGTCTCGAGCAATTCTCCGCTTGCGAAGCTGTAAGTGCCCGGGAGCTTTCCCAGTTCGATCAGCCGCCTCAGACCGGTCGCCCTGCAGGTAACGAAGCAGCCCAGCATCGCGGCACCGTCCGCGATCAGAGTTTCGATGGCTTTGCTTTCAAGGTGCCCCTGGAATGCCAGATCGAGACGACCATCCGTCTTGCTGATGCGATAAGCCACATCGACGTCGAAACGGCCCGCACTGAAATCATTACGCCAGCCCGCCAGAACAGGGTGGGGAAAGTTCATCTCATCAGACAGTCTCATGCCGTCGTTCCGTCTTCGAGGGCAAATGATGAAATTTCGACCGGTCCGTCATAGTGCTCGTCAAAAGCGATACCGATCGCATGCCGCTGACCTTCCACCAGCTCGAGCACCAGAAAGCCTTTGACCAGTTTACCCGTTTCGACAGCGGCAACGACGAGACTTTCCGGGGAGGTCAGCCCCGACGCCTCAAGCCGTATTGCAGCCACTCCCGACGCTTGAGGGGTGAAATAAATACGGTGAGTGAAGGCGCTGCCGGCGACTTCTCTTCGGCATCTCTTTTCGGAAACGGGTATCTGTTTTACCGGCCCGCGCGCGCCCATAGCAGCAGGTTCTGCACCACCATCTTCACCCCGTGTACCGCCCTTGAGGTTAGATTTCTTTCCGGCTCCTCCAGAACCTCCGGCCGTGCCCGGCAATCTGCCCGGCGGAGGAGATTTCGGCGGCGGCCGGGTTGCCACGCCATACTCAAAATGCTCGGAGTCTTTTTCACGGGATCTTTTTTCATCCTCAGGGCGGGGATCACCGCTGAACAGGCTTGCAAGTTCATCAAGGCTCGTGCTCTCGGTCTCGGTTACCCGTGCAGCCGAGTTGATTTCTGATCGGATATCGGTATTCAGTCTACGGATTATCATGCTGATTTTCTTACGTTCCGCATCATCACGTATGCGTTCAGGTGAGAAGTTGTCGTGTTCGGGATTCTCCATGCGCTTGAGGAGTTCGCTGAACTCGCTTCCGGGTTCATCGCTGGAAGGCTCAAGCACTGCAACGAACGGCCGGGTTCCCGAAAAGCTTCTGAACGGAAAGCCGAAATCGCGCAGATTATCTGTAATGTACATGCCGTTGCGCACGAACAGGACGCTTCGCGGCCGGTTCAGATCCTCGGAAACAAGAATATGAAGTCGCGCACCGTTGCGTGGGCCTGTTGCCAGCGTTCGGCAGACTGCAGCGCCGGACGTCAGACAGTTGTGCAGGTCCCGGGTCCGCAGCAGAGCCTCCTCCTGGCCTGTCTCCTCAGCAATCCTTTCGAGCTCTGAACTGCCGAGATGGCCCGCCAGTGTGGACCGGTTAATTTTTATCGCTCCGGATGCAATTCTGAACTCCATCCGGCCATGAAGGACAGCAATCAGGAAGTTGGTTATGACGGACAGCGCCATGCGCAGAGCCCAGTCTTCATGCCACCGGAAACCGACAGCGAAGACCGACGTGCCGCGTGTTTTGCGCACCATCCAGTCCGGAAGACCTGCCGGATTATCAATCGCGTAGAAATCCGGTTCGCCCCAGTAGCCTTCTGCCGAATAGCTGCGCCGGTTCCGTTCATGTGACACCAGCTGGAGGCGCGCCTGACATCCGAACTGCGGATTGCCGACTTTGTCCTCAGTGAGGGTTGAATAAATCACTGTCTGAAGATCGGAGACCGCAAAAGCGGCATTCTTTCCGATCCCGAACGAACCACCGGAATCTGCATTCTGCTTGTTGTTGTCACCGTCGGCTTTAACCAGTGAATTGAAAACTGAGTACGGATCGCGCACAGGACCGGTGAGGCCGGTTGTGTTGTAGTCCGCGATTTCAAGAACCTGTATTTCGGCACTGCTGATCGTCTTCAGCGCGCGTTCAAAGAATACAACTTCAGGGTCCTTAGACGCCGTTTTACCTCTTTCTTCGCAGCGCGCCCGGCTTTGCTCAAGGCACGCCCGGATCGTCGCTGTCAGATCCTCTGAGAAGGGCAGGTCAGACCGGCGGATCGGAAGCAGGTTGTACTCGAGGACCACCGGCGGATGCTGGTCATCCTGTGAGTGAGGCTTGAGACGTGCGTCATTAGAGTTCTGTCCCGTTTCCCGCGCGCAACTACGATACGGATTGTCTCGGAACTGTTCGACATTACTGCCAGTAAGTCCCTGAGTTTTTCGCGCTGTATTTTCGATGAATTCGATTTTCCGCACCACCTCTATTCCTCCAGCCGGAATGTCGGATTGGACGCTGCCCCGGTTTCACTGAATCGCAGTTTGGCTGCGTCGAGCGCTTTCTGGAGCGCCCGAAACATCTGCTTCACGTCTTCGTCTGTGTATTCATACGCAGATCTGTTCGACAGATTTCCAATCAGTTGAAACTCCTTGAGCGCTTTGCTGACGCGGGCTTCCGCAAGCTTAACAAACTTTTCACGCCTGACTGACAATTTCATCGTCCCTAAGTTAAATATTGCAAACATATACCACACATTTTGAAAATGTGAAGCTTTCGGCGCCAGTATTGTGCCTTCGCCGGTTCGCGGGCCTCGCGCAGCAATCGCCGCCGTCGAGGGCAGAGCGCTGAATCACAGCGAAAACATACGCTGGGGAAAACGGAACATTTAAAGAACAAGTCGATTGACCGCGGGGACGAACACTGACATCCAGACAGCACATTTACCTTGCCGAGGCCGATTCGCATGCTCACGGACTTCACGCGGCTGAGATGCCAGGCAGGATACTCGGTCGACGAACTGGCCCGGGAACTTGGCTATTCAGAACGCCAGGTATTCCGCTGGGAAAGCGGTGAGATAAAGCCCCGCAAGGCGGTGCTCGACCGCGTCCGCGATCTTGCCGGAAAGCGCCGCGAGCCGCCGCCCTTTGCCGGCTTTACCTTCATCGATCTGTTTGCCGGCATTGGCGGGCTGCGCACGGCGTTTGATGAGGCCGGCGGGCGGTGTGTCTTCACGTCCGAATGGGACAAGTATGCCCAGCTGACCTATCAGGCGAACCACCGTGACAACCGGCCGATCGCCGGGGACATTACGAAGGTCCACGTCATGGACATCCCCCGGCACGACGTTCTGGTGGCGGGCTTTCCCTGTCAGCCGTTTTCGATTGCCGGAGTATCCAAGAAAAACGCACTCGGCCGTGAACACGGATTCAAGGACGAGACCCAGGGCACATTGTTTTTTGACGTCGCCCGCATCATTGATGCCCACCGTCCGGCTGCGTTTCTGCTGGAGAACGTCAAGAACCTCCAGAGCCATGACAAGGGCCGCACGTTCGAGGTCATCCGCCGCACGCTTCAGGACGAGCTTGGCTATGAGCTGCATGTTCGGGTCATCAACGCCAAGCATTTTCTGCCCCAGCACCGTGAGCGGATTGTGATGGTGGGGTTCAGAGAGAAGACCGCGTTCAGCTTTGAGGATCTTCAGCTTCCGCCGATCGGGGTAAAGCGGATGCGCGATATTCTGCACCCGGAGGATGGCTCGGAGGCGCCCGAAAGCCACTTCACGGAAGGAAAGCTTGCAAAGGTCAGCGACAAGTACACGCTGACGGACAAGCTCTGGCAGTATCTGCAGGGTTATGCGGACAAACACAAAGCCGCGGGCAATGGTTTCGGTTTTGGTCTCGTCGGCGCGGACGACACCTGCCGGACGCTTTCGGCGCGCTATTACAAGGACGGCTCGGAGATCCTTGTCAGCCGGGGCAAGGGTAAGAACCCGCGCCGCCTGACACCGAGAGAGTGCGCGAGACTGATGGGCCTGCCGGATGATTTCCGGATCCCGGTTTCCGACACCCAGGCCTATAAGCAGTTCGGCAATTCCGTGGCGGTTCCGGTTTTCCGCGAGGTTGCGCACATCATGCGCCCGCATGTGCTTGAAATGATCGCGCCCTCTGAAGGCACGCCGCTGCTGAAGTATGCCTGACGTCCATGACGCCGCCACCCGCAGCCGCAATATGGCTGCTGTGAGGGGTAAAGATACAAAGCCTGAGCTCCTGATCCGCCGCGGGCTGCATGGCCTCGGCTTCCGCTACAGGCTGCAGGCAAAGGACCTGCCGGGCAAACCCGATCTTGTGCTGCCAAAACACAGCGCCGTGATTTTCATCCATGGCTGCTTCTGGCACGGACATGACTGCCCACTGTTCAGGCTGCCGGCGACACGGCCGGGATTCTGGAAAAACAAGATCGCCGGAAATGTGGAACGCGATGCGAAAGCCGTGACTGCGCTTCACGCTCTGGGCTGGCGAACAGGAACGGTCTGGGAATGCGCCCTGCGCGGGCCTGCCCGGCAGGATATTCAGTCCGCACTGAAGTCTGCCGGAGACTGGATCCGGAGCGAGGATGCCTCATTCGTTCTCACCGGCAGCATGGCAGGCGGGAGCGTCTCCCCGCTCCTTTCATCCTGAACGAACTTCCGCGAATCCCTCCAGGGTCGGGTTCGCGTCAGGCAACGGGTCATTATCAGGTCATGGTCAACCTATCCGGCATCATCGGCATCTTCCGGCAACGGGGCGCAACGCGCTTCTTCGCCAAGAAGCTGGCGCCCAATGACAACTCAAAGAACCAGATCTACCTGGGCGGCGACTTCTCCGCACTGGGCCTCATCCCTCACGAAGCCGTGCTCATCGACGAGACAGGCATCGCCGGCAGCGTCCGTGACCGGGCAAAAGCGAAAGTTCCCTTTCACTGGTATACGGACGGTATGTTTTCCGCCGCGCCGAATGCTCAGCTTATTCTCTATCCCAAATATCCCGAGGTCAGGCTGTCGGGTCTGCTGCAGGGGTGCCGTAAAGCGCCGGATGACGTGATCACGGTGCGCGACGAAGGCCGCGTTCTGCTCTTTGGCGCCCACCCGGACGGCTTTGTACTGGCTTTCGCCTGCCATGCGGATCACCCGGTCGCAAACGAACTGGCCGCGATCGCTGAGCCGGAAATGCTTGGCGTATTCGTCATGCTCACCGGGTATGATGAAGGTCGCAAAGACACCCGCGGCGCTCTTATCGAAAAACTGCGCGAGATCCATCTGGAGGGCTGGATCCCGTCGCAGAAGCTCGGGTCGTCCGGATCAGCGCAGCCCTATTCGGCCCGGAACGGCGGTGGAATGACGCTGGAAGCGCGCCTCGGCATCCGTGCCAACGGATTTGCCGAGCCGGATTATCTTGGCTGGGAGATCAAGCAGTTCGGCGTGACCGATCTGGAAAGACCTGTCGCAAAATCTCAGATTACACTGATGACGCCGGAGCCCGTTCGCGGAGTCTATCGATCGGAAGGTCCGGAAGCGTTCATTCGCCGCTTTGGCTATGCCGACAGGGTTGGCAGAACTGACCGGATCAACTTCGGCGGCATCTATAAGACTGGCAGCCTGCCTCACCATCTGACCGGCCTGCGGCTCGAGCTCACGGGTTTCAATTCCGCATCAGGAAAGATCGAAGACATGACGGGTGCGATACGTCTGATCGCGCCGGACGGAGAAGAAGCCGCCGCCTGGCCTTATACGAACCTCATCGATCACTGGAACCGCAAGCACGCCCGGGCCGCTTATATCCCGTCTGTCTTTAGTGATGATCCGATTTCCTATGCCTACGGATCAATTATCATGCTCTATGAGAACACGGACTTCCTCCGGTTTCTTTCTGCTATCGATGCGGGCAGCATTGTTTATGATCCGGGGCTGAAAATCGAAGCTGCCTCCTCTCCCGCTCCGAGAATGAAGCGAAGGAGTCAGTTCCGCATAAGGCAGGCGCTTCTTCCGGCCCTGTACGCGTCGGGCGGCGCCGTCGACGTCCTTGCGCACAAGCTGTCCTGATAAGCGGGCTCGTCAGCGCATGAGAATCGTTTTCTGATGATGTAAATCAAAGGTTGCAAATGTTTCAACTTTTGGTCAAAACCGAGTGCTCGCTTTGAGCGCTGTTTTTTGGGGTATTCATAAAAACGGTCATAAAGATGGCGGCTTCTGCCGCCGCCGCTGTTGCTTTGACTGCTTGCACGACGACTGAGAAAGTCGCGGTCCAGCAACCATCCGACTTTAATCTGACCTGCTCCCAGATCGAGGGAGAGTTCTCAGAGCTGGATTACATCATGGATGATGCCTCCGGCGATAAGGGCGTTAACACCGCAAACGTGGCAGCCGTCCTGTTCTTCTGGCCGGCAGCTGTGGGCAACTACATGAATGCAGGCGAGGCCGAGAAACTGGTCGAGAGACGCAGAGCCCACCTGGTGGATCTCTACCAGAAAAAGGGCTGTGTCGCTGCCGACTGACTTCAGACGGTCCGCTCCGGGTTGAGGCCGAACTCTGTTTCGGCCTCGACTGCCGGGCAAGAATAGAAGCTAACTGCTGACACGATCCCCCGGCGTGCTTCCCGGCACGTTCGGGGACATAGTCAGAGCAGGCGGGTGGTTTCCCGGGCAGCTCAGGGATCGCATTTATTTCGTTGGATCTGGCGTCAACCTCGCTGGGCCGGCACAAGGCCTGGCTGGCTCGCACAGGCCGGGACCAGATGCAGTGCGCCGGTTCCATCGGGCGCCGTTGCGATCCGCGTGCAGTCTTGCCGCCGAACCGCGATGACCTCTGTCGACACGCCGCAGCCGGCATGCCTTGCGCGAACGGCAGATAAGGCCGCAGTCCGTCAAAGCTCTGGCTGGCATAACCCTCAATGCGCGCCCGGTCACCGGCGCTGCAGATCACGCTCACAAGCGTCGCCAGCAGGATCCCGTCCGCGGAAATGTCACCATCCCCGCCACCCGGTGACCGGGCACAGCCCGCATCTCATTCCGAAATCAGATCGTCCTCAAAGCCTCCGGAGATGGCTCCGGCCGGATCGGCCTGGGTTAACGCCGCGCTGGGAATTCAGGATTCCGCCGCGGGTGAAAAAGGCCTTCGCGTGCCGAACCTCCTGCCAAGGATGCGGAATGAGCCCGGCGCGCCTCGCTTTACAAAGCAGGCGACGCGCCATTTAAATGGCCCCCTATCCTTTGCAGAGGGCGATCATGATCCCCAACCCTGGCTCCATCCTCCCCGGTCTCATGCAGCCTGCGCCGCTGCAGATCATTGACATCCTCAGGTTCGCCGCGACCGCGCATGGCAGCGTGGAGGTTGTCTCGCGCCTCGTTGAGGAGCCGATTGCGCGGTCGACGTATGCGGATGAACTGAAGCGGGTGGAGCGCGCCGCCAGCGCGCTGGTCCGTCTCGGCGCAAAGGCGGGAGACCGGATCGCCTCGCTCGCCTGGAACACGCACCGGCATTTCGAGCTCTTCTATGCCGTCACCGGTCTTGGCGCTGTGCTGAACACGGTGAACCCGCGCCTGTTCGATGAACAGATCGTCTTCATCCTGAACCATGCCGAGCCCGAGATCCTGCTCTTCGACAAGACCTTCCTGCCGCTTGTCGAACGCCTCGCGCCGCAGATGAAGACGGTGAAAACTTTCGTGATGCTGACGGACGGGACGGTCCATGTGCCGGGTGAGGTCGGTGCGCTCTGCTACGAGACGCTCCTCGCGGCCGAAACCGACGGTTTTGCCTGGCCGGTGACCGACGAGAATGCCGGCGCATTCCTCTGCTACACGTCCGGTACGACGGGTGATCCCAAGGGCGTACTCTATTCCCATCGCGCCGTGGTGCTGCATGCCATGGCCTCCGGGCTGAACAGTGCGTTCGGTTTTACCGCGTTCGATGTCGTGATGCCCTGCTCATCCCTGTTTCATGCCACGGCCTGGGGCCTGCCGTTTGCGGCGCCGATCAATGGCTGCAAGCTGGTGCTGCCGTGCGAGAAGATGGACGGCGCCAGCCTGCAGGAGCTGATCGTGTCGGAAGGCGTGACCTTCTCCGGCGGCGTGCCGACGATCTGGACCATGTACCTTGAACACCTGGAGCGGACCGGCCAGACCCCGGGCGGGCTGAAGCGTCTCGTCATCGGTGGCTCGGCGGTTCCGCGCGCGATGGCGGAAAGGTTCAAGACGCAGCACGGCGTCCAGGTCCTCCAGATCTGGGGCATGACGGAAACAACGCCGCTCGGCGTGATCGCAACCCCGACGCCTGCCCTGGCCGCGCTGGGGGAAGAGGCCATCGATGAAGCGATCTGGACACGCCAGGGCCGCCTGCAGTTCGGCATCGAGCTGCGGGTTGTCGATGAGGCGGGCAATGATGTGCCCCGGGACGGGGAGAGTTCCGGCGCGCTGCTCGTGCGCGGGCCCTGGACGATCCGGCGTTACTTCCGGGCGCCCGCTGATGCGGTCAATGACGAGGGCTGGTTTGATACAGGGGACATCGCCACGCTCGACCAGTTCGGCTTCATGCGCATCACCGACCGCAAGAAGGATGTGATCAAGTCCGGCGGCGAATGGATCAGCTCGATTGACCTCGAGAATATCGCCGTCGCCTATCCCGGCGTGAAGATCGCGGCCGTCGTGGGCATCGCGCATCCGAAGTGGGAAGAGCGACCGCTTCTCGTGTTGGAACTGTACCCGGAAGCGAAGGTCGCCGCGGCAGATGTTCTCAGCCACATGGCGGCGCATATTGCGAAATGGCAGCTGCCGGACGAAATCGTCTTCGACACGGTCCCCCTCACGGCCACCGGCAAGATCGACAAGAAGACACTCAGGATCAGATATGCAGACAGGTATGGTTGATATCGTTCTGCGGTCCGGATACCCGCGTCAGCTTTGACCTGTCCTGCCTGGTGTAAACCAGCGTAGGGTCCAGGCTTCGCCGATGACTGCCCTTCGTCCTCGTCAACGAGCCGCGCGTCGGGGCCGGGTGAATTGAGGGTGCTGCAAAGCAAAAGGCGCCGGTCACAGAAACGCGGCGCTTAATCGGCGCGCGCTTTTCTATCCGTTTTTGCAGACAGATCGCCCCGGACTGGTGACGCAACCCCGGGCGGCGATCACGTGCGTTTTGAGATGACTGCCTGATACGCCCTGCATGTTCCCACTTGTTCGGCCGGGCGCAAGGCCTAAGCGTGCCAGGTCTGCAGACTTTAAAGGCCCGCGATACTTGCCCTTCAGGAATACTCCAACGCAGGCTTCGCGCCACAGACGTCTCCAACGTGAAAGGGATTTCACGGGCGACCGACTGACGGGCTTTCAGCCGGTGTTCCTCAGGTGGTCTGCTTCCCGGAAAGTGGTCCAGTATTTGAGTTAGTCCCGGCTCCGATTATGGAGTTGAGATATGGGCAAGAGAGCCAAGCCTGAAGAGATTATTGCGAAGCTGCGGGAGGTGGAGGTTCGCCTTGCCCGCGGTGAG
>WGNP01000001.1 GCA_016124495.1 Hyphomonas sp. | reverse complement strand
TGACCGGCGCAGGCGAAGAGCTGGTGCGCCGTGCCCGCAAGATCCTGCGCGAAGTAGAAGACCTCAAGGCTGTCGCGCGGTTCGGCCGGAGGGAGCTGACCGGACGTCTTCGCCTCGGCGTGTTGCCGACTGTCGGCCCCTACCTGCTGCCGCTGGCGACGCGCGACCTGCACACGCGCTTTCCGGACCTGCGTCTCAGCGTGCGTGAGGAGCGCACCGTCGATCTTGATGAGCACCTGCAGAAGGGCGAGTTCGACACGATCATCTCGTCGCCGATAGACCATGAGAATGTCCATCACGAGCCCCTGTTTTCAGAGCGATTGTATGTCTGCGCACCGGCCGAAGACCCGCTCACGCGCGGCGAAGGTCCGGTACGGCTGAAGGACTTAAAGGGCCGCGCCCTGCTGACACTCGGCCAGGGTCACCGCCTTAACGCGATCATCCGTGAGGTCGCCGCCGCGTCCGGAGCCGAGGTCAGTTCCGAGTATGAAGGCACCAGCCTCGATGCGATCCGCCTGATGGCGGAAATGGGCGCCGGCGTGGCGATCCTGCCGAGCCTCTATGCCCTCTCCGAGGCGCGCCTCGACCGGGGACTGAATGCGCGGTTGATCGACCACCCGCTCGCCCGGCGGGAAATCTCGCTGATCTGGCGGGACACGTCGCCCCTTGAGGTGAGCCTGAGGGAGCTTGCAGCCCCGCTTCGCAGTGCGGCAGCAAAGTTGCTTCGTCACGAATAAGCGCGGTACGATAGGATCAGGCTATCGACTGCATCCTTAGTATCGATTGGTCGCCGGGGCTGTGCGCCCGCTAGAGCGCAGGCTGAAAGGCTGCGTTCTGTTGCCTGCAGGGAGGCGCCAGTATGGATATCGCTCTTGCCACGCTCCTGTCGCCCATAGTGCTATTCTTCCTGCTGGGCCTCGCCGCCGCCCTGCTGAAATCGCAGATGACGATTCCGGAAGCATTTGCGAAGGGCCTCGCCATCTACCTGATGATGTCGATCGGCCTGAAAGGCGGCGTCGCCATCTCCGAGGGCGACCTCGGCTGGGACGCCGGGCTCGTGATGGTGTCCGCCGTCGCCCTGTCCTTCCTCCTGCCGGTGATCGCCTACACCCTCCTGCGCCTGACGACGCGCCTTAACGAGGTGGATTCGGCGGCGACCGCAGCCCATTACGGATCAATCTCCATTGTCACCTTCGTGGCAGCCGGGCAGGCGATCAGCGCGGCCGGCCTTCAGACATCGGGCTACCTGGTCGCGGTTGCAGCCCTGATGGAGGTGCCGGCGATCATCTCGGCACTGATCATTGCGTATCGCGGCGCAGGTCAAGGTGAGAACGTCGCCGGATCGCACCGCGGTGAGCTTGCCCGGGAGGTCCTGCTCAATGCTTCGGTGGTCGTGCTGCTCGGCTCCCTGATCATCGGCTGGATCAGCGGCGCGGCGGGCATGAAGGCGATCGCGCCTTTCTTCGTTGAGCCATTCCAGGGCGTGCTCTGCCTCTTCCTGCTCGACATGGGACTGTCTGCCGGGCGCGGCCTGCGAAATGGCTGGCGCCAGCTCGGTCCCGGCACAGTGGCTTTCGGCATCTACATGCCTCTCATCTCCGGCCTCCTTGCGGCGGGTGTGGCGGCGCTGAACGGAATGACCCCCGGTGACGCAGCCCTGCTGATCACGCTGGCCGCGTCGGCGTCCTACATCGCCGTGCCCGCTGCAATGCGCCTGGCCTTGCCGAAAGCCCGGCCTTCGATCTACCTCACGCTGTCACTCGGTATTACCTTTCCCTTCAACCTGATCCTCGGCCTGCCGCTTTATATCTGGTTGGCACGCGCCATCTCTCCCGGAGCCAGCTGAGCCATGCACGTCCGCCGCCGCCTTGAACTGATCATTGAACGGATGGCCGCGCCGCGCGCGTGCAAGATCCTCGAGACTTCTGGATTGACCGGATACACCGTGTTGCCGGCAATTTCCGGATTTGGCGGCGATACTCGGTGGAGCCGCGATACCGACATGTCGGCTTCGAGCGACATGGTCATAGTGGTCTCAATCGGCAGCGACGATAAGGTCCAGGCGGCCCTGACAGAACTGGAACGGCTCCTCGGCAGCCATATCGGCGTCCTGAGCGTCGGCGACGTCCAGGTACTGCGGCCCGAACGGTTCTGAGGCGGGACGCAAAAGGTTGGACGCCGCCCCTGCCAAGGGGGCGGCGCCCGGTTATCAGAAATCGAAGAGATCCAGCAGGCGGGACTTGCGGTCCATCCGCCCCTGGCGGCGCTCGCCGTCGTCCTCGAACGCATCATCCCCGCGCCGGAGCCGCGCGCGCGAAGGGATCTCTGCCGCCGCATCTTCCCGGATGATCTCGATCAGCTTTTCAAGCTCGCCGCGATCCAGCCAGACGCCTCCCGTTGTAGGGCAGATGTCGATCTCGATACCATAACGGCGGATGGTCCGCATCGGCGCGCCGTCGATCGGCGAGGAGTGTAGCGGCATGGTCAGTGTCCTTCTGCAAATGTAGCAGGCGCGGCAGCGGGCACCGGCCTCCAGTGTTTCTGCCGCCTCGCCGAGGCTCGCGTTCGCTTCTCGCGGATGGCTTGCCTGATCCGGTCCCTGTAGGCCAGGCGCAGCTTCTTGAGCGTCATGACGTGAAGCGTATCCGGCGCCGGCGATTTCAGGACGTCTTCGATCTGGCGCTCGATGGCAGCGTGCCGCTGGACCAGTGCATGGATGTAGTTGGATGACATGGCATACTCCTCTTGATGGGTTGCGGGAGCATCGGTGATGGAAGGAGTTTACATGCTCCTGGCCGGCACCGGATTTATCCCGATGCAGTCCGACATCGCAGGCAGGCTTCTTTCCGGAAGCGCCGCCGGCCAGAGGGGCCCGGTCCGCATACAGAGTATTTTGGAAGGCATTGCCCCATATTCAAGATGCCGGGGCCGCCTCAGGGGCAGATTTCATCCT
Organism: Hyphomonas sp.; assembly: GCA_016124495.1. Taxonomy (GTDB): domain Bacteria; phylum Pseudomonadota; class Alphaproteobacteria; order Caulobacterales; family Hyphomonadaceae; genus Hyphomonas. Next base: position 229,576 of record WGNP01000001.1, on the reverse strand, counting down.
GCGTTGATTTCCCGGACGCGTGGCAATCACCCGTGAGTGCCGGGGACCTGAAATTGAGGGCCAGAAGAAGCCGCGTCGCCTGGCCTTGCGCCGGCGATCCGGTGTTCACGCCAGCTGAAGCTTCGTGCAGGAGGCGTCACCGGCTCTCAGCCGGATTTTGGTTCGCCGCCTGTCTCCCGCAGGCGCAGGAAGAAACCGGTGATCTCCTCCGGCGCGGCGCGCTGCAGCGCCCCGCCATCAATCTCGGCCTGCGTCCAGATCCAGGTCGCGGCGGGGTCATGCAGCATGGCCCAGTCAGGAAACACGCGTTCAGGGGCGCGCCCTTCAACATGAATTCTGACTTCGAGGTGGCGGTCGTCCTCCCGGATTCGGGCCAGCGTCTGGCGGACCTTCTCTTCCGGGCCTTCCAGCCATTGCATGTAGATGTCGGCCCGGCAGATCAGGGCGCCTGTAATAGCGTCCCGTGCGTTCGCGCGCCGTGCATGCATCAGAATTCCGCTCAGGATACTCACGTCATAGCCAAAGGGCCGTGATGTATAGATCGCTCGGTAGACATCCATGGCCGCAGGTCTCCTTTAGGGTGTTTCGGGGAGCAGGCGCTTCAGACCCCATTGTGTCTGGCGCTCGCCTGCGGGCAAACGGTGTTTGCAAGCCCGAGCTAGGGCGATCATGTCCGCCGGCGAGCCTTGCTCCCTGATCCGGTCTCCAGCCGGCCGTGTGCTCTGCGCCGTGATGGGCTTGGCGATCATGATGTACAGGGCAGCGACCATGGGCGCCGTGGCGATCAGTCCCCAGATCAACGCGCCCCGGGCCAGCCTCCGGAAGGCACCCGTCTACCCGGTCCAACGCGCAAAAAATTCGATGCCAGGTGATAAAGAATGACAGAAACTTTGGACGCGATGAGAGGCGAGAGCACCTCAGCGCGGCAGAACGCCGGAGCTATGAACGCCTTTCCGGGGCGCCGGAACCCGCGGACACGACATTTCCGGCAGGGTCATCAGAGACCAGCCCAGGTCGCCGTCCAGTAGGTCAGCCCAGCCGCGATGTAGGCCAGGGTGAACAGATAAGCGACGATCACACCGGTCCAGCGCCAGGAGTTGGTCTCACGTCTGGCCACCGCCAGGCTCGCAAGGCATTGCGGCGCGTACACATACCAGGCGAGGAAGGCCAGCGCCGTCGGCAGGGACCAGGACGATTGCAACGCTGCGCCGAGGCTCACCTCGTCCGCGCCTTGCAGCGCATAGACCGTGCCGAGCGCGCCGACGGCTACTTCGCGCGCCGCAAGGCCCGGCACGAGCGCAATCGCGATCTCCAGGTTGAACCCGATTGGCCGCAGGACGGGTTCGATCAGGCCGCCGAGCATGCCGGCGAAGGAGCCCCGGATCCCGTCGGCCGATTCCGGGAAGCTCGCGAGGAACCACAGCACCACCGAGACGATGAAGATCACCCCGCCGGCGCGGCGCAGGAAGGCCCAGGCACGTGCTCCGAGATTGGTCAGGAAATCACGCAGGTCCGGCGCCTTGTAGGTCGGCAGTTCCATCAGCAGGGCCTGCGGTGGTCCCCTGGTGATCGTGCGCTTCAGCACGTAGGCCACGATCACGGCACTGACGATACCGGCGCCATACAGTGCAAACATGACGATGCCCTGCAGGCCGAAGGGGCCAACAGGCGTCTGCGGAATGAAGGCTGCGATGATCAGGGTGTAGACCGGCAGCCGCGCCGAGCAGGTCATCAGCGGCGCGATCATGATTGTTGTCAGGCGGTCGCGTTCATTCTCGATTGTGCGCGCCGCCATCATGCCGGGGATGGCGCACGCAAAGCTCGACAGCAGCGGAATGAAAGCCCGGCCGTTGAGCCCGACGCGCAGCATCAGCTCGTCCATCAGAAAAGCCGCCCGCGCCATGTATCCGGAAGATTCCAGCAGCAGGATGAAGGCAAACAGGATGACGATCTGCGGCAGGAATATCACCACGCTGCCGACGCCGGCGATTATGCCGTCTGTCAGCAGGCTTCGTATCCAGTTGTCCGGCAGAACATTACTGACCCACGCGTTGAGCGCGGAAACAGCAGCATCAATCGCATCCATCGGCGCCGTCGCCCACGCGAACACCGCCTGGAAAATGAAGAACAGCAACAGCGCCAGAATGACCGGTCCGGCAATCTTGTGCAGCACCACCTGGTCGATCACGCGGGTCAGCCGGTTCATAACCGGTTCCGCAAGGATCGCTTCACGCGCAATGTCGCGCGCCTCGCGCTGCAGCTGCTTGAGATCCGCTTCCGGCGCGGGCGGCGTGGATTTAAGCCAGGCTTCAGACGCAATGACTTCGTCCAGCCGCCTCAGCAGCGCTTCCCGGCCACTCGAGCGGGTCGCGCGTGTCGTCACGACGGGTACACCCAGCCGGCGCTCCAGGGCCGCCACGTCAATCCGCACCCCGTCGCGTTCCGCGAGGTCGTACATGTTCAGCACCAGTAGCATCGGCCGGCCAAGTGCGCGCACCTGCAGGATGAAGTGCAGCTGCGTGCGGATGTCGCCGGCATCGATCAGCACCAGCAGACCATCCGGCGCCGGCTCGTCGGCATTGCGGCCCATGATCGTGTCGACGGAGATGCGTTCGTCAAGCGAGCGTGTTGTCAGCCCGTAGATGCCGGGCAGGTCGAGCAGTTCGATCTTCTGACCCTGCGCCGTCGTGAACTGGCCCCGGCGGCGCTCGACGGTTACGCCGGCATAGTTGGCCGTCTTCGCGCGCCCGCCCGTCAGGCCGTTGAACAATGTGGACTTGCCGCAGTTCGGCGCGCCGACCAGGGCGAAACGCAGTTCCCTCACGGCTCAACCTCGATGGCCTGCGCCTCGTCAATGCGCATCGCAATCACACGCCGGCTGAGGCGTACCGCCAGCGGCTGCGCTCCCAGCGGACCGCGGGTCAGCAGCTGCACTTGATCGCCTTCGCAAAAGCCGATCTCGCGCAGCTTGGCTGCCAATTCCGGCGCCGCCGCCGAGATCGAAAGAATGTGGGCCGTGCCGCCTTCCGGAAGGTCATTGATAGTCATTGCGAGGCTCCAGGCTCCCGCCAGCTCGGGATAGCAAAGTGTGCGATCTTGCGCACCGGGCCGCGCTTCTGGCTTGCGGCGCGTGCCCGCCGGCCAACGCGCCGTTTTTGCGAGTCATTTGCAATTAGAACCAAAGGAAGAAATTGCCAACCGGATTTTGCATGGCGCCTCCGGGATAGTCTATGCGGACATCGGGTGATCAGGCCCGATGGTTGCGTCCGCTTCCGGACAAAAGAAAACCGCCCCGGCGTGAGGCCGGGGCGGTTCTGCTTTTCAAGCTCAGAAAGTCTTAGACGCCCGCACGTTCCGGACGGCGCGAGCGCCCGCCGCCGCCGCCCTGGCCGGGACCACGGCGCGAGCCGCCGCCATTGCCGCCCGGTTTGCCGCCGCCAGAGGTGCGCTGGAAGTGGCCGCCGTTGCCGGACGAGCGCTCACCATTGCCCTGCGACGTGCGTTCGCCTTCACGCTGAGGGCGGCGTTCACCGTCCGCCGGTGCACGACGTGCGGCGGGGTCATAGGCGCGGCGCTCGCCGTCCCGTTGAGGACGACGCTCACCGTTGCCGCTGCTGCGTTGCTGGCCCTGCGGACGCCGGCTTTGCTGCTGGGGTTTGCGTGAGCCGCGATCATCGGACTCTTTTTCGCCAGCGGGACGTGGGGCGAGCTTGTTGCCGACCAGCTTCTCGATGGCGCGCAGATAATCGCGCTCGTCTCTGGAGACGAACGAGATGGCCACGCCGGTTGCGCCAGCGCGCGCGGTGCGGCCGATGCGGTGGACGTATTGCTCGGGCACTTCCGGCAGGTCGAAGTTGATGACGTGGGTCAGGCCGTCGATGTGGATGCCGCGTGCCGCGATATCCGTTGCGACGAGGACGGGCACCTTGCCGCCCTTGAAGGCTTCCAGCGCACGTTCGCGTTGCGACTGGCTCTTGTTGCCATGGATGGCGACCGAGTCGATATCCGACGCCGCAAGACGGCGCACGACGGCATCGGCGCCATGCTTCGTCCGGGTAAAGACGAGCACGGTCTTCACCTCCGGCTTGCGGATGGTCTCCACGAGAAGGGCCTGCTTCTCGCCCTGTTCGACGAAGCAGATGCGTTGCTCGACCTTGTCGGCCGTCGCCGACGGCGGAGCCACGGCCACTTGTGCCGGGTCACGCAGGAACTGCGCGGCAAGGCCTTCGACGAGTTTCGGCATGGTGGCCGAGAAGAACAGCGTCTGGCGTTTTGCCGGAACATGTTTTGCGATGGCGCGGAGCGCGTGGATGAAGCCGAGGTCCAGCATCTGGTCGGCTTCGTCGAGCACGAGGACTTCAACATCCTTGAGGCCGACGGCGCGCTGCTCGATCAGGTCGATCAGGCGGCCGGGCGTGGCGATCAGCACGTGCACGCCGCGCTCAAGCTTGCGGATCTGCGGGCCGATCTTGGCGCCGCCGCAAACCATCGCCACGCGCAGGCCGAGGCCGGCGCCGTAGGTTTCGAATGAGGCGGCGATCTGGCCGGCCAGTTCGCGGGTCGGTGCCAGCACGAGAACGCGCGCGCCCTTGTGCGGAGCCGGCCCCTGGTTGCGGAACAGCTTGTCGAGGATCGGGGCGGCGAAGGCCAGCGTCTTGCCGGTGCCGGTCTGGGCGAGGCCCATGACATCGCGGCCGGACATGATCAGCGGGATGGCGCCGGCCTGGATCGGGGTAGGGGTGGAGTAGCCGGCAGCGGTCAGCGCAGATTCAACGCGCGGCGCGAGGCCGAAGGATTGGAAGGTTGTCATGTGTTCTTTCAAAATAATACTTTGCGCCCGGCGCGACACGTCGCGCTGGGGAGCGAGGGTTCTAACGACCCGCGTGAAGAAGGGCGCCTGGGGCTTAATTGTTGTCTGTAAGGAGGGCCTACGACAGGGCGAATGTTTCGCCGCGCCAGCTCACGCTGTCCCTGCAAGGCGGTCAAAGCTGCCCAGACCCGGCGCACATGGGGTAGAACCGCCGATAAGTCAAAGGCTTTTCCGCAACGGCAGTTCTGATCGTGCGCGTTGACCGCCTGCGGATCGCCGGGGTCGCGGGCGGTGATCAGGGCTTTTCAACCGGGTTCAGGCCGTCCTCCAGCAGTTTCAGCGCCGCGGCCCGCGCGCGGCCTGCGGGCTTGCCCAGCAGTTCGCCAAGCGTTGGGCCGAACAGGCCTACGCCAATGGCGAGGATAACACTGACCAGGATCGCGTCTTCCAGCCGGCTTTCATCCCCGTCGGACGGACGGATCTTTTGCCGGATCACGGTCTGCACGGCCTCGCGCACCGTCCGCAGGCGGCGCGATTCGCCCGTCATCTCCAGCCAGGCTGCGAGACGTGCGGCGCCTTTGGTCTCGAACGCATCGAACAGGTTCTGCAGGCCCGCGCTGCGTGCCGTAGCTGGATCATCCGGCACGTCCATCGTCAGGAGGCCTGACACCAGCCCGGCGATCATTTTTTCCATCAGGGCGGCCTGAACCCCGTCGATGGTGCCGAAATGATGGAGGACGGTGGCATTCGCCACGCCCGCTTCCCTGGCCACGTCCGCCAGCCGCAGTGACTGAGGCCCGGTCCGCACCAACAGGCGTTCCGCTGCGATGAGAATGTTCTCACGCGAGGCTTCCGGCGACCGCCGGACCCGGGAAGGGATGATTTTGCTTATCGACATTTTTGTCAGTAACTGCTAAGAAGGCTGAAATTTGGTTGAGACTATGTCCCGAACTTCTCTCTTGTCAGCAGGATTCGCCCGATGACCGCCGCCCGCTCTCCTGAAGACCTCACCATTCTGCCCCGCGACCTGCATTTTGATGTAGCCACGGCGAAGTCCGGCCACTGGCTCGACGGCGATCCGGTCGCGACGGCCGTGATGAATTCCCTGTCGCTGACGTTCCCGGATGGCGAGCGCCTCTTCATGGACGCGGTGCGCGGCTACAAGGACCAGCTCAGCGGCAAGCTGGCGAAGGAGGCAAAGGACTTCATCGCCCAGGAGGCGATCCACTCGCGCGAGCACCTGATGCTCAACAAGATGATCGACCGCAGCAAGTATCCGGTCGAGGCGATCGAGACAAAAATCCGGGAACGGATCGCATTTGCCCGCTCGCGCGGCCCGGCCGGTATGTTGATGTCGACGATCTGCCTTGAGCATTTCACCGCTATGCTCGCCGACATGTTCGCCCAGCACGATGACCTGTTCAGGAAAACCGACCCGGCATTGCGCGATCTCTGGCGCTGGCATGCGATGGAAGAGACCGAGCACAAGGCCGTGGCCTACGACGTCTTCCTTATCGCCACCAAGGACTGGCCGGCATGGCGCCGCTATTTCCGCCGCTGCCTTGCGATGCTGCTGATCTCATATTTTTTCCCGCGCAACATCACGACCTTCGCCTCGTCGATGCTGGTCGCGGACGGCTACACGCCTGAAGAAGCCAGAAAGGCCGTCAAGCGGTTCCTCTGGAAAGACCCCGCCTTCTTCGGTCGCGGCTGGAAGATCTGGATTACCTGGTTCAGGCCAGGCTTCCACCCCTGGGACCACGACAACCGCGCCCTGATGGCGGACTGGCAGGCTGAGTTCAATCTGGTCGCGGCGGAATAATCTGCCCGCCTGATTCAGGCCACTGGACAAGCTCGGCCCACCACCTCAACTCTAACCCCAGGGCTGGGAACTGAGGCCGTTCGTCATGAGACACTCCTGGTCCCGCCGGACACTGCAATCTGTTACCCTGTCGCTTGCCGCGTTTGGAGCGGGCCTGGCGGCGACTGCCGAAACCGCGCCGCTCCCGGCGGCGCCGGACTATACCGGCATCGAACTGCCCCTGCGTCCCGGTGAGCGCGTCGTGCCGACCGCTGGCGGGGATTGTTCCGTGATAGTGTTTGCGCCGCATGAGGAACGGTTTGAACGCTTCGCCGCGTACTGGCGCACCGCGCAGTGGAACGGCTATTGCCGGTTCGGCCTCGCACATGGCGCCGGCACAATAACGGGCGTTGAAGGAAACTGGAGCGCCGAGACGTCCATGGTCTATGGCCTCGAGGTCAACCCCGCTGAATCCATCACCACCGAAACCGGGCAGGACGGGGCGATTTCCTGGGACCCGGCACTCGACACCCTGAACTTCTTTTCCGGCACCGCCTTCAGCGATCTGAAGAGTAAACGCTACGTGATCCGGCTCGAAAAGGAACCACCCGGCGATCTGGACCTCGGTGATATGGTCTCAGACTGGTATGGTCAAGATTACCTCGAGAAGCATACGTTCGACGAGAACGGGCGAGAGAAAACCATCAGTGTCAGTGTATGGAATGTCGAAACCTTTTGCGGGCTTGGACTTCCGGACGAGTACAGGTCTTTCGAAAAGGAAGTGAAGAGATCCTGCAAGAAGACCGCCGACAAGCTCGTCCTGCTCCGGCGGGAAGGCTTTGAAGCCGACCCATGGTCGGATCGCCCGATAACCTGGCTGAAATCCTGTCCGGTGAACAAGGCGCGAAACATGAATGATTGCGGCAAGCTTGTGAAGGAAGCGCTCGGCAAGGAAGCAGATGAGCTGGACAAGTTTCTGGCCGAAGGCGACGCGGCCGCGCGCGCTGCGGCGCGCCAGGAGATCATCGATCGCTACGCACCTCTGGAAGCGGCCATCGAGGAGCCTCTGCTGGTCGGAGACTTCGAGTAGGCCAATTCGATCCGTTTACAGATCTATTACCACGCGCCGGTCTTCCAGCGCGGTGATCGCCGCCTGCGGCGTGGTGCTGTGCACCAGCGCGTCCCGGAACGTCTCCGGAATGAAGCCGCCGGCGATGATCCGGTCAATCAGCTCGAAGAAGGGCTGCCAGAAGCCGTCCTCGTCCAGGAAGGCCATGGGCTTTGCGTGCAGGCCGAGCCGGGCCCAGGAAAGGATCTCAACCGCTTCTTCCAGTGTGCCGATGCCGCCGGGCAGCACGATGAAGGCATGCGCCTCCTCGAACATCATCATCTTGCGGGTGTGCATGTCTTCGACGATGCGGTGTTCCACATCCATGAAGATACGTTCCTTCTGCAACAGGAAGCGCGGCATGATGCCGAGCACATCGCCGCCCGCGCCGTTCGCTGCGCGGGCGCAGGCACCCATAAGGCCCACCCCGCCGCCGCCATAGACGAGGCGGATGCCGCGGCCGGCGAGTTCCCGGCCCAGCGCTTCGGCCAGACGGATATAGATCGCGTTCACGTTGTCGGACGCGCCGCAATACACGCAGATTGATCCGATGGTGGAGGTTGTCGGGTGGTTCTTGATATCATCCATAACACGGGAGTTTACGCAGCGTTGCCCGCTTCTGCCAGACGGTTTCGCAGGATCGGGGCGGGCAGTGTTTTTCGGGTGGGTTTCGTTTTCCAACGTTCCGCGCCATATGGCGTGCATGAGTTCACATGCACATGCCGCACAGGCACCCGAAAACCACGACCGGATCGAGAGTGCAGATGGGGGCCTTTGGGCTTCGATCCTGCGTATCCTGAAGCTGCTCTGGCGGCCGGAACTGGCAAAATGGCGCCCGATCATGGCGGCGGCCGTGGTGCTGACGCTCGCCGCGTCGGTGTTGGAGGTCGTCTCGCCGCTGGTGATGGGCCACGCGATCAACCAGGTTGTGGCTCAGGGGGCGGGCGGCGGCTTTGCCGTTGCGGCGCTCTGGCTGACGTATGGGCTGATCCTGAGATTCGCAGCGGCCGCGCTGCCGCAGGCCCGGGACTGGCTGTTCGCGCCGGTCAGCCAGGACGCCCAACGTGTGGCGAGCGTGGACGCGTTTGGCCACGCCCTCGGCCTGTCACTGAACTTCCATCAGACCCGGCGTACCGGCGCCCTGAACCGGGTCATTGAGCGCGGGGCAGGGGCGATCGACTACCTGATCCGCTTCCTCGCCTTCAATATCGGCCCGACCCTGATCCGTCTCGTGCTGGCCGCCATCGCGCTCGGCGTCGCCTATGACTACCGGCTCGCCCTGATCGCGGTCGCGACGATTGTCCTGTATGTGATCTGCACGGTTGTCATCACAGAATGGCGCGTGCGCCAGCGCCGGAAAATGAACGAAGCCGACACCCATTTCCGCGCAACCTCCGTGGACATCCTGACCAATTTCGAAACCGTCAAATCCTTTGCGGCAGAAACGCGCGAGACCGCACGGTTCGACAGGGCGATGGGCGACTACAACGTCCACTATGTCGACACGATGCGCAGCATGTATGTGCTGAACACGGTGCAGGCGCTGGTGATGAACCTTGGCCTGCTCGCGGTGATGGTGCTGTCAGCGCTGAACGTCATCGAAGGCCGGATGCAGATCGGCGACCTCACGGCGGTGATGCTGATGCTGCTGTCGCTCTACGCGCCGCTGAACATTCTTGGATGGGCATGGCGCGAGATCAAGCAGGGTGCGGTGGACCTCGAAAAGCTGCACGGCCTGCTGGCGATGGTGCCGGAAGTTGAAGATGTGCCGGACGCCGCGGTGCTCTCCAAACCGCAAGGCCGGGTAACGTTCGAGGATGTTTCCTTCAATCACGAAGGCCGGTCCGTTGGTGTTCAGAATATCAGCTTCGACGTGCCCGCCGGCGGCAAGATCGCCTTCGTCGGCACGTCGGGTGCCGGCAAGTCGACGCTGCTGAAACTGCTGTTCCGTTTCTACGATACCGATGGCGGGCGGGTCCTGGTTGACGGGCAGGATGTGCGCACGGTGACGCAGGAATCTTTGCGCGCGGCCCTCGGCCTCGTGCCGCAGGATGTTGTATTGTTCAACGACACGATCCGCGCCAACATCGCCTATGCACGCCCCGGTGCGACGGAGGCGGAAATCCGCGACGCGGCCCGCGGCGCGCAGCTGCTCGACTTCATCGAGAGCCAGCCGGACGGCTGGAACACCCGCGTCGGCGAGCGCGGCCTGAAACTTTCCGGCGGCGAAAAACAGCGTGTCGGCATCGCCCGGGTCGTGCTCGCAGACCCCGCCATCCTCGTGCTCGACGAGGCGACCAGCGCGCTCGACAGTGCCACAGAAGCTGCCGTTCAGGACGCGCTGGAGCATGCCTCTGCCGGCCGGACGACCCTGATGGTGGCGCACCGGCTTTCGACCGTCATTTCGGCGGACGAGATCATCGTCCTCGAGGCCGGACGAGTGATTGAGCGCGGTAACCATGCCGCGCTGCTGGCAAAAGGCGGCAAATATGCTGATATGTGGCAAAGGCAGGCGCGTAGCACGGATGCTGCATTGGCCCTGACCTGAGGCTGGGAAGCCGCGAAAGGAGCGAAGTCATGCCGGATGAAATCGAGCGCCGCTCCATGCCGTGGCTGAATGTCGTATTCGATTGGGAAGGCGTGGCCGCAGCGGCGGCGGCTTTCCTGGCATCCCTGCTGCTGGGCTGGATCTGGGGCCCCCTGTTCTGGATCGGCTTTGCCGCAATGGTTGCGGCGCTGGCGGCGGGCCGCTGGTCGCGCCGCTCTCCGCCGGACCTGGCGGACGGCGTGGTGGCGCCGTGTGATGGTATAGTGCTGAGCATCCAGGGCGAAGAGCCGCCCACGGCGCTGCGTCTCTCACCGGGCAGTTATGTCCGGATACGGATAACCTCTTCGCCGCTGACGACCAACAAACTCTACACGCCGATTGCCGGCGGGGTTGACCTGATCACGCTTGCGCAAGGCGAGCCTTCGGTTCCAATGGCGCTGCGTCCGGACGATGAGGGGCTGACGCGCGCCTATGTGTCGTTTGAAAGCGCCGGCGAGCAAGCAGGTCTTGCGCTGTCGACTGGCGGTTTTGGTCCGCGCATCGAGCTGGATGTCGAGACCGGAGATGTCGTGCGTCTCGGCCGCGCGTTCGGGACCCGGCGGCTGGGTGGCTGGTGCGACCTTTATCTGCCCGCCAGCCTGAACATACTCGTGTGGCCGGGGCAGACGCTGATTGGGGGCGAGACCGTGATCGGGAGGCTGCGTGCCGGGTTTGAAGACGACCTGGTGATCGAGGTGCCAGAAATCCTGGTGCCGGAGCCGCAGCCTGCGACCGTCGCGGCGGCGCCCACGGTTGCCGAGGTGGCGGCCGGGGAAGAGGACTTCTTCGACGATTATCCGGAACCGGACGAAGTCGAAGCCCCGGAAGACCCCGCCGCGATCTTTGCCCGCCTGCGCGAAGCGGCGCGCAAGCACGGCGAGAGTGACTGATCCGTCAAGGCGCTCACGCGACGCGAGCCCAGTCGCGCACGTCGGCCACGTAAATCTCCGGCACTTCCATCGCTGCGAAATGGCCGCCCTTTGGCAGCTGCGTCCAGCGCGTGATATTGTAGGCCCGCTTCGCCCAGCTCTGCGGCGGCGCGAGGATATACTCCTCACCAGGATAACTCGCAAACGCCGTCGGTGTCTCGCACCGTTCGCCTTCGGGCAGGCTGGCGCCGCCCTCCTGGAACAGGGCATTATAGTACCAGACGCTCGTCGCAATAGTGTCGCTGACGAGATAGATCATCACGTTCGTCAGCAGCTGGTCGCGGGTGTAGACTTCCAGCAGACCGCGCTCACGAAGATCGCTCCAGCCATGGAACTTCTCGAGGATCCAAGCAGCCGTGCCCATCGGCGAATCCATCAGCGCCATCGCCAGCGTCTGCGGCTTGGTCGCCTGCTGCATCAGGTAGGCGCCCTCCATCTGCATCATCATCTGCGAGCGCTGCAGCCACGCGGTTTCCTCGGCAGTCTGGGGAAGGGCCGGTGTCGGACGCATCGCCATCATGTTGAGGTGGATGCCCCTGCAGCCGCCCTTGCCGTCTGCCGTACCATGGTTCTTGCCGAGCCATGACGTCACCATCGAGCCCCAGTCGCCGCCCTGCGCGAGGTAGGCCGGGTAGCCGAGCACGTCGCGCATCAGCTTGTCCCACAGCGCAGCTGTTGCCCGCTGGCCGAGCGGGGAAGCCGGTTTGCCGGAAAATCCATAGCCGGGCAGGGACGGGATCACGAGATCAAACGCATCTTCCGCCCGTCCTCCGTGCCCGGATGGAAAAGCCAGTGGCCCGATGGCCTGCCAGAACTCGTAGACGCTCCCCGGCCAGCCATGTGTGATCAGCAGCGGCCGCTTGCCTTTCGCTTCGCCCACCACATGAACGAAGTGAATGGTCTGCCCGTCCACCTCGGCCGTGAACTGCGGCCAGCGGTTCAGCTCCGCCTCTGCAGCTCGCCAGTCATATGTCTCCAGCCAGTAGCGCTGGATGTCCTGCATCACCGGTGTCGACATGCCATAGGCAAAGCCCTGCTCGTTCGCCGGGGCAGGAAACCAGCTGTAGGCTTCCACCCGCGCGCGGATCGCGGCAAGTTTCGTATCGGGTATATTGATCGTGAAGGCTGCGGGCTGAGTCATCCGTCTCAGTGTAAGGCCGGCCCGCTGAAGTGCAATTGGCGTCCTTGCGTCAGGCGAGGCGGCGCTTCAGAAGGTTTACTGCCGAGGTGAAGAAGGCGCTGCGCGAGACATCCGGCAACAGGTCGATAGCCGTGTGCTCCATATGGGTGGCCCCGGCATCGGTGAAGGCCCACTCCGTCAGTCCGGCCATGTCGGCCACCGGCTTGTCTTCGCCCAGATGGGTTTTCTCCGACAGCAGGTAAAATGGCCGGGGCCCGCCCACGAGCAGGGCATAGTGTGCTTCGATGGGCGGGCAGGGCGTGATGAAATCCAGCTGCACCGACGTGGTGTCCCCGGGCGTGCCGACGATCTGGACATCCCGGATCGGCATCGGATCGCCCGGCGTGCGCTCGACCATGCCGCCAATCTGCGCCATTGTCTGCGTCTGCCAGCCTTCCAGCTTGCTGCTGAGGATCGAGATCGCCGCCTGCGGCATCGTCAGGAACCATTCCGGCAGGAAGGCGTGCTGAAGGGCATAGAAATCCGGCCGGGCCTTGGAGCGAATCGCCATGGCGTTGGGCGCCGGGCCGGTTGCGGGCCGGCCGACCTGAACATCACAGGACTTCCTGCAGCGGCTGCAATCGAGCTGGGTGGTGTACAGCCAGGCAGCGTCCGGCAACTGCGCGGCTCTGACAAGTGCAGCTGCGTTTGGCGGGCGCAGTCCGCCAGGGGTCAGTTCCGCGCCGGATTTGCATTGCAGCCCTGCCAGTGCGGCTGCTCTCGTGCAGCCCTGTCGCGGCGGTTACAGGATCCTTGAAGACAGGGGGTGCATCGCATTTGCGCTTGCCGAACATGGATGTGTCTCACTTGAAGCTTCGAAGACACTACCGTCCCGGAGGCCGGGCACAATGGCCGGAATGCTCTGGATTAAACCGAAAAACTGGTCCCGCAGCCGCACCCCGAAGTCGCGTTCGGGTTCCTGATCCTGAACGCGGCGCCGATCAGCTCGTTGGCAAAGTCGATTTCCGATCCCCTGAGGAACCCGAGGCTCATCTCGTCAATCAGTACCCGGGCGCCATCGCGCTCGATCACGAGGTCGTCGGCATTGGCCTGAGGTGCAAAATCGAACTTGTAGGAAAAGCCTGAACACCCCCCGCCTTCAACCGATACACGCAGGAATGCCGCGCCGTCCTGTTTGGCGAGAATCGCATTAATCCGCTTCGCAGCCGAGGCTGTAAGGGTCACATCCGGTGTAGAAATGTCGGTCATGTGCAGAACATAAGGACTAAAACCGCGATGGAAAAGAGAGCCTTGTTCGCAACCCGGCACGAAGACAGCCGCGGACGCTTCTTCGAAGAGGCGCCTTCTGCGACCCGCACGCCGTTCCAGCGTGACCGGGACCGCATAATCCACGCGACAGCTTTTCGGCGCCTGAAGCAGAAAACCCAGGTTTTTGTGGCTCATGAGGGCGATCATTTCCGCACAAGGCTGACCCATACGCTGGAAGTCGCCCAGATCGCCCGCACAATTGCCCGAACGCTCGGGCTCGACGAAGACCTCGCCGAGACCCTCGCCCTTTGCCACGATCTTGGCCATCCCCCCTTCGGCCATGCCGGGGAAGACCAGCTTGATGCCTGCATGAAGCCCTATGACGGTTTTGACCACAACGCCCAGTCGCTGCGCATCGTCACACGGCTGGAGCGGCGCTATCCGCAGTTCGACGGGCTCAATCTCAGCTGGGAGACCCTCGAGGGCCTCGTCAAGCACAACGGCCCGCTGACCGGTCCGGACACGACCCTGAACGACCTGCCGGCGGCGTTTCGCGACTTTGCCCACCTGATCGACCTTGAGATCGACCAATTTGCCGGTCCCGAAGCGCAGGTGGCCGCCCTGTCCGACGATATCGCCTACAACAACCACGACATTGATGATGGCATCGCCGCCGGCCTGTTCACCGTCGAGGACCTGATGGACCTGCCGGTCGTGGGCGACGCGTTCCGGGGCGTACGGATCGAGTTTCCGGGCATCGACGACCGGATGGTCACCTACGAAGCCGTGCGACGGCTGATTGGCCTGTGGATCAATGATCTCGTCGACGAGACCCGCGCGCGGGTGAAGCGTCACAAGCCGAAGACCGCTGCTGATGTACGCGCGATGGATGTGCCGCTGATCGCGTTCTCCGGAGCCCTGGAGGGGCCGCAACGCGCCCTCCGCGCCTTTCTCTATGCCCGGATGTACAAGCACTACCGGGTTAACCGGATGCGCTCGAAGGCGAAGCGCGTGTTGGCCGACCTGTTCGAGGTGTTCCTCAACGAACCCCAGACCCTGCCGCCACCCTGGGGCGGGCTGGCCGATCCTGCGCCGGACGCGCTGCGGGCCCGGATCGTATGTGACTACATTGCCGGAATGACCGACACCTTCGCCCTCGAAGAGCACCGCCGCCTGTTCGATTCGCGCAGCCTCGCCTGAGCCGGAAATCCCGGCAGTCTCGGCTCAGAACGGCCCCGTTCAAGGCTCGTTAAGGAAACCGGCCTAGCTGTTAACCGCAGGATTTGTTCAGGGAGCAACCAATGGGCCGACAAAGCTCACAGGGCCAGGACTATACCCCCTTTGACGACGACTATCGTGGGTTTGACGCCCGCGAAGAAGAGACCGCGCGCGGCCCCCTGATCCTGACACTGGCCATCGGCGTGCTGCTGATCTTCGGCGCCGTTGTCTGGAACACCTACCGGCAGGGCGTCCGCCCCGCAGGCGAGGGCCTGCCCAGCGTGCTGGCCGAGGATACGCCGATCAAGACCGCCCCCGCCGAAGCCGGCGGCGCTGCGGTCGAAAATACCGACATCCGGTTCTTTGACGAGATGGACGCTTCCGAACGCGAGCCCGCTGCCGGGCTTGCCTCTGCCGGCGCAGAACTCGCGGGCGCCGGTGCGGTCAGTGACGGACTGCCGACGAACCTGCGCCGCGGCCCCGTGGAGCCGGTCACCGACCTGACAGACACCCCGCCGCCTGCCGAGGTGGTCGCCGAGCCGGCGCCTGCTGCCCGGGTAGTTGTTCCCCCGTCGCCGCCGGACGCTCTCGAGGCGACCCAAGGCCCGCGGGTGCGCTTCGCGTTTGCGGCAGATGGTGCCTACCTCGTTCAGATCGCCGCCCTGCGCTCGGAGGAAGCGGCCGAATCCCAGTGGAAACGGGTCACCGCTTCGGCGCCGGAACTGTACCATGGCGCCACGAAAATGATCCAGCGCGCTGACCTCGGCTCTGAGGGTGTGTTTTACCGGTTGCGCGTCGGGGCCTTTGCCGACAGATCGGAGGCCTCGGCCTTCTGTGACGCGGTCAAGGAGGCCGGTGCCAACTGCATCGTGGTGAACGGATAGTGGTCAAAGCCTGCATTCTCAGCGTATCCGGCCCGGAACTGACGTCCGGCGAAGCGGCCCTGTTCCGGGCGCAAAGCCCCTGGGGCGTGATCCTGATGGGCCGGTCCTGCGTGAGCCGGATGCAGGTGCGCAAGCTGGTCGCCGGCATCTGGGAGGCGACTGGCCGCGAGACGCTGATCTTCATCGACCAGGAAGGCGGCCGCGTTGCGCGCCTGAAGGCGCCCGAATGGCCGTTGTTCCCACGCGGGGCCGACTACGCGGCGATCTATGCGCGCGACCCTGAGCTTGGCCGCGAGGCTACCTGGCTCGGCCACCGGCTGATTGCTTCCGAACTCGCCAGCCTGTCGATCCATGCCGATTGCGCGCCGGTGGTCGACCTGCCGGTTCCGGGCGCCCATGACATCATCGGCGACCGCGCCTTCGGCTCCGATCCTGCCGGCATCGCAGACCTTGCCGCCGCTGCCCTGAAAGGCCTTGCTGCCGGAGGCGTGGCCGGCGTCATCAAGCACATCCCCGGACACGGCCGCGCCTTCGCTGACAGCCATTACGAGTTGCCGCGCGTAACCGCCGGTAACAACGAGCTCTCGAAGGATTTTGATGCTTTTGCCCGGGTCGCCGATGCTCCGATGGCGATGACCGCCCATATTTCTTATGATGCGTATGACGCCGGCAAGGCCGCGACCGTGTCGCGGATCATGATTCAGGACGTCATCCGCGGCCGAATCGGGTTTGATGGCCTGCTGATGACGGATGATCTGGGGATGAAAGCCTTGGGCGGCACACTGACGGAGCGTGCAGACGCCTCCATCGCGGCGGGCTGCGATGTGCTGCTGCATTGCTCCGGCTTCCTGAAAGATCCCGCTGCAATTCTGGCAGAGATGACCGAAGTGGCTGGGGCCGCGCCGCCTCTCGCCGGAAAGGCCGAAGCGCGCGCCTGCAATGCAGACGCCTTCGCGCGGCGCACCGAACCGTTCGAGGCGGCCAGAGGCTGGCGCCGGTTCCATGAACTCTTTCCGCAACTGGGGGCGATGGCGTGAGCGCAGAGGCCATCTCCATTGATGCCCTGTCGGCCGATGTCGCCGAAGCTGACGGCGTCAACCTCTTCTCAGTGGATGTGCCGGGTTATGAAGGCCCGCTCCACCTGCTGCTGGAACTTGCGCGCCGCCAGAAGGTGAACCTGCTGCAGATTTCCATGCTGCAGCTCGCCGAGCAGTACATGACATTCATCGAGGACGCGCGCAGCAAGCGGATTGATCTGGCGGCGGACTACCTGCTGATGGCGTCCTGGCTCGCCTTCATGAAGTCGCGCCTTCTGTTGCCGAAGCCGGAAGCGCTCGGCGATGACGAGCCGACGGGCGAGGAGATGGCCGCCCGGCTTGCCTTCCGCCTCAAGCGTCTCGATGCTATGCGCGCAGCCGTGCGCGAACTTGAGGCTGGCCCGGTACTGAATAATGTCGTGTTCCTGCGCGGCGCGCCTGTGCAGCCGAAAGTCGTCAAGCTTACCGAGTTCACGGCAACCCTTTACGACCTGACCTCCGCCTTCGGTTTCATCCGTGACCGGAAGGAAAAGGAAGCGCCGCACCGCATCGAGAAACAGCCCGTGATGGCGCTGGAGCAGGCGCGCAACACACTGCGTGGCCTGCGCCAGCAACTCGAGAACTGGTCGAGCCTCGATGATATCCGCACGGCGCTGTGTGAGAATACCCCGGAACTGCCGGGCCGCTCGGTCACCGCCAGCGTCTTTTCCGCTGCCCTTGAACTGACGCGCGACGGCGAGGTCGACATGCGCCAGGACGCTCACTTCTCGCCCATCTATCTTCGCAACGCGGCCCGCGCCGGGGAGGGGATCGATGCAACCGTCTGAGATATTCAAGATGACCCATGACATGGCCGACAACCGCCGCGATGCAATGAGCCAGCTGTCCGAGGCTCAGGCCCGCGCCGAGGCAGACCTGCTGGGCGGGCGCGACGCGGCCCTTGCAGAAGGCGTGCGCCGGGCCGAGGCTGTTCTGTTCGCGGCCGGGGAACCTCTGTCTGCGGAGCAGGTTGCCGAAATCCTGCCGCAGGGCGTCGAGGCGGGCGAAGTGCTGATGGCGCTGCGCGCGGTCTATTCCAAGCGCGGCGTGAACCTCGTGGAAGTGGCCGGCAAATGGCGTTTCCAGACGGCGCAGGATCTGTCTTACCTCTTCGTTGAAGAACGCCAGGTTCAGAAAAAGCTCGGCCAGGCAGCGCTGGAGACGATGGCGATCATCGCGTACGGCCAGCCGGTGACGCGCGCCGAGATCGAAGCGGTGCGCGGCGTCGCGGTGGCGAAATCGGTGATTGATACGCTGCTGGAAACCGGCTGGGTGCGCGTGCGCGGCCGTCGCAAGACACCGGGACTGCCGATCACCTACGCCACCACCGACAAGTTCCTCGAACATTTCGGGATAGAAAGCCTCGACACGCTGCCCGGTAAGGCAGACCTCGAAGCCGAAGGACTGCTGACTGACGTGATTCCGTCCGGCTTCCAGATGCCGGACGAGGAAGCACTTTCGGAAGAAGACATGCTGATCGGTGAAATCGGCAATGTCGAGGACGTCGAAGCTTTCGTCACCGACTTCATGGGTGACGAAGCGGTTGCTCCGGCTTCGGAGCAACCCGCTGCGGCGCTGATTGCGGACGTTGGCGATGAAGACGACGAAACCGGAGGCGGCCTCAGTGTTTTCGCCTACACCCGCGCCCCGAAACCTGAAGCCGACCCCGAAGCCTTCGACCGCGAAGCTATCCAGGCTGCCGTGCGCAAGCTGCGCGGCGAAACCCGCATGCCGCAGCAGCCGATGCATACCTGGCGGGATGATGAGTAGGCCTCACACCTGAGGCGGCGCGAACCTGAATCGCCTTGGCGAGTCATAGCCTGCATTCAGATCATCCTCGCGCGTGCCGCCGCCGATATTGTGGATGAACATGGCTGTGCCCGTCAGCGGATCATGGCCCGAAAAGATCGCTATGTGGGGCAGGCGGCCGCCGAGGCGCATGGTGACGAGGTCACCGTCCTGCCAGTCGTCGCGGGTGCCGGGGGCGTCGCGCTCAAGGCCCTGGCGCTGTAAATAGTGTTCGAGGTTGGGCACGCGGCGATGGTCGATATTCTTGTCGGTGCGGGTCAGGCCCCAGGTTTTCGGATAGCTGGCAAAAGCGGCCTTCATGTCTTCATGCACCAGCACCTGCAGGTCGACGTTGAAGGCGTCGCGGTAAGCGCGGATCACGACATCGGTGCAGACGCCGGTCTCGCGCGGGATGTCCCCGCCCGGATAGGCGAGCGTAACATAGGCAGGGTCGTAGCCGGTTGTGACGCCGATCTGCTTTCTTGCAGCGCGTACCAGCTTCTTCGTCCACGTCTTCTGTGCCTCGACCAGCGGCAAGGGCGGCAACAGCGGCAGCCCGAGGGCGGAAACAAGGAACGACCGGCGTGTCCACATAGCGCTATATCAACGCGCGCTTGCGGCAGGATTTTGTCCGAAATCAGAAGCCTCTGAACTCGGCGATCTCGTCGACCGGCGCGCGCTCGGCGTACAGATTGTTCGCCTTGTCCGCCTTGTCGGGCTTGCCGACGGCGATGCCGCACCAGATCATCTCGGTCGGCCCAAGGCCGAAATGTTCCTTCAGCGTAGGTCGCAGGATCCCCCAGCATTCCTGCATGCAGGTGCCCCAGCCGCGCTCTTCGGCGAGCAGGCAGAGCGTCTGCAGGTACATGCCCGTATGGCCCCACTGGCCGTGGCCCATCCGTTCGTCGATGACGATGAACAGCGCCAGCGGCGCGCCGAAGAAGCGGAAATTGTTGGCAAACCAGCGCATCCGGCCGGCGCGGTCCTCGCGCGGGATCTCGAGCGCTTCATACAGCATCTCGCCGACGCGGCGGCGGCGGGCCTCATGCGGCTCCCAGAGGTCTTTCGGATAGATCGGCCGGTCCGTCGGCTCGCCGGCAGGATTGGTGGCCAGCTTCGCCTGGGCAATCTGTATGACCTTGTCCTTCTCGGCGCCGGTAACGGCGATGACGCGCCAGGGCTGAGTGTTGCCGCCGGAGGGCGCGCGCTGGGCGGCCGTCAGCCAGTCGCGGACTTCATTCAGCGGGAGAGGATCGGGCAGGAAGCCCCGTGTTGAAATGCGCTGCGCAACGGCCTTGGATACGTCCATGAAAAAAACCTCCCGACATCTCTGCCGGGAGGTTTAATCAGGATGCGGCGATGCGGCCAGTCCTTACTTCGGGTGAAGCACGACCGGCATCCAGGTATAGCCGCGCACGAAGGCGCCGGACGTATAGGACGGCTCGGCCAGCACTTCTATATGGTCATAGCGGGCCATCAGCTCTTCCCAGAGGATCTTCAGCTGCAATTCGGCGAGACGGTTGCCGACGCAGCGGTGGATGCCGAAGCCGAAGGAAAGGTGCTGGCGGGCGTTCTTGCGGTCGATGATGAAGTCTTCCGGATTTTCCTTCCAGAAATTGGTGTCGCGGTTACCCGAGACGTACCACATAGCGATCTGCTCGCCCTTTCTGATTGTCTTCCCACGGATCGTCACGTCTTCCAGCGCCGTGCGCCGCATGAAGGACAGCGGCGTCTGCCAGCGGATCGTCTCTGACACCATGTTCGGGATCAGCTCCGGATCGGCCTTCAGCTTCTTGTACTCTTCCGGATACTTGTTCAGCGCATAGACCGACGCGGTCATCGTGTTGCGGCTTGTATCATTGCCGCCGACGATCAGCAGGATGACGTTGCCGAGTAGTTCCATTGGCGACATGTTCTTGGTCTTGTCGCCGTGCGCAAGCAGGCTGATCAGGTCGCCGCTATCGGCTTCTGCGCCGCGTTGCTGGAACAGGCCCATGAACGTGGTCAGGCACTGCATCATTTCCTGTTTCCACTGCACTTCTCCGCCGGGGCAGATGTCGGGGTTGTGCATGTTTGTGGCGATGTCGGACCAGCGGGTCAGCTCGCGGCGGCGTTCCTGCGGATAGCCGAACAGGGTGGCGAGCATCATGCCGGTGAGCTCGATCGAGACGCGGTCGACCCAGTCAAACGGCTCACCAACCGGCAGGCCGTCGAGCACGGCTTGCGTGCGCGAGCGGATGACGGGCTCGTATTCCTTAAGCATGTTCGGCGCGACCGCCGGCTGCACGGTCTTGCGCTGCTCGGAATGGCGCGGCTCGTCCATGGCGATGAACATCGGCATCTCGAAATCTTCGAGCGGCGGGCCAAGGGTAATGCCGCCATATTCCCACGAGGAGGAGAAGCGTTTGTGGTCGGTGTCGACCGCCATGATGTCTTCGTAGAGGGTAACCGACCAGTAGGGGCCGACAAAGCTGTCCGGTGTGTAGTGGACCGGGTCTTCCTTGCGCAGGCGCTCGAGCCGGTCCCAGAACTTGCCCTGGCGCCACATCTCCGGATCGACAACGTCCAGCGTTTCGAGGGCGAGTTCGCAGGCCGGGCGAACCTCACCGAAGGTCGGCGTGTAGCCGGGGTGCATCGGTTCGCGAGGGGTGACTTTCGGGCGCTGGAGGGCTGGGTGGTTTTCGAAGGAGAAGGTATCGGCAGCCATGAAGGGTCCTCCGGTGTCTGGCCCGTCTGCGGGGCGATTGAACATTCCGGGGAGGTTTAGCACATCGCGTTTCACAAATCCATGACGCCTGCGTCATTTTTGTGAGATTGCGCGGCTCAGGCTGGCAGACGCTCGGACCTGGCGTCCCGGAGCGCACTGCGCAGGCGGCTCGCGAGACTTTTGCGCTCTTCCACCGTCAGGAAGCGGCCGATGACCCAGGCGGTGCGGCCATGTTCGATTCGCAGCCAGCTGGTGGAGGTCAGGGGTTCATCAAGTTCAACACGGGCAAAGGCCGTCGGCACTTCGGCAATCTTCTCCCGGCCCTTGGCGTCTGTATGGCACATGCGGATCTGGCGGGCCGTAACGGTGATATGCGTCTGTTCGCGCAGTTTCCGGAAGGACAGGCGGAACGCTAGCCAGATCGCCAGCATGTCGAGCCCGAAGAAGCCGAGGATCGGCGCGGCGCCCATCGACCAGAACATCAGGCCCGTGAGGAAGAACACGACCGCCACGATCGCCATACCGATGGCGAACCCGCGCTCGCTGAGGGAGCGGTTGGGCGTCAGGAGGGCATCAAGGTAAATCGTTTCGGCCGGCTCGGTCATCCACTTTCAACTAACACGCCCTTGCGCCGGAAAAAGGGCGGCCTATGCCTCATCGCATGGTCAAAGCAGCGCACCCCAGATCGAAATTCACACGGGCGAAGGCGGCCGAGCTGTTCGCGGCGCTGGCGGCCGACCGGCCGGACCCGCGCACGGAACTGGACTTCGTGAACCCCTTCACCCTGGTCGTCGCCGTCGCCCTGTCGGCGCAGGCGACGGATGTGGGGGTCAACAAGGCCACGAAGAAGCTGTTCGCCGTGGCCGACACGCCGGAGAAGATGCTGGCGCTGGGGGAGGAAGGCGTCGCCGCCCATATCAAGACCATCGGCCTGTGGCGGAACAAGGCGAAGAACGTGATCGCCCTCAGCCGCAAGATACTCGAGGACTTCGGCGGCGAAGTCCCCCGCATGCGCGACGAACTGGTGACCCTGCCGGGCGTAGGCCGCAAGACTGCGAACGTCGTGATGAACGAAGCGTTCGGCGAGGCGACGATTGCCGTCGACACGCACATTTTCCGCGTCTCGAACCGCACCGGCCTCGCCCCCGGCAAGACACCTGACCATGTTGAAGCCGGCCTCGAACGCATCACGCCGGCCGGGTTCAGGAAGGGCGCCCACCACTGGCTGATCCTGCACGGCCGCTATGTGTGCAAGGCCCGCACGCCGGAATGCTGGCAATGCGTGATCAGCCATCTGTGTGCGTACAAACCGAAGACGCCGGATCCGGCGACGGTGGGGAAGTTGGGGCCGAAAACCCCTAAACGCTGAGCCGCCGCGCCACACCTGCCGCCAGCCGCTCCCCCAGTTCCGGCCCCTCGATGGGGTAGAGGTACGGCTCGATCACTTCCAGTTCCATCAGCAGCAGCCCGCCGTCTGCGCCGCGCAGCATGTCGACCCGGCCATAGAGCGGGGGTTCATCCAGCGTACCGATGATTGCGCGCGCCGCGGCAAGGTCACCCGCTGACGGATCAATCTTCTCCTCGCGCCCGCCATAGGTAGACTGGATGCGGTAATCGC
The DNA here is from genome assembly GCA_016124495.1 of Hyphomonas sp. Lineage (GTDB taxonomy): Bacteria > Pseudomonadota > Alphaproteobacteria > Caulobacterales > Hyphomonadaceae > Hyphomonas. Next base: position 206,661 of record WGNP01000001.1, on the reverse strand, counting down.
CGGGCTGCGCGCGTTTGATAAGCGCGTGGCAGAAGTCGCCGTCGATGAAAATGAAGGAGAGTTCCCCCTCGGTCTGGATCATCGGCAGGAAGGGCTGCGCCATCATGGCGTGGGCCATCGCGGGGATCGGCTCGCCGCGTTTCACCCGGTGCTGGTCCTTCGCGCCCGCGCCGACCTGGCGCTTGAACACGACATCGTCCGCGCCGAGGGTATCGAACGCCGCCTTCGCCGCCGCCTCGCTGCAATCGTCCAGCCAGAGCGTCGGGATCAGTCTGGCCCCTTTTGCCTCCAGCTCCCGCAGGTAGGTCTTGCGGCTGTTCCAGTGCACCAGCGCTGAGCCATTGAACAGGCGCGTTTGCCCCTCGATGCGTTCCAGTGCAGTGAGGAACTCGTCCAGCCGGTCCCAATAGTCCCATGTCGTGCCGATGATGGCCGCCTCATAGGCGCTCCAGTCGGCCCTGGGACTGTCCCAGGCCACGTCCTCGACGCGGTACCCGCGCGCCTCGAAGGGGCCGCGCAGCGCGTCCATCATGTTGTCATGCTCGAACGCATCGGTGCGGCGGATGGGCGAGCCGGGCAGGGTGACGCGGCTGGCGAGATAGGCGATCTTTTTCATGGCCGCGCCTCTAACCGCCCCCGGGCCTTGTGTCCACGGGCGCGCTCTGGCAAGGCGCGCGGTGGCGGCGGGCATCCAGGGATACAGCAGACATGAGCAGCGCGAAATTCGATGTAGTGGGTCTCGGCAACGCCATCGTGGACGTGCTGTCGCGGGCCGATGACGCCTTCCTGGCGCAGCACGGCATCGCCAAGGACGCGATGAGCCTGATAGAGGAACCGCGAGCCGAATTTCTGACGGCGCATGCCCTCAACCCCGTGATCACCTCCGGCGGATCCGGCGCCAACACGATTGCCGGCCTTGCCAGCTTCGGCGCCTCAGCCGGCTATATTGGCAGGATTGCTGACGATGACCTGGGCCACCAGTTCATGCGCGAGATGATGGCGAGCGGCGTACCCTTCCACACCCGTCCGCTGACGGACGGACCGGCGACTGCACGCTCCATCATTTTCGTCACCGATGACGGCCACCGCAGCATGAACACATTCCTCGGCGCGTCCGTTCTCTTCTCGAAAGACGACGTCGATGCCGCGATGATTCGTGACGGCAGCATCCTCTATCTGGAGGGTTACCTGTTCGACAAGGACGAGGCCAAGGCCGCGTTTGTGTACGCCGCCGAGATTGCCAAAGCGGCCGGCCGCAAGGTCGCGATCACGCTGTCGGACAGTTTCTGCGTTGACCGGCACCGTGCTGGCTTCCGCCAGCTCGTGCGCGGGTATGCAGACATTGTGTTTGCCAACGAAGCCGAGCTCAAATCCCTTTATGAGACCGATGATTTTGAAGCCGCTCTCGGCGCATTGCATGCGGAATGCGCCGTCGCCGCCGTGACACGCAGCGAGAAGGGCTCGGTCGTTTTCGGCGACGGCGCGCCGATCGCCGTGCCCGCAGAGCAGGTTGCCCGCGTTATCGATACGACCGGCGCTGGTGATCAGTATGCGGCCGGCTTCCTGTTCGGTATCGCCCGCGGCCTGCCGCTGGCCACCTGCGCCCGTCTCGGCCATATAGCGGCGGCGGAAGTGATCTCGCACTTCGGTCCGCGCCCGGAGCAATCCTACAAGGCGCTGGCAGAGAAAGCCGGCATCTTCGCTTAGGCGAGCGCCCGCTCGACATAATCCAGCCGGTCGTGGCCGAAGAACAGGTCGTCGTCCACGAAGAAGCTCGGCGCGCCGAACACACCGCGCGCGAGCGCCTCGTCGGTCGTGGCTTTCAGGTTCTCCTTGTTCGCAGGATCCGTCGCCAGAGCGCCGATAGCGCCTGCGTCAAAGCCGTTTGCCGCGCACAGCTTTGCCACCTGCGCCATGTCGCCAAGGTCCACGGGGCTCGGCTGGCCCCAGGCCGCTTCAAACAGGGTGAGGATGAAGCGCCGCTGTTCTGCGGCGTCGGTCATGCCCGTGGTGGCCCTCAGAACGCCCAGCGTATTCATGGGGAAGGCGGGGTTAAAGTGCATGGCAATCCCGATATGCGCGGCGCAGCGCTGCAGGTCCCGGTTCAGATACTTTGCCTTGGCCGGTACGGTGCCCGGCGGCCGGTTGCCGGAGCCCTGCATCACGCCGCCCAGGAACATCGGACGGAAGCGTAGTTCTGCCCCCGTGCGCGCCTCCACACCCAGCGCCACCGGCAAGGCCAGCCAGGCCGTCGGGCTGGTATAATCGAAGAAAAACTCGAAGAATTTTGCCATCCGGAAGCCCCTACGTTTTGTTTTGGAACTTATGACAAACTGCGCTAGGACTGTCACTTATGAAATGGTCAGAGCTATCAGATAACTGGTGCCCGGTCGCGCGCACCCTCTCGGTCGTCGGCGACCGCTGGACGCTGCTCATCCTGCGCGACTGCTATCTCGGCAAATCCAGGTTCGAGGAATTCGCCGAATCCAGCGGCATGACGCGCCACATCCTTGCCGAGCGCCTCAAGCGCCTCGTCGAGGAAGGCGTCCTCGAACGCCGCCTCTATTCCAGCGCCCCCAGCCGCTATGATTATGTACTGACCGAAAAAGGCGAGGAGCTCCGCCCCGCCCTGAAGGTCATGAAAGACTGGGGCAAGAAGTACATGCCTGTACGGCGGGAAGCGAAAGCCTAGCCGCCAGGACAGCAGGGTTCCGGCTCGCCGGCGCGCCATGATCTGGACAGGCACGCAAAACCGGCGCTCAATGCCCGAAAACCGGGGAGGAGCGCTGCACCATGAACATGTCCGACTTTTCGAGTCACGACGGCCTCAGTCTGGCGGAACTGGTCCGCACAGGGCAGGTTACGCCCCTTGAACTTCTGGACGCGGCGATCGCGCGGATCGAACGCCACAACCCGGCGCTGAACGCTGTCGTCCATGCTGAGTTCGATGAAGCGCGCGAAACCGCAAGAGCCCCGCTGCCCGAGGGACCCTTCAAGGGCGTGCCCTTCCTGATCAAGGATCTCGGCCAGCGCGTCAAAGGCTGGCCGCGCACGTCGGCAAGCTTCTATGCTGAAGTCGCCGCCGACGCAGACGACAGCGAACTGGTGCGCCGATACCGCGCCGCCGGTCTGGTTCTCGCCGGAAAGACGAACACGCCGGAGTTCGGAATTCCGGGCGTAACCCAGTCTGCCCGCCTCGGCGCCTGCCGCAATCCGTGGAACCCGGATCATGTCTCCGGCGGATCGTCTGGCGGCGCCGCCGCGGCGGTCGCCTCCGGCATGGTGCCGGTGGCCCATGCCAGCGACGGGCTGGGGTCGATCCGTATCCCGGCAGCATGCTGCGGCCTCGTCGGCATGAAACCGACGCGCGACCGCAATCCGAATGGCGGCGAGGACACAGACCGCGCCATCGGTCTGGCCGTCGATCATGTCGTTTCGCGAACAGTCCGGGACAGCGCCGCCATGCTGGACGCCACCGGTTATCCCGAGCCTGCCAGTCCCTATGCCTATCCGTTCAAGGAGCGGCCTTATCTTGAAGAAGTGAGCCGCTCACCAGGCAAGCTGAAGATCTTATGGTCCGGCGCGACACCGAGCGGGCGCCCGGTTGACCCGGAGGTCCAGTCGGCGCTCGAGCGCACGGCGACCTTACTCGCTGAGCTTGGCCATGACGTGCGAGAGCAGGCCATCACACTCGACTGGCGCCAGTTCTACCGGGCCCAGGCCATCGTCTCCGGTTCGAATTTCGCCGCCGGCATGGCCCGGATGGTCCAGGCGATCGGCCGTGAGCCCGGCGGCGATATCGGCCCGCTGGCCCGGCGCGGGTATGACCGTGGCCGCGAGATCACCGGTCAGCAGGCGATGTGGGCCTGGCAACAGCTGCGCGTCATGAGCCGGCAGATAATGGCCACCTTCGAGGCGTGCGATGTCCACCTCTCGCCGGTCCTCGGCACAGCCGTGCCGCGGGTCGACTGGCTTGACCCGCTCGCCCTCGAGATCAGGGAGTATGACAAGCGCTCCGCAAAGACCTATCCCTTCACGCCGCCTTACAACATCACCGGCCAGCCCTCGTTGTCCCTGCCGCTCTGGCAGACGTCGGACGGCCTGCCGCTCGCGATGATGTTCTCCGGCCGGTATGGTGACGAGGCAACGCTCTATCGCCTGGCCGGACAACTCGAAAAGGAATGTCCATGGAAGGACAGAAAACCGGTTGTCTGGAATTGAGGGTCGCCGCGCCGCGCTCGCCCGGCGCCGCTGAAAAGGACGCCCGCCCCATGAAGGCGTCTCTCCTGCCCCCCGTCCTGGCTGCTGCCCTGTTGGCCTCTGCGCCTGCCTGGGAGGCACCAGCCCGCCGCCACGGCCGAAATGGCCCGAGAGGTGACTGCGGCGGAGCCTGAGGCCGCCGGCATCGCTATGCGACGTGCTGGACGCGAACTGACGATCCCCCCTCATCCCCGCCTGGGACCGGGGTGAGGGGTATACGGATCTTCAGAGGATAAACTTCGAAAGGTCCGCATTCCCCGCGAGCGTGCCGACCTTTTCGTCGACATAGGCGGCTGTGATCACGAAGGTCTCGCCCGCCTTGTCGGGGGCGTCGAAACTGATCTCGTCGAGCAGGCGTTCGAGCACGGTTTGCAGGCGGCGCGCGCCGATATTCTCAACCGATTTGTTGACGGCTTCGGCAAGGTCGGCCAGCCGGTCGATGGCGGCGTCCTCGAACACGAGCTTCACTTTCTCGGCGGCAAGCAGCGCTTCGTACTGGCGGATCAGGCTTGCCTCGGGTTCCACCATGATGCGGCGCAGGTCATCGCGCGTCAGCGGATCAAGTTCTACGCGGATCGGCAGGCGGCCCTGCAGTTCAGGTAAAAGGTCAGATGGCTTCGCGACGTGGAAGGCGCCGGATGCAATGAAGAGGATATGATCGGTCTTCACCGCTCCGCGTTTGGTGGAGACGGTCGTGCCCTCGATCAGTGGAAGAAGGTCGCGCTGCACGCCTTCGCGGCTCACGTCCGCACCGCCGCGGTCTTTGCGCGCTGCGATTTTGTCGATCTCGTCGAGGAAGACGATGCCGTCTTCTTCGACGGCCATCAGCGCTTCACGTACCACCTGTTCCTCGTCCACCAGCTTGTCTGCCTCTTCGGCAAGGAGGGGCTTGTAGGCCTCCTTTACGGTCGTCCGTACACGTTTCGTCCGTCCGCCCATCGCCTTGCCGAGTATTTCGGAGAGGTTGATCATGCTCATCGAGCCTTGCTGTCCCGGGATGTCGAGCATCTGCATCGGGTTCGATCCGGCATCCGTGAAATCAAGATCGACGTCCTTGTCGTCCAGCATGCCGGCCCGCAGCTTGGTGCGGAAGACGTCACGGGTCGAGCGCTGCGCCTCGGCGCCGACGAGCGCGTCCAGCAGGCGCTCTTCTGCCTTGTCCTTAGCGGCCTGCGCGACGCCCGAGCGCTTCTGCTCGCGCACCATCCCGACAGCCGCCTCGACAAGATCGCGGATGATCTGTTCCACATCGCGGCCGACGTAACCCACCTCGGTGAACTTGGTCGCCTCGATCTTCAGGAAGGGCGCATTGGCGAGGCGCGCGAGGCGCCGCGAAATTTCGGTCTTACCTACGCCCGTCGGCCCGATCATCAGGATATTCTTCGGCGTGATCTCGCCGCGCAGGTTTTCCGGCGCCTGCTTGCGCCGCCACCGGTTGCGCAGGGCGATGGCAACGGCGCGCTTGGCCGCATTCTGGCCGACGATGTGCCGGTCGAGTTCGGCAACGATTTCGCGGGGGGTAAGCTGGGTCATGGGGCCGGTCTCGAAATATCCCGCTCTGATATGGGAGCGTCTGAAAGTGGAGTTAGTCCACAGGCTGTTTTAAGGACGGTTTATGGGCGGGTCGCGGTGTTGCGCTTATGCGGCCTCGGGCGGAAAGATGCGCGATGCAATTCCCGTTTTAGGGATAAATCCCAGCACCCAGCGCCGTGCGGTGTGCCAGCCTCCGCCGAGCAGGATGATGCCCGTGCCGAGCAGCAGCGTGGTCGCGATGAAACTCGTCGATCCCCCGCCGCCGACCGCATCAACGACCTGTCCCAGCGCCAGCCAGAAGCTCAGCAGGCTGGATACCACGAGCGCCCGGCGGTTCAACGCGAGGGACAAGAGGCCAAGGCCGATGAGGCAGGCGAGCAGCAATGCCGCTTCCGGCGTGCTGGGTGTCGCATCTGGCGCCCCCATGATCATGCCCCGCAGGCCCAGGATGATCTGCGGCGCCGCCGCGACGTGCAGCCAAAAGGCATTATCCGATAAGCGCGTAATCCGGCCGGGGTCTTTCTGATCGAACCAAATCGCAGCGGCGAGGGTGGCGAGCCCGATGATGATCGACAGCAGGCCGCCGAAGATCAGTCCCGCATCGCCGAAGAAACCAGCGAAGGTGTAAGCGGCGGCCGCTACCGATACCGCCATCAGGAACATGCAGAAGGGAAGGCGGAAGCGCAGCCAGGCAATCGCCGCGGCCGCACCGCAGCCGATGAACGTACCCATGCCGGTATTGCCCAGGGTGTCCCAGGCTTGCGTCAGGCTGGTGATCGTCTTGGCATTCGCGCCCGTCAGCCCGCTGGCGATCATGCCGAACGAGAGGCCGGAATACAGCGTGAAGATCGAGATCGACGCCATGCTCGGCAGCAGCATCCGGCGGCGGCGGCCAAAATACTCCGCCAGTAACCACATGACGCCCGCGACCGGCATAAGGATGATCGCGCCGAACGCCCCGGCATTGCCGCCTGTGACCATCGACCAGAAGTTCGGGCCGAAGAAGAGGCCGGTGATCGCTGTCAGGCCCATCGCCAGGATGACGATGCCGATGGTAATGAAGATGTCGTTGAAGTTGTTCAGGAAGCGCAGGTTCTCGGTCTGCTCCGGCATCGCCCGGGTGACCGGGTCGGCTCGCCCGGCGAGGAAGGCTTCAAGACGGCTTGCCTGGTCGCGGGTGATGATGCCCGCGTCGGCGGCCGCGCGGATGTCGGAGCGGTCAAACATCGAGGGTTTCCACCGTGAAGTGCCCGTTGGTGTACACGCAGATGTCGGCGGCGATCTGCATCGCCTTGCGGCCGATCAGCTCCGCATCGCTTTCATACTCGTAAAGCCCGCGCGCGGCGGCGAGCGCAAAATTGCCGCCGGAGCCGATGGCGACGACATTGTGTTCCGGCTCCAGCACATCGCCCGATCCTGTGATGACCAGCGTGCTGGTCTTGTCGGCGACGATCAGCAGGGCTTCCAGCTTCTGCAGGTAGCGCTCGGTGCGCCAGTCCTTGGCCAGTTCGACCGCTGCGCGCTGGAGCTGGCCCGGAAAGCGTTCGAGTTTCTGCTCGAGGCGTTCGAACAGGGTAAACGCGTCTGCCGTCGCGCCTGCGAAGCCGGCGAGGATCGAGCCGTCGGCGATCCGGCGGACTTTTCGGGCATTTCCCTTCATGATGGTCGGTCCCATAGAGACCTGGCCGTCTGAAATCATCACGAGCCTGGGGCCTTTGCGCACAGCAATGACGGTGGTGCCATGCCAGGGCAGGCCGGAATTTTCTTGCGTTGTCATGGAAGTGAAATTGACGGAGTTGGCCGGGCGGCGCAAGGGATCGGCAGCTGAAGCGGAATTGTGACAGTTCCGTCACTGAACTGTCACACACCGCTCCTAAGGGAAGCACGCGGGTGGGCGAAGGTTTCGAGATGTTGCAGCAGCTTGGCCAACTACCGATGGGCTGGCTACTGATCGCGCTGGTCGCGGTCTTCGGCTCAGCGGCGTTTTTCATAGGCCGCGTGCGGGCCGAGCGCCTGCTCGTTTCAACGACCTCGCGCATGCACTCGCGCCCCAATTATCACGGCTACTACGTGGCCATGTGGGCAACCGTTCCGGTCGTCATCGTTGCCATTGCCTATGCCATCTTCGCTGAGGACCTGACGCGCAGCCAGCTGACGCGGGAATTGCCGTCATCGTTCGCGCGCCTGTCACCGGCGGAGCTGCAGAGCTACCTTGAGTCGGTGCGCATGGCGGCCGGCACCGCAGCGAGCGCGGGGGCCGACCGTGTGTTCCAGGCGATCACCAACCGGTATCTGGAACTGCGCGGCCTCGTGAACACGGGGACGCTGGTGCTGCTCGGCCTGCTGGCGGCGGGCGGGATATTCTTCGCGCAGCGGCGTCTGCATCCGAATTTCCGCGCGCGGGCCCTCGTCGAGAACGGCATGCAGCTTGTGCTGTTCCTGTGCGCCGGCGTGGCCATCGCAACCACGGCCGGCATCGTGCTCTCGCTGCTCTATGAAAGCCTTCTGTTCTTCCAGAAGGTGTCTGCCTGGGACTTCTTAACGGGCACCCGCTGGAACGCGCAGACGGAAGCCGAATTCGGCGCGCTGCCATTGTTCTTCGGCACGTTCATGATCGCGCTGATCGCGATGCTGGTGGCCGCGCCGATCGGTCTGTTCTCCGCGATCTTCCTGTCGGAGTATGCCTCGCCGCGCGCGCGCGCCTGGATCAAGCCAATCCTCGAAATCCTCGCCGGTATCCCGACGGTCGTTTACGGCTTCTTTGCGCTGCTCGTGGTTGCACCCGGTATCCGGACGGCAGCGATCTGGTTCAACGAAACGGCCATCCGTTTGGGCCTTGCGAGCGAGCCGATCCTGGCTGCGCAGCCGACCAGCGCGCTGGCTGCAGGCCTCGTGATGGGAATCATGGTGATCCCGTTCGTGTCGTCCTTGTCGGATGATGTTATCAATGCTGTGCCGCAGACCCTGCGGGATGCAGCCTATGCTCTGGGCGCGACGAAATCCGAAACCGTGAAGCAGGTGGTCGTGCCAGCGGCGCTGCCGGGTATAATCGCGGCCTTGCTGCTGGCGGTATCGCGCGCCATCGGCGAGACGATGATCGTGGTGATGGCCGCAGGCAAGAGCGCGCGCATATCGATGGATCCGACTTCTGACCTGACGACGATCACGGTACAGATCGTGTCGCTGATGACCGGCGAGACGGGCTTCGATGATCCGAAAACGCTCTCGGCCTTCGCGCTTGGCCTCGTACTCTTCATTGTGACCCTCGCGTTCAACGTCGTCGCCCTGCGCGTCGTCAAGAAATACCGTGAAAAATATGACTGATACCGTCCGCACCTCGGCACCCAGCGCGGCTGCGGCCAGGCACCTGAGGCGCCGCCGCGCACGGGATGGCCGTTTCCGCTACTACGGCCTCACCGCGATTTTTGTCGCCCTCGGCGCGCTCGCCGTACTGGTTCTGACGATCGGGACGCAGGCCTTCTCGGCGGCGACTTACAATGTCGTCAGATATGAAGTGACGCTCGATCCGGCGGTGATTGCGCCGGAAGGCGCCAACAGGCCGGCCGATATCTCGCGTAATGTCGAAGGCTTCTACGGCCTCGTACGCGACAACCTCCTGAAGACGTTCCCGGAGGCCGAAGCTGACCGGGTATCGCGCCGGGAGCTGTCGGATTTCGTCACGCGTCTGGCTGTGCTGCCGACTGCGCGCCTCGTGGCGAACAATCCCGAACTGGTCGGCAGCACCATCACGCTGACCGCGCCGCTGAACGACGACCTGGATCTGTACCTCAAGGGGCAGGGCGTGCGTGAGCGCAAGATCAAGGCCGGCGCGGTTTCTTCCGTTCAGGGCGGACAGGACGGCACGTTCCTTCTTTCGGGCACCGGGGCCTTTGAAGCTGTCGTCGCCGGGCTTGCCGTGGCGAGCGTGGACCGCGCCGAAGATGCCGGTCAGCCGGATGTGCTGCTGACGGCCGGCGTCTCGACCGGGCGGCTGAGCGACATCGACGCCGGCTCGGCACGGATGGAATTGTTGACAGGCCGGGCGCAGGATTTTGCGCAGGCACGTGCCACCGCGCGCATCATCTTATCGGCGGAAAGCGAGCGCACGATCTCTGACCGTCAGATCGCCTGGGTTCTCGCGCTCAGGGAAATGGGCCGGGTGGACCGGGTGCCCCGCTGGACGCTGCTGACCAATTCCGACAGCACGTATCCCGAACTTGCAGGCGGCCTCGCCGCGATCGTCGGCTCTTTGCTGACGATGCTGATCACCGCGCTGGTGGCCATGCCGATCGGCATCCTGGCGGCGGTGTATCTGGAAGAATTCGCCCCGCGCAACCGGCTGACTGAATTCATCGAAGTCAATATCAACAACCTCGCCGCCGTACCGTCCATCGTGTTCGGCCTGCTCGGCGCGGCGCTCTATATCAACTTCCTCGGGATGCCGCGATCTGCGCCGCTGGTTGGCGGGTTGGTGCTGGCCCTGATGACGTTCCCGGTGGTGATCATCGCCTCGCGTGCCGCGCTGAAGGCAGTACCGCCTTCCGTGCGTTCCGGCGCGCTGGCAGTCGGCGCGTCACAGATGCAGACTGTATTCCACCACGTTGTGCCGCTGGCAGCGCCGGGCATCCTGACAGGCGCCATCCTCGGCATGGCCCGCGCGCTTGGCGAGACGGCGCCGCTGCTGCTGATCGGCATGGTGGCCTTCGTCGGCGACGTGCCGCGCAGCCCGGCCGATGAGTCGACTGTGATGCCGGTCCTGATCTTCAGCTGGTCGAACAATGCCGAACGGGCCTGGGAGCCGCTCACGTCAGCGATGATCATCATCCTGCTGGCCTTCCTTTTGGTTATGAACGGCCTCGTGGTATTCCTGCGGCGCAAGTACGAACGGAGATGGTGATGGATACGACCCAGGGAACGCCCGCGATGATGGACGATACGCTCACACTCCCTCGCAGCGCAGACGGCGCCCAGCGCATAGATTGCCGGAACATCAAGGTGTTCTATGGCCAGGCGCAGGCGATCCATGATGTGTCGATGAGCTTCCCGGACCGGGCTGTGACCGCTCTGATCGGCCCTTCGGGCTGCGGCAAGTCGACCTTCCTGCGCTGCCTCAACCGGATGAACGACACCATCGAGAACTGCCGCGTCGAAGGCGAGATCCTGATGGACGGCGAAAACATCAACGATGAGGATGTCGATCCCGTGCTGCTGCGCTCGCGCGTCGGCATGGTGTTCCAGAAGCCGAACCCTTTCCCGAAATCGATCTACGATAACATCGCCTACGGCCCGCGCATCCACGGCCTCGCCAATGGCCGCGAAGACCTCGATGCCATCGTCGAGAAGAGCCTGCGCCGCGCCGGCCTCTGGGAAGAGGTGAAGGATCGCCTCACTGCGCCGGGCACCAGCCTTTCGGGCGGCCAGCAGCAGCGCCTGTGCATCGCGCGCGCCATTGCCGTGCAGCCGGAAGTGATCCTGATGGACGAGCCCTGCTCGGCCCTCGATCCGATTGCCACGGCGCGTATCGAAGAGCTGATCGACGATCTGCGCAGCCGCTACTGCATCGTGATCGTGACCCACTCCATGCAGCAGGCCGCACGCGTGTCGCAGCGCACGGCGTTCTTCCACCTCGGCAACCTCGTGGAACTGGGCGACACCAACCAGATCTTCACCAACCCGCGCGAGAAGCGCACCGAAGACTACATCACCGGCAGGTTCGGTTGAGCGAGGCACGCATGTCTGATCATATCGTTTCTGCCTATTCCGAAGAACTGGGACGGCTGTCGGCTGACATCATGAAGATGGGCGGTATCGCCGAAACCATGATTGTGGATTCAACGCGGGCGCTATCGGCCAACGACCTCGAACTCGCCAGGGAAGTCGTGTTGCGCGATCTGTTCCTGGACAGCATCGAATCCGACGCCGAGCGGCAGATTGTGTCACTGATCGCGCGCCGCCAGCCAATGGGCCATGACCTGCGGATGATCCTCTCGGCGATGAAGATATCGAGCGAGCTGGAGCGGATCGGGGACCTCGCGAAGAACATCGCCAAGCGCGCGCAGCGCCTCGATGACAATGTCAATGACGAGATGCGCAACGCCATCGTCCGGATGTCGAAACCCGTATCACGCCAGTTGAACAACGTCCTCAACGCCTACGCCTCGGCGAGCCCCGACAAGGCAAAGCTGGTGTGGCAGTCGGATGACGACATCGACAACCACTACAACTCCGTATTCCGCGAAATGCTGACCTACCTGGTCGAGGACCCGCGCCGCATCACGGCTGGCGCACACATGCTGTTCATGGCGAAGAATCTCGAGCGGATCGGGGACCATTGCACGAATATCGCCGAGTTTGTTTATTACCAGGTCGTCGGAGATTACCTCTCCGAACCCGAACGGCCGAAACAGGACCAGGTTTAAGCCCCTGAAGGCCAAGCCGACAGAATGGAGCCGATCCCATGAAGCCTTATGTGCTGATCGCAGAAGACGAAAAAGCCGTATCCGAGCTCTTGCTCTACAATCTCCGCAAGGAAGATTACGATGTCGGCGTAGCCGGGGACGGCGAGGAAACGCTGATCATGCTCGACGAGCGCACGCCGGACCTGCTGCTGCTTGACTGGATGCTGCCGAAAGTCAGCGGCATTGAGATCTGCCGCCGTGTGCGCACGGGTGGGGGCAATCCCAACCTTCCGATCATCATGCTCACCGCACGCGGCGAGGAAAGCGACCGGATCCGCGGGCTTGATACGGGCGCGGACGATTATGTGACCAAGCCCTTTTCGACCACAGAACTGATGGCACGGGTGCGCGCCGTGCTCCGCCGCATCCGGCCGGGGCTGAAGGAAGACCGCATCACGGTGGGCGATATCGAGATCGACCGGGTCGCTCACCGCGTCGCCCGCAAGGGGGCCGACATCCACCTTGGTCCGACGGAATTCCGGCTGCTGGACTACTTCATGCAGCACCCTGGCCGCGTGTTCTCACGCGAGCAGCTTCTTGATACGGTATGGGGCTCGGACGTCTACGTCGAGGCGCGCACCGTCGACGTGCATGTCGGGCGCTTGCGCAAGGCGCTTCGCAATGGCGGCGGGGATGATCCGATCCGGACCGTGCGATCGGCCGGCTACGCCCTGCGCGAGGATTGACGGGCGCCGCAAGCAGCGCCCGCCATTGATCCGTCAGCTGAAGACTTCAGCCAGGAAGGTTTTCAGATAAGCAAAGCTGCGGCGATCAGTATCGGCATGATACTGCGTTGCGTCGCCCGTGGCACCGACCGTCGTGAAGGCGTGGGTGGCAAGGCCGTGCGCGTGCAGCTGCCAGTCGCTGCCGGCAAACTCCCTGGCGATGGCAAGCACATCCTCCGGCGTCGCCATCGGATCGCGCCAGCCATGCTCGATCAGCACCTTTGCCTTGATCTTCGGGGCCGGGATATTCTCAGCCGGACGGAACAGGCCGTGGAACGAGGCGACGCCGAGCACGTCCATGCCGGCCCGCGCCATGTCCAGTACGCAGAGGCCGCCGAAGCAGAAGCCGATAGCCGCGGTTTTCGTTGCGCCTGATCTGGCTTTCGCCGCGTTGATGCTGGCAGCAAGTCTTTTTTGCAATTCGGCGCGGTCACCCACGAGAGGATACATCAGGCTTTCGCATTCTGCCTGGTTCGTGCCGCGCTTGCCCTTGCCGTAAACGTCGATGGCAAAAGCAGCGTAGCCAAACTCCTCGGCGATGATGCGCGCTTTCTGCTTCTCGTTGTCACCGACGCCAGCCCAGTTGTGGCAGATGACAACCAGCGGCGCATCCGGGTTGCCAGCAGGGGTCAGGAAGTAGCCTTCATAGGTCTGGCCATCGATCGTGTAGTCCACTGTGCTCATCGCGGTCTCCTCCATGTTGATCCTCGGGCTTCGATAGAGCGCAAACCACCCTGAGTTCAAGGCAAACAGCGATTAGTATGCGCTTTCTAGACTTTTTCCCCAGAACGGGCGGCATGAACTCATCTTCCCCCGCAAAGGAGCCCCTCATGGCGAAGAAACCCGTGAAATCCACCCAGGCCAAAGCCCGCGCAAAAGCGGCGGCTGTCGGCAAGAAAGTCGAAGCCCAGTCGACCGAGATGGCCTACAAGATCTGGCTCGCCGGTGTCGGCGCTTATGGCAAAGCTTATGATACGGCTGTTGCTGGTGCGAACGTGCTCAACAGGCAATCGGCTGACGTCTTCGAAGACCTTGTGAAGCGCGGTTCGGAAATAGAACATGACGTGCGCGCCAAGCTGGTTGCCGATGAGCGCGTGGCCGGCGCCTCCAAACGCGTTTCGAAAACCATTGAGACCGTGCGCGACATGCAGGTTCAGGCCCGCGACCAGTTCGAAGCGCGCCTCGACCGGATGCGCGACCTGCTCGGCGTCAAAGGCCTTGCCGATGTACGCAGGAAAGTCGCCCGCCAGATTGACAAGCTGGAAGATGAAGTAGCGAGCGTCACCTCGAAAGCCCGCGCAAAAGTCGCTGATTCCGATCTGAAAGCCCGCCTCGCGCGCCTTACGGCGGAGATCGAAGCGGTCGCCGGCGAGACCGGTGCAGAAGTTGCCAAGACCGCCAGGAAAGCCGCCCGCAAGACGACGAAGGCCGTCAAGACAGCGTTCGCGGCCCCGGAGGGCGCCGACGACCTGACGCAGGCCACCGGCATCGGCCCGGCGCTCGCCAGGAAACTGAACGCAGAAGGCCTGACGCGCTTTGCGCAGGTTGCCGCGCTGAAGAAGGCTGAACTGGAAGCGCTCGATGCGAAAGTCGCTGGCCGTGGCCGCGTGGCGAAAGCCGATTGGTCGAAGCTGGCGAAATCTGGCGCCTGAGGAAAAAGGAAGAGGGCGGGCCTGCCGGCTCGCCCTTATCCCTTCGTTTCGTCGAAATGCCGGATCATATGCCCCAGAGTGGCCGGACCGGACTCGCCCATGTAGGGCACCATCAGGCACATCACCTGGAACACCGTTTTGTGGATGAGGGCGGGGCCGTCATGGACCTCTTTGGTCAATGCATCGCCGGCGAGCCAGAAAGTCAGTGTCGTGATGATCTGGTCGATCAGCGGCCCCCTGAGCCGCTTGTCGATGGTCAGCGTTCCGGCCCTTTCCAGATCGCTGAGGATCCGCGCAATCGTCTGGCGCTTGGCGGCGACAAGGCTGCGGAAGCGGATGGCAAGGTCAGGGTAGCGAGCCAGCAGGCCCGCAAGGTCGCGGTAGAAGAAGCGGAAGTCATAGATCTCTTCCAGCAGGATGTAGGTGTAGACCCAGTTGTCCTCGATCGAGGCCAGCCCGCCTTTCGAGCCGCGCAGGATGACGCGCATCTCCTCTTCGAACCGGTCGAAAAGGGCGCGGTTGATCGCGTCCTTGCCCTTGAAGTGATAGTAAAGATTACCGGGACTGATCTCGAGCGCATTGGCAATATCGACAGACGACAGCCCGCTTTCACCTTCCTCGTTGAAGAGAAGGAGGCTGACTTCAAGTATACGGTCGCGTGTTTTCATGGCCACTCGGGCAGTTTGACAGCTAAATCTGACTGTGAAACGAATTTTGCAGGTAAATTTACCACGGTCTTTTTGCCGGATGGCAAGGGAACGCGATTAGACCGGCCACTGGCGGATCACCGCCGGGAGAGGCCGCCGGCATCCGGGGGGGATTGGAATGAGTACACCTGAGGACGAAATCGCCCAGAATGCGGCGCAGAGCACGACGGCCCTTAACCCGTTGCTGGGTGGCATTAACCGGCAGGAACTGCTGGGCGCCGTAGCGATGATGCTGCGCTCTTCGGTCACCAATCCGGTGACGACCGCCAGGGCGGCGCGGAAGATCACATCCGAGAACACTGAAATCCTGCTCGGTAAGTCGAAACGCGAAGCCGACAAAAAGGATCGGCGGTTCAAGGATCCTGCCTGGGAGCATAACCCCTTCTACAAGCGCGGCATGCAGGCCTTCCTCGCGACCCAGGAACACCTCCACGAGTGGGTCAGCGAAATCAAGATGAGCGAGCTGGAACATGCCCGCGCCAAGTTCGTGATGGGCATGATCACCGACGCCCTGGCGCCGACGAACACGCTGATCGGCAACCCGGCCGCCACCAAGCGCGTCGTCGATTCCGGCGGCCTGTCGCTGCTGAAGGGTATGAAGAACCTTTATGACGACCTGACAAAGAATGGCGGCCTGCCCTCGCAGGTCGACAAGCGCCCGTTCAAGGTCGGCGGCAACCTTGCCATCTCGCAAGGGGCGGTTGTCTGGAAAAACGAGATGCTGGAGCTGATCCAGTATGCGCCGACGACGGAGAAGGTCTACAAGACGCCGATCCTGATCATCCCGCCGCAGATCAACAAGTTCTATGCCATGGACCTGACGCCGATGACGTCGATGGTGCAGTTCCTCCTCGCGATGGAACAGCAGACCTTCGTCATCTCCTGGCGCAATCCGGTCAAGGAGCATCGCGGCTGGGGCCTTGCGGACTATATCGACAGCCTGGTCCAGGCAAGCGAAGTCGTGCGCAAGATCACCAAGTCGCCTAAGCTGAATGTATCCGGCGCCTGCTCAGGCGGCATCACGACGGCAACATTTGCCAGCTTGCTGGCTGCGGCCGGTGACAAGCGCATCAATGCGCTGACCTTCATGGTCTGCGTTCTGAATCCGCAAAAGGAAGACAGCGACATCGGCCAGATCGTCTCCGATGGCAGCCTGGAGATTGCCCGCAAGATGTCGAAGGCCCGCGGCATCCTGAAGGGTGACGACCTTGCCCGCATGTTTGCCTGGATGCGCCCGAACGACCTCATCTGGAACTATGTCGTCAACAACTACCTGATGGGCGAAGACCCGCCGCCGTATGACGTGCTGTTCTGGAACAATGACTCGACGAACCTGCCAGCGCAGCTCCACTCCGACTACCTCGATATCGCCCTCCAGCAGCCCTTTGATTATCCGGGTACGGTGGAGGTGGCGGGCCACATCGCGGACCTCAGCAAGGTGACATCGGATGCGTTCGTGGTCGCCGGCCTCACAGATCACATCACCCCGTGGAAGGCCTGCTACCGCACGCCGGGTCTGCTCGGTTCGAAGAATGTCGAGTTCGTGCTCTCCTCCAGTGGCCACCTGCAATCGCTGATCAACCCGCCGGGCAACCCCAAGGCCAAGTATTTCCGCAGCACCCAGATAAAACCGACGCCGGATGAATGGGCCGCGAGCGCCGAGGAGCACAACGGCTCCTGGTGGCCGCGCTGGGGCGAATGGCTGAAGGAACGCTCTGGTCCGCTTAAGGCAGCTCCCGCATCGGTCGGCAGCGCGGCCTTCCCGGAACTATATGCGGCGCCGGGCCGTTACGTCTTCAACGACTAAGGACTGCTTCATGGCCACCTACAAGCGCATGCCGGAAATCACCATGCAGGACGTCGACGGCGTCATGCTGCGGACGGCATACTGGGAAAAGCCGGCTAAAAGCCAGGAATTGCCGCTGGTCTTCTTCAATGGCATTGGCGCCAACCTTGAGCTGACCCTGGCGCTGGGTGACATGTTCCCGGACCGGGAAATCCTCACGTTTGATGTGCCAGGCGTCGGCCTCAGCCCGGTGACGCAGTGGCCCTACCGCCACTGGATGGCCGCCCGCTGGGCGCGCAAGCTGAGCGACCGCCTTGGCTTCGACCTGGTCGATGTCATGGGCGTCTCCTGGGGCGGCGCGCTCGCCCAGCAGTTTGCCTTCCAGTACCGCAACCGTGTGAACAGGCTGATCCTCTGCGCAACCTCGTCCGGCATGACGATGATCCCCGGCCGCCCGGCCTCGCTGTCACGTATGGTCGATACGCGCCGCTACACCGATCCTGAATTCATGCGCGAGAATTTCGCGACCCTCTACGGCGACATGGCGGACGACTCCGCCGGCCGCCACATTGACGGCCTGCTGCCGCCGGACCCCAAGGGCTACATATACCAGCTCCTTGCTTTTGCCGGCTGGTCGAGCTTGCCGTTCATCCGTTTCCTGAAGATGCCGACGCTGGTGATGATGGGCGACAAGGATACGGTCGTGCCGCTGGTCAACGGCCAGATCCTCAGCTGGGCCCTGCCGGATGCGCGCCTGCATGTGGTGGAAGGAGGCGGGCACCTGTTCCTCGTGACCCGCGCCGCCGAGACCGCCAGCGTGATCAACGGCTTCCTTGGCGACCCGGCGCTGCGCGGGGCGAAAGCGGCCTAGTCGTTCATCAGGCGCTCTGCCTGCATGCGGACCGCGCCATAATCGACTTTGCCGGTGCCAAGCACCGGAATCTGGGCCACCTTGAACACCCGTCTGGGTACGGAAATTTCTGGCACACCGTGGCTTTGCGCCCAAGTCAGAATGGGCCCGCGTGAGGCTTCCGGCGCCTCGCTGAGCAGGACGACCTGCTCGCCCTTCTTGGGGTCGGGCAGGGTCACCGCCGCATGCATGTGATCCGGCCAAACGGCCGCGGCGCAGTTCTCCACGGCCGCCAGCGAGACCATCTCGCCGCCAATTTTCGCAAAACGCTTCACCCGGCCAAGGATCTTGATGAAGCCGTCTGCGTCTATGTCCACGATATCGCCGGTATCATGCCAGCCATCGATCAGCTTTTCGATCGCGCCGGGATTGGAGGGGCGCAGATAGCCCATCATGATGTTCGGCCCGCGGATATGCAGGCGCCCGCCCTCCGGGATGCCCTCCACCGGCACGAGCTTGGATGACATGCCCGCCATCAGCGGGCCAACCGTGCCCGGACGGTTATTCTCCCACTGATTGGCCGCGACTACCGGCGAGGCTTCGGTCGCGCCATAGCCTTCGAGAATCTCGATATTGAACTTGCGGCGCACATAGTCGCGCGTTTCGTCCTTCACCCGCTCAGCGCCGCAAACGGCGAGGCGGATCGAATCCATGTCGCCATCTGCGCCGGTCCGGGCGTATTGCGAGATGAACGTGTCGGTGGCGAGCAGGATTGTTGCGCCGCTCTCGCGGATCCGCCGGACGATTTCCTTCGGCTGCAGCGGGGAGGGGTGGAAGACCACCTTGATTCCGGCGATCAGGGGCAGCAGCGCGCCTACCGTCAGGCCGAAGCAGTGAAAGGTCGGCAGCGGATTGAACACAATGTCCGTATCCGGACTAAGACCGATATGTGCGCGCACCTGCTCGACGTTCGCCATGATGTTTTCGTGACTGAGGACAACACCTTTCGGCTCGCCCTCGGTGCCCGAAGTAAACAGGATGACGCCGGGTTTATTGTGGCTGAGCGTTGCGCCGACAAACGTCGGCAGCATCGGCCCGGCGATCGCCGAAAGCTTGTCGCCGATCGACAGTTTTTCCCGCACGTCTTCCAGATAGATGATCTCGACCGATTTCGAGAGTTCCGAGATCAGATCTTGCAGTCCGCCGAGTTCGACAAATTTGTGCGCCGTGATCAGTCGCTTCACCCTTGCGGCGCGCATTGCGGCTTTCAGGTTCTTCGACCCGGCCGTGAAGTTCAGCATCGCCGGCACGCGGCCATAGGCCGTCAGCGCGAAAAAGCCGATTACGGCGCCCGCGCCGGTCGGCAGCATCACGCCGACTGATTCGCCCCGCTTCGTACCCTTCTTAAGGGCCGAGCCGAGACCGAAGGCCGCCCGGATGATTTCCTTGTAGCTGAGGACGCGCTCATCCCCGTCGACGAGGACGGGCTTGTCCTGACCGAACTCCCGCGCCGCGCGCAGGAGGCCGGTAAACAGGTTAGAGCGGGTGCGTTCTGGCCGATAGACCAGTGGAGCCGGCACAAGCGGCTGGAGCGATTGCTGCATCTGGTAAGGCCCTGGTTCGTTTCATCCCGATGTTTTATGTAACATTCTGTCATCTGGCGTCATGCAGGCAAGCGATATTGTTAGTCTGCATATACAGCCAGCGCTATGTCGCGCTTGCTGAATCGCGCCGCGGGCGCCATTTTAGGCCTAATGGCAAACCTCATCGACCTGAAGTCCGACCCGCCCCGCCCGCGCCATCCCGAGAAACAGGGGCGGGCGGACACACCCTTGATGCGAAAACCGGACTGGATCCGGGTTAAAGCGCCCACATCGCAGGGCTATGCCGACACCCGGGCCATTGTAAAATCGAAGGGCCTGGTGACCGTCTGCGAGGAAGCCGGCTGCCCCAATATCGGCGAATGCTGGGACAAGAAGCACGCCACCATGATGATTCTCGGCGACGTTTGCACCCGCGCCTGCTCGTTCTGCAACGTTGCGACGGGCAAACCTAAACCGGGCGTTGACAGTGACGAGCCGCGCCGGGTGGGCGAGGCGGTGGCCGAGATGGGCCTCAGCCATGTCGTGATAACCTCAGTGGACCGCGACGACCTCGAAGACGGCGGCGCGATGCACTTCGTCCACACGGTCCAGTCCATCCGCGAGCGCGCCCCCGGCGCCACCATAGAGATCCTGACGCCAGATTTCCTGCGAAAGGATGGCTGGGAGAACCGCGTCATCGATTCCAGGCCTGACGTATTCAACCACAACCTCGAAACCGTGCCGCGCCTTTACCTGACGATCCGCCCCGGCGCGCGCTATTTTCATTCCCTCCGCCTGCTCCAGAAAGTGAAGGACCGCGATGCGTCGCAGTTCACCAAGTCTGGCCTGATGGTTGGCCTCGGCGAGACTAAGGAAGAAGTCATGCAGGTGATGGACGACATGCGTTCCGCTGGCGTCGACTTCATCACTATCGGCCAATATCTGCAGCCGACCCGCAAGCACGCTGCCATTGACCGCTTCGTGACGCCGGACGAATTCCGGTCCTACGAAGAAATCGCGCGGTCGAAAGGCTTCCTGATGGTCTCCGCCAGCCCGCTGACGCGCTCCAGCCACCATGCCGGTGAAGACTTCGCCAAGCTGCGCGCCGCCCGCGAAGCGCAGCTTGGCGCGCGCAAGTAAGGCATGCCGCGGTTTTCGAAATCCATCCGTGTGCCCTATGGGGCGTCTGAGTGTTTCCAGCTCGTATCTGAAATCGCGAAGTATCCGGACTTCATCCGCTGGATCACGGCCATGCGCGTGTCGGGCCGGCGCGACGTCCACCCCGGCGTCACCGAGTGCCAGGGTGAAGCGATAGTGGGTTTCAAGGGCTTCACCGAACGCTTCACAACTCAGGTCGTGGCCGACGAGCCTGCCAAGCGCGTGACGGCTTGCCTGGTGCGCGGACCATTCCGCAAGCTCTTCGCCGAATGGCGCATCTTCGAAACCGTCGGCGGCGCGAGCGACATAACCCTTGAGATCGACTACGAGTTCCGCAACCCGGTGATCGGTTTCCTTGCCGCCGCCAACCACGACCTGGCGACCGACCGCATCCTCAACGCGTTTCTGGCAGAAGCGCAGCGGCGTTTCGCAGCCCGCGCCGCGCCGTAGGAGATTGCCGCCGGGCACTGGACCTGCAATTCCGGCCATCTAAGTCGCGCGCATGACACGATTCATCTTCACGCCCACCCGGTAGGCCGGTCTCGCCCGGCTCTCTGCCTTCGCCCCATCGATGGGGAGGCGCTATGCCGAAACCCGCAATCACGACCACGGCCCGGAGGATCGCAGCAATCTTTCCCTTCTGTCCCCCTATGTCCGCCATCGCCTGATCGAGGAGTGGGAACCCGCCGCCTTGGCGCTCGCGTTTCATTCCGCATCGGCGGCAGACAAGTTCCTGAAGGAAGTCTGCTGGCGGACATACTGGAAAGGCTGGCTCGCCCATCGCCCAGATGTCTGGCACCAGTATGAATTGCGCCGTGACGAATTGATCACTGGCATGGCGCGCGAGAGCCTCCTGCGCCGCCGTTACGAAGCTGCCATCACCGGCGCCACCGGCATAGACGGCTTTGACCAGTGGGCCCAGGAGCTTGTCGCGGAAGGCTACCTCGCCAATCACGCGCGCATGTGGTTTGCCTCGATCTGGATATTCACCTTGCGCCTGCCATGGGAACTGGGCGCTGACTTTTTCCTCCGCCATCTGATGGACGCTGATGCCGCCTCAAACACGCTGTCGTGGCGCTGGGTGGCGGGTTTGCATACGCCCGGAAAGACCTATCTCGCGCGTGCGGACAATATCGCGAACTATACGGGTGGCCGTTACCGGCCGGTTGGCCTGTCATCATGCGCAGACCCGGTGGGCGGGTTTGCCAATCCGGCTCCAAAGCCTGCGAACATTGCAGGTCCTGCGCCGGAAGGCCGTGTTGGCTTGCTTCTGACCGACGAGGACCTGCGCCCGGAAACGCTGATCGGTCACCGCACAAAGGTTGCGGCCATCGCAGGAATTCATTTTGCGGAGCACCGCTCGCCGCTTCCCATTGGCGACGCCGCGCTCGCTTTTACGCGCGGCGCGCTTGCAGATGGTCTTGCGAGAGCTGCGCATCATTTCGAAGCGCCGGCCACAGACTGCTCCGGGGCTCCGCATCGACTGGCCGCGTGCCGCGAATGGGCGGCGTCTCTCGATGTGGACCTGGTCGTCACTGCAGAGCCCGCAACCGGATGGACAGCGTCCGCGCTCGGCGAATATGCCGCCGCTCTGGAAGAAACGGGTAAGCGCCTGGTGTTTGCCGGGCGGGGTTGGGACGCAGCCTTCTGGCCGCATGCGTCGAAGGGCTTCTTCGCGCTCGGCGCCAAAATCCCGGAAACTCTGGAGGCTTTGGGCATCGGCCCGCAGGCCCGGCTGCTTTGAGCCGCCAGGCGCTCAGCGCATCTGCGCCTGAATGAGATTCAGCGCCGACTCCACGGCCGCCATGCGGATCGCCTCACGGCTGATTTCCCCCAGTTGCAGATGCTCATGGATGATCGCCCGGTTCTCCCGCGCGCAGGCTATGTGTACGGTGCCCACCGGTTTCATCCTGGTGCCGCCACCGGGGCCGGCCACGCCGGTGATGCCCACCGAAATGTTGGCGCGGCTGTTGGTGAGCGCGCCTTCGGCCATCATCCGGGCGACCGGTTCGGACACGGCGCCATAGTCCGCCAGCGCGTCGCCGGGCACGCCCAGCATCTCTTCCTTCGCGCGGTTCGAATAGGTGACGAAGCCGCGCTCGAACACGCTGGAGGAGCCGGGAATTTCGGTGAACAGCGCGGCGAGCAGGCCGCCGGTGCAGCTTTCAGCGGTCGCGATCTTAAGGCGCGCCTGTTCGGCATCGTCGAGGATCAGCATGGCGAGATTACGCAGGCGTTCTGGAAACATGGAGTGTACCTAAAGGGCAACTAGCGGCCCGTGAAGACCGGATCGCGCTTCTCTATGAAGGCGGCGGCGCTTTCCTTCGCGTCCTCCGTCTGCATCAGCTTGCGGATTTCGGTGATCGCCCATTTGCCGGTATCGCGCCAATCGGGGTCCAGTGTGCGGCGCAACCCGGCTTTGAGCGCCTTCACGGCCTGCGGCGGATTGGCGGCAATCTTCCCGGCTATGGCCAGCGCAGTCGGTAACAGGTCCGCCTGCGGCACAACGCGGCTGACAAGGCCTATCTCTTTGGCTTCTGCGGCATCAATGATGTCGCCGGTAAACAGCAGCTCGCTCGCCTTCTCGCGGCCCACCAGCTGGGCCAGCCGTCCAAGCCCGGGCGCGTCGCAGCAGAGCCCGCGCTTGACGAAAATCTCGCCCCACTTCGCCGTATCCGCCATCACGCGAATGTCCGCCATGATCGATAGCTCTGCGCCCCAGCCGAGCGCAAAGCCATTAATCGCGGCGATGACCGGAATGTCCGTGTGCAGAAGAGCGTCCGCCGCCGGTGTGAGCCCGCCGGTATCCTTCGCCTTCGCCGCCCGCTCCGGCGTCACCGGTGCGCCCTTAGAGAGGATCTTCTTCACATCATCGCCCGAACAGAATGCCCGCGTGCCCGAACCGGTGATTACGATCACCCGCGCCTGCGAAGAGCGCACGGCATTTTCCAGCGCATCATAGAGGTCATAGTCCAGCGAGTTCATCGCTTCGGGCCGATTAAGCGTCAGGACCGTGACGTGACCACGATGCTCGGTGAGCAGGATATCGGACATGGCGTTTCTCCCGGGTATCTTTTGCCGGAGAGTGTCACGAAGCAGGCGGGCTGAAAACGCTGCCGCCGGGTCAGCGCAGCGGCGCGAGGACCGCAATCGCCTCGGCCGCAATCCCCTCGCGCCGGCCGGTGAAGCCCAGGCCCTCGGTAGTGGTCGCCTTCACGCTGACGGCGTCCAGGGGCAGGCCCAGGAGTTCGGCGGTTCGGGCACGCATGGCCTCGCGGTGGGGTTTCACCCTGGGCGCTTCGCAGATCACGGTGATGTCACAGCTGTCGATCCGGTACCCCTTCGATTCTGCGAGAACCTGAGAATGTTTGAGAAAGATCCCGCTATCGGCGTCCTTCCAGCGAGGGTCGGACGGCGGAAAATGATCACCAATGTCACCCAGGGCGACGGCTCCGAGGATGGCATCGGTCAAAGCATGCCAGCCCGCATCCGCGTCCGAATGCCCCTTCAGCCTGGCACTGTGAGGAATTTTGACACCGCAAAGCGTGACATGATCCCCCGCCTCAAACTCGTGAACATCAAACCCTTTGCCAACACGCGGCACACCTGAAGGCGCAAGCAGACGGCTCATCATGTCGAAATCCTCAGGGTAGGTGATCTTGGAAAGGCGCAGCGAGCCCGCAACCAGCGTGACCCGCGCGCCAGCCGCCTCGACCGCCGCGAGGTCGTCCACAAGGTCCGGCCCTGCCGCCGCCAGCGCGCTGCAAATGGCGCCGAGGCGGAAGGCCTGCGGGGTCTGCACCCGGTAAAGCCCTGTCCGGTCTACGGTTTTGAGCCGGCCCTGCTTTTCGGTCTTCAGGGCATCGGACACTGAAAGGGCAGGCGCTGCCGCATCCGAGATATCCAGTGCGTCGATCAAGGCATTGATCGTGACCTCATCAATGCCTGGCCGGGCCGCATCATGGATCAGCACCTTCGCTTCATCAGGCAGCGTCAGCGCTGCAAGCCCGCTCATAACCGACTGCGTCCGCGTCGCGCCAGGGTCCGCCCGGCGGAACCGCTGCCCGGCGCCGGGCGCCCCGAGGTCCTCACTGGCGACCACCACGATGTCCGTCACCGCGGGATGGCGCGAAAACGCGTCTATGGACCAGTCCACGACCCGCCGCCCCAGAAGGGACTGCCATTGCTTGGGCGCTTCTGCACCAGCCCGGAGACCTTTGCCTCCGGCAACGATAAGAACAGCTATGCGAGTCATCGCTTCGCTTTTAATCGAGCCGTTCCGGTGTGACTATCCCGCTGCGGGAAACTCGCCTTCTGCACGCATATTGTGCTGCTCATGATTTGTGCGCTTGTCGTTGCGGTAAAACTCGTGAAAATGGCATAATGATCAAATTTAAGGCACCTCGTGTTTGGCTGGCGCCGATGTCTGGCGCGACGGACGCTCCCATGCGCCGGCAAGCTGTCCGATTTGGCGCCGCTGCGGTGGTCTCCGAGATGGTCGCTGGCGAGACGCTCGCCAGGGCCCGCCCGGACGTAGTTCGCCGCACCTGCCGTCATGAAGGTGCCGGTTTCTGGATCGTCCAGCTCGCCGCGCGCCGCCCCGGCGACATGCTGCAGGGCGCTAAGCTGATGGCCGAAGCCGGCGTTGATGTCATCGATATCAACATGGGCTGTCCTTCCAAGGAAGTGACGGGTGGCCAGTCCGGTTCGGCGCTGATGCGCGACCTGAGCCTCGCGGGCGAGATCATCGACGCAGCCATCGAAGGCGCCGGCGATCGGCCGGTGACACTGAAAATGCGCCTCGGCTGGGACGATGCGCGCCGCAACGCGCCGCAACTCGGTCAGATCGCCGAGGCCAGGGGCGTCCAGATGCTGACCGTGCACGGACGTACGCGCTGCCAGTTCTATACCGGCGCGGCAGACTGGGCTGCGGTGCGCGATACGGTCGAGGCAGTGTCAGTTCCTGTCATCGTCAACGGTGACATTCGCGATCCGGCCTCGGCCAGGGCGGCGCTCGCGCTGTCGGGCGCCCACGGCGTGATGGTCGGACGTGCAGCGATGGGCCGGCCCTGGCTCGCCGGAGAAATTCTGGCTTCGCTTGAAGGGCGCCGCTGGCGCGCACCGGATCTTGCGGCGCAATGCGAGAGCCTTGTTGAGCAGATCGCAGACTCGCTGGCCCTGTACGGTCCGAACCTCGGTCTGCGGATGGTGCGAAAGCATGTCTCGGCGGCGATTGATCATCTTGCGCTGCCAATGCCTGAGCCTGCGCGGCGCGCACTGCGGTCCGAGCTCTGCCGGATAGAAGATCCGGCCGGACTCGTCTGCGCCTTGCGCGCGGCCTATCTCGAAAGAACGCCCGAGGAGCTGGTCTCAAATGCCTGCGCTTGATCAAACGCGCCCTGCCAACCTGTCAGAGCTTGCGCCCGTCGCCCTGCTGCACATCGATGCCCGCAGGCGCATCTGCAATGTGAATGCAGCGGCTGAAGCCCTCCTGCAGCTGTCACGCCGCGCGATGATCGACCGCCCGCTGAGCGAAGTGATCTATCACGACTCGCCGCTGTTCGAGCTGATCGACCGCGCGGCACGCGAACCTGCCGAGATCACCGCGCCGTCGACGCCCGTGTCCGGTCCCTCGGTGCCGGTGCGTACCATCTGCGACGTGCGCGTGCGCTGTGTGGACGGCGGTGATTTCATCCTTGTGCTCGGCGAAGCGCCCGCGCGCGATCCCTCCGAGGGCATTGCGGGCGCTGCCGGCTTTGGCCGCATTCTCGGCCATGAAGTGAAGAATCCACTGGCGGGCATCATCGGCGCGGCCCAGTTGCTGGAGCGTCAGGGGCTCGCGGAGCAGGCCGAGCTTCTGGACATCATCAAGGACGAGGCCCGCCGCATCGAACGGTTGGTCAACCGGCTTTCGGCATTCGAGCTTTTCTCCGCCCCGCGCATGCAGGGCTGCAATGTTCACGCGCTCCTGGACAAGGTGATCGCATCTGAGCGCGCGGCGATGGGGCCGAAGATCGAGTTCAAGCGGGAGTTCGATCCCTCGCTGCCGGACATTCAGGCAGACCCGGACCACCTGCAGCAGGCGTTCCAGAACATCGTGCGCAATGCCGCCGAGGCGGCCTCCGAGGACAATGGCCGGGGCGAAGTGACCATCCGCACCGCCTATGCGGCTGGGCTTGGCATGCGGCAGGCCCGGCTCGGCTCGGGTCTTCGGCGCGCCATGCTGATTTCATTTGAAGACAATGGCCACGGCATCCCGCGTGAACGCCAGGCGACTATTTTTGATGTTTTCCAGAGTTCAAAGTCGGGTGGCCGTGGACTCGGGCTGTCGGTCGTGAGTGAAGTCGTTACAGCACATGGCGGTCAGATACGCGTTGACAGCCAGCCGGGATCGACCCGGTTCACAGTCCTTTTGCCACTCGTGGAGGCCGGCTGACATGGCCGATAAGACCGTTCTGCTCGCCGAAGATGACGCGAGCATTCGCCTGATCGTTAACCAGACGCTGGTGTCTGCAGGCTATGAAGTGCGTGCAACCAGTTCGCCCGACGCCCTTCAGCGCTGGGTACGCAACGGGGAAGGGGATGTCGTCGTCACCGACGTCTATCTGGGCGACACCTCGATCTTTGACCTTTTGCCCTCAATGAAGCTGGCGCGTCCGGACCTGCCCTTCATCGTGATGAGCGGCCAGAACACGATCCTCACCGCCGCCTCGGCAGCGGAGCACGGCGCCTTCGATTACCTGCCGAAGCCGTTCGACATCGACGTGCTGTCGAGCCTCGTGCGCCGTGCCTTGAAGTCTTCGCCCAGCGTCGAGCGGCTGATCCATCCGGAAGCGCAGAAGGCTGTCCAGGACGCAGGGCTCCCCCTGATCGGACGCTCCGATGCGATGCAGGAAGTCTACCGCCTGATTGCCAAGGTGATGAACACGGATCTGACGGTGCTGATCGAAGGCGAAAGCGGTACCGGCAAGGAACTCGCCGCGCGTGCGATCCACCAGCTTGGTCACTCCAAGAATGGCAAGTTCATCGGACTTGACCTGGCCGCCATGCCGGCCGCCGAGATCAGCCGCGAACTGTTCGGCGCGAACGGCACAGACGGCGCGGTGCACATCAAAGGCGGCACGCTTTACCTCGACGAGATCGGCGATCTGCCCGCCGAGGCGCAGGCGCAACTGGTCAAGCTGCTGCGTGACGCGGGCGGCGCGCGCCTGATCGCCTCGACCCGGCGCCATCTCGGCAAGCTGGTCGAGGAGGGCAAGTTCCGCGAGGATCTGTTCTACCGCCTGAACGTGATGCGCCTCGCGATCCCGCCGCTGCGCCACCGCAAGGAAGACATTCCGGAACTCGCCCGCGCCTTCCTGATCCGCGCGCAGCGCCAGGGTCTCGCGGCCCGCACGTTCGAGAAATCGGCGCTCGACCTGATGGCCGCCTATGACTGGCCGGGCAACGTGCGCGAACTCGAGAACCTCGTGATCCGCCTTGCGGTGCTAAGCTCCGACTCGATCATCACGCTGATGGATGTCGAGCGCGAGATGCGCATGGGCGCCTCCGAGCAGGCGAGTGGCCATGCCGGCTTTGAAGCCGAAGTCGAGGCGCTGCTGCACCGCTACGTCATGGGCGATCTCGTGGCTGGCGGAGAGAGCGGCGATTCGATGGTGCACAGCTCGGTGATCGACCGGGTGGAGCGTCCCCTGATCCGGCTCGCCCTGTCGGTGACATCCGGAAACAAGGTCAGGGCGGCGCAGCTCCTCGGCATGAACCGGAATACCCTGCGCGCGAAGATCAATGCGCTTGGAATTGCAGAAGACTGATTGACGACGCCACTTTCCGTGTCCTTAATGCATCAGTGTTGCATTAAGGGCACGTCATGTGTGTCCGGATTGCAACGGGGCCGGGGCCCTTATTGAGCCGGATTGCGTGTCGACAGCTATAAGTCCAACCACGACCAAAGCCAGCTGGGCCCTCTTTGAGGGCCTTTTCATCATCGCGGGCCTCGTCGCGGTGTTTGCGACTTTTATAGCGATATCCGGCGCCGCGCCAAATGATCCGACCGCCGGCGCCACGCCCTGGCTGCTCGGGCTGAACTTCGTCTTGCTGATCGTGCTCGCAGTGATCGTCGTGCGCGAATACCTGGCCATCCGCGGCGACAGCAATGACGGAGGCGGGAAGCTGGCCCGCCGGTTCGTGCTGCTTTTCGGCTTCTCGGCGCTCATTCCATCTTTGGTTGTGGCCGTGTTCATGGGCGCCTTCATCACGCGCGGGCTCGACCGCTGGATCGGTGAACGCGTCGACCAGCTGATGGAGAAGAATACCGAAATCTTCCGGTCATATGTCGACAACTTCCAGACGAAGTTCGAGTCCGACATGCGCCTGGCCGCGATGGACGTAGAGAATTTCGCCAAGCAGGTCGACCAGTCGCTCGCGGGCACCGGCACACCGGAAGTCGCCGCCCTTGCGTCTACCGAGTTCTTTGACGGCTTGCGCTCCGAACTCGCGATCCGGGAATTCCTGACGATTGCCATTCTCGGCCCTGACGGTGTGGATCTCATCGCAGAGGCCAGCGTGCAGGATGCAATCCTGCTGTCTCCCCCGCAAGCGGCGTTCCAGGAAGCAGATGGCGGCGCGGTGGCAACCACGCTCTACGAAGGGCGCGGCATTGCGACCGCGCTGATCCGGATTTCCGCACCGGTCGATGGCTATATCTACGCGGTAAAAGTGTTTGACCGCAACGCCGCAAGATCCCTGCGCGAGGCCGAGACGGCCCTTGAGGAATACAACGCTGCCAAGCGCAACAGCGGCCGCCTGCAGGCAATCTTCGTGATCGGGTATGCCCAGATCGTGGGCCTGGTTCTGCTGCTCGCGGGCCGCCTGGGCCTTGAAGCGGCTGGCCGGATCACCGGTCCGATCGGCCGCCTCGCCTCGGCGGCGCATTCCGTACGGGACGGGGACCTTGAGGTGCGCGTGCCCGTAAGTGGCCCCGTAGACGAGGTCCACGCGCTGAGCAGCTCGTTCAACGCGATGACCGAACAGCTGTCCGGCCAGCAGAATGCCCTCATCCGTGCACGGAAGGATGAGGAAGACCGGCGCCGCTTCGTGGAGACCCTGCTGGGAGAGCTGGGCGCGGGTGTGATCCGCGTGGACCGGGAAGAGCGCATCACGCTTGCTAACCGGTCGGCCTGCGAAATCCTGGGGCTGGAGGAGGTGCCGGAAGGCGCCCTGCTGGCTGATGTGGCGCCGATCTTCGAGCGGATCGTGCGCGACACGTTCGAGCGCAACGCCGCCGTGGACGCCAGTCTCGAACTGACGCGGGACGGCGAGCTGCGCAGTATCCGGCTGAAGTCAGCGCCGGAGGCGACCGGCGGATGCGTGCTCACGTTTGACGATACGACGCGGCTGATTTCGGCGCAGCGTCAGCTGGCCTGGCGCGATGTGGCGCGCCGGATCGCGCACGAGATCCGTAACCCGCTGACGCCGATCATGCTGTCGACAGAGCGGCTTCGCCGGAGGTACGCTTCCAAGATTGATGATACCGACGGTGTGTTCGACCGCTGTATCGAGACGATTCTGCGCAAGGTCGACGAGATCGCGAGGATGGTCGAGGAATTCTCGAATTTTGCCCGCATGCCGAAGCCAAGCATTGCGCCTTTCGACATGCGCGCTGTCCTTCAAGGCGCGAGCTTTGCCCAGAGTGTGGTCTCGCCGGATATCGAGATCGAACTCGAGACGGACCTCGCAGAGGCGCCATTCCTCGGCGACGAAAGGCTGCTTGCGCAGGCTTTCGGCAACCTTCTGAAGAATGCGGCCGAAGCCATCGAAGGCTTGCCGATCGAGAACGACGTCTCCGGACATATCCGCATCATCCTGTCTCACGACGTGGGCGGGCTGGAGATCGTCATTGAAGACAATGGGCCGGGCTTTCCTGTCGAAGTGCGAAACCGGCTGCTGGAGCCTTACGTGACCACGCGCGAAAAGGGCACCGGCCTTGGTTTGGCCATCGTGAACCGCATCATAGCCGATCATGGCGGCTCGATTTCGCTTCAGAACCGGCCGGACGGTTTGAAAGGCGCGCGCGTGCGGGTGCTGCTTCCGGAAAATGGCGCGCTCACCATGCAGGCGGTCGACACGACTGAAGGCGAGCTGGTTCACGATAGCGGGCGTCTGCCCGGATCATTGAGTTTGTAGAGGAAACGGGCCATGGCACTGGACATTCTAGTCGTAGATGATGAGCCGGATATCCGGGAACTGATGGCCGGCGTGCTCGGCGATGAGGGTTACTCAGTGCGCACCGCCGACACGGCGGAGCGCGCTCTGGAAGAGGTCCGTTCACGCACGCCGCGTCTTGTGATCCTCGATGTCTGGCTGCAGGGCAGCGGCATGGACGGACTGTCGGTTCTGAAATACCTGAAGTCGATCGATCCTATCCTGCCGGTCATCGTGATCAGCGGCCATGGTAATATTGAGACGGCCATCGCGGCCATCCGGCGCGGCGCGTTCGATTTCATCGAGAAGCCGATTAAGGCGGACCGGCTGATGCTGGTCGTGGAGCGTGCGATCGAATCTGCCGCCCTTCGCTATGAAAACGCTGCGCTGCGCAACCGCGCCGGTGATGAAGAGCGCTGGATCGGCAACAGCCAGGCGGCGGTGACGCTGCGGGCCTCGATTGAGAAAGTCGCGCCGACGAATTCACGCGTGCTGATCTCTGGTCCCGCCGGTGTCGGCAAGGAGCTGGCGGCGCGCCTGATCCACAAGAGTTCGACCCGTGTGGAAGGGCCCTTCGTCGTCGTCAATGCGGCAACAATTGCGCCGGACCAGATGGAGAATGCGCTGTTCGGGGAAGAGGATTCGCAGGGCCGGACGATCCGGGTCGGCCTGTTCGAGCGCGCTCACACCGGCACGTTGCTGCTGGACGAGGTGGCGGACATGCCCATCGGCACTCAGAACAAGATCCTCCGGGTGCTGACCGAGCAGCGGTTCCAGCGTGTCGGCGGCCGGTCGGACGTCAGCGTGGACGTGCGGGTCATGGCGACCACCACAAAAGACCTGCGCGCAGAAATCGAGAAGGGCAATTTCCGGGAAGATCTGTTCTACCGCCTGAGTGTGGTGCCCTTGCGCGTTCCGTCGCTGTCCGAGCGCCGGGACGACATCGTGGAACTGGCGACCTACTTTTGCGAGCGCATCGCCGAGACCTCCGGTCTTATCTGCCGCAATTTTGCGCCGGAGGCGCTCGCGGTGCTCCAGTCCATGGAATGGCCAGGTAACATCCGTCAGCTGCGCAACCTCGTCGAGCGTATCCTCATTCTCTCACCGTCTGATTCGACGCGTCCTATCAGTGTGGACGAACTGCCGCGTGATCCCGGCCGCTCGGCCGCCTCGCCAGCCGCACAGTCCGGCTCAGCCGACCTCGTTGGCCTGTCCCTGCGCGATGCCCGCGAGCAATTCGAGCGGGAATACCTGAGCTTGCAGATCACGCGGTTTAACGGAAATATCTCGCGGACAGCTGAATTCATCGGTATGGAACGCTCCGCCCTCCACCGAAAATTAAAGGCTTTGGGCATAACAACAGGCGTGCGGCACGATAGCTGATACCCAGGCTGAAAGGCTGAACAGATGCACGTTCTGATCTGCGGCGCCGGACGCGTGGGGCAGGGTATCGCCCGGCGCCTTGCGCGCGAGAAGCACGAAGTTACAATCGTAGACGAAAACGCCGATCTGGTCGATCAGGTCTCGATAGATCTCGACGTGCGCGGCATAATCGGTCACGCCGCGCACCCGGATGTGCTGAAGCGGGCCCGCGCGGCGGACTGCGAGATGATCATCGCCGTCACCCACTTCGATGAAATCAACATGGTGATCTGCCAGATCGCCCACACAATCTTCTCAGTGCCGTTCAAGATCGCGCGCGTGCGTGACAGGTCGTACCTCGATGCGGCCTGGAAGAATATCTTCTCGCGCGAAGGCCTGCCTATCGACATGGTCATTTCGCCTGAAGCGGAAGTCGGGGACGCGATCCTCCAGCGCTTCCGCACGCCCGGTACGATCATGAGCGCAGCCTTTGCGGGCGGGAAACTCAAGCTGCTGGGCTTCGAACTCAGCGCCGATAATCCCCTGATCGACCTCCCGGTCGACCAGATGCGCGGCGTCTTTCCGGACCTCTCGGCCCGTATCATCGGCATCGGCCGCGGGGCCGAAATCCGCGCCCCGCGGGGGCGCGATGTGCTGAAGCCCGGAGACCGTGCCTATATCGCCGTTCTGGACACACATGCGGAACGCCTCACCTCGATTTTCAACCGCGACCAGAGCCGCCTCGACCATGTCGTCATCATCGGCGGCGGCAATGTCGGGCTGCACGTCGCCAAGGTGCTCGAGAAAGAAAGTCACATCCGTGTACGGTTGATCGAGCGCAGCGCCGAGCGGGCCAACAAGGCCGTCGCTGAAGTAAAGCGCTCCATCGTGATTCAGGGCGACGGTCTCAACCCGGACATCCTTGCCGAAGGCGGCGTTGACCGGGCGGACTTCGTGATCGCGATCACGGATGATGACAAGACGAACCTCCTCATCAGCAACCTTGCCAAACGGGCCGGTGCCAAGCGCGCGCTCGCGCTGATCAATGCGCCCGAACTCGCCAGCCTCGCCGCCGATATGCGGGTGGACACCGTGCTCGACCCTCGCGCCCTTACGGTGTCGCAAGTCCTGCTCCGCATGCGCCGCGGCCGCATCCTTGGCCTCCAGTCCCTAGAAGACGGCCTCGCCGAAGTCGCCGAGGGGGTGACACTGGAGTCGTCGTCCCTTATCGGCAAACCGCTCGGCTATGACGACATGCCCGAAGGTGTAACCGCCGCCGCCGTGCTGCGCGGCAATCAGATACTGATGGCTGATTCCGATGTTATCGTGCGGCCCGAAGACCATCTCGTGATCTTCTACGAAGCCGAAATGGTTCGCAGCATCGAGAAGTTCTTCCGGGTCAATCCGGACTATTTCTGATCCATGAATTACGCGTCCGTCGCCCGTGTCCTGAGCCTGCTCATGCTGATCGTGGCGGGTGCAGGCATATTCGGTGCCGTCATTGCGGTGGTGGCGGGAGAGACGCAGCAGGTCATTTCGCTCGGCGTCACAGCCATGGGAATTCTGGTCGCCGCCGCGAGCGTGTTGCTGCTTACCCTCAAGCCGGAGCGCAAGGCGCGCCCCTCGGACGGCCTTGCCGTCGTGATCCTGTGGTGGCTGCTTACACCGCTCGCGACGTCCATGCCGTTCGTGTTCGGCGTCGCCAACAGTTCGGTTATCACCGCCATCCACGAGGCCGCGGCGTGTCTGACCACGACCGGCCATTCGGTCATCGAGGTGTCGGGAGGCGACTGGCCCGTAAGCCTGATCTACTGGCGCGGCGCCCTGCACCTGCTCGGTGCTTTCTCGGCCATCGTAACAGCCGCCGGCGTCTTCGCAGCGGTGAACCTTGGCGGACCCGGTGTGCACCGCACCGTGCTTTTCACGCTGCCCGAAAGCAGCTTCTTTGATGCCATCCCCCGGATCACCGGGCCGGTATCACTGATGATCGGGGTCGGCGTCCTGTTGATGTTCGTCGCCCTGCTCGTGCTGGGCGTCGAACCGGGCAGGGCGCTCGGTGATGCCGTCAGCGTCATCACGACCGGGCTCGTGCATCCCGACGCACTGGACCTGGCGCCGGCATCGGCAGCAGTCTCGGTGGTGCTGGCAACGGGGCTCCTGCTTGGCTCTCTCGGTCTCGCGTTCTGGCTGCCGCTCCGCCGCCGCGCCTGGGCATCGATCATGCAGGATCCGGAAATCGTAGTGTTCGCCGGGTTTGCGGTTCTCTTTGCGGGCTTTGCAATGATTGCCGGGCTCGCAGCCGGCGATGCGCTCGGCTGGTCGATTGCGACCCTCTCGACATCAGGCATTCCGCTGGGCACGCCCGGCGCAGCTGACGCCATCCCGCTGACTGTTTATGTGATGCCGTGTCTGATCGGCGGCTCGGCACTGGCTGCCGCTGGTGGGATCAAGCTGGCGCGGGTGATCGTCCTTGGTCAAAGGGCAGGGCAGGAGTTCCAGCAACTTGGATACCGGCGGTCAGTTGTCAGCTTCCGTTTCCGGGACCGCGAACTGGATGAGCGCAGTGTGATCGGGGTCTGGGTGTACTTCGTCGCCTATGTGCTGGCTGTCTTCATGTTTCTGATCGCCTTCAGCTTTGCTGGGCTGGGCTTTGACGACGCCATCCGCCTCTCGATCGGCGGGCTCACCTCCTCGGGCGGACTGGTTGCCGGGTCTGACACAAATCTGGGCCCGGCCAGCGAAATCCTCCTGATCATTGCCATGCTTTTGGGCAGGCTGGAGATTTTGACCTTGCTACCTGCGCTTTCACTGAGCTTTTGGCGGGGCTGACCCTTGCGCACCTGCAGCAAACGACTTAGCTCGAAGGCATAACAAAAACACTAGCAGGAAAAGCAAAGCGCATGTCAGCTGACAAGAAACAAAACCTGCAGGACACTTTCCTCAACGCCGTCCGCAAGTCCCGCACGCCCCTTACAGTGTTCCTGGTAAATGGTGTGAAACTGCAGGGCGTTGTCACATGGTTCGACAACTTCTGTATATTGCTCCGGGGTGACGGCCGGCCGCCGCAACTCGTCTACAAGCACGCGATCTCGACCATCGCGCCGAGCGCACCTGTCCAGCTTTTTGACGAAGAGACGGACGGAGACTAGTCCGGATTGACCGAGAAATTTGTTGACCGCCTTCCGGCGCCGGAGATTGCCGGCGTGGTTATCCCCTGGTTCACGCCTGCGGATCGTCCGACGCCGGACCGGTTGAGAGAAACCTCAGGCCTCGTTGAAGCGCTGGGTTGCCAGCTGGGCTTTATCCGGCCGGACCAGGTGCGCAAGGTCAATCCCTCCTTCCTGCTTTCCGGCGGCATCGTGGACCGTATGGCGGCTGACCTTGAAGCCGAACACTGCACGCTGGCCGTCATCGACGGCGCTCTGACGCCTGTCCAGCAGCGCAATCTCGAGAAACGCCTGGGCATGAAGGTTATCGACCGGACAGGTTTGATCCTGGAAATCTTCGGCCTGCGGGCACGGACGAAAGAGGGACGGCTGCAGGTCGAACTGGCGCGTATCCTTTACGAGCGCTCGCGCCTCGTGCGCACCTGGACACACCTTGAGCGCCAGCGCGGTGGCTCAGGCTTCCTGTCAGGTCCGGGCGAAAGCCAGCTCGAGGCGGACCGCCGGATGCTGGACGACAAGATCATCCGCCTTCGGCGCGATCTCGATGAAGTCAAACGCACCCGCGCCGTGCAGCGCGCCGGCCGGCGCCGCTCCGGCACGCCGGTCGTGGCATTGGTCGGTTATACCAACTCTGGCAAGTCAACCCTGTTCAACCGCCTCACCGGCGCCGACGTGTTCGCCAGGGATATGCCCTTCGCGACCCTCGACCCGACGATCCGCAAGCTTCAGCTTCCCTCGCTCGGCGAAGCGGCACTGATTGATACGGTGGGTTTCATCTCGGACCTGCCGACACACCTGATCGACAGCTTCCAGGCTACGCTTGAAGAATCCCTGCAGGCAGACCTGCTCGTGCATGTCCGTGACCGATCCAGCGCGGCCGATACCGAGCAGGCGAGTGACGTAATGACTGTACTCGAACGGCTCGAAAAAGAATCCGGCATGACACTGCCGCCGGTCATCGAAGCCTGGAACAAGATCGACGCGATGCTGCCCGAGCGTTCGGAATCGATGAAGACCCTCGCGGCTTCCGAAACCGAAGTGCCGGCGGTTGCCGTGTCAGCGCTGACCGGCGAGGGCGCTGAAGCGCTGCTCCGGCTCATCGAAAAATCCTTGCTGCACGGACAGCAGGAAATCGAACTTGTCCTGGCACCGGAAGCGGGCCGCGCCCGCGCCTGGCTCCACCAGAACGGCGACGTAACCGGCGAGCGGACCGAAGATAACGGCGCGGCTCATCTGGTCGTGCGTCTTTCTGCCGAACGCCTCGGTCAGTTCAGAGCCGAATTCCCGGGCCTGCTCCCGGCAGCGGGCTAACCGCGTTCGGTCTGCTTGACCCGCTGCCAGTAAGCTTCCTGCTCATCCAGCGTCAGCGACGCGAACTCGAGCGAGTCTGCTTTTGAAGCCTGCTCCATCGCCCGGAAGCGTCGCTCGAATTTTGCGTTCGCCTTGCGCAGCGCCTGTTCCGGATCAACCGACAGGCGCCGGGCGAGATTGGCGACGACAAACAGCAGGTCGCCCACTTCATCTTCGACGGCGTTTATATCACCGCTGTCGATCGCGTCTTTGACTTCGGCGATTTCTTCCTCAAGTTTGTCGAAAATGGGCGGGGTTTCGGTCCAGTCAAATCCGGTCCGCGCAGCGCGCTTCTGCAGCTTCTCGGCGCGCAGCAGGGCCGGCAGGGCACGTGCCACCCCGTCCAGTGCGCTGGGTGCCGCTCCTGCGCCAGCCCTCGTTGCGCGTTCTGACGCTTTCATTGTTTCCCACGCGAGAGTTTGTTCGTCTGCGGAGCGTGTCTCTCCCTCATCGCCGAAGACGTGCGGGTGGCGCCGGATCATCTTGTCATTGATCGCGGCCACGACATCCGCCAGCGCAAACGCGCCTTGCTCTTCCGCCATCCGGCTGTGGAACATGACCTGGAACAGCAGGTCGCCGAGTTCATCGCGCAACTCCCCCATGTCGGCGCGCTCGATCGCATCGGCGACCTCGTAGGCTTCCTCGATCGTGTAGGGCGCTATCGTTGCGAAATCCTGCTCGAGATCCCAGGGGCATCCCGAGACCGGATCCCTGAGCCGCGCCATGATTCGGGCCAGTTCGCGGAAAGCGATGGCGGCGGCTTCGGTTCGGTCTGTTTCAGGCTGCATGCGCCACTCCGGTGCTCGCCTTCGTCTTGCCGTGGCCCCGGCGCCTGCGCAAGCGCCTGCGGCCCCCTATGGGGACCAGCAATTGACACGGGCCGCCAGCCGCGAGACGGGAGACAATCTCCAAACACGTTGTTCGCTGGCCCCTGTGCCGGCAAGGTGAGGGTATGAAGGACAAGCTGGCGCTGATCGGATTCGAATGGGCTGGCACGCAGCTGCGCGCCTGGGCCTTCGATGGCGATGGCGAAATCCTGTCCTCGTTCCACACCCGCGAGGAAACGGTCGCCGGGCACCGCGACTGGCCGGGGCGCGTACGGTTTCATCTGGCGGAATGGCTCGGTTTTTCTCCGGAGGTTCCGGTCATAGGTTGCGGGGATGTATCCGCGTCTTTCGCAGGCAATGGCAATGTCTCGCTGAATGCGCCCCTGCCGCTGACCCACTTGGCCAGCCATCTGGGCCTGCAGGCGGGCATTCATCTTGTGCCGTGGATCGGCCAGCTCTCTCCGCCGGACCTGACCTGCGGTGCGGAAACGGTGCTGTTCGGCCTGGACGAGGCCAACGGCTCGATTTGTATCGCCGGGCACCATACCCGGCATTGCGTGGTCGAGCATGGCCGGGTGCTGGAGTTCTCCACTGAAATCACGGCGGAAATGCGCGACCTGCTGCTGTCGCACGGTACGCTGGCGCTGAACGAGGCCAGCGCCCAGGCCTTCGACATGAAGGTCTTCAAGGACTGGA
Source organism: Hyphomonas sp. (assembly GCA_016124495.1). Classification (GTDB taxonomy): domain Bacteria; phylum Pseudomonadota; class Alphaproteobacteria; order Caulobacterales; family Hyphomonadaceae; genus Hyphomonas. The sequence continues at coordinate 168,347 of WGNP01000001.1, read as the reverse complement.
TCGAACGCGCCCTCGATACCGACGACTCGCCGCCGGTCTTCTCGGTGGAGGCCGCGATCCGGCAAGGCTCGCTTTCGGCCGGCAACAAGGCGGCGGCGCTGGCGGGCCTGATGATTGGCGCGGACGTAGCGGCGCACTATGATCCCGGCGACGAAGTCCTGCTGGTCGCCGACGGACCGCTGCTCGAGGCCTATGGATTTGCCCTGGACGCCCTTGGCGCGGATGTTGAGGAAACCTCGGCCGTTGAGGCCCTCCAGGACGGCCTGTTCGAGATGGCCGATCTTGCCGGACTGCTCGGCGAGGATTAAGGCCCCCTGTGACCGGTGAGGAAGCCTGACCTTCGATGATCATTGCCCCCGAATGCGTTGCGCCTACCGGATGCCTCATCGGCCAGTCCCCGCTGTGGAGCCATTCTGAAGGTTTCCTGTGGTGGGTCGACCCGAAGCGCGCCAAATTGCACAGGTACAACCCGCGCACCGGCAACACGCGGCGCTACGAACTTCCGGTACGGCCGAGCCGGATCGCCCTGTTTGATGGCCTGCTGCTGATGGCGGCGGACCGCGAGATCGGGTTCTTTGATCCGGCGACGGAAGTTTACGAACGCTTATCGGTTGTCGAGGGTGAGCCGGGGTCCAACCGCACCAGCGATGGCGGCGTTGCGCCGGACGGGTCCTTCTGGTTCGCCACCGAGGACGACGCCGAACGCGAGCCAGCCGGCAATTACTACAGGTACGGGCCGGACAAGACGATTTCGCCGATCCGGCTGCCGTCCGTCATGAAATCCCGGACGTTCGAGTTTTCGCCGGATGGCCGGACCTTTTACACTTGCGATTCCGCTGAATGCGAAGTCCTCGCGCACGATTTTGACCCCGAAACTGGCTCTATTTCAGGGCGTCGAACTTTCGCGTTTACGTATGAACTGGGCGGAATGCCGTTCGGATCGGCGGTTGATCAGGAGGGCGGGCTCTGGACTTGCCTGCATGGGGCGTCGCGGGTTGTGCGGTTCAAACCTGACGGCGAAGTGGACCGGGTCATCGTGCTGGCCGCGCCTTTGCCGACAGGGTGCGCGCTTGGCGGTGAGGACATGCGGACCCTGTTCATCACGACCTCGCGCGCCGGACTGAGCTTCCCGCAGCTTGACTCGAGGCCCCTGTCGGGCAGCCTCTTCGCTGTCACGGTGGATATTCCAGGTATGCCGGCGCGCAGTTTTGGTCCCATTCGCTGAACACGCGTTCTTACGGGACGCGGAACTTTTGTCATTTTTATAATTGTGTCGCAGGCAAGCGGTGTCTCCGGCGGGCCAGTTCGCGCGCCCATGGAGTCGCTTCGCCCGTTTGGGCACCCACAAGGAAAGCCACTCCATGTCAGCCTCGCCGACAACCCAACGCGATTTGCCGGCCGGTCGTTCCATCCGGATGGCGCGCAGGGACCCGTCGGTTACGTCAGCGCCGCTGACCTGCAACATAAGCTGTGATGTGGTCGTGACCGGCTCGGGGATATCGGGGTCGTTGATCGCGGAGGACCTCAGCGATGGGGGGCGTCGTGATCCTTGATCGCCGGGGACCGGGGCAGGGCCCGGCTGCGGCGTCGACGGCGACGCTGCAATACGAACGCGGCATGCCGATGGCGGAGATGGCGAAACGGATCGGCCGGGATTGCGGTGAGCTTTCACCGCGACTTCCGGGGGCCGGGGATCGCCCCAGGGCTGAGCTGAGCCCGGCGCCGAAGCATTTGCCCCCTTGCCACGAGGCCCGGCGTGCCCACATCGACAGCAAGCGCCACATCCTGCACATTTGCCGTGGACGCGCGCCTGTAAACGGGCTAATCGCCCGCCTTTGAAAAACGAGTGATTACGATGGCCGAAAAGCCGACCAAGGCGCCGCAAGCGCCGAAAGAGAAGAAAAAGGTGGTAGGACCCCTGACTTTCCTCGCGCAGGTGCGCGCGGAAGGCAACAAGGTGACCTGGACCACCCGCCAGGAGACCATTCAGGCAACGATCTTCGTGATCATCATGTCGATCCTGATCGCAATCTTCCTTTTCCTGGCTGATACCGTCATAACGATGTTCGTGAACTTCGTCCGGGGTGCCTGAGGGTGCTTTCCGCGAATCCAGATCAACAGGAGCGCTCTCGGCCCATGCCTGAAGCCAAATGGTATATCGTCCACGCCTATTCGAACTTCGAAAAGAAGGTTGCCGGCACGATTCGTGAGCAGGCCGAACGCAAGGGCCTGACGCACCTCATCGAAGAGATTGAAGTGCCGACCGAGGAAGTGGTCGAGGTGGCCCGCGGCAAGAAGAAGACCGTCGAACGGCGCTACTTCCCGGGCTACGTGCTGATGAAGGCCCAGCTGACCGACGATATCTACCACCTGGTGAAGGACACCCCGAAGGTCTCCGGTTTCCTGGGCGCCGAAGGCGGCAAGAAGCCGCTTCCGGTTCGCCAGCGCGAAGTCGACCGGATCCTGGGGAAGTCGACCGACGTCGCGGCCGAACGCCCCCGGGCCCGGGTCATCTTCGAGATTGGCGAGCAGGTTCAGGTCAACGATGGCCCGTTCCAGGGTTTCGAAGGCGCCGTCGAGGAAATCGACGAGGCCAACGGCCGCCTGAAGGTGACCGTGTCGATCTTTGGCCGCGGCACGCCCGTAGACCTGGAATTCGACCAGGTCGTGAAGGTCTGAGAATCATCTGTCCGGCACGCGCACGGCCTTGAATCGAGGGGCCCTCGCCTGTATGCCGAAATCCGATTGCCGCCTTAGCTCAGTTGGTTAGAGCGCTGGTTTGTGGAACCAGAGGTCCCCCGTTCAAGCCGGGGAGGCGGTACCATCTTTACGGGTTGGCCTTTCGGGCAGTAAAACCTGAGACCGACGCAGGTTAATGCACGTGTTGCAAAAGGGTCGCGGTGGGCGGACTTTTCCGTGGAAAGCCATTGTTTTCCCCACGATTTCGCTCGCGGATTCGAAAAAAACCGATTAACACCCGTCTACGCGGTATCATCCGCATCATCCTGCGGCCGGGGGCAATCCCGCTCCCGGCACACAGAAGGGGATTGAGTATGAATAAAACTCTTATGTGCGCGACTGCCGCAGCCGCTCTTGCGTCTGCCGGCCTCACTGCTCATGCCGAGGGCTGGTATGGTCGGACCGACTTGCAGTATTCGTTTGATGGTCGCCTTGACCATGACCCGGCCGTAGCAAACACGCTGGGATCGCTGGGCAGTGATTCGAGCACGACGGAAGTGCTCGGTGCCGGCGTTGGATTAGGCTACGGTTTTGATAACGGCCTGCGTTTTGAAACCGCGCTTGGCTACCGCGGCGGCGATCTCAACCCTTCGCGCAACATCGCGGGGACGGTTCCGGCTCCTGCGGCAACAGTAGCGCCCGATGGCTACCTGGCCGTCCAGGATCTGTTCCTTAACGGATTGTACGACTTCAACAAGGACGGGGCTGTCCGCCCCTACATTGGTCTGGGTATAGGCGGCGCCCGCATCAATGCCAAGGCATCGAACCGGGTGTCCGGTACTGCGCCGAACCTGGGCGCGCGCAACGGTTTCAGCGACAAGACGACCACCATGGCCTACCAGGGCCTAGCGGGCATCGGTTTCAGCCTCAACGATCGCCTCACCCTCGATCTGGGCTACAAGTATTTCACTGCCGAAGACCTGAACTTCAGCGGAAAACATGGCGGCATAAACTACACGGGTGATTACACAGATCACACAGCGACCATCGGTCTGCGCTTTGCTTTCGGCGTGACGCCTCCGCCGCCGCCAGAGGTGAAGCCGGAGCCTCAGCCTGAGCCTCAGCCTCAGCCGGAGCCGGAGCCACCTGCGCCGCAGCCACCAGAAGAACCGAGTGAGCCTGTTGCGCAGCAGTGCTCAGCGCTCAACCAGCAGTTCGTCGTGTACTTCGAGTGGGATCGCTCGGACCTCACGAGCCAGGCTTCTGCGGTCATCGACCAGGCCGTTGCGAACATCGCAGCTGGCACCGGCTGCGCCGCGGGTTCCGTCACGATCGTTGGTCACACCGACACCTCGGGCGCCCCTGCTTACAACGAGGCGCTGTCGGTTCGCCGCGCAGACGTCGTTGCAGCAGCCCTGTCCGCTGCCGGTATCACCGCCACGATCGACAAGTCGGGTAAAGGCGAAACCGCCCTTGCCAAGGCCACCAATGACGGCGTGCGCGAGCCGCTGAACCGTCGTTCGGAAGTCACGATCGTCGTCCAGTAACCACTGGAAGACCTGCAAATCAGACGGCCCGGCAGTTTGCCGGGCCGTTTTTGTTTTGGGGCTTGGCGACCAAGGCTTGCCGCCCCGTTCCAGCTGTGAAACCAAGGGGACCATGACAGAGCTTTCGACGCTTTCCGCCGATGATGAAGCTGCGCGCGAGCGCCTGTATGCCGGTGCGGCCGGCATGCTGGAGCTCACGCGCGCCTGGTCGGCGCACAATACCGGCAGCCTGAACACGGACGGGCTTAAGCGGTTCGCGCCGAAGCTGGCCGACGCGTTTGCGGCCCTTGAGGCGGACATCCGGCTGGTGCAGGGGCCAGGATTCGAAGCCGTCGGCGCCGATGGCAAAGTGACGGAAACCCATTCCGGTCCGATCGTCGAAATCACCTCGCGCCCGGAGGCGCCGGTGCAGGTCGTCATGTCTGGCCATTACGACACCGTGTTTTCGCCGGGCGTTTTTGAGACGGTGACGGACCGGGGAGACGGTACGATTAACGGGCCCGGTATGGCGGACATGAAGGGCGGCATCTGCGTTATGCTCGAAGCCCTCAAAGCGTTCGAAGCGGGACGCCTGAAGGACATGCTCGGCTACCGTATTGTTCTGACCCCGGATGAAGAGATCGGTAATTTCTCCAGCGGCGAAGCGCTTCGCCGCGCGGCCTCGTCCGGCGCGCTGATCGGCATGACCTATGAGCCGGCGATGGAGACCGGCGCGATGGCGGGCGGGCGCAAGGGCTCTGCGGTGTTCGACATCGTGCTGCACGGGCGCGCTGCGCATGCGGGCCGCGCCAAGGAGGAAGGCCGCAGCGCCATCGAAGCGGCGGCGGAACTCGTGGTCGGCCTTGAAGCCTTGAACAACCAGTTCGCCGGCGTGACGTTCAATGTCGGCTCGATCGATGGCGGCGCGCCGGTCAACATCGTGCCGGATCTGGCGATTGTAAGGTTCGGCGCGCGCGCGCCGGATCATCAGGCGGCGGAATGGGCGACGCAGCAGGTTCAGCGCCTGTTTGGCAGGGCGACGTCGCGCGATGGTATACACGGCCATCTGCACGGTGGATTCTATCGCCCGCCCAAGCCGCGCAACAGCGCGCAGCAGGCCCTGTTCGACGCCGTGCACGCTACGGGCCGCGCCATCGGTCTCGAGATCGAGTTTGTCGACACTGGCGGCGTGTGCGAGGGCAACAATATCTTTGCCGCCGGTGTGCCAAACGTTGACACGCTGGGCGTGCGGGGCGGGCGGATCCATTCGAACGATGAATTCGTCATTACAGAGAGCTTTCCGGAGCGCGCCCTGCTCTCCGCGCTGATCCTGAACCGGCTTGCAGATGGGCGGCTTGACGGGCGGCGCATCAGGGACCTGATGGGGCGCTGATCATGGCGACGACCTATGTGATGCGTCCCTCGCGGCTGGATGATCTGGACGCGCTGACGCAGCTGGCCGTATTGTCCGGGCCCGGATTTACCAGCCTGCCGGTGGATGAGCCGATCCTGCGGGAGCGGCTGGAGAAATCCGACCGCGCTTTCAATGGCCGGCAGCGCAACCTGCAGTTCGGCAAATACCTGATGATGATGGAGCACGTGGAGACCGGCCAGGTCGTCGGGTGTTCGGCGGTGAAGGCGGGGACCGGGATCGACCAGCCCTTCTTTAACTACCGCATCATCACCCTGGCGCAGGCGAGCCATGCTGCCGGCAATCTGCGGTTCGACATGGATGCGCTGGTGCTGACGAACGAGTATGTCGGCTTCACGGAGGTGGGCACACTGTTCCTGAAGCCGGACCACCGCGGCGGTGGGGCGGGAAGGCTTGCCGCGCAGTCGCGCTATCTGCTGATGGCGGCCGCGCCGGAACGGTTCAGCGACAAGGTGCTGGCGGAGCTGCGCGGCGTGGTTGATGATCAGGGGACGTCTCCGTTCTGGGAATGCCTCGGGCGGCATTTTTTCCGGATGGACTTTGCCGATGCGGACAAGCTGTCGGCGACGACGGACAACCAGTTTATCGTCGACCTGATGCCGCGCTATCCCATCTACGTGGACCTCCTGCCGCCGGAAGCGCGCGAAGTGATTGGCCGGTGCCACTCGGACGGCGTGGGCGCCTACAAGCTGCTGCAGTGGGAAGGCTTCGAGTTCGACCGGACGGTAGATATCTTTGATGGCGGTCCGCTGGTAGCGGCGCAGCGCCGGCATATCCGCACGATCCGGGAAAGCCGGGTCGTGACGGTTGAGGCGGGCGAGACGGCCGGGGATGCGGACGCCCGGCAAGGGCTGTTGTCGAGCAACCGGCTGCCGGATTTCCGGGTCACTTTGGGCAAGTTCCTGAAGCGTGGCGAAGCGGGGCTGGTTGCGCCGGCGGATGTGCTGGACGTGCTGAAACTGAAGCCCGGCGCGCCGGCGAGGGTCTGGGTACGGAGCAATTGATGTTGGGCGGCGTTTACATTGATGGACAGTGGCGCAGCGGGCGCGGCGCCAGGTTTGCCAGGACGTGCCCGGCTACGGGAGAGGTGACATGGCAGGGCGCAGCGGCGGACGGCGCAGAAGTCGCCGAAGCCGCAGCGTCCGCGCGAGGCGCATTCCGGGACTGGTCGCGCCGGCCACAGGCTGAGCGCACCAGTATTCTCGAGCGGTACTCGGACGAAATCGGCAAGCGCGCGGAAGCCATCGCCGAAGTGATCAGCCGCGATATGGGCAAGGCGCTGTGGGACTCGCGCGGCGAAGCGGCTACGATGAAGGCCAAGATCGGCGTCTCCATCGCCGCCCAGAAAGAGCGGGCGGGGGAGAAGACCGAGGCGGCTGCGTTCGGCTCGTCCCAGCTGACGCATCGCCCGCACGGCGTGATGGCCGTGTTCGGACCGTTCAATTTTCCCGGCCACCTGCCGAACGGCCATATCGTGCCGGCGCTGCTGGCGGGTAATACCTGCGTGTTCAAGCCGTCCGAACTGGCGCCGGGCGTGGCGGCGCTTATGGCCGAATGTTTCGCAGCGGCCGGCCTGCCGCCGGGCTGTCTCAACATTGTTCATGGCGGGCGCGAGACCGGCGCGGCGCTCATAGATCAGGATATCGACGGGCTGCTGTTCACCGGCTCTGCGGCGACCGGCGTGTTCTTCCATCGCCGCTTTGCCGGACGGCCGGATGTCATTCTCGCGCTGGAGATGGGGGGCAACAATCCGCTGATCATCTGGGAACCGGCAGATGTCGAGGCGGCCGCAGATATCGCGGCGCAATCGGCTTTCCTGACGACGGGGCAGCGCTGCTCCTGCGCGCGGCGGGTGATCCTGCCGGAAGGACGCTTCGGCGACAGCGTGATCGAGGCGATCGTCGACCGGGCGAGGAAGCTCAGGGTCGGGGCCTGGAACGAGGCCGAGATTTTCATGGGACCGCTGGTCTCGGAGAAGTCACGCGATCAGGCGATAGTGTTCCAGGACATGCTGTTCTCGCATGGCGCGGCGCCCGTGCTGGCGCTTAAGGGTATGGACCGGGGCGGCGGATTTGTATCGCCGGGAATCGTCGACGTTACCGGCGCATCGGGGCTTCCGGATGAGGAATTGTTCGGCCCGCTGATACAGGTCGTCCGGGTAAAGACGTTTGATGAGGCGATCGAGCGCGCAAATGCGACAAAATACGGCCTGTCGGGCGGACTTGTCTGCGATGAAGATGCATTGTGGGAGCGGGCCTACCGGGAGATGCGGGCGGGCGTTCTGAACCGTAATCGTCTGACAGCGGGTGCGAGCGGGTCCATGCCGTTTGGCGGGCCTGGCCTGTCGGGCAATTTCCGTCCGGGCGCGTATTATGCGGCGGACTATTGCGCCTGGCCGCAAGCCAGCCAGCTCGCCACCAGGGCGGCGCGCATGCCGGCGCCCGGATTTCCGGCCTGAGAGGCACATGATGGATAACTCGGCACAGATCGACTACTGGAACGGCCCGGCAGGCCAGAAATGGGTGCGCGATGCCGACAGGCTGGACAAGATGTTGCGGCCGTTTCTCGATGCGGTGATCGGCGCCGGAAAGCCCAGGGCTGGAGAAATTGTGACCGACATCGGCTGCGGCGGCGGCGCCCTGTCGCTGGAGGTCGCTGGAAAAGGGGCCATTGCGACCGGCGTGGATGTCTCACAACCCCTGATCGATGTGGCGCGCCGGCGGGCTGCTGTCAGTGCGCCCGGCACACGGTTTGTAGTCGCAGACGCGTCGGACTGGATACCGGAAACAGCTGCAGACCTGATTGTCTCGCGCTTTGGCGTCATGTTCTTTGCCGATCCCGTCCGGGCCTTTTCCAACATCCGCAAAGGTGTTGCGCCGGGCGGGCGTATGGCCTTCGTCTGCTGGCGTCCGCTTGCCGAGAATGAATGGGCGCTGGCGCCCATCATTGCGGCCATGCCATTCCTGCGCGAGGCACCGAAGTCACCCGAGCCCGGCGCGCCGGGTCCGTTCGCTTTCGGCCAGCGCGAGCATATAGACCGTATACTGACGCAGGCGGGCTGGAGGAGTATCCGGATATCGTCCTGGGACGGGCTGATCGAGTTGCCGGGCGCGGCGGCGCCGGAAACGGCTGAGTTCATGCTCGAAATCGGCCCGTTATCGCGCACGATCTCGGAGCAGGGGCTTGATCCGGTTAAGATAAGAGATGCGCTGGTGGCGCGCGTGCAGAGCCTCGCGGACGCCGAAGGGCGCACGCGCCTTAAGGCGGCCACCTGGATAGTTGAGGCGTCCGCATGAGCAATGCCGTTGAAGTTAATTTTGATGGCCTGATCGGGCCCAGCCACAATTATGGCGGCCTGTCGGACGGAAACCTCGCCAGTGCGCGCAATGCGGGCGACGTGTCGAACCCGCGTGAGGCAGCAGTGCAGGGCCTCGAGAAGATGCGCACGCTTGTGCGCGCGGGGCTTGTGCAGGGTGTACTGCCGCCACTGGCGCGGCCGAGTTTCGACCTTCTGGCGGCTGCCGGATTCTCCGGAACCGACGCGCAGATGATCGAAGCCGCCGCGCGCACCTCACCGCGGCTCCTGAAGGCTGCCTATTCGGCCAGCAGCATGTGGGCCGCGAACGCCGCGACGGTGTCGCCTTCGGCAGACACGGGCGATCAACGGCTCCATTTCACACCGGCCAACCTGTCGACCATGCTGCATCGCAGCCTTGAGCATCCGGACACCACGGCCACGCTGATCTCGATCTTTCCGGGTGAAGACCGGTTCGCGGTCCATGGCGCTCTGCCGGCGCATGCCGATTTTGCCGATGAGGGCGCGGCCAATCATGTTCGTCTGAGCGCGGAACATGGCGCGCCGGGGGTTGAGCTGTTCGTCTATGGCCGCGAGGCTGGCGAGTTCGCGGCCGGGTTTCCGGCGCGCCAGACGCGCCTTGCGTCCGAATCCATCGCGCGCGCGCACGAACTGGATGGTGCACGCGCGGTTTTTGCGCGTCAGTCGCGCCGCGCCATCGAAGCGGGCGCTTTCCACAATGATGTCGTCTGCGTCGGCGCGCTGGATACGTTGTTTTTCCACGAGCACGCTTTCGACGACACGGCTGGAACGCTGGCCGCGCTCCGGCGTGCGGCCGAGGGACGGTTCGATCTGAAACCGGTCATGGTGCCGGAGGCGGAAGTGCCGATTGCGGATGCGATTTCGTCCTACCTGTTCAATTCGCAACTCCTTCAGTTCCCGGACGAAGACCGGCTTGTGCTGATTGCGCCGGGCGAGACGCAGGACACGCCCTCGACGCGGGCGTATTGCGAACGTCTGGTGCGCGCGAACGGACCGATCGGACGGGTGCAGTTTGTCGATGTACGCCAGTCCATGCGCAATGGCGGAGGCCCGGCCTGTCTTCGCCTGAGGGTCGTGATGACCGAGGATGAACTCGCGTCGTGCCATCAGGGCGTCATCCTGGATGAAGAACTGATCGACGACCTGCAGGCCTGCGTCCGGTCGACCTACCGGGACAGGCTCGCGCCGGCCGACCTTGCGGACCTGAAATTCGCGGATGAATGCCGGATCGCGCGCGAGGCGCTGCTGGAAATCCTTGAGCTGGACGCACTGCTGTGATCCGGCTTTACGACTACTGGCGGTCCTCTGCGGCCTACCGGGTGCGGATCGCGCTGCACCTGAAGGGTGCGGCCTTCGAAACCGTGCCGGTCAACATCCTGCCGGGCGCAGATGAACAGCTAACGGATCAATACCGGGCGGTGAACCCGCAGATGCGCGTTCCGGCGATTGAAGTGGGCGGACAGGTTGCCGGTCAGTCGCTGGCGATCATCGAATGGATTGACGAGACGATGCCGGGGCCGGCTCTGTTGCCGAAGGATCCCTGGCAGAGACTGCAGGCGCGCGGGTTCGCTGACGTTATCGCTTGCGACATTCACCCGCTGAACAATCTCAGCCCGTTGGCGGTACTGCGCAGAGACTTCGGCGCCGATGAGGCGGCAATCAAGCATTGGTACCAGGACTGGATTCTGCGAGGATTTGCTGCGCTGGAGTCGATGGCGTCGGAGCTGGCGGCGAGGCCGTTCCTCTTCGGGGATACGCCGGGCCTTGCTGAAATCGTGCTGATTCCGCAGGTGGCGAATGCGCGGCGGTTTGAGACGGACCTGTCGGCATTCCCAAGGCTGGTGGCGCTGGATGAGATGTGCCGCGCGCTGGAGCCCTTCAAGCGGGCTGCGCCGGAAAACCAGCAAAAGAACTGACCTATTCGGTCTCGCCCGGCTTGCGGATTTCGATGATTTCGATCTCCTCCAGGTCGCCGAGCGGCTCGGCGAGTTTGGATGTGTGATCGTTGAGCCAGGTGACGAGGCCGTTGGTCAGCGCGCCGCCGCCGGACATCTCGTACTTCCCTCCGGCGCGGCGAACTTCGACTGTCGCGACGCAGCCCAGTTCCGGCTTGTACCGGCGCGAGCAGACGGCGGCGCTGGTAACACCTTCGGCGAGGCCGGTGGCGCTGTCGCCGTAGAAGAGGACGCCGCCAAACCGGTCGCGGAGAAGCGTGTCGCTTTCGAAGGCTGGCACAAGGAGCGCGGGCAAGGGATGATCGGTGGCGATCAGGAATGCCCGTCCGCGATTGTGGGTCGCGATATACGCCGACAGAGCGGCTGCCATGTCGGCATCGAGGCTCGCCGCCCGAAGATAGGGGGCGTAGACCGGCCCGATCTTGTCGAACGCCGCGCCGAGGTCTTCGAGTTCCCCGGCCGCGTCGTCGCGGCGGTTTTCGAGGGCGATCTTGTCGCTGATTTCGAGTGCGGCGCCGGCCGACAGGATGATGACATCTACTTCCCATCCGGTTTCCCATACGGCGGGAGGGGGCAGGTCCGGCTTCACGGCCCAGCTGTCTTGCGCCGCGTAGTCGAAGGTCGCCACCGCAGGACCTGTGGCGACGGGCGCCTCGCGCATCGACCAGAGCATGGCACCGGCAGCAATCGCCAGCAGCACGGCGATCAGGGCAGCAGCAATCTTACGGTTCATATCACGCCATTCCCGGTCTCAGCGGGCCGCGGACCGCAGTCCGGAATAGCCCGGTTGATCGACAGACAATTGGGCAATTGTGGTTGATTTGAGGTGTGGCAACAGGCCTTCTGTGGAAAGGTCCATCTGGCCAGCGCGGATGGCCTCGCAGAGCTGGGCGTTCAGGGCGTTGGCGCTGTCGCCGGTCGTGCCGAGCAGCGCTTCAAGGCGGGCTTTTTCCTCTGCTTCGGCGGCGGGGCGGATTTCCAGTTCGCGCAGTACCGTTGCCAGCGCGTTCGAGGCGACACGGGCGTGGAAGGCGGCGTGTCCCGTCAGCTGCGGCGCGGCGGTCTTGTCGATGAAAGCTTTGACAGCCTCGATGAGTTCCTTTGCGGAGGGTGCGTCATGCATGGCGGCCGAGCCCTTCGAACAGGTTGATGAGATCGATCTCGTTTTCCGAGACGCGGCGGCCAATGGCGGCACGCTCGACGCTCGGGTCGGCGCCCGTCTTGTAGGCGGAGTACATGATCATGCACATCACGCCCCATTTCAGGCTACCGAGGATTTCCCACCAGTCGATCTCGGCAGGTGTAAAACGGGCGCCGCCAGCGGCCGCATAAGCGTCCAGCATTTCTGGCAGGTCGCCAAAACCGCCGACGCGTTTCTCGCTGTGGCCGAAGCGCCAGGAGTTGACGCAGACCCAGGCGATGTCCTCGCGCGGATCGCCGATATGGGCGAGTTCCCAGTCGAGCACGGCGGCCAGGCCGTTCCCGTCTACGATCAGGTTTCCGAGCCGGAAGTCGCCGTGCACGAGAACCGGCGCAGCCGGCGCGGGCGCGTTGGCCTTCAGCCAGGCAAAGGCCAGTTCGAGCACCGGACGCGGCATACCGAAGCCACGATAGATCGCTTCATACTTCGTGATCTGGTCTTCGCCGAGACTGCGGGGCAGATCGACAAGACCTGCCGTCGGGATCGCGTGGATGCCGGCCAGGGCTTCGCCGCAGTCGCGCGTGAGCCGGGTGCGCGCGGTCTTGTATTCGTCGTCGCGCAGGATCTTCCGGCCAAGCGTTTCGCCCGCCACGCGCCGCATGACAAAGGCTTCACCCAGGGGCGTTCCGGGCGCCGACACGTGCAGCACTTCCGGCACGCGGACCCCGGCTCTGGAGGTGGCACCGAGCAAGGCCGCTTCCGTGGCCAGTGACACGGCCTCGGAGCTACGCGCGGCGGCGACACCGCCGGGCGCGCGGCGGAGAATCAGCACGTGGGTTATGTCTGGCGCCGCGACATCGAACGCCCACGTCTCCTGGCTCGCGCCGCCGGACAGGCGTTTCAGCCCCTCCAGGCGGCTGCCCGCGCCGAAATGGGCCTCGGCCCACGCGGTCAGGGGCTTTTCGATCTCGATTCCGTTTCCCATCTTCGCCACAATTGCGCGGAAGAAGGCACACGCCAAGCGGTAACGCTGAGGAAGGGAAGACCGGGAATGAGCGAGAAGAACAAACCTGACGCTCCGCTCGGTGTGGTCGTCCCGCCGGTCCGCCAGCGGCTGTTCGACTGGCTGCGCGAGCGGCTCGTGGCGGGCATGCTGATTGCGCTGCCGATTGTCGCGACGTTCATCATCCTCGAGGCCCTGATCAACCTGATCGACAGCCGGGTGGTGCCACTCATCCCGCCAGCGCTGCGGCCGGAGACCTATCTGGACTATGCCGTGCCGGGTTTCGGCCTGCTGATCCTCCTGATTTTCCTGACGCTGCTCGGGGCTGTGGCGACCAATTTTCTCGGCAGCTACTTCGTCTCGCTGATGGACCGGATCCTGACCCGGGTGCCGGTCGTGCGTTCGGTGTACTCCGTGTTCAAACAGATACGGGACGTATTCCAGAGCAACTCGGCCGGACAGTACAAGGAAATCGTGATGGTCGAGTATCCCAAGGAGGGAAGCTGGGCGATCGGCTTTGTGGCGGGGAACGCAAAGGAAGAGCCTGCGCACAAGCTGGGCCCCGACTTCATCACCGTGTTTGTGCCTACGGTGCCGAACCCGACATCGGGCTTCCTGCTTTTCGTGAAGGAGGAAGATGTCATCCGTCTCGAGATGACCATCGAGGAAGGCGCCAAGCTGATCCTGTCCGGTGGTCTGGTGTACCCGGAATATCCGAGACCTGCGGCCCCGGCTGTCAGCGGCAGGTAGCTTTCAAGACTGGGCCTCGGTTTCGGCATTGACCCGCGGGGTCAGCAGTTCGCGTGCAAGGCGTAAGGCCTTCGCGCGGTCACCCGACATTTTCGGGTCCGCCGCGATGACGGCCTCTGCGTCCTTGCCGGCGATTTCGAGCAGCGCAGCGTGGCGCGACATCTCCAGGACACGGTACTCCGTCGCGCCGGCCTGGCGGACACCCAGCACATCACCGGCGCCTCTGAGGCGGAAGTCGGCTTCGGCAATCGCGAAACCATCCTCCGTGCGGCGCAGCGTGTCCAGCCGCTCGCGCGCGGTCTCTCCGAGCGGCGGTCGATAAAGCAGGACGCAGAAGGAGGGCCGGTCGCCGCGCCCGACGCGTCCGCGCAGCTGGTGCAATTGGGCAAGGCCAAAGCCTTCGGCGCGTTCGATCACCATGATCGTGGCTTCGGGCACATCGACGCCCACCTCGATGACGGTAGTCGCAACCAGCACACGGGTCTTGCCGGAGCGGAAGTCCTCCAGCGCGGCATCCTTTTCGGACGGCTTCAGCCGCCCGTGTACCAGGCCGACGCGCACGCCGAGCTCATCCTGCAGGGATGAATGCCGTGCGACTGCAGAGGAATCATCCTCTTCGACATCCACGCGGGGGCAGACCCAGAAAGCGCGCTCGCTGCGTTTCAACGCGCGGCCGACAGCTTCGATGATCTCGTCGATCCGCGTATCGGGAATGGCGCGTGTCTCGACCGGTTTGCGGCCGGGCGGTTTCTCGTCGAGGATCGAGACATCGAGATCGCCGTGTACGGCTTGCGCGAGGGTGCGCGGGATTGGCGTGGCGCTCATCACCAGCATGTGCGGACTATCGGACTTGCCGACGAGGCGCATGCGGTCGGTGACGCCGAACCGGTGCTGCTCGTCGACGATGATCAGGCCCAGATTGCGGAAGGACACCGCATCCTGAAACAGCGCGTGTGTGCCCGCCACGATCTGGATAGATCCGTCGGCGAGTGCCATCAGCGTGCCTTCGCGGGCGCTGCCCCGGTCGCGCCCTGAGAGGACCGAGACGGAATAGCCGAGCGGCGAGAGCAGCTTGTCCAGTGTGTCGTACTGCTGACGGGCAAGCACTTCGGTCGGCGCCATGAAAGCTGACTGGTAGCCGTTGGCAGCCGCCTGCACCGCCGCCATCGCCGCAACCAGCGTCTTGCCCGCGCCGACATCGCCCTGCAGCAGGCGGCGCATCGGGGAGCCGCTTGCGAGATCGCGGCGGATTTCCTCGCCCGCGCGCAGCTGGGCGCCCGTCGGCGTGTAGGGCAGCGCCTTGATAAAGCGCGCTTCGGACTTCGGATCGGACTTGATGATCGGCGCGCGGCGCGCCTTTCTTGCGGCGCGGGCGAGCGAGAAGGCCGAGGCCCGCGCCAGGGCTTCGTCATAGGCCAGCCGCTCGCGCGCGCGGGCGAACTCGTCTTCGTCATAGCGCGTGGGCGCGTGCAGGATGGCCAGTGCCTCCGCAAATGCCGGCCAGCCGCGCAGCCGAACCAGATGCGGATCGCACCATTCCGGCAGGCCTTCCGGAACGGCCTTCAGGGCCTGCAGGGCGAAGGTGTGAACCCGCCGGTTGGTGAGGCCTGCGGAGAGGGCATAGATGGGCTCGACCTCCGGCGGCGCGTCGCCCTTGGCGGGATCGACCACGAAATCCGGATGCGTGATCTGGCGCTCGCCTTTGTAATCCTCGACGCGGCCCGACACGATGCGCGTGGCGCCGACCGGGAACTGGGACTTCAGCCAGCGCGGATCGGCGCGGAAGTACGAGAGCGTCAGGAAGCCGGACGCGTCGCCGAGCTGGATGCGGTATGGCGACTTGTCGCTGAACGGCGCATGGTGGACGATGACCTCGCCGCGCACGGTGGCGACCTCGCCTGGAACGGTCTTGTCGAACTGCGCGCGGACCCGCCGGTCGAGCCAGCGTTCCGGCAGGTGGAGGAGCAGGTCCCAGACCGCGGGGCCGCCGCACAATCGCTGGAGGACGGGCAGCAGCTTGGGGCCGACGCCGCTCAGCGTGTCGAGGCGGGCAAACAGGGGGAAGAGTCTTTCGTCGCGCATGACGGGGTCAAGCTAGGCGCAGCCGGGGTGCGGCACAATCAGCGCAGCTGTTTCCCCCCGCCGATATGGGCATAGGATATTGCACAAGCCGGGGTTTCCCCGTGAATACAGCGTCCACGATTGCGTGTGGACAGTGCAACCGAAAAACAGCTTCCCGGAACGCCCTCATGACCGATGAAAATCGCCGCAATAAGCTGAAGTTCCGGGCCTGGCGGCGGGGATTCCGCGAGATGGACCTGCTGATCGGCAGCTTTGCCGATGCCACGCTCGAATCACTGGACGCGGCCGGCCTCGACGAGTTCGAGCGCCTGCTGAACGTGCCTGACTGGGAAGTTTATGCCTGGCTGATCGGGCACGAACCGGTACCGCCGCAGCATGCAGGTCCGGTGCTGGACCAGCTGATCGCATTCCGCTACGCCGCCCAATCCGGCTGAGGCCGGGTGAAAAGGTAGCCTGATGACCCCCGCTGATTTCCTGAAATCGCTGAGCGGCCCTGCCGCTTTTGCCGGAGCGCCTTTTGGCGCAGATGTAATCACGTTCTGCGAGGCGCTGATGAAGCGCGGCGGCATCGGTGTGTATGTCGCGCGCGACGATCGCATGGCGCAGGCAGCCCGGCGGATGGCGCAGTTCGCTGCGCCGCGGCTGGAGCAGGCGGACCTGCCGGGCTGGGACGTGCTGCCATACGACCGGATCAGTCCGACGCCGGCAGTGGCGGCGCGGCGCTGCGCAGGCCTCGCAAGGATCGCGCGGTATGAAGCAGCGCAGGCGCCGTTGCTCGTGGTGACGACGGCCGGCTCACTGGTGCAGCGCGTGCCGCCGATCGCGACGCTGCGCCGGTCCTCCTTCTCGATCCGCAAGGGGCAAACGGTGAAGGCCGCTGACCTCACTGATTATCTTGCCTTCAACGGCTATGTGCGCTCCAGTACCGTACGCGAGCAGGGCGAGTATGCGATCCGGGGCGGGATCATTGATATCTTTCCGCCGACGGCGATCGAACCCTACCGGCTCGATTTCTTCGGGGATGTGGTGGAGACGCTGCGCACCTTCGACACCGAGTCGCAGCGCTCGACGGCGTCGGCGGAGGGCGTGACGTTTGCGCCGGTCAGCGAAATCCTGTTCGATGACAAGGTGCTCAGCGGGTTCCGCGACCGGTTCCTCGCCACGTTCGGGCCGCCCTCGGGCGACCAGATGTATGAGGCGGCCCGCGCCTCGATCCGGCGGCAAGGCGTCGAGGCCTGGCTGGCGCTGTTCCATGATCATCTCGATACGCTGTTTGACTATGTCGGCGAAGGCGGCCTCTGGGGGCTCAGCGCGCTGACGACCGAAGCGGCGCATGAGAGGCTTACACAGGCAAGCGACTATCACCTGGCGCGGCTGGATGCCGGCGGCGGGGATATCCGCACCGCCAAGGTGCTGCCGCCGGAACGGCTTTACCTGACGATTGACGAGCTGGACGCGAGCCTCGCGGACCGCGCAGTGGTGCGCTTCAGTGCCAGCGAGCCCACAACGAACGCGTTCGATATGGGCGGGCGCCGCGGCCGGGACTTTGCGCCAGAACGTCTGCGTACGGACGTCAACATATTCGAGACGGTGATCGACCACGCCAAGGCGCTCTATGCGAGCGGCAAGCCGGTGGTGTTTGCGGCCTGGTCGACCGGGTCTGCGGACCGCCTGATCAACGTGCTGAGCGATCACGGCCTCCCGGGCCTTGCACAGGTGCATACGCTGGAAGCGGCGAAGAAGACCGATTTCACGGTGGCCGAAGTGCCGATCGAGGCGGGTTTCTCGCTGCCGGGCGTGGCGATGATATCCGAGGCGGACGTGCTGGGCGACCGCCTGGCCGCGCCGCGCCGAAAGCGCAAGACAGCAAGCTTTATCACCGACGCGACCGCACTGACGGCGGGCGATCTGGTCGTGCACGTCGATCACGGCGTCGGGCGGTATGTCGGCCTGCGGACGCTGGAGCTGACCGGCGCGCCGCATGACTGCCTTCAGCTGGAATATGCCGGCGGGGACATGATCTTCCTTCCCGTGGAGAATATTGACCTTATCAGCCGCTATGGCTCGGAAGATGCCGAAGGTAGCCTCGACCGCCTTGGCGGCGCAGGTTGGCAGACGCGCAAGGCGAAAGCCAAGAAGCGGATCCTCGAGATGGCGGCGGAGCTGATGCAGATCGCGGCGGCGCGGGAGCTGAAGCGGGCGGACGCGATCTCGGCGGGGCAGGGCTTCTACGAGGAGTTCGCGGCGCGCTTCCCGTACGAGGAAACCGAAGACCAGCTGTCGGCCATCGAGGACGTGCTGGGCGATCTCGCCTCCGGCAAGCCGATGGACCGGCTCGTCTGCGGCGATGTGGGTTTTGGCAAAACGGAAGTGGCGCTGCGCGCGGCGTTTGTGGCGGCGATGAGCGGGCGTCAGGTAGCGGTGATCGCACCAACGACGCTGCTGGCGCGCCAGCACTTCAAGACGTTCGAGGAGCGCTTTGCCGGCTGGCCGCTCGTGGTGCGGCCGCTGTCGCGGTTCGTCAGTGCACGGGATGCGGCCGAAGTGCGCGCCGGGCTGGCCGATGGCAGCGTCGATGTGGTGGTTGGCACGCATGCGCTGCTCACCAGGGAAGTCGAGTTCAAGCGGCTCGGCATCATGATCGTGGACGAGGAACAGCGCTTCGGCGTGAAGCACAAGGAGCGGCTGAAGGAGCTGAAATCCGACGTACACGTGCTGACGCTGTCGGCGACGCCTATTCCGCGGACGCTCCAAATGGCGCTGACGGGTATCCGCGATCTCTCGATCATCGCAACGCCGCCGGTGGACCGCCTCTCCGTGCGGACGTACATTACGGAAGAAGATACGGTCACGCTGCGCGAGGCGCTGCTGCGCGAGAAGTATCGCGGCGGGCAGGCATTCTTTGTGGCGCCGCGTATCCAGGACCTCGACAAGATCGAGAGTTTCCTGAGGCTCAACGTGCCGGAGGTCTCGTTTATTGTGGCACATGGTCAGATGGCGGCGGGCGAACTCGAAGACATCATGACGGCCTTCTATGAGGGCAAGTATGATGTGCTGCTGTCGACGACCATCGTGGAAAGCGGCCTGGACATTCCGCGCGCCAATACGCTGATCATTCACCGGGCAGACATGTTCGGCCTCGCGCAGCTCTACCAGCTGCGCGGCCGCGTGGGCCGTTCAAAGCTGCGCGCCTACGCTTACTTCACGACGCCGCGTGACAAGGTGATCACCGAGACGGCAGAGAAGCGTCTCAAGGTTCTGCAGTCGCTCGATTCCCTCGGCGCGGGTTTCCAGCTGGCGAGCCACGATCTCGACATGCGCGGCGCGGGCAACCTGCTCGGCGACCAGCAGTCCGGTCAGGTGAAAGAGGTTGGTGTCGAGCTCTATCAGTCGATGCTGGAAGACGCCGTGAAGGCACTGAAGGCCGGCGCCAGGGACGAGGAAGACGTTGCCGACGACTGGTCGCCGCAGATCAATCTTGGCGTCGCCGTGCTGATCCCGGACGCATATGTCGAAGACCTGAATGTGCGCCTGTCGCTCTACCGGCGCCTGTCGGACATCACGACGGCGCAGGACCGCGAAGCCTTTGCCGCCGAGCTGATCGACCGGTTTGGTCCGCTGCCGGATGAAACACGCCAGCTGCTCGATGTGATGGCAATCAAGGTGCAGTGCCGCACTCTGGGTATTGCAAAGCTGGATGCGGGCGAGAAGGGCGCGGTGATTGCATTCCGTCCCGATACGATCATGGACCCGCGGCGCCTGATGGAGATTGTCCGCTCACGCCCGAACCAGCTCAAGCTGCGGCCGGACTCCAAGCTTGTGCACTCTGGACTTGGCGGCACGCCGGAGCGGCGCATTCCGCTGGTCAAGGCGTTCCTCAGGGAGCTGGAAGCGGCTTGCGGCCTGGCTTCGGCCGAGGCCGCTGATGCGGTCGCCAAGATGGCTCAGAAACGGGCACCCGTACCGGAAGACAAATGGGGCCGGAAGCTCTCCACCGGGTTCCTGAGCGAGGACTAGCGTCAGGCCGCCAGGCGCGCGCGAAGCAGCGGGCCGCTGAGCCCTGCGCTGAGCAGTGTCTGCGGTGAGTGGTAGGCGCGCCGCTCGACAACCCGCCAACCGAAGCCGGTACCTGTAATGCTTGTGTGGGCTGCCGAGAAATCTGAAATCCTGTCGGCGAGGCGGACACCGCCCCGGAAAGGTGTGGCCGGCAGCGAGATCGCGAAAGTGCCCGGCGCCAGCAGCGCGGGGCAATCTGTATCGCGGATCTGGCACCGGATCACATCGGCAAACTCCTGCTGCGCCGGGACGGTGCAAGCGAGGAAGGCGTCCAGCCGGAAAGTCAGCACACAGAGCGGTTCTGCCCGCTGCGTCGAGACTTCCATCTGGCGCGCGATATGGGTTTCCATGAAGCGGCGGTTGAAGAGGCGGGTGGTGTCGTCGGTCAGCACCGAGGTTTCAGAGGGCTGCGGCATGACTGGCGCGAAGGCGACAAGGCGGCGACAGACGATTTCGACTTGCGAGATGATGTTCGCCATCCGGCCGGTTGCGTCAACGACTTCTGTGGCGAGTGCAATGATTGTGTTCTGACGATCATTCAGCGGCTGGTCGGGATGCGTCAGCGCGATGATCGGTAAGGCACCGAGGCCGCTGTCCTCGGCAATCCGTTGGTAGATCATGCTGTCTGCGGCGCTGAACGAATCAAGATCAACGAGTGCGGCTGCAAACCGCCGGTCAGCCATGTATCGGCGAGCGGTGTCAAGGCTGATGGCGGCGGTTACGTCAACGCCCCGGCGCTTGAGCGGGCCCTGGAGCGACAGGAACAGGGGCGAGCCCTCGCCGATGTAAAGCAGCGACGGAACGGCGTTCAGGTCAGCTGCCGGAATGCGTACCCCGAGGACGCTGGCCGTGTCGCGGCGGATCTCGGCTTCGCGCAGGCGGCTGGCGCGGCGGGCAAGGGCCGTGAGGCGGGCCTTCAGCGCGGCGAGATGCTGGTCGTGCCGCAGGATGATGGTTTCGCCCGAATTCGGAAGGTGCGCGGACGAGGTGTCGAGCAGCACGACCGGCCGGTGGACCTGCACCATGGCGGCTCGCGACAGGGCTTCCAGCGTGCTGCGGGTGGCAGTGCCGATATCAATCAGCAGCGGGTCGGGCGCCGAGAAGTCGATGGGTGCACTGGCAGGGTAAGGGCGCATGCCGCTGGCCCGCAGGCGGGACGCGATCACCTCAAGGCGCGGGCTTTCCGCTGCGATTTCGATGGGGGGATCGAAGAAGGAGAGGTCGGACATGCGAAACGCGCCAATACAGGTCCACCTGCGACGCGGCGGCACCCCTTCCTTTTGCGGCACTGACACTTAAAGTTCGCCTAACTCAGCCACGAACACAGCAAGATTGGGAGGCAAAAACATGGGCCAGGGACCGCTTTCAGGCGTCAAGATCGTTGAATTTGCGGGGATCGGCCCGGGACCGTTCTGCGGCATGCTCTTGTCGGACCTTGGTGCGGATGTGGTGCGAATCGACCGTCCGGGCGATGGCCGTCCGGGCCGCGCCGCGGACGTGATGAGCCGGGGGCGCCGTTCCATCGGCCTCAACCTCAAGGATCCGAAGGATGTCGAAGTGGCAATGCAGCTGCTGGAGAAGGCCGACGGCCTGATCGAGGGATTCCGGCCGGGTGTGATGGAGCGCAACGGCCTCGGGCCGGATGACGTGATGAAGCGCAATCCTAAGCTCGTCTATGGCCGGATGACCGGCTGGGGCCAGACGGGCGCACTCTCGCAGTCTGCCGGGCATGACCTCAACTACATCGCTATCACCGGCGCGCTGCATGCGATGGGCGACGGTGACGGGCGCCCGCGCCCGCCGCTGAACCTGGTCGGCGACTATGGCGGCGGCGCTTTGTACCTCGCGATGGGCCTGCTGGCCGGTATCCTGAGCGTCAAGAATGGCGGCAAGGGGCAGGTGGTTGATGTGGCCATGTCGGACGGCGCGGCGAGCCTTGCGACGATGTTCTACGGCATGAAGGCGATGGGCCTCTGGAGCGATGACCGCGAAGCCAACATGCTCGACGGCGGGGCACACTTCTACGACACCTACGAGACCAAGGACGGCAAATGGGTCGCCATCGGCTCGATCGAGCCGCAATTCTATGCGCTGCTGCGCGAGAAGGCGGGCCTCACGGCGCCTGAATGGGACGCCCAGATGGACAAGTCCAAGTGGCCGGAGCTGAAGGCCAAGCTGATGGCCGTGTTCAAGACCAAGACGCGCGACGAATGGTGCGCAATCATGGAGGCGACCGACATCTGCTTCGCGCCGGTCCTGTCGATGACCGAGGCGCCGAAATACAAGCATAACGCCGACCGCCAGACCTTCGTGGAAATCGAAGGCGTGGTGCAGCCGGCCCCTGCGCCGCGCTTCTCGGTCACGCCGGGCGCCATCCAGCGCCGCCCTGCCGGTCCGGGTGAGCATACCGCTGAAATCCTCAAGGATTGGGGTGTCGCGCGGGGGTGAGCGGAGCCGTGAGACAGGTCAGCGGCGGGATTTGTGTCTGAACGCCACACAACGGTCTTGAGGCGCCATTGTTCAGACTCAATCCTCTATTAACCAAAGCTGTCGGTGCAGAGCCAATCAGGCTTCTTGCCAGGGCAAAGCACCGGCGTCCTTCTTGCATACCTTGGCCGGCCTTCGGGCCGGCCATTTTCGTTTGAAGGGCGGGGCCTCAAAATCATGCCGTTTGATGCTTGCCAGAGCCCCCGGGCTGCGTTAACAGGCGCGCTTTCCCGCGTTCCACATGGGTTCGCGGAATAACCAGATTCCGGAACAGTGCCATGGCCGTCCCCAAGAGTAAAAAGTCGAAATCCCGCACGCGCATGCGCCGCTCGCACGACCGGCTCGACATGAACGCCTACATCGAAGACGCAAGCTCGGGCGAGCTTCGCCGGCCTCACCACATCGACCTGAAAACAGGCATCTACCGCGGCAAGCAGATCCTGGAGCCGCAGGCAGACTGAACCTGACAAAGTTTGCAGTCGCAACGAAGCCCCGCCTGAACAGGCGGGGTTTTGTGTTTTCTTGTCCGGCGTCTGCGACAACAGGATTGCAGCTGAACCTTTGCAAACCACCGGATCTGACCCGCATTTTCTGGAGCAGGCCGTGAACCACCAGATCGGTATCCTGTTCACGATGCGCAACGGCGCCCGCACCAGGCCGCGCTTGCCTAAGGCATAGTCGCGCCCGTCGCCGTCCAGGCGGCCGGTTCGCATCCCTGCGGTCAACAACGGGTCAACCGATGCGGCCGTTTCGCTTCTCGCCAATCGGGCCGACAGGTTGCAACTCGGGCTTCTGCACTGCGCCGAGCCCGGCCAAACTGCTGCGCAGGCGTCTGCGACGGCGCATCCGGAAGGCGGCCTGATCGTCATCACCGACCATGACATCATTCCGGAACCGGAAGGGCTGCAAGGCTTCGAGCAGGCGGCAGACGAGACCCCGGAGGCCAGCCTATTCGGCGGCGCGATCACGCCGCTGCCGGTTTAGCAGTACGCCCGTGGCATGAGGCCTCAGCGGGCCTTGGGGCGGACCTGTTTGCCTTCGCCCTTGCATCCGCGCGGCTTCGTCACCGGGGCGGACACGATCTTCGGCCCGAACCTGCTGCTGCGCCGCAGCGAAGCGCTCCGGTCGCTCAAAGGGCCCTTCGTGCTCGGGTCAAGTTCGGTGCTCTCAGTGGGAAAGCGGGTGTTTGCGCGCGGCGACGTGTCCGAGATGATTGCGCGGCTGGAACGCGAAGGGGCAAAGTCGATGTCCGTGCCGGAGGCGCGCGCGCCTGGCTTGGTCCGGGACTTCCAGGCGGATCTGGGTTTCATGCTGTAACGGGCACAGAATTACGGCCGCGGCGCGGCGGTCGGCGCGCTGCAAGCCTCACAGACCTGGCCGCCGAGCGCGCGCATGGCCACTGATTCGCTCCTCCGGGCGGCCTGGTTCTGGCCGGGCCTCCCGGTCGCGGGCCGGTCCGGGCCGGACGCGCGCCTGTTCGGGCGGCTCTGCGGGTTCAACTGGCATCCGGGGCGGGCGAAAGGGGTGTTCTTCGGGCCGTTCAGCCCTGCGGCCGGCTAGGGCGCGGGTCTCTGGGGACTTGCAGAGGATCGCGCCGCGCTCTAACGCCTGCGGCAACCGGATAGACAGCCTCTGCGAAGGACAGATTCCATGAGCGAAATCATCGACATTCACGCCCGCGAAATCCTCGACAGCCGGGGCAACCCGACGGTTGAAGTGGATGTTACGCTCGAAGACGGCTCCACTGGCCGCGCCGCTGTTCCCTCGGGCGCCTCTACCGGTGCCTACGAAGCCCACGAGCAGCGCGACGGCGACAAGTCCCGCTACGGCGGCAAGGGCGTGCTGAAGGCGGTCGACGCCGTCAACGGAGAGATCTGCAACGAACTGACAGGCCTCGACGCCACCGACCAGCGCATGATCGACATGCTGATGATCGACCTCGACGGTACGGAGAACAAATCCCGCCTCGGTGCCAACGCCATCCTCGGCGTGTCGCTGGCCGTATCGAAAGCGGCAGCTGAAGCCTGCTCGATGCCGCTTTACCGCTATATCGGCGGCGCGAATGCCCGCGTCCTGCCGACGCCGATGATGAACATCATCAATGGCGGCGCGCATGCGGATAACCCGATCGACATCCAGGAATTCATGATCATGCCGGTCAGCGCCGAGAGCATGGCTGATTCCGTGCGAATGGGCGCTGAAGTGTTCCACGCGCTGAAAAAGACGCTGCACGATGCTGGCCACAACACGAACGTCGGAGACGAAGGCGGCTTTGCGCCGAACATCGGCTCGACCGACGAAGCCATCGGCTTCATTCTCAAGGCGATTGAGAAGGCCGGCTACCGCCCGGGCGACGACATTGCTCTGGCACTCGATGCGGCGTCCACGGAGTTCTACAGGAAGGGCAAGTATGAACTTGCCGGTGAAGGCAAGTCGCTCACGTCCGAGCAGTTCGCCAGATATCTCGTCGACCTGTGTGACCGGTATCCGATCCTCTCCATCGAAGACGGCATGGCCGAAGACGACTGGGACGGCTGGGTCGCGCTGACCGAGATGCTGGGTGAGCGCGTGCAACTCGTCGGCGACGACCTGTTCGTCACTAACCCTGACCGTCTGGCTATGGGCCTGCAACGCGGCGCCGCGAACTCCATCCTCGTGAAGGTCAACCAGATCGGCACGCTGTCGGAGACGCTGGACGCCGTCGAACTCGCCCATCTCCACGGCTACACCGCCGTCATGAGCCACCGTTCGGGCGAAACCGAGGATTCGACAATCGCCGACCTCGCGGTTGCCACGAATTGCGGGCAGATCAAGACCGGCTCGCTGAGCCGGTCGGACAGGATCGCGAAATACAACCAGCTCATCCGCATTGAGGAAGAACTGGGCCCGATCGGCATTTATGCCGGACTTTCGCGCATCAACGCAGGGTAGCCTGGATTAAATTTCCGAAACGCGACCGCCGCTTTTCTTCATGTTACAGGCGTTTTATCAGCTGAGCGCGGAGCTTCCGGCATGCGCCTAATCTACCTGCTGGCATCTGACGCAGACGACGCTGCGGCGGCGCAGGTGGAGGCGTTGTTGAAACAACGCGGTTATCAGGTTCGCCGCGCGGACGAGAAGCTGGCCTTTCCGCCGGCGCGCTACCTGGAGATCACGCTGGCGCTGTGGTCGAAGTCTGTGCAGCTTTCCTCAAAGCAGACCCTGTTCACGAACTGTGCGATTGATGCGTGGACGGAAGGGCGGTTGATCTTCGCGCAGCTCGATCACACCCTGCTTCCTTGCGGCCTCGGCGATATCGGGACGATCGATCTGTCGTTCGCGCCGGCGCGTGTGGCAGCCGTCCGGAAGATCGCGGAAGCCGCGCAGGCGATTGAGCGGGCGATGGAAGCGCGGCGGCGGGAAGCGGCCGCACCCGCCGGCGGTGGCGATCCAGTACCGCCCCAGGCCGAGCCGGAAGCGGGTGCATGGCCGCCGAAGGGGAAGCGCCGTTCCGGTAGATCGGATTTTTCGGCCAGTGCCGCCTTGCTTGTGGGATTGGTAGCGGCAACGGCGTTCGGCTCGCTTGGGTTCCTGACCATGCCGGCAGCGCCGGTTCTTCTTCTTGGCGCAGCTGCAATCGCATGGGGCGGCGTGGCCGGTGCTCTGGGCGGATTTCTCGGCGGGCGGAAAAGCGCGCAAGCGGACGAACCCGGACTGGCAACAGCCGCGCCGGCGCCCGCGCCGCCAGTTCCGGCGTCCGCTGCACGCGAAGTGGCCGGAGACGACGACCTGTTCAGCGAAACGCCCGCGCATGTATTCGTCTCCTATTCGCGCAGCAATGGCGAGGTCGTCCATCCGCTGGTCGCCGAAGTGGAAGCGGCGGGCCGGGATGTCTGGATCGACCGCGAAGAGTTGAAGGCCGGCGCCAGCTCGGCCGGGATGATCGTCCGTGCGATCCGCTATTCGGACACGTTCTGCCTGATGTGCTCGGCTGAAGCGTTTCAGTCCGACAATGTGCGCCGCGAACTCTACATCGCTCACAAGTACAATCGGAAACTGCTCCCCGTCCGGCTCGATTTTGCCGAGACGCCCGAGGATTTCGAATACTTCCTGACCGACCGGCAATGGCTTGATCTGACAGCGACAAATCCCGAGGAGCGCGCCAATCGCCTTAAGGCGGCGCTTGGCCGGTAAGGGATTGGTTACCCGCTCCGTTTACCAGTGATTCCATGGTCTCACGTCTTCAGGCTCTCGGGCTCAGTCTTCTGGTGCTCTATTTCGCCTACCACGCATTCGCGGGGGAGAAGGGCCTCGGCCGTTGGACTGATTCGCAGATCGCGCTTGAAACACGCGAACGTGAACTTGCCTCGATGCAGGCAGAGATTGTGCGTCTGAAAACGGACATCCGGCGGCTTACGCCCGGGTCGGTGGATGCCGATTATGTCGAGGCTCTGGCGCGCGACAAGCTCGCTTTCGTCTATCCGGGGGAGATCGTTCTCCTGACTCCGGAACGGAGCTCTGCAAATTGACAACGATGATCTGACTTGTCGCTGCAATTTTGCGGCGACATAAGGGGTCAGGGAGGCACGTTGCATGGCCACGAAACCTAAAAGTTCAAAAAAAGTACCCGCCAAGGCCTCCAGGGCCGACATGCTGAAATTCTACCGCGAGATGCTGCTCATCCGGCGTTTCGAGGAGAAGGCCGGCCAGCTCTATGGCATGGGCAAGATCGCGGGCTTCTGCCATCTCTATATCGGGCAGGAAGCGGTCGTCACCGGCATGCAGTCGTGCCTCAAGGACGGCGACCAGGTGATCACCGGTTACCGCGACCACGGCCACATGCTGGCCTGCGGTCTCGATCCTAACGGCGTCATGGCGGAACTCACCGGACGCATCGGCGGACTGTCGCGCGGCAAGGGCGGCTCCATGCACATGTTCTCCAAGGAAAAGAACTTCTACGGCGGCCACGGCATCGTCGGCGCGCAGGTGCCGCTCGGCACCGGCCTCGCCTTCGCCAATAAGTATCGCGGCAACGACCATGTCAGCCTCGCCTATTTCGGTGACGGCGCCGCCAACCAGGGCCAGGTCTACGAAGCCTTCAACATGGCGAGCCTCTGGAAGCTCCCCGTGATCTACGTCATCGAGAATAACATGTACGCCATGGGCACGAGCGTCGAGCGCGCCTCCGCCGAGGTCGAGCTGTTCAAGCGCGGCATCAGCTTCGAGATTGAGGGCGAGGAAGTCGACGGCATGGATGTACTGGCGGTGCGTGAGGCGGGGCAGAAGGCTGTCGCGCATGCGCGCGCCGGCAAGGGCCCCTATATCCTCGAGATGAAGACCTACCGCTACCGCGGCCACTCGATGTCCGACCCGGCGAAGTATCGCAAGCGCGAGGAAGTCGACGACATCCGTACACACCATGATCCGATTGATGGCCTGAGGGACCAGATCATAGAGCAGGGGCACGCAACCGAGGAAGACCTCAAAAAGATCGACAACGAGATCAAGGCGATCGTGAAAGAGGCGGCAGACTTCTCGCTGGAGAGCCCGGAGCCGGATGCCAGCGAGCTGTGGACGGATGTACTGATCGAGGAGGGCGCACGATGATCCCCGAACTTTCCTGGCTCTCCGCCACCGCCGCGCTGTTCTTGGTCTATATCTTCGGTGAAATCGTCACCGGCAACCGGCAATACAAACTCGGCGACCTGCTCGGCCCGCGCGACAATCTGGCGCCCTACAGCCCCGGCCTCGGCCGCGCCAAACGTGCGACCGCCAACATGATTGAGGCGATGTGCCTCTTTGTGCCACTGGTCCTGGTCGCTGTTCTCAGTGATCGGACGAACCAGTGGACGGAGCTTGGTTGTATGATTTTCTTCTTCGCGCGCCTCGCCTTCGCGCCGCTCTACTGGTTTGGCGTGCCGGTGGTTCGCACGCTCGCCTACATGGCCGGCGCGGCGGGCCTGGTCATGATCTTCCTGCAAGTCCTTCCGTTCACCGGAGCCTGATACATGTCCGTAGACATCCTGATGCCCGCGCTGTCGCCGACCATGGAGGAGGGCACGCTCTCCAAATGGCTGAAGAAGGAAGGCGACAGGGTGAAATCCGGTGACATCATCGCCGAGATCGAGACCGACAAGGCGACGATGGAAGTCGAAGCGGTCGATGAAGGCATCCTATCGCGCATCGTCGTGCCGGAAGGCACCGAAGGCGTCAGAGTGAATGCGATCATCGCCGTGCTTGCTTCGGACGGCGAGGACGTTGCGACGTCAGAGCCAAAAGCTGAAGCGCCGCCGGCCAGAGCAGAGCGGGCCGAGGCCCGGCCGTCCGTGTCCCAGGCGGAAATGCCGCTGGCGGCGCAACAGCCGCGTGACAGGGTGATAACTGATCCTTCGGTGCCTGAGGGCGTCACCTTCACCGAAACCACCGTGCGTGACGCCTTGCGCGATGCGATGGCGGAAGAGATGCGGCGCGACGAGCGCGTGTTCGTCATGGGCGAGGAAGTTGCGCAGTATCAGGGCGCCTACAAGGTGACGCGCGAACTGCTGCAGGAATTCGGTGAGCGCCGCGTCATCGATACGCCGATTACGGAGCATGGATTTGCCGGCCTTGGCGTCGGCGCGGCCTTTGCGGGCCTGCGTCCGGTGGTCGAGTTCATGACCTTTAACTTCGCTATGCAGGCTATCGACCATATTATCAACTCGGCCGCCAAGACGCTCTACATGAGCGGCGGCCAGATGGGCTGTCCCATCGTGTTCCGCGGGCCGAACGGCGCGGCCAGCCGCGTCGGCGCGCAGCATAGCCACGACTATTCCGCCTGGTATGCGCAGGTGCCCGGCCTCAAGGTCATCTCGCCCTACAGCGCGGCGGATGCCAAGGGCCTCCTGAAGGCCGCGATCCGCGATCCGAACCCGGTCGTCTTCCTTGAGCATGAGCTGCTCTACGGCCAGTCTTTCCCGGTGCCGGATGGCGACGATTTTGTCCTGCCGATCGGCAAGGCGGCAGTGAAACGCGAAGGAACGGATGTCACGCTCGTCGCCCATTCCCGGATGGTCGGCTACGCGCTGCAGGCCGCCGAACGCCTCGCTGCCGAAGGCATCAGCGCCGAGGTGATCGACCTGCGCACGCTGCGCCCGCTGGATACCGATACGGTGGTCGAAAGCGTCAAGAAAACCAGCCGCCTGGTTTGCTGCGAGGAAGGCTGGCGCTACTTCGGTGTCGGCGCGGAAATCGCTGCAACGGTGGTCGCGGAAGCTTTCGACTATCTCGACGCCCCGCCCGCCCGCGTCCACCAGAAGGATGTTCCGCTACCCTATGCGGCCAATCTTGAAGCCCTGAGCCTTCCGAATGCGGACGATATCGTCGCGGCGGCGAAGAAGGTGTGTGAGGGGATGAGCTGATGCCCATCAACATCACGATGCCTGCGCTCAGCCCCACGATGGAAGAGGGCACGCTGGCCAAATGGCTGGTGAAGGAAGGCGACACCGTCAAGTCCGGCATGATCATCGCCGAGATCGAGACCGACAAGGCGACGATGGAAGTCGAAGCGGTCGATGAAGGCAGGGTTGGCAGGATCATGGTGCCGGCCGGCACCGAAGGCGTGAAGGTCAACGCTGTGATCGCCGTGCTGCTGGAAGAGGGCGAGAGCGCGGGCGACGTGAAGGCGCCTGCAAAAGCGCAAGCTGCGCCTGTACCAAAACCCTCAGCGCCTCCCGTTGCCTCTGCGTCCCCGCTGACCCCGGCGAAAACCGGCCCCCGGTCTTCGTTGGCCGTTCTGGATCCCTCCCTGCGCAGGGATGAGCAGAACGTGTGTGCAAGGATCATGGCCTCGCCACTGGCCAAACGCATCGCCGCGAACAGGGGGATCGACCTGAAGGCCCTCAAGGGCTCCGGCCCGCATGGCCGCATCATTCGCCGCGACGTGGAGAATGCGAAGCCCGGCGCGGCGCAGCCCGCCCAGGGCGGCGCGCCGATGGCGGCTGACGGGCTCATTCTGCCGCAGATCCTTGACGACCGCGTCTATGCGCCGGACACTTATGAGCTGAAGCCGCTCGACGGCATGCGCAAGACGGTGGCGAAGCGCCTGACCCAGAGCTTCATGCAGGTGCCGCACTTCCCGCTGAACATCGACATCATGCTCGACAACCTGCTGGAAAGCCGCAGCGCCATCAACGCCGCCGCGCCGAAGGATGTGAAGATCTCCGTCAACGACCTGCTGATCAAGGCCGCCGCGCTGGCGCTGATCGACGAGCCCGACTGCAATGCATCTTACACGGACAAGGGCATCGCCTATCACAAGCATGCAAATATCTCGGTCGCCGTGGCGGTCGAGGGCGGGCTGATCACCCCGGTGATCTTCAGGGCGGAAGGCAAGGGCCTTGCCGAGATTTCCGAAG
This sequence comes from Hyphomonas sp., assembly GCA_016124495.1. Taxonomy (GTDB): domain Bacteria; phylum Pseudomonadota; class Alphaproteobacteria; order Caulobacterales; family Hyphomonadaceae; genus Hyphomonas. The sequence continues at coordinate 137,527 of WGNP01000001.1, read as the reverse complement.
AGATGAAAGACCTCGCTACCCGCGCCCGGGATCGCAAGCTGAAGCCACAGGAATACATGGGCGGCACCTTCTCGATCTCGAACCTCGGTATGTTCGGCATCAAGTCCTTCGCCTCGATCATCAACCCGCCGGAAGGCATGATCCTCTCGGTCGGGGCCGGCGAGAAACGTGCGGTCGTGGACGAGGCGGGCGCGATCTCGGCCCGCACCATGATGAGCGTCACGCTGACCTGCGACCACCGCGTTATCGGCGGCGCCGAAGGCGCGAAATGGCTGGCGGCGTTCAGGCGATATGTGGAAACGCCCGAAGCGATGCTGCTTTAGGCCGGAAGGAACACCATGAGCGCCCCATACGATCTCATCGTCATCGGCTCCGGTCCCGGAGGCTACGTTGCCGCGATCCGCGCAAGCCAGCTCGGCATGAAGACGGCGATCGTCGAGCGCGAGAGCCTTGGCGGCATCTGCCTCAACTGGGGCTGCATCCCGACCAAGGCGCTGCTGCGCTCCGCTGAGGTGCTGCACCTCGCCAAGCATGCCAGATCCTTCGGTCTGAAGATTGAAAACCCGTCCTTTGACCTGGACGCCGTCGTGAAGCGCTCGCGCAGCGTTGCCTCGCAGCTGTCGGGCGGCGTCAAGTTCCTGATGAAGAAGAACCGGATCGACGTCATTGAAGGCAGTGCACGTCTCGAGAAAGGTTCGCCCGCGCCAAAGGTCATCGTCAAGGGCAAGGATGGCAAAGATACGCCGTACACGGCCAAACACGTCATGCTCGCTACCGGCGCACGGGCGCGCGACATTCCGCAAGCGGGCCTCGTGGCCGACGGCAAGCTGATCTGGACCTACCGCGAAGCGATGACGCCGGACGTGATGCCCAGGCGCCTGCTGGTCGTCGGCTCCGGCGCCATCGGGATCGAGTTTGCGAGCTTCTACAACGAACTCGGCAGCGAGGTGACCGTCGTGGAAGTGATGGACCGCATCCTGCCGGTGGAAGACGCGGAAATCTCCGCGCTCGCCGAGAAGGACTTCAAAAAGCAGGGTTTCAATATCTTAACGGGCGCCAAAGTCGAGAACGTCAAGGCCGGCAAGAATGTCGTCACCGCCGACATCACGACAAAGGACGGCAAGAAGGAAACCAGGGAATTCGACCGGGCGATCCTTGCTGTCGGCATCGTCGGTAATGTCGAGAACCTCGGCCTTGAAGCGCTCGGCGCGCGGATCGACAAGACGCACGTTGTCGTGGACGGTTTCGGCAAGACCGGTGTGCCTGGTCTCTACGCCATCGGCGACCTCACCGGCCCGCCCTGGCTGGCCCACAAGGCGAGCCATGAAGGCGTCACCTGCGTCGAAGGCATCGCCGGCAAGAACCACGCCGAACCGTTCGACGCCTCTAACGTTCCGGGATGTACCTATTCGCATCCGCAGGTCGCCAGCGTCGGGCTGACGGAAGCCGCCGCGAGGGCCAAAGGCCACGACATCAAGGTCGGCCGCTTCCCCTTCATCGGCAATGGCAAGGCCATCGCGATGGGCGAGGAGCAGGGGCTCGTGAAAACGATCTTCGACAAGAAGACCGGTGAACTGCTCGGTGCCCACATGATCGGCGCGGAAGTTACAGAACTGATCCAGGGCTATGTCATCGCGCGCCAGGGCGAGCTGACGGAAGCCGACCTGATCCACACCGTCTTCGCCCATCCGACGATTTCCGAGACGATGCACGAAGCCGTACTCGACGCCGAAGGCCGCGCGCTGCACATCTGATCGCCGGCGCGCTTGCGGCCCGGGCCCTGTGCCTGATACGCGTGTCTGCGGCGATCTTCAGGGGGGGTGGCAACGATGCGTGGTTCGAGAGTACTTCTTGTGTGTGTGCTGGGCCTGCTGGCGGCCTGCGCACCGCCGGCAGAGGAGACGGTCATCGCCCATGCAGAAGCCCCGGCCGGGATCATCCTGCCAGACGCGCGCGAGGGCGTGGCAGGCGACCGGTTCGCCAGGCTCGCCCTCTCCTGTGTCCACCGCGAGTATCCAAACAAGATCAGCCATGTGCTGAACTCGGCGGAAGATGCGCGACCGGCGCGGGAGATCTACCCGGCCTTCTATGGCTGCTATGACTGGCATTCCGCGGTGCACGGACATTGGCTGCTGGTCCGCATCCTGAACACCGATGCCGAAACGCCCTTCCGTGCCGCGATCCTCGACGCGCTGGGCAAGAGTTTCACCGCCGCAAACATCGCGGGCGAGCTCGCCTATTTCCAGGGTGCGGAACGCGCGAGCTTCGAGCGGCCCTATGGCACAGCCTGGTTCCTGCAGCTGATGACGGAGCTGCGCGGGGCCGGGTTTCCGGAAGCCGCCGGCTGGGTCGAGACGCTCTCTCCGCTGGAGACGCACATCCGCACACAGACCCTCGACTGGCTCACCAAGCTCGTCTATCCGATCCGCGCCGGCACCCATAACCAGACCGCTTTTGCCTTCGGCCTGATGCTCGACTGGGCCGATGCGACGGGCGACGCCGAGTTCCGCGGGGCGCTCGCCGCCAAGGCGCTCGCCTTCCACGCGGGCGACACGAACTGCCCGCTCGCCTATGAGCCCTCGGGCGAAGACTTCCTCTCGCCCTGCCTGATGGAAGCCGACCTGATGCGCCGCGTGATGTCGCAGGCGGAGTATGCGATCTGGCTTTCGGCCTTCCTGCCGCAGGTTCCGCGGGATGGATCGGGCGAATGGCTGACACCCGGCATTGTGCTCGATCCTGCCGACGGAAAGCTCGTACACCTTGACGGAGTCAACCTGTCCCGCGCCTGGGCGCTGGAAGGCATTGCCGCCGCCCTGCCGCCGGACGACGCGCGCGTGCCCGCCCTGCTGGCGGCAGCTTCCGTACACAAACAAACCGGTCTCGCCGCTGTCAGCGAAGCGCATTATGCGGGCAGTCACTGGCTGGCGAGTTTTGCGACCTATCTGGAAACCCGCCGGGGCATTGCGCCGCAATGAAGCTCCCGATCGGCCCAGGCGCACTGGTCACAGCAGCCTTCATTGGGCCGGGCACGGTGACGGCGTGCACGCTGGCCGGCGCGAATTTCGGCTACGCGCTCCTCTGGGCGCTCGTGTTTGCGACGGCCGCCACCATCATCCTGCAGGAAATGTCGGCGCGGCTTGGCGTCATTACGGGGCGGGGCCTTGGTGAGGCGCTGATGGCGGGCGCGGGAAACCCGGCGCTGAAATTCGCGGTTGCCGGATTGGTGGTTGTTGCTCTGGCGCTGGGGAACGCAGCCTATCAGGCCGGGAACCTCACCGGCGCGGCGCTGGGCGGCGAAGCGATCTTCGGCCTGGCCGGGCCAAACCGGAGCATATGGGTCATCGGGCTGGCCCTCCTCGCAGGGGCCTTCCTGCTGACCGGCAGTTACAAGCTGCTCGAGCGGGCATTGATCGCGCTGGTCACCGTGATGAGCCTTGCCTTTGCCGGCAGTGTGCTGATCACCCGGCCGGACTTTGGCGAACTGTTCCGAGGCCTCGTGCCTGGCGTGCCGGAGGGTGGCCTGTTTACGGCTATAGCCCTGATCGGCACCACGATCGTGCCGTACAATCTCTTTCTTCACGCCTCGGCGTCCCGCGAACGCTGGGCGGGCAAAGGCGACGCCGGCTTGCAGGAGGCCCGCGCGGATACGCGTGTCTCTGTTGGGCTGGGCGGCCTGATCTCGGTCTTTATTCTCGTGACCGCCGCTGCGAGCCTGTTTTCATCCGGACTTGCCATCCGGTCCGGCGCCGATCTGGCGCAGGCTATCGAGCCGGCTTACGGGCCGGCGGCGCGCTATCTGGTCGGGGTCGGCCTGCTGGCTGCGGGCCTCAGTTCCGCGATCACGGCGCCGATGGCCGCAGCCTATGCCGTGTGCGAACTGTCCGGCAGGCCGCCGCGCAGCACGCTATTTCGCGCCATTTCCCTGCTGGTCCTGGTGATCGGCGCGCTGATCGCGGCAGCCGGATATAATCCGCTCACGGTCATTCTCACCGCGCAGGTCGCCAACGGAATCCTGCTGCCCGTAATTGCAGCTTTCCTGCTCGTCGCCATGAACCGCCGCAGCCTTCTGGGCGACCATGTAAACTCGTCCCTTCAGAACTGGCTCGGCGGCGGGGTGGTGCTGGTCACGTTCGGGCTCGGGGCCCGGCTCGTCCTGCGAGCCGCGGGGGTATGGCCATGACGGCGTCGCTCTGCCTGAATGCGGACCTGGGCGAATTGGCGGGGCCGGAAGGGCGCGCTCTGGATGCGGCCATGCTGGAAGTCGTCACGCGCTGCAACATCGCCTGCGGCGGTCATGCGGGCGATGCGCATATCATGCGGCAGACGGTCAGGACGGCAAGGAAACACGGCGTACAGATCGGCGCGCATCCTTCCTATCCGGACGTGGAAAATTTCGGCCGCCGTAGCCTCGTAATAAATCCGGCAGAGCTTGCAACCTCTCTGGATGCGCAGACGCAGCTTCTGCTGGATCTCGCGCAAGAGGAGCGAGCCAGAGTTGAGCATCTCAAGCCGCACGGCGCGCTCTACAATGACGCCGCCAGGGATGCGGGGCTCGCACAACTGATTGCGGGCGTCGCGGCACGAGCAGGGATAGGTGAACTGATAGGTCCGCCGCATTCGCAGCTCGAGCAGGCTGCTCGATCCGCCGGCATCCGCTTTCTGGCGGAAGGGTTTGCGGACAGATCCTACGAAGCGGACGGCGCGCTCACGCCGCGCAGCATGCCCGGCGCCGTGCTTGAGGACACAGCCGCAGTGCTGGCGCAGGCGCTGGCATTTGCCCGGGAAGGCCGGGTGGCCGTGCGCACGGGCGGACATATTACGCTTCGCGCCGGGACACTCTGCCTGCACAGCGACACACCGGGCGCCCCCGGACATGCCCGCGTGATCAGGGCCGGTCTTGAGAAAGCTGGCATCAAGGTGCGCGCATGAGACAAGGTGCCTACCACATTATCCCTTGCGGCGACGATGCGCTGCGCATCCTGTGCGGCGATGGCGACATTCGCTATCAGATTGCACGCCAACTCGGTTCCTGCGACGCTTGGCCGGAAATCATTCCCGGAAAATCCGATCTGACGGTCGCTTTCGATCCGCACATGGAGACCATGGACGCCGCGATAGACCGCGTTCGCGAGGCGCTGCTGGCCGGTGTCGGCGTTTCAACGCATATCCCGCGCCGCATCGAACTCGAAGCACGCTTTGGTGGCGGGGAGGGGCCGGATCTTGCGGCGATGGCCGAGCGTCTGGGGGAAAGCGAAACGCGCGTCATTGAAGCGATTGAAGCCTCCCAGCTGCACGTGGACATGCTCGGCTTCACCCCGGGCTTTGCTTACCTCGCCGGGCTCGGCCCCGCTCTGATATCTGAGCGCCTGCGCCATCCTCGCGCGCGTGTGGCTGCAGGGTCCATCGGCCTGATCACCGGGCAGATCGGACTTTACGCGCTCGACGGACCAGGCGGCTGGCCGATTATTGGCCGGGTGACGACGTCCTTGTTCAACCGCCTGGACGCGGACCCGTTCCTGCTGCGTCCCGGCGACGAGGTGGTTATCCTTCGGAGCGCGGCGGCGTGAGCCTGCGCGTTCTGGATCCGGGTATTCAGTGTACGGTTCAGGCGGCGGCGCGAGATGGCCTCAGGCATGCCGGTGTGCCGGCCTGCGGTCCGGCGGATCCGGTGTCGATGGCGCTCGCCAACCGGCTCGTCGGGAAGCCTGTCGCCGCGCCCTGCCTCGAAATCACCTTTGGGCCCGCATGTTTCCGGTTTGAGAGCCGGACGCAGATCGCATTGACAGGCGCCCGGGCAACGGCGCGGGTTGGCGGCGTCGAGCGACCTTTTCATACGACAATCAGCCTGAAGGCTGGCGATATGCTGGAACTCGGCCCGGCCAGCGCCGGTGCCCGGATCTATCTCGCCGTTTCCGGCGACCTGCCCGCCGACCCGTTTCTGGGGTCTGCCTCGACCTACCTGCCAGCAGGATTCGGCGGGCACGAGGGGCGCGCGCTGCGAAAGGGAGATCACCTCAGGATCGCCAGTATGGATGGCCTGCCACAGCTGGAAACGCCGCATGCGCTGCGGCTGCCGGTTTCGGCCAGCTACGCCTTGCGCGCTGTCGAAGGGCCGGACTGGCCTCCTGGCACACACAGGCTTACGAACGCCGTGTACCGCGTAACCCCGCGCCTCAGCCGGATGGGCGCCGAGATCGACGGCGACTTTCCTTCTTTTCCAGACGCGGGGCCGAAGCCGAGCGCCGCCGTATTCCCCGGCACCTTGCAAGTCACCCCTCAGGGGCGCGGCTTCCTCCTGCTGCCCGACGGGCAGACGACCGGAGGCTATCGGCATCTCCTGCAAGTCATCCGGGCGGACCGCCATCTTATGGGCCAGCTCAGGCCCGGTGACAGCCTGCGCTTTCTGATGTGCACGCAGGACCAGGCTGAAGCAGCCCTGCGCGCCAAGCAGGTGCTGCTGGAAACCTGGATGCCAGATTTCCGCCTCTGACCCGCGAACGCGTCAGAAGGTGATGCGCAGACCCGCGCGGACATTGCGGCCTGGGAGAGGCGCCGTATCGCGCAGCACGGAGGTCGCCAGGCGGGCTTCTTCATCGCCGACGTTGCGCACCTCAAGGAACGCCTGTGTTCCCTCACTGCCGAAGCCCATCTTTGAAAGGTTCAGCGCGGAGCGCAGGTTGACAAGCATATAATTGCTGGTGCCGAGCTGCCCGTCGCTGACATGCTTCTGGTTGTCTGCCCACTCGATATCTGCGCCCGCCTCGACAAGGCCCCAGCTGGCTTCTGCGCCGGCCGTCACGCGCAGCGGCGGTACGAAGGGAACGTTGCCATTGCCGTCGAACTCGGCGCGCACGTAGTCAAGCCCGGTGCGGAAGGTCCAGTCAGCGCCGACAGGGCCCTGATCAAGGTAATATTCGCCGTAGATCTCGCCGCCATGGAAGGTTGCGTCGTCCTGGACGAAGACGAAGACCGGGAGGCCGTCTTCTTCGGACACGAGGTCGCCGTCTTCCAGGATCACGCCAGGCGTGAGGAAGATGAAGTCGCTGAAGCCGGTCCGGAACAGGTTGATGCCGAGGCTGGCATTGTCGCCGCGCCAGCGCAGCGTGCCTTCGAGGTTGAGGCCGCTTTCCTTGTCGAGATTGACGTCGCCAACCTCGAATTGCTGGGTCGCAAGGTGAGGGCCGAAGGCGAAGAGTTCAGCTTCGTTCGGCGCGCGCTCTGTATAGGAGAGCTGGGCGCCGGCGAACCAGCCATCTGCCAGATGCTGGTGCAGGCCGGCAGAGGCGCTGAACAGGTCGAAATCGACTTTGCCGCCGATCACGTTGTCATGTTCGACAGCATCGATGCGTGCGCCGCCTTCAACGCCGAAGCCGGACTCCCATTCCCGGGTCTCATAAAGGAACAGGGCCCAGGACGTGGTATCTGTCGGGGAAATGAACGCTTCTGCGCCGCTCGCATCAAGGGATTTGTCGGCGAACTGGAACCCTGCGGCGCCTTCAAATCCGGCGATGGCATGATCAAGCTCCAGCCGCCCTTCGAGGCCGTCGGTTTCGTAGATTGAGCCTGCTTCGCCGGGCGCCTCGAACTCGATATGCTTGTAGTCGGAATAGGACAGCGTTCCCGTCAGGGCTTTCAGGACCGGGCCATCCAGATTGATGCCGGCCCGGAAATCAAAGCGTGTCTGCTCCAGGTCGATGAAGGGCGATTCTTCGCCATGACCGTGTTCGTCCTCATCATGGTCCTCGTCATCATGGTCTTCATGCCCGTGTTCGCTGTGTGCATGGGCGCCGGGCAGGCCATATTCAGACGTCTGACGGCGAATGGCGAAGCCTGCAAAGCCACGTTCTCCCACCCATGACACGCCGCCGCCGAGTGTCTGTGTATCCAGGAAGGAATTACCGAGCGTGCCGCGCTCCTCGTCATCATGATCCTCGTCATGATCTTCATCTTCGTCATGGTCGTGCTCGCCTTCCTGCTCCTCGCGGTGGCGGAGCTGGCGGGACTCGGCAAATCCGGGGATGTCGTAATCGCCGAAATCGCGCTGCGAGGCGGACAGGGAGAAGACCAGCGGGCCTGAGGCGAAGGCCGCGCGGGCACCGAGTTCGGTGCCTTCATTAACGCTGTTATAGGCGCCATAGGCTTCGCCGGTCACCGGTTGGTCCGGCAGGCTTTCGGCGATCAGGCCGTCGATGACATTCACTACGCCGCCGATCGCCTGACCGCCATAGGCGAGGGCCGCCGGCCCGCGCAGGATCTCGATCTTGTCGGCATCAATGCCGTCTGCCGTAACCTGGTGGTCCGGGCTGGCAGCCGACACGTCGATCACCCCGATGCCGTTGGTGAGCACCTGCACGCGCTCGGCGCCAAGGCCGCGCAGCACGGGCCGGCTCGCGCCCTGTCCGAAGAATGTGGAGGACACACCCGGCTCTCCCGACAGCGTGTCGCCCAGCGTGCCCGACAGCTGACTGATGATCTCGGCGCGGTCGAGGGCTGTGGAATTGCCGATCAGTTCGTCGCTCGTCCGGTCAGGGCCCGGCGCGGTGGTGATCAGCACGGGCTCCAGGCGGCGGGCCGGCTCTGCCTCCTGAGCATGGGCGCCGCTCAACAAGGCCTGGGTGGATACGGCAGTCGCCATCAATACACGCTTCATGGGAGGATCCTTCGTAATGTAATAATGTTTCACTACAGACGTGAAAGCCTTGTCGCAAGGGGGTCGACCAGATTTCAGGTCAGCTCAGGCCGAGCTGCCATCGACACGCAGCAGCGAGCCCGTGGTGAAGCTTGAACCGGGGCTCGCGAGATACAGCGCCGCCGTGATGATTTCGTGTGGCAGGCCGGGCCGGCGCATGGCGTTGTCGGCGCTCTGGCGCATCTCCTCGGGCCAGGCCCTCGAGATATCCGTCAGGAACGGTCCCGGACAGATCGTATTCACGCGAACCTTCGGGGCGTATTCGTGCGCCAGCGACAGGCTCATCGCATTCAGGGCCGCCTTGGCTGACCCATAAGGGACCACCATCGGCAGGGGCACCAGGCTGCCGGATGACGAAATGTTGATGATGCTCCCGCCCGCGCCATCCGCCATCCGCTTGGCCACCTGGCTCGCCAGCCGGAACGGGCCCTTGAAGTTCAGGTTCAGCACGCTGTCGAACAGGCTCTCGGTTACGTCATGGCTCGCCATGCGCGGCCCGGAGCCGGCATTGTTGACGAGGATGTCCACCTTGCCGAACTTCGCGTAGGACGCCTCGATCAGGCCGTCGATATCTTGCCACCGCCCGCAATGCGCCGCGTGGGCATAGGCCTTCCGGCCCATCGCGCGTACTTCCTCCGCGACCGCCTCGCAGGCATCCAGCTTCCGGCTGGCAACGATGATGTCGGCGCCGTGCTCTGCAAACGCCCTGACCATCTGATAGCCGAGCCCGCGGCTGCCGCCGGTCACCATCGCCACTTTACCCGTCAGATCGAAATACGGACCGGTCATGTGCGCAACCTCCCATTCTGCCGGCGCAGTGTTCGCGCCAGCCCCCGCCAGATCAATCCTTGCCCGCGCGGCAAGTCTCGCCAGCCCCTAGTTCAGCGGCACCGGTGACGTGACCGTCGCCGTCTTCGCCGCCTCGGCCGCGCGCATCAGGCGAAGCATGTTGCCGCCCCAGATCTTTGCGAGATCGTCTTCCGAATATCCGGCCTCCAGCAGCGCAGCCGTGACCTTCGGAAGGTCGGTGATGTCAGTCATCCCGTCCACGCCGCCGCCGCCGTCCCAGTCCGCGCCGATCCCGACATGGTCCGGCCCGACGAGCTCCAGCGTGTAGAGCAGATGCTCCATGAACTTGTCGAAGGTTGATCGTGGCGGCGGGAAACTCTTGTCCATCTGATCGCGCGCCGCGCGGTATGCCGCGATGGTCTCCGGCGTCATCTTCGACGTGTCGGTGCCATACTCGGCGTCCAGCGCGGCAATCGCGGCCAGGCGTTCCGGCGTGGCTGTCAGCGCCTCAAGATAGGCGCCATAGGCGTTTACCTGGATCACGCCGCCATCATCGGCGATGGCCTTAAGCAGGTCGTCCGGCAGGTTGCGCGGATGGTCGTACACGCCCTTCGGGCCCGAATGCGACAGGATGATCGGCGTCGTCGACAGTGCCAGCATGTCGCGCACGCTATCGTCCGAAGCATGCGACCCGTCGAGGATCAACCCAAGCCGGTTGGCTTCGCGCACCAGCTCCTCGCCGGCCGGGCTCAGCCCGCCGAACATAGCCGTCACATCGGTGGCACTGTCCGCAAACTGATTGTTCCGGAAATGCACCGGCGCCACCATCCGCAATCCGCCTGCATAGAATGTCTCCAGCAGCGTCGCATCCTTGCCGAGCGGATAGGAATTTTCCATGCTCTGGAAGACGATCTTCCTGCCGCTGGCAAAAATGCGCTCGGCGTCAGCGGCAGAGAAGGCAAGCTCCACATCATTGGCGTACTTCGCTGCAAACTCGCGAATGGATATCTGCCGGAGGATCGCTGCTGTACGCGCCGCATTCAGAGACGCCTCATCGAGCGGACCCTGCGTCGTGAAGATCACCCAGAAGCCGCCGTCCAGCCCGCCCTCGATCATGCGCGGCAGGTCCACATGGGTGCCGTCCGCCTCGAAGCTGCCGCGCTGGGAGAAGGTGTATTCGGCCGTATGGAAGTAGGCCGGCGTGTCGAGATGGCTGTCCAGCACCATCAGGCTCTGATGCAGGGTCTCGGCGGGCGAGAGGGCAGGCGCCCCGGCCGTCGCGGCCTCGCCGGGCGCGGTCGTTGCCGCCGGGGCGCACCCGGCCAGCAGCATCGCGGGAAGCGCGTAAAGGATACGTTTCATGTAAAGCCCCATCGTGTCAGAAAAACTGCGTTCGCCGCCGCCATCATGGCCAGCCAGCCCCCCACGTCAACAATCCACCCTCAGGCGGCGCCAAACACGCGCTCGAAGATCGTGTCAGCGTGCTTGAAATGATACTCCAGATCAAAAAGGGCATCGATTTCTGAAGGCTTCAGCTTTGCGGTGATCTCCGCGTCCGCCTTCAGCAGCACGTCTAGGTCGCCCTCCTTCTTCCAGGTCCGCATTGCATTGCGCTGCACCAGCCGGTAGGCATCCTCACGGCTGAAGCCCTTCTCGACCAGCGCCAGCAGGATACGCTGCGAATTGTGCAGCCCGCCCATGCTGTTGATCGTGCGCAGCATGTTCTCGGGGTAAACGACCAGGTTCTCCACCACGCCGCCAAGACGGTGCAGCGCAAAATCGAGGTGGATCGTCGCGTCCGGACCAATCCCGCGCTCGACAGAAGAGTGGGAGATATCCCGCTCATGCCAGAGCGCGACGTTTTCCAGCGCGGGCGTCACGGCAGAGCGCACAAGGCGCGCAAGGCCCGTGAGGTTCTCCGTCAGCACCGGATTGCGCTTATGCGGCATGGCGGACGAGCCTTTCTGCCCGGCAGAGAAATACTCCTCGGCCTCCAGAACTTCCGTGCGCTGAAGATGCCGGATCTCCGTCGCCAGCCGTTCGACCGAAGACGCAATCACGCCCAGAACGGCAAAGTACATCGCATGCCGGTCCCGCGGGATAACCTGCGTCGACACCGGCTCGATCCGCAGGCCGAGCTTCGCCGCAACATGTTCTTCCACGCGCGGATCAATGTTCGCAAACGTGCCCACTGCGCCGGAAATCGCGCAGGTCGCCACTTCCTCGCGCGCGATCAGCAAGCGCTGGCGTGCCCGCTGGAACTCCGCATGGAAACCGGCCAGTTTTACGCCAAACGTCGTCGGCTCGGCATGGATGCCATGGCTACGGCCGATGGTGGGCGTATGCCTGAACTCGTAAGCCCGCTTCTTCAGCGCCGCCAGCACCCGGTCAATCCCGCCGAGCATAAGGTCCGCCGCGCGCACAAGCTGCACATTGAGGCAGGTGTCGAGCACGTCGGAGGACGTCATGCCGAGGTGCAGGAACCGCGCTTCGTCGCCTACATGCTCTGCCACGTTGGTCAGGAACGCGATCACGTCATGCTTCACTTCGCGTTCGATCTCGTCGATCCGGTCGACTTCAAAGGCGGCCCGCTCGCGCACCGCGCCCGAAACGCCTTTCGGGATCGTCCCCATCTCTTCCATGGCTTCGGCGGCGAGTGTTTCAATCTCCAGCCAGATGCCGAAACGGCTCTCCGGCGTCCAGATCGCTGCCATTTCGGGCCGGGTGTAGCGAGGGATCATGGGAGCGTCTCCGTTGCGTCTGCCCTGCCCATAAGGGCTTCGGCGCCGTTAGGCCAGTCTTGAGCCGGGCCCGGGCGGCGTGCCCGTGCGGCGCAGGGTTTCTATTCGGCGCCAGCACGCGCTAAGCTCAGCCTCGATTCGCAATGGCCCCGCAAATGACGAAGCCTGCCAGGAAATCCGTGCCCGGCGCCCCGGAAGCTGTCGCCCTGTCGGTGGGCGGGCGCCGCTGGCGTGTGCTTGAGGCCGAGCCGCGCACCGTTCAAAGCCTCTTGCCGGCCGTCGGCGGATCAGACCTGCTGGCCCGCCTCCTGGCCGTGCGCGGCGTCGAGGCAGCCGGCGCCGCAGGCTACCTCGCGCCCACCTTGCGCGAATTCTTTCCGGACCCGAGCAGCTTTGCCGACATGGACAAGGCCGCCGGTGTCATCCTCGACGCCATCCTCGATGGCCGCAAGGTCGTCGTCTTCGCCGACTATGACGTCGACGGCGGAACCTCCTCCGCCATCCTCGCCCGCTACTTCCGTGCCTGGGGCCGCGACCTTGGCCTCTACGTGCCCGACCGCCTGGAAGAGGGCTACGGCCCCTCGCCGGAAGCCTTCCGGTACCTCAAGGCCCGGGGCGCCGAACTTGTCATCACCGTCGATTGCGGCGCCGCCGCGATCCGCGCCCTCGACGAGGCCGTCGCGATCGACCTGCCCATTGTCGTGATTGACCACCACCTGATGTCCGGCGCCGTCCCGCACACCGCCGCGCTGGTCAACCCCAACCGACCGGACTGCAATTCGGGGCAGGGCCACCTCGCCGCCGCCGGCGTTGTCTTCGTCTTCGTCGCCGCGCTGAACCGTCTCGCCCGCGAGCGCGCCATCGCTCCGCCCGGCGGACTGCCGGACATCATGCCGCTGCTCGATCTCTGTGCCCTTGGCACCCTCTGCGACATGGCTCCGCTGCACGGCGTCAACCGCGCCTTCGTCCGCCAGGGCCTCAGCATGATGGCGCGCGACCAGAACCCCGGCCTTCGCGCGCTCGCGGATGTCTCAGGCATCGGCAAGGTCGAAACCGTCTACCACGCGACATTCCTGCTCGGCCCGCGCCTCAACGCCGGCGGCCGCGTCGGCGATCCCTGGCTGGCTGCCAAACTCCTCGCCACCGACGACCGCGCCGAAGCTATCGAACTCGCCGAACGCCTTCACGGCCTCAATGACGAACGCAAAGCGCTGGAAGCCGCCATCCTCGATGCCGCCACCGCGCAGGCCGAACGTGCCCTCGCTGAAAACCCCGCGCGCGGCGTACTCATCGCCGCCGGCGAAGGATGGCACCCCGGCGTCATCGGCATCGTCGCCGGCCGCCTTAAGGACCGTTTCCACCTGCCCAGCATCGTCATCGGCTGGGGCGACGGCCTGGGCCCGGTCGCCAAGGGCTCCGGCCGCTCGGTCAAAGGTGTCAACCTCGGCGCCGCAATCTCTGAAGCGGCGCGGCAAGGCGTCATCCTGTCCGGCGGCGGCCACGCCATGGCGGGCGGCCTCAGCATGGACCCGGACCAGCTGCCCGCTTTCGACGCCTGGATGCTCGATCACATGTCCTCCTTCGCTGCCGAACGCGACGCCGCGCTCGATATGGACATCGACGCTGTGCTCGCCCCCGGCGCCGCTACGCCGCAGCTCGTCACCGCCATCGCCTCCATCGGGCCCTTCGGTGTCGGCGCGCCGGAACCCGTCTTCCTGCTTAAGGATGTCAACGTCACCGGCGTCCGGCGCGTCGGCACGCAGCACCTGCGCTTTACCGTCGAAGACGCCTCCGGCCGTCTCGAGTCCATCGCCTGGCGCGCCGAAGGCACGCCGATGAGCGACGCGCTTCGGCAGGGCGGGCGGCTCAGCCTTGCCGGCCGACTGAAGACCGATACCTGGAACGGACGCGAGCGCGTGCAGCTTGAAACCCTGGACGTCAGCCGCGTCTGAACAAACTGTCTCAAACGCGGCGAGGTGGGTTGCCCTGTCCTGAATCAGCCGCTATATCGCGCCTCTCAAAGCCGTGCGGTCCCTTCGTCTATCGGTTAGGACGTCAGGTTTTCAACCTGAAAAGAGGGGTTCGACTCCCCTAGGGACTGCCAGCTTCTCCGCCCTTAATTTTGCCTCATCTTCCCTCGAATGAGGTGGCGAATCACTCAGGGCTTGTGAACATCGCGTGACAAGCGCGTTTTCGCACACTAGTTTTCGCGTCTGGGGTAGGTGGTTGATGACAAATAGTGTGGCCAGAAGCGAATCAGACCCGCCTGCTGCCGAACCGGTGGTCCGGGTGATCGGCCATGTGAAGTGGTTTGACACCGTCAAGGGTTATGGCTTCATCGTCGCGGAATCGGCGTCGGACGCTTCGCTGACCGGCGACGTGATGATCCACATCTCCTGCCTTCGCGACTATGGTGAAACGATCGCCGACGAAGGCGCCAAGATCGTCTGCGACGCGGCTCTGCGTCCGCGCGGCTGGCAGAGCGTCCACATTATCGAGATGGAGCGCCCCCGCGCCGCCATTGCCAGGGAGCGGGGCGAACAGCCGGACTATGAAACCGTCAGCCTCAAATGGTTCAACAAGGCCCGCGGCTACGGCTTCGTCCGCCGCGCCACTGACGAGATCGACATTTTCGTGCACGCCGTCGCCCTGCGCAAAGCCGGCTATGACGAGGTTGAACCCGGCACCCTGATCGAGGTGATCATTGAGTCCGGCGCTAAGGGCGACCACGTCCTGTCGGTGCGTCCGAAGCGCTAGAGCGGCGTTCCGGAAAGCGCCGCCCGGTTTTTGGGCCGGCGCCGGGACAAACCAATGACTTACAGCGTCCGGCGCTTGCCGCTTTCGATTCCGGTGATTATTCCTGCCTGCATGACCCGTTTCCTGTTTGCCTCTGCCGTCGTGCTGGCTCTTTTCGCCCAGCTTGCCTTCGCCCAGCTGGCGGTAACCCCGCTGACCGTTAAAACCGATGAGGCCTCGCACGCCTTCACGGTCGAGATCGCCGATACGCCGGACGCCATCCGCCAGGGTCTGATGAACCGGGCAAGCCTCGCGCCGGATGCCGGCATGCTGTTTGATTTCGGTGAAGTCCGCACCGCCAGCATGTGGATGAAGAACACGCTGATCCCGCTCGACATGCTGTACATGGACGATGCCGGCCAGATCATCGCTATCGCCCGCAACGCCGTGCCTGGCTCGCTCCGCTCCCTCGGCCCGGGCGTTCCCGTGCGTGCGGTGCTCGAAATTCCGGGCGGCCGTGCCAGGGAACTCGGCATCACCCCGGGCGACATCGTCGAACATCCGATCTTCAACAAAACGCGTGGCTGAGCCCGCCTCGCCGGCGCGCGAACCCCGGCCGGGATTTGCCGCCTCGCCTTCTCGCGGCAAGTTCACCATCCATAACGGGCCGAGCTACCGGGCGACCGCCGAAGGCGACATGCGCACCGGCCTCTGGGTGCTCGACCGGCATTGCAACGGCATGGGCTTCCTGCATGGCGGCATGGCCTGCGCCTTTGCCGACAGCGCACTGGCCTGGGCCGTCTGGACCGCCACCGGCAAGATGTCCGTCACCATCAAGCTGACCGTTGAGTTCATGGAAATCGCCCGCGAAGGCGAGTGGATCGAAGCGCATCCGATGGTCTCCGCCGTCGACGGCGAGTTCGTCAACGTCACCGCCCGCATCGTCAAGGAAGACGGCGCGCTCGCCGCCCGCGCCGATGCGATCTTCCGCACCGTGCGCCGCAAGGTCTGAGGCTCAGAGCCCGAGTTCCGCCAGCGCGAATTCCCTGATCGACTTGTAGTCCGCCTTGCCGTTCGGTGCGCGGCCGAGATTGTCCTTGAACAGCACGCGCTTAGGCGCCTTATAGCGCGCCAGCTTGCCCTGAACGAAGGCGCGCAATTCATCTTCTGACACATCCCGCTCCAGCGACACGACCGCTGTCACCGCCTGTCCCCACTTGTCATCCGGCACACCGACGACCAGCGCATCGCGCACCGCCGGGTGGGCTTTCAGCGTTTCCTCGACTTCCTCCGGATACACTTTCTCGCCTGCCGTATTGATGCAGTTCGAGCCGCGTCCGAGCAGCGTGATCGAGCCGTCCGGTTCAACCGTGCACCAGTCGCCCGGAATGGCGTAGCGCATCCCGCCGATGGTCTTGTAGGTCTTCGCAGTTTTTTCGGGATCCTTGTAATAGCCCAGCGGTACCGCGCCGCCGCGCGCAATGAAACCCGGCTCGCCGCTGCCGGGAAGCACTTCGCGGTCATCCTCGGTGAATACCTTGCAGCTGACGCCGATCTCGAACCTGGAGGTCTGCGTGCTGCCATCTGCCGTCGTGATGGAGGAGCCGAAGCCCACCGCTTCGGATGCGCCGAAACTGTCGGTCAGCGCGGTCTGCCGGATGTGCTTAAGCAAGCCCTGCTTCACCTCCGCGCTCCACATCACACCGGAGGAGACGATGTTGAGCACGCTCGACAGGTTCCAGCGGCCGGGGTTTTCTTCCAGCGTCTGAAGCATCGGCTTGGCGAACGCGTCGCCCACGATGGCCATTGCCGTCACGCCATGGGCCTGCACCGTGTCCCACAGGTTCACCGGGCTGAACCTGGTCTTCTCGGACAGGGTAACCACCGCGCCGCCATTCAGCATCGCGCCCATCGCCGTGAACCAGCCGGTGCCATGCATCAGCGGGCAGGCGGGCAGCTGGCGCGAGAAGCGCCCGACCGTCAGTGCGTTCTGGACATGCTCGTCCATTGTCTCCGGCACCGGCAAGCCCATCTTGCGCACGCCTTCCATGCTGGCTTCGCGCCAGATGTTGTGCGTCCACATCACGCCCTTCGGTAAGCCGGTCGTGCCGCCGGTATACAGCAGGAAGATGTCGTCGCCGGAGCGCTTGCCGGCGATCGGGGAGGGGTCGCCCGTCGTTGCCAGGATTTCATAGCCCTTGGCGAACGGCGCGACCTTGTCGCCGCCAATCTGAACCCAGGCCACCACGCGGGGCAGGCGCTGACGCACGCGCTCAACCTCGGCCATGAACTCCGCATCGAAGAATACGATCGTCGAATCCGAATTGTCGATGATGTAGACCAGCTCGTCATCGAGATAGCGGTAATTCACGTTGACCGGTGACAGGCCCGCTTTGAAACAGCCCGCCATGGCTTCCATGTATTCCGACTGGTTGCGCATGTAGAAGCCAGCCTTGTCGCCCGCCTTGGCACCCTGCGCGATGAGCGCGCGGGCCATCCGGTTGGTGCGGGCGGTGAACTCCGGCCAGTAGATCTTCCGATCGCCATGCGCCAGGGCCAGGTCGTCCGCGCCAAGCGCAGCGCCGACGGCGTCCAGCATGTCACCAAAGTTCCAGTCCATCCGCGTTCTCCCCTTCGCCATCTGGCGATTGTGTATTTGAAAAAGATGGTATGGGCGCGGCCGGGCAGGGGCAATCCTTGCCCCAACGCAAACGGCCCCCCGGACTGATCCGGAGGGCCGCTCGTTCTGTGGGTAGGGGAAGGGGTGGACTTAGAAGTCCATGCCGCCCATGCCGCCCATGCCGCCGCCGCCGCCACCACCGCCAGCCGACTCTTTCTTCGGAGCGTCGGCAATGCCGGCTTCCGTCGTGATCAGCAGGCTGGCGACCGAGGCCGCGTTCTGGAGGGCCGAACGGACCACCTTCACCGGATCGATGACGCCCATGGCGACGAGGTCGCCATATTCTTCGGTCTGGGCATTGAAGCCGTAGGAACGGCCCTTGTTCTGGAGGATCGTGTTGACGACCACCGAACCTTCAACACCAGCGTTCTCGGCGATCTGGCGGATCGGCGCTTCGAGCGCCTTGCGCACGATGTCGATACCGGCTTTTTCGTCGTCGTTCAGGCCGACAACACCGATGTGCTTCGAAGCGCGCAGCAGGGCCACGCCGCCGCCCGGAA
Source organism: Hyphomonas sp. (assembly GCA_016124495.1). Lineage (GTDB taxonomy): Bacteria > Pseudomonadota > Alphaproteobacteria > Caulobacterales > Hyphomonadaceae > Hyphomonas. Next base: position 119,392 of record WGNP01000001.1, on the reverse strand, counting down.
CGATGCCTTCTTCGACAGCCGCGCGGGTTGCGTTGAGCGCGTCGTCAACGCGGTCCTTCTTCTCTTTCACTTCGACCTCGGTCGCGCCGCCAACCTTGATCACGGCCACGCCGCCGGCAAGTTTCGCGAGACGCTCCTGGAGCTTCTCCTTGTCATAGTCGGAGCTCGTGTCTTCGATCTGCTTGCGGATCTGGCCGACGCGGGCTTCGATCTCTTTCTTCTTGCCGGCGCCGTCGACGATCGTGGTGTTGTCCTTGTCGATCGTGATGCGTTTGGCTTTGCCGAGCATTTCCATGCCGACGTTCTCGAGTTTGATGCCGAGGTCTTCGGAGATGACCTGGCCGCCCGTCAGGACAGCGATGTCCTGCAGCATGGCCTTGCGGCGGTCGCCGAAGCCCGGGGCTTTGACGGCTGCGATACGCAGGCCGCCGCGGAGCTTGTTGACGACGAGGGTCGCGAGGGCTTCGCCGTCCACATCTTCAGCGATGATGATCAGCGGCTTCTGCGACTGGACCACAGCTTCAAGGATCGGCAGCAGCGGCTGCAGGCTCGACAACTTGGACTCGTGAAGCAGGATGAGCGGGTCATCGAGTTCTACCATCATCTTGTCGGCGTTGGTGATGAAGTACGGGCTGATATAGCCACGGTCGAACTGCATGCCTTCGACGACGTCGAGTTCGGTGTCGGCGGATTTGGCTTCTTCAACCGTGATTACGCCTTCGTTGCCGACTTTCGCCATCGCTTCAGCGATCATCGCACCGATTTCGCTCTGGCCGTTCGCCGAGATCGTGCCAACCTGGGCGATCTCTTCATTGGTTTTCACCTTCTTGGCGTGATGGGCGAGGTCCTTGACGACTTCGGTCACAGCCTTGTCGATGCCGCGCTTGAGGTCCATCGGGTTCATGCCCGCCGCGACGCGTTTCATGCCTTCACGGACGATCGCCTGGGCGAGGACCGTGGCGGTCGTGGTGCCGTCACCGGCGGTGTCGTTGGCCTTCGAGGCCACTTCGCGCAGCATCTGTGCGCCCATGTTCTCGAGACGATCTTCGAGCTCGATTTCTTTTGCGACGGTCACACCGTCTTTTGTCGTACGCGGGGCGCCGAACGATTTCTCGATCACCACGTTACGGCCTTTCGGGCCGAGCGTGACTTTCACGGCGTTCGCCAGGATGTCGACGCCGCGGAGCATTTTTTCGCGCGCATCAGAGCCGAAAACAACAATCTTTGCTGCCATTGTGAGTTACCTCTTGGATTGGTTTGGGGGAAGAAAAACGGGGCGGAGAACTTACTTCTCCAGAACGCCCATGATGTCGCTTTCCTTCATGATCAGCAGCTCTTCGCCGTCGATCGTGACTTCGGTGCCGGACCATTTGCCAAACAGCACGCGGTCTTTCGGCTTGACGTCCATGGGGACGATTTCGTTGTCGTCGCCGCGGGCACCTTTACCGACGGCCACCACGATGCCCTCCTGGGGCTTCTCTTTCGCAGTGTCGGGGATGATGATCCCGCCCTTGGACTTTTCTTCTTCCTTGACGCGGCGCACTACGACGCGGTCATGCAGGGGACGAAGTTTCATTTTTTCTGCCTCTTCGATCATAACTTACATCGGGTCTTTGGGTTGAAGTTGGTCGCCAGCAACAGGGAGAGCGCCCACGTTTAGCACTCACCCGAGTGGACTGCTAACGATGGGCGGGAGATAGTCAGTCGCCCGGGCTGCGTCAACAGTCTCACGGTGAAGATTTTTGAAATCGGGGCGGGTTTGGCAGCACGTCGCACGTAAGCTTCTAGAACATTGAATCTATGATATTTAAAATTTCCCGCATCATCCCGTCCCTGTCCGTGCCACTCCGGAAAGGACGCCTGCATGAGACGGGCTTGACGGTTGACCGCGAATTTCTCGCCCGGATCCACGGGGCAGGGCGTATCACGGCGGAAGTTCTTTAACACATGGCTCAGCGCCGGGGGCTGGCTGCAGAACTTTGTCTGGCAGACGGTCTGCGCCGCCTCCGGCAGGCCTTCCCGGATCACTGGCGCGGCAAGATCGAGGCGGTCATCTGTCCGGCCCGCCCGGCCTGCTCCGGTCGAGCCTGCCCCGTAAAGCTGCGCTCTGCCGCTCGCTGACGGGGTCTGAATCGAGCGGCGATGGTTAAACGGATGTTGCTGCCCATGCATCATACTGAAGGCCGAAATGAGCCCCGCTTAAACCTGCGTGGGCTAGCGTTCCGGCCAGAAAAGGGGATTCCGGATGGGCTCAAATCTTCGCGACCTGATGTTTTCGATGAACTTCCTGGCGCTGGTGAGCCTGTCGGCGCTCAGCATCTCTTTCATTGCCTCCATCCTCGTCTACCAGCTCGGCATTCCGGTTAAGGCGGCCGACTATGTGCGCCTGAACCTGTTCGTGACCGGGTGCGTCGCCCTGCCGACGGCGATCATCGCCGCGCTGCATGCTTTCGAAACCCGATCCTACCAGAGGCGCCTTGAGGCGCTCGCATGGACCGACGAACTCACGGGACTGCTCAACCGCCGGTTCTTCCTGCGCGGCGCGCATGAAGAGTGCCACCGCATGCTCGGTAAGCCGCAGACGGCCGCCGTGGCCATCATCGACCTCGACCTCTTCAAGGAAGTGAACGACCTTTTCGGCCACGCGGCCGGGGACCGCGTGCTGAAAACCGTGGCGCAGATTGCCCAGTCCGAACTGCGCAGCCCGTTTGACAAGCTTGGCCGCTGGGGCGGCGAGGAATTTGTCGTCCTGCTCAGTGATGTTACACCAGAAGACGCCCGCAGCTTTTGCGACCGCCTGCGCAGCCGTATCGAGACAGCGCTGATCGAGACCGGCAAGCACCAGGTCCGCATCACTGCCAGCTTCGGTTTCAGCATGGTCGGCGCCGGTGCGGACATCAGTTCGGCCATAGAGGCCGCCGACCGCGCGCTCTATGAGGCCAAGCGCCTCGGCCGCAACCGCGTCGAAATGGGCGATTATGTCCATGCCGAGGTTCAGGAAACTGTCGATTTCAAGAAGCGCCAGCGGGTGCTGAAAAACCAGGTTCCGGCGTATGATGACGCCGCGGACGGTATTCGCACCATCTCGCTCGAACAGGCGTCCCGGACGCGGCGCCACGCCCGCCGGCTTTAAGCGCGCCGATCCGCGCCCTTGCGGCCGTCACGATTCCCTGTTTGGACGGTCGGACCCAGACAGGAAGACGCTCATGGTCCCGCCGCCCCCCCGCACAGGTCCGCTGACGGACCTGCGCGTCATCGAACTCGGCCAGCTTATCGCAGGTCCTTTCTGTGGCCAGATCTTCGCCGACATGGGCGCCGACGTCATAAAGGTCGAGCCACCCGGACAGGGCGACCCGTTGCGCGAGTGGGGCCGCGACGGCTTTCCGCTCTGGTGGTCGGTGGTTGCCCGCGGCAAGCGATGCATAACTGCAAACCTGCGCGAGGCCGAAGGGCAGGACATCGTCCGCCAGCTCGTTGCGCAGGCCGATTTCCTGCTCGAGAATTTCCGCCCTGGCACACTGGAAAAATGGGGCCTCGGCTACAACGCCCTGAAAAAAATCAATCCGCGCCTGATCATGATCCGCGTCTCCGGATACGGGCAGACCGGCCCCTATGCCACGCGTGCCGGCTACGCTTCTGTCGGCGAAGCTATGGGCGGCCTGCGCTATGTCATGGGCGAAGCCGACCGCGTGCCCTCCCGGGCGGGCATCTCACTGGGTGACAGCCTCGCCGGCCTCTACGCAGCCCTCGGCGCGCTCGCCGCGCTGCACCACCGCGAAAAGACCGGCGAAGGCCAGATGATCGACGCAACCATCTATGAGTCTGTGCTCTCGGTGATGGAAGCCCTCGTCCCGGAATACCAGTTCGAGGGCTATACCCGCGAACGCTCCGGCTCGATCCTGCCGAACATCGCGCCGTCGAACATCTATACCGGCTCGGACGGCATGGTGATCATCGCCGCCAATCAGGACACTGTCTTTGCCCGCCTCTGCGACGCCATAGGCCAGCCCGCCCTGAAAGATGATCCCGCCTACAAGACCCATGTCGCGCGCGGCATGAACCAGAAAGCCCTCGACGACCTGATCCAGCTCTGGACGGCCTCTCGCAGCATCGACGAGATCGAACGCACGATGATCGCAAACGGCGTGCCCGTCGGCAAAGTCTACCGCGCCGCCGATATGCTGAGCGACCCGCACTACATCGCCCGCGAGTCCCTCACCGAAGTGCCGAGCGAAACATGGCCGGGGCTGAAACAGCAGAACGTCTTCCCCAAACTCTCCGCCACCCCCGGCAACATCCGCTGGGCGGGTCCTACGCAGATTGGTTCGCACACGGAAGAAGTCCTCACCGAACTCCTGAACCTGACGCCGGAGCAGGTCGACAAGCTCCGCGCCAGTGGAATCGTCTGACGCCGAGGGGCGATACAGGTCGATGATAAGCCGGCACCAGGTGTCAAAAACGAGAATGAATGAGAATGTCTGAGAGGTATTCGGCATTACATGCAGGCTGCCTGCATCAGGATTTCAAGTGTCAGGGCAGGGTGGTGCACGCAACTGCGCCTGCGAAACACCCCGCCCGAAAACCTGATTAAAGCACCCTCAGGCCGTTTTAAGTTGCCCGGCCAGTTCTTCTGCTACACCTCCGCCCACGGAGGTATGTGCCGGGCATGATCACACAACAAAGTTCCAAACCTCAAACCCCTTGCTTCCCCTATCATGGGCGAGCAGCTGGAGAGCCCTCCCTTAAACCGTCTCCGTCCGGGAGGGGCTGCAATCGCCCCGAGCTGGCCCGCCGCCAAAGGCGGTAGGAGGTGAGGGCCTGGCCAATCAACACCCGCCCCGATGGAGCCTGCGAAGGCAGGCGCCCGGATCGGGTAAAATGTCCCTTTCGCCCCCGGACGCTCCCTTCAGAACGGCCGCGCCGGTGCCGAAAGACCGGCCGCCCCAAAGGCGCCTCCGGCCGGTCGAACTGCCCGGGCCAAAGTCTTTTCACCCCCGGTCTTGCAGCCAGGCGGGAGTTGAGGCAAACCCCGGTCAGGCCTGAAGGGGTATAGCTCAGTTGGTAGAGTGGCGGTCTCCAAAACCGCAGGTCGTGGGTTCGAGTCCCTCTGCCCCTGCCAGGCCAGACAAATCCGGCGAACCCGCCTGCTCAGGAGCGTGACCGCTGGAAAACCCGTCTTCTCCCGAAGTCTGCCAGCCCTGGTGGCGCGGCGCCGTGATTTACCAGATCTACCCGCGCTCCTATCTCGACACCAACGGGGACGGGATCGGCGATCTGCCGGGGATCACCCGGAAGCTTCCCTATGTCGCCGCCCTCGGCGTGGAAGCGGTCTGGATATCCCCCTTCTTCAAGTCGCCGATGAGCGATTTCGGCTACGACGTATCGGACTATTGCGATGTTGATCCGATCTTCGGCACGCTGGGGGACTTTGACGCCTTGCTGGCAGAGGCCCATCGCCTCGGCCTGAAGGTCATCATTGATCAGGTCTATGCCCACACCTCCGACGCGCATGACTGGTTCGCCCAGAGCCGCGGGTCGCGGGATAATCCGTATGCTGACTGGTATGTCTGGAGAGACCCGAAGCCTGATGGTACCCCGCCGAACAACTGGCAGTCCGTCTTCGGCGGCCCTGCCTGGACCTGGGATGCGCGCCGCCAGCAATACTACATGCACAATTTCCTCTCGACCCAGCCACAGCTGAACGTCCACAACCGGCAGGTTCAGGACGCGCTGGTGGCTGCCGCGAAGTTCTGGCTCGACAAGGGCGTTGATGGCTTCCGCCTCGACGCGATCAACTTCGCGATGTTCGATCCGGACTTCCGGGACAATCCGCCCTGGCCGGCAGGCAGTCGCACGATCACCCGGCCCTTTGACCTGCAGCACCATATCCACAACCAGTCCCACCCGGACATCCCGGTCTTCATGGAACGCATTCGCGAACTGGCGAACGGCTATGGAGCGATCTTCACGGTCGCCGAAGTGCCTGGGCCTGATCCGCTGCCGGAGATGCGTGCCTTTACGGCCGGGGACAATCGCCTCAGCTCGGCCTACAGTTTCGACTTTCTGTATGCGAACAGACTCTCGCCGCGCCGCGTGAAAGCCTCGCAGATGAACTGGGCGGGCCCCTTCAGCGAAGGCTGGCCTTCCTGGGCCTTCTCGAACCATGACGCCCCGCGCTGCGTCAGCCGCTGGTGCCCGCCGGGCGCTGACCTGGCGCAGTTTGCCAAGCTGACGAACGCGCTGCTGCTCTGCCTGCGCGGCAATCCGATCCTTTATCAGGGCGAGGAGCTTGGCCTGCCGCAAGCACGAGTGGCCTTCGAAGACCTGCAGGATCCCGAAGCCATCGCCAACTGGCCGCGCACCCTTGGCCGCGACGGCGCCCGCACACCGATGCCCTGGACGAAGGGTAATACCTTCGCAGGTTTCTCAGAATCCAAACCCTGGCTCCCGGTCGGGCAGGGGCATGCTGAGCTTGCAGCGGCGGAGCAGGAAAGTGATCCGGGCTCCGTTTTGAATTTCACCCGCGCTATGGTGAAATTGCGCGCCGGGTCTGCCGCCCTGCGCTTAGGCGAAGTGGATTTTCCGGAGATACCGGACCCATTGCTCGCCCTTCGGCGAACACTGGGCGGCGAAACGGTCCTCTGCCTCTTCAATCTAGGTACGGAGGATGTAGCCGTTCCCCAGGACCTGACCGCCGGGGCGAAACCGCTGATTTCGAGTGCACCGGTCGTCAAGACCCTTCCGCGGCACGGCGTCTGGATCGGGCGGCTCTAGCCCAGCCCGCAGGATTCCCGCACGATCAGGTCCGCTGGCAGACGTTCGGACCGCAGCGGCGCCTTCTCGGTTGCCGCGAGCAATTTCGACACCATCAGGCGCCCGGCTTTGCTCATGTCCTGGTCGATCGTCGTCAGCGCGGGCTGCGTATAGGCGGCCACCTGAATATTGTCATAGCCGACAATGGCTACTTCCTGCGGCACCGAGCGGCCCGCCTTCTGCAGGCTGCGCAAGGCGCCGAGGGCGATCAGGTCACTCGCCGCGAAGATCCCGTCGAACGCGGCACGGCGCGCCAGCAGACCATCGGCCGCCGCTTCGGCATAGCTGATCTCGAACTGCGCCGGCACAATCAGGGCGGGATCAACGGCCAGGTTGGCGCGCCGGTGCGCCTCGACATAGCCTTCATACCGATGCTGCACTTCCGGCGCGGCGGTGTCACCCAGAAAGGCAATCCGGCGCCGGCCGAGATTGATGAGGTGCGATGTCGCCCGCGCCCCGCCGCGCAGGTTGTCGGAGCCGACCGAGCAATACTTCTGGCCGGGCAGGTCAGCACCCCAGACGATGAACCGGCTCTCGCCCTGCGCCAGCGCGTTCAGCCGGTCGTGCAGCAATCTCTGGCCGAGAAAGATGATGCCGTCCGCATGGCTGGAAGTCATCAGTTCGGAAAGGTCATCCACATTCCCGGGCGCAAGATGGGAGATCAACAGGTCGCAACCCGAAACGCGCGCTGCCTCGGTAATGCCGCCGATGAAGTCCTGCACGAAGGGATGCAACGCTTCGCTCTGGCGGGCGTGCGGATTGGGGATGACGACGGCAATCGTCGCCGACGCACCAGACAGAAGGGCGGGCATCGACGGCCGGAAATGATAGTTCTGCTCGCGCGCAATCTTCCAGACGCGGCGCTTGGTTTCATCATTGACAGCGGGGCTGTTGTTGAGCGCGCGCGACACCGTCGCGATCGAGACGCCCGCGATGGAGGCGAGGTCCTCAAGGCGCGTTCGGCTGGACATTTCCGGCAAACTCCCACATATTCATAACAACGTTGTCATTCGCTGTCCTGTCCGGGAGCGCTGGGTCATTATAGCCGGTGTAATTTTTTGCAAAACGTATTTGCGCAGATAGGGGTCATGTGTCAGCACCCCGGAAAACAACATGAAAACATGCAATTAGCTAAGTTGCGAAGACGGCGCGTGTCGATTGTTGCCCGCCCGGGCTGCAATCTGGGTCAGGGATCCTGCTGAGATGGCCAAGTTTGTCCCGGTCGAACCGTTCGACATCGTGATCTTCGGCGGTACAGGAGACCTCTCCCGGCGTAAGCTGTTGCCGGCGCTTTATCACCGCTGGCTGGACGGCCAGATCCCGCCGACCAGCGCGATTATCGGCACCGCGCGTTCCGTGATGGAGACGGCCGCCTACCGCAAGGTGGCGCGCGAGGCCTGCGAGGCGGCATCCGGTGAAAGCTGGGACGCGGCGGAGTGGCTGGAGTTCGAGAAGCTCATCCAGTATGTCACCATCGATGCAACCCGGCCGGATGACGACTGGCCGGGCCTGAGTGCGCTGCTGACGCTTGACGTGAAACGGCCACGGGTCTTCTATCTGGCCACCTCGCCGCATCTCTATGTCGATATCTGCCGGTCAGTCGGCCTTGCCGGTCTGGCGGGCGAGCCGGCGCGTGTAGTGCTCGAGAAGCCGATCGGGACGGACCTTGAATCGGCGCGGGCGATCAATGACGGCGTCGGCGAAGTGTTCACCGAGCGGCAAGTGTTCCGGATCGATCATTATCTCGGCAAGGAGACGGTCCAGAACCTGATGGTCCTGCGCTTTGCCAACACACTGTTCGAGCCGCTCTGGTCGCACAATTACATCGACCATGTTCAGATCACCGTGGCGGAAAATCTCGGGCTCGAGGGCCGTGCGGACTATTACGACCGATCCGGCGCGCTGCGCGACATGGTACAGAACCACCTGTTGCAGCTGCTTTGCCTGACCGCGATGGAGCCGCCCAATAATATGGGCGACGACGACATTCGGACGGAGAAGATCAAGGTGCTCAACGCGCTTGGCCCGATCGCTGCTGACCAGGTCAGGAAACAGACCGTGCGCGGACAGTACACGTCCGGCCTGCCGGACGGAAAGCCCGCCAAGGGCTATCTTGAGGAGCTGGATTCAGCGACGGGCAGCACGACGGAAACCTTCGTGGCCGTGAAAGCGGAAGTGAAGAACTGGCGCTGGGCGGGTGTTCCGTTCTACCTTCGTACCGGTAAACGGATGTCGGCGCGTCACTCCGACATCGTGATCCAGTTCAAGCCTGCGCCGCACAACATTTTCGGGCAGGGGGTGGACAGTGTGAACCGCCTCGTCATCCGTCTGCAGCCGGATGAAGCGGTACGTCTGTTCGTGCAGATCAAGGAGCCTGGCCCGGGCGGCCTGCGCGTCAAATCCCTGCCGCTGAACCTGTCCTATGCCGCGAGTTTCACGCTGCGTTATCCGGACGCCTACGAACGCCTGCTGATGGATATCGTCCGCGGCAATCTCTCGCTGTTCATGCGGCGCGACGAGGTCGAGGCAGCCTGGCGCTGGGTCGACAGCCTGATCGACACCTGGGAGGCCGGCCATTACCAGCCGGAGCCTTATCCGGCGGGAACCGATGGTCCGCTGTCTGCCGCGATGATGATGGACCGCGACGGCCGCAACTGGTGGAAAGAGGCGTGAACGCCGCAGCGCTGCACCTTACAGCCTTCCGGGACCGGGAGGAGGCATCCGTGGCGGCCGCCCGCCTCGCGGGCGATACCCTGAGCGCGGAGATTTCGCGCCGCGCTGCGGCGAGCCTGATGTTGTCGGGTGGGTCTTCGCCCGTGCGGATGTTCGAGCTTCTGTCTTCGGAAAGGCTCGACTGGGCAAAGGTAACGGTCGGGCTGGTCGATGAGCGCTGGGTGGCGCCGGATCATCCGGATTCGAACGAACGGCTGGTGCGCACCAGGCTGCTGAACAATGCGGCGGAACGCGCGCCATTCCTGCCCATGAAGACCGGGCACGCCTTGCCGTCACAGGCGGTTGCGGACCGGAACGCGGCCTATGCGCGGCATTGCACCTCGGTCAGCTTCCTGCTGCTCGGTATGGGAACCGATGGACATACGGCAAGCTGGTTTCCGGGCGCGGCAAACCTCGCGGAAATCCTCTGCGCGGACGGCGCGCACTGCGTGGCGGCCGTTGATGCGCCGCAGGCGCGCGTTCCCTTGCGCATAACGTTGACCGGCTCGGCCGTGATCCGCGCAAACCGGGCGCTGCTGCTTGTATTTGGCGCGGAAAAGCGCAGCATACTGGAACGAATGGCCGACGCGGACCCTATGAATTGCCCGGTCCGTTTCGCGGTAGATGGCTTGGGCGATCGCCTTTCAGTTTTCTGGGCTCCCTGATGGTTGGCAGACTCAATCCGGTCGTAGAAGCGGTCACGGCGCGTATCGAAGAGCGCTCGCGGGGCCCGCGCGCAGCCTATATTGAAATGATACGTGCACGGCGCCCGTCGACCTACGCGCGTTCGCGTCTGACGGAAGGCAACCTCGCGCACCAGTCCGCCGGTTGCGCCGTGATCGAGAAGGCGCAGATCCTCGGCGCTGGGTGGCCCGTGATCGGAATCATCACGGCTTACAACGACATGCTGTCTGCGCATGCGCCGTTCGAATCCTATCCCCAGCTGATCCGCGAGGCCGCGCGCGAAGTGCACGCCGTCGCGCAGGTGGCGGGCGGCGTGCCGGCCATGTGCGACGGCGTCACGCAAGGCCAGGAAGGCATGGAGCTGTCTCTGTTCTCGCGCGACGTGATCGCGATGGCCTCGGCGGTCGGCCTCTCCCATGATACGTTTGATGCGGCGCTGCATCTCGGCGTGTGCGACAAGATTGTGCCGGGGCTGGTGATTGCCGCGTTGCGCTTCGGCTGGTTGCCCTCGATCTTCGTGCCAGCGGGGCCGATGCCCTCGGGCCTTTCGAACCCCGAGAAGGTCCGGGTGCGGCAGTTGTTTGCGGAAGGAAAGGTCGGCCGCGAGGCGCTGCTGAAGGCTGAGGCCGAGAGCTATCACAGCCAGGGGACCTGCACCTTCTATGGAACGGCGAACTCCAATCAGATGCTGATGGAGGTAATGGGCCTGCACCTGCCGGGCGCAGCGTTTCCCAATCCCGGCACTGAGCTGCGAGCTGCGTTGACCAGGGCTGCCACGCACCGGGCGGCTGCGATCACGGCGCAGGGCAAGGACTACCGGCCGGCAGGCGAAATGGTGGACGCACGCTCGGTCGTTAACGGCATTGTCGGGCTGATGGCGACGGGCGGGTCGACCAACCATGCCCTGCACATTCCGGCGATTGCGGCCGCGGCAGGCCTTTGCGTCACGCTCGCAGACTTTGCTGAGCTGTCGGGCGTCACGCCCTTGCTGGCGCGCATCTATCCGAACGGGCCTGCCGACGTGAACCATTTCCATGCGGCGGGCGGCATGAGCTTCCTGATATCGCAACTGCTCGAGGCGGGTCTGCTGCACGGTGACGCGCTCGGTGTGGCGGGGCCCATCTCCGGTTATACGCAGGAACCTGTGTTATCGGACGGCAGACTGATCTGGCGTCCTGCGCCGGCAGAAAGCGGCGATCTTGAGGTGCTCCGCCCCGCCGGTAATCCGTTCTCGGAAGAAGGCGGTCTGCGCCTGTTGACCGGGACGCTCGGCGAAGGCGTCAGCAAGGTATCGGCGGTCAAGCCGTCGCACCGGTTCGTGGAAGCGCCCGCGATCGTGTTCGAGTCGCAGGAGGCCCTGAAAGCGGCGTTTGATGCCGGGAAGCTCGACCGGGACTTTGTTGCGGTCGTGCGGTTCCAGGGCGCGGCGGCGAATGGCATGCCGGAGCTGCATGGGCTGACCCCGGTGCTCGGCGTGTTGCAGGACCGCGGGCACAAGGTGGCGCTGGTAACGGATGGGCGGATGTCGGGCGCGAGCGGGAAGATCCCCTCGGCGATCCATCTCGGCCCGGAGGCGGCGCATGGCGGGCCGATTTCCAAGGTGTGGGACGGCGACGTGATCCGGTTGGATGCTGAAGCCGGGCGGCTGGATATCCTGGTTGATCCGGCGGAGTTTCATGCCCGGGCGCCAGCTGAGTTTCGTCCGAACCGGGGGCCTGCGGGGCTGGGGCGCGAACTGTTTGACCTGTTTCGTATGAATGTCAGCAGTGCGGCGACGGGCGCCAGTCCGTTCAATTTCCTCGGCCCTCGGAGCTGAGCATGGAAGAGGCGGTCCTTGTCGGCGACGTGGGCGGCACCAACGCCAGGTTCGCAGCGGCCTACCGGCGCGGCGACCGGATCGGGATCGAGCAGTTCCAGCGCTTTGCGGGTGAAGCCTTTCCTGATTTCAATGCGGCGCTGAGAACCTATCTGGACATGACCGGCCTGCGCCCGGCGGCGGCGTGCATTGCGGTGGCGGGCCCCGTGCGCGGCGGCAAGGCCCGGCTGACGAACCGGGACTGGAGCATTTCCGAGACGGACGTGTCCGAGCGGTTCGCAATTGCGAACGTGCTGGTGGTCAATGACTTCGTTGCCATGGCGAGGTCGGTCCCCGAACTGGAGCCGGAGGCGTTCAGTGTCGTGTTGCCCGGCATGCCGGTTCCTGAGGCCCCGGTTCTTGTGGCGGGGCCGGGAACCGGGTTCGGGGTCTCGACGCTGATTCCCGCTGCGGGCGGCTGGACCGTGCTGGCGGGCGAGGGCGGCCACATGGCCTATGCGCCGCGCACGGACCTGGAGCGCAAGGTGGCAAGCCTGCTGGCGCGCGATCATGGCTATGTCTCGAATGAGCTCGTCGCCTCCGGTAGCGGCCTGGAAGAGGTACATGCCGCTTTCTGCGAGATTTATGGCCGGCGGTATGCCGGATTGCCGCCTGAAGACATGCGCGCAAAGGCGGACGGCGGGGACGAGATGTATCTGGCCCTGATCCGGTTGCGATCGCTGGCGGTGATGGGGGCGGTGGGAGACCTCGCGCTGGCCAACGGGGCGCTTGGCGGGGTGGTGCTGGCCGGGGGCGTTTCGGAGCGGATCGTGGAATTCCTGAAGACGCCGGACGCGCGCGAGCGATTCGCTGTGCGCGGGCCGATGAGCGGCTATCTGGCAGAGTGCCCGGTGCGTTTGCTGCGCGCACCCGACGCGCCGCTGATTGGCGCAGCGGCCCATTTCGCGCAGGTCCGGAAAGGCTGAACCGGGAGTTTAAACGCGTGGTCCCCGCGGGCTGCGCTGCGACGGGTTCTCATCCCCGATGGCGCCGTTGCAGACCGCCTTGGCTTTGAACGCTTTTCCGCGGCAGGAAATATCCTATTGCGTCCGGAATACGTGCTTGTCCGTGACGCACCGCCGCAGGGGATCGCCCGTGAACCGGTGGCGCGGGCAGCTATACTGCGAAAGTCCCGAGCCACTGCGCCGGTTCGTGTTGCGCGCACGCGAAAACCGTCCTAATCGGGCGACCGTTGGCTCTGTACCAGGAGGTACCAAGCATGTCCGAAGTCGAGCGTCTGGCCCTTGATTATCTGCCAGTCATTTTTTTCCTTGTGATCGGTGCGGTGATCTCCGGGCTGTTCGTCGTGGGCTCAGCCCTGCTGGCCCCGTCGAAACCGGATCCGGAAAAGAACTCGGCCTACGAATGCGGGTTCAACGCGTTCGACGATGCGCGCATGAAGTTCGATGTGCGGTTCTACCTGGTCGCCATCCTGTTCATCATTTTCGACCTTGAAGTTGCCTTTCTGTTCCCCTGGGCGGTCAGCCTTGGCGAGATCGGCATCCTGGGCTTCTGGTCGATGGTCGGCTTCCTTGGCGTTCTGACGATCGGTTTCATCTATGAGTGGCGCCGCGGCGCGCTGGAGTGGGAATGATGTCCGGCTCCTCGCACAAACCCTACGCCCTGAGCGGCGCCCGGGTGGGCGCTGAAGGCTACAAGCCGGGCAGCGACGATCCTTTCTATAAAGGTCTGTCGGACGAACTCGCCGACAAGGGCTACTTCACGGCCGCTGCAGACGACCTGATCACCTGGGCGCGCACCGGCTCGCTGATGTGGATGACGTTCGGCCTGGCCTGCTGCGCGGTGGAAATGATGCACGCGGGCAACCCGCGTTACGATCTGGAACGCTTCGGCATGGCTCCGCGCGGGTCGCCGCGACAGTCGGACGTTATGATTGTGGCCGGCACGCTTACCAACAAGATGGCCCCCGCGCTGCGCAAGGTCTACGATCAGATGCCGGAGCCGCGCTACGTGATCTCCATGGGCTCGTGCGCCAATGGTGGTGGCTATTACCATTACAGCTACAGCGTCGTGCGCGGCTGCGACCGGATCGTGCCGGTCGACATCTATATCCCCGGCTGCCCGCCCACCGCTGAGGCGCTCGTGTACGGCTTCCTGCAACTACAGAAGAAGATCCGCCGCGAAGGCTCGATCGAGCGCTGAGATGGCCAACATGAACACCGAAAACCTGGTCGACCTTGCGGCTCATATTGAAGCCCGGATGCCGGACGCCGTGCGCTCGACGCAGATCATCGTGGGCGAACTGACCGTTCTTGCCGAGCGGGAGCATATCCTGCCGCTGCTGCGCTTCCTGCGCGACGACCAGCAATGCAATTTCGAGACACTGATTGACATCTGCGGTGTGGACTATCCGGAGCGCAACGAGCGGTTCGAGGTTGTCTACCACCTCCTGTCGATGCGGATGAACCACCGCGTTCGTGTGCGTATCCGCGCGGATGAAGAAACCGCCGTGGCCAGCAGCGTGGCGATCTGGCCGGCGGCCAACTGGTTTGAGCGTGAGGCATTCGACATGTACGGCATCCAGTTTTCGGAACATCCGGACCTGCGCCGTATCCTGACAGATTACGGGTTCGAAGGCTTTCCGCTGCGCAAGGATTTCCCGCTGACCGGGCATTACGAGGTTCGCTATGACGACCTCGAGAAGCGCGTGATCTACGAACCGGTAAAGCTGGTCCAGGAATACCGGAACTTCGACTTCCTCTCGCCCTGGGAAGGCATGACGTCCGAAATCCCTGGCGATGAAAAAGCCGGCGGAGGCGCGTGAGACCATGGCCGACACAGCCCACCTGATCGAAGAAGACGACCGCAAGTTCACGCTGAACTTCGGGCCCCAGCACCCCGCTGCGCACGGCGTGCTGCGGATGATCATGGACCTCGACGGCGAAGTGGTGACCCGCATCGACAGCCATATCGGCCTGCTGCACCGCGGCACCGAGAAGCTGCTGGAGTACAAGACCTACCTTCAGGGTTTGCCCTATTTCGACCGCCTCGATTACTGCTCGCCGATGAACCAGGAGCATGCCTGGTGCCTTGCGATCGAGAAGATGCTGGGTGTCGAGGTTCCCCGCCGCGCCAGCCTTATCCGGGTGATGTTCTCCGAAATCGGCCGGATCATGTCGCACATTCTCAACGTGACCACGCAGGCGATGGACTGCGGCGCGCTGACGCCGATCACATGGGGCTTCGAAGAGCGCGAGAAGTTGTGCGTGTTCTATGAGCGCGCCTCCGGCAGCCGGATGCATGCGGCCTATTTCCGCCCTGGCGGCGTCCACCAGGACCTGCCGCAACGGCTGATCGACGATATAGCCGCCTGGTGCGAGCAGTTCCCGGAAAAGATGGCCCGCATCGAGGACCTGATCACCGAGAACCGCATCTTCAAGCAGCGCAACGTCGATATCGGCGTCGTGGACCAGCGAACGATCATGGACTGGGGCTTCTCGGGCGTCATGGTGCGCGGCACCGGCCTTGCCTGGGACCTGCGCCGCTCGCAGCCTTACGAGTGCTATTCTGAACTCGATTTCAAAGTACCGGTCGGCAAGCACGGCGACAATTACGACCGCTATGTCTGCCGCATGGAAGAGATGAAAGAGTCGACCAAGATCATCCAGCAGTGCATTGCGCTGATGGTGAAGGAAGGTCCGGGCCCCGTACTGCTGGCGGGCAGCAAGCTGTCGCCGCCGCGCCGCGCCGAGATGAAGAACTCGATGGAAGCATTGATCCATCACTTCAAACTGTACACGGAAGGTTTCCACGTTCCGGCGGGCGAATGCTACGCAGCCATCGAAGCGCCGAAGGGCGAGTTTGGCGTCTACCTCGTGGCTGACGGAACGAACCGCCCCTACCGCGCCAAGATCCGCGCGCCAGGCTATCCGCACCTGCAGGCGATGGACCACCTTTCGAAGGGCCACATGCTGGCCGATGTTTCGGCGATCCTCGGCTCGCTCGATATCGTGTTCGGGGAGGTGGACCGGTGAGTGCCTCCGCTGAACTCGTCCAGAAACAGCTTGACGCCTATAACAGCCAGAATATCGACGCCTTCCTCGCCTGCTACGCCGAAGACGCTGTGCTGGCCGGGCTGAACGGCGAGATCACGCATCGCGGGCTTGCGGCCATCCGCAAGCGTCATGAAGATCTGTTCTACGATTTCCCGAAGAACCACGCGAAGCTGGCCAATCGGATCGATCTCGGTACGACCGTGATTGACCATGAGCTGGTTGAGCGGGCGCCGGGTGGTGACAGGTTTGAAGTGGCGGCGATCTATACGCTCAGGGGCGGCAAGATCGTCCGTGTGGACTTTGCCCGGGCAGGAGCTGTCTGATGGCCGCCCTGCCGGAGCAACGCGTCTCGATCATCACCGTCGGGGTCAGGGACCTTGCCGGCATGGTCCGTTTCTATACGGACGTTCTGGGGTTTGAAGACCGGGGCGTGAAGGGCGAAGTTGCGTTCTTCAATGCAGGCGGCATGGCGCTGGGTCTCTGGGACGAGACCAAGCTGGCGAAGGATGCGGGCCTCGCCGATGACCGTAAAGGTCAGTTCAAGGGCTTTGCGATTGCATTCAACGCACGCTCTGTCGAGGAGGTCGACGCAATCTTCGACCGTCTCGGCAAGGCGGGTGCGCGCATTCCGAAGGCGCCGCACAAGACCTACTGGGGCGGATATTCCGGCTATTTTGCGGACCCCGAAGGCAATGCCTGGGAAGTCGCCTACAATCCGTTCTGGCCAATTGACGAGGCGGGGCGCGTGACCGTGCCCGCGCCAAAGGAGCGATAGATGGCCTTGCGCCGGTTTGATCTTGAAGCGGGCGGCGACAGCTTTGCCTTCAAGTCCGAGACAGAAGAGAAGATTGCTTTCTGGCGCGGGAAGTATCCTGCCGACAAGCAGCGCTCGGCAGTTATCCCGCTGCTCTGGCTCGCCCAGAAGGACAACAATGGCTGGTTGTCTGAGCCCGCGATGCGCGAAGTCGCTAACCGGCTCGAGATGCCCTACATCCGCGTCTACGAAGTGGCGACGTTCTACACGATGTTCCGCCTTCAGCCGGTCGGCAAATTCCATGTCCAGCTTTGTGGTACGACGCCGTGCCAGCTGCGCGGAGCAGAGAGCCTGAGAGACGTCTGCACCAAGGAAATCGGCAAGGCGATGTACGTCACTGATGACCAGCGTCTGTCGTGGGAAGAGGTCGAGTGCCTCGGCGCCTGCGTGAATGCGCCGATGGTGCAGATCAATGATGACTTCTTCGAGGACCTGACGCCGGAGTCGCTGTCGGCGATCCTCGCCCGCCTCCGCCACGGCGCGGAAGTCACGCCGGGCCCCCAGATTGACCGCGTGAACAGCGCGCCGGAAGGTGGCACGAGCGTCCTGACCGATGCCTCTCTGTTCGATGGAAGCCGCACCAGGGTTCCGGTTTTGCCCAACCTGCCCAGACCGCCGGAACCAGCCCCTGAAGCGGCTGTCCAACCGCAAGCCGCCTCGCCGACAATCACGAAGCGGGAAGAACCCGCCAGCAAGGATATCAAGAGCTAAGCCATGCTGCAGGACAAAGACCGCATCTTCACTAACCTCTACGGCCTTCATTCGCCGGACCTCGAAGCCGCGAAGAAGCGCGGCGCGTGGCACCTGACAAAGGAAATGCTCGATCTCGGGCCGGACTGGCTGTGCGATCAGATCAAAGCCTCCGGCCTTCGCGGCCGCGGCGGCGCAGGGTTCCCGACCGGCCTGAAGTGGACGTTCATGCCGAGAGAAGTGCGCGACCGTCCGCACTATCTCGTCGTCAACGCCGACGAGTCCGAGCCCGGTACGTGCAAGGACCGCGAGATCATGAGGCATGATCCGCACCTGCTGATCGAAGGCTGCATGGTGGCGAGCCGCGCCATGCGCGCCCACAAATGCTATGTCTACATTCGCGGCGAATACATCGCGGAGCGCCATGCGCTCGAGAAGGCGGTGAAGGAAGCCTATGAGGCTCGCCTTATCGGGGCGAACAATCTCAACGGCTGGGACTTTGACCTCTACGTCCACCACGGCGCCGGCGCCTATATCTGCGGCGAGGAAACCGCGCTGCTGGAGAGCCTTGAGGGCAAGAAGGGCCAGCCGCGCCTGAAGCCGCCATTTCCGGCGAATGCCGGCCTTTATGGCTGCCCGACGACGGTGAACAATGTTGAGTCGATCGCAGTCGTGCCGACGATCCTGCGCCGGGGGGCGCAATGGTTTGCGGGCTTTGGCCGCCCGAACAATTCGGGCACGAAGCTGTTCTGCATCTCCGGGCACGTGAACAAGCCGTGCAACGTGGAAGAAGAGATGTCGATCACGTTCCGTGAACTGATCGATACGCATTGTGGCGGAATTCGCGGCGGCTGGGAAAACCTGAAGGCCGTTATCCCGGGCGGCTCGTCTGTGCCGATGGTGCCGGCCGGGCAGATCATGGACGCCCATATGGATTTCGACACCCTGCGCGACCTGAAGTCCGGTCTCGGCACGGCGGCGATCATCGTGATGGACAAGCAGACCGACCTGATCAAGGCAATCGCGAGGCTGGCGTACTTCTACAAGCACGAGAGCTGTGGCCAGTGTACGCCGTGCCGCGAAGGCACCGGCTGGATGTGGCGTGTGATGGAACGGATGGTGCGCGGCGAGGCTACCCATGACGAGATCGATACGCTGCTGGACGTGACCAGGCAGGTCGAAGGCCACACGATCTGCGCGCTGGGTGACGCAGCAGCCTGGCCGATCCAGGGTCTGATCCGTCACTTCCGCCACGAGATCGAAGAACGCATCAATCGCTACCGGCAGCCGCGCGCCTTTGTGCAAGGCGCTGTGATCGCGGCGGAGTAGGTCCATGTCAGACAAGTACAAGCTCAATATCGACGGCGTCGAAGTCGAAGTGCCGAAGGCCTACACGCTGATGCAGGCGTGCGAGGAAGTGGGCGCAGAGATTCCGCGCTTCTGCTATCATGAGCGCCTGTCGGTGGCGGGCAACTGCCGCATGTGCCTTGTCGAGTGGGAAGGCGCGCCGAAGCCGCTGGCTTCCTGCGCGCAGATTGTGGGCGACCTTCGTCCGAACCGGGATGGTTCGCCGCCGGTGATCCGCACCAAGGGCGCCTATGTCGAGAAGGCGCGCAACGGTGTCATGGAATTCCTGCTGATCAACCACCCGCTGGATTGCCCGATCTGCGACCAGGGCGGCGAGTGTGACCTGCAGGACCAGGCGGTGGCCTATGGCCGGTCTGACAGCCGGTATGAAGAGAACAAGCGCGCTGTCGAAGACAAGAACATGGGCCCGCTGGTCAAGACGATCATGACGCGCTGCATCCAGTGCACGCGCTGCGTGCGGTTCGCTGCCGAAGTGGCGGGTGTCGAGGAGATCGGGATGATCTCGCGCGGCGAGAGCGCCGAGATCACGACCTATCTGGAAAAGTCGCTGACGTCAGAACTGTCCGGCAACGTGATCGATCTTTGTCCGGTCGGCGCCCTGACGTCCAAGCCCTACGCCTTCAATGCGCGGCCTTGGGAGCTGCGAAAGACGTCATCCATCGACGTAATGGATGCCATGGGTGCGGCGATCCGGATTGACGCGAAAGGGGACGCAGTGATGCGGATCCTTCCGGAGACGAATGAAGAGATCAATGAGGAATGGCTGTCGGACAAGTCCCGGTTCGTATGGGACGGTCTCGCGCGCCAGCGTCTCGACCGTCCTTATGTGCGCCGGAATGGCAAGCTGCTTCCGGTGACATGGCCGGAAGCGCTGGACGCGGTTAAAGCCGCGCTGTCTGTCGGCGCGGACCAGATCGGCGTGGTTGCCGGCGACCTGATCGAAGTGGAGCAGGCTAAAGCGGCGCTCGATTTCTTCCGGGGCCTCGGCGTGAAGAATACCGACTGCCGACCTGCGGGCGCACAATATGGCACCAGCGGCGTGCGTGAACATTACCTTCTGAACCCGACCCTGATGGGCGTCGAAGAATCGGATGCGCTGCTGCTGATCGGCGCCAATCCGCGCGTCGAAGCGGCTGTCTGGAATGCCCGCATCCGCAAATCCTGGCTTTGGGGCAATCTGAAAGTTGCCGTTATCGGCGAGGCGGCTGAGCTGACCTATCCGTACACGCATCTTGGCACGTCGGCTGACGCGCTGGCCGGTGCCGCGGTACGCGATTTCTTCAGGGGCGCGAAGCGGCCGATGATCGTGGTTGGCGAAGCAGCTGCCTGTCGCAGCGATGGCGCGGCGATCCTGGCAGCCGCCCTCTCGATGGCGCAGGAGACCGGCGCTGTTTCTGACGGCTGGGCGGGGTTCGGCATGCTGCACACGGCAGCTGGCCGGGTCGGGGCGCTGGATGCCGGATTTATCCCGGCCGAAGGCGGCAAGGCGACGAAGGACATTCTCGGCGGCGCGCTGAAAACCGTCGTGCTGCTGGGCGCTGATGAAGCGGACCTGTCGCAGCTCGGCTCGGCGCAGGTGATCTATGTCGGCTCGCACGGCGATGCCGGTGCGGCGCGGGCCGATATCGTGCTGCCTTGCGCAGCGTACAGCGAAATCACGGCGACCTATGTGAACACCGAAGGCCGGGTGCAGATGACCACGCGGGCGGTTCAGCCGAAGGGTGAGGCCCGCGAAGGCTGGGCTATTTTCCGGGCGCTTTCGGGCGTCACCGGCACGGTGCTTGCGTATGACACAGCTGATGAGCTGCGCACGCTCCTGCGCGGTAAGACGGGGCAGAACACGGCCTTTTCCGGTCGGGGATACGCCCCTGGCACCAAGGGCGTCCCGGCGCTCCTTGCGGCGCCCCCGCAGGCAGTCGGCGGTCTCGGAAACGCGCCGTTCGGCCGCGCGATTGCGGACTTTTACCTGACCAATCCCATCGCCCGCGCTTCGCGCACAATGGCTGAGTGTTCTGCGCTGGCGGCCAGCCTAGACACCGCAGTGGCAGCGGAGTAGGGCGGCACCATGAGCAATGCAATCGAGTCTTTGGGGAGCCTCTGGGGGCCGCTTCTGGTGCTCGGCCAGATCGGCCTGTTTACGCTCGTCCTGCTGCTGTCGATTGCATTCCTGCTGCTGCTGGACCGCAAGATCTGGGCCGGCGTGATGATGCGCAAAGGCCCGAACGTGGTGGGCCCGTTCGGCCTGCTCCAGTCGTTTGCGGACTTCGGGAAATTCCTGCTGAAAGAAATCGTCATCCCGGCCGGCGCCAACAAGTTCGTCTTCATCTTTGCGCCGATCCTCACCTGTACGCTGGCCTTCGCTGCCTGGGCGGCCATCCCGGTTGCACCGGGTATCGAGGACGGTACGAGCTGGGTGATCTCGGACCTGAATGTCGGCGTCCTCTATCTCTTCGCGATCAGCTCTCTGGGTGTCTACGGCATCATCATGGGCGGCTGGGCGTCGAACTCGAAGTATCCGTTCCTCGGCGCGCTGCGCTCAGCTGCGCAGATGGTATCCTACGAGGTCTCCATCGGCTTCGTGATCATCACGGTCATCCTGATGGTCGGCTCGATGAACCTCAGCGACATCGTCAACAACCAGACCGGCGGCCTGCAGAACTGGCATGCTTTCAGCTTCCAGAACTTCCCGCTGATCGTTGTGATGTTCCCGATGTTCGTGATCTTCTTTATCTCGGCGCTGGCTGAAACCAACCGCCCGCCGTTTGATCTTCCTGAAGCCGAATCCGAACTCGTGGCTGGTTACCAGGTCGAGTATGGCTCGACGCCGTACCTTCTCTTCATGCTGGGTGAATACCTCAACATCGTGCTGATGTGCGCCATGATGACCATCCTGTTCCTCGGTGGCTGGCATGGGCCGGTGGCCATCGGTGCGAACGCCGCCGGATCGATGCCGCCGCTGCTGCTCAGCCTCGCGGGCCTCTTCTGGTTCATGCTGAAGATCCTGTTCCTGTTCTTCCTGTTCGCCATGGTGAAGGCCATCGTGCCCCGGTATCGCTACGATCAGCTGATGCGCCTTGGCTGGAAGATTTTCCTGCCAACTTCCCTCGCTGCCGTGCTCGTGGTGGCTGGGTATGTGACCTATTTCGGAGTTCAGTCATGAGCCTCGCGCAGACGCTTCGCGGCGCCCTTCTGACGGATTTCCTGGGCGCCTTCTGGGTGGCCACGCTGGAAATGTTCCGCCGGAAGCCGACCGTGAATTACCCGTTCGAGAAGAACCCTTTATCACCCCGTTTCCGGGGTGAGCACGCGCTGCGCCGGTATCCGAGCGGCGAAGAGCGCTGCATTGCCTGCAAGCTGTGCGAAGCGATTTGCCCGGCGCAAGCCATTACGATCGAGGCCGAGCCGCGCGAAGACGGCGCGCGCCGCACGACACGCTACGACATCGACATGGTGAAGTGCATCTATTGCGGCTTCTGCCAGGAAGCCTGCCCGGTCGACGCGATTGTCGAAGGGCCGAACTTCGAGTTCGCAACCGAAACGCGTGAAGAGCTGTTCTACGACAAGGAACGTCTCCTCGCGAACGGCGACCGCTGGGAACGGCTGATCGCCAAGAATCTTGAGTTGGACGCGCCGTACCGGTAGCGGGCCGAAACCAGTAACGCAGACCGGCGGGCAGGGGCTTCACCGGAACAGAAAAGGGGCGAGAAGGCTGTGGCACTGATCGCATTTGGATTGATCGCGGCTGTCGTGATCCTGTCGGCCTTGTTCGTGATTGCGGCGCGCAATCCCGTGCACTCTGTACTGTGGCTGATCCTCGCGTTTTTCTCGTCCGCCGGCCTGATGGTTCTGATCGGGGCCGAGTTCCTCGCGATGCTGCTGATCGTCGTTTATGTCGGCGCGGTTGCGGTGCTGTTCCTGTTTGTCGTGATGATGCTTGATGTTGATTTCGTCGAACTGAAGCAGGGAAGTCTGGGCTACTGGCCCTTTGCGCTCCTGATCGGCGTTATCCTTGTTGCCGAGCTTGCGCTCGTCTGGAGCGCGAGTGGTTCGCTCAACTTCGATGCGTTCGATCCATCGCCGGGCGCAGAAACAAACACCGAAGCCATTGGCGCCGTAATGTATACGCAATACCTGCTGCTGTTCCAGCTGGCCGGTTTTATCCTTCTGGTCGCGATGATCGGCGCCATCGTGCTGACGCTGCGCCACCGGCCGAATGTCAGGCGTCAGAATGTCAGTGCCCAGACCGGCCGGCGCCGCGCGGACGCCACCGAGCTGAAGGACCCGGCACCGGGGCAGGGGATCTGACATGACCGAACTCGGCATCCTGCATTTCCTGATCGTGTCGGCAGCGCTGTTCACGATTGGCGTGGTCGGCATCTTCGTGAACCGTAAGAACGTCATCGTCATCCTGATGGCGCTGGAGCTGATCCTGCTGTCCGTGAACATTAATCTGGTCGCATTCTCGGTGTTTACCGGAACGATCCAGGGCCAGATATTCGCGATGCTGGTGCTGACAGTCGCGGCCGCCGAGGCGGCTGTGGGGCTCGCGATCCTCGTCGTCTATTTCCGGAATCGCCGCGACATCTCGGTTGAGAATGTCGATCTGATGAAAGGCTGACCCCAGTATGCTTCCGGATAGCCTGCTCATCTATATCGTCCTCGCGCCCGGCTTCGCCGCGCTGACCGGGCTGTTCCACAAATGGATCGGTGACCGTGCCGTGATGGCAATCACCACGGGCGTCGTGCTGTCCTGCGGCGCGCTGTCACTCTACCAGCTCTTCGCCTATGTGGCCGGTCTCGGCGGCGCACCGGAAGCTGTGCACCATGCGTCCGGCTATGACGCGTACCTGACAGCGGGTGCGGAAGTTGCGGCGGTGGAGCTGAAGCAGCGCATCATCACGCTGATGCCGTGGATCAATATCGGGGATTTCCAGGCCAACTGGGCTATCCGTGTAGATACGTTGTCGATCGTCATGATGGCGGTGATCACCGGTGTCTCCGGCCTCGTGCACCTCTATTCCTGGGGCTACATGAGTGAGGACCCGCACAAGTCGCGTTTCTTCGCTTACCTGTCGCTGTTCACCTTCATGATGTTGATGCTCGTGGTCGCAGACAACTTCATCCAGCTGTTCTTCGGCTGGGAAGGCGTGGGCCTTGCCTCCTACCTGCTCATCGGCTTCTGGTACACGAAGAAGGCGCCGAACGATGCGTCCATCAAGGCGTTCGTGACGAACCGCGTGGGCGACTTTGGCCTGGCGCTCGGCATCATGGCGGTATTCTTCATGTTCCGCTCGGTCGAGTTCGCCCCGGTGCTGGACGCGATCCGTACCAACGCGGTCATCACGCCATATGCCTTTGCCGAAGCTTTGCCGGCGCGAGAGTCCGTGATCGTGTTTTTCGGTGAACGCGTCTATGCGCTGGAGCTGATCGGCATCCTTCTCTTCATTGGCGCAATGGGTAAATCGGCCCAGTTCTTCCTGCATGTCTGGTTGCCGGACGCCATGGAAGGTCCGACGCCCGTGTCGGCCCTGATCCACGCGGCGACGATGGTGACGGCGGGTGTCTATCTCGTCTGCCTCCTGTCGCCGATCTATGAATATACCTTCTATGCCGCCGGAATGGTTGCACTCGTCGGTGCGGTCACGGCGCTCTATGCCGCCACCGTCGGCATGGCACAGAACGATATCAAGCGCGTGATCGCCTATTCGACCTGTTCGCAGCTCGGCTACATGTTCTTCGCGGCCGGGGTCGGCGCCTACGAGGCGGCGATGTTCCACCTCTTCACCCACGCCTTCTTCAAGGCGCTGCTGTTCCTCGGTGCCGGTTCGGTTATCCACGGCATGCACCATGAGCAGGACATGCGCCGCATGGGCGGGCTGGCGAAGTTGATGCCGCTGACCTATGCCGCGATGCTGATCGGCACGATTGCCATCATTGGCCTTGGTATTCCGCATACGAAGTTTGGCTTCTCCGGCTTCTTCTCGAAGGACGCGATCCTCGAGAGCAGCTATGCCGGTGTCATGGCCAGCGTATCGTTTGCGCAGCTCGCCTTCTGGTTCGGCCTGCTCGCGGCCTTCCTGACCAGCTTCTATTCCTGGCGCCTGATCTACATGACGTTTCATGGCCCGGCGCGGCATGAAGCGCATGGTCATGACGCGCACGACCTTGATGCTCACGCCCATGATGCTCACGGGGGCGATGCGCATGCGCACGACGATCATGCCCATGACGATCATGGCCACGGCCACGATCACAAGCCGCACGAGAGCCCGCTGGTGATGCTCATCCCGCTGGCGCTGCTCAGTCTTGGGGCCATGTTTGCAGGCGTCTATTTCTACGATGCGTTTGTGGACTCAAAGAACGAGACCTTCTGGGCGGGTGCGATCTACCGCGCTGGCGAGAACCACGTTTTGCATGACCGTCACAATGTGCCGGAATGGGTGCTCTGGGCGCCGTTGGCGGTCACCCTTGCCGGCTTCCTGATCGCGACCTTCACCTACTTCTTCAACCGGGGTATCGGTGCACGTGTTGCGGCCAGTGGAGGGCCGCTCCACGCCCTGTTCTCGAACAAATGGTACTTCGACGAGATCTACAACACGACGCTCGTGCGCGGATCGGCCTTCCTTGGCAACATCTTCTGGAAAGCAGACAAGAAGATCATCGACGGCATCGGTCCTGACGGCCTGGCCAAGTTGGCTGGCATGAGTTCGCGCGGCCTGTCGCGGATGCATACAGGCTATCTCTACCACTACGCCTTCGTGATCATCGGAGCAGCCATCTTCTTCGGTGCAATACTCTGGCTGCGGTCAGGAGGAGCAGGCTGATGGGCGGTTTCCCGATCCTTTCCGTCATGACGTTCCTGCCGCTGGCAGGCGCGCTGCTCGTCATGCTCGTGCGTGCAGCCACGGCCGGCAGCAGCAGGGGCGAGACGAGTGCGCAGGCGCGCAGGGCTGTTCTTCTGGCGGCGGTTATCATCTCGGCGGCGACGTTTGCCGCGTCTGTCGCGGCCTTCTTTGCATTCGACCGCTCGGCCACAGGCTATCAGCTTGTCGAGCAATATGCCTGGTACGGGCCGATCAGCTACAAGTTGGGCGTGGACGGCCTGTCGCTTTCCCTCGTCATGCTGACGACTTTCCTGACGCCGATCTGCCTGCTGGCGAGCTGGAACTCGATCGACAAGCGCGTCACCGAATATGTGATCGCTTTCCTCGTGCTCGAGACCTTCATGATCGGTGTCTTCGTCGCGCTGGATCTGGTGCTGTTCTACATTTTCTTCGAAGCCGGCCTCATCCCGATGTTCCTGATCGTCGGCATCTGGGGCGGCAAGGACCGCGTCTACGCTGCGTTCAAGTTCTTTCTATACACGCTGATCGGTTCGCTGCTGATGCTCATCGCGATGGTCTACATGATCCTCGCCGCAGGTTCGGCAGACTTTGAAGTACTTGAGAAGTTTGCCTTCGCGCCGGAAATCCAGACCTGGCTCTGGTTGGCCTTCATCGCCTCCTTCGCCGTGAAGCTGCCCATGTGGCCGGTGCACACCTGGCTGCCGGACGCGCACGTGCAGGCGCCGACCGCCGGTTCGGTCATCCTCGCCGGCGTGCTTCTGAAGATGGGCGGCTATGGCATGCTGCGCTTCTCGCTGCCGATGTTCCCGGATGCGAGCGCGATGTTCCAGCCGTTCATGTTTGCACTGGCGGTAATCGCGATCGTCTATACCTCGCTGGTTGCCTGGCGGCAGACGGACATGAAGAAGCTGATCGCCTACTCTTCCGTCGCGCACATGGGCTTCGTGACGCTCGGCATATTTGCGTTCAATGACATTGGCATACAGGGCGCGATCTTCCAGATGCTCAGCCACGGCCTGATCTCGGGTGCGCTCTTCCTGATTGTTGGTGTTGTATACGATCGCATGCATACCCGCGAAATTGCTGCCTATGGCGGCCTCGTCAGCCGTATGCCGATCTATGCCTCCTTCTTCATGCTCTTCACGATGGCCAACGTCGGCCTGCCGGGGACCAGCGGTTTCGTCGGCGAGATCCTGACCATGGTCGGTGGCTTCCAGGCGGCCACCTGGGCTGCGGCTGGCGCCGCGCTCGGCGTGATATTCTCGGCTGTCTACATGCTGACGCTGTACCGGCGCACAGTATTCGGCGAGATCACCAATCCGCAACTCAGCGACATCAAGGACATGAACCTGGTCGAGTGGATCTGCATTGCCCCGCTCGCAGCTCTCACGATCCTGTTCGGTATCGCGCCCAACCTGATTTTCAATCTTACTGACAGCTCCACGACGCGGATCCTGTCGCTCATGGCCGGAGGCCAGTAGGACATGCTGGATATCACCTCCATCCTGATGACGGTCGCGCCGGAGCTCTGGCTTGCCCTGGCTGGCCTGATCGGCGTGCTGCTCGGCGCCATCTTCGGTGAGCGCTTCAACTCGCTGTCGTTCAAGTACGGTGCGCTGTCGCTGTTTGCAGCGGCGGCATTGGCCGCGGTCCACTTTGGCGGCGGTGAAGCCTTCGGCGGTCTCGTGCGCACGAACACCTTCGTGAACTTCGCCAAGGTGATCACCTTCGTACTTGCGGGTGTCGCGCTGATCATCTCCGAGGGCTTCCTCAAGCGGCATGAAACCACCCGCTACGAGTATTCGCTGCTGATCATCTTCGCGAGCCTCGGCATGGGCATCACCCTGTCGGCCGCCGACCTGATGACGCTCTACATGGGCATTGAGACACTCAGCCTCTCGTCCTACGTTCTTGCTGCCTTCCACCGGGACTCGGCACGCTCGTCAGAAGCTGGCCTGAAATACTTTGTCCTCGGCGCGCTGGCCTCCGGCATGCTGCTGTATGGCGCGTCACTGGTTTACGGCTTCACGGGCACCACATCGTTTACCGGAATTGCCGAAGCCGGCGTCACGACCGGCGCACTGTTCGGCATGGTGCTGATGATCGTCGGCCTCGCGTTCAAGATTTCGGCTGCGCCGATGCACGTCTGGACGCCGGATGTATATGAAGGGGCGCCGACGCCAGTTGTCGCCTTCTTCGCGTCTGCGCCGAAGATGGCCTCAACGGTTGTCGTCGCGAACGTGCTGTTCACGGTATTCGCATCGGCGATCGACCAGTGGCAGATCATCGTTTCGATCATCGCGGGCCTGTCGATGATCATCGGTTCGCTGGGCGCGCTGGTGCAAACCAATATCAAGCGCCTGCTGGGCTACTCGTCGATTGCCAATGTCGGTTATGCACTGGTGGCGGTCGCGGCCGGGCAGGAGTTCGGCGCCGCCGCGCTGCTGACCTTCTCGACGATCTACGCCGTCACTTCGCTCGGGCTGTTCGCAGCTGTGCTGGCAATGCGCCGCCGCGGCGGCATGGTCGAAGGCATATCGGAACTGGGCGGTCTGGCCCGCAACAACCCGGTGTTGGCAGTTACACTCTCCGTGTTGATCTTCTCGATTGCCGGCTTGCCCCCGTTCGGCGGCTTCTTCGGAAAATTCGAAGTTCTGCGCGCAGGTCTCGGGGCAGGCCTCGTTCCACTCGCCATCCTCGTTGTCATCTCCTCGGTCATTTCGCTCGGCTACTACCTGAAGCTCATCAAGATCATGTGGTTCGATGAGCCGACCGAGCGGTTCGAGCGGGTCGACGTGTCGGTGATGGGCACGGTTTTGCTTTGCTCGGTCGTCGCGGGCGCGGTGTTCATGGTGTTCATCAGCGAACTCGGCACCGGCGGCTGGGCGAGCTTCGCTGCGGCGGGGTTAGCGAATTGAGCGAGGCCTGGCCCGTTCACCGGATGGGCATCATCGACAGCACGAACACGGAAGCCAAGCGCCGGGTGGCCACCGGCTTCCACGATCAGTGGATCGTCGCGGACCAGCAGAGCGCAGGACGTGGCCGCCAGGACAGGCAATGGGTTTCCCCGGCTGGGAACGTCTACGCGACCGCCCTGTTCCGCGAGCCCGGCGGGCTCCCTGTGGCCCTCCGCCTGCCGTTTGCGGCCGCTCTGGCGGTGACCGATGTGGTGCTTGAACATGCGCCCGGGACGGATGTGCGGGTGAAGTGGCCCAACGATGTCAGGATTGATCGCCGGAAGGTGTCGGGGATCCTGGTGGAAACAGGCGGCGGCGGACCGGATTTCTGGGTTGCCGCGGGCATTGGCATCAATCTCGTACCGCCTCCCGAATACGTGACACAGCCCGCCACCAGCCTGCTTGACCTCGGCATGAGGCCGGCAACCCCCGTGGAGGCAGTGCTTTCCAGCCTGCGCCATGCTTTCGCGCGCCGCCTCACGCAGGCCCGGGAAGGCTTCAGGGGGGTTCGCAAGGACTGGCTTGAACGGGCCGAAGCCCTCGGCCAGGCGGTTCATGTCCGCACCGGGGACACCATAGCCGAAGGCATATTCGAGGACCTGGAGGACGACGGCGCCCTCCTGCTTCGATTGCCCGACGGAACACGCCGCTCCATAAGGGCCGGCGAAGTCGACATACGCAGGAGCTGAGGGGCCATGTTGCTCGCCATTGACGTAGGAAACACCAACACCGTTTTTGCCCTGCATGACGGGGATGACTGGGTTCACAGCTGGAGAAGCGCCACCGATCCGACCAAGACGGCCGATGACCATGCATCGTGGCTTTGGCGGCTGGCCGACATGTCCGGCGTGGATTTGAGCAAAACCAGGGGCTGCGTCATTTCCACCGTGGTGCCGCAGGCACAATTCAATTTCCGTACACTGGCACGCCGTTACCTGAACGTCGAACCCATGTTCATCGGAGAGCCCGGCCTGAAGACCGGCGTCGAGCTGCGCGTTCGCCACCCCGAGCAGGTCGGTGCGGACCGGATTGCTTCGGCGCTCGGAGCGCATGTGAAGTATCCCGGCGCACTGATCGTGATCGACAGCGGCACGGCAACCACCCTGGATGTGGTGGCCGCCGACGGTGCGTTCGAGGGTGGCATCATTTCGCCCGGCATCTATCTCTCGATGCGTGCGCTGCATGAGGCGGCCGCTCAGCTTCCCCGGATTGCCATCCAGAAGCCTGCCCAGGTGATTGGCAAGGATACAGTGTCTGCCATGCAGTCGGGTGTTTTTCTTGGATATATTGAACTGATTGATGGGCTCGTGCGGCGCGTCAAAGCCGAGTATGGTCAACCCATGACCGTCGTCGCCACAGGGGGGGTAGCCTCCCTTTTCGAAGGCGCGAGCGAAACCATCGATCACTATGATCAGGACGTCCTGATCCGCGGATTGCTGGAAGTCTGGAAACGGAACCGTTGAGACCTGATGCCCGATAGCGCTGCGACGACAGACGAACTCGTATTCCTGCCCCTCGGTGGATGCGGCGAAATCGGCATGAACCTGAATGCCTATGGCTACGGGCCGGCCCATTCGCGCCGCTGGATCATCGTCGATGTCGGCGTAACGTTCGGTAACGCGGCGACGCCCGGCATCGACCTTATCTGCGCGGACCCGGCCTATCTGGTCGGTGAGCACATCGATGCGGTGTTCCTGACCCACGCGCACGAAGACCATATCGGCGCCATCGGCCTGCTTTACCCACTGCTCAGAACCAAGGCGCCGATCTATGCGACGCCGTTCACTGCCGAGCTGGTGCGCGGAAAGATGCAGGAGCGCGGGGTCGATACGAAACGGCTCAAAACCATTTCGCTGGAAGCTTCGGTTACGGCCGGACCATTTACCGTCCGCTACATGACCCTGACCCATTCGATCCCCGAACCCAACGCGCTGGCCATCGAGACTCCGGCAGGGATGATCCTGCATACCGGCGACTGGAAGATCGATCCTGAGCCGCTCGTCGGCGCAAGAACAGACATAGAAGGCCTCACGGCGCTGGGTGACCGCGGCGTGCTGGCAATGGTGTGCGACTCCACCAACGTGTTCGAGGCTGGCGAGGCCGGATCGGAAGACACCGTCCGCAAGGGTCTCATCGACCTGATCGCGCAGCAGACGGGCGCGGTTGCGGTGACGACGTTTGCGTCGAACGTCGCCCGCGTCAGATCGATCATCGAAGCTGCATCTGCGGCGGGCCGGGATGTCTGCCTGGTCGGACGGAGCATGCACAAGATCACGGGCGCGGCAAAAGCCGTGGGCATCCTGCCCCCGGACCTCGAATTCGTTGACGAGTCGGAGGCGGGCTATCTGCCGCCTGAAAATATCCTCTACCTCTGCACCGGCAGCCAGGGCGAGGCGAATGCGGCGCTGTCGCGCATTGCCCGCGGCGATCATCGCCACGTCTCGCTGCGGCCGGACGATACCGTCATCTTCTCTTCGCGCCTGATCCCGGGCAACGAAAGCTCTGTCTACGCAATGCAGAACATGCTGGCGGAGCAGGGGATCCGGATCATCACGCCTCGCATGGTAAAGGAACCCATCCACGTATCTGGCCATCCGTGCCGGGATGAATTGCGCCGTATGTACCAGTGGGTTCGCCCGCGCGTTTCGATCCCTGTGCATGGGGAGCGTCGGCACATTGTCGAGCACGCAGCCTATGCGAAATCCCTTCAGGTTCTGTCTGCGCTGACGCCTCGCAACGGAAGCCTCATCCGGCTTGCGCCGGGCGAGCCGGAAATCATTGACGAGGTGCCTGCCGGGCGCCTCATGCTGGATGGCTCGCGCCTTGTGCCCGAAGCCGCCGAAGGGCTTATCGAGCGCCGCCGCCTGTCCGTCAGCGGACTGATCTTTGCGACCGTATGCCTTGATGGTTCAGGCGAGCCCATCGATGGTCCTGTTATCGCGGTGAAAGGCCTTTCCGAAACCGATGGCCGCATCGCGGACGAAAGCCTTGAGCCCCTGGATATGGCCGCGGCGCGCGCCCTCGACGGGATCAGGAAGCGTGACCGGTTGGATGACGAGATCGTCGAGAAGATTGTCGGCAGGGCGCTACGCAAGGCGTGCGAAGCGGAGTTTGGCATCCGCCCCCTGATCGAAGTGGTAGTCCTGAGGAGCTGAAGCGACATGAGTGATTTCAAGATTGGCCCGCTGAACCATGTCGGCGTTGCCGTCCCCAATATCGAGCAGGCGTGCGAGACCTACCGCACGCTCTACGGCGCAACCGACATCACGACGCCGTTCGACATGCCGGAGCAGGGCGTCAGGGTCTGCTTTGTAAACCTGCCGAACAGCCAGATCGAATTGATCGAGCCGCTGAACGACGCGTCCCCGATTGCCAACTTTATCAAGAAAAATCCGTCAGGCGGCCAGCATCATGTCTGTTTCGAGGTGGCTGACATAAATCAGGCGGTGACCGAGATGGAAAAGCGCGGTGCAACCGTGCTCGGCAAACCCCGGATCGGGGCGCACGGCACGATGATCATTTTCGTACATCCCAGGAATTCCAACGGCGTGCTGGTGGAATTGATGGAAACCCCCAAAGGTCACCACTGATGAGCCTCACAGGCGGAATCATCGTTTTCGTCCTCGCCTGGTGGATCAGCTTTTTTGCGGTCCTGCCTATCGGCGTCAAAGGCCAGTGGGAAGACGGCTCTACGATCCCCGGCACGGAAGAGGCGGCTCCCAAGAATCCCATGCTGATGAAGAAGGTGATCTGGGCGACCGGGGGCGCTGTCGTGGTGACGGCCCTGGCTGGCCTGTTCATCCCCCTCCTGCTTGCGCAATAGGCCCCTGACCGGCTAGTGAGCCGGTTCAGAACAGCCCGAAAGAGACCTTTGAATGCGTCTGTCGAACTACTTTTTGCCCGTTTCCAAGGAAGCGCCGGCGGACGCTTCGATCGTCTCGCACCAGCTGATGCTGCGCACCGGCATGATCCGCCAGAACGGCGCCGGTATCTACTCCTGGCTGCCGCTCGGCCTGCGCGTCCTGAAACGGATTGAACAGATCGTGCGCGAGGAAATGGACCGTTCAGGCGCCATTGAAATGCTGATGCCGACGCTGCAGCAGGCGGACCTCTGGCGCGAGTCGGGCAGGTATGAGGCTTACGGCAAGGAAATGCTGCGCATCAAGGACCGGCATGACCGCGAGATGCTGTTCGGCCCCACCAACGAAGAGCTGATCACGGACGTCTTCCGCGCCTACGTGAAGAGCTACAAGCAGCTGCCGCTGAACCTCTATCACCAGCAATGGAAGTTCCGCGACGAGGTCCGCCCCCGTTTCGGCGTGATGCGGGGCCGCGAGTTCCTGATGAAGGACGCCTACTCGTTCGACCTGACTGAGGAAGGCGCCCGCACGGCCTACCGGAAGATGTTCTGCGCCTACCTGAATGCGTTTGACCGCATGGGCCTGACCGCAATCCCGATGCGTGCCGACACCGGCCCCATTGGCGGCGATCTGAGCCACGAGTTCATCATTCTCGCCGACACCGGCGAAAGCGCCGTATTCTGCGACCGCGAACTGCTGGCGCTCGGTGCGCCGGGTCTCGATCTTGATTTCAGTTCCGATCTCGTACCGGTGGTCGAGCAACGCACGCGCTACTATGCGGCCACGGAAGAGATGCACGATGCTGCCGCGTTCGACGCGCTGCCGGAAGAGCGGCGCGTCTCCGCGCGCGGCATCGAAGTGGGCCACATCTTCTATTTCGGCACCAAGTACTCCGCGCCGATGAACGCCGTTGTTCAGGGGCCGGACGGTCAGATGGTGCCTGTGCAGATGGGCAGCTACGGCATAGGCGTCTCTCGCCTTGTCGGCGGGATCATCGAAGCGAGCCATGACGGCAACGGCATCATCTGGCCAGACGCCGTAGCGCCTTTCCCGGTGGGCATTATCAACATGCGCGCCGGCGATGCGGCCTGCGAAGAGGCTTGCGTTTCTCTCTGCGACCGTTTTGCGGAAGCCGGGATGGAAGCCCTTTACGACGATACGGACGACCGGGCCGGCGCTAAATTTGCGCGCATGGATCTGATCGGCCTGCCCTGGCAGATCGTCGTCGGACCCAAAGGGCTCGAAAAGGGCTTGGTTGAACTGAAGCGCCGAAAGACCGGTGAGAAAATCGAAGTATCTGCCGAGGAAGCCGTACGGAGGATAACCGGGTGAGCAATGGGGGCGCCAAGGTGGCCGTACCGTTCGGCCGTCTCGAACGTTCACTTGCCTGGCGCTACCTGCTTGCGCGCCGCGAGCATGGCGGCGCCAGCCTGATTGCCATCATTTCCTTTGTCGGCATCTTCTTTGCTGTGGCTGCCCTGATCATCACGATGTCGATCATGAGCGGTTTCCGCGCGACGCTGCTGGACGCTCTCCTCGGCGGCGAGCCCCATATCGCGGCGGCTGTTGACGGCTACCCCCAGGAAGAGGCGACCGAGATCGCCAACATCATCAGGGCGACGCCGGACGTGCTGAGCGTGTCGCCCTATATCGAGCAGTTCGTTCTTCTTTCGGCGAACGGCGTGCGCACTGGCGGTGTCGTCCGCGCCATTCCGCCGGCAGACCTCGCGACGATGCCGATCTTCAAGGATGGCGGCGAAGCGGCGATTGCGGGCGGTTTCGGTGAAGGCCGCAATGGCGGCAATATCATCATGATCGGCCAGTACCTTGCGGCCAATCTGGGCCTCGGTGTCGGCGACAAGGTCGAAGTCGTGACCTCCCAGATGCGGTCCGGCCCGGTGGGCCAGACGCCTGTCAGCAAGTCTTACGTCATCGGCGACATCTTCCGTACAGGGAGCGCCCAGCTCGACAACGTCTACGTCTTCATGCCGATGGAGCAGGCGCAGATCCTGTTCCAGTCCAAGGGACGATACCAGTATCTGGATATCCGGGTGAAGGATCCGGATGCCACCGAAGGCGCCATGCAGGCGATCTCGGACGCGACCGGCTACAGCCTGCTGCTGCGCGACTGGAAAACCAAGAACCGGACCTATCTCGGTGCACTCAGAACAGAGCGCGTGATGGTGCGGCTACTGGTCACGATCATCATGATGATCGCGACACTTAACATTATCGTCGGCGTCGTCATGCTGGTGAAGAACAAGACGCGCGACATCGCCATCCTGCGCACCATCGGCCTCAGCCGGGCAGGGGTGCTGCGAGTGTTCCTGATGGTGGGCACAGCGCTTGGTTCGGCCGGCGCCGTCCTCGGCATGGCGGTTGGCATCCTGTTCATCCTGAACATCGGCCCTATCGAGTCCCTGATCAACCTGGCCATCGACGGCGAAGTCTTCCCCGCCGAGCAGTACGGCCTTGATCACCTTCCGGCGATCCTCGATTGGAACGAGGTGTTCAGCACCGGCGCCTACGCGCTCTTCATGTCGATGTTCGTATCGATGATCCCGGCCATCTGGGCATCGTCTCAGGATCCCGTCAAAGCCCTGAGGTTCGAATGACAGCCGCGACGCCCGTCCTTGAACTCAGGGCCATCGACCGCACGTACAAGACGAGCGCGGGCGATCTTCCCGTGCTGCGCGGTATGGACCTGCGGATCGCGCCGGGCGAACTTGTGGGTCTCGTCGGCCCTTCGGGTTCCGGAAAGTCCACGTTGCTGCACACGGCCGGATTGCTGGAGCGCCCAGAGGCCGGTGACGTGCTGCTCGACGGGACAGACTGCCTGAAACTCAATGAGGACGGCCGTACGGCGATCCGGCGCAAGAAGATCGGCTTCGTCTACCAGTTCCACCACCTGCTGCCGGAATTCAACGCGGTCGACAATGTCGCCATGCCGCTGATGATCGCCGGCAAAGGCCGCAAGGAAGCGCGCAGTAAGGCCGCCTCGCTGCTGGACGAGATGGGCCTGGCCGAACGCCTCTATCACCAGCCGGCGCAGCTTTCCGGCGGCGAGCAGCAGCGCGTGGCCATCGCCCGCGCACTGGCCAACGATCCCCGCCTCGTGATCGCGGATGAGCCGACCGGAAACCTAGACCCCGCCACGACCGAACGCGTATTCGTCACCCTTATCAAGATGGTGCGGGAAGAGGGGGCGGGCGTGCTGGTGGCCACCCACAACCTCGCCCTGACGCGTCACATGGACCGCGTGCTGACCCTGAAAGACGGCAAACTGGTCGACTACACAGGCTAAGCCTGTGGAAGCGCTCCAAAGTTCCTTGGCGTTTCGGCCGATTCTGTGAGAGTCTGGCGTCGTGGAGGCAGGCATCATGGACACTCCGCTATTCATCCCGCTGGCGATCCGCTCGAGCTATTCGCTTCTCGAGAGCATGATTACGCCTGCAGACATCGCAAATTGGTGCAAGAACAACGGCGTACCGGCGGCTGGCGTCACAGACCGCAATAACATGTTTGGTGCGCTTGAACTGTCGGTCAAGCTCGCTGAGTATGGCGTCCAGCCGATCATGGCGTGCTGTTTTGACGTAACCGACGCCGCCCCGCGGTCCGAGCCGTCGCGGGTGTCGCTTTATGCCCAGAATGACGCCGGCTACCAGCGGCTCATGTTCCTGTCCTCGCGGGCCTTCCTCGATTCGCCCGACGGCGTGCCGAAACTCCACCGCAGCCTGCTGCTCGAAGATACGGCCGGACTGATCCTGCTGACGGGCGGGGCGGAGGGTGAGGTTGCGCGGCACATCCAGAAGGGCCGGATGGCAGACGCCCGGACGGAACTCTCGACGCTCGCCGCCGCCTATCCCGGCCGTTGCTATGTCGAGATCACCCGGCACGGGACCCAGGCTGAGCTCAAGAGCGAAGCCGGATTGCTGGAACTGGCCTACGAACTCGGCCTGCCCATCGTAGGCACGCATGATGCCCGGTTCATGAAGCCGGATGATTCCGTCGCGCATGACGCCCTGATGTGCATCGCCAACGGCGAGTATCTCGGACAGGATGACCGCAGGCGCGTCGAGAAAAGCCAGTTCCTGAAATCGCCGGCGGCCATGTGCGAACTGTTTGCGGACTTGCCCGAAGCCATCGCCTCCACAGTGGAGATCGCCCGGCGCTGCGCGGTTCGCGCAGAAACCCGCAATCCCATCCTGCCGGGCTTCTCGAAAGATGGGCGCTCGGAGCCGGAAGAGCTGCGGCTGCAGGCGCAGGAGGGCCTGGAACTTCGCCTCGCCGAGGCCGATCGCCTTTATGCAGACCGCAGCGTCTATCTGGAGCGGCTCGATTTCGAGTTGCGTGTCATCGAGCGGATGGGCTTTCCGGGTTACTTCCTGATCGTGTCGGACTTCATCAAATGGGCGAAGTCCAACGGCATTCCGGTGGGGCCGGGCCGGGGCTCGGGCGCAGGGTCACTGGTCGCCTGGTCGCTCCTGATCACGGATCTCGACCCGATCCGGTTCGACCTCCTGTTCGAGCGCTTCCTGAACCCCGAACGCGTCTCGATGCCGGATTTTGATGTCGACTTCTGCCAGGAGCGGCGCGGCGAAGTGATCCGCTATGTCCGCGACAAGTACGGCGCCGACAGCGTCGCGATGATCATCACGTTTGGTACGCTTCAGGCGAAGGCCGTCGTACGCGATGTCGGCCGCGTCATGCAGATGCCCTACCATCAGGTGGACCGGCTCGCGAAGCTGATCCCCTTCAATCCAGCCAAGCCGCCGACGCTCGACGAGGCGATCGCGGGCGAACCTAAATTCGACGACGAGATTGCGGCTGACGCGCGCGTCGGCGAGCTCATCGAAATCGCGCGCGCGCTGGAAGGGCTCTACCGTAACGCAGGCACCCACGCGGCCGGCGTGGTGATCGCGGACCGCCCGCTGGTCAACCTCGTCCCGCTTTACAATGATCCGCGAGCGGAACTGCCGGCGTCGCAGTTCAACATGAAATATGCCGAGATGGCCGGGCTCGTGAAGTTCGACTTCCTCGGCCTCAAGACGTTGACAGTGATCGACCGCGTGATGAAGTTCATCGCGGCCGGCAGCAAGGAAGTCGGCCCCGGCTGGCGCAGCCTCGATGACGCGGCTACCTACGACCTGTTGGCGAGCGGCGAGACGCTGGGTGTGTTCCAGCTCGAAGGCTCGGGCATGCGCGACACCCTCCGGCGCGTCCGGCCGAACAATATCGAAGACGTGATCGCCATCATCTCGCTCTATCGCC
Organism: Hyphomonas sp.; assembly: GCA_016124495.1. Lineage (GTDB taxonomy): Bacteria > Pseudomonadota > Alphaproteobacteria > Caulobacterales > Hyphomonadaceae > Hyphomonas. The sequence goes on along the minus strand of WGNP01000001.1, from coordinate 81,507 downwards.
CGGGCCCGATGGAAAACATCCCGGTCTATGTTCAGGGCAAGGAGGATCCGAGCTCCGTGCGCTACCAGCACCCGGATCTGAGGCCCGTCCTTGAGGCCACTTACGGCGTGCCCGTCTACCAGGAACAGGTCATGCGCATGGCGCAGGAAGTCGCCGGCTACTCGCTCGGCGAGGCGGACCTGCTCCGGCGCGCCATGGGCAAGAAGAAGCGCGAAGAGATGGAGGCGCAGCGCAAGCGCTTTGTTGAAGGTGCAGCGCGGGCCAAGGGCATGGCCGAAAGCCTCGCCAACGAAATCTTCGACACGATGGAGAAGTTTGCCGGCTACGGCTTCAACAAATCCCACGCCGCCGCCTACGCGCTGGTCGGCTATCAGACCGGCTATCTGAAGTGCCATTTCCCGGTCGAATTCCTTGCCGCCTCGATGAGCCTCGATATCGGCAACACCGACAAGCTCGCTGCCTTCTTCCAGGAAGCCAGGCGCCTGCGTATTCCCGTGCTGGCCCCTGACATCAACGCGTCGGGCGCCGACTTTGACGTCCGCGGCGGTTCCATCGTCTACGCTCTCGGCGCCCTGAAAGGGGTCGGCGTTGAAGCCATGCGCCATGTGGCCGCCGTACGCGCCGAGGCGGGAGCGTTCAGGGATCTTTATGATTTTGCCGAGCGGATCGACCCCAGGCAGGTGAATAAGAAGGCTTTCGAGTCGCTCGCCCGCGCCGGCGCGCTCGACGGGCTGGAGCCCAACCGCTCGAAAGTCCTCGAATCCGCCAGCGCCCTGTCGCAGCACGCCAACAGTTCCGCCGGAGACCGGCAGGGCGGGCAGGGCGGGCTGTTTGCCGACGCCGAACCTGCCCTGCGACCACCCCTCCCGTCGCCGAGGCCCTGGACGGCCCAGATGAAGCTCGACGAGGAATTCCGCTCGATCGGCTTCTACTTCTCGGGCCACCCGCTCGACGATGTGCTCGTCTCACTCGACCGGGACCGGATCACTTTGATGATGGAAATCGACGAGCGCGCCGGTGAGGGCCGGCCCCTCGAGATGATCGGCATCGTGCGGGCCCGCAACGACCGGACCAGCAAGAGCGGGTCGAAATTCACCTTCCTGACCGTCTCCGACCCAACCGGCGAGCGCGAGGTGACCGTCTACAGCGAAGCGCTGATGCAGTACGGCGACCTGCTCAAACCCGGAAAGGCCATCGCCCTGACCGTTTCGGTCAAACAGAACGGGGATGAGACACGGCTGATCGTCGAAAGGGTGCTTGAACTGGAGGCCGCGCGGCTGTCGAGGCCCTCCGGTCAGCTGGTCGTGCGCCTGTCTGCCGGAGCCAATCCTGCGGAACTGGCCGGGGTCGTGCACCGCCTGCAGGGCCTTTCGGACCCGGATCGCGGCTCGATCCTCCTCGAAATGCCCCTCGAAGACGGCCGCCTCGTGACGGTAAAGCTGCCGCAGACCTACACGATCAGCCTCCGGGCCCAGCGCGCCTTGAAGGAAATCCCGGGTGTCGAGCGGGTCATTCCCCGCCGGGCCGCCTAGGGCTGTAACGACGGCGGTTTGCGCTTGCTCCGGACGGCGGAAGCTGTATAGGAGCGCTGACTTAAACCATGTCGCGGGTGCATCCGGTGCGACGGGGTCAAACCCGTAGTTCCACCCTGCGACGGCCAACCGGATGGAGAAAATCTATGGCCCTACCTGACTTTTCGATGCGTCAGTTGCTTGAATCTGGCGTTCACTTCGGTCACCAGACCCACCGCTGGAACCCGCGTATGAAGCCGTTTATCTACGGCGAGCGCTCCGGCATCCACATCATGGACCTGTCCCATACGGTGCCGTCGCTGCACCAGGCGCTCGTCTTCGTGCGCGATACCGTCGCCAAAGGCGGCCGTATCCTGTTTGTCGGCACGAAGCGCCAGGCTCAGGACCCGGTGGCTGAAGCCGCGGCACGGTGCGCACAATACTACATGAACCATCGCTGGCTCGGCGGCACGCTGACGAACTGGACCACCGTGTCCAACTCGATCAAGCAGCTTCGTGAACTGAACACGATGTTTGATGCCGGCGGCGGTTCGGGCCTGACCAAGAAAGAGCTGCTCGACCTGCAGCGCCGCCGCGATAAGCTGCAGCGCGCGCTCGGCGGTATTGCTGACATGGGCGGCCTGCCGGCGGCGATCATAGTCATCGACACCAACAAGGAAGCGATTGCTGTCCAGGAAGCCCGCAAGCTGGGGATCCCGGTCGTCGCCGTGCTCGACACCAACTGCGATCCGTCGGACGCCGATTTCGGTTTCCCCGGCAACGATGATGCCGCACGTGCGATCTCGCTCTACTGCAACCTGTTTGCCGATGCCGTTCTGGACGGTCTTGCCGAATCGACCGCCGGCCTCGGCGTTGACCTCGGCGCCATGTCGGATGTCGGTTCGATGGCTGACGCAGACGTTAAGGTTGCCGGCGAAGCGGCCTCCGACGCCTGAAACTGCGCTCCGGCGCGACAATTCCAGTGAAGGATCAAAGCTATGGCTGAGATTACAGCAGTACTTGTAAAGCAACTGCGCGAGAAAACCGGCGCAGGCATGATGGATGCCAAGAAGGCGCTCGTTGAGAACAACGGCGACGAAGCGGCCGCCATCGAATGGCTGCGCGCGAAAGGCCTGTCGAAGGCGGCAAAGAAATCGGGCCGCGCTGCGGCTGAAGGGCTTGTGGCCGTGAAGGTTGCGGCTGACGGCAAGTCGGGCGCCATCGTAGAGCTGAACTCCGAAACGGACTTTGTGTCCCGCAACGAGGGCTTCCAGAAAGCGCTCGATGGCATCGTCAGCGTCGCCCTGTCGACGGACGGCTCCATTGCGGCTGTTTCCGGCGCCAGGTCGCCGGACGGCGAGGGCACCGTGGACGACATGGTGAAGCGCATGATCTCAACGATCGGCGAGAATATGACGGCTCGCCGCTCGGCGAAGCTGACGGCCTCCGGTCGCGTGGCTTCGTACATCCACAACGCAGCCGCGCCCGGCATGGGCAAGGTCGGCGTTCTGGTCGCGCTCGAAGGCTCCGGCGATCTCGATGATGCAGGCCGCAAGGTGGCGATGCACATCGCGGCGACCTCACCGGCCGCTGCGACGACGGCTGAGCTGGATCCGGCGCTGATCGAATCGGAAAAACGCATCCTGACCGAGCAGGCTCGCGAAAGCGGCAAGGCGGATGCGGTTATCGAGAAGATGATCGTTGGACGGATGCAGAAATTCTACAAGGAAGTGGTGCTTCTTGAGCAGCCCTTCATCATGGACCCTGACAAGACCGTCGGCGAGTTCCTCAAGGCGCAGGGCGCGACGCTGAAGGCATTCGTGCACTTCAAGCTCGGCGAAGGCGTTGAAAAGGAAGAAACCGACTTCGCGGCCGAAGTCGCATCGATGACAAAAGGCTCCTGATCAGGCTTGCGTTTCTTCCCGTGAGGGGCTTTGAACAATCCCGGCTGGCGGTTTCGCGCAGCCGGGATTTTTTTGGTTCGTGTTAGAAATTGATCGGTGGACAGAATGCCGGCGAATGAGCCCGAGAAGAGCCAGCTGAAATACCGGCGTGTGCTTCTGAAACTCTCTGGTGAGGCCCTGATGGGCCCCGGCCAGTTCGGTATCGACATTCCAACCTGTATCACCTTCGCCGAGGCGATCGCTGCCGCGCGTGCTGAAGGCGCCGAGATCTGCCTTGTTATTGGCGGCGGCAACATCTTCCGCGGGGTTGCGGGCGCTGCCAAAGGCATGGAGCGCGCCCAGGCCGACTCCATGGGAATGCTGGCAACCGTCATGAACGCCCTCGCCATGCAGAGCGTGCTGGAAGGCATAGGGGTTCCCACCCGCGTGCAATCGGCGCTCAGCATGGACGCCGTGTGCGAACCCTACATCCGCCGCCGGGCTCAGCGCCACATGGAGAAAGGCCGCGTCGTGATCTTCGCAGCCGGTATCGGCAATCCGTTCTTCACCACCGATACTGGCGCCGCCCTTCGCTCGATCGAGATGAACTGTGACGCGCTGCTGAAAGGCACACAAGTAGACGGCGTCTACACGGCCGATCCGAAACTGGATGCGACGGCGACGCGCTACAATCAGGTCGCGTATGACGAACTGCTCATCAAGAACCTCCGGGTCATGGACCCTTCGGCGGTCAGCCTGATGCGCGACAACAACATTCCGATCGTCGTCTTCTCTCTCAAGGAGGAAGGCTCACTGCTTAACGTCTTGCATGGGCGGGGCACTTCCACGACGATCTCCAAAAAGGGAGCATCGACCGAATGAGCTACAGCAAACAGGATATCGAACGGCGGATGGAGGGCGCGCTCGCCTCGCTCGCCACGGAATTCTCGGGCCTGCGAACCGGCCGGGCTTCGGTGAACCTGCTCGATTCGATCAAGGTGCCTGCCTATGGCGGCGTCTCTCCGCTCAGCCAGGTCGCCTCGGTCACGGTCACCGATACGCGAATGCTGTCGGTCAACGTCTGGGACAAGACGGTCGTGGGCGCTGTCGACCGTGCGATCCGCGAATCCGGTCTTGGCCTGAACCCGATCATGGACGGCCAGACGCTCCGTCTGCCGATACCCCCGCTCAACGAGGAGCGCCGGGGCGAGCTGACCAAGATTGCCGGCAAGTATGCGGAAGCGGCCCGGGTCGCCGTGCGCAACGTCCGCCGCGATGGGATGGACGGATTGAAGAAAATGGAGAAGGCGGGCGAGATCGGTGAAGACCGTGCGCGATCGCTGGCGGACGAGGTCCAGAAACTGACAGACACCTTCGTCGCCCGTGTCGACGAAATGGTGAAAGCCAAAGAAGCGGAGATCATGCAGGTGTAATGGCCCGCCTCGGGACATCCCCTGAACCTTCCCACGCTGGCGGTGACGCGCCTGCGCCTCAGCACGTCGCCATCATAATGGACGGCAATGGTCGTTGGGCGAAAGCCCGGGGGCTTCCGCGTACCGCTGGTCATGAGCGCGGTGTGGAAGCCCTGCGCCGCACGGTCGAGGCGGCGGGTGACCTGGGCATCCGTTACCTGACGGTATTCTCGTTCTCGACCGAAAACTGGCGCCGGCCGGCTGCCGAGGTCAATACGCTGTTTGGTTTGCTGAAAGCCTATGTTCAGCGTGACCTGTCGCGGCTGAAGCAGGACGGTGTGCGCGTGCGGGTGATCGGGCAGCGCGAAGGCCTGCCGCCTGACATCGCCGAGCTGGTTGACCGGGCGGAGCGTGAAACGGCGGCCAACAGCAAGTTCCACCTGACCATTGCGTTCAACTATGGGGCCCGGAACGAGATCCTTCGTGCCACGCAGGCGTATGCCCGCGCCATTGCGGCGGGCGAGGTATCGGGCGAACTCACCGATGCCGGTTTCGAGCAATACCTTGATACGAAGGACCTTCCGGACCCGGACCTCGTGATCCGCACCAGCGGCGAGTACCGGATCAGCAACTTCCTGCTCTGGCAGGCCGCTTATGCGGAACTGCTGTTCGTCGATGTGCTGTGGCCCGACTTCAGCAAGTCTCACCTGGAGAGCGCTATTTCGCGCTACCACGAGCGCGAACGCCGGTTCGGGGCGCTCACGCCTGGAGCAACCTGATGGGCGATTGGACACCGCCGGAAAAGCGGTTTTCCGAGTTACCATTACGCCTGCTGACCGCTCTCGTTCTCATTCCTTTTGCACTGTTTGCAGTCTGGATGGGCTCCTGGTGGCTGGCACTGGGATGCAGCGCGTTTTGCGCCGTGATGATGTTCGAGTGGTGCAGAATGAGCGCAACGCGCCGCGAATGGGCGCTCACGGCTCTCGCGGCGTTGTTCGGCCTTAGCCTCGCTTTACCCGGTTTTATCGTTTCTCTCTCCATTTTTGTCGCTTCTTCGGTACTGGCCGTATGGACGTCCGCGCAGACACCAGAGGCGAAGATCGCGGGCGGGTTTGGCGTCGTCTACGTCTTCGCAATGGTCTACGGCCTCTACACATTGCGGGAAGGGCCCTGGGAGGGCCGGCTCGCGGCGATGTACTTCATGTCGTTCGTCTGGGCCTCGGACGCGGCGGCCTACTTCTTCGGACGGATGATAAGAGGGCCCCGGCTCCTGCCCAGGGAGAGCCCGAACAAGACCTGGAGCGGCGCTGTCGCGGCGGTGCTCGTTTGTGCGCTGTGCGGGTATGTGGCGGCCGGCTGGCAGGGCGCCGAGATACTGCCGTGGATGATTGCCGGGATGCTGCTCTCCGTGAGCGCCCAGGCGGGCGATCTGTTTGAGAGCGGTCTGAAACGGCGGTTCAAGGTCAAGGATTCCGGCACGATCCTGCCGGGCCATGGCGGCCTGCTCGACCGGGTCGACGGGCTTGGGGCCGTCAGCATCTTCGCAAGTTTAACTTTTCTGAGTGTTCCGGCCGTTCCTCGCCTGCTAGGTCTCTGAACCATGACAGGTATTCGGCGCGTCTCCATTTTTGGATCTACCGGTTCCGTTGGCAAATCCGCCATCGAGGTCATCCGGCATGCGAACCGGGATACGCCGCGGTTTGAGGTCGTGGCCATTGCGTCCGGTCAGAACGCGCAGGCCCTTGCCGAGCAGGCGCTGGATATTCGCCCGCAAATCGCGGTGATCGCAGACGAGGCCAGGCTGCCGGAACTTCGGGCGCGCCTGGCGGGAAGCGGGATTGAGGCGGCCGCTGGCGAATCTGCAATGGTGGAAGCGGCCCAGAGGCCTTGCGACCGGTTTCTGGCGGCGATTGTCGGTGCAGCGGGATTGAAGTCCACCATGGCGGCGGTCAAGGCAGGCAATCACCTGGCCCTCGCCAACAAGGAGAGTATCGTGTGCGCTGGCAGCATCCTCATCGATGCCGCAGCCAGGGCCAGGATTTCGATCCTGCCGGTGGATTCCGAGCATAGCGCGATCTTCCAGTGCATAGGGGATGGACGCTCGCTCGACAAACTGACGCTGACAGCGTCGGGCGGGCCCTTCCGGACGACGTCGCTGGAGGACATGGCGCGGGCAACGCCGGCCCAGGCGGCGGCGCATCCCAGGTGGAGCATGGGCCTCAAGATCTCCATCGACAGCGCAACGCTGATGAACAAGGCGCTGGAGCTGATCGAGGCCGCCATCCTGTTCAAGGTCGGGGCGGAGCGGATCGACGTCCTGGTGCATCCCCAGTCGATCGTTCACGGTATGGCCCATTTTACCGACGGTTCGGTTATCGCTCAGCTCGGCTCGCCCGATATGAAAACCCCGATCTCACTCGCCCTCGGCTGGCCGGAACGCATCGAGACGACGGTCGACAGGCTGGATCTGGCCCGGATCGGCCAACTGGATTTCGCGCCCGTGGATGCCCGCCGGTTCCGCTCCATCGACCTCGCGCGGCGGGCGTTTGCACTTGGTCCGGCGGGGCCGGTGATATTAAATTCCGCAAATGAGTCAGCGGTTTCGGCGTTTGTCGGGGGCGAGTGTGGCTTTCTGGACATAGCCTGGGCCGTGGAAGCCGCACTCGATAGCTTTTCATCCTCGGAATTCGCCTCTACCAAGTGCACGACGCTGGACGAAGTGGCGTTCCTCGATAACTGCGGGCGCAGGCTCGCCGGGGACGTGTTGAAGCAGGCCCCGGGCCGGGCAGGAGGAATGGCAGCTTGGAAGGGGTAATCAGCCAGGGCCCATTGTTCATCGCGTGCCTGGTGTTCCTGATGGGCATCGTGATCGTGGTGCATGAGCTGGGGCATTACTTAGCGGGCCGGTGGTTCAATGTTGCCGTCGAGTCCTTCGCGGTAGGCTTCGGCAAACCGATGGTAGAGGTACGCGACAAGCGCGGGACCCGCTGGCGCCTCAACTGGATACCGCTCGGCGGCTTCGTTGCGTTCGTTGACAGACAGTCGGCAGAGGATGCGGCTGGCAATGAGGCCGCGCCAAAGGGGGTGCCCTTTGACGATGTCGGCCCGCTCCGGAAGATCGTCATCAGCCTTGCCGGCCCGTTCGCGAATTTCGTGCTGGCCGCGTTCATTTTCGCGCTGTCCATCGGCGTGCACGGGGTCGCTGTCCAGACTGTAAAAGTTGCGACCACGCTGCCGGATATGCCGGCCGAACGCGCCGGAATACTGGCCGGTGATGAAATTGTCCTGATCAACGGCAAGCCGGTCAGGAACTCCTCGGATGTCACCGTTGCTGTCCTTCTCAGCCCCAACAAGCCGCTTGAAGTGGTCGTTGACCGGGAGGGTAACGCGCAGGTTCTTTCGGTGACGCCCGTCGAGATCGTCCGCGAGAACGAATTTGGCCAGATGGTGGCGCAGGGTACCATCGGGATCGGCATGGCCCCGCCGGATTCATTTGACCGGATCCACTATGGCCCGGCCGAATCAGTCGTGGCCGGCGTCAAGCAGACCGGCGTCGCCATCGAACGCACCGTGACCATGCTGGCGAGCATCGTCACCGGGAACATGTCTTTTCACACGTTATCGGGTCCGGTCGGCGTCGGGGACGTGTCCCGGCGGATCGTAAATACGGTCATGGACAACCCGCAGGTGCCGCTGTCTGACCGGCTCGAACACCTGTTCTGGGTGCTGCTCAGCCTCTGCGCCGCGATCTCTGTAGGCGTCGGTTTCTTCAACCTGTTGCCACTGCCAGTGCTGGATGGCGGGCGGGTTGTGTTTCATGCATACGAAGCACTGATTGGTTCAAAAATGCCAAGCCAGATTGAGGCGATGGCGCTACGTGTGGGAGTGTTGGTCTTGGTGGCCATGGTGATCGTGATCACTTGGGGGGACATTCTCGAAACCGGCGTTTTCGGACGGGCAAGCAGCTGACGCAATTCAGCTCCAGGAACGAAAGAGTATTCGAGAATGCGTAAATTCCTTGCCGCAACAGTTCTCGCGACCAGCGCCTTGGCGCTCGGATCAGCAGGCCAGCTGACGACAGCGCATGCCCAGGAAGATGCCCGGTATGGCGGCACGATCCGCTCCATTGTCGTTGAGGGCAACAAACGTATTGAGGCGCGGACCGTCCAGTCCTACCTCCTTCTGGAACCGGGTGATGCATTCGATCCGGACCGGATCGACCTGTCCCTGAAAACGCTGTTTGCAACCAACCTGTTCGCCGACGTGTCGATTGACCGGCGCGAAGATGACCTGGTTGTGCGCGTTGTCGAAAACCCGATCATCAACCGCGTGATCTTCGAAGGCAACCGCGCTCTCAAGGACGACAAGCTGCGCGAAGAAATCCAGGCCTCGCCGCGCGGCGTGTTCACGGCGGCCCGCGTGCAGGCCGACGTTCAGCGCGTCCTGGAAATGTATCGCCGGTCGGGACGTTTCGCCGCGAAGGTCGAGCCACAATACAAGCCGCTGGAACAGAACCGCGTCGACCTGATCTTCGAGATCACCGAAGGCCCGGTGACCGGTGTTCGCGCGATCAACTTCATCGGCAACAAGGAATATTCGGACTCGCGGCTGCGCAGCGAGATCGTCACGCGCCAGTCACGCCTCTGGCGCTTCTTCAGCTCCAACGACAACTATGACTCGGGCCGTCTCGAATTCGACCGCGAGCAGCTGCGCGAGTTCTACCAGAACAACGGCTACTATGATTTCCGCGTGACCTCTGCAGTCGCCGAACTGACGCCAGACCAGAAAGACTTCTACGTCACCTTCACGGTCGACGAGGGACGCCAGTACGATTTCGGCGTCATCAAGGTCGAGACCGCGCTCGAGAAACTGGACTCGTCCATCCTGCAGGCCGTTGTGCCGATCCAGGAAGGCGAGCTGTTCCGGGGCGACCAGATCGAAAGCACTATTGACGCGCTGACGTACGCGGCCGGGGTTGCCGGCTATGCGTTCGTGGATATCCGCCCGCAGATCAGCGTCAGCGAAGAGACCGGGCGCATCGATATCACCTTTGCGATCGATGAAGGCCCGCGCGTCTACATCGACCGGATCAACATTGTCGGCAACACGCAGACGCTGGACCGCGTGATCCGCCGCGAACTGCGCATTGCCGAAGGTGACGCCTTCAACCGCATCCTGCTTGACCGCTCGCGTAACCGTATCCGGGCGCTCGGTTTCTTCAAGGAAGTCGAGATCGTCGAGTCGCCGGCAGAGGATCCGGACCGCACGATCGTGGATGTTACCGTGACTGAGCAATCGACCGGCGAGCTGTCGTTTGCGGCAGGTTTCTCCTCGGTGGATTCCTACCTTTTCGACCTCAGTGCATCACAGCGCAACCTGCGTGGCCGCGGCCAGTCCGTTGTCGCACGGACTTCCTTGTCGAGCCGACAGCAGATCGTCGATCTCAGGTTCACCGAACCTCGTTTCCTCGATCGCAACCTGTCGGCAGGTGTCGATCTTTTCGCAACCCGGCAGGACTTCGAGGAGTTCACAGGGTTCACCAGCGAAACCGTGGGCGGCGGCATCCGGACCGCGTTCCCGCTGACGGACCGTATGCAGCTTGGCCTGAGTTATCGTCTTCAGGCGGACGATGTGAACATTACCGACCGCAACATCATCATCGATGGGGCAGGCAACCTGGTGCGCGAAACGGTGCAAACCGCCGGGCAGGGCACCCCGGACGATTTTTCTGACGACCAGTACAGGCTGCCGGAAGAAGGTGATGCAGGGCCCGGCGAGCTGGTGGTCGATTTCTGTGATCCGCTCTACACGCTGCGCGACACGATCTGCCGCTCCGAGCGCAATGATATCTCGAGCATCATCGGGTACAACTTCTTCTGGGATCAGACGAACGATCCGATCACGCCGACGCGCGGTTTCGACTTCCGGTTCAGCCAGGATCTGGCCGGGCTTGGCGGGGACGTGCGTTACGTGCGGACGGAAACCGGCGCCTCGCTGTATCGCGGGATCTGGCGGGATGTGGTTGCGAGCGCGAAATTCTCGGCGGGTCTCGTGGTGCCGCTGGACGATGAGCAGGGCGTTCGCATCAATAACCGGTTCTTCCGGGGCGGCAGCACCTTCCGCGGGTTTGATGTGGCCGGTCTCGGGCCGCGCGAGATCGTGCGCGTGTTCGACCCGCAAACCGGCGAAGTGGTTCAGACCAGCCGTCTGAACGCTCTCGGCGGCAACACCTACTACCAGGGAACGTTCGAGCTTACGGTGCCGAATTTCCTGCCTGAAGAGTACGGCATCAAGAGTGCCCTGTTCGTGGATGTCGGCTCCCTCGGCGTACTCGATGACGTGGACAAAGGCGTGCCGTTGTTCATCGACGATGCCTCGCAGCTTGGATTTCCGGGCCTGTCGGCCGTTCGCATTCCGAAGGATGCCGCTGCCCTGCGCGCCTCCGCAGGCCTCAGCGTATTCTGGGACTCGCCGTTCGGCCCGATCCGGTTCGACTTCGCCCAGATCCTTCGCAAGGAAGAATACGACCGTACCGAGACATTCCGTTTCTCGACATCAACGAACTTCTGATCTCGCAAGCCCCAACGAGGAAATCCCCATGACCAAGTTCAAGACCCTTCTGACTGCTTTGATGCTTTCGGCCTCAACACTGATGGTTATCGCCCCTTCGGCTGCCGCCCAGGGCACCGTGATCATGGTGATCGACGAAGGCCGTATTGTCGGTGAAAGCAAAGCCGGCAAGGACATGTTCACCAAGCTGAAGAACATCGAAACCCAGATTAATGCTGAGCTGAAGCCGACGCGCGACGCGCTGGAAGCGGAGCGTCAGGCACTGGCCACCAAGCTCGACGGCAAGACGCGTGAGGCGATTGTCGCGGATGCGGCGCTCGTCAAGCAGATCGAGGACTTCCAGAAAAAGGCGAACGACTTTGCGCAGATGCGTACAACGCTGTCGCAGGAGTATGCAGCCACTGAGCAGAAATCGTTCATCGACTTCAACACGGCCCTCGAGCCGGTGATGCTTGAAGTCGTGAAAGAGAAGAATGCTCAGGTAGTGCTCTCCAAGAGCCAGGCAGTTTTTACGGCCGAGACGGTTGACGCAACGGCCTCCATCGTTGCCAAGCTCGACCAGAAGACGCCGGCGATCACCGTGGTTCGTCAGCGTGCTCCGGCGCCCCAGTAGCGCTCACACCGCGTCATGACAGTCGATACCCGGTTCTATGTGTCATTGGGGGCTTTGACACTTGAATCGGCCGCAGCGCTGACAGGGGCCGAGCTGGCCGGTAATCCGGAAACGCCGATCACCGGCATCGCGGCAGCAGATCAGGCCAGGGCGGGCGAACTGGCTTTCCTTGAAGGCGACGGCGCCGGGCAACCGGCGCTTAGCCGCGATCTGAACGTGCTGATCGTGAGTGAGGCGGCGCGGTCACGCGTACCCGGAGGGGTAGCCTGCCTCGTGGTGAAACAGCCGCGCCACGCGCACAACGTGATTGCCCGCGCCTTGTTCAAGCCGCGCCACCAGCTCGCCCAGACACGCGTTGCCATCTCGCCGGAAGCGAAGGTGCATCCGGGCGCCGATATCGGTGCCGGCGTTGTCGTCGGCGCCGGCGCGGCGATTGGCGAAGGTAGCGTGATTTGCCCCAATGTCGTCATTGGCCCGGGCGTCCAGATTGGCCGGAACGGGCTCATCGGAGCCGGCGCGAGCGTGCACTGTGCGCTGCTTGGGGACCATGTGACGCTGCTGGCAGGCGCGCGGATCGGCGAAACAGGCTTTGGCGTGACGCCGGGGCCGAACGGGCTGGAAGATGCCCCGCATTTCGGACGGGTGATCCTGCAGGACCATGTGACTGTCGGCGCCAATACCTGCATTGATCGCGGTGTGTTCGCGGACACCATCGTGGGCGAGCGGACCAAGATCGATAACCTTTGCCAGATCGCCCACAATGTCGTGCTGGGCCGGTCGGTCATCGTGGCTGCGTTTGGCGGCATTTCCGGGTCGGTTCGCGTAGGAGACGGGTCGATGCTGGGCGGCCGGGTCGGCATTGCCGATCATGTCAAGGTCGGGGCCGGGGTCAGCCTCGCAGGCTCGGCAGGGCTCTTCCGGGATGTGGCCGACGGGGAAACCTGGGGCGGCACGCCGGCCAAGCCGATCCGCCAGTGGATGCGCGAAGTGGCGTGGCTGGCCAAGCAGACGAGCGCCAGGAAGCGTGATTGAACAGTGGCGCAGCCCCTGACGGGCTGGTAACGGACATCCATGGTTACTTCCGTTCATCCTTCTTCCGTCATTGAAAACGGCGCCGTGCTGCATGACGGCGTCACCATCGGTCCTTTCTGTCATATCGGCGCCAACGCCGAAATCGGCGCAGGTACCCAGCTGATTTCGCATGCGAGCGTCATCGGCAACACGCGCGTGGGCAGGAACTGCACGCTGCATCCGCACGCCGTGCTCGGCGGCCTTCCGCAGGTTATCGGCCTCGCGGCTCACCCGGCCTCACGTCTCGAAATCGATGATGGCTGCGTGTTCCGCGAGTACGCGACCGCCCATAGCGGTATTCCGAAGTTCGGCGGGCTGACGAAGGTCGGCGCGAACTGCTATATCATGATCGGCGCGCACATCGCGCATGATTGCCAGATCGGCAACAATGTCGTGATGGCCAACAATGTCTCGCTCGCCGGGCATATCGAAGTTGGCGACAATGTCTGGTTTGGCGGTCTGTCCGCCGTGCACCAGTTCAGCCGCATCGGCCGGAACGCGTTCATCGGCGGCGGCGCGATCGTCGTCGAGGATGTCATCCCGTTCGGGTCCGTCGTCGGCAACCATGCCAAGCTTGCCGGCCTCAACATGGTGGGCCTGAAACGCCGGGGCTTCTCGAAGGCAGACCTTCACGAAATCCGCTCTGCCTACAAGGCCGTGTTCGAAGGAAATGGCCTGTTCAAGGATCGTCTCGAAGCCGCCGTCACGACCTTCGCCGGTCAGCCTTTGGCGATGGAGTTGATCAACTTCATTCGCGAAGGCGCAGACCGCCCCATCTGCAAGCCGGGTTGAGCGCATGCCCGCACCGCTTGGCCTGATTGCCGGACTTGGCGACCTGCCGGTCGCGATCGCAGAGAATGCCGTGGCCATGGGGCAGGGGGTCCATGTCCTCCGGCTGAAAGGTTACGAGGAGCCGCGTCTTGCGGGCTATCCGGGGAGTGTCGTCGGGCTGGGCGAAGTCGGCGCCGTGATCACGCGTCTGCGCGATGCGGGCTGCCGCGATCTCGTGTTTGCCGGGAATGTCAGCCGTCCGAACTTCTCGGACCTGAAGCTGGACCTGCGGGGCGCCGCGCTGCTGCCGAAAGTCCTGAGCGAAGCGCGCAAGGGCGATGATGCGCTTCTTCGCGTGCTCGTGGGCGAGTTCGAAAAAAGCGGCTTCAACGTGATCGGCAGCGAACAGGCGCACGCGGCCTTGCTGGCGCCGGCGGGACTTATCGCCGGGCCGGAACCTTCGGTCGCCTTGCTTGCGGATCTTGAAGTGGCGGCCCGGGTGGCGTCCGCCAGTGGTGCGCTGGATATCGGTCAGGCCTGTGTCGTCTGCGACGGTCTGGTGCTTGCGGTCGAAGCGCAGGAAGGCACGGACGAGATGCTGCGCAGATGCGCGGCGTTGCCTGATACAATCCGGGGCACACCGCTCGCCCGCCGGGGTGTTCTGGTCAAGCGTCCCAAGCCGGTCCAGGAGCGGCGGATTGACCTTCCGACGACGGGCGTCTCGACGGTGGAACTCGCCGCCGCTGCCGGTCTCGCGGGCATCGGCGTCGAAGCCGGGGGCGCCCTGATGCTCAACCGCGCCGCCATGGAAGCGAAGGCCTCGTCGCTTGGATTGTTCCTGTACGGATTTTCTCCAGCTCTCGGTGTCAGTGCCTGATGTCGCTGTATCTTGTCGCAGCCGAGGCGTCCGGAGACCTGCTGGCGCGTGAGGTGGCCGAATGGGTGCGCCGCAAATCGCCGGGAACTGAAATCAACGGGATTGGCGGCGCTGAACTGGCGGCCGCCGGCATCACATCTCCGATCGACATCAGTCCGCTTTCGGTTCTCGGATTCGTCGAAGGCATCAGGGCTTATGCAGATGTGGTGCGGCTTGCCGATGCCGCGGCAGAGGACATCTGCAGGCGCCGGCCCAAGGTTGTCGTGCTGGTCGATTCCTGGGGCTTCATGCTGCGCGTGGCGCAGCGCGTTCGCGCCCGGGATCCGTTCCTCCGCCTGGTCAAGCTGATCGGCCCTCAGGTCTGGGCCACCCGCCCGGGGCGCGCGGCCACGCTCGCAGCGACAGTCGATCATCTCCTCTGCATGCACGAGATTGAAGCGCCTTATTACGAACCGTTCGGTCTGAAGGTCACGGTTATCGGCAATCCCGCCCTGACGCGAAGTGGCAGGGGTGACGGCGCAGCCTTCCGTACACGCTATAAGATTGGCGCAGATGAACCGATGCTGCTGGTCTTGCCGGGAAGCCGGCGCAGCGAAGTCGCCAGTGTTGCGCCCGTGCTGATGGATGCCGCCCGGATGGTCAGGCACGGATTGCCGGCGGTGAAAGTCGTGGTGCTCCCCGCAGGCCCGGTCCAATCCGAGTTCGCCCGGCGCTTCCCCGATGCAGCAGAGTGGGCCCGGATCGTCACCAACCCGGATGAACGGTATGACGCCATGGCCGCCGCGACGGTTGCACTCGCCTGCTCCGGAACGGTGACGAGCGAAGTCGCCATGCAGGGGGCGCCGATGATCGTCGGGTATAAGACCGGCTGGATCACCTGGGCCCTTGCGCGCGGCCTGCTCTACAGGAAAGTTCATATCACGCTGCTGAATATCCTGAATGGCGACAGGCAGATCGTGCCGGAGTTCGTGCAGACCCGGTTGAAAGCAGGTTCTATCGCCGGCAAGGCGCTGGAATGGCTTCGGGATCCGGTTGAACGCGAAGCGCAGCGCGCGCGTCAGAGCGCGGCGATGTCAGCACTGGTGCGTGACGGCAAGCCCGCCGCAGAAACTGCGGCGGACGCGGTCCTTGCTGAACTGCAGCTCGCTCAGCGGCCGTTGATCGGCACGTAATCGCGCATCGGGGCGCCGGTGTAGATCTGCCGGGGACGGCCGATCTTCTGCGTCGGGTCTTCCAGCATCTCGTTGAGCTGCGACACCCAGCCGACGGTGCGTGCGACCGCGAAGAGCACGGTGAACATCTTCGTCGGGAAGCCCATGGCTTCGAGGATGATGCCCGAATAGAAATCGACGTTCGGATAGAGTTTCTTCTCGATGAAGTAATCGTCCTGCAGCGCGATGCGCTCCAGTTCCATGGCCACTTTCAGGGCCGGGCTGTCGCGCAGGTCGAGCGCGTCGAGCACTTCATAACAGGTTTTCTGCATGACCTTGGCGCGCGGGTCGTAGTTCTTGTAGACCCGGTGGCCGAAGCCCATGAGGCGGATGCCGCTATTCTTGTCCTTCGCCATCTTGACGAATTCCGGCACTTTATCGAGCGAGCCGATTTCGCGGAGCTGGCGAAGGGCCGCTTCATTGGCGCCGCCATGGCTGGGGCCCCAGAGGCTGGCCACGCCTGCCGCAATGGCGGCGAAGGGGTGAGCGCCGGACGACGCGACGAGGCGCACGGTGGACGTCGATGCGTTCTGCTCGTGGTCGGCATGCAGCATGAAGAAGCGGTCCATGGCGCGGGCCAGGACAGGGTTGATCTCATAGTCCTCGGCCGTGACCGAGAAGCACATGTTGATGAAGTTTTCCGAGTAGGAGAACTTGTTCAGAGGATCGATGAAACGCTGGCCAAGATTGTACTTCATGCAGCGCGCGGCGAGTGTCGGTAGTTTTGCAATCAGGCGGATCGAGCTGATGCGGCGCTCTTCCGGGTCTTCGTTGCCCATGGCGCCGGGATAGAAGGCAGCCATGCCTCCCACCGCGCCAGTGAGCATTGCCATCGGGTGGCTGTCACGGCGGAAGCCGTCAAAGAACCGGTCCTGCTGGGTGTGCAGCAAGGTGTGCTGACGGATCTCGCGCCAGAACGCGTCATACTCGGTCTTGTTCGGGAGCTGGCCATTCAGGAGCAGGTAGCACAGTTCGATATAGTTCGATTTTTCCGCGAGTTGATCGATCGGATAGCCGCGGTGCAGCAGGATGCCCTCGTCGCCGTCGATAAAGGTGATCTGGCTCTCGCAGCTGCCGGTGGACGTAAAGCCCGGGTCCAGCGTGAAGTGATCCGTTTCGGCGTAGAGCTTGCGGATATCGATGACATTCGGGCCGTGCGTGCCTGAATAGACCGGCAGGTCCACTTTCTTGCCGTTCACTTCAAGCTTGGCAGTGCCGGCGTTCTTTACCTTGTTTTCCATCAGCTCTTTCCCTGTTCAATCTGTCTGCAGAGACGCCTCATCCAGCGCCCGTCTGAATCTGGTCGTCTATCCGGCCGAGCGTTTCCTCACGCCCGAGCCAGTCCATCACCGGCGCCAGATCCGGAGCGGGAAGTCCGCCCGTCAAAGCCGCCCGCAATGGCGGGCCTATCTGCCCCATAGATAGGCCTGCTGCAGTGCAATATGTCGTGATCGTTTCCGAAATGCTAGCGGTTGTCCAAGGGGCAAGCTTACGCAATTCAGGCGAAAGTTTCCTTAACCGGTCGATACCTTCTTCTGACAGCGACTTTTTTGCATTCCTGGCGAGCTCCAGGGGGCGCACCACACGGAGAAAGCGAAATGCTGCCGCGAGCTCCACGAGTGTCGTGCCGCGATCTTTCATGTGAGGCAGCGCTTTGCGGATACGGGAAGCGGCGGCGGCGTCCAGGTCGCCCTCGGCACGCAGGAAAGGGGTCAGAAGGTCGAACAGATGGTCGTTGCCAGCTTCGCGGATGAAGTGGGCGTTGACGGTCCCCAGCTTTTCCAGATCAAGCCGGGCCGGGGACTTGTTGATGCCGTCGAGGCCGAACAGCCGGATGGCTTCGTCCTCGGTGAAGATTTCCTGGTCGCCATGGCTCCAGCCGAGCCGCAGCAGGTAGGCCTTCATGCCTTCGGGCAGGTAGCCGAGGTCACGGTAGACGGTCGTCGACAGGGCGCCATGGCGTTTTGAAAGTTTGCCGCCGTCATTGCCGTGGATCATCGGCAGGTGGGAAAACCGGGGAACGTCCCAGCCCATGGCCTCGTAAATCGGGATCTGCCGGAACGTGTTGCGCAGATGGTCGTCGCCGCGAATGACGTGGGTGACGTTCATGTCGTGATCATCGACTACGACGGCCAGCATGTAGGTCGGCGTATTGTCAGTGCGCAGAAGCACGAGATCATCGATCTCGGCGGCGTGGACTCTCACGGTTCCCTGGACGCCGTCTTCGACGACGCGGTCTCCGCCATCGGGTGCGCGTAAGCGCACGACATAGGGCGCGTCCGCCGAAGGCGGCGCCCCGCCATCACGCCAGGGTGAGCGGAACGGCGCCAGCAAGGCGCCCGCTTCGGCCAGCAGCGCGCTGCGTTCGCTCTCGCCGAGGCCCTCCTGGCGCGCGGCAACGCGCTTTTCTTCGCCGAGGTCGCGCCGGGCCTGAAGCTCTTCGGCGCTGACATAGCAGCGGAATGCCGTGCCGCGCGCCACCATCTCATGTGCCACAGCGGCATGGCGGCCCATGCGTTCGGATTGCATGACCGGCGGCTCGTCGGGTGTCAGGCCCAGCCAGTTCATGGCATCGAGGATCGCCGCCGTCGCTTCCGGTGTAGAGCGTTCGTGGTCGGTATCTTCGATGCGCAGCAGGAACCGGCCACCATGCCTTTTCGCGAAAAGGTAGTTGAAAAGCGCGGTGCGTGCCCCTCCGATGTGAAGCATCCCGGTGGGGGAAGGGGCAAACCGCGTAACGACGCGCATGATGGGGGCAATCTCCGGCGACTCGGCGGGACCGCCGCCGACGCGGTGCAGAAACACGAGGATGAACCAGAGTGCAAGGGGTGGCGCTGCCCGGACTGAGCATGCCCGAAGGCGCAGGCGCGCGCGTGCGTATAGACGTCCGTCCGTTGATGCTCGCCTTCACCCTTTGCGCCGGCGCGGCAGCGTGTTTTCCCTCCCCTTCTGACCTCGGGTTTGAGCTGGTGCTGCAGGGGCGGGCGTCCTGTTCCTCGCCTCGCTGGCAGGGCGCCGGTGGTGGACCTCCGATACGTCCATCATGCGGGTGATGGCCGCCTTCGGGATATCCGTCGGCGTGCTGGCCGCCAGCGTCGGGACGCACCCGTCGTCACGGCAGAATCCAGGCCAGCCACGGATGAAGGCTGGGTGGAGGATGTCTGGCCGGGCCGAAAGCCTGCCGGGCCGCCGCCCGGGCCATCAATGCCGGGTGCGCAGGACTTCCGGCGGTCAGCCTGGAACGCGCAGCCCGGCGGTGTGGGCTAAGGTCAGGAACGACCGGCATGGCCCTGGCCGAACGCGGCGGTCGCGCGCCGCTGCGTTTATCCGGGGCGTTGCCCGCAGATTGCGAGGGCAGGCAGATTCATCAGTGGCTTCGTCTCCGGACATCGTGCTGACGTTCGGACCTTCCCGGAGCCGGTTGTGTGTTTTCCGGCACGCACCGGAGCTTGCACCAAAATTCGAACCAGACTGCCTGCATGCAGGCTCGGAAGAACAGGTCACGCGGCGTTGGGCAGACACCGCAGAGCAAGGCGGCGTTACGCTGTACTCCAGGGACGGCGCTTTCCGTCAGGCTCGCTCACCGGTCTGCGGCCGCCGACCCCGGCATTCCTGTTCGTCCAGTCCGCACGTCAGTGCAGTGTGACCGCATCAGCCCCGAGCGCGATCAATCATACTTGCGCACGAGGGAAACAAGCCGGCCTTGAACCTCCACGCGGTCGGGGCCGAAGATGCGGGTCTCGTAGGCCGGGTTGGCCGCCTCGAGGGCCACGGATGCGCCCTTGCGGCGCAGGCGTTTCAGGGTTGCCTCCTCGCTGTCGATCAGCGCCACGACGATGTCGCCGGTCTGCGCGCTGCTGGTGCGCTTCAGGATCACGATATCGCCGTTCAGGATGCCGGCCTGGATCATGGAATCACCCTGCACTTCGAGGGCGAAATAGTCGCCGCCATCGGCAAATTCGGCTGGGGCCGGAACGTGCCCATTATCCTGCTGGATGGCAGAAATCGGCGAACCGGCAGCGATACGCCCGACGAGCGGGATCATGCCGGGCCGGTAGCTGTCTGACATCTGGTTGGCGACGAGCGCAGGCTTGAAGTCCCGGCGTTGGCGGCTTGCCGGGGAAGGCGCAGCCGAGTCCGGCAACTTGAGAACCTCCAGTGCGCGGGCCCGGTTGGCGAGGCGGCGGATGAAGCCGCGCTCCTCAAGGGCCGTGATGAGGCGGTGAATGCCGGACTTGGAGGCGAGGTCGAGCGCTTCTTTCATTTCGTCAAACGAGGGCGAAACGCCGGTTTCCCGGATGCGATCGTTGATGAAGAGAAGCAGTTCTTTCTGCTTGCTGGTGAGCATGGCCGGGACCTTCCAGTGTGATTCTATGTTCACAACTGTTCTATGTGTGTTCCCCTTTCGGGTCAACCTGTTCCAAGCGCATTGTCGCTCAGATCGGGCTGAAAATCCTTCAGGATGCCATCCGAAGCTGCCGGGTGAAGGCCTGCCGGTCCGTCCGCTTCATCAGGCTTTCGCCGATGAGAAAGCGCCGGATGCCGAATGTCCGCAGGCGCTGGATATGTCCCGGTTCGGATATTCCGCTCTCGGAGACACTCTGGCGGTCCGGTGGCAGGAGGGGGACGAGCCGCTCGCTGGTGCCAAGATCGGTGACCATGCGCTTCAGGTCGCGGTTGTTGACGCCCACGAGCGGCGAAGGCAGGCGCAGCGCCCGCTCAAGCTCCGCCTCGTCATGGGTCTCGAGCAGGACATCCATGCCCAGATCGAACGCTGTCTGCGTCAGTTCGGCGGCCAGGGTGTCGTCCACCGCGCTCAGGATGACCAGGATGCAATCGGCGCCGTGCGCGCGGGATTCGACGATCTGCAGCGGGTCGATCATGAAATCCTTGCGCAGCATGGGAAGCGACACTGCCGCCCGGATCGCGGCAAAGTCATCCAGGTTTCCGCCGAAGCTGGGGCCATCTGTCAGCACCGAGAGGCAGGCCGCGCCGCCTTTTTCATAGTCGCGCGCAACTTCGGCCGCGTCGGCGCCGATCAGAATTTCGCCTGCGCTGGGGGATTTGCGTTTGATCTCGCAGATAAGGGCGTTCTGGTCGCCGCGCACGACGGCCGTCATGGCCGCCGCAAATCCGCGCGGCGCAGGCTGCGCCTTCGCATCGTTCTGCAGGCTTGAAAGTGAACGCAAGGCTTTCAGCGTGCGCACTTCGCCGGCCTTGTACTCCAGGATACGGTCGAGCGCGGTGGTCATGCGGGGGGCTCGCCCTGCGATGTGCGCCGCAAGGCTTCGAGCGCCGCGCTTGCCTTGCCGGAATCGATCGCCTCTGCGGCCATGGCGGCGCCTGTTCTGAGGTCGGCGGCCAGGCCGAGGACGTGCAGTCCGGCGCCGGCGTTCAGGACCACCATGTCGCGGAACGGCCCGGCATGGCCATCAAACAGGTCGAGGATCGCCTGCGCGTTTCCGTGTACATCTGTTCCCTCGATCATCGACAGCGGATGGGAAGGAAGCCCGGCATCTGCGGGCACGACAACAAACTCCCGCAAGCTGGCTGAGGATATCTCGCAGACTTTGGTTGGCCCGGAGATTGAGAGTTCATCCACACCGTCGATACCGTGCACGACCCAGGATTTTGTGGTGCCCAGTTCGCCGAGTGCCTCGGCCATCGGGCGCACCCATTGCGGCGCGTAGACGCCGAGGACCTGGTGCCGGGCGCCTGCGGGATTGGTCAAGGGGCCAAGCAGGTTGAAGATCGTCCGTATCCCCAGTTTCTGGCGGATTGGCGCGACATGGCGCATGGCGCTGTGGTGAGTGCGCGCGAACATGAAGCCGACACCTGCGGTATCGATACAGGCGCGAAGCGTGTCTTCATCGACTTCGAGATTGACGCCAAGCGCCTCAAGTACATCGGCCGAGCCTGTTTTCGGCGGGACAGACCGGTTGCCATGCTTGGCCACACGCCCGCCTGCCGCCGCAATAACGATGGCGCTGGCCGTCGACGTGTTGAGACTTTTCCAGGCGAGGCCGCCGGTGCCGCAGGTATCAAGCAACGTTCCGCTGACTTCGACCTTGCGCGCATGCCGGCGCATGATGCGCGCGCCGGCCACGAGTTCGCTCGCCGTTTCGCCGCGCACGGCCAGCCCCATCAGAAGCGCACCTGTCTCCTCGGGGGAGGATTGGCCCGTCAGCAGCACCTCAAAGGCACGTTCAAGCAGGTCGGCCGGCAGGGGCTCGCCCCGTGCGACGGCCTGCAGGCAGGTGGAAAGCGCGCCTTCGGTCATGCCGGGATTTGCGACAGGAAGTTCTGGAGGAGAGCGTGTCCGTGCTCAGTGAGAATGCTCTCGGGATGGAACTGCACGCCGTAGATCGGCCGTGTGCGGTGGTGCAGCGCCATGATCTCCCCATCTTCCGTATACGCATCAGCAACCAGATCCGCCGGGAGCGTAGAGGGCTGCACGGCCAGCGAGTGATAGCGGACGACCGAAAACTCTCTCGGCAGGCCTTCGAACAGCGCGCCGCCCGTGTGGGATATGCGCGAAAGCTTGCCGTGCCGGATTTCACGGGCGCCGACGACATCACCGCCAAAGGCCTGGCCGATGGCCTGGTGGCCCAGGCAAACGCCGAGGATGGGCAGAGGCTCCGGCGCTTTCCGGAGGAGTTCGAGACAGATGCCGGCTTCGTTCGGTGTACAGGGACCGGGGGAGAGGAGCACGCCATCCGGCTTCAGGGCGAGCGCTTCACCGGCCGTGAGTTCGTCATTCCGGATGACATGCGTCCGGCTGCCCAGTTCCTCGAGATAGTGGACGAGGTTCCAGGTGAAGCTGTCATAGTTGTCGATCACGAGGATCATTGGTCGAACTCGTAGGCTGCAGACAGTTCCGCCGCCCGGCGGAGGGCGCCGGACTTGTGAACCGTCTCGTCATACTCGTACTGCGGGACGGAATCGAGCACGACGCCGCCGCCGGCCTGGATATGCAGCTGGCCGTCTTTGATCACTGCTGTGCGCAGCGCAATGCAGGTATCGAGGTCGCCGTTCCAGCCAAAGTATCCGACTGCGCCGCCATAGATGCCGCGCCGTGAGGTTTCGACTTCGTTGATGATCTGCATCGCGCGAATTTTAGGTGCGCCCGAAACGGTGCCAGCGGGAAAACCCGCGAGCAGCGCGTCGACGGCGTCGAGCCCCTCGCGCAGATCGCCTTCCACATGGCTGACGATATGCATCACATGGCTGTAGCGTTCGACAACGAAACGCTCGGTTACCGTGACGCTGCCATAGGCGGCGACGCGGCCAACGTCGTTGCGACCAAGGTCGAGCAGCATGAGGTGTTCGGCGCGTTCCTTCGGGTCGGTGAGCAGGTCCTGGGCGCGCCGGGCGTCTTCTTCGGGATCGCCGCTGCGCGGGCGCGTTCCGGCAATGGGGCGGATCGCGACGCGGCCATCGCGGACACGCACGAGAATTTCCGGGCTCGACCCGACGAGGCAGACACTGCCGAGGTTCATGTGAAACATGAAGGCGGACGGGTTAAGCCGGCGAAGCGCCCGGTAGAAGCTGATTGGCTTGCGGTTGTAAGGCGTCGTGAAGCGCTGGCTGGGAACAACCTGGAAGATGTCGCCGGCCTTGATGTAATCGCGGCAGGTCTCGACAATCTCGAAATAGCGCTCCTGGCTTGTATCCGATTGTATTTCGATGGGTTGCCCAGCGCCGTCCTTGGGCGGAATCGATGCGAGGCGTTCGAGGCGCAGTTCCACCTCGTCCAGCAGTCCGTCTACAGACTCTCCATCTTCCTCGCGCCCGACGAGCATAAGCTCCTGATACAGATGATCAAAGATGACCACCACACGGGGAACCAGCAGTAAGGCTTCGGGCACGCCCAGCACATCAGGCTTGGTGATGGCGACCGGTTCGACATACTGGATCATGTCGTAGCCGAGGTAGCCAAAAGCGCCGGACGCCATCGGCGGAATCCCCTCGGGCGCTTCGGCGCGCGCAGCGTTGACGAAGCGGCGAAGGGCTTCGATCGGCGTGCCGGTTTCCGTTGCGGCGTCAGAAAAGTCCGCCGTGCGGCTCGTCTCGGCGGCCCCGTTCCGGATGCGGAACCAGCGGCCGGGTTCGATGCCTATGAAGGAATAGCGTCCGAGGCGCTCGCCGCCGGCAATCGACTCGAACAGGAAACTGCCGGGCAGTTCCGCACCGAGCTTGAGCATGGCGCCGACCGGTGTTTCGATGTCTCCGATCCGTCGCCGGATGACGAGCCGCGCGGTCATGGAGCGTCCGCGATGGTCCGTTTATAGGCGTCAAGCGATGTCTGGTTCGCGCGGAGCTTCATCGATCTGGAGATTTCCGATTGCAGTGCCTCGACCAGGTCCTGCCCCAGTGCATTTGACGTGGCCGCGGCAAGTTCGTTGCCAATGCCCGCTGTGGCAGACTCGCTCGGCGGCTCGATACTGTCGACTTTGAGGATCACATAGGTGTTGGGCGCACCGGTCGGCAGGCTGACGGCCTTGCCGAGAGGTGTGCTGAACATGGCTTGCTGGATCGGGCCGGGAATGCCCGCCTGGCTCGCGGATGAACGGGTGACGGACTGAGGCAGGGTTTCGATCGGCGAGACAGCCTTGGCGGCCGCCTGCTCGAATGTTTCGGTGCCGGAGCTGATCCGGTCGATGATGCCGTTCACGGCCTCGAGCGCGGCGCTGTTCTGCCGCTCGGCGATCAAGACATTGCGGACGGCGTCAGAGATATCTTCGAAGGCAGGCGTTGAAACGGGAATGATTTCGCGCGTAGATGCCACGAAAATCGCGTTCGCCGTGTCGAACCGGCTGGTCAGTTCGCCCTGTTGCAGACGAAAGGCCTGCGCCACGGCTTCCTGTGCCTCGTTGAGCAGGCCCGGGCGCATGCCTGATTCAGCAGCGCCGCTTGCATCAACCGGAATGAAGCTCATCACCGGGATCTTCAGATTGGCCGCGACCTGTTCCAGGTCGTATCCGGCGGCAAGGCTTTCATCGAGCTGGTCCATCTTTTCCGTGAAGATGAACTGTGCCCGCTCCCCGGCCAGTTCCTCGCGGATGACATCGGAGACTTCTTCGAGCGGTTTGACCGGGCCCGGTTGCACCGAAATGAGGCGCGCGACCATCCACTTGCCGTTCACATCGCGCGGCCCGAACATCGCGCCGCTCTGTTTGCCGGCCCCGAACATTGCGTCGCGGAGGGCGGCGTCAGAGACTTCCGAGGCACGGCTGGTCTGGAGGACATTGGAGACGGCGCCGCGGACCGCGTTGGGGTCTCCCCCGCCGGCCAGAATGCCAAAGGCTTCGCGGGCAGAATCCCGGTTGTCGAACAGAAGTACGGCATATGTGCGCTGGTCGGGATCAGAAAAGCGTTCGGACTTCGTCGCTTCGTAAATGGTCGCGATTTCCTGATCGGTTACCTCGACCTCGCCCAGAAAATCTTCCGCCGACATCCGCAGCAGGTCAATGCCGCGCCGTTCAGGCTGTTTCAGTTGTTCAAGGTTTGCGTCGTAGTAGGCTTTCACCTCTTCCGGCGTCGGCTCCACCGGCGCGGCGTCCTTGAGGGCGTCGAACAGGAACCAGGACACATTCCGCAGTTCGCCGAAATACAGGATCTGAACATCGTTGAGGATTTTTGGCGCGTTCACGGCGGCCGTGGCTGCGTCCTGCATGGTCTGGATGGTCAGGTCATCCGCCATCTGCTGCTCGAAGTCTTCGAGCGTAAACCCGAGCTGCAGCACCCTCTGACGCAGCAGGTTTGCGTCGAGTTCGCCCGTCAACGGGTTCTGGAACGCCTCGATGGACCCTGTCTGCTCGAGTACAGCGTCCGTTGACGGCGCAATTCCGAGACCCGCGCCATATCCGAGCACCGTAATTCGGGCAGTCTCGGACTGGTAAATCTGGTCAACCAGGCCGTTCTCAAGCGCTTCACTCTTGGTGACCGGCTTCTCGGCGGTCGCATTCATGTTGCGCAGGACGCTCTCGACGCGCCGATCGAGATCTGCCGGGTCAAAGCCGCGCGAGCCTGCCTGGGCGATGTTGGCACCGAGGCCGTTCCGGATCTGGTTGACGATCCCGTCGACACCCCAGAATGCCATGCCGACGATGATGATCATGACGACAATCTTGCCGAAGACGGAGTTTGTCAGCCGTTTCATCAAGGAAAGCATGGCGGAAGTCTCTTTGGAATGGGTTTGCCGGTTGGCTCACAGCTTGCTAGGCGACGGGCCGGTTACTTGCAAGATAGGGAACGCGGCATGAACCGTAAGCTGATCGCCGGGAACTGGAAGATGAACGGCCTGTCCGCCGACCTCCAGACGATAAGGGAGATTGCCGCGGGTTTGGCGGTTTCGGCCGCTGCTCCGGAGGCGCTTTTATGCGTTCCGGCGACGCTTTTGGCGGAAGCTGCCCGGCAAGCCTCCGGCACGGCGCTCCGCATGGGCGGCCAGACCTGCCATGCCCAGGAAAAAGGCGCCTTTACCGGGGATATATCGGCCCTGATGCTCAGGGAAGCGGGCGCCGGGTTCGTGATTGCCGGCCACTCTGAACGCCGGAGCGGACATGGCGAGACGGACGCAATTGTCGCAGCCCAGGCGCGCGCAGCGGTGAATGCCGGCCTCACGCCGATCATCTGCGTTGGCGAAACCCTCGACGAGCGTCTTTCGGGCGCCACGTTGAGGGTCATTGAAGGCCAGCTTGCGGGCTCGCTGGACGGATTGCAGCCCGGCTCCTTCGTTCTGGCCTATGAGCCGCTATGGGCGATCGGGACCGGTAACGTGGCGACACCCGCCCAGATCGCCGAAGTGCATGCTTTCATACGGCAATTTCTCGAGCAGCGCTTCGGCCAGTCGGGCCAGTCTGTCCGCATCCTGTACGGCGGCAGCCTCAACCCTGCAAATGCAGCCGAAATTTTCCCGATTCCGAACGTGGACGGGGGACTGATCGGCGGTGCAAGCTTGAAGGCGGGGGACTTTCTCGCCATCTACAACACGGCGGGCGCACTGACAGTGTGAACCGTCCGGCTTGGCGAATGCCCATAAGCGGGATAAGCGAGCGCGAAAATCCCAATCAGCCGGGCCCCGATTCATGCAGAACGTCATTCTCGTTATCCATATTCTCGCCTGTCTGGCGTTGATCGGGCTTGTCCTGGTCCAAAAATCCGAAGGCGGCGGTCTTGGCATCGGGGGTGGCGGCGCCAACTCGCTGATGTCCGGACGCGGCGCGGCAGGCGCTATTGTGCGCACCACGATCATCATCGGCGGCATCTTCTTTGTCACCAGCCTCGCGCTGACGTCGATCGCCAACCGGTCGAACGGCAGCCCTTCGGGCATCGAAAGAGCACTGGAGGAGTCGTCCCCGGCCCTCAACCCGGAAGAGCCGGCAGACCTGTTCGATCCCACGGTGCCGCTGCTGGGCAACGAAACCATCCCTGAAACGGCGCCGGGCACTTCGGTCGTGGTGGATCCGGCCCCCACCGAAATCGTGCCCCCGGCAGAGCCTGTTGCTGAGCCGGAAACAGCACCGGCCGAGACCAATCCCCAGTAATTTTGGCTGAGGTTCGTATTCGCGGCAGCCGCGCCCGCGAATCGTTGCAAGAATGTGACCCCATGATCCGCTATATTTTCATTACGGGCGGCGTGGTGTCTTCCCTGGGCAAAGGCATCGCCTCCGCAGCGCTGGGCGCGCTTTTGCAGTCACGCGGGTACGGCGTGCGCCTTCGCAAGCTTGACCCCTACCTCAACGTTGACCCCGGAACGATGAGCCCGCGTCAGCACGGCGAGGTCTACGTCACCGACGATGGCGCCGAGACGGACCTCGATCTTGGCCACTACGAACGCTTCACGGGCGTCTCAGCCCGCCAGTCGGACAACATCACGACCGGGCGCATCTACAGCCGCATCATCGAGAAAGAGCGCCGCGGCGACTATCTCGGCGCGACGATCCAGGTCATTCCGCACGTCACCAACGAGATCAAGGACTTCGTTTTGTCCGATCCGGGCGCAGGCGTAGATTTCGTGCTTTGCGAAATCGGCGGAACGGTCGGCGACATCGAAGGCCTGCCCTTCTTCGAAGCCATCCGCCAACTCGGCCAGGAACTCGGCCCGGAACGGACCTGCTTCATCCACCTGACGCTTCTGCCGTACATTCCCGCTGCTGGCGAGATGAAGACCAAACCAACGCAGCACTCCGTGAAGGAGCTGCGCTCGATCGGCATCCAGCCGCAGATCCTGCTGTGCCGCTGTGACCGTCCGATTCCGGAAAACGAGAAAGGTAAGATCGCCAGCTTCTGCAACGTGCGCCCCTCCAGCGTAATCGAGGCGCGCGACGTCCGGCACATCTATGACGTGCCGGCGGCCTACCATGCCGAAGGTCTCGACAAGGAAGTGATCCGTCACTTCGCGATCACCGACGCGCCGGAGCCGGACCTGTCGAAGTGGCAGCGCATTGCCCAGACCATACACAATCCGGATGGCGAAGTCTGCGTGGCCCTTGTCGGCAAGTATACTGACGTTCCGGACGCCTACAAATCGGTCGCCGAGGCATTGAGCCATGGCGGCCTGGCCAACAACGTGAAAGTCACCGTCCGGCTGATCAACTCGGAAGAGTTCGATGACGACGCGCGTCCGCTAGATATTCTAGAAGGCGTTCACGGGATTATCCTGCCCGGCGGGTTTGGCGAGCGCGGCGCGCATGGAAAGATTCGCGCCTCGCGGTTTGCGCGTGAGCGCAAAGTGCCATGCTTCGGAATCTGCTATGGCATGCAGATGTCGGTGATCGAGGTGGCCCGCAATCTCGCCGGCCTGCAGGATGCCAACACGACCGAAAACGACCGCGGCACTAAAAATCCGCTCGTCGGCCTCATGGAAGAGTGGACGAAAGGGAACGAGAAGGTCACCCGCGACGAAAACACGGACAAGGGCGGCACGATGCGCCTTGGCGCCTATCCAGCGCGCCTCAAGACTGGTAGCCGGGTGGCTGAGGTGTACGGATCAAATGAGATTTCAGAGCGCCACCGTCACCGCTACGAGGTCAATGCCTCCTATATCCCGGAGCTGGAGAAACACGGTGTGGTGTTTTCCGGCCTTTCACCCGATGGCACCCTGCCCGAAATTTTCGAGATTCCGGATCATCCATGGTTCATCGGCGTGCAGTTCCATCCGGAACTGAGATCACGCCCGTTCGAGCCGCACCCGCTGTTTGCGAGCTTCATCGGCGCGGCGGTGAAGCAATCGCGCCTCGTCTGAGCTTCAGATCCGCGTGACCTGGAACTGGCCGACATTAATTCGCCCGTCGCTGAACCCGGCTTCGCAATAGCTCAGGTAGAAATTCCAGAGCCGTCGGAATTGTTCGTCAAAGCCCATGGGCTGTATTTCATTCCAGCGATTGTTGAAGGCGCGCGACCATTCATTGCAGGTGCGGGCATAGTCCTGCCCGAAATAGGAAACGCCGTCATGCCGCAGGCCTGCGGTCGCGAGCTGTTCCTTCAGAACCTTCTCGCTGATCAGCATGCCGCCGGGAAAGATGTGCTGCTGGATGAAATCAACCCGCTGGCGATACCGCGGGAACAACTCGTCATCGATGGTGATGATCTGGAGCGCGGCGCGCGCGCCGTCCTTGAGCGACGAGAAGACCTTGGCGAAGTAGCTCGGCCAATATGGCTCGCCGACTGCCTCGAACATCTCGATGGAGGCGACGCCGTCATAGGTTCCGACATGGTCCCGGTAGTCTTCAAGCCGGATTTCAACCTGGTCACTCAGCCCGTTGGCGCGCATGCGCTCTTCGGCGTAGGCCTTCTGCGCGGGTGAAATCGTCAGGCACGTCACCTTACTGCCGCGGTGCTTGGCCGCGTACTCGGCAAAACCGCCCCAGCCGCATCCGATTTCGAGAATGTGAGAGCCCGGGCCAGCCTGAATGCGTTCGCAGATCTCATGGTACTTCCGCATCTGGCCTTGCTCGAGCGACTGGTTCGGGCTCTCGAAACAGGCCGAAGAATAGGTCATGCTCGGGTCGAGCCATTTTTCGTAAAAGGCGTTGCCCAGATCGTAGTGCGCCATGATGTTCTTCCTGGCGCCCGCCTTGGAATTGCGCCGGCTGAACGCATGGCGCAGCATGTTCATCGAGCGGACAAAAATGTTGCCGCGGGACAGACGCGATGCTGTATCGAAGTTCGCGGAGAAGAAGCGAAGCACGGCGGTCAGGTCCGGCGTAGACCAGTCTCCGTCCATGTACGACTCGGCGAAAGCCACGTCTCCGCCCGAGAGGGCGCGGTTCACGAACCGGAAATTGTGAACGTTGATCGTGGCCTCCGGACCGGGACCTTCATTCTGGAATTTCAGGTGTACGCCGTTAGGCAGGACAAATGTAAGCGTACCATTCTTCGTCCGGAACAAGACCATCGCAGCCAGCTTGAGGCTGGCCGGCACACCCTTCAACTGCCGAACGGTCTGAGGCGTGGCAATAATCGGTGTTGTCATCGTGAACTATCCGGTCTGGTTGTCGTGAAAGGAAGCTGCTCTTGCGCGAGGGTGGCCGGGCCGTCTGGCAATGCCGGACGGGAATGGTACTTCGCGCCGCGCATCCATAGAAGAAGCGCCTGCCAGTGGATGGCAAATGTCACACCGATCGTGGATAAGGGATTCTTCAGGGCGAGCATCGCGAGATTTGCGTTTGTCGCCTCCAGCTTGCGTGCCTTGATGTTCGCCAGATGTGTGCGCGCGCCATCTTTCATGTTTTCGACGACAACATCGAGGGTTTCGCCGGGTTCACGCAAGGTGAACCGGTACTGTCCACTCACATCAAAAAACGGTGAGACGTAGAAACTCTTATCGGCGGAGTGCACGGATCGCGGTCCCTGGACAGCCGCCACGTAGCAATGGCGCTCTCCGAACGTGTTTCGCACTTCGTAGATGATGCCGCGAAGGTCTCCCTGCGCTCCATAACCATACCAGAGCGAGAGCGGCGCGAATTTGTAGAAGCAGTGGCGCGGTAATGTGACCAGGCGCACCTTGCCAGCCTCAAGCGCAACGCCGGCGGTCGCGAAGATTTCCTCCGCCCACGCCCGGAGGCTACCGGTCCTCTGGTTGCCGCCGTGATCTGCCTCATGGAAGGAAAACAGTCCCGGCCTGTTTACCGTAAAAAGGCTGGACATCCGGCCCGCTTCTGCAAGCCGGTCGATATCGATGTCGATCAGTGCAAGCTGATAACGGAACCCCCGTTCAAACGGGACAAACCTCTTATGCAGCGTTTGCCCTGACCACAGCCTCAGGGGCGGTGAATTCACGCTGAAACCTCGACCTTCGCTTCTGATCCCGAAGTGTCGCGCCGGGCCGAGATAATGTCCACGCCTTTCGCGCCCCAGGGAACCTTTCCGCCGAGTGACAACGCCGCGGAGAGTCCCGACTTCAGGCCGTCTTCATGGAAGCCGCGGCCCATCCAGGCGCCGGCGAACCACAAGCCGTCCTGTCCCTGCTGGCGCTTGATGGACCGTACGGCGGCTTCCGCCGCCGCATCAAACTGCGGATGGTCGAAGCAATAGGAGTGGAACGTGAGCGCGGGGGAGGGGGGTGTTTCAGGATTGAGCGTGATGAAGACCGGCTTCTCCAGGTCGAGGTTCTGCAGCTTGTTCATCCAGTAAGTGAGGCAGATGTCGCCGCTGCCCTGCTTCAGGACGTTCCAGCTTGCCCAGGCCGCCTTGCGGCCCGGCATCAGTGCTGGATCCCGGTGCAGATAGATCGTATTCGGACGATATTTAACCGAGCGCAGGAAAAACGCCTGATCTTCGTAATCGCGCTCGACGAGCCGGAGCGCTTCGTCGGAGTGACAGGCCAGGATCACTTCATCAAACATTTCCGTTGCGCCCGAAGTCAGCAAAACGGCAATCCTGTCACCGAACGGGTGCACTTTGGCCACGCCGGCGTTCGGGCGCACGCGCGCGCCGAGCGCATGGGAGACCCGGCTGACATAATTCTTGCTGCCGCCCGAGACGGTACGCCATCTGGGGCGCTCCTTGTGCATCAGGCGGTGATTGTCGAAGAACTGGAAGAAGCTCAGGGCAGGGTAGTCGAGCATCCGGTCCTCCGGCGTGGACCAGATCGCCGCGCCCATCGGCAGGATGTAATTCTGGCGAAAATCCTCGTCGAAGCCATGCCGCTCCAGCCAGGCGCCGAGCGTCGTGTCATTGATTGCGCCAGAGGCAAGCTCTGTCCGCGCAATGTCGTTGAACCTGAGGATCGTGCGCCAGAAGCGGTGGAAGCGAAGGCTCAGGAAGTTCCGCTTCTGCGCAAAGATACCGCCCAACGTAGACGCCCAGGTCCAGCCTTTCGGATCAGACACCGAGAAACTCATGTCGGAGGCTTCGGTCTCGACACCCAGCGCATCGAAGAAACCGATGAGGTTCGGATAGTTGAGTCCATTATAAACGATGAACCCCAGATCGACGTTCATCGCGGCGCCGTCATAGTCGAACGTGTGCGTGCAGGCGTGTCCGCCGAGACGGTCATCCTTTTCGAAGACAGTTACGTCCGCTGTATCGCGCAGCGCCCAGGCTGCGCCGAGACCTGATATTCCAGATCCGATGACCGCAATTTTCTTCATGCCGCCCCCTGCTCCTGTTTTGTCTGTTTGTAGGCGTCGAGCGCGCGCTGGCGGGCCGCGCTGTGGTCAACGATTGGCTCAGGATAAGTTTTCCCGAGAACAACGCCGGCCGTTTTGAGAATGCCGTCGGGCGCTTCGAACGGTGCATGCAGGAACTTATCCGGCAGGCGGGAAAGTTCCGGGCACCAGCGCCGGACATACGCGCCCGTCTCATCAAACTTGCTGCCCTGGGTAATCGGATTGAATACGCGGAAATAAGGCGCGGCATCTGCGCCGCTTCCCGCTGTCCATTGCCAGCTGGCTGCATTGATCGCCGGATCGGCGTCCACCAGCGTGTCCCAGAACCAGCTTTCGCCCGTCTGCCAGGGCAGCAGCAGGTGCTTCGTCAGGAACGATGCCACAATCATCCGTACCCGGTTATGCATCCATCCCGTATGCCAGAGCTGGCGCATGCCGGCGTCGACCACCGGGTAGCCCGTCTGCCCGGTTTGCCAGGCGCCCAGCGCCTCGGCATTCGTAAGCCAGGGCATCCGATCGAAATTCGCATTGTAGTTCTTGTGTGCGAGATCCGGATTGAAGTGAAGCAACACGTGAGAAAACTCGCGCCACGCGATTTCTGACAGGAAAACCAGGGCGGCCCGTTCATCGATGCGGCGGGCTTCGACACCCGATTTCACGGCCCGCCAGATCTGCGCGGGGCCAATCTCTCCAAATCGCAGATGCGCAGACAGCCGCGAGGTGGAGCCGGGCAGGTCTGGCCGGTTACGGGACTCGGCGTAGCCATTGATCGGGCCGTCAAGGAATTCTGCAAGCCTGGCCAGCGCACCTGCCTCGCCCGGCGACCAGGCGTCAGCAAGTCCTCCGGACCAGTCCGGCCCTCGCGGATGCAGGTCCCAGCCGGCAAGGGTTTCACTGGCAACCTCAATGCTTGCCAACCGTTTGGGCGCCGGCAAAGCAGAGGGGGCGCTATACGCCGACTGCATCGCGCGCCAGAACGGCGTGAACACACGGTAGTAGCCGCCTGAGCCCGTTTTCAGGGCCCAGGGCTCCATCAGCAGCCGCCCGTTGAAGCTCTGGACATTGACGCCGGTCTCTTTCAGGGCCGCCTTGACGGCTGCATCGGCGGTCTTCTCCGCTTCGCCGTAGCGGCGTGTCCAGAAAACAGAGTTTGCGCCGGTTTCGGTGACCAGCGCGCTGAGCACTTCCAGGGCGCTGCCGGTTTTCAGGACCAGCCGCCCGCCAAGCCCTTCCAGCGAGGCTGAAAGGGCCTGCAAGCTCTGGTTAAGCCACCATCTGGCAGCGCCGCCGAGGGGGCGCGCACCCGCCAGACCCGTCTCACGGACATACAGGCAGATAACAGGGGCGCCCGTGTCTGCAGCAGCGGCCAGCGCCGGATTGTCGGAAATTCGCAGATCTTCGCGGAACCAGACAATGACGGGCGGCAAAACTGACATGAAACTCGGCCAAATCCTGAAGTCTGGTATGTACAGATACGCCCTAACCTGCTCGTTGG
Organism: Hyphomonas sp.; assembly: GCA_016124495.1. GTDB lineage: Bacteria > Pseudomonadota > Alphaproteobacteria > Caulobacterales > Hyphomonadaceae > Hyphomonas. The sequence continues at coordinate 47,477 of WGNP01000001.1, read as the reverse complement.
ATCAATCCATCCTGCAGCCTGGACTTTCAACCCGCTACCAGCGCCGCTATACCGCCCCGAAGCCTAAAGAAAGCGCCGGATGCAGCCTGCCCGCCTTCGCCAGATCATGGACAAAGCGCGCGGCCAGCGTGTGCTGTGCGTCGGCGATGTCATGCTCGACCGCTTTGTCTACGGCGTCGTCAATCGCATCTCCCCCGAAGCGCCCGTCCCCGTCCTGCGCCAGACCCGCATGGCCAGCATGCCCGGCGGCGCAGCCAACGTGGCGCGCAACCTCGCGTCTCTCGGCCTGCAGGCCATCATCATCGGCGCTGTCGGCACCGATGAGGCGGGCATCGAGCTCAACGAACTGCTGGAACATTCCCCCGGCATCTCGGCGCGTCTCGTGCCTCTCAAGGAACGCCCGACGACGCTCAAAACCCGCCTCGTCGCAGGCGGCCAGCAATTGCTCCGGCTCGATGCCGAGGAAGTCGGCGCCCCTGGCGCGTCCGGCGAGCAGTTGATCATCGGCGCGATCGAAGACCTTGTGCCGACCGTTTCGGCCGTGCTGGTTTCTGATTACGCCAAAGGCCTGCTGACGGACGCGATCCTGTCGGCGATCCTCTCGGCTGCGGCGCGCCGCCGCGTGCCGGTGATCGCGGATCCCAAGGGCAAGGATTTCGCACGCTACGGCGCTGTCGATATCCTCAAACCGAATGCCGGTGAACTCGGCGCAGCCCTGGAAATGGCGACCTCGACAACCGCGGATGTCGAGCAGGCTCTGGACGCCGCGCAGCGCCTGCTTCCCGCCAGGGCGGTGGTTGTGACCCGCGCAGCGCAAGGCATGTCCTATATCGCGGCGGGATCGGCGTGCGGCCACGTCACCGGCAAGGCGCGGGAAGTCTTCGACGTGTCAGGAGCAGGCGACACGAGCCTTGCTGCCCTCGGCGCTGCGGTTGTGGCGGGCGCCAACCTGGAAGAGGCCGTCAACGTTGCAATCCTTGCCTCCGGCATCGCCGTTGGAAAATCCGGCACGGCGACCGTTTCCGCGGCCGAGCTTCTGGATGCGATCCAGCTATCGGGCGGCTCCCAGAAAGCGGGCACCCTGACAGCCGATGCCATGGTCGGCCAGATCGAACGCTGGAGGGAAGGGGGGCTGCGTATCGGCTTCACCAATGGCGTGTTTGACATTCTGCATCCCGGGCATGTCCGCGTCCTGGAAGAATCCCGCAGCCGCTGCGACCGTCTCGTCATCGGCCTTAACTCGGATGCCTCGGTGAAGCGCCTGAAGGGCGCCGAGCGTCCGGTCAATTCCGAACAGTCGCGCGCGCAGGTCCTTTGCGGTCTCGCCGCCGTCGATGGGGTGGTGATCTTCGAGGAAGACACGCCCCTGAACCTCATTACCGCCCTGAAGCCCGACGTGCTCGTCAAAGGCGGCGACTACACGCGGGACACGATCGTTGGTGCCGATCTGGTTGAAGCACGCGGGGGCGAGGTGTTCGTGGTCCCACTGGTGCCCGGCCAATCCACCACCTCGATCATAGCCCGCTCAAGGAACGGCGCATGAGCCAGGCGGCGCAGATCGCAGCCGACCTGCTGCGCCAGTACGGCGAGGACGCGGTCGTGATCGCCACTTTGCGGGCCGCCGAAGTAGCGGCGCTGGGCGATATTGAAGCATTGGCGCACTGGGACGAAGTGGCTGCGATCCTGTCAGGTGATGAGCTGCCACCCCAGGACATGAACTAGGGCAGGGGCCCTGCCCCGCTCTTCAGTTCGTTGAATGCTTCTTAAGTTCGTAGGTGCCCCGACCGGTGAGGTCGAACCATTCCGGAATGTCCGGATGGCTGAGCGGCATGTCTGAATTATCGGGCAGGAGGTTCTGTTCCGAGACGTAGGCTATGTAATGCGTGCGCTCGTTCTCGGCGAACAGGTGGTAAAATGGCTGATCCTTGTTGGGCCGGACTTCCTCCGGGATGGACTCGTACCATTCATCGGTGTTGGCGAACTGCGGATCGACGTCAAAAATGACGCCCCGGAACGCAAAAACCCGGTGCCGGACGACCTGCCCGATCTGGAATTTGGCAATGTGCTTGGAAATCGAGCCGTAGTGATACCGCTCGTCGACCTTGTCGGTCAGCACGAGAGGCGCGCGCCTGGGCGGCTTGCGCCCGCCGAACCAGGCACGCAACCAACCTGCAGGTCCACGTCTACTGGTCATTTTCAGCTCCTGTGTTAGAGCATGCCTCAAGTTTGAGTTTCGGGCCACACAATGGCTGACAAAAAAGACGGAACTGGCGGTCGCAGGCGCAGCCCGCCCGGTTCCCAACGGGGAAAGCCGCTTTACGCTGCGGTGGACCTTGGTACCAACAACTGCCGGCTGCTGGTTGCGGAGCCCCGCGGCCAGTCCTTTCGTGTGGTTGATTCGTACTCCCAGATCGCCCGCCTGGGCGAAGGACTGCACGATTCCGGCCGCTTGTCTGACGCTGCTGTGGAGCGCGCCATGAGCGCGTTGCATGTCATCCGGAACAAGCTCCGACAGCACGGCGTGGGCCGTGTTCGCTGTATTGCCACCGAGGCCTGCCGCAAGGCGGCAAATGGTGCGGACTTCATCCGGCGGGTGCAGGACGAGACCGGGCTTACATTCAAGGTGATCGGCGCCAAGGAAGAGGCCCGGCTCGCGACCATCGGCTGCTATGACCTGATCGTTCCGGAGGTCAGATCCGTACTGGTCGTCGATGTCGGCGGCGGCTCAACCGAACTCTCCCATGTGAATGCCGGCGCCATCCGGACTGGCGGCCTCGCCGGGATTCTCAAGGATGCGCCGATTCTCGACTGGACGAGCCTCAAGGTGGGGGTCGTCACCCTGTCTGAATCCGTGGATCTGAGCGACGAGGCGGCCGCCTGGCCGCTGATGCTGGAGCGGGCGCGGAAGGCCGTAAAAAGCTGGCCGGCTGTCGAGCGCGTTGCCCGCAGGCTCGCTGAAGATGACGGCTACCTGATCGGGACGTCCGGCACGGTGACCTGCCTGGCCGGCGTCCACCTGAAGCTCGAACGGTACCGCCGGGACAAGGTCGACGGCATCTGGCTGACCCGCCAGGAGGGCCGCGACACGATGGATCAGTTGCGCCATCTCGGCGTCGCGGGGCGCGCCAGGCTTCCGACAATTGGCGAAGAACGGGCGCCCCTGATGCTGGCGGGCTGCGCCATCATGGAGGCGGTCTGGGAAGTGTTCGATGAGCATAAACTGCGCGTCGCGGATCGCGGACTGCGTGAAGGCATCCTATTGTCGATGATGCACGGTCAGCGGCCACAGAGGCGCCGCCGCCCGAAACGGCCAGTCGCCCGGCCAGCCCCTGTTGGAGACGGCAATGTCGGATGAAGAGAAGCGGCGCTGGAAAAAGCCGACGACCGAAAAGACCGGGTCGGGCCGCAGCGTGACCGAGCGCAAGGTCATTGCCCGCAACGCCAAGTCTGAAAGCTCGAAGAAGTGGATCGAGCGCCAGTTGCAGGACCCCTACGTTCGCAAGGCCATGGACGCCGGTTATCGTTCGCGTGCGGCTTACAAGCTACTCGAGATCGATGAGGAAGCCCACATCCTGAAACGCGGCCAGCGGGTCATTGACCTTGGATGTGCGCCCGGCGGGTGGATTCAGGTCGCCCTGCTGAAGGGCGCCGCCGAAGTGGTCGGCATTGATCTTCTGCCGGTTCAGACAATTGACGGGGCGACCATCTTCGAAGGCGACGTCAACGAGCCGGCAGATGTCGACAAGGTTCTCGCTGCGCTCAGTGGTCCGCCGGATCTTGTCCTTTCCGACATGGCGGCAAACACGACCGGCCACAAACAGACCGACCACCTTCGTACTGTGACGCTGGTCGAACTGGCCGTCGATTTTGCCATCGCGCATCTCGCGCCTGGCGGCTCATTCTGTTCGAAGGTTTTTCAGGGCGGCACGACGCAGGAGCTGCTTGTGACGCTCAAGACTCACTTCAAGGCAGTGAAGCACATAAAGCCGCCGGCAAGCCGTTCGGGCAGCCCCGAAATCTACGTTGTGGCCAAAGGTTTCAAGGGCGGCAAACCGTCGAAGGGAGATAACTCGTGAGGTTTACAGGTGGCTGCTATTGCGGCGCAGTGCGTTATGAAGCCGACGGCGAACCGGTCATGAAGGCACGGTGCCATTGCCGTGAGTGCCAGTATTTCACCGGCGGCGAAGGCAACGATTTCATGGCGATGCCGGTCGCCGGATTTCGTTTTACCAGGGGTGAGCCGAAATCCTACACCAGGCCTGATCTGAAAGGTGCCGCCACGCGCCAGTTCTGCGCCGACTGCGGCACACCGATCCTGACGAAATCGCCCGCCCTTCCGGTTGCGGTGATCCTGAAAGTCGGCTCGCTGGACGAGCCCGGACTGTTCGGCGGACCGCAGATGATTTTCCAGACGGCCGACGCGCACCCCTTCCATCTCATGCCGGACGGTGTTCCGGCCTTTGCCAGGTTTCCCGGATGAAGAGCGCCCTGTTCTGCTTGGCTCTCCTGGCCCTGCCCGCCTGCTCGCTGTTTCACCCGGCGGGGGAGGCGACCATGGCGGCGCCGGACACTCCGCCCCCAGCTTATAAGCCAATTGTCTTTGCCGCCTCCCAGGCGACGCCTGCTGAACGCGCAGCCTGCGAGGCTGCCGGCGGCGTAATCCGGCCCGGCGGCCGGCGGCAATGGGAAAACTGCGTTCAGCCCTTCGCGGACGCTGGCAAGGCCTGTTCGGGAGACACTGACTGCGTCGGTAAGTGCTACTATGAAGGCAGGATCGGGCTTGCGCCGGGCGCCGCTGCGATGGGCACCTGCCAGCACAACGATGCGGGCTTTGGCTGCAATACTGCGGTCGAGAACGGCAAGATCGCGCGCACGCTTTGCGCGGACTAGTCTACACGCCGAGTGGACAGTTATGGACGGATTTTGGGGGCCCAGCCGAGATGAAATTCCTGTTGCCGGTCGTTGCTGCATTCGCCCTTGCGGGGTGCGCCTCGTTTTATCCGCCCGCTGCGCCTGAGCCGGCTGCCTCCGTCGCCGGCCCGGCCTATCAGCGCGTGATAATCGCGGACGAGGTCGCAACACCGGCCGAGCGCGCAGCCTGCGACGCTGTGGGCGGCGAGATCAGCCGTCAGGGCCTGCTCGGCTGGGAACAGTGCGTCCAGACCTACCCGGATGCGGGAAAAGCTTGCCGCGGGGATACTGACTGCGAAGGCACCTGCCGCGCCGGTCCCGGCAATCAGGGAACCGAGCCGGGTGAGCCGGCAACCGGCACGTGCCAGGCAGTCGATGTGCCCTTCGGCTGCTACGCGATGATCGAAGACGGCAAGATGGGCTACACGCTCTGCGTCGACTGAACTGCACTCAGGTCAGCAAATGCGCTTCGGCTTCGTCGCGGTGTTTCTTCAGGTAGCGCATGAACGGCGTACCGCCCGTGCCGACATCAGGATCGTTGCCGGCGGCGGTTGAGGCCTGCCGATTGATGTAGGTCGCCGCGTATTCGAGGTGGCGTGTGCGAAAGCGCGCAAGCTTGCGGATATTGTCGTTGTACAGTTCACGGATCACTGGATTGCCGAGCTTATGAACGACGGCGCGCAGCACGCTCTGCGCGCGCAGGTCTTCAATGTAGCGGCGGTGCTGCGGCGGCCTGTAGGCGTGCAGCTCATCCAGGAAGGAGCGCAGCGGGTCGCCCGCATGGCCGATGCCGAGCAGCGCGTCCACCGCGGGCACGATCGAGGATTGAGAACCCGTCTGCCCCCGGAAGGCCTGGGGTTTGCCGGCCGTCGCGGCGACGCCCTCATAGACGAGGCCCTCGCCCAGCGCCGGATTGTCTTTCCAGCCATGGATCCACGGCCTGACGCGGTGAAAATACACATACGGATCACAGCGCTCCGGCATCCGGTCGAAGATCGCGTTGACATCGTCCCAGACAGCGCTCATCGCGCCGAGTGCGCGTTCGATCTCTGCTGTGTCTTCGTCTTTTGCGGCGCCAACCAGCTTCGTTGCCTCGTGCAGCATCTCGCCGGCGCGCGCTTCGATGGCGACGTGCACGAGGATGAACCAGGCTTCGTCCATGCCGCCTTCGAAGTGCTGCAGCGTGTAAATGTTCGAGAGGTCGATGGGAGCCTTCCCGTCGAACCGGCTCCAGTTCTCGAGCGTATAGCTGGAATAGGGCAGGAGGGGCGGCTGGCCGATGGCCTGCCCGATCTGCCAGATCGGAACCGCGAGACAGGCAGGGAGGACCTTCGGCGCGTCGGGCTCGCCCCAGACATAGGCCTGCACCAGGAAGCTGTAGTGCAGCATGGCGATGCGCAGTTCTGCGTCGCTGGCGCTGGCGCAGAAGGGCGCAGGGTCCAGCTTCGGAAGCGTCCCGAGGAAACTGCGCAGGTGCCCCGTCGGGATCAGCTCCGGCAGGCGCAAGGCCATCTCGCGGGCAGGCTGCAGTTCGGCGGGCAGGGTCACAGCGGCGGGCTCGAACCCCGCCAGGAAGCCGCGTTCGATACTCAATCCATAATCTGCCAAGTTCATCCAGGTTCCTCCCCGGGACATGATGGTTACAGATGCAACTGATTTTCTTTCTATCAGTTGCGCTGCGGGGACTGTCAAAGCGGCTGCGCAGAAAGCCTGTGGAGAGGGGGGCGGGGAAGGGGCTTCACAAGCCCCTCCGACTCCCTTACTAGGCCAAAAAGGGAGCTCCCCACATGATAATCCGACAAGCGATCACCTTCGACGACGTGCTCCTGCAGCCCGGCGCGAGCGAGGTCATGCCAGCCGAAGTCGACGTTTCGACCTTTCTGACCAGGGCCATCCCGCTGAATATCCCCCTGCTCTCAGCGGCCATGGATACGGTCACCGAGGCCCGGCTTGCGATCGCGATGGCGCAGGCCGGCGGCATCGGCGTCATTCACCGCAACCTGTCTGTCGAACAGCAGGCAGGCGAAGTCGCCATGGTCAAGAAATACGAAAGCGGCGTGGTGATGAACCCCGTCACGATCACACCGACCGCCACGCTGGGCGAGTTGCGCGACCTGAAGCAGCGCACGCGATTCTCAGGTATTCCGGTTGTCGAGAAAAACGGCAGGGTCGTCGGCATCGTCACCAACCGGGACACGCGCTTTGCCGAAGACGCGAACGAGAAAGTCGCGAGCCTGATGACGCGCGAAGTCGTCACTGTGAAGATGGACACGCCCATCGAGGAAGCCCGCCGCCTGCTCCACAAACACCGGATCGAACGCCTCGTGATCGTTGACGAGAGTGACCGGTGCATCGGCCTGCTGACCGTCAAGGACATGGACAAGGCCTCGCTGAACCCCTTCGCCGCGAAGGATCCTGCCGGGCGCCTGCGCGTCGCCGCCGCCTCCACGGTGGGCGACGCAGGCTTCGAGCGCACCGAGGCGCTGATCGCCGCCGGCGCTGATGTCGTTGTGATCGATACGGCGCACGGTCACTCAAAGGCCGTCGCGGACGCGGTCGTGCGCGCCAAGAAGATCTCCAACGCCGTGCAGATCATCGCGGGCAACGTCGCGACGGCGGAAGCCACCAGGGCTCTGATTGATGCCGGCGCTGACGCTGTGAAGGTTGGTATCGGCCCGGGCTCGATCTGCACCACGCGTATCGTAGCCGGCGTAGGCGTCCCGCAGCTCACGGCGATTGAAGACTGCGCCAACGCAGCTGCCGCGTCCGGTATCCCGATCATCGCCGATGGCGGTATCAAGTTCTCAGGCGACTTCGCCAAGGCGCTCGCCGCCGGGGCGTCCACCGCCATGATGGGCTCGATGTTCGCGGGCACGGAAGAGAGCCCGGGCGAAGTGTTCCTCTATCAGGGCCGCTCGTACAAGGCTTATCGCGGCATGGGATCGCTCGGCGCCATGGCACGCGGATCGGCGGATCGCTATTTCCAGAAGGACGCCGCAGCTGACAAGCTCGTGCCGGAAGGCATCGAGGGGCAGGTGCCTTACAAGGGCGCGCTGGGCCCGATCATCCACCAGATGGTCGGCGGCCTGCGCGCGGCGATGGGCTATGTCGGCGCCAGGACGATCGCAGAGCTGCACGCGAAGGCGCAGTTCGTTCAGATCACAGGGGCGGGGCTCCAGGAGAGCCATGTCCACGACGTGATGATGACCCGCGAGTCGCCGAACTATTCGCTGCCGAGGGGCTGACGCGGCTCGCGCCACATCGCTTCCAGCGGCGGTCCGCCGGGGCCCGGCTCGAACAGCTTCATGCGCTCGAAGCCGTGGCTGATATAGAATCCGGTGTTCGCCGGGTTCGAGTTTTCCAGGTAGCAGGGCAGGGAGGTGCGGTCGGCCGCCTCCAGCACCGGCCGGATCAGCTTCTTCCCAAGGCCCTGCCCCCTCGCCGCCTTTCGTGTGCCGATGGTGAAGAGATACATATGCGGCGCTGCCGGGTGCTCGCGCGCCATCGCTTCACCGGCGCCCAACCCGCGCTTCGCGGCCCCTTTTTCGCCCTTTGTCATCAGTGACCAGACAAGACGCATTGTCTGCAGGATGCTCAGCTCGCGGCTTTGTGCCGAGTGCGCCCACATAGTGGCGCCGGTGTCGCCGTGGAGGTGGCACAGGCCGCGCGGCAGGTAGATGCTGCGGGCGAGTTCGCCGAACACCGGCGGCATGGTTTGCGCATTGCCGAAAATCCAGAGGTTCACGGGGTCCTCTGCAAAGGCTTCCGCGGTTATGTCACCGAGCTGTTTCCAGTCGCGGGCGGTAGCCGGGCGCAGGCCTTCGGGGAGCTGGATGTCCATGCGGTTGTCTACTCATGCAGTCTGCAGGGTGAAACCTTCGAGCAGTACGATATCCGCCGTGGATGCCGCGAAACGGTGCTGCACGATATCCTGGTAGGCTGGCGACGTGTACCACGCCTTCATCACGGCCTTTGAGGGGAATTCCAGCAGCACGGTGCGCGTGCAGCGCCATTCGCCCTCTATGACTTCAGGAGCCTCTTCGACGGCCAGCAACTTGCCTCCGAACGGCGCAAACGCTGCCATGAACCCATTGCCGTACCTGGCATAGGTCCCGGGGTCGGTGATGGTCAGTTTGGCGACGACATAGGCGGTCATGGTGGAGGCCTCTCCAAGGGCCCGGTGACTGTAAGATTTGGAGGATTGCGCTGTCCAACGGTTTCATTGCCGGACCGGCGCGGGTATGGCGTGCAGGACACTGAGTTGAGAGGACGCATCATGCGCACAGGCGGCAAGATCAGCGCGGCCATCGAGGTCCTGCGCGACGTGCTGGAGCGTCACCAGCCGCTCAAGATCGCCCTGCGCGACTGGGGCAAGCGCGCCCGCTACGCCGGCTCGAAGGACCGGGCATGGGTGTCTGGCCTGGTGCTGGACGCGCTGCGCAAGCGCAATTCCATCGCCCACCACATGGGCCACAATGACCCGCGTGCGCTGATCCTCGGTGCGCTGCGGATAGCGTGGGAATGGAATGCGCGGGACATTGAGGAAGCCTGCTATGACGACCACGGACCCACGCCACTGACCAACGACGAGCGTAGCCGGCTGATCCTGGCGCCCGACCCGTCTGCTGCGCCGCATATTCAAGGCGACTACCCGGAATGGATGACGCCGCACATGCAGCGCGTCTTTGGCCCTGAAGCCGTGGTCGAGGCGCAGATGATGGCGGTACGGGCGGACGTGGACCTGCGGGTGAATACCCTGAAGTCTGACGCTGAAAGGGCTGCGTTGCCACTGAAGTCGGTGAAGGCGGAGCCATCGCGCCTGCTCAGGAATGCTTACCATATCCCGGCGCGCGACCCGGCCGAGCGCGAGGACAGTATCGAAGGCATCCCGGCTTTCTCGAAGGGGTGGGTGGAGGTGCAGGATGCGGGTAGCCAGATCGCCGCGGCCGCCGCCAATGCGCAACCCGGCGAACAGGTCATGGACTATTGCGCGGGCGGAGGCGGCAAGACGCTCGCGCTCGCCGCTCAGATGCAGGGCCAGGGCCAGATCCACGCCTATGACATCGACGGTAAGCGGCTCTCAGCGCTTGTCCCTCGCCTCAGGCGCTCCGGCGCGCATAATGTACACCTGGTGCACCCGGGCGAAGGCAACGCGCTTGAGCCGCTCGTCGGTCAGATGGACCTCGTCTTCGTTGATGCGCCCTGCACGGGCACGGGCACCTGGCGCCGCCGGCCGGATTCCAAGTGGCGCGTCAAGCCCGCCCAGCTCCAGAAACGCATGCAGGACCAGCGGGAGATTCTGCAGGCTGCCTCAACCTATCTGAAGCCGGGCGGCCGGCTGCTCTATGCTACCTGCAGCTTCCTGATCGAGGAAGACGAGGACCGGGTGGCCGAGTTCCTGGCCAGCGCGCCGCACTTCGTGGAACGCGACGCCGCCGAGGCTGCCATAGCCTCCGGCGCGCTCACGCCGCACGGAGTGGGTATCGTGCGCAAGTTCCGTGGTCCGACGGGGAGTGTTCGGCTGACGCCGCGCCGGGCGGGTACCGACGGCTTCTTCTTCGCGCTGCTGGAACGCCGCGCCTAGTGCCCGTTCAGGGTCTCGGCGGCGAGACGGATTGACCCGAGCAACCGTGCGACGTGGTCGCGCTCCTCAGGTGTAAGTTCCGGCCGCCACACGTCGAACAATAACACGACGCGTGTCTCGCTGGCTTCGTTCCTCGCTTCATGCTCGAAGCTGTCGTCAAAGACCACGAGTTCGCCGCAGCGCCAGTCGTGCCGCCTCGCACCGACGCGCAGCCAGGCGGGGCCCGGCACCAGCAGCGGAAGGTGGCAGATCAAGCGCGTGTTGATCATCCCGTGGTGCGGCGGAATGTGCGCCCCGGGTTTCAGCATCGAGAACAGCACGGACGGCGCCTGGCCTTCGAGGAAATCCAGCGGCAGTTTTTCAATTGCCGCCGCTGTTATAGGGCAAAGGGTGCAATTGTGATCAACCCGCTGACCGTCCTTCCAGAGGTAAAATGCAGTCCAGTCCGTGCTTCCCACAAGCCGGTGCGTTCGCTGTTGTGGCGCGTCTGCGGTGTTCTCGAGGTAGGGCGCGAACGTACCTTCGACCTGCATGACGGCCAGCAACTCCGCCCGGATGGCGGAGGTCTGCGCCTCCAGCTCTGCCGCCCAAGGGAAAGTTTCTCGCGGATAGAAGGGTTGCTGGGGAAGCCCGGGGAAGTAGTATTTCAGCGGCTGCTGCAGATAGATGGGCGTACGGCCGGTCAGGATATCAATGGACTCGCTGAACCGCTCGGACCGTTCGGCGAGCGGCACTACCGTGTCGATGAACTGCGCAAAATCAGCCGCAAAACCGCCGAGCCGTTCGTGCGCGCGTGCGAGGGCCTGCTTAAAGGGCTGCAAGACTGGCGGCGGCGCCTGACGCGCCGCCGTGAGCGCAGACCTGTAAATCTGCCCGGCCTCAGCGCGGTTGTCGGAAGAGAAAAGTACGTCCCCGAGCAGCAACAGGACGCCCAGGTCGCCCGGATCAGCCGTGAGCAGGCCGCGCAGAATCGTCTTCGCTTCTTCCAGCCTGCCGGCGCGTGCAGCGTCCAGCGCGAGGCGTTTTCCGTCGTTAATGGGTCCGGTGGTTGTCATGATTGGAGGAAATCGACACCCGGGCGATCGGTCAAGGTGCTAAGATGTGGACGAATCCTCCGGCCTCGGCTACTGCGCCGCATGACCGAGACACGCCACCAACGCGCCCTGATCGTCGACTTCGGCAGCCAGGTAACCCAGCTGATAGCCCGGCGCCTGCGCGAAAGCAGCGTCTATTGCGAAATCCATCCCTTCAACAAGGTCGATGCGGCATTCCTGAAGGCCTACGGGCCGCAGGCGATCATCCTCTCGGGCGGCCCCTCCAGCGTCTATTGGGACGATGCGCCGATGGCCGACAAGGCCATCTTCGAGGCTGGAATTCCTGTACTCGGCATCTGCTACGGCCAGCAGGTGATGATGCACCAGCTGGGCGGCCGCATCGAAGGCGGCACCAGCCGCGAGTTCGGGCGTGCTTTCATCGTTCGTGTGAAGGCTGATCCATTGCTCGATGGCCTCTTCGAGGGCGAGGAAGAACAGGTCTGGATGAGCCATGGAGACCACGTCGCCGAAATGGCGCCGGGCTTTGCCGTAATCGCGAAATCGCCGGGCGCGCCCTATGCGGTGATCGCCGATACGTCGCGCCGCTTCTACGCCACCCAGTTTCATCCCGAAGTCGTGCACACGACGCACGGAGCAAGGCTGCTGCGCAATTTCATTCACGGTGTCGCAGGCTTCACGGGCGACTGGACGATGGCCGCATACAAGGCTGAAGCGATTGGCAGGATCCGTGCGCAGGTTGGCAAGGGCCGGGTGATCTGCGGGCTCTCGGGCGGTGTTGATTCCTCGGTTGCCGCTGTGCTGATCCATGAAGCGATCGGCGACCAGCTGACCTGCGTATACGTCGATCACGGCCTCATGCGCGCCGGCGAAAGCGAACAGGTCGTCGGTCTGTTCCGCGAACACTACAACATTCCGCTGGTGCACGTGGATGCGTCCGAACTCTTCCTGGGCAAGCTGGCCGGTGTTTCTGACCCTGAACAGAAGCGGAAAATCATCGGCGGTCTCTTCATCGACGTGTTCGACGAAGAGGCAAAGAAGATCGGTGGTGCGGATTTCCTCGCGCAGGGCACGCTTTACCCAGACGTGATCGAGAGCGTGTCGGTCAGCGGCGGACCGAGCATGACGATCAAGAGCCATCACAATGTCGGCGGCCTTCCTGCGCGCATGAAGATGCAGCTGGTCGAACCGCTTCGCGAACTGTTCAAGGACGAGGTGCGCGCGCTCGGCCGTGAGCTGGGGCTGCCGGAAGCCTTTGTCGGGCGCCATCCGTTCCCGGGGCCGGGCCTTGCGATCCGGATCCCAGGCGCCATCACCCGCGAGAAAGCCGATACGCTGCGCAAGGCCGATGCGATCTATATCGACGAGATCAGGAAGGCCGGGCTTTACAATGAGATATGGCAGGCGTTCAGCGTGCTGCTGCCGGTAAACACCGTAGGCGTCATGGGCGATGTGAGAACCTATGAAGCTGTGCTTGCCCTGCGCGCCGTGACCAGCGTCGATGGCATGACCGCCGACTACTATCCCTACGACCACGCGTTTCTGGGCCGCGTTGCCACCCGCATCATCAACGAGGTGAAGGGCGTGAACCGTGTCGTCTATGACATCACCTCGAAACCTCCGGGCACGATCGAGTGGGAATAGAATAACCCGGGAGGCGCTCGATCGGGGAAGGGGATCGCTGCCAGGGTTAAGCCGGAATGAATCTGCAGCCCGGCGGCGCCGGCGAACGGGCTCTGGCAGTTTGTACCGGCCGGTGATTTTCGGCGATCCGGAAATCAGTCCAGCTCAGCTGATAACCTGGCTGGAGCGCCCATAGAGACCGGTCATTCGCATAATCAATATTATGGGAAATTGACTGCCGGGTCATTGTGATCTGATGCCAGGATGCGTTTCCTCCGGCAGATAGCGCCACCCCGTTCGCCCTTCCCTCGCACGGCGCTAGAGCTGGAACGCGATCTCCATGCCGTCAAAGGCCGGCTCCACATTGTCTGGAAGATCTCGCACGAGCGTCTGATAATCCATGTCGACGTGCAGATTGGTCAGGATAGCCCGGCGCGGCCTGAGCGCGGCGATCCAGGACAGCGTTAACTCAAGGTGGGCATGCGACGGATGCGGCGTGTAGCGCAGCGCATCGATGATCAGCGTACTGAGGCCAGCGAGGGCCTCCATCGACTCCGGCGGCAATCCGTTGACGTCGTTGCAATAAGCAAGATCACCGATCCGAAAGCCCATGCACCGGATGTGGCCGTGTTCCATATCGACCGGCAGGAATTCCACAGGCCCGCCGCGGCCTTGAACTTCGAACGGACGCAGCGGTTCGACGGCCGGCTGGGGCGACATGATGGCCGGATACCCGCCTGCACCATGGAAGATGTAGTCAAAACGCCGCTCAAGGCGCTCTTTGGTTGCGCCGTCGAAGTATGTCGGGATCCGGGCGCGCTGGCGGATGGCGAAGGCGCGCACATCGTCTATGCCATGCGCCTGGTCGGCATGATCATGCGTATATACGACCGCATCGAGGTGTGTCGCGGCGCACGCGAGGAGTTGTTCGCGCAGGTCCGGCGATGTGTCTATCAGGACCCGGGTTACGGCGCCTGTCTCGTTCCAGCGTTCCACCAGCGCGCTGCAGCGCGTCCGCCGGTTGCGCGGCTCTGCAGGATCGCACGCGCCCCAGTCACCGCCAACGCGCGGGACGCCGCCGGACGAGCCGGTTCCGAGAAGCACGATCCGCGCGCGCGCCATCAGGCGGCAACCCTGGAGAACAGGCGTACTGCGTTCTGTGTCGTGACCTGCTTGATCGTTTCCGTGTCAACGCCCATCAGAGCGCCCAGCGCTTCGGCCACATGCACAAGATACGAGGGCTCATTGCGACGTCCGCGCATCGGGATGGGCGCCAGATACGGGCAATCGGTCTCCAGTATGATCCGGTCCAGAGGAACGTTGGCGATCACGGCGCGCACATCCTTCGCACTTTTGAACGACAGGATGCCGGACACTGAAACGAAAGCGCCGAGCGCCAGGGCACGCTGGCACAGGTCTTCCCCGCCGGTGTAGCAGTGCAGCAGAGGCCGGAACGCGCCTTTCGCGTATTCTTCCTCGAGCAGGTCGGCCATCAGGGTGTCGGCTTCCCTGGTGTGGAGGATCAGAGGCAGGCCAGTCATCCGGGCAGCGTTGATATGTTCGCGCAGGCTGCGCACCTGGTCGGCCTCGGCGCTGTATCCGTAATGGAAGTCCAATCCGGTTTCGCCGACGGCAACCACTTTCGGATGCCGCGCCTCAGCGATGAGTGTCTCGGCCGTAAGGTTGGTGAAGTCCTTGGCATGGTGCGGGTGGACGCCCACCGAACACCAGATATCCGGATGCGCCTCTGCGATTGCGCGGACTGCCGGAAAATTGTCGTAACGGTCGCAGATGGCGAGGAACCGTTGCACGCCCGAAGCGCGGGCGCGGCCCAGTACGTCCTCAAGGTCTTGCGCGAAGGCCTCGCCATGCAGGTTTACGTGTGTATCGAACATTCCGGCGCCGTTTAGACGGGCTGAGCCAATTCATAAAGCCCCGCCACCAGTTTTGAGGCGACCTGGGCAGCGTCCATGTTCAATTGCTCGGCATCGCCCGCCAGCCGCGCCTGTTTCAGCCAGAGTTTTGCCGCCGAAGGATCGGTCTCGGCCCGGTCGGCCAGCCAGTCGAGCAGCTCCGACCGGAACGCTTCCATCGACGCCTCATCAGCCGCTGCCGCCGAAAGCGCTGCTACGGCGAGTTTTTCGTTGAACGCGGGTGCGGACCGGAGCAGGGCGCGGGCCGCGTCAACGGCGGCGAGGGCAGGTGCTGAAGAGAGCCTTATGCCCTTCCCCGGCCTGCCCTTCGCAACCCGGGCGGCCTGCGCCGGCGCGCCGGCAGCGTCGAGCGCCTTTTTACAATCTTCCTCAGCCAGCACGGACAGCCGCAACACGCGGCAGCGCGAGCGGATCGTCGGCAGAATGGGTTCGCGGCCGTGATTTATCAGGAACAACACGCACTTCGGCGGGGGTTCCTCGAGCGTCTTGAGCAATGCGTTGGCGCCGCTCTTGTTGGTCTCGTCGATGGCATCGATGATCCCGATACGCCAGCCGCCGAGCGCGGGCTTCATCGTGAAGAACTCGGTCAGCGCGCGTATCTGGTCGACGCTGATGTCCTGCGACAGCTTTCCCTTGTCATTGAGTTCAAGGTGGATCAGGCGAAGGTCCGGATGACTGCCGGACGAACACGCACGCCAGACCGGATCCGCTTCGTCCGCATCGAGGGGATTGCCGGCTGCCCCGCGAGCACCGAGAAGGAAGGCTGCGAGACGCTGCGCAAACCGCGCCTTGCCGATACCTTCAGGGCCTTCGATCAGCCAGGCATGATGCAGCCGCGTCTGCGCATGCGCATCGAGGAACCGCCGCTCCGCCGCGCCATGTCCGAAAAGGGGCCAGCCGGGCGCCATCAATGGACCTCGGCAGATGAAAGAAGCTGCGCGACATGGGACCAGGCCGCGTCTGCGACTTCGTTTGGGAGCCGGCTTGCATCAATAAGTTTGCACCGGTCCGGCTCTGACCGCGCGATGTCCGCAAAGGCGAGGCGGACAGATTGGTGGAAATCCAGATCTCGCTGCTCAAATACATCCTGCGCATCCTTCGGGCCTTTGCGGGCCGCGCGGCGCTCTTGGGCGATACTGACGGGAGCGTCGAGGATCAGTGTAAGGTCAGGGCAGGTTGGGCCCACAACGTGGGCCACAAGGCTTTGAAGGGCTTCAGGTGACACCTCACCGGACACACCCTGGTAGACGCGGGTCGAGTCGCTGAACCGGTCGCAGATCACCCACGTGCCCGCACTCAGCGCCGGCCGGATCAACTCATCAAGGTGATCGCTTCTGGCCGCGTTCATCAATAGCGCTTCGGCCAAAGGTGCAAACGGCTTGCCGCCGGGCGGCGTGAGCACCAGCGCGCGAATGGCTTCGGCGCGGGGCGTTCCTCCCGGCTCGCGGGTCAGGACGACATCAACCCCCTGCCCTGCCAGCCGGTCCCGCAAGGCGATCTGCAAGGTGGACTTGCCTGTCCCCTCTCCGCCTTCCAGAGTGATGAACCGGCCCCGGGCGGTCTGCGACATCAGCCGCCCTTAAGTTCTTCTTCAGGGGCCGGTTTGTTCTCGCTCTTCATCAGGGTGCCGATTCCCGCGATGGCCTGACCGACAAAGCCGAGTTTCCTGATGTCGGCTTCAGCAATCACGGGCGCGGTCACAGGCTCCTGCCCGTCCAGCGTCACCACGAAGGTGCCGACGACATCGCCTTTTTTCACCGGCGCGCGGATCGTCTTGTCGAGTACGAGTTCAGCTTTGGCCTTGGAAAAAGCTGCCTTGTGTCCGACGACCTTTACCGGCTCGGCGAGCGAGACCGGAACGGAAGTCTGGGTACCAAGCCAGACCGGCACATCCGGCAGGGTGACTGTTTCAGGGCCGATTGTTTTCAGTTCGAAACTCTGGATAGCGACCCGCATCAGACGCTCGGCTTCCTGGGCGCGGGCGGCCATGGTCGGCAGACCGTTGATGACGATCGTACGGCGAACGCCGTCGCGGACAGCCGAGGCCGTCAGTCCATAGCCAGATGATTCAAGGTGACCGGTCTTCAGGCCATCGGCTCCGGCCACTTCCAGGAGTGGGTTGCGGTTCGCCTGCGTGTATTCGCGCCAGGTATAGGACGGCAGCGAGTACCAGGCATAATACTGCGGATACTTGTCGATCGTCATTTTCGCGAGCTTCGCGAGATCTACGGCAGAGACGACATGTCCCTCCCCCTCAAGGCCCGTGGAGTTGACAAAGTTGACCGACGACAGGCCGAGTTCATGAGCGATCTGCGTCATCCGTGCGGAGAATGCCGCTTCAGAACCCGAGATGCCTTCTGCGAGCACAATGCAGGCATCGTTGCCGGACATGGTGATGACGCCGTGCAACAATTCCTCGACGGTTGGCGTGTCCCTGGGCTTCAGGCCCATGGTCGAGGTGCCGGACGGAAATCCGCCGCGGCGCCAGGCATCTTCGCTTACGGTGAATTTGTCTGTCAGCGAGATCTCGCCGCGTTCGATGAGTTCGAAGACGACAAAGGCTGTCATCATCTTGGTCATCGAGGCCGGTGTCATTAATTCGTCGCCGCGCTTGGAATACAGGATCTGCCCGGTTTCATGATCCATAATCACGGCGAACTCCGCCGGTGTGTCGATGATCTGAGCGGACGCAGACATCGCCGTCCCGACACAGATGGCTGCTGCAGCCGAAACGATCCCACGCCAGAATTTCACGATCCTCGTCTCCTTATTCCGCAATGGCCGAGCGCAGACACGGCCCCTCTTCCCGGATATCCGGGAAAAAGGGCCGGTTTGTGGTCAGCGTCAATGGGCACACTGCGGGCATTCTACTCCGCAGTGATAACCCGTCCGTCGCCCTTGCCTTCTGCATTAAGACGGTCACGTAGCTCTTGAGCAGCGTCGCGGCTGGCAAGCGGCCCGACCCGAACCCGGAAAAAGTCGGCGCCGTTCACCCGGGCGGGGACGATTTCCACATCCATGTCCGACCGCAGGCCGCGATAGAGCGTCTCGGCGTTGCCGATGTCGGTGAAGGATGCGAGCTGCACGTAGTGCGTGCCCGAAACAGCGGCGCGAACTTTCGAGGTCGCAGGGCCAACCTCCCAATCTGCCGGCGGTTCTGGCCATTTCACGCTGGCACGGGTTTTTGGTGCGCCAGCCGGTTTCGTGCTCTGCCCGGCGCTGCCGCCCGGCTCATAACCGCCAAGCAGTTCGTCGGCCGGAAACGGCCGGGTTTCTTTCACGAGAAGCGCAGGCTTATAGTCAGAGCGGGTTTTGAAGACTGCGGGCGCGGCCTCTTCGGCGGGCTGCAGGACGAGTTCAGCTTTGCCTGCGCCTTCGAACCCAAGAAGAACAGCCACCTGGCGCGACACCTGCAGCGAGGCGCCGTCTTCAAACGGGCCGCGGTCGTTGACGCGTACCTTTACTTCCCTGCCCGTTGCGGGATTGGAAACCCTCACGATGCTTGGCAGCGGCAGCGACGGGTGGGCGGCGGTCAATGCGGACTGGTCGAAGGTTTCACCGTTGGCGGTCGGCAGGCCGGCGAATTCATCGCCGTAAACGATGGCAACGGCTCTCTCGCCCAGGCCAGTTTGACTGCCGGGCGTTATCTGCGCCGGTTTCACGACAGCAACAGGCTGCAAGGCCACCGATTCAACCACCGGCGCACGGGTCGCCGTAATCTGCGCTGCGGTTGCCGGCGCGTCGAAGACGCGCACCTCGGATGAAAACTGCGGCGCTTCGGTAAACAATTTATCGGCGACCGATTCCGTGCGCGCCGGAACGCTCACCGATGCAATTTCAAAACGGCCAGGTTCCCTGGACGAACCCGGATAGCGAAATTCGATCCGTTGCGCGGCCTTGTCAGCTTTGCCGGCCGGCGCAGACGGTTTTGCGACCGTGACGGACGCAGCGGCGCCGGTCTCCCTCGCATAGGTGATCGGCGCGCGCCCACCGGCAGATGCCGGCAGCGCGGCCGCAGCGAGCACAATTGCGGACGCAACAAAAGCGAGCTGGTTGCAAAGCCCGGTTTTCACGATCGGCATGCGCCTGTATTCTCCTCATTCTGAGAAACCGGAGGAGCCCTTCTGGGCTCCCGGTGGCCTTCTGGCCGTTTCAGGTGCCGGTTTACCATGAGAGGTGTCGCCATCCGGTCAAACCAAACAAAAAGTCCGGCGCTACTCATTTAGATTTGATTTACCGCCTGACGCCCCGCAGGGACTTGCCATCCGGCGCGCCTTCCCACAAACAGCGCTTCCTGCGGAGGAGTGGCAGAGTGGTTGAATGCGGCGGTCTTGAAAACCGTTGAGCTCGAAAGGGCTCCGGGGGTTCGAATCCCTCCTCCTCCGCCACTCCCCTGCCGCGAACCCGCAATCGGGCGACCGCAGGGGCGCAAAGCCCCCAGAAGGCCGCCGGTGGCGGAGCTGCGGTCGACCTATCAGACGGCGGGATCGGAGGGGCGTCGCCGAGGCCCACGCGTCGTCTCAGTCGAAAGTCTTCCGGACTGAAGCCTTCGCCGGTACTCGCCGCCTGAACAGCCGAACCAGCGCCTACAGGAACGACCAAAATTGGCGCTGTCGCAGTAGCCGAGGCGGTAACCGATCTCCTCGGCCGTGAGCGCCCCTTCCTTCAGGAGTATTTCGGCCCTAGCGCGGCGGGCATCGTCGACCAAACTCCGATAGCTTGCGCCCACCTCGCCAAGTCGCCGCACCAGCGTTCGGCTTGAGATGCGCAAGGCGCGCGCCATTTCGCGCAGAGCGGGCATCTCGTCCGCCGCCGCCAGGCGCTGCCGTACTTGCGCGACCAATGCGCCTTCCGTGTCGATGGCGTGCGCCAGGCGCTGCAGTTGACCCCTGGCGAGTTGGAAGAGCTCCGGGTCCGCTAAGGGGGATCTCGTGCTCAGCATCCAGGGATCGAATGATAGTGATGTCTCTCTGCGGGAAAAATGAAGCTCGCCCATCAGGAATTCGGGATATCTATCGGCGTAATCCGGAGCCGGAAAGGATGTCTCTATGGATATGGATCTGGAACTCGGTCCAATAAAATTCCGAAGCGTAGTTTGAATTCCGACCAACGTGGCCTCATGGATTGGCAGGATACAAGCCTCATCCAGTATTCCCGTGTCGATGAATCTCAGTGTGATCCGCGAAGAAGTACGACAGATCGCGAACCGAATGAATGGCGTCCGCACGTGGCCATAACTGGCGATCAAATCCAGCGCGTCTGAGAGCGTCGCTGCGCTCTGGACGCCTACGCCGAGCGGTCCGTGAGCGGCTGAGTCGAAGAGCGCCCCCAGCTTCAGCCCCCAGCCGGGTGGAAGGACAGACGCCAGCTTGCTGAGCTGAGCGGCCTGCTGACGGACGTCGATGACGGGGGAGTCCGGATCGCGACCGCCCGCGCCCAGCGCCTCTCTTACCTCTGGCGACGCCCCCCACTCCCGCAGGACGAGTGCGGAATAGGAACTCGGCATGGGAAGGGCCGACGCTGGCAAGGTCATGGCCTGAAATGACCAGAATCTGGCGGGTTGTCCACTGGCCGGGCGGACCTGGGACACGAGATACTCGCCATAGAGCGAACGCGATCTGGATCTGGACGTCTCGAACCCGGGGGCACAACACCATGAAGCCGATAAACTACCATCTGAGAGCCACTCTGTTGCCGGAAGGGCGGCAGCAGACC
The DNA here is from genome assembly GCA_016124495.1 of Hyphomonas sp. Taxonomy (GTDB): domain Bacteria; phylum Pseudomonadota; class Alphaproteobacteria; order Caulobacterales; family Hyphomonadaceae; genus Hyphomonas. The sequence continues at coordinate 26,658 of WGNP01000001.1, read as the reverse complement.
GACCTGTGGATCGTGAATGGCCGCTTCACATTCACTCCTGCGCCAGACGCCGTCTCATTACCCTGCGCCTTCATGGCTCCCGGCCTTATTGATGGACATGTCCATCTGTCTCTCGATTTCGCCAACACCGGGCTGAAACCCCACAGTCCGGAGCTCGTTCTTCATAATGCCCAGCGCCATCTCCGCTCGGGCGTGACGGCCTTGCGAGACGCCGGTTACGTGCAGCAACTCAACCTCACCGACGTTGAGCTCCCGCCGATGCCCATCATCCTGCGGAGCGGCTGGATGCACGTACCCGAAGGTCGCTTCTTCCCCGGGGTTGATGTCGGCAAGTCAACAGCTCCGGATGAGCTTCTCGCGCGCTTCGAGGAAGTGGCGGCGCATGGCCTTAAGTGGTTCAAGATCATCGCTGACTTTCCGGGTCCGTCGATGGACCTCTTCGAGGCGCCGTTGACCTATCCCCTCGAGATTGTCCGCAATGTCGTAGAGGCGGCCCACAAGGCGGGTGTTCGCGTTCTCGCCCACAGCACGGGATCAAATGTCTCTGAGATCGTGGCGACCGGCGTCGACTCAATTGAGCATGGGTCAAACATAACGCCAGACGTAGTGCGCGCAATGGCGACGCACGGAACCCAATGGTGTCCGACGATCGCCACCGTTGAAGGTTTCCTGAAGGCTGCTGAGACAAAGGGCCTGCCGGGCGCAGTCCGGGAGGCCTACTCCCGACGGACGCAGGACGCCCTTGAGACGGCGATCGCCTTGGGCGTGCCGGTATTGGTCGGATCCGACGAACTTCCGCATGGCCGAATTGACCTGGAGATTGACGCCATGGTGCGATATGGCTTGAGCATAGACCAAGCGCTGCGGTCGGCGACCACCGTCGGGCGTAAGGCCCTAGGCCTTCCCGGCGTCGAGGAAGGGGCGCCGGCCGACATGGTGTTGTGGGAGACCGACCCGCGTTCGGATCTTTCGCGCCTGTCTTCGCCTTCTCATGTCCTGGGCAACGGCGTCCTTGTAGACCTGACGGAGGTCGATATCGGGCAGGGGGTTGCGATGTCTCTGCGCGAACGGATGGGCGATAGGTCCTTCGAGCAACAGGCCGGGGATGAGACCTGCGTCTTCGCCGGATCGCATGACCACAAGCATGGGTAGGCGCGAGACATCCCCGACCCTGGCCGTCGTGGAATGCGACTCCCTCGACGTCCATGTTTTGCTCGACAACACGACCGATCTCACCTCGAGTTCCGGTTCGATGGTGACCTCGCACCTCGGCAACGCCCTCCGCAGGCGGCCTCGGTTTGGGCTTACCGGGACATGCCTCTGTTGTGCGAACTGGGGATTATCCCTGGCGCTCGACATCCAGGCCAATGGCGAAACAAGGCGCGTGATGTTCGACGCCGGTCCGGATTGCGAGAGCCTGAGGCGCAATGCGCGGATTCTGGCTTACGACCTGACGCAGTTCGACGCGGTCGTGCTGTCACACGGGCACTGGGATCACGCTGGGGGACTGACCGAGCCCTTCACGCAGCAGAGGCGGCAATCCACCGCCAAGGTCACCGAGTTTCACGCGAACCATTCGATGTTCGTCCGGCGCGGGATGCGAACGGCGCCGGACAGGGTTGTACCCTTCCGCTCCCCTCCCTCGCCCGAACGGCTTCGGAGGTTGGGGGCCAAGCTGATCATCGAAGAGACCGCGAGGGTCCTGGCTGACGGATACGCTTACCTCAGTGGCGAAATCCCACGCCTGACCGAGTACGAAGTGGGACTTCCGGGGCACGTCGCCATGCGACCGAAGTCATCGGAATGGACCGACGACCCGTTGATCCTGGATGAGCGCTGGCTCGCGGTAAAGGTGCGAGACAAGGGCGTGATTGTGTTCTCCGCATGCTCGCACGCGGGTGTCGTCAACGTCCTTCGGCACGCCAGGACGGTCTTTCCGGATATACCTCTATACGCAGTGATGGGGGGGCTGCATCTCTCCGGACAGCCGAACGAGCAGATCATTGATCGCACGGTGGAGGACCTGGCCAACTTCTCGCTGGAGCGCATCATACCTGGCCATTGTACCGGTTGGCGCGCCATCACTGCGCTGGCGCAACGATTTGGAGATCGGGTCACGCCGCTCTCAGTTGGCCAAACCCATCGTTTCTGAGCAAGAGGATGACCTCCATACGTGTTTCATCTGACCGGACGCTTTCGAGGCCCTGGGAGGTCTTGCTGCAGGCGACGCTGGCGGGACTGACAGGAATGGGACTACTCCTGTTGCTAGCCCCCTCGATCGGCGAGAAATTCTTCTATCTCGTCTACTATGGCGCTCTCCAGCCGCCTGAGCCATTCTCCGATGAAGTCCACAGGTACATCCGTTTCGCTCACGGGGTTCTGGGCGCCATGATGCTGGGGTGGATGGTGCTGATCCACCGGTTAGCGCGGATTTCTCCCAACGGTCCGGCGGCGTCGAACTGGTCGCTGATCCGCATCTCAATCGGGACATGGTTCGTGATCGATACGACATTTTCCATCGTTCATGGCATTTACGGAAATGTGCTGCTTAACCTCATTTGTGCGATCGGGATCCTGGTTCCCCTGCACTATGGTTTGCGCGCACCCTTGCCGGCCGAGCCGACCCCGGACTGACCCCTCGAAACGGAAGGGGAACATGCTAGAACCGCGGCATGCCCGACGCCGCCGCGGTTTCCCTGTCGCTGCCCCCCCCCGTTCCGCTGACAGGGAAGGTGTCTTCACTCGCTAGCAACGCGGCGAGCTTCAAACCCGCCTCGGCCCTATCGTCGAAAAATGGGCTAAGGTGATCGGCGTCCCGGTACCCACCTGGGGCATCAACAAGATGAAAACCAAATGGGGGGCGTGCAACAGTCAGGCGCAGCGGATCTGGATCAATCTTGAACTGATCACGAAGCCACTTCCATGCCTCGAGTACATTGTCGCGGACGAGCTAGCGCACCCGATCGAGCGAAACCATTCTGGTCGGTTCGTGTCGATTATGGATCAAGCGCTTTCGACCTGGCGCCTGCTGCGTGATGAACTGAATGCTGAACCGCTTTCTCACGAGGAATTGGGTGCCTAAGGCCGGGCTCGGCTCCGGCGTAGGTCTTGAGGTTGAGCGGCTCAGCGAGATTTCGCCATCAGGCTCCCTTCCACCGCCAGGAGGCCATCCACAGACGTCTGTGGACGGTCGCCTACGGGATCGAACATAGGCGTTTTGTGCGATCATAATTCGACTGTCGTTTTTTCCTGCTTACCACGATCTGCCTCCAGTTCGCGGCGATATGGCGGGATGCAGGTCAATGCCGCTGACCAGTTTGGAGATCCGGAACGCGAAGAAAGGCATGCACTCCGGGCTGCTCGTCAGTGTCGGCAGCTACTCTGCCGCCGCAAACTGAATGCGTCAGTCAAGGTGCAGCGACACCTGCCGCCTTTTGCACAGCATTCACCAGCCTGCGATAGGCGTCCTGGTTGTTGGTGACGCCGGCGACCGCAATCCCGGTGTCAGGCACATAATAGGCGACGCTCCCCCAGTAGCCGCTGTGCCAATAGTAATCGCGGCCGTTGGCCTGCCCGACGAAGACGCCAAGGCGATAGCCGTCAGCGCCCTTGTGCGGACCCTTCCACAACATCTCCTGCAAGGTCCCGGGGCGCTCGAACAGGCGCCCCTCGAACAGCGCTGCTGTCAGTATCGCGAGATCCTTGGCAGACATCACGAGGCCACCCCCGCCATGCAGGTCGACGCTGGCGTCGATATCCGTGACCTCGGCATCTCCGATGAACTGGCGCGCGCGCCACGGCGCACCGGGGGGCTTGTCTTCCAGTATCTCCCACCAGGTCGACTGCAACTCCAGGCGATCCAGTTGCAGTTGCGTGCGCACCGCCTTGCCCAGAGACTGGCCTGTGATCCGCTCGATGATGTCGCCAGCAAGGATGTAGCCCGTGTCGGAATAGTGGAAGGCCGTGCCGGGCGGGTCCAGCGGCTTGCCCCACGTCACTGCCAGGCGAACCTGGTCCTCACGGGTCCAGCGCCTGCCCGGCTGCGAGAGCACCAATGGCAGGTAACGCTCGTCCTGGGCATGATCATAGATCCCGGCACTGTGACTGAGCAGGTGCCGCACCGTGATCAGGGCGGTGTCATAGCCGCCGCTCCGCATCAGTTGGTCCAGGCCTGGCGAAATGAGCGGCCCTATCGCGGCGTCAAGATCGATGCGACCCTGCTCCCATAGTTGCAAGACCGTTGCAGCCACGAACGTTTTCGTGTTGCTGGCAACGCGTACTGGCGTGTCGGGCCCGAGGGCTGGAATGGCGGGCTCGCCGTCCTTCCCGGCTGCCGACACCGCGAACGGTGAAGCGACCCCCTTGCCCGTCACGAACAGAGCCATGGGCCTCGGGTCGGACGCAACCTCTATCTGCAACGCGTCTCGAGTAATGGCTTGCGCAAACGCTGGCGCAATCGGCTGCATCGACACGCACAGGGTGATCGGGATGGCCCGGAAAAGCCGACCAATCGCGGCGCTGAACATCTTTGCCCTCAGGTGCATCGTGTCGTCCATGCCACCATACTCGGCTTGCGCCAGTTACAAACAGGTCGCGTTGCTGATCCCGTACTCGCGGCAGAGATCAGGCACAGGCACGCCGCTTTCGCCGTGGTTCAGGATCGCAACGATCTGCGGTTCTGTAAATCTCGATTTGTTAGCTGCGCCTGCCTTCGGCTCATTCTCATCTCCGTCGATAATCAACGCCGGAGAAGTCCAGTTTTCAAGTCGCTTGTTTTTGGGGATGATTAGCGGCCAACCAGCCTTGCGCGGCTTCAGAAACTCTGCCTAGATCCGGGTGGGCCAACGAGAGGGTGTGTCTATGGCTTCGATTATTCGTGGGGCCATCCTGGCCTTCAGCCTGTTCGCCTCAGCCGGAGCGTTTGCGGCGATCGCTCAGTTGAACACTGACAAGGAAACCAAAGCGTCGCCATCCGTGCTCAGCGGGGCAAAGGTCCAGCCGCCTCGTGTCGCTCCGGCTCTCAAGGGCGTACCTGCAGAGATCCTTCAGCCCCGTATCCCCGCAGACACGGATGCGGACGGGGACGGCGCGGTGGATGTGCGCGTGGGCGGAACAGACTGTGATGACAACAATCCCGCGCGTTATCCGGACAATGCCGAAATCGCAAATGATCTTGATGAGGATTGCGATCCAGACTCGATTGGCTGGCGCGACCTCGACGGGGACGGGTATGTCGATGCGGCCGTCTCAAATCCCGGCGGCAAGTTTGGGACGGATTGCAATGACCAGCAGGCGGCGATCCGCCCGGATGCCCAGGAACTGCCCAACCGGATTGATGATGACTGTGACGGCGTTGTCGATGATCTTTTGGGAACATGGTGGACGCCTGCGCCCTGACGGATGCGAAGGCAGAGCCGTTGGTCGGGATTGCAGCCTTTGATGTTCTGCCATGCCGAGATGCTCAGCCGGGCGATCCTCTGTCCTCTGACAGATGAATGCCATGCATAACATTCTCAGAGAACCCTGCAGGACGCCAGAGCCGTCAAGCCGCAGACATCTTTCCAACTCGAAGCCCTCTCCGGTTTTTCGATGGGCTATGGTGTCCTGAAATGTCCTGGCCTCGGCTTCCTGGCGGGACAGGCTGCCATGATACTCCAGGATCGCCGCGCGTTCCGGCCAGTCCGTCCAGCCTGAGACGAGAGCATCCAGGCGGCCCCTGCTTGAGCCGATTGTAACTGTCCTCCTGGCGCAAGCCGGGGCGAGACTGTTTTATCGCGCTGAAGGAAACCGCTATCGATGCTTGGCTCCAGCCAAACAGCCTCCGGGGTTACCGGCGCGGTTCAGGGTCAGAGGGGCGCCGGGGTGCCCGGACCCGAACATCATAACCGCACAGGAGCGGCTGACCGGAGTTGGGCAGGTCCGTGGCGACGTGGTATCAGGTCCTGAAGGTTCTGCGGATCGCCGCCGCGAGGGCCGCTTCAGCGTCGTCATCCGGAAGGCCCATATCCCGGAACTCGCCTTCGGCGCAGGCGTCGGCGAGCCGCTCCAGGGTCAGGAGTTCAGCGGCGAGATCGGCGAAGCTGCCCCCGGCCAGGTGCGGCGAGCGCGCTTGCAGACGGCGGATCTGGAACTTCCGGCTCTCCGCCCGAGCCGCTCGGAGGTCCGGATCGGTCAGGGACAGGACCCTAAGGGCGCGGCGGAAGTTCAGCGACACACGGTGGCTGGCGATCAGGACCGCCGCCGCCCCTGCGGCGTCCTGCACCCCCTCCAGAAGGTCGAGCTCCGCTTCGGTCCAGCGCTGGTAGACCGCCAGGAAGACGGCCGGCTTGTCGCGAAAGTGACGATAGAAGGTCTGGGGCGCAAATCCGGCCCGCGCCGCGATCCGATTGGTGTTGGTGGCGAAGTAGCCCGGATCCTCGAACTCCAGCCGAGCCGCCTCGAGGAGGGCGGCCCGGGTTGCTTCCGGACGGTGTCGGCGGGGTTCAGGCGAGGCCATGCACCTTCCTCGCTCATGCCGTTGACGGCGTCAAACCGGAAGTGATATTGATATCACATTATGGACGATGCCATGCCCCATCCAGTCGAGGTACGGGCCCTCGAGGTCTGCGGCCTTCCCCTTGTCGTCAGGCGCAGCGGTACGGGGCCAGTGGTGGTCTGCCTCCATGCTACCGGGCACGGCGCGCGCGACTTTGACCGGCTGGCCTGGAGACTGGGCGGAGATTTCACCTTCATCGCCATCGACTGGCCGGGTCAGGGTGACAGCCCGAGGGAAGCGGAGCCCGCGAGCGCCGGGCGTTATGCCGACCTCGTCGGCGGCGTCCTCGAGGGGCTGGACCTTAAGGACGTCGTTCTGCTGGGCAACTCCATCGGCGGCGCGGCCGCCATCCTTTGCGCAGCAAACCACGCCGATCGAGTTCGCGGTCTCGTGCTCTGTAATTCTGGCGGCCTGATCCCCGCAAACCCGCTCATCAGTATATTCTGCCGTCACATGGCCCGGCGGTTCGAGAAGGGTGCGGCCGGAGACCCGGCCTTTCCGCAATGGTTCGCCAGGTACTACCGCCGGGTGCTGCCCCGCCCGGACGCGGCCTGGCGCCGCGAGGAAATCGTTGCGGGCGGGGTGCACGCCGCCCCGGTCCTTGCCGAGGCCTGGCGCAGCTTCGCCGAACCCGCCGCGGACATCCGGCCCGTTCTCCGGAGGCTGCCGACGCCGATCCTCTTCGCTTGGGGCCTCAGGGACCGGATCCTGCCCTGGTTCCTGGTAAGGGGTCTCGCCCGCCGGATCCCGGGCGCCCGGATCGCCTGCTTCGACGCCGGGCACTCGGCCTTCCTTGAGATGCCGGAGGCCTTCGACGCCGCCTTCCTGGACTTCATCGCCAGCCTCCCCCGCCCGGGGGCCTGAGCCCCTGCTTCAGCCTTATAGCTGTGCCAGAGGCCGAGATCATCAGCATGCTGCGTATGTGTTCCATAACAATAACATAGATGAAAGAGCGTTGGTTGGGGGGGCGCTCTTGCTCCGCCAGTTCCTGCCGCAAACCCGCATCTGGCGACCGCAGGAACGAAAAGCCCCCCAGTAATCGCGGCATTGGCCGGATGCCGTCAGACCCCGGAGACCAGGGGACCCGGCGAAAACGGTCTCTGAAACCATTTTGTCCCTCATCACCCGAACCTCACCGCCGATCATTCGGATTTCAAATAGCAATTTGTTTTACAGTGCTTTAGTCGGATAGATGGTCCGGCAGTTCATCGACGATATTCCACGAGCATGTATTTAGAAAATCCGATGTCGAGCCCGTTTGCGGACTGCTTGGCGAAGGTCTGCTTGCTGGTCTGAACGCAACAGGAAGAAACGACCCACTGCGGACTTTTCTGCTGCCGGTGCTATGCATGGGCGCGTCACGTCAAGACTGAGACCGTCCATGTTTGCCACTGCGGCCCAATGGTTTGTCATCGTAGCCGGCCTTTGGCTGATAGGTCTGGGTGTGTTTATGCTTATCCAACCGCGCCAGGCGCTTCGGGCGCTCGGACAGATGGGCGGCTCCCCCAGGGTCCACATTGGCGAGATGGCCGTGCGTATCCTCGCCGGCATTGCCATGGTTTTAGCTGCGGCTGCGTCCCGATTTCCGCTCGCCGTCGCTGTTATCGGCAGCTTCCTGATCGTCTCGGCGCTGGTGCTGCTACTGCTGCCTCGACGCTGGCATGCCGCCTACTCGACATGGTGGTCACGCCGAATACCGGTCGCTGCTGTCCGTCTGATCGCTCCGATGTCTTGGGCCATGGGCGGGGCGCTGATCTGGATCGTGATCTGAGTCGCCAGGACCGCCGCTATGTCTGCTTTCCGCGATTCATGCAGTGAGCGCCGCCTTGCGAGGACCTGACCTGCCCTTCGATCTGCTGGCCTTATTGGCATTGCGCGACCACCGGCTCTTTAGTGCCAGACCGGCTCCGATGATCGAATTCGGCCTCTGGCAGGGGCACCTCGATCCTGCCATCAGCCGGCCCTGCAGACACGAGGCCGGAGACCGCCGAAGTCGGACCCCGTGTGCAGCGCAGCCTGCCCCGGATATCGAAGGCCTGGAGAAGGGCCCCGCGGGCTGCCGGACCGACTTGGCTTTTCACATAACAACTGTTATAAAATACGCACTCCCGGAATTGAAGCCAGGAAAGCGTGCGCTCTGCCAAAGATAGTCGATCCCGAAGAAAAGAGGGCGGCCCTTGTGGCCGCCAGCTGGAACGTCATAGCGCAAGAAGGGCTAGGCGCGGCCACGCTGCGCCGCGTTGCCTCTGTTGCCGGTGTGACAACCGGCGCTTTGACCCATTACTTCAGCGATCGCGATGCTCTTCTCATAGAAGCCCTCCGCGCCGCCCATATGGCGGCTGGTGCGCGTATGCTGGAGGCTGCAGAACGGGACCTGTCTGCGAAAGCCCGGCTGACAGCCGTGGTCTTCGAGGCTTTGCCCCTCGACTACAATCGTCTGACGGAGTGGAAGGTCTGGCTGGCCTTCTGGGGCGCCGCTGCTGCCGATGCGCGGCTTCTGGACGAAAACAGACGTCGCTATGCCGAGTGGCGCAGGCTCCTTCAGGGACTCCTTGAGCCCCTGAAAAAAGAGCCCAGGCAATCAAGTGAATTGGCAGATCATCTCATGGTGTTCATCGACGGCCTCGGGATAAAGGTCACACTTGCCGCGCCGGCACGCTTTCCCAGGGAAAGGACCCGGGCGGTTGCAATGGTGACCGCACATATCGAAAGCCTGCTAGATTGAAACCCGCTGCGATGCCCGCCGCTGCTGAGAAACAAAGTCAAGAAGCATGAGAACCGGATCGACAGGATGATGACCAGGCGCCTCGCAGGATTCCTTCTTTTCACGGACATTGCGTTTCTCAGCTATTGGACAGCAATGGTTCTGGATCTCGCCGGTCTGATCTCCCTGCCGCCCAGCATGATGTACAAAGACTATGATGACCCGCGCGTCATTGCATGGAACTGGTCTTTCTTTCCGATTGATGTGCTCTTTTCTGTCACCGGCATCTCCGCAGTTCACTTTGCAAGGCGCGGCAACCCGATCTGGCGTCCGCTCGCTATCCTGTCGCTCTGTCTGACATTTGTGGCGGGCTTTATGGCAATTGCGTACTGGACCTTGCTCGCAGAGTTCGACCCCGCCTGGTTTCTTCCCAATCTCGCGCTGGCAGTATGGCCGCTGTTTTTCATTGGAGGGCTGGTGATCGGAGCGGCGCAGGACCATCGGCCGCCTTTGCGCGACGACCGCTTTATCCCGGACGATACGCTTCTGTGACGGCGTTGTTTTCGGTCATGCCGGTTGCACGCTGTTCAAATGCTTACCCCGCACCAATTGCCGGACAAGTCTCGTTTTCTGCGAGTAGCATCGTTGACCGGGTTGCGCAGGAAGGAGCGCCATAGGCCATCTGGGCTCTCATCGTCGTTTTGGTCGACCGGCAGGGTCAATCAATCGTGCCGCCGCGCGGCCGCACCGAAACCCGGCCGGACTTCGCCGAAAGGCGACATACTTCACCTTCAGAGTAAGCGCGTTTGGAACAAGGAGCTGGCAATGACCCAACTGGTGTATGGCGATTACGAAGTCGCTCGCTCTTTCTGTAAGGCATCACGCGCGTCCAACTGCTGGCGGATAGCATCATGCGCGGCTTTATCCATTGTATGACCAGAAATCAGGGCCGCTCCGGCAAGTCCCAACAAGGCGGGCGCCAGTGCAAAGACGCTCGATAGTGCAGCCAAGGCTAGCGGATCATTGCCTGCGCCCAGATCAGCCTGGAAACCCATGGCCTCGATGGAGGTGACCGACGCGAAAACAGCAAAGGCGGAACCAATCTTCACTGCGCCGCTTAGCATTCCAAATAGAAGTCCACTACGGTCAACGCCACTGTGTAAGCGTTCTTCATCTCCGAGGTCGGCCATCATCGCCCGCAGGAGAATTGGACCGGCACTGTAGGGAACGCCCGCAAGCATCATGGTGACGATCGCCCAGACGAGACCAGGTGGTGCGATCAACACCGACGCTTGCGCTATCGAATAGGCAACGGCGGCAATGCTCAGCGCGCGGTGCTTACCGAAAGTCCGACCCAGCCGCGACCACAGCGGCGCACCAAGCAAGGCCCCGATGAAATAGAGCAACAACAACAGACCCGCTTCCGAGCGGTCCCAGCCTCGGATGGCGTCGAAAAAGAAGAAGAAGAGCGTTCCTGCAATGACGGGCCCCGTCCCGATTAAGATGTCTGCGGCGAGCAGCCTCAGAACGGATGGCCGACGCAAGAGCACCAGGTAGTGACGCCAATTGGATACATTCGAGTTTGGCAGCGTCAAAGGCTCTCGCACTGCGAAGAGCGCGACAAGGATAGCCGCCGGTAAACTCAACACGACGAACCAACCCATGGCGCGAACGCCCGATGCATAGTCGAGCCCGAAGGCACTCTTCATCAACGGAGGCATCGCAAGCACAATCAGCATGCCCACCACTGTGAACGCTTGCCACCAACCGAACACCCGCGTTCGCTGGCTGTATTCCGGAGCAATCCTTGCGGCCCATGCGACATGAGCCATAGTGGCCATCGACTGACCCAGAAAACCAAGGATCAGCCAAAACAGGATATAGCGGCCGTCGATGCCCGGCCGCGCCATGAAGAGCATCCAAACCGAGAGCACAGCGATCGGCAAACCTGCCACGAGCCAAGGCTTGAAACGCCCAAATCGAGTGTTCGTCTTGTCGATGAGAAAACCAAGTGTCGGGTCCAGCCACAAATCGAAGAGCCGGACGATTCCGAAGGCAAGGCCGATAGCGCCAAGGCTTACTCCCAGATCAGTGGCGTAATAGTTTGGCAGATAAACCACCACCGGCATCAGCATCGCGGCTACCGGAACGCATGGCAAAGCAAAGGCCGCGAGGCGCCACGATCCGGGCGCTGTCGGGCCGCCTACTTTATCATCTTGCCTGATCACTGCCCCCAACATTGTCGAACTCTGCGCGGCAGTCCCTCGAACCGAAGGCAGCTTATGCAATCAAGCCGGTCCCGCAAGACAAGTCCAGATGTAGACTAGCACCGATTGCAGCCATAGAGATATGAGGCGGCGACGGTTCCAGGTTAGTAACGGGGACCAGATAGTGCCCCGAATCTGGATTAAGCGTGAGACTGTTTCGATCGCCGATATGATGTTAATCCTTGGCATGGACGTCGAAGCCGCGCCGCTGACGGCGGAAACAGGATGCAAAGATTGATCGCACTGGCCGCTCTGGCGGCAGGCATGGTCGCATGTGCGCCGGTGCCAGTTACGGAGCCAGCGGTGAAACCGCAAGCCGCTCCGCCAGTCGAAGCGCCGCGCACCCTGACGCTCGAAGACGGCATGGTTTTTCCGGCTGACCGTTCGTTGAACCGGCCGGAGTCCGGTGTCGTGCTGGCCGATGGGACGCTGGTAGTGGCCGACCAGGTCCACGGACTTGTCGCCCTGTCGCCCGATGGCATATCGCGGCCATTCGGGAACCTGACGGCGGCCGGCTACAATCATGCGCCGCCGGATAACGCAGGGGCGCCGAACGGTGTATCATTCGAGCCTGGCAAAACCCATTTGTTGGTCGCCGACATCTTCACCGGCGCGCTCTACCGCGTAGATATTGCGGCCGAGACAGCTGTGATGATCTACGACCACCCCTTCGGCATGAACTACGCCCATCGGGATTCTACGGGCGCGATCTGGTTTACTCAGTCCACGGAAAACACCGCGCCCAATGCTGAAGAACGGATGTTCGCTGCGGTCAATGTAAAGATGGGTGATGGCTCACTATATCGCATTCCGCCTGCCGCCGAAGGTGAGCCGCTGGGCGCTCCTGCTTTGAAGCTGACAGGCCTGAACTTCGCCAATGGTTTCGCTGTGGACGAGGGGCGCGGCGAAATCTTCCTGTCGGAAACCCTCGGCGGCCATGTGCTTGGCTACCAGGTCGACATCGCCGCCGGTAAGCTGGGCGACCGGCGGATTGTGGCGGAAGTGACCTCACCAGACAATGTGGAACAGGATGAGACAGGGTTGCTCTGGGTCGCCTCGCCGATTTCGAGCGAACTGATCACTATCAATCCCGATACTGGCGAAACGCGGGTAGTGTTTCATCCCGTGAATCCTGCCGGCGACGCTGCCGCAGCCGAGTTCCGCCGGCGCCGCGACGCGGGCGTGCCGACGATCGACCTGCTGACACCGGATGTTTCGGGGCAGCTACCTGGATTGATGACAGGTGTGATCCTCACGCCTGGCGGCGGCTCGGTTTATGTGTCGGGCCTCGGCGATGCACTCGTGAAAATCGAGCAAACCCCATGACGCTTCTGCTTCCGAAGCGCTCTAGCTAGGTCTGTTTTCGATTTCTGATTCTGGTGAGAAGCTTAAGTGCCGGACGGGTGTCGATGTCGCAGAAGGGCTAGAATTCGCCTTGTGCCTTCATGCTGCGTCCGTAGAATCCTCCTCACATTACAAAGGAAGCATGCTTCATGACGGCCACCGCAGACAGCCCGGAACCACTGGATCCCGCGTCCGTAGCCGGCCTCGCGCTGCTCGACCGGATCGATGTCTCCGTGCCTCATCGCTTCAAGGACGATACCTGGCAACCCTGGTTCGCCCGTCTTCGGCGTGAATCGCCCGTGCACTATCTGGAAGACAGCGCCAATGGCCCCTTTTGGTCCGTGACGACCCACGACACCGTCATGGCGGTCGATACGAACCACACCGCCTTTTCCTCTGAAGTCAAAGGCATCGCTATCGTCGATCCGCCCGAAACCGGCGAGGCGGCCCTCATGAGAAGCAAGTCCTTCATCACCCTGGACGAGCCCGCCCACAGGGAACAGCGAAAAGCTGTCTCACCCGCTGTCGCGCCCCAGAACCTGAAGAATTTCGAGACGCTGATCCGCGAGCGCGCGGCAGACATTCTCGACAATCTTCCTGTCGGCAAAACCTTCAACTGGGTTGATCTCGTCGCGGTCGAGCTCACGGCCCGCATGCTGGCGACACTGTTCGACTTTCCCTACGAGGACCGCCGACGGCTCATCTACTGGTCGGACATCACGACCGCTGTTCCGGGTGTCACCGGCCAGGCCACCGACATGGAGGCGCGCCGTAATGCGCTGATGGAATGCGCCATGGTCTTCTTCAACCTCTGGAACACGCGCGCCGGAGAAGCCCCGAAATCCGATCTACTCTCCATGCTGGCCCATAGCGAGGCGACGAAGGAGCTCAGCCGCGATCCGATCACGATGATCGGAACGATCCTCCTCCTGATTGTCGGCGGCAATGACACTACCCGAAACAGCATCAGCGGCGGCGTGGTCGCCCTTAACCAGTTCCCCGAGGAATACCGGAAGCTGCGGGAAAATCCTGCGCTCATCCCTAACATGGTGTCCGAAACCATCCGTTGGCAGACGCCGGTGATTCACATGCGGCGCACGGCCGTTCAGGATGTCGAACTTGGCGGCAAGACTATCCGTAAGGGCGACAAGGTGGTCATGTGGTATCTGTCCGCCAACCGGGACGAGACCGTGTTTCCCGATGCCGAGCGCTTCCTCATCGACCGGGAGAATGCCCGCCACCATGTCGCCTTCGGATTCGGTGTCCACCGGTGCATGGGCAATCGCCTGGCCGAGATGCAGCTCCGCATCCTTTGGGAGGAGATTCTGAAGCGGTTCCACACAGTGGAGGTCGTTGGAGAGGTGGAGCGCAGCTCCAACAATTTCATCCGCGGCATCACAAACGTTCCGGTCCAACTCCGCCCGCTCTAGGTCTTGCTAGGCGGCACGCGCAAAGGTCAGCACGCAACCCCGTCACCACTGCTCACACGTTCAAGCCGCTCGTTAATTGATTCGCATCACCGACGCGCCCGGGCACATAATCGGCTGCGCGCGTATGGATCAGACGGGGGAGATTGGAAGTTTAGGGCCAGGTCGGCTCCCTTCTTCTGGTTCGGGGATTGGCAGGGTCACCTCAATCCTGTCATTCGGCCGGCTGACCAGCACCAGGCGGGAGATCGCCGGCAGGCGACGTTGCCTGATGTCCGCGGGCTCGCTGGACGATGACACGCATCAATGGATAATGCCGCTTGCGGCGGGAAGCCGCGTCTTGCCGAGGTACCCATCGCTCCCATGGCGCCAACCCTTTCTTCCCTTCCATTTGGCAAGGAGATCGCTGACGGCGTCGCCGACCTGCTTGACCGCGATGGCCGCATTTTGTCGGGCTACTGCGCGCACTGGATGCTGAAGAAGGGCGATCGCCTCGTTTACGAAATTCTCAAGGACGCCCGACGGGAGGTTTTTTCCACCCCGGACAAGAACGCTTTCGCTGACTGGCTGGCTCAGCAGAGTCCGCAGTCACTTGACGATTATGTGCGGCCCGGCTGCCATGACACGATCGAGGTGATTACGCTCAAGCTTCTCGGCGAGTCAGTAACCCACAATGCGTTCGTGAACGACCCGACACCCTATGGCGCGGCGCTTGCCGGCAAGGTCGTTGATGCGCTCGACCGGGGCGTGACGGTGGCGTATTCGCATCGCGACTATTGCGGGATGGGATTGGGGATTAGCGACGACGGTTATGTCTATGGTTCCGTATACGACGGCCAACTGTTCACGGAGGCCGTGTTCAAGACGCGCGAGGCGCTCACGGCGTGGCTGGCCCAGCAGAGCGATGCGACGCTTTCCGGCCGGGAATCGCCGCAGCCCTTCGACTGGGACAACCAGAGGATCACACGGGTTCGCCTGCTCGAGGCGATTGCGACAGCGGCGCCCGACTGATCCGGTGGCCGGTATTCAGTGAACCGCTGCGTCGCTGAACCCCCAAGCCTTCAGGCGGCGCGTTGGCGCCGATCTTGTGATCTGTAACGCGACACTCCTGCCCTGTTGCGCCGGCGCGTGATCGTTGCGGGACGCACCGACATTGACGAGGACAGGGACGAAGCCGATGCGCCGGAACTGGATGCGGATTCAGTAACGGACTGGCTGCCTCCCGCCGCGCCGAAGACGAAATGGGGGCCCCTGCTCGCCGAGCCCGCCTCATTCTTACCTACGGCAGAGCCGCTCATTAGTTGCCGTCCGGCAGCCTCGCCGCCACCGGGCCGGACTTCGCCGAACCCGGTCACTCGTCAGATTTCTGTTTGGTCGCTCGTGTGCCGGCATCATCGCAGGCCGCCGCGAGGCCCACCTTCCGTGCCGTAGCCAGCTTGCCCGATATGGCCCCAGATACAGCCGGCCACAGCCACCGTCTCGACAGCCTGCCAATAAGTTGCCATTTGCGCCCGCTCTGCCAAAGAGACTCCATGCAATTCCGTCACATACGCTTGCAGCAAGCCGCGATGTCCTGGCCCTGGTTTCTTGCCGTTTCAGGCGCCGGGCTAACGATGCTGTTCACTTTCCTCAACCCCGAGTCGTCGCGAATGTTGGAGCCGGTGGCGCGGTTTTTCTACTGGATGGCGCATGTTGGCTTGCCGCTCGCGCTGTTGCAACTCGTGCAGCTCGGGGTATCGCGTCTGCGGCTCACACATCGTCTCGCCCCCTGGAAGCAGATTGCCCTTGCGGGCGGTGTCGGCGCGGCGCTCTTCGCGCCGATGGCCGTCGGGCTCGATTGGGCGTTTGGATTGGAGGATAGCCCTGGCGAAATGCGCCAGTCGCTGAACGCACTGGTGATCGATGAAGTCTTTGCGCTAGCCCCACCTATTGTGTTGGTATGGCTGGGGTTGAACGCGGCGCGGACGCTGCGTCTGCCCCAATTGTTGCAGGTCGAACAAGATCCAGCGGCGGCGCAGGATTTGGAGGTCCCGACCGGCAGTGAGCCTTCCCGAGGCGAAGGCTCGGAACGCGCCCCGCATGGGGCGGCCGACACCGACATGGACTTGCCATTTCTGGCGCAGCTGGCGCCCGCATTGGGCCGCGACCTCGTTATGCTCAGCGCCGAGCTCCATTACCTTCGCGTGAAGACGACCCGCGGGGAGGCGCTGATTCTTTATTCGTTCGGACAGGCCGTGGCGGAACTTGCAGCGTCGGACAAAGGCCTTCAGGTGCACCGCTCGCACTGGGTCGCCTCGGCGCATGTCGCGGGAGTCCGGCGGCAGGAAGGTCGTATGTTCTGCGTGCTGCTGTCGGGCGCAACCGTTCCGGTCGCCCGCAGCCGCCAGGCGGAGGTCGCCGCCAAGTTTCCGAAAGCCTGACCATTCCTGCATAAACCCCGCCATTGGTGGATCTGCATCCCCGCCGCAGCGCTATTCGTGCAGAAACCCCTTCATTTGGTGCAATAGGCCTCCGGCAGGCCTGCCGAAGACCGCACATGAAACGTATCCAACATGCCTCAGAACAAGGAGATGAAGGCATGATGAAACACGGACTGGTTATCATGGCGGCACTGGCGGCTTACGCCGGTGTCGCTCAAGCAGAAACCCCGGCGGCGGAACCCGGCTTTTACGCACGCGCCT
The DNA here is from genome assembly GCA_016124495.1 of Hyphomonas sp. Taxonomy (GTDB): domain Bacteria; phylum Pseudomonadota; class Alphaproteobacteria; order Caulobacterales; family Hyphomonadaceae; genus Hyphomonas. Next base: position 9,700 of record WGNP01000001.1, on the reverse strand, counting down.
ATGGAGGGCTGTCGACGCTCAATGACAGCGACATCAGCACTGGCGGTGCAAATGCGAACGCCAGGTTCAGCAGCGGCTTATTGGTCGGCGGCACCTTTGGCTACGACTACGCTGGCCCATGGCGCAGTGAAATCGAGTACACGTATCGGTCGAGCGACGTGGACAGCCTGCCGCCAACAATTGCCCGTGAGGGTGACTACGCCTCAACCGCTATCATGGTGAACGGCCTGTATAGCTTCGGCGCGCTCGGTGCGGTGCAACCCTATGCCGGTGCGGGGATCGGCTTTGTAAGGGAGGTTGATTTCGACCTGACAGGCGGCCCGGCGGCGGGGCAATACTCGGACACGGGCTTGTTGGCTGGCCAGGGCATCCTCGGTGCGGATCTGGCGCTTGGCCAACGCTGGACCGCATTTGGCGAGGTTCGCGCCTTCTTCATCGACGACCCCAACCTCCCCGGACCTGCAGCTGCTACGTTGCAGGCCCAGTATCAGACGATTGATCTTTTGCTTGGTGCGACTTTGCGCTTTTAGCCTGAGCGAAGAGCGCTGAGGTTTCAAATTCCACCCCTTCTCCCGGAAAGGGAGGAGGGCTTGGAGGGGGCGGTTGAGGGGTATCCCGGCCTCAGTATCTATCCCTGCCTCCCGCACAATCTGGCGGTGACGCGGCCCAACCAGGTCCGGGCGATCGACATCACGAACGTGCCCATGGCACAAGGATTTGTATACCTTGTCGCCGTCGTCGACTGGTTCAGTCGCCGGGTGCTTGCCTGGCTCCTGCCCTTCAGCGGGCCTGTCGCGCCCTTGGTCCGAGCAACAATGACGAGCGGAGGCGGGCTTTTGTATCCAGGCCGCCAAAGAAGCGATCGGCCGATACGGTTGCCCTGAGATCTTCAATTCCGATCAGGGCAGCCCGTTCACATCGACCGCGTTCGCGCAGCTCCTGAAAGCTCGAAACGTCGAGATCACCATGGACGGCCGCGGCGCCTGGAAGGACAATGTCTTTGCCGAGCGTCGGTGGCGGTCGATTAAATACGCAGAAATCTACCCCCGGGCCTATCGGCGTTCCGGAAGCCCGCGCCGGGACCGGCCCGGTATCTTTCGTTTTGCAATGCGAAGAGACCAGACTCATCGCTTGACCGGCAGACGCCGGATCAGGCTTAGTTCAACGCGCTGCAGACAATCCCGTTTGCAGCATAATCCGAAGGTCAGAGATCCACTTATAGAGCGACCTGGATCTGTTCAGACAAACGGAGCCGCCTTTGAATTTGTATGGAACGTAAACTTAAAGGCAGTCTTGATTCCGCGAGCTTCTGGCTACGCGGCGACCCGGGGCGCAACGCGACTTATGACGCGATCGTCGTAGGGTCGGGCGCTGCGGGAGGCGTTGCGGCCTGGCGGCTGTGCTCCCTCGGCCTGAAAGTGCTTGTTCTCGAAGCTGGCCAGCTTCCGGAAAACGTACACCGGCCCCTAACCGCTGCCGTCTCGGCTGCAATGAATGCCTTGCTCAACAGCGGTATCGACAACCGGCTTTCGCCAACAGTCCTGCGCGTGTGCGAAAAAGCGCTGCGGCTGGCCGGGCGGATCCGGCAGCCGGTCCAGTCGCGGTGCTTCGCATGGGCCCTGTCACCGCAGTGCCTCGTCGATGACGTTGACTGCCCTTACATCTCAGATTCTGAGGAACCTTTTCACTGGTACCGGTCGCGTCAGCCTGGTGGACGCATGCTGGTTCCCGGACACGGACGCCAGTACTATCGCCTCGGCGGCATGGACGGCCAGGCCAGTAAGGCCGGCCTGCCGGTCTGGCCCTTTGACAGCATGGAGCTTGATCCCTCCTACCGCATAATCGAGCGGACGCTCGGCCTGCGGGGCGGTGAGGATAGTGTGAACAGCATTCCGGGCAGGGAGCTGTCGGAAGCCTTGCCGCTCTCGAGCGCCGAGAAGAAGATCATCAGCACACTAAAAAACCGCTGGCCGGGGGCAAAGCCGATCCTGGGGCATTACGCGCCGCCAGCGGCCTGGCTGGACCTTGCTGCCGCCACGGGGCGCCTGCGGGGGCGTGCGGGCGCTGTGGTCCGGCAGGTATTGTACAGTGCGTCCGGAGCAGCCGAAGGTGTCGAATGGTTCGACTGCGGCACGGGTCAGATTGAAACGGCCTCTGCGCCGATTGTCTTCCTGTGTGCTTCGGCCATCGAGTCCACGCGTATCCTGATGCTGTCGGCGGGAGGTACGAAAGCAGAGGCGGTCGGGATGCATTCTCCGGCGCTTGGCCGATACCTGATGGATCATGCCGTGATGAGCGCAGTGGGCTATTCGAACAGTCTGCCGGATCTGGCGGGACAATCTGTTGAGCCGGGGCGCTGCATTTATGTGCCGCCACTCGATGAGGAGGGTGGGCCCTTCGGGATCCAGGTTCACATCCATCCCAGATCCGCCAGCAATGCGCGCGTGGATATCGTTTCGTTCGCCGATGTGCTGCCGGATGCGGAGAACCGCGTTTTGCTCGAGCTGACGCGGACCGATGCTTATGGCGTGCCGGTGCCGCGCATTCGTTTCCGCTATAGCGACGCCCAGCGCGCCATCGGCAGGCGCCAAAGCGAAATCATTCAGCAGATCAGCGAAGATCTTGGCCTCGACCACCTTAGCCAGACGCGAAAGCTGGCGGCGCCGGGAACAGGCATCCATGAATGCGGCACGGCCCGAATGGGAAGCGATCCGGCCACATCCGTGGTTGATCCGCACAATGAGTGTTGGGACGTCAAGGGTCTATATGTGACAGACGGCGCCTGCTTCCCGCGGGTGGATGTACATAATCCGACGCTGACGATCATGGCGCTGACGGCGCGGGCTGCAGACCATGCGGTCAGTGCGGCGTCTCGCAGGACAAGCGAACAGGCCGGTTCTACAACGCGATTTTCTTTGCAATCCAGGCCATCACGGGATCAGGATAGCGGAGTCCCAGGTTGATCACGCAGGTCCGGTCGAGGATATCGAGCGTGCGGGCGCACATGTCCAGCGAGTAGTCGATCGGCCGCTTTGCCCAGGCCCAGGCGTTCATTCTCGGATGGAATGTCCGCTTCGCGAGGATCGGTTCCCAGTTCGTGTAAACATGTTTCGAGCTGTCGCGCAGGCGGTTCCACACGCCGCGGCGCTGCGTCAGTTCAATGGCGGCCTCGCGGGTGGGCGCCAGGATGCTCAGGCTGACGGCATTGGCGGGGTCGTTGTGCGGTGTCACCTTGAAGTGGGGACTTTGCGAGAGGATTTCCGCCAGCATCGCGCGCCGCTTCTGCATGCGCTTCAGGAGTGGCTGGACTTTCTTGAGCTGTACACGGAGCATCGCACCCTGGATTTCCGTGACCTTCATGTTGAAGCCGACGAATTCCTTTTCGTTGAAGTTGTCTTCATGGCCTCGCACCATCGCGCCGAGGTCATGATAGCTGCGGGCGCGCACGAAGAAGGCGTCGTCGTTGGTCAGCACGGCGCCGCCTTCGCCGATATTCATGTTCTTCATCTTGTTGAAACTGTAGGCGCCGAGGTCGCCAATCGCGCCGCAATACCTGTCCTTGTAGCGCACGCCGCCGGACTGGCAGGCGTCTTCGATGACGATAAGATTGTGCTCGCGCGCAATCGCCATGATCGCATCCATGTCGCACGGGGCGTTGACCATGTGTACGGGGATGATCGCACGGGTGTATGGGGTGATCTTGCGCCGGATGTCTTCCGGATCGATGGTGAGCGTTTCGTTGATGTCGACGAGGACCGGCACGGCGCCGACCTGCACAGGCGCCGCTGCGGTTGCCATCCAGGTATAGGCCGGCACGAGGACTTCATCACCGGGACCGATACCGGCTGCGGCCAGCGCGGCGATCAGCGCGCTTGTTCCGGAATTGACCGTCAGGACATGCTTTGCGCCGACATGCTCGCCCAGTTCGCGCTCGAAGCGGGCGGTGTAGTGCGCCTTGTCCGCATAGCGCATCAGCTGGCCGTCCGCGATGGCCTGGCCAGCGGCTATCCATTCCCTGAAACCCATGTCGGGCATTGCAGCCTCTCGCAATGTGCGCGTACCGCCAGAAGCTAACACGGTATGCGAAACAGGCGCCAGCTTCTTTGCCGGATTGCAGGAGGTTCTTTCGGCTCAATCCCTACGGATTGGCATCGAAACAAGATATGGCGCGCGCGATGCGCGCTGCATAACGTTCACCAGAAGTCCCCTTTTCAATTAACTGGACGGGGATCGGGCACGATGTAGTTGCCAGCGACGACATGCAGCACGGACAGATGTTCACGGGCTTGCGTATCGCAAATCCATTTCTTTGAAGTGTGCGGGCGCTTGCGTTACCAGGTGGCGGCCGCGATTGCAGTGCTTATCTGCCGCCCCTGCCCCACCCGGTTCATTCGGCAGGAAATCGCCGAAGTCCGCCATTGGTAATCTGTCCGGTTCCCCGGCCGGAACCAACCTTCTACGCCGTTTCCTGCTGATCCGCTCTGCAACACTTCATCACCGGAAGCTGAAGGTTCTGCCTGATGCAAAACGGCTTGTTGCCGAAGAAGCCGAGCAGGAGAGCGCTGCTGGGTCAGGCTTCCAACAGTGGTGGGAGAAAAAACAATACGCTAAGCACCCATATTGCTGGCACGCCGACCTGCATCCAGCGACTCCGGGGGGTCAGTGCAGCAGCTATGGCAAGCATTGCCAGGCCAAACTGAAACACGCTTTCAGTCACCCTGGCAGCCGTCGTGAAAAAGCCGTCCATAAACGCCGCCTGTATAATTGCCGCAAACATGAACAGCGCTGCAGCTATCTCGTATTTCCGGCCCTGACGCGCGTGAAATTCCTGGAGATCCACGGTCCCATCTTCGGGAATGTGCGGCGATACGAGACCGCAGGCAAAGAATGCGATGATTGCCAGCACAAGCGGCGGAAGGGCAGTCGACACGCTCAGGTCAAATGTGTCGTGATAGGTCCACGACTTCAACCAGAAGACAATCTGGAGGTTGAAGATCGTAACGGTCCAAAGCGCATGAGGCCATGAAAACTTGACGCGATCTGCTTGCTGCAAGAGCCGGACGATCGATCCCAGCAAGCTTGCCAAACCCAGCGACACGACGAACGAGAGCAGCACGGTGTAGAATTCAAAGACCGACATGATGCTGATCCGCCCGCTCGCAGCCCCGGTGTTGACGATATTCGAAGCGGATTGGCCGCGCTAGGGCGCTGTTGATGGTTCACCCCGCGCACGCACGGTTCGGCTTTTCAGGGTTTCAGTCGTCAGACGCGGCAGAGAAGATGAACTGCCCCCGAACTTCAGAACCAGGTGCACCGCGAATGACAGCGTGACCCAGGTCGGCTCCCCTCGTCCGGATGGGGCACCGGCAGTCTTAGCCCGATCGTGTCATTCGACCGTCTCACCTGCACCGGGCCGGACTTCGCCGGTCCCGGCCATAGGCGTTCGCTGGCAAACGTCCGTCAACGGTCGAAGCCGACCTGTTTGCGCAAGCAATTGCGTGGTCTGCGCCTGACGTTGTTTCGCAGCCGCTGCGTTTGCGCCTCTCCCGGTTCGCTTGACACCAACGGAGCGCGTATCGATAAGCAGGGAGAGGCACACTCGCTGAGAAAAGGGGGAAGAGATGCTGCCGGGCGCAGTCGCGACAACCGATCCCGGACGGATCGCCGTGATCATGGCGGGGTCGGGTCAAACCATCACTTACAGCGAGCTTGAGAAACGCACCAACAGGCTTGCACACCTGTTTCGCCAACAGGGGCTCAACCGTCTCGGTCATTACGCCATCTTCATGGAAAACAACGCGCGCTACGTCGAGTGCTGCGGGGCAGGCCTGCGGGCCGGGCTTTATTACACACCCATCAATTCCTACCTTGGCGTCGACGAACTGGCCTATATCCTCAACAACAGCCGTTCAAAAATCCTGATCACGTCTCAGGCCAGGCTTGAAGTCGCGCAGGCGGCGATGGCGCAGGCACCAGGTGTCACGCTTTGCCTCGTTGTTGATGGTCCGGGCGACGGAAAACATGTCCGCACACTGGACGACGCCGTCGCGGATCTGCCTGGCACCCCGATCACCGATCAGTGGCTTGGTACGGCGATGCTCTACTCTTCCGGGACCACGGGACGGCCCAAGGGAATCGTTCGCCCGCTACCGGATGCGGGGCCGGATGAAGACCTGCCTGTGGCGAAGTTCCTGCAATCCCTTTGGCTTTACCGCGACAGGATGATGTACCTCTCGCCGGCACCTCTTTATCATTCTGCGCCACAGATGGCGGTCGCAATGACGATCCGGGCGGGCGGAACGGCCGTCATCATGGAGCACTTCGACGCGCAGGCCTACCTCGCCCTGATCGAGCGCCACAAGGTGACACACAGCCAGCTCGTGCCGACAATGTTTTCGCGCCTGCTGAAACTGCCAGAGGAGGTGCGCTCGCGCTACGATCTCAGCTCGCTCGAAGTCGCCATCCACGCCGCCGCCCCCTGCCCGGTCCAGGTCAAGGAGCAGATGATTGACTGGTGGGGACCGATCATCCACGAATACTACGGCGCGACCGAAGGCCTTGGTTTCACGGCCTGTAACACGCCCGAATGGCTCGCGCATAAGGGCACCGTCGGACGCGTCGTCCTCGGTGACATTCATATCCTCGACGAAGAGATGAACCCGTCGCCCAAAGGCGAGCCCGGCACGATCTGGTTCAAAACGGCCTCGCCGTTTGAGTATTTCGAGGACGAGGCCAAGACAAAGGAGAGCCGCTCACCGGACGGATCGATGAGCACGGTAGGCGACGTCGGTTATCTCGACGATGATGGCTTCCTCCATCTCACCGACCGCAAGACATTCATGATAATATCCGGCGGGATGAACATTTACCCGCAGGAATGCGAGAACCTGCTGATCACGCATCCGAAGGTGACGGACGCAGCCGTGTTCGGCGTTCCGAACGAGGATCTCGGCGAAGAAGTTAAGGCCGTGGTACAGGCCACGCCCGGTGTCGTGGCGGATAAGGCGTTGGAAGCGGAGCTGATCGCCTTCTGCCGAGCAAACCTCGCACATATAAAATGTCCGCGTTCGATCGACTTCACTGACCAGTTGCCGCGCCTGCCCACAGGCAAGCTCTACAAGCGTGCGCTGCGCGACCCTTACTGGGCGGGGCGCAAGAGCAGGATTTCCTGAGGAGCGAAATCTGGTCTTTTAAGCCTATTTCTGAAGGCTTGGTCCGGCCGCTTGGGGCCAGGTCGGCTCCGATAATCGGTTTCGCCGCATGGCAGGTTCGCTTCAGTCCTGTCATTGGGCGACATCACCAGCGCGAAGCAGGACATCGCCGGTTCCGGTCACGACGCAGCCATCAACAGCTGATCTTCTTCAATGCGTTGAAGGCTCCGCTCAAAGTCGCTTGCGCGGACCGTCTTCCGGAGGGGTTCAATCGTCTCTTGCTCCAAGTCGCCCGAGTAGAAGTGCACGAGCAAGCCAGCTTGCTGCACCCCGGCGGTAGATAGCAGTTCGCTGACAATGCGCGACCAAAGCTGAAGACTGTCGGGCGTGTTTGCGTGCCGTCGTTCTTCCGCTCGCTCGTCGGCTTTCATTCGATCCTTGCGCCAGCGCTCAATTTTTCCCTTCGACCAGCCTCGCTTCACAAGCTTCGCGGCCTGTCCGGATCGCTTTCCTTCGCGATCAACTACGTTGGGAGCCAGGACAGTCCCGCAATCGCAGTGACCTGTAGTGGTGAGGAACGCAGCTTCACCAGAGAGGAGTGAGTCTCCGAGCGTGGCATTGGTGAACGGTCGGGCGTGCCGCCCGTGCCGTCGGAGCACTTGGTCTATTGTGGCGGCATCGCCCCCTCGAACGACGAGTGCAATGTAAAGGCACATAGGATCAGCTTAGATTGCCTCAGGACGGTCTGAAAAGGGCCTGGTCGGCTCTGATCGTCAGGTTCCTCGACCGGCAGGCTCAGTCCAATCGGGGCGTCCGGCGGCCCTGCCGCTACCAGGCCGGACGTCGCCGATCACGGTCACTCACTATGCGCCTGGTGCTGCAACGTAATCGCCTGTTCTGGACACGAGCGCACACGCAGACCGCACATCGCGCAAGCGTCCGCATTCGGGGTCGCTGCCGTCCTTTTCCCGCGGGTAACTGCCTTGAGTTTCGGGACCAACTGCCGGGCGCCGAACGTCTCTGCGCTCCTGCGCTCGACCTCGGCAACGTTGTGAGGACGCACCCGCACGCCCGCGCCCGCAGCCTCGCCGCGCGGGATCGACCACCGGTCGAACCCGCTCCTGCATGCTGCCAGGCGCGCTCATTGCCGCCCGACGACCGGTTGATCGTATGCATCGGCGTAGGCGTTTTCGACTCCGGGCAAGATGGATACGACATCGAAGTACACGCCCCAAAAAGGTGTTTCCCGCAACTCCTCGACGACGGCCTGATAGTCGCCCAACCTCTGCGCCTCCCAGACGATGACGTCAGTGACTTCGGCATTGTAGAATTCTGTATCGAAGAAGCGCATCCGCACTGAAGGATGCCGCGCCAAGATCGGCTCGATCGCTTCCCCCAGGAACGCAAACCGCTGCTCAGGCGACAGCGCCAGCCAAGCCGAAGTTGTTTTGACTTGCATGAAGATCGTGAAGGTAACGGCTTCACTCGGCTCCGCCGCTGCAACTGCTAGCGGCGAACCGAGTAAGGCGATAGCGGAAACGCAGGCGATAAGAAAATGTCTCATGGTTCTATCTCTCCACGGTCGGGCTTGACCGCAAAGCCAGAATAAGAGCTAATGCTCACATTGGGATACTCGCATGTCGAAGATCGTTGTTGATCCCCGAAAACGGCCGCGCCAGCGCCGCTCAGAAGCTACCGTGGATGCGATCCTGGAGGCGGCTGCTCGTATTTTGGAAAGCGACGGGTTGGACGCGCTGACCACAAACGCCGTCGCAGACCGCGCGGGGGTCAGTGTGGGGTCGCTCTACCAGTACTTTCCGGGAAAGACCGCGCTGCTGGCGGAGTTAATCCGCCGCGAGCGAGGCGCACTGGTGCGCCGGATCGCTGCGACCGCTGCCAAACCGGCGTCGAACCTTGAGGCTGATGTTGCCGCCTTTATCGACGCGGCCGTCGCGCACCAGCTCACCCGCCCGGCTCTTGCTCGCGCCCTGGACTTCCTTGAACCGACGTTGCCGCTCGATGCCGAGTCTTCAACGCTCAATGCTAATCTCGCAGATATTGTGTCAGCGTTCCTGATGCGACACGGCGTGACCGCGCCCGAGCAAGCGGCCCGCGATCTCATTGCACTGACAAAAGGCATGGTGGACGCCGCGGGCATGACAGGAGAGACCGATCACGCGGGTCTTTCTTCTCGGGTCACCAGAGCGGCGGTCGGCTACCTGCTGCGATGAAGCCGGATTCACTTTTCTGTGTGAACGGCGGATGCAGGCCAGGTTGGTCCTGATCGTAAGGCGCATCAACGAAATCAATGAAATCACGAAACAAGGGTGGTCCGGAAAAGTCGACGAGACGAGATGTGACCTGCCCTAGGATTTTCGTACCGAGATTTCCTTGAGAGCGGGCACGGCTGTATCGACCCAGCGGATTCTGCTCAGCTTAGACCGCTAAAGCGAATGCCTCAGCGGGTGTTTTCATACCGAGGGCCTGATGTGGCCTTCGGTTGTTGTAGAAGCTGATCCAGTCTCCGACGACGCGGGAGGCGTGCTGGA
>WGNP01000022.1 GCA_016124495.1 Hyphomonas sp. | reverse complement strand
TGTTCGTCTCTCTTGTTCGTGTCTGCCGTCACATCGGAGCGGCGGGTTGAGCGTTCTTTGTCATCCTGACATTGGGGAACTACCCCGATCCCTTTCCGGATACTGGAGAGCACATTACAACCTGAAACTGAGTTTGACGTTCGCCTGAGTTGTTGAATTCCGCCCGGAGTGGAAACCAATTATTCATAGCCATCTGATCCCCCCGTCCGGGCTTCAATGCCGGGCCAGCCGGTGCCTTCTGCTTTTCAGATAGGGGGCTCGGGGCCGGGCTATTGGCCCACCGGGAGCGGCCGCTGCAGGTTTCAGGGGGCGCAAAGAGTACAGCCAATGACGGGGAAAAACGCTGCCCCTTACCTCACCAGGACAGGCGCTTCAGGCCGGCGTCATGAGCACGCAGGTCAACGGCCTGTGTCGCAGATGCAGATGAGTTTTCGGGAACCTGTTCAGCCGCTCCAGGCATGATGCCGCCCTGGGCAGCGCACGCGGCCGGCGCGGCACGCCGGTTAGGAGACCAGCATCCGTTGAAGACCCTGCGCCACCGGCCGCGCCGGGAATGCGCAGATCAAACAACCAGCGGGCCGGGCGGCGGAGATCCAGGGGATCGATCCGCAGGCTGACAGGACGGCCGGCGTGGGCGATGAAGGGACCTCGGCTCCGAATGCGGCCCGGGCGTGCGCCCAAGGCACCGCCGGGAGAAACGCGCGGGTATCTGCAAAGCCGCCGGGCGCCCGCCTGCTGCGGCACCAGGCTGGCGGCAAACATGGCCCTCCCCGAACCGAACGCGCACAAGGCCGTCCCCGGCGACCCGCAGACATCGATCAGCGACAATTAAGAGACAATGTCAGCTCGCCCGCGCCCTGCTCCAAACGCCGGCGCACATATCGGCAACAGGCAAGTAGGGCGGCGCGCGGACCTGTCAGATGTCCTGCTTGGCAAGGTCGACGATCAGCACATTGGTGATCCCCTCCTTGACGACCGAACCCAGGTTCTGGAGCACCAGGCTGCGGATCGACTCGTAGTTCTTCACGCTGGTCATGGATTCAAACGTCGTTCCATCATTGCTCAGGGTTATGAGCGTCGTCATGATGTTGTCGCGAAGCTTGGGCTCCATATCGAAAAGCTCCCGCTCTATCGATGCGTCAGCCTCGAGATTGAGGTTCAGGATCACGAGACTACTCACCCGGCCGTCGCGGATAATCGGCACAACGAACTCACGCGTGAATTTGTAGTAGATCACAGCCGGGGCAGCATCGCCATCTTTCCCGTCTTTCCCGTCTTTCCCGTGTTTCCCGTCTTTCTTGTCGGGCTTCTTGGCGTGCTCGTCCTTCTTCCCGGCGTGGTCGTCTTCGCCTTTCTCTCCCTCAGCCGCGCCGCCCGCATGTCCGGCCTCTGCCTCAGGCTCAGACGACGAGCCCGATGTCATGGTTCGCAGGAGGTTGCCCCCAAAACCGCCCGCGACAATGCAGACAATGGTTATGATGACAGTGATGATACTCTTCATGAAATCGTCCTAGAAAGGATTGTAGCGGTCAAGAAGCTTCGGAACCGTATTCATTTTTGTATTCGATGTGGCTTCACCGCTGCTGACATAGGCAAGCTGGGCGTCAGCGATCTTATCATACGAAACTGTGTTCGTGCGCGTGACATCCTGTGCCCGGATCACACCCGAGACCTTCAGGTAGCGCACTTCATTGCTGACTTGTGTCTGCTGGTAGCCGCGGATGATCAGGTTCCCGTTCGGTTCGACCCCGATCACGCGTGCGGCCAGCGTGAAGGTGATCTTCTCGGCCCGGTTAACGGCGCCGCTTCCGCTCAGATCAGAAGCGCGATTGTAGTCATAGGCCGGTGACAGCGAGGCGCCGCCCGGCAGCACGCCGTTAGCCCATTCCGGGAGACCAAAAAAGGAATCCACATTCATGTTCTCGTTTGAATCCCGGCTGCGCGAGAGCGAACTTTGCAGGCTCGCCTGGTCGTTCATTTCGACCATGACAGTCAGCAGGTCCCCCACATCCTTGGCACGCCGCATGCTCAGCAAAGAATCCGAGGATGTTGACCAGAGCGAGGCATTCTCCGGCACATCTGCGGCGACGGTCTCAGAGGACCAGGGGCCCTGATAGGTGTCAAACTGCGCAGGCGCGAGTTGCACGCTTTCGTGAGGGCTACTGGCACACGCCGAGACCGCGAGGACCGCGAAGGAAAGTGATGTGAAACATTTCATTGGACAAGAACCCATCCGTCAGCTTTGACAACGCCCTGAACCATCTGACGGGATTGAAGGTTTAGAACACTTACAGTTTCGTTGAGAGCCGCGTCACCCATGGCTCGGCCGGACGTCGAAATCTCGAGTGGGCCGCTGATGAACTTGATCGTTACAACCTGGTTACGTGTCACCAGGCGGGCGGACCGTGTGTTCTCAAACGTGATGGGCTGGCCCGCATAAACAGTGCGCCGCACTTCCCTGCCCACGTAAAGGTCGTAGACTTCCGGACCATCGCCGTCGCGCAGTTCAGCATTTGCAACGGTAACCCCGTTGCCGGCAGGAATGATTTCGGCGGCGACCAGTGAAGATGCGTCGGCAAGGACTGCAACAGCACCCAGTCCCAGGGCAACGAGAGCAATCATCATTCTACCTCATTCTCGTAGTGGCCGACAACATTTCATCGGAAGCGGTGATAACCTTTGAGTTAAGCTCATAACCGCGCTGCGCCGCAATCAGGTCGGTTATCTCCTTGACCACATCCACGCCGGATTCTTCGATATATCCCTGCCTGATAATGCCAACTCCCTCCGTTCCCGGAACAAGACGGTTTGCCGGCCCCGACGCTTCGGTTTCGCGGAACATGTTATCGCCCAGGGCTTCAAGCCCTTTCTCATTGACAAAGCGTACAACCGAGATCGTTCCGATAGACTGGCCGGCCGGATTATCGGAAAAGTAAGCAACCACTTCTCCGTCACGGCTGATCGATATGCGCTGGGCGTCGACTGGAATCACAATTCCGTCTGCAAGCGGATAACCGTCCATGGTTACAACCTCACCCGTCGGGCTGCGGTTCAGCTTCCCGTCACGCGTATAAGCCGGCTCTCCCGATGGGAGTGTTACTTCGAGGAATCCAGCCCCGTCTATTGCAAGGTCGAGCTCCGCCTCTGTCTGGCGCAGCGAGCCTTGCGTTATCTGCATCGAGACTGTCGAAGGGCGCACGCCTGTCCCTATCTGGATGCCGGCCGGGACAACCGTGCCAACCTGCGACGTGATCGTGCCCGGCGTCAGGTATTGCTGGTACATGAGATCCGAAAATTCAGCGACCCGCGGACGATAGGCGGTGGTGCTCATGTTGGCGATATTGTTCGAGATCACGTCAACTCGTGTCTGTTGAGCGGCCATACCCGAAGCGGCAATTTGCAGAGATTTCATGGAACTTTCCTCAAGTCAGTGGCACGTCAGCGTTCGCGCAGGGATGTGATAAGCTGGCTTATCCGGTCATCTTCGCGCTCCATCATGGCCTGGCCGGCTTCATAGGCACGCTGGACTTCAATCATTCGGGCAACCTCCAGAATGGGAGAAACGTTGGAGCCTTCAAGGGCGCCCTGGACCACAATTGCTTCTTCGAACGGGGCATATCCTTCAGGCGCAGAAAAGAAGGTGTTCGTATCGCGCAGTAGCTGGCCCTGAGGTGTTACCACACCGACCCGGTCGACCAATTGTCCGTTGGCGGAAATCGACCCATCCGTTCCGATCGCAACCTGCGACGCGTCAGGAGGGATCGTGATCGGATTTCCGCCCGCCCCGAGAACGCTGTTTCCGAAGGCATCAATCAGCGTGCTTTCAGACGACAGCTGAAAATGTCCGGCGCGGCTCAGACGCGGCCCCTGATCTGTTTGCAGGACAAAAAACCCCTCGCCCTGCACGGCGAGGTCGAACTGGCCGCCCGTGATCCTCATCTCGCCCTGAGCCATCCTGAACGCATGGCCGCCCAGGCCGCCCATCGAAACCGAGTCTTGGGATTGCCCGGGAGAGACAAGGAACTCTGCAAATATGGCACGGTCTGTCTTGTAACCAGTCGTGTTGGAGTTCGCGATATTGTTGGAAACAACCTGCATTTCCTGCATGAGGCCCTGCTGGCGACCGAGCGACGTGTAAATTGCGGTGGACATCAGGGCGCCTCCGCCGAAAGGGATGCCAGGGTCTGGCGCGAACTGTTGAGTTTTCCCGAAATGGCCGACATCGCCACGCGCGTGTTCGCGACAGGCTCCGCCGGGAGGCTTTTGAGCCGCATCACGCGATCGACACGCAGCTTATGATCATCGCTGCCGAGTTTCCGGGCGGCCTGGTAGACACGGTCCGACACCAGCCAATGGCTGGTCGTCGCATCCTGTTCTATCAAGGCAAGGATTGTGTCCGGCTCGAGCTTGAGACGGCCCTCAAACGCAGCAAGTCTTTTACCATCCTGCGTATCGATTGCTGCCAGCGCAGCAATCAGGTTGACGCGCTGGCTTGAGTTATGCTGCCGGGCCAGGTCATAGACTTCCGGATAGTTTTTTTTCCGGTAAGCCAGAAGCGCGCGCTTTTCAGCTGATCCCTCCCCCCCTTCCGCCTTGACCGCAAGTGCATCGCCGAGGGAAGCAAAACCGAGCCGGACGGCAACCAGCGTGGCCGACTCGAAAAGCGCAGCCCGTTCAGGCACAGCGTCGAGGATGCCCTCATCCTTTATCATGGCCTCAATGGCGGCGAGGGCGCGTAGCGAATTATCGCCGTCCAGATCGCTCTGCAGGCTGGTTACCAGATGGCGGGTCAACATGCTGCGCGCTTCGTCTGACTGCATGCTGGGAAGCCCCGCCAGACTCATCATCGGCTCATAATCGGCAGTCTCACTCAGCTCACTGAGCACAAAGCCCAACTTGGCCCGCACATCTGCATCTTGCCGGGCAAGCTCGATCCGGGTTAGTGTCTTGTCGAGCAGGACCTCGCGAAGGGCCCCGTTCACAGACTGCTTGTTGCGAATGAGCGAGGCGAGCGCCGCTTCCTCGAAACGTGACTGGACGAGATAGCGTTCGATAAGTCGCTCAGCACCCGGATCACCTTCGCCAAGCCGGATCAAAGCGTCGTTGAACTGAAGCTGTGAAGAGCCTGCGATCTCGTCTGAGGTAAAACTGGCGAGCAGCAGCTTCGCGGTCGGCCTCTGGTTCATGACGTCAAGCGCCGGAATTGCGATCATCGCGGCCCGTTCGCGCAGGAGAGGCGGCAATTCGCGGAACGCCCCCATGTGCGCCTCAAGCAGCGCCGGGCCTGCCGGATCTTTCTTTGACACCAGCGAAAGCGCGCGCCAGATCCCTGCCTGCCGATAGCAGCCTGCAAGTTCTGCAAAGTAGCCGGATGGCGCAGGCCCCCGCCCTTCCAGCAGTGTAACAAGGTTCTGGAGCGCAGTGGTTTGCTGGTCGCGGCCGGTCTTGATTGTCATGGCGGCTTCTGCAGCAAGATCGAGCGCGATGTAGGCCTTGGCCAGCCTCGCGCCCGCATGGATCTCCTGAACCTCGCCTTCCGCAACGGTCTCTTCGCGGTAGGCGTATATGTCGCTGTAGCGCCGCAGGCTCCGGAACTCTGAAAAGTCCAGGGGGTAAGGCGCGGCACAATCGGTCAACCCGGCCACGACACCCTTCGTGGACGGATTTTCAGCATCCTTTTCGGCCGCCTCCGGCACAATCGATTTCGGGCCAGCAGCGGGTTTTTCAGTGCCGATGGGATCGAGCAGGCCCTCAGTCAGGGCCTGGCGGACGAATGCATCCAGTTCGTTTGAGAACTCGGAGCGTCGGGCGTCAGGCTCCGGGCCAGCCGGAGGCTCCTGGAGCGCCTGACCTGGCTGAGCCAGGAACAGTCCGCAGAGAAGGATCCAGCCAATGCGCTTCATGCCGCCTGCTTCAGGTCCCTCTTGAGTTCCTTGATCGCCTGCTCGACTTCATCAAAAGACGGACGCACGCGCGAGGGCGCATGCCGGCGCGCCACTTCGAGGCTTATATTCACGGGGTTCTTGTGAAGGTTCGACACCAGCACCTCACCGATCATAGAATAGAAGACATGCTCTTCCATTCGCGTATGCTTCACGCGCGCAGCAAAGGGGCCGACAACGCCGTAAGCCAGGAATACGCCGAGGAATGTGCCGACCAGCGCGCCGCCGATCATCCCGCCCAGCACTTCAGGTGGCTTGTCGATAGAGGCCATCGTCTTGATCACGCCCAGGACAGCCGCCACAATTCCAAGTGCCGGCAGCGCATCCGCCATGCTCTGCAGAGCGTGCGATCCATGCAGCTTGTCTTCAGCGAGACTTTCAAGATGTTTCTCAAGCAGGAGCTCAACCTGATGGACATTGTCAAAGTTCATGATCATCGAGCGGATCGTGTCGCAGATCATCTCGATTGCGTCATGATCTTTGAGGATGCGCGGGTATTTCGTGAAGATCGAAGATTCCTGCGGCGCCTCAATATGCGCCTCGATATCGACAGGGTTCTGCTTCAGGACGACGAGCAGCTCATGCATCAGGCAGAGGAGGTCAGCATAGTCCTTCTTCTTCCACTTCGGCCCGGCAAAGGCGGTGGCAAGGTCGCCCATCGTATGCTTGATCGTGCTGAAATCATTGGCCGCCACAAAGGCGCCCGTTGCGGCGCCCCCGATCATCATCATCTCGAAAGGCAGCGAGTGCAGGATGATATCCATCTTGCCGCCCGCCAGTATGTAGCCGCCAAAGACCATCACCACCGTGATTGTAAGTCCAATTGCTGCGTTCACTTACCAGCTCCGTCCTGCGGGCCCGCGGCCCCAATATCGTCGTTAAAGTTTAGCTAATTCCCGGGTAAAGGGCTCGAGAATGGGGGTTTTGAGTTTCAAGGCGCGCTGGCGTTTCCAGACACCCATTTCGCATTGGCCTATATCGACGCTGCCATTTACGGTTTCGGCCTGCAGCGAGACACGCGTCGTGTCGACGTCAGACAAGGCAATCAACTGGCCGACTTCAAAGCGCGAACACTCTCCGATCGAGAGCGTCAGGCGCTCCAGCACACCGTCCAGTTTGATCATCGACGACTTCACGCTTTTACGGAGCGTGTCGCCCCCCTGCCCCTTTCCGACCGAGGCCTGGCGCTGACGCGCTGCCGTCTGCTGGAACTCATCGGCGGCTTGCTGGACATAGTCAAAGTGAAAGACGATGCATATCCGGGCGACCTGATCGTCTTTGGGTGCAGCAAAGTCGACCAGCAGATAGCGCTGCGCTGGCGAGAACCCACCTGCAGCGGCGGAGAAATCTGTAAGCGGAGCTTGTGATCCGCCCGCCCTGTGATCCGACAGCTCCGAAGAAACGAGGCGCCAGAGATCAACGACAGGCGTCTCGAGCAGCAGCTTCCTGAAAAGTTCAGAGACCCCTTCGAGATTATCGGAGGGCTGCTGGAGCCGATGCTGGGCATTCATCGCAACGCCCGCCTCGTCGATCCCTATGGCGCACAGGCCAGGCGAGAATCTCGAGTTGAAAATGAAGTAGGCTAGTTTTTCGAGATGACTGCGGGCGATGTTACCCTGAACCATACGGCGCGACTCGGGAATGGCCCTCGTCTCAATTGCATAAGTGCCGGAAAACCAGGACGCGACGCTCGCCTGCAGGGGCTCCCAGAAATCGTCAAACTGCAAGATCGCCGGGGGCATACCTACCCCGGCATCAATCTTTTTGCGCAGCACAGAGGACATTGTGAACCTTCAGGGCATTTATGTTAACCTTCTGCCTTATGAAGACGAATTGGTTGAAGAATGGTTATCGGGCCGGGATCAACCTCGAGGGTTTTCTACGCCGATTAGTGAGCCTGATCTGATATCCGGAAGGCCTGAAGAAGTCAGGTGCCCCATGAATACCGAGCAATCAGCTGCAGCGCAGCCGATAATCATCAGACGAAAGAAGGTCTACAAGGCTGACGGACACCATGGCGGCGCCTGGAAGGTTGCGTATGCGGACTTCGTGACAGCAATGATGGCGTTCTTCCTCCTGATGTGGCTCCTCAACGCGACCACCGAGGAACAGCGCAAGGGTCTCGCCGACTATTTTAACCCGACCATTCCGATGAGCCGGATTTCGGGAGGCGGTTCAGACGCTTTGAACGGCTCTTCGGTGTTCACCGAAGAGACACTCGCAAGAACCGGCACCGGTGCATCACATGAGCGTAGCATCGAATCTCCCGCGTCGAATGCATCATTCAAAGAGGCGGCTCAGACAAGCGAAAGCGAAAATACCGCATCACAGGCTGAAGCGCAGGCGATTGCAGACAACCTAGAGTCCCTGAAGGAATCGCTTGGCAACGAGAGCCGCCAGCTTTCAGAGCACCTTCTTATAAAGATGTCGCCCGAGGGCATTGTTCTGGAACTGGTCGACTCCGAGAGCGAGCCGCTCTTTCCTGTCGGCCGCGCCGTGCCCTCTGACCTGCTGATTGAGCTCCTGGACGTGGTCTCTAAATCGTTTTTGACTTTTGAGAATGATTTCAAGATTGCAGGCCATACGGACAATCGGGGCTACCGGAACGGCGCAGTCTACGACAACTGGAACCTGTCGGCTGACCGTGCCAACGCAGCGCGCCGCCTGCTGCTGCGCTCCGGCATCGAACCAGGGCGAATGCGCGAAGTTTCAGGCAAGGCAGATACCGCACCTCTGAACAGGGAGAATCCGGCCGCCGCCCAGAACCGGCGCATCTCGATCACGATCCTGACCGACTGAGGCCTGGCGCCGGAATACTCGGCCAGCCCCCACACACTATGCTGAAAGTGTGAACGCGGATTATCGGGTTGTTTACATCTTCGCTCCACACTGCGGCTTAATCTGACGCAGGAGCAACCAGATATGAGCATTTCATCATCCCTGAACGCCGGGGTAATGGGGCTGAGTGTCAATGGCACACGCCTCGCGGCGATTTCCGACAACATCGCTAACGCGGGAACCAACGGCTACAAGCGCAGCCAGGTCGATTTCTCCAGCATGGTCCTGCAGCAGCGCTCTTCATCTTATGCTGCGGGCGGTGTCCGTGTTGAAACGTATAAGGACATAGGCAATTCGGGCGCCCTCATCTCGACCGGCAGTTCGACCGATGTGGCCGTCTCGGGCAGGGGATTGCTCCCCGTAACCGACGTCTCCGGATTGAGCACACCTGCAGCAGAGCGAAGCCTGAGGCTCACGCCAACCGGCTCATTCTACCCTGACAAGGATGGCAACCTTCGCACCCAGAGCGGACTTTTCCTGCTCGGCTGGCCCGCAGATTCTTCAGGCAATATCGGCAACGTCGTGCGCAACAGCGGCGTCGACCTCCAGCCGGTCAATCTTGCCTCAGCGCAGTTTTCGGCAACCCCGACAGCCCGGATCGATCTTGGTATTAACCTGCCTGCAAGTTCAACCCGTGTTGGTGGATCTCCCGAGGCCTACCTGCTGCCAGTTGAATACTACGATAACATCGGCCGCGGCGAAACACTCACCTTCCAGTTTACACCCGTTGCACCCACCGCGCCCGCTAACGCAAGCAACCAATGGACCGTCGAGATCTTCGATACCGCCACGGGCGCTGCATCGATCGGCTCTCTCGACATAGTCTTCAGCGATGCGGCTACGGGAAGCGGCCGACTAACGTCCGCGACCCCCACCATCCCCACTCCCCCCGCCACCAACGGGGCAACTTACGACGCTACCACGGGTGTGGTCTCGTTGACCTTGCCGCACGGGCCGGTCGAAGTCTTCATCGGAAGGCCCGGCGAAAGCGAAGGTGTTTCACAGTTTGCCGCGCCTTTCGCACCCACGGCCGTCACCAAGGACGGCACGCCGATCGGCTCAGTCCAGTCCATTGAAGTCGATGACCGGGGCTATGTGCAGGCGCTTTACAATACAGGTTTCCGCCGCACGCTTTATCAGATCCCGGTCGCCGACGTTCCAAACATGCTTGGCCTCAGGGAGCTCGACGCCCAGTCCTATGCGCTGTCAGGCCAGAGCGGCAACCTCTATCTCTGGGACGCCAATAACGGCCCGGTTGGCGGCGTTGCGGGCTACTCGCTGATGGAGTCGACCACCGATATCGCGGCCGAACTGACCGATCTCATCGAAACCCAGCGGGCCTATTCGTCGAATGCGAAGATCGTCCAGACGGTTGATGACATGCTTCAGGAAACAACGAACCTGAAGCGATAGAGAACCAGAACGGTAAGGCGGACTTCTGAGTGAGTCTCTCCAGCGCCATCTCCGCCGCGAAGTCCGGCCTTCAGGCTAGCAGCCTGAGGGCCGACATCGCCGCGAGCAACGTCGCCAATGCGACGACGCCCGGCTATGTGCGCCGTTCGGTCACGCTGAGTGAAGCGATGATCGGCGGACAGGGCAACGGGGTGATGTCGAATGGCATTACCCGCGCCCAGGATACCGCTGTAAAGGCTGCGCGCCGCGAGCTGACCAGCGACGTCTCACAGGCCAATGTCCTTGCCTCAACCTGGCAGTCCATCTCCAGCCGCATTGGCGACACGGCTAACGGGACCGGCCTGTTCAAGACTTTCTCTGACTTTGAAACAGCACTCTCGCGTTCGGTTGCCACACCGGAATCCTCCAGCAGCGCCGCTGCACTGTTAACTGCAGCCAGAAACATAACGAGTGAGCTCAAGAGCCTCTCCGGGATTGTTTCAACTCAGCGCACAGAAGCGGACCGCGAGATCGCTGAGGGCGTCAGCGCTGTAAACTCGGCTTTGAAACAGGTCGAGAGCCTCAACAACCGCCTTGCCGGCGCCAACCGCACCAGCCCTGAAGCCGCCGCCCTGCTGGACGAACGTCAGCGTGTACTCGACGCCATTGCAGAATACATTCCGGTCCAGACGATCGAACGCGATTACGGCAAGATCGATATCATGACGCCGGAAGGTGTCTTCCTGCTTGCTGGCAAAGCCCGGACGATAGAGTTCACGCCCACGCCGACCTTTGGCCTCAATCAGACATTCGCCAATGGCGCCCTTTCCGGCATAAGCGTTGACGGTGTAGAGATCACGCCGGGCGCTTCCTCGTTCGGCGCCGTCTCCAGCGGTATGTTCGGCGCCCTCTTCACGCTGCGTGACCAG
Source organism: Hyphomonas sp. (assembly GCA_016124495.1). Lineage (GTDB taxonomy): Bacteria > Pseudomonadota > Alphaproteobacteria > Caulobacterales > Hyphomonadaceae > Hyphomonas. The sequence goes on along the minus strand of WGNP01000022.1, from coordinate 24,985 downwards.
GAACTCCCTGCCCTCAGCGATCAGCTTGACACGATTGCCAGCGATCTCATCAGCCGTTTGTCTGATGATGCGATCGATCCGACCAAGACACCCGGCGACCCGGGACTGTTCATCGATACGGACCCAGGCGGCGGATCAGGCCTCGCCGGAAGGATCTCGATCAACGCGGCGGTCGACCCCCAGCAGGGAGGCGCCGTCTGGCGCCTGCGCGACGGCCTCGGCGCCGCTACGCCCGGTAACGCCGGCAATCAATCCATCCTTAAGGGCCTGTTTGACGCTTTCACGGCCGTCCAGTCGGTCACTGCAAATGGCTTTCAGGGCGGCTTTTCCGCGACCGGCATGGCAGCGCAGATTTCGTCGCTCGCAGGCCAGTCGCGCATCTCTCATGAAGCCGCACTGTCTTCGTCTCAGGCGCAGTATGTCATACTCCTCGAAGCCGAGCGGTCGGCGACAGGCGTCGATCTCGACAGCCAGTTTCAGGATCTGCTGCTCATAGAACAGGCTTACGCCGCGAACGCGCGCGTCATCGAGGTCGCGGGCAAGATGATCAATACTCTGATGGAACTCTGAGATCATGCGGATTCCCCCCCCCGCCAGCCACATCATCTCCCCCGCCTTCGGCCAGACTGTCGCCAGCCTGCGCGAGAGCCTGACGCGAACCGCCGAGGAGGCCACGACAGGGCGCTATTCCGATCTCACCGCCCAGCTTTCCGGCCGGATTGGCACTGCCATGCTGAGCCAGAAAGCCGTCGAAGACATCGGCTTGCGGCGCGAACAGCTCAGCCTTCGCGAAGGGCGCCTTGAGGTGACGCAGCGCAGCCTGACCCTGATCAACGAGCGCGTCGCCGGTCTCGACACGAAGATGCGTGACGCCGTCATAAGCAAGGATCAAAGGCTCCAGGGCCTGACAGCGCGTGACGCAGAGGCAGCGCTCGGGCAGGTCTTTAATCTGGTGAACGTGCGCTTTGGCGAACGTTTTCTCTTTGCTGGCGATGCAACCGACACGCAGCCGCTCGGAAGCCCTGGCGATCTGCTTGATGTGATTCGCAACCTTGCAGATGTGTCCGCCAGCTCAACAGACTTTGCCGTGGCGCTCGATACCTACTTCAATGCACCGGGTGGCGGCTGGCAGACCTCCGCGCTGCGCAGTGCGATCAACGCTTCGGATCCTGATGCCGTGACCGCAAACGATGCCTCCATCGTCAAGCTGATCTCCGGTCTCGCCGTGATGGCCCTGTCGGATCCCGCCAGCAGCCCTGCCCTGTTCAGGACCAATCCGGAAATCTCTCTGGCCGGCGCTGAGCAGGTGAGCGCGGGCCTGTCAGACCTGACCAACCTGCGTGCGGACCGCGGCGTGACGCAATCGCAGATCGAGATGGAAAAGGCTTCCCTCGATATCGAAGAGACCATCTTCACCAAAGAACTGAACAGCCTGTGGGCCCGCGACCAGTACGAAGCAGCCACGGCGCTCAAGCAACTCGAAACAGCCCTGGAAGCGTCGTTCATGATCACCTCACGGCTCTCCTCCCTGTCGCTTCTGAATTTCCTGAGGTAAAGTGATGAAGTTGCCCATCTTACTCATCGCAGCCCTGAGCCTGTCAGCCCTGTTCGCAGCTCCCCCAGCCGGCGCGCAGTCGCGCATCCGCGATATCGTTGATGTTGAAGGCGTGCGCCAGAATGACCTTGTAGGCTACGGCATCGTGGTAGGCCTTAACGGCACCGGAGACTCGGTGCGTAATTCACCGTTCACGGAAGATTCTCTCACCCATATGCTGGAGCGCCTGGGCGTCAACGTGCAAGGCGAAGAGATCAAGCCAAAGAACGTGGCAGCCGTGCTGGTGACGGCGTCCCTGCCGGCTTTCGCACGCAACGGTTCAAGCATCGACGTCTCGGTCTCCTCCATAGGCGATGCCAGCAGCCTTGAAGGTGGCACGCTGATCCTGACGCCGCTCAAGGGGGGCGATAACGAAGTGTACGCCGTCGCCCAAGGCAGCATCATTGTCAGCGGCATCGACGTCAAGGCGCAAGCCGCGCGAACGACCCGCGGCACACCGACTGGCGGCTCTGTTCCAAACGGAGCGCGGATTGAGCGCGAGGTCAACTTTGACTTCAATGATCGCGACAGGATCGTCCTCGCCCTGCGCAATCCGGATTTTACGACGGCAGCGCGGGTCGAAGACACCATCAACTCAGCGTTCAGGATCCCGATCGCCTCAATGCTCGATCCGGGCACAGTCCAGCTTGACCTCAGCGGCTTGACAGACACACCCGCACGCCTGCTCGCCAGCATCGAGAATATGCCCGTGCAGGTCGCCTCCCCTGCCCGCATCGTCATTGACGAGAAGTCCGGCACAATTGTCCTTGGCGAAGACGTGACGATCTCTAAAGTGGCCATCGCACAGGGCGACATCTCGATAAGCGTGACCGAATACCCTGTCGCCTCTCAACCGAACCCTTTTGCGGAAGGCGAATCGATTATCCTGCCGCGCTCCGATATACAGATCACAGAAACCGGCAGCGGCAACATTGCATTACTCCAGCCGAACGTGACCTTATCCCAGTTGATCAATGGCCTGAACGCCCTCGGCGTATCGCCGCAGGAAATGGCGGATATCATCCGGGCCATGAAAACAGCAGGTTCGATCCACGCCGATCTGATCATCCGATAGTCTGGACGCCGGCTACTCTTCTTTTGGCGGCGGGCGGTTCATCGTGATCAATCCGCGGCGCTTCAGCCCCATCAGGGCGGTCAGGAATTCGCGCTGGAGCTCGTCTGCAACTTCGCGCGGCACATTCGGCAAATCCTTCATTTCTTCCCGCATCGAATCCGCCAGGCGCGACGATATATTGCCGAGCAGGTAGTCCAACACCGCCGAATAGTTCTCACGCAGGCTGGCGAGAAGCTTCGTCAGAACGGCCAGATCTATCTCCTTGAACACCACCGGCACCGAGTTGCGCGCCAGGATGTCCGGCAAGGCTTCGATTGTGAACAGCCCCTTCTGGATGATCTCGAGTTTCGCCTCGTGTTCACTGCGAAGAAAGCTCACGAGACTACCGCGTTTGCTGTCAGGTATCAGGCTCAGGACTTCGCCAATCGTTTCAAGGTAGGCGTCCTGCGCGTCTGTGCCTTCTTCTTCTTTATTGTTCAGGAACTCTATCTCGATCATCCGCTCAATGACAGAATCGATGCCCGGGTCGACCTTAGGGGAATCTACCATCTGGCCGAGTGTGGGGCTGAGCTTTTCCTCTGGAAGAAGGCAGAGAATGCTGGATGCCATGCCTGCGTCCAACTTGCGCAGAATCATGGCGATGATGTTCGGCGACAGCCGGCTGAGGTATTCAGCAATCAGGCGCGGTTCACGCTTGCAAAGGCGCGTCCAGATGTCGCCGGTTTCCTGAGCGCCTGAGTTCCCGGTGTTGGGAGTGTTTCCGTAAATAAGATTGAGCCGGTTTGCGTCGACGATACCGGACATGACTTCGCGGGCCTTTGCAGCGCCGCCGCGCATAGCTCCCGCATTCTGCCGAAGCTGGGTGATGAAATCGACCACGATCTCTATAAGTTCTTCCCGGGCCAGCATCGAGATGGTTTCAAGCGCCCTGATGACCTTTGCGAGCGCGACATCGTCAAGTTTCTCGACAATTGGCTTGGCCGCCGCTTCTCCGAGCAGGGAAATAATCACCGCAGCGCGCTGCGACGCCGTAATCACTCCCGGGCGGGAACCCTGACCAGCCAAAGCAGCCGGTCTCGCCATTTCAGGCCGGTCGCGCTTAACGGGCGTATCCATTACGTATAACCTCTGAGTACCGCTTCAGTAATCTTCAGCCAGCCGTCCGCCAGAACGAAAAAACCGAGCTTGAACGGCAATGACACGACCGTTGGCGGCACCATCATCATGCCGACAGCCATCAGCACGGATGCGACCACAAGGTCGATCACCATAAACGGCAGAAAGATTACGAAACCGATCTGGAAGGCATGCTTGATTTCACTCAGCATGAAGGCAGTTGAAAGCAGCGAGAATGACGGTGCCTCGCCCTCAACCACAGGCCTGTTGACCGCGTCAGCCAGCGTCATCAGGGCTTCAGGATCGGTACGCTTCATCATGAATTCGCGGAATGGTTCAGTCGTCAGCGCCCAGGCCTGCTCTTCGCTGAGCGTGCCATTCATGTAGGGCTGGATCCCCGTCTCCCAGGCCGACATGAACACTGGTTCCATAACGAAGAAGGTCAGGAACATAGCCAGCGCCATGATCATCATGTTGGGCGGGGCCTGCTGTACGCCAATGGCCTGGCGCATGAACGAGAAAACGATGACCATGAAAGGCAGGCATGTCACCATCATGGCTATGCCAGGTACAAGGCTCAATACCGACACCAGCAGTAGCAGCTGAATGACCGAGCTGCTGAGCTGGCCGTCGCCGCCGGGATTGATCAATCCCTCCAGTGCAGGGATTTGTCCTGGCACGGCTTGTTGCGCCTGCGCAGCGCCGGCCAGGAATGCCGCAGCTGCGATCAGGAGCAGAAGTCTCAGAATTGTGGCGCTGTTAGGCATTCTCGTCCGGTGTGCGTTCAATGATCTCGATAATCTTCACGGCAATCTGGCCGTCACCGGTTTCAACAAGCTCACCGCGGGCAATCAGGCGATTTTCAATCGTCAGATCGACCGGGTCGTCGATACGCGACGATAGCGGAATAATTGACTCCGGCTGCAGCTCAAGAATCTCGGACACACTGAGGCGTTTCTGCCCAATCGAAACGGTCACGGTCACGGGCACACTGTAAATGGAGCGGCGGAGCGTGTTCCGGCCGCTCGCATCCCTGCGCTCGCCAGCGGCTGTATCGGCCGATGCTTTGTCGGGAAGAGCCATTCCTCTACTCCTTGGTCATGGTTTGGGTTGAATTCAGATGCGAAAGGCAGGCCTGCAGCAGGCCTTCAAAATCGAATGACAGCCCACCCGTCTGCCAGGAAACGTCGACACGGCCCTGCCCTGCACCGGACAAGACAGTGCAGCGATTGGCGAGCGCTGAATTTCGCTCAAGCATCGCCTGCAGGTCATCTGTCAACGAAACATCCGCGCGGATCTCAACTGCAGCCGCGAGCGGCGGAATGAGTTTCGGCAAATGACGTCCGATCTCTTCGGCGAGGAAATCTTTCGACAGCAGCGGAAACAACCTGGCGGCGATGGACTGCACAGCCTCGAGGGTCTGCGCCTGAGCGTCACGCTCGATCTTATCAAGCCTGGCGTTCAGAACTGTCAGCGATGCTTCCAGTTTACGAAGGTCGAGCTGTGCCGGAGTGGCCTGGACGACCGGCGTCTCAGCCCGCGCCGGCTCGCCATAGGCCCGGTCAGCGGGAGCCTCGCGGCCGCTGCCCGCGTCATCGAAGGAACGCAGCCAATCTGTGGGTGGCAACAAGCCTCCATTGGCGTCAAACCGGGGAAGGCTCAAGAACAGGGCTTTACTCATTAACGGCGACCTTCTGGTCCTCATTCAGCCATTGCTGAAGCAAAGCGGCCGTCTCGTCCTCACGCTCCTTGGCATAATCCTTAAGGTAATTGAACGGATCGGAATCGGGCGAAGCGCCTGAAATGCCCGCCACTGCGCCCGCGCCGCTGCCTATGTCTGATCTGCCATCGAGCGCGGCGCCCGCGTTCTTTGGTGACAGCATGGGGCGCACCACGCCGAAGGCCAGCGCAATGACGACGACGCCGAGCAGCAGGGCCTGCAATCCGGACCAGAGATATCGCTCGATGAGCTGCTGTATCATGCCCGGTGCGGGTACCATATCGGTCTGCGCCGCCTCCTGGAAAGGCATCAGCTCGACAGAGATCGAGTCGCCGCGCTCCATATTCAAGCCTGCACCTGACGTGACCAGCGCCTGGAGGTCGGAGATCATCTTCTCGCGGATTGTCGCGGCGTCGGCTGCTGCAGGGTCGATACCCAGGGACTGTTCATTCAGCAGCACCGCAATCGAGATGCGCTCGATCTGGCCGGGCAGCTTTTCAACCTCGGTACGCGTCTCGTTAATTTCATAGGCAATGTTCTCCGACGAGTTCTTCGACGTATTGCTGCTCGCACCGCTGGCGGCGGCGCCCTCTTCCTGGGGAAGATTACTTGCAACGGTCAGCGCGCCCCCGCCGCCGGAGCCGGATTCAGCCGCATCGCTTGTCGTACGGCTCCGGACGACTTTTGACTCGGGGTCAAATGCAACCGTTGAAACCAGCTGGCGCTCGCGGCTGACATCGACCGATACTGAAACGCGTGCATTGCCAATGCCAACACGTGCTTCCAGAAGGCCCGTAATCTTCTGTTCCAGCGCGCTCGCCTGGTCGGCGGCCGCTATCGCCGGCTCGGCGCCCTTGTCAGTTTTCGGTCCGGCAAGAATGCCCTTGGACGGGTCGATTACGGCAACGTCTTTCGGGTTCAGCCCCGAGACCGCCAGGGCGACGAGGTATTGAATGGCTTCGGCCTGATCCTGAGACAGCGCATAAGCCGTCGCGATGGTGACCGATGCGGTCTGCGCAGGCTGCGAACGCGAAAACCCCGAACGCAGGCTGGCTCCAATGTGGACACGCACCGAGGTGATGCCGGGAATGGCCTGGATGGTACGGGTCAGTTCGCCTTCCTTCGCCCGCCAGTAGGAGGCATTATACATTTCGGAGGTGACCGAGAAACCATTGACGTCGTCCAGCAGTTCATAGCCTTGCACCGACTGTCTTGGCAGACCTTCCCTGGCAAGGGCAAAACGGACCTCATCGCGCTGGCTCTGCGGAATGAAAATGGCGCCGCCCCGAAGCTCGTAAGGCGTCTGGCTGCCCTCGAGTTCTTCGATGATCTCGCCGGCATATTGCGGCTCGAGACCGGAATACAGAAGCGCCATTGGCTCCTTGGTCACACCCTGCACCATGAAGCTCATGGCCATCACGATGCCCAGCACCGCGCCCGCCAGCATGAGCTGGCGCGGCAGCGACAGAGCCCTGAGTGTGTCGAGGAATTTCATAAACAAACTGTCCCGGTAGGGTCCGAATCGAGCCTAATGATTAAAATTAGCCGCCAATTCGTTAAGGTTATCTTTACTCAGGATCGTTCTATTCAGCTCAGCACTGCGTGATAGGATTCGGGGTCGTAAATGGCCAAAAAGCCAGATAAGAAGCCTAAAGCGGCTGATCCCGCGACAGAGGCAAAACCGGCAGCGGGCGATGCTGCGACAGGAGCAAAACCTGCCAGTGGGCTTATGGGTCTGGTTATGCTCGGCGCGGCCGCGCTTGTGAGCTCCTTTGGCCTTGTTTACCTGCTGACGCCGGCCCCTCCGGCCGAGACCGCCGCCTGCCCGTCGTCCCCGCCGGGCCAGCCAGTCATCGAGGCGGCCGCCAAGCCTGGTCAGTCCTATGTTGAGCTGCCCGAAGTGCTCATCACCGTCGGCAGCGCCCCCGCGACCCGCTTTCTCAAGATGAACATCTCGATCATCACGGATGCCAACGGCGCCAAAGCCGTTGCAGAAGCCGAACCGATGCTGGCTGACGCGTTTAACACCTATTTGCGCTCGATAGAAATGACCGACCTGGAGGATCCCGGCTTCTACCCCAGGATGCGGGAACAGTTGACCCGCCGAGCGGAACTCGTCCTCGGAGACGGAGTAACGGACGGCGTCCTCATCACACAATTCCTCCTGAGGTAGGGACATGATTGTTCAGCCGACCGACATAGCGATCTTCCTCGTGTCCTTCGCGGCGTGTGTGTACTGCTTTGTGCTCAGCAAACGGCTGAAAGCCCTTCAGAACACCAAGGACGGCCTTGGCGCAACGATCACAGCCCTGTCGACCTCCATAGCCACGATGTCCGCGACTACCCAGGACACGCGCGCGCGCGTTGAATCGATGGCGACCCGCCTCGCCCACCTGATCGCGGAGGCCGACAAGACCTGCCAGAAGCTGGAAACGACAATCGCTTCGGTTGACAAGGCCAAGGCTAATGCGACCGACGAGGTCCAGACCGCACAGATGGACCTCTATATGATGATGCGCACGGCGCTCGACCAGTCGAAAGAGCGGATCAATGAAATGACGGGGGTCATGCGCCAGATGCGTGTCATGACCGACGAGGTTTCACGCAGTCTCGAGCCGGCCGAGACGGCCGGCACTGCCCGCCCGCGGAGAGCCTGATCCGGGACGAACGGAGCGCCCTTTTCCAGTGCCGCCGCAGATCTTTACCAAAAATTAGCCCAATCCGTCAAAATACTCAGATAATACTGTGTTAAGTCTTCGGAGTCGCCTCCGGGACCCTTTGGAAGGCCTCGAAGAAGACCATGTCTTTCGTCAAGAAAAACACTTCACACGTGCTGCTGACGCTGGGCGTTCTGTTTACGATCGGCGGCGCTACCCGCTTCCTCCCGAACGGTCTCGCTTTCGCTGAAGATGTAGCCCTTGCGCCTTCAGCCACCGCCTCTCAGGGCGCTGCGAAGCCGGAGACAGATGAGAAGGGCGCAACTGGCCCAAGCGAAGTCTGCTTCACCTCTGAGTCAGCGGCCATGGTGGCAGAAGACCAGTGGCTGTTTGAATCGCAGAAGGAAGAGCTCAAGAATGAAAAGCTAGCGCTCCAGACCTGGGAAAAGGAACTCCAGACCCAGACCGCCGAATTGCAAGCTCTTCAGACAACCCTCGACACACGCTGGCAGCAGATCCAGGGCGCCTCGGATCAGGACATCAAACACCTCGCCGGCATGTACAGTGCTATGAAACCGGATTCGGCAGCGTCAATCTTTAACCAGATGGACCCCGCCTTCGCAGCCGGGTTCCTGCGCCTCATGCCCAGCGAGCAGGCCGGCCTTATCCTCGCCAGCATGGATTCAAAAAAGGCCTATGTGATAAGCGTGAAGGTCGCCAGCATGAACGCCGATGTCCGCAATGCACCGGCAGGGCTCGACTGAGGCAAGATCTGCCGGAACGGCATCTGACGCAACGTCGCGGCTTTGTCGTCCCTTCTTTCCGGGCTACCTGTTCGCTGTTAACAGGGGAGCCGGAGATGAGTACGCTCAGGACCTATCTCGGCTGGAAGGTCGACTACACCGCGCCGGCTGGCGAGCCCGCGTTTACCAGCCCGGACTCTGTGTCCTGGCAGGTGTTCAAGAACCCGGTCGCGCTGGCGATCGGCGGCATCTGCGCTGTTCTCCTTGAATTTGCCGATGCCCGGATCAGGTCCGGCGTCTGGGATCATTCCGTTTTCAAAACCGACCCCATAGGCCGCTCGAGACGCACCGGCATTGCCGCCATGGTTGGAATCTACGGCCCTCAGGCCGCCGCGCGCAGGGTAATTCAGGGCGTGACCAACATGCACGCGCGCGTCAGCGGCTCCACGCCAGCCGGCGAGACCTACACGGCGCTCGAGCCCGAACTGCTCGACTGGGTAAGCGCCACGGCCAGCTATGGCTTTCTCTTTGCTTATGACCGTTTCGTCAGCCCCCTGAGCGAGGCAGAACAGGCACGCTTCTTCGCCGAGGGTGAGATGGTGGCTGGCCTCTACGGGGTGCAGCAGAAAATCCGCTCGGCCGAAGACTTCACGGCGATGATGCAAACGCTCCTACCAAGGTTTGAACCCCACCCTATCAATACCGAATTCCTCAGCATCATGAAGTCCGGACGCGCCGCGCCCGGCGTGCCGAAGGGCCTGCAAAGCGCCGTGGTCAATGCCGCAGTTGAAATCCTTCCGCCCGCCGTGCGCGATCGCCTTGAACTTGGCGCCGAATATGATCTCTCGCCAGCTGGCCGCTTCGCGGTAAATACCCTGGCGCGCATTGCGGAAAACGTTCCGGATACGACCGGTCCGCCGGCCCAGGCCTGCCAGAGGCTCGGCCTGCCGCGGTCTTTCCTCTGGAAAAGCGAGGCTCAACGCGCCCGCCTTCTCGAAGCAGCCCTACAGTGCCAACCTGCAAAGAAAGTTACCGCATGAAACTCGACTTCACCCGCGAAGAGGAAACTTTCAGAGACGAGGTACGAAATTTTCTCGCTGAGAATCTCAGCGGGGACCTTCGCGCTTACGCGCGCCGCATGACCAGTGTCTACTCGTCAAAGGAAATTGCGCTCGAATGGCAGCGCATTCTCGTCAGGCAAGGCTGGGCCGCGCCGTCCTGGCCGGCCGAGTATGGCGGCACGGGCTGGAGCGTCGCCAAGCGTTACATTTTCGACGTGGAGATGGCCCGCGCCGGCGCCCCGGGTCTTTCACCGATGGGCATCGGCATGTGCGGCCCGGCCCTGATCGGTCATGGCTCCAAGGCGCAGAAAGACTACTATCTCCCGCGCATCCTCTCGGCCGAAGACTATTGGTGTCAGGGCTATTCAGAGCCCCACGCAGGATCCGATCTCGCTGCGCTCACCATGTCTGCTGTCGATGACGGCGACGCGTATGTCTGCAACGGTTCAAAAATCTGGACGACGCATGCCCACGAAGCCAACATGATGTTCTGCCTTGTGCGGACAGATACTTCCGGCAAACCGCAGCAAGGCATCACCTTCATCCTGATTGACATGACCGCCCCGGGGGTACGGGTCGATCCGATTCTGATGTTGTCGGGTGAGCACATCCAGAACGCGGTTTTCTTCACAGACCTGCGCGTGCCCAAGGCCAACGTGATCGGCAAGGTCAATGAAGGCTGGACAGTCGCGAAGTACCTGCTCGAATTCGAGCGCGGGGGCTCTGCCTACGGCCCTCGCCTCCTGGCACGCCTTCGCAGCCTTCGACGAACGGCCTCTGAAGAAGGCCTGCTCGACGCCGATCTTGCCCGCAAGCTTTCCCGGGCTGAAGCGGATGCGCAGACACTCGAAGCGGCAGAGCTTCAGATGATGTCGGAACTGGCGGGCGGCGGCACGCCTGGCCTCAAGGCATCGATGATGAAGATCCTCGGCACGCAGCTCAGCCAGCACCTGACCGAACTCGCCCTCGAACTCGCCGGCGCATATGCCGCCCCTTTCCAGCCGCACCATACTTCGCCGGGCGGTCCGGTTCCCGGTTTCGAGGGTCTGAACACGCCCCTTGTTGGCCCCGAAAGCGCCGTTACGGCGAGTGCGAAATACCTTAACGACCGGGCTGGCTCGATCTATGCCGGCTCAAACGAAATCCAGCGCGGAATTCTGTCGAAAGGCCAGCTCGGACTCTAGCGACCGCGACCGGCCCCGGACCCACCCAACCGCTGACCAGATGCGCGACTGCAGGCCCAGGCCTTCCTCGCGAAGGCGACCTTGACAGCATCTGCTCGGGACAGATGCCATCAAGGCCGCGCCTGTTCTTGTCAGGATGCGGATTACTGTCCGCCGGTTGGCAGTGGCTTGAAGACGCCGACGGGTTTGACCTTAGCCGCCGAGCCCTGGCCGCCCGCATTGGAGGTGTCGTCAGAAGGCGCATCCGAACGGGTTCCTGCTTCTGCAGGGAACGGTGAGCGGATGGTTTTTGCATCGGTGCCAAGCACGACCAGCAACTGGCGATCGCCCGCGTCCACCCGTGCAATGCGTCCCGGGACAATGAGATCTGAAGCACCCCCATCCAGCGTGGAGACTTCGACCTTGCCTTCAGTGACCTGTAACCTGGCGCCGGCGTCTGATACGGTCACGTTAAACTCCGTGCCTTTGACGACAGCGGCGAGGTAGGGTGTCTTGACGCCGAAGCTGCCGGTTTCTTTCTTCCCGATCCTGAATTCTGCGCTGCCGAAAGCCTGCGAGATCTGGGTTGTCTGGTCAGCCGCCTCAGGCACGGCAATCCTGATACGGCTCCTGGGGCTCAGGATCACGTATTCGGCGCCGCGCACGATAACGGCGCGTCCGGCCTCGCCCGTTTCAACGACGTCGCCGGGATTGAGGCTCAGTCCGCGCTCTGCCGGGGCCACAACGCCGCCCGTTTCAACGCTGACCTCGCCGCTCCGTTCGGTTACTTCCCAGTTTGCAGGCGCAGCCTGAGCCGTCGAAGCCAGGAAGACACCTGCAAAAGAGGCTGCCAGGGACATCCGTAAAAGATTTAGAAAAGTACGCATAGATTGCCGATCCCGATCTGGTTGCAAGACGAATTTCACCGTCAATTCTGCCCATTCCGGCCTAACAATGCGTGAAATAACTCAGATAATTGAATTAACCATAGGGTGGAAAATCTGGTCCTGTGTCTTGGCTCGCAAATTCGATATACTGATCTGGAGGCCTACGTTCATGTCACAAACCTGAGGGCTTGCGCTATCTGTCCCGCGCGATGGAGGAACATTCCGGACGCCCCGGGCCAGCCCGGAGCATGAATGACACGATAACCCCCGCGCGCACCATCGAAGGATCCGGAATACTGTCCGTCCTTTCCGTCATGGCCCTCTCAGGCCCGGTTGCAATGGGCCTCATGTTTCAGCAAAACCCGCGGCGGACAATCGTGCAAGTCCGGAAGGCTACAATGACTGCCTGCCTGCCTCGATGGCCAGCCTGACCTACGGGCCCTATGACCAGTCTTCAACGCACCGGGCGCTGATATCCACCCGGCCTGCCATGCCGTCGCCACCTCAGGGCGTTATGTCCCTGACAGTCTGCGAACGGCCGGCGCCTGAGGTGATCATGCGCATGCCCGGTGTGTCGAAATCCATCTTCTTAAGGTCAACCACCCGAACCTGACGGTCTGACATTGTATGAAAATAGAAAAGACGATTATCGAGGTCAGCCGCCGTGGTGATCTGGGTCGCACTTTCTATATCAGCCGAAATCCGGTCCGGTGCGCCCGTAGTGCCAACCGGGATATTGAAACTGTCGAGGATGCGAAACGCCTCGAATACAGCCTCCTCCCCAGTCTGCAGGGGACGCGCAGATGCCGTCAGGGCCACCGCCCTCACGAAACGTGAAGGCGGGGTAAAGTCTCCCGGCAGGCCCCGCAGGCCGGTGCCGGCCCCGAACGGGGAAAAGACTTCGCCGCCGATCTCGACAGGAAGCTCCGCCACAGGTGACAGGCCAAGATAGTTGCGAAGATTGGTAAGATGCCAGTCATACCCGGGCGAATTAGTAATCACCCCGAGAAAACCATCATACACCTCGACCTCGCCTCCATCGGTGATCTCGATTACAAGGCTGGCGCCGGTTTCATCCTGCACCTTCCAGTGAAAAGGCAAGGCGGCGCCCCCGAAGCGGGCATCCTCAACATTTACGACACGCACATCATCGAGGCCGGCGCGAACCTCTTCGACTGTAGAGAAGGAAGACAGCATGTAGCGCATAAGGTCCCCGACACTGACCGTGCGGGCGGCCTGAGCGCGGTCCCAGGGTGCAAAATCGGCAAAGCCGGGAAAATAATACATGCCAACATAAAGGCCCGCCTCATTCAAACCGTCCGGACCATAGGGCTCACCATAGGCCGTCAGGGATATGAACCCGTATTTTCCAGTCCAGGACAAGCCGTTCAGGCCCTCCGGCGTCTGGGCGATGAAGTCGTGTTTTCGGGGGAAACTCACCAGCGTGTCATGCGAGGCATCACTCAGGGCCCATTCCACGGTACGCGCCGCGATAGATGCGCCATTCTCCGCATTGAGGGAAATGCCGGTGCATGCCGACGCTGGCGGCATCAGCCCGAGAACAAGACTGCAGCAGATCGCGCACAGGCGAGACGAGGGACCCATTCAGTTAGCCTTTCTGCGTTACTGCAGAAAGGAATTTTCAGGGAACAGCGCTGGCGTCAACCGATACGCCTCAGTTTCAGGGCTACGGCAATTCCGCCCGGCTTCAGCCCGGGCAGACGCAGCCGGCAGAACCCAGGCAATCTGGCCGGAAAGAGAACGATAGGCCCTCGACCGCGCCGGGTCAGCCTGCGCAGGCACAAAGAATATCTGACGCAGGATTTTCCCAAAAGACGAGCGGGTGATCTCAAGCCGCTGTCCAGAAAGCGGCATCTGTTACCTGGCTGAATGGCGCGATATCGTCAGAAGCCGCCGCCCGTCCTGAACCCGCCGCCACGCCGTCCGCCAGCGCCCCCGCGCCCTCCCCCGCTCGGAAAAGATCGTCCGCCGGACGACGATGAGCGCGAGGCACGCGGGGGCGGGCCGGGAAAGATCGGTCCGCTGCCATAACCGCTGCTGCCGCGCGCCGTTTCGCGAAGCGCCTCTTCCAGCACTTCACCCAGGACGCCGCCGATCATGCCGCCCAGGATTTCAGGCAGGCCGATGGTATCCTGCCGGCTTCGCCCTCCGAAATCCGGATGCGCCTGCGCCTCAGCGCGGCGCACAGACCGGCTCAGGCCGCGCAGCGTATCGCGCACGTCCATGCTGCCCTTCATCAGGTTCGACATCATCTCGTCAAACGCCGCGCGCGACATCAGCGCATACGGACTATCGAACCGCGCCTCCTTGAACTGACGGCGCAGAGCTTCCATCCGCGCGAGATCCTCTCGCAGCACGCGCGGCCTCGTCAGCCGCGTGCCCGCCTCCAGGTCCAGCGAGATCTCCTCGGCGCGCAGACGCACCAGCGCGTCCACCAGACGGTCGTCTTCGGTGTCTACCGTCTGCGCCGCCAGAACGCGAAGGTCAGGGAAACTTGCCCTGCTCAGTTGTGCGGCAAGCAGTTCGCGCGCTTCCACCGCCGGTCCGGCCTCTTCCTTCAGCGCGGCTTCATGCCGCCTCGCCTGCTCGCGGTGCGATTCCTCAGCCGTCGCTATATGCTTGTCACACAAATCGATTTCCGCCTTCAGACGATCCGCCTCGGCTTTCAGCGCCTCAACGCCCGCCTCGCGCATCGCCTTCTGTTCGGCGTCCACCAGCGCCGCCTCAGCCTTGTCTTCCAGCCCGGCGACGAACACAGCATGCTCGGCAATCCGGTCCGGCAATTGCGTCAGGTGCTTATAGTTAAGGAAGGCCTGGTCGTAGCGACACAGCTTCGCCACCCAGCCATCCAGCATACGGACAATTCCGCTGGCGCTGTATTCCGGCGACCGGAACTTTCGTTTCCACAGGTAGCTGAACAGCGCGTCCTGTTCATACGGCGCGCCCTTCTCCGCGCGGTCCGTCCGTGCAAGCTCCAGCTTCTGCTGCGCGCGCAGCGTCACTGCCCGCGCCTCTTCCGCAGCCTCAACCAGCGCCGCATAAGCCGCGCTGCCCTTGAGGTTAGCCTCGGCGCCTGCCACGCGCGTCTCATAGGCCGCAATCGCGGAGTCATGCTGCGCTGCCAGCCCCGACCGCTTCGCCTCAAGCCTGGCAAGCTCAGCCTCCTGCGCACCCAGCGCGGCCTTCTCAGCCACCACGAACGCAGCATGCCTTTCCGTCAGCGCCCGCGCCGAAGCCTCCAACTTGTCGAACTCAGCGCCATTGCCGCCTGCTTGCATAAGGCCCAGCCGCATGGCCGCCAGCGCGCCATACGCCGCCGCCTGCTCGCGCTGAATCGTGCCACGCCGCGATTCTACGCCGTCCGCGTCCGCCAGCGCCGCCGCCAGAGAATGGCGCAGCTTACCGAGCTCGCTGTCCATCAGCGCCAGCGCATCCCGTCCGTTCAATAGGTTGCTCACGGTCTCACCATTCGAGGATCGCCCCACCGGGCGTTTCCACCCTGTATTGAGGGCTGATATACCCGGCCATCTTCTGCCCGATCACCGAGTTCTGCACGATCTGGTCATCGCCCTTATCGGCGGCGACGTCGTTGAATACCGCTTCGCTAACCCGCTGTCCCCAGCGGGAAACGCGGTCAAACCGTCGGTCTTCCTCGCTGGTCACCGGCACTTCAACGAGACCTCCCGACGGATCTACCGCCTCTACTATCAGGTAATAGTTGCGGGCGCCCGGGACGTCTTCGGGTATGCGGAACACGCCCGTATACTCCTCCCCCGGACCATATACGACGCGCACCTGGTAGATTGCGCCGAGGTCCGCCTGCAAGGACACCAGCCCGTCCACCACGCTCCTCGCCGCCTTGGCATCACCCGCCGCAATCGCCCGCTGACCATCTGCCAGCAAGCCATCCGCCTGCAGCTTCGCCTTCTCCTCAAGCGCCGCCGCGCTCACTTCCCGGTGCAGCCGCGCCAGAGCCGCCGGCAGCGTCTGTGTCAGCTCGATCTCGGCACGCGCCGCGTTCGCTCTGGCCGGCGCCGCGACACCGACCTGATAGGCTCCGAACAGCGCAACCACAGCCACCAGCGCAAACGCTAATGGCGCCAGCCAGCGGTCCCGCGTGATGTAAATCTTCGCAAGGGAGACACCGAGCGTCGGTTTCGGCGGTTCATAAATGAACCGCTTCTCTTCAAGCGCCTTGACGCCTTCCTTCAGTATACGCTCCGGCACATCGATGCCCTGCGCGGCATAGATATCCTTCAGCCGGGCGAGAAGCGCCGCCTCCCGCGCGCCCGCGTCCAGCTCGGTCAATACCAGATGTTCGCGGTGACGCAGCGTATCGACGACGTCCATCGCAAGGAGGACATCGTCGAGCTTGCTCCTGTCACGGACAGCCGCACCGGCAGTGTCGCTCACGGCCTGGGAAGCAACGCAAGCGTCGCGCCCTCCTCAACCAGTTTCGTCAGGCGGCGCTTGCCGTCCTCCACCGCCTCGCGGATTTCTTCCGAGTTCTGGGTCGAAAGCTTGCGCATCTCGCCGATGATCGTCTGTGTACGCTCCTGATAGGAGACGACCGAATCTACCAGCATCTTCACCGAGGCTGCCGAAACCGTTGGGCCATAGCCAGCCTTCACGGCCGCTTCCTGCACCTTGCCGCCGATATCCGCCAGCACTTCCAGGCTCTGGTTCACTCCCTGTTTCATCGCTTCCAGCGTCTGCGTGCTCTCATGCAGGCCGTACATGCCGGTGAAGCTCGCCGTCAGCGCCGTCAGCACCACTTCGTTGGTCGAGAAAAAGCTGACCGATTGGGCATACACGCGATCCTTGGCGGTGGTCGTCTGTACCAGCCGCGCCATCACCACTTCGGATGTATTGTAGCCGATGGTGATATTGTCCGAGAGGTCCTTTGCAATCTGGTAGCGCTTTTCCTCATTTTGCAGGAAGCGCAATTTTTCGTCGCGGGCGAGCTCTAACATCGCGCGCTCGGCCGGGTCCGTCGCCGCATAGGCCGCAAGCGCCGCCACTGCCTGGGCAACGGCCGCACGGGCCTCATTGAGCTTGCCCTCCGCCGTCTTCAGAACTTCCAACGCCAGCACTTCGGACTGTTTCATAGCGCCGCGGAAATCGAGATAGGCCTCCAGTATCTTCTGTTCACGGTCGATCTGGTTCGCGGTCTCGTCCTGTACCTCGAGGTAAACGTCCTTGATTTTACCGAACCGGCTCGCGATATCGCCGCGGGTCATCTTCATCCAGGCTGTGGAGACGCGCTCCATTGTCGAAATCTTACCGTCGGCATACTGGTCCACCAGCGATTTGGCATCATCGCGTATTGTATTAAAGGCCTTGGTGATATCCTCATAGCGCTCGCCCACTGTGATGCCGGCGACCTGCTCGCGCACCACGTCATTGAACAGGCTCGCCTGATCCAGCGTTCGGGCAATAGCGGCGACCTTGTCGGGCTCGAGGTCAGAAATTTGCCCGAGCAGGGCTACGATTGGCGCGGCGCCACTCTTGCCGCCGGGCACCAGACCGAGCTGCTTCAGCCCGCCCATCGCCTTGTCGAGATACTGAAGCGCCGTCGGGCTGGTGCTCACTGTCGCCATGATCGAAATCTCCCTTGCCGTCCGCGAGGCCTGCGGACGTTTCGGTATAGTTAGCAACGAGGGGCTCCTGCACAAGGGAGGTGTTATCGAAAAACGACGAAAAATTCGCCGCAGGACGGATCTGCTTCACGCCCTCGCGGGATCGGCGCCGGCCAGCACGGCCGGCGCTTATAACAGCACTCTCCTTTGTTTCGGCGCGCAAAACCGGCTCTGACTCAATTTCGATGAATTCGCGAGGCGATCCGGCTTCTCTGTGATGGAGGATGATCGATGCGCGCCTTGCTTTCGCTGCCACGTCTTGTGCACGATGGTTTTCATGTGGAACCTGCCGAAGCTCTTCAGACGGGCATCGTCGTGCTTATGCGGGACGTTCGGCCGACCGCTGCCATTCCGGTTAGGTTCACAGCTGTTAAACATGACAAGCAGCCGATCTTTCCATGGCCGAACACTCTGTCACGAACACAGTGTTGCAAGACGACGTTCCATATAATTTGATCGATGCGACCTGCAATGATTGTTCAGACCACGGCTATTTGAGGCGAGCCCCCCGAGGAGGAGGGCAGCCGCCAAGCTTTCCCTGCCGCCCCAGCGCCACCAGCTTGAGTTACTAAACTGATCCGGCCAGATCCTGAATACTCCGCATGCCGATTTATTTGGCTGTTTCCATTTGGTCGCAAACTAGCTTCAGCTAATCCTGAAACCAAGGGAGAGCAGAGCATGAGCCCTGCCCTGCCTTCGACATGCAGCAAGGAGCGCCTAAGCCGGATTAGGCAGGGCCTGCAGCAGACGTTCTAACCGAGGCCAGACCCCGATGCACTCATTCAGATAAGCTTGCTTGGCCAAAAGTCCGGAGTGGTTTTGTCTGTACCCGGAGCATTTCATATGCTATGGCCATCTTTTCGCAGGACCGCAAGCTGGACGATGGCACGGCATAACGCAGGTGTTCGTACAGCGCCTCTGCAGCGTCTTGATCCAGCCATTCAGGAGGGCTGCGCGGATCGATGCCCGCAGCGTAGCCAGCGAGATGCAAAGCATGGTCTTGTTCGGGGCCCTCTACACAATCACGCATCAGACCGTGAAGCGGTGTTTTCTCAGCATCAGCCGGGAACAGAAGCACCGTGACGTTGTACAAAGCCTGAGCTGGCCTGCCGCGATTGATGAAGGCCGCGCTGGCGTATCCGTCAGCCATGTCGGGCGCAGAGACCAGAACCGGAGTTCTATCACGAAACACGCCGCTTACCGGCAGCGCGACTGTTGTGCGTTTGTCTGTGCGCCCATCCAGCGTGAACCGGCCATCCGGGCCAGTCCTGAAAGGCTTTGCCCCTTCAAGTTCCGCATATCGCACGAGCGCACCATCGAGCGGCTTACCGGTTCCAGCATTGATCACAACGCCGCGCGCAACGGGGGCCAGGACATGCTCGCGTTGGGTAATGCAGGCAGTCAGACAGAGGCAGGCAATCAGGACTACTGAAGACTTCATTGCGACATTCGTCATGCGCGCCTCCGCTGCAATCGTTTCAGCCGAGATGTTACCGCGGCGCGAATTGGTTGCAAGAACAACCCGGCGCTTGCGAGCAAAGCGCAACAGCACCAGCATGCACCCCGCCCTGCCCGTGCAGCTTGCACAATCTTGCGCAAAACACGTTGCTTTGCGCGCTGTACGGGTGGGCGTAGGGCTGGGAAACCGGCAAAACGCGAGACGCAGGTAGGCGCGCCGCTTAAGGCGCCATTCCCGAAATTCTGTTTGTTTTCGGCAGTGTAATGGTGGGCGGTACAAGGTTCGAACTTGTGACCCCTACGATGTCAACGCAAAACAATGCTGGGTGACCAAAACCGATCAAGCCAGATTACGCCCGTAATTTACTGTAAAATATAGACTTTAAAAATAGTGGCCACTACGGTAAAAGGGCACTACTACCGACCAAACCAGACCTTTTTTGTTGGAATTTTGCTGGGTGGAAATGTAGTAGTGGGATTTAACCGTAAGGGTCATTAGCGTAGTGGTCACTCCTGGAAACTTCTCCCGAAAAAACTCAATTTTTTCAGGAGAAGTTTTTCGGAGATTCGTGGTCACTTTTGAAGTTTCGTAGGGGTCACTATAGCGTCTTTCATACCGTTTCGGCGAGATCTTTCAGCAAAGCGGCCGACTAAAAACCTCATAAAATCAATGGGTCTATTCTCGGGTCCCAAAAAAGGAGCAAAAAGTGCCCATTCGCAACTCCGTTCGCCTCACTCAGAGCTCGGTGAACAGCGCCGGCGCACTCGGAAAAAAGAAGGCGCGCTATTGGGATGACCGGGTGCCCGGTCTTGTCCTGACCGTGTCCCATACCGGCTCCAAGGGCTACTTTGTCGTCTACCGCGACGCCGACGGACGACAGCGTGAACCGCTTATCGGCGATGCAAAGATTCTCACGCTGGATCAGGCACGTAACAAGGCCATGGAGATGTTGGCCTCGATACAGCTCTCCGGCGTAGACCCAACAACCGAGCGCCGCACCGCTCGCCAAGCCGCAAGCGAGCGGCGGGAAAACACCGTGGCGCGGGTCTGGTCGATCTACTTTTCAGAAGTTCAGCTTCGCCGTGCCAAAAGCCGGAACGATCTGGAAGCAGGTTATTTCAAGCGGCATATCGAACCCGCCTTCGGCAATCGGCCGGTTGCGAACCTGACGACGAGTGAGCTGAGCACTTTCCTCCGCTCGCTCGCACAGACGAGCGGGCCGGGGGCCGCAAACACAACTCTTGAGATTTTGCGCCGCCTGCTCGGCTTCGCGGCAGAACAGGGCATGCTTGGCATCAATCCGGCGCAACCCATCAAACCCTTTCCAAAGGTCAGCCGGGAGCGCGTTGGTACTCCCGAGGAACTTGCGAAAACCTGGCAGGCCCTGACCGGTCTTCGTCATGGCGGGCGTTCCGACGGTCTTACGTCCACGCTGGCGATCCAGATCGCTATACTTACGCTGCAAAGGCGCGGCGAGGTTTGCGGTATCCATTGGAGAGAAATCGACTGGGACAACAGGGTGTGGACCATTCCAGGTCCGCGCACCAAGAACAAGAAAGGACCGCACTCTGTGCCGCTGTCTGACGCGGCGGTGGATCTTCTTCGTTTTGCATTTGCCGGACGCGGTGACGGCTACGCGTTTCCAGGGCGAGATGGCGAGCCGATCGAACCGCATGTTGTGACACGCTACTTCGCGCGTCTGACCGAGTCACTCAAGATCCAGGACCTGACCCTGCATGACATGCGCCGAACGGGCGCAACGATGATGACATCCGAGCGCCTCAACGTGATGGGAGAGATCGTCAGCCGTATCCTCAATCATACCCCGCCGGGGCCCGCGATCACGCAAGTCTATAACCGAAACACCTACTTGCCTCAGAAGCGCGCGGCGCTCGATGCCTGGGCGGTCGAAGTGGCGCGGTTGGCGAAAACCATGAAGTAGATCGTGAGATGGGTGCGGCGAGGGCGCCTTCAGCCCATCCGCAGCCGGCCCCTCATAATTCGCCATCATCGCTCAAGCCCCTTCCCGGCCGACCGCGCACGAGACCTCTCCTGAGCTTCGCGCTGGAGGCGCTGCTGCTCGAGGAGCCGTTTGCGGATATCGAGATGCAGTTCCATGGCTTTCAGCCGGTCCTGCCAGTCTGGCTCGAAGGTCAGGACGCCGCGCTGCGTTTCAGCGGCGAGCCGCATGCCGGCGAGTTCGCGCGCGCGGGCCCGAAGGGCGCGGGTGACGGCGCGGTCGCCGTTCGGAGACGCAAGCCGGCTGACCCGGACGCTGCCCTCTTCCGGCAACTGGTCTGCAATGATGCGGTCGAGCCTTGTCGGCGCGTGGCGCATCACTTCTCGGTCCAGCGCCTCTCGCGCCTGATCGCGCGTGCGCGCGCCCAGCCATTCGGTTGCAACATCCCGGGCAATGTTCCGGAACCCATGCCGGATAAAGTCTTTTGGAATGACGAGGTCCTGGCCGTTGGCGCGGCGCCCGCGCAGGATGATGTGGGTATGCGAATGCCCCGTATCGTGATGGTCGGCCGCGACCCAGGAGAGACGCGAGCCAAGTTGGACTTCGGCCCGCGCCATCACTTCCCGCGTGTAGGCGGGCAAGTCGCTAATTTCGTCACCGCGTTCGGCTGAAAGGATCAGCCGGAAATGGCGCTTGTCGGACTTTGCCCATTCGGCGGCGCGGGCTCCGCCATCAACGCCTTCCTGCTCACGGTCATAAAACGCGCGGCGCTCCTGCTCGCCTCTTGCGAGATAGTCTGCATGCGCGCGCGCTTCGCTCTGGGCCGCCTCACGCCCCTCGGAGACCGGCCCTTCCGCTATCGCTACGTCTCGGTCGTCGGGCCTTGCCGCGTCACGCGCGACGTAGCGGGCGTGGGCGGAAAGCGCGGCGCCGCCACCGCCCGCGTGATTGAAGTAGTGGATCTTGATGACGGCCTGCTGGCGCAGGTCGGGCGCAGGTCCTGCTCCCAGCCCACCGCCCTGACGACCGGGGTCATTGGCCCGGCCCGATCGCGCCGACGGCGCCTTCGCCCCGCTGCCGGCCCCCTGCCCTGCGCGCCGCCCACGGCCGATCTCTCCTTCCAGCAGCTCCCGGTCCGATCGCGAAAGCTGGCGCTGTCCGCGCATGCCGAAAGTCTCACCCCGGTTCGCCGATGACGCGAGCCGTGAGGAGATGAGCAATTGGTCCAGACTACGCGCCGACATGGCTCACGCATCTCCATTCAAGGAAAAAGCTCCGCTGGCGGATGGACTAAACCCACAGGTCGCCGCGCGACCTGTGGGCGATGCCATGACCTGCGAAAGTTCCCGCGCCGACCGGCGTCTTGCGTGACCGCAGGTCGCGCCTTTATCTTGCCCTCCAACCTTCATACGGTCCTCCATCACCCGGAGCCTAGCACGTGTACGGAACGGAAGATTCTGGCTTCACCCTGCACGCGATCGTGCACGGCTCGCGAGATCAGGGAAACTTGCGCCAGCTGCCTTCGATATTCGCAGCTGATGTGACGCCCCAATAGCGTCCGTCAAAGCTCATCTCATCATCGCCGAGGAGGAAAACCTCGCCGCCCCTAAGCGTCACGCAGCCTGACCATTGAGGTAACGCGGCACCCGCTGAATCTGATTGAAACGCGGTGGCGACATAAACGTGATTGATTGTGATCTGACCATTCTCGGAACAGACACGGTCTCCGCTCACTGCAGCGACGCGTTTGAGGAAACGGTCTCCCGACGCCTTTACGTGCCCTGCTTCAACATAGGCGAGGTCAACGCCATCCGCCGGGATCGTCACCACGGCGCCTCGCTCAGCGTTTGTTTCTGCGCGGACGTAGAAGCCTGGCTCAAGAGACGCAGAGGGGTTGTAGAGGACGAGGCCCTGCTGGTTCAAAACGGCGAAACTCAGCGCTGCGACCGCAAGGCCTGCAACGCCAAGACTCGCGTGCGTGGAGAGTGAACCAGACTTCATGGCGCCTTCTCGTCGCAAGACTCAGGCCATCCGCTCTGGGGACAAACACTGCTTTTGGACAGAAATGACGAAACTTTCGGGTGGCGAGAGTCAGGCAAACCTCTGCGTTAGCTAGACTTAGCCAAGCCAATCTGAAATCTATCGTCTATGACCACAGTAAACATACTGGATGCCAAATCGAACCTCTCCCGTCTGGTGGAAGCCCTTGAGAGCGGGGCGGAACGCGAGATCATTATTGCCCGCAACGGCAAGCCTGCGGCGCGCCTTGTGCCGATCCATGCCTCACCGGTCGGCGTGCGTATCGGCGTCGCCAAGGGAAAGTTCACCACACCTGAACCGGATCCGGAACTGGAAGCCGAAGCGGCTGCTCTTTTTGGCGGTCCCGGTTCATGATTCTGCTGCTGGATACACATATTGCGCTCCGAGCAGTGGAGGATAACCCCCGCCTGTCCCAGGCGGCGCGGACTCGGTAAATGGAAAGCGGGCGCAAGCTTGACGGTCGAATCTCAAGACAGTATATACAAGTATATCCCAAGGTATGGACCCCATGACCGTCGCACGTAGCCGAACCTTCAAAAGCGGAAACAGCGAAGCCGTCCGGCTTCCGAAAGACGTTGCTTTCGGCGACGGGGTCGAACTCATCATCGTGCGTTCTGGCGATGTGATGACGATCTATCCGGCCCAGATGACAGTCACCGAGATGCTGAGCCGGTTGCAAGCTTTGCCGGTGCCGCCTGAGATCGAAGTTCGCGAAACCGAGTCTCTGCCTGAGCGGGACGCGCTTTAAGTTGGCCTGCATCATCGACACAAATGTTGCGATCCATCTTCGGGATGGCGATACCGGCGTAACAGCGCGGCTCGCAGAGCTCGGCGACGGTGTTCTCATGTCGATTGTGACCCGGGTAGAACTGGAAGGAGGCGTGTACAGGGTTCCGGAACACGCCGCGATCCGGCGCGCGCGTCTCGATGTCATCATTGCGGCCATACCGGCGCTGGCCTTTGACGACCTGGCAGCCGGGTTCTATGCGAACATTCTCCAAGAAGCGGGCTATTCGAGGCGGAAGATCCTTGACCGGATGATTGCGGCGCAGGCGCTGGCGCACCGGGCCACGCTGATCACGATGAATGCCCAGGACTTCTCGGACATTCCGGGACTGGATCTACTCGACTGGAGCTGAGGCTCCGGAGCGGGAAAATCCTCAGAGGCAAGGTAACATGCTTGCACCATACAAAAGCCGCCCCGGAGGTCCCTCCGGGGCGGT
Source organism: Hyphomonas sp. (assembly GCA_016124495.1). GTDB lineage: Bacteria > Pseudomonadota > Alphaproteobacteria > Caulobacterales > Hyphomonadaceae > Hyphomonas. The sequence continues at coordinate 627 of WGNP01000022.1, read as the reverse complement.
TCTGTTAGGCTTGGATTTGCCCTCTAGTCGCGGGGATTCCAGAGGATCACGTGGCGGCCTTTCTTGCCTTTGACCGGGGCGAGGTTCGCGAAGATCTTCCGCGGTCCGATCTGCGGATCTGCAAGCGTGATCGAGAGGTATTCCCGGCCCGAAGCTTTCGCCTTGCGCATCCAGGCGCCGCCGATTTCGGTCGAGGTTTCTCCGGCGAAGATGCGGTAGTCCGGCTGGCCGTCTCCGGCTTTTTCCGCATTCTTCTCGATGCGGATGGCGGCCGACAGGTTCATCATTGCGAGGCTGCCTTCGAAGCCGGCTTTGGTCTCCGTGACGTATCCGAGTGCGTTTGCCATGGGGGTCTCCTTTTCGTTTCCTTGGCTGTCTTCCGGGAACCCCTTGTTCCCGTCGACGCCGGACCGAAAGGACGGCCTGCGCCGGGCCTGAACCCCCTCTATCTCTTGGGGGGGCGCAACGAAGTGGAGCACCTGACTGGCGATGAATTTTGATGGTGTGGACACCCCCAACCTCAGCAAGCAGTCTGCGGATCTTGGGCACTATCAATCAGAAGAAAGGGAACGGGATGTCCAGCTTTACGATCGGAGTAGATATCGCCAAGCGCGTGTTCCAGGTGCA
>WGNP01000009.1 GCA_016124495.1 Hyphomonas sp. | reverse complement strand
GGCAGCACTACAACACCGCCCGGCCACACTCATCTCTCGGCTACAAACCACCAGCCCCAAAAGCCATCTTGCCCGCAGCGTTCATGCCGCCTTACTATGGGGAGGTGGCAGCATGAACGCTGCTACCTTGAAGCCGCCGGGCTAACAAATCTGGTGGACCACTGCTGAGGGGCAGGCCACCCCGGTGATGCTGGAAGCGTACATGGCCTCCGACAGCGGGTTCCGGAAGGCGCGGCGGCGGTCCGGTCATGCATGTTGAAGCGCCGGCGCTGCCGGTTCGATCGCTGTTCAGCGAACAAAAGGTCTTCAGGTGCTGGCGGCGGGCTGGGTGTGTTTCGCGCCTGCCGAAGATTGGTCCGTGATCCAATCAATGTGAGGGTTTTATGACTCTATTCCTGTGATCGGTCCCGTTTCTGACGAATTGAACCACTTCCCTGTCAAACAAGATTGCCACCGGCATCATGGCCGGCGCGGCTGCGGATCGTCAGCTGGAACACGCTTCAGGCCTGAGGTGACGCCGAAGATTGACTAGCTCCGCCTGCGATTTAACGTGATTTCGCACAGTGGGGGAAATCCATGCTCAGGCGTCTGTCGATTGCTTCCGCAATACTGTGTGTTGCGGGCTCTACCCTGCTAGGCGCCGCCGCCCAGGAGCAAGTCTGCCGCCGCGAGGCGGATACGACAGGCTCGAAGATTGTCGGCGGGCATGATGCGCGCGCCGATGACTGGCCGGGCATGGCCTCACTGCAGATCGAGTATCTCGCCGGAGACACGTCGCATTTCTGCGGTGGCACGATGATCACGCCGGACTGGATGCTGACGGCGGCACACTGCGTCGAGACGAGCCGGGCGGCGCAGGGGAACTGGGTCTACCAGGCGCGCGAGGGCGGGGTACTTGTCGCGAAGGGGCGCCGGATCGTCGCCGTGGCGGGCAAGTCCCGCCTGGATGACATAGCGTCCGAAGACCGCGTTGCTGTCACAGACATAAAGATCCACCCGGACTACCAGCGCGGGGCAGCAACCCTCGGGAATGATATTGCGCTGGTCAGGCTTGCAGCGCCCTATCAGGGCACGCTGGCCAGCCTCTCGCTGCTCGCTGAAACCGATGCCTCCACCGCCTCGGGGGAGGTCGCCGAGGTTGCCGGGTACGGGTTGCTCGATGAGGATCCTAAGCGGTTCAGGTTCGGATATGGGCGCATTCCTGGCGGCACGAGCGTCTCGGCGCCGTCGCTGACGCTGCAGGATACGGCGCTTGCCACGGTGAGCGCGGCGGAGTGCGTCTCGCGCCTGCGCGCGGCGTTCGCGCGTGAGCCTGCGAACCGGCAGTTCGCTTATTCGGTCACCGCCGCCCAGGTCTGCGCGGGCCAGCCTTCGGGCGGGGCGGATTCCTGTCAGGGTGACAGCGGCGGCCCGCTGGTCAAGCTCAACCGGAATGGATGCCCCTACCAGATTGGCGTGGTCAGCTGGGGGATCGGCTGCGCCCGACCCGACACGCCGGGGGTCTACACCCGCGTCTCGGCCTATCGCGGCTGGATCGAGTCCGTTACCGGTCCGCTCATCGGCGAGCCGGCTGGGCGGCTGCCGTCCAACCAGTCGGGTGTGGTCGACCTTTTCAGAGCATTGCGCACCGAGCTCGGCGCGGATGTGTCGGCCCCGGAGATCGCGCTACTCGATACGCTGGGGACCCGCGCGGACCGGCTGGGAATCGGCCAGCCCGTCAGGATCCGCGTGACGATGCCGATGCAGGGCAGGCTCATCCTGTTCGATTATGATGCCAACGGACTGTTGAGCCAGATCTACCCGACCAAGACAGACATGCGCCGCACCGATGGCTGGCCGGTCTTTGCCAAGGGACGGGCGGTCATCGGGCCGGGGGACCTTTTCCGGGGTCAGTTCTTTGCGCAGCTGCCAACCGGCCGGCAGGCCCTGCTGGCGCTGGTTGTGCCGGAGGAGACGCCGATCCCGGTTGATCCTGATCTTGCCGAAATGACGATCTCCAATCCGGTGGACTATATCCTCAGCGTGTTGCGGTCGGTGCTGATTGCGACAGACCCTTCGCGCGGTATCGGGCGGTTTGATACGGCGCCATCGACTGCGCCGGATAGCCGGGAAGCCCTGCCCGATCCTGATCGCTTTGCGATCGGCTATCTTGAATATGATGTCGTCGCAAAGTGACGTGCCAACATGATCGGACCTTACGTATGAAGGTGCACCCGTGAGACTCTTCCGAGCGGTCCGGCTTATGTTGATGAGTTTTGCTGCAAGCGTTTGCGCGCTTAGTGCCGTCGCCGAGACCCGCCTCGCGCTGGTCATCGACCAGACCGACTATATCTATCCCACGGAGTTGCCGCGCGTGGTTCTGGCAGCGTCCGAGGCGCGGGCCATTGAGGCAGCGCTGCAAGACACTGGCTTTACGATTACACGAAAGTCCAACCTGAAGGGCAAGGACCTTGTCGACGCCCTTGATGGCTTCCGGCTTGAGGTCGAAGCGGCGGCCCGGCGTGATGAGACGATCGCTGTGGTCTATTATACAGGACACGGCGCCCAGCATCCCCAGTCGCGCTCTTCCTACCTTCTGGGCACGGATGCCCGCCTTCGCGGCGCGTCTGATCTTGCAAGCTATGGCGTCGCAATGGAAGACCAGCGCAATGGTTTTTCGGCCACTGGGGCTACGGCTGTTGTCCTGATCTTTGATGCCTGCCGCAATATTCCCGGCGGGTCCGGCTGGAAGTCCGGCACCAAGGGGATTGGCCGCGTCGATGCGGCCACCGACATGCTGATTGCCTATTCCACAAGCCTGGATGATGTCGCCAAGGAGGGTGTCTACGCCCCGATCCTTGCCGAGGAAATCCGGCGGCCCGGCGTCTCGGTCGCCGCCCTGTTCGATAATGTGCAGGTTCGCGTGGCGGAGGTAACCGGACGGATCCAGCGGCCGTGGTATAATTCTCAGCTTTATAACCGCGTCTGCTTAGCGGGCTGCGCACCTGCTGCGTCGACTGTGGTGGCGGTTTCTAGCCGACCTGCGCCGACACCCTTGGCGCCGGTGTCCACGTCGCGTCGCGTCGGCGAGGCGTTCCGGGGCGTTTTCACATCGGGCAGCGGAAAGGGCCCCGAGATGGTTGTTCTGCCATCAGGGAGCTTCATGATGGGCTCGCCGACGAGCGAGGCAGGGCGCACTGATGATGAGGGCCCGCAGCGGACGGTTCGGATCGGGTATGAGTTTGCGGTGGGCAAGTATGAGGTAACCTCGGGGCAGTATTCGGCGTGCGTGTCTGCGGGAGCGTGCCCTGCGGCAAGGGATGACGGGTATGGCCAGCAGGGCACCCGCCCGGTGACGTATGTGAGCTGGGAAGAAGCGAGGAAGTACGCTTCCTGGCTGAGTGGGCAGACGGGTCAGACGTACCGGCTCCTGACTGAGGCGGAATGGGAATATGCCGCGCGGGCGGGGAGTGATGCGCGCTGGAGTTTTGGCGGGGATGAGAGCCGCCTCGGCGCTTTCGGCTGGTATTTGTCAAATTCCAGCGGCCGCACTCAGCCGGTAGGCGGCAAGGGCGCCAATGCGTTTGGGTTGCACGACTTGCACGGCAATGTCTGGGAGTGGGTGGAAGACTGCTATGAGGCCGGGTATTCTGAGCAGCCTTTGGATGGCTCGTCGTTCACGAAAAGTTCTTGCTACTACCGTGTGATCCGCGGCGGCTCGGGGGACAACACCCCGCAGATCCTGCGCTCCGCCTACCGCAGCAGGGACGCGCCCGACGTCCGGGGCTACTTTCTCGGGTTCCGCCTTGCGAGGGCCCTTCCGTAGGAAGCTTACCTTCTGGCCTCTTTACATTCTGCCTTTCTGCACTTTAGGGAGCATTTAAACCCCATTGACCCGCGGAGCGGGTCGGCGAAATTTTACAAAACACTTCAATGGCAATGACTCATCAAACGCGCCTCACATGAATTCTTAAGGCGGGCTCCGGCGCGAAACCAATAAAACCGAAATACACCCTATGCAGATTATCTGTATAAAGACGTACTTCAGAAAATCGAGGTCGAGGTTCAGTCCGGCGCGAGTGCCGCCGAAATCGGTGTCGCGTATTCCCCGTAGCCAGATTTCGATGCGGCCAGCACGCCAAAGGCTGTCCGCGGCCCGAAGTCGCCATCGGCGCTTGTCACAATGCCCCGTCCCGCACCCATCATCAGGTCTGCCTGCAGCGCGGCGACGCGCGGGCCCCGGCTGCCGATCCTCAGCGGGCGATAGGCGTCGCTAAATCCGGGAGAGCCCTCATGGGCAAGCGCAGCTTCCAGGCCTGTGAGCAGCATGTAGCGGAACCGTTTCTGCGCATCGTCTGATGGTGCGGCGCCGCCCGGTCCTGCTGTCCCGGCGAGCTGCCGGAAGATGTCCCAGGCGCCGGTGGTGCGTGTGCGGGCAGGCTTTACATAATTGCCGTGCACGACCTGGCAGCCGGCAGAATTGAAAATGTCGCCGTGGCCGGCGGCATGAATATTATGAGCTGCCCCGAGCGTCCAGGCCGTGGTCGGCAGGAAGGGGTCATAGACGAGCGATGCGGCGGTGCGCAGCACGGGATAATTGCCGGAGATCAACATGGAGCCGCGCTGCGCGCTGGTCGCCGGCGTCGCCTTGTGGGTGCCTCGATTGTATGTGTAAAGACCGGTCGGCAGGAGGCTCGTTCCATTGCCCTGCACGAAGAGGCTCGTGAAGATATTGTGCGCGGCCGGCACGGTCGAACCGCGGAAGACCGCGACCTTGTTGTCCGAGCGGCGCCAGAGGCCGAGCACGCATTTCTGGGCGAGATGGGTCGGCGGATCGACGATGAGCGCATGCTCGCTCGCCCAGTCCTGGTGCGTCTCACCTCCGGCGATCCGGCAGCCCCGCAGGCCAAACACGACGATGTCGCCGGCCGTCGCCAGCGGGAAATCATTGCGGTCTGCGAGGAAGGCCAGCAGCGCAGACGACACGCTGAAGCTGGCAGGCGGCGGCACGTAGGCGTTGAGGTGAAGATAGTCCGGCGCCCGCGACCCCGGCCATTCCGGCTTGGGGCGGTCTGCGAGGGGCGTGTCCCAGTAGGACTTTGCCGACAGGGCGGCGATCAGTTCCGGCGAGAGGGGCGGCACGTCGAACGATGCGTTCAGGGCAGAGACCAGCATGATGGCCTTGTCTGGCCCCTCGACACTCTCGGCGGACAGGCGGCTGACCGATTGTCCGGCGAACGCCTCGATCTCGTTGAGCACGGCGCCCAGGAGTTCATCATGGGTAAACTCGGGCTCTGAGCCTCCCGGGTCGGCGTGCGCGCGGGCCGCGAGCATGGCTGCAGCAAGGCCTGCGAAAAACTGGCGCCTGTCCATTGTGTCTTATCCCCCTCCTGGGCCTGTGCAGACCAAACATTCAGAACACGGCGGAAGATGGGCCACCGGGCGAAGAAGTGGCGGCGCTTAATAAGTGCGCAGGATGTGAGCCTTGCCGAGGGAAAAATAGTCCTCGAAGACAAGGTCCTCTGTTTTCGCCAGCGCGAAGCCCGCTTCGACGCTGGCGATCCGCTCGTCATGAGTGCCATGATGGTGCTGCGAGTTGACATCGTTATCGCCGATGCCTTCCATGAACTTGCCAGCGAGGCGCACGCTAATGCGCGGTTCGTTGCGCTTCATCCAGCCGAGATAGCAGCCGGTCAGATAGTCGGCGTGCAATTCGCTACGTCGAACGTTTGGCTGACCTTGGTTTAGCTCGGCGATGGCGCTGCGCCGGTACTGGGCGATATGCCCGAATTCATGTGCGACGATTGCCATGATCGCCATGCCGGACGGATCGAAATCGCGAAGTTTTGCAAGCATGGTCGAACCGAACCCGACCGTGCCAAACTCCGCGCCGGGCGGCGTTTGCGGCATTGCCCAGGCATTATCATGATCGTCCGCATCGCTGACGATGCCGAAGGCGGGCTGTTCTCCGAAGAATCCTGCAAGCCTGATGATGGCCCGGCCGAACTGTCTGTCAAAATCCGGATCGCCGGTGGTCGATGCGAAGTCGCGGCGGCCGATTCCTCGCGAGATGAATTCATCAAGCTGGCGGCTTTGCGCAGGCGCATTCAGAAAACATCCGGCGCTGCCGGGCACAGTCTGCCCTAAGGCGGGCTGGACCAGTCCGCAGGCGAGACATCCACAAATGAAGCCCCGGCGCGAAAGATCGATCATCGAGCCAGCCCCTTATTGCTGTGGAACGATCTGGCCGATCGCGTTGCCGAACACCGGGTTGCTGCACCAACAGGATGAGCCGACCGGCCAGGCACCGTTGGCCGTGGCGCACCAGAAGGCCGGTGTCTGGCAGATCCAACTGTATTGAAACGGCTGGACGGCGGGTTGCTGCGGGTTGCCTGTGCTGGGCGCGGGACGCGACACAGGCGGTGACGCAGGATCGTCAACCGGGCATTCGCCGAGATAGCAGCCATCGCCCTGCGCCATAGAGGGGCGCGACGGCGACCCGGTGCTGGAGCGCGAGGAGGACGACCGGCTCTCGCAGACCTCCTGATCGCTGTCGCAGGTTGCCAATGCGCGATCATAGCGCCCATCGCAGCGCGTGTAGCAAGCATCGCTTTCGCAACGGTCATAACAAGCACTGAAGGAGGTTTCTGCCCGCTCGAGACAGGCATCGGACGCAATGGCGCATCGGTCCTGTGCAAAGGCATATGAAAGCCCGAATAGGCCCAAGCCTATCAAGACTGTAAGAACGGCGCATCGCGCTCCACTCAGGATCAATTGCATTGACGTGTCCCCGGTTTCCCATTGGAACGATAACTCAGCCCGTTTCGTGATCAAGTAGAAATTTAACACGAGAGACGTGTGTGTGCTGGTAGCGGAAGCCAGGCGCGGGAAGCCCTGACTGTCGGGCGTTGAGGTCGACCGCAACTTGTGGAATCGTAATCTTACCGGTGAGACAACCATGCTGCGACAGTTCCTTATCCTGATCCTGCTGGCGTTCCTCGCGGTGCCGTCGGCAAGCACGCAGGCCGATGGTCCTCGCCTCGCGCTGGTGATCGAGCAAACCAATTACGGCAATGAGCTGTCGCGGATTGCGCTTGCAAAATCTGAATCCGATCTGATCGAGTCGGCCCTCGAGGAAACCGGCTTTGCGATCACCCGCCACCGCGACCTGAAGAAAAAGGATCTCGCGGATGCGCTCGACAGCTTTCGTGGCCGGCTCGAGCGGGCGGGCCCGTCGGCCATCGGGTTTGTGTATTACACCGGGCACGGCTCGCAGCACCCGCAGTCGGAAGACAGCTACCTGCTGGGCGTCGACGCGCGGCTCCAGTCAGCTTCAGACCTCGCTGTCTACGGCATCGACATGCAGTCGCAGCGCGACGGGTTCGCGGCGACCGGGGCTGCCGCTGTGTTCCTGATCTTCGATGCCTGCCGCAACGTGCCGGCAGTGCCGGGCTGGAAATCCGGCACCAAAGGTCTCGCGCGTGTTGATGCGAAGGCTGATATGCTGATCGCGTTTTCGACGAGCCTCAATGACCTCGCGCAGGAGGGCGTCTATGCGCCGATCCTCGCCGAGGAGATCCGCCGTGCCGGGCAGACGGCCGAGAGCGCGTTCGCAGCTGCGCAGCGCCGGGTGGCGGCAGCGACGGACCGCAAGCAGCTGCCCTGGACGAATAACCTTCTTTACAATGAAGTGTGCTTTGCAGGCTGCACGCCTGCTGCGTCGACTGTCTCTAGCCGACCTGCGCCGACACCCTTGCCGCTGGTGTCCGCATCGCGTGGCGTCGGCGAGACGTTCCGGGACGTTTTCACATCGGGCAGTGGGCAGGGGCCGGAGATGGTTGTTCTGCCATCGGGGAGCTTCATGATGGGCTCGCCGACGGGCGAGGCGGGGCGCAGTGATGATGAGGGCCCGCAGCGGGCGGTACGGATCGGGTATGAGTTTGCGGTGGGCAAATATGAGGTAACCTGGGGGCAGTACTCGGCCTGCGTGTCTGCGGGAGCGTGCCCTGCGGCAAAGGATGACGGGTTTGGCCAGGGCAGCCGCCCGGTGACAAACGTGAGCTGGGAGGACGCAAAAAAAAATGCGTCCTGGCTCAGCGGCAAGACAGGGCAGACCTATCGCCTGCTCTCCGAGGCAGAATGGGAGTATGCCGCGCGGGCGGGGAGCGACGCGCGCTGGAGTTTCGGCGGGGATGAGAGCCGCCTCGGCAGTTTTGGCTGGTATTCGTCAAATTCCAATGGCGGCACGCAGCCGGCAGGCGGCAAGGGCGCCAACGCCTTTGGCTTGCACGACATGCACGGCAATGTCTGGGAATGGGTAGAAGACTGCTATGAGGCGGGGTATTTGGCCCAGCCTTCGGATGGCTCGGCGTTCACGAAAAGTTCCTGCTCCGACCGCGTGAACCGCGGCGGCTCGTGGAGCGACACCCCGCGGTTCCTGCGTTCCGCCAACCGCAGCTGGAGCGCGCCCGGCGACCGGAACTACCTTCTGGGGTTCCGCCTTGCGAGGACGCTTCCGTAGGAAGCGTTACCTTCTGGCCTTTTTACATTTTTAAATTCTGCGGCCTGCAGCCTGGTGCCCTGCTCTGAGTTTTGCGGGCTCCGGCATTTATCCGTGCAGCGGGTTCGCGGTATCTTCCGGGTAAATTCCTCTGTGTAAGGATTAAGCAATGTTCAGGTTCCTGGATCAGGTCTGAGCAGGAGCTGATTGTCGATCCAAGCTGGAGGATAGATGCCGGCAGGCGCGAGCCTTTGATCGGCTTTCGATTAAATCGGGCGCTCTGAAAAGGGAGCGTGACGCTGAAGTTCTGAGATTGTTTGCGTTAAAGCCGAACCCACGCTGCGCAGCGCGTTGAGGAGAAACCTGATGCGCTACCGCAATCACTAACCCCGGATTGCCCAAGCGGCGTCCTTGCTTTCAGGCGGCTTTGGGCAACGGACCTCTTGAACCGCTGAGCCCTTCAGGTTCGGCTCGCCTGCCAGCACGCGTTCCATCGCCGCCTGAGGGTAATCATCACCGAAATTAAGCGACTTTAAAACTGGACTTCTCCGGCATTGATTGTCGACACAGACGAGAATGAGCCGAAGGCGGGCGCAGCCAACAAATCGGGATTTACCGAACCGCAGGTCCTGGCGGTCCTGAAGCAGGGGGAGAGCGGCGTGCCCGCGCCTGCGGCCGATTTCATCGGCACCGAAGCCTGCATCGCTTACAAGGCAACTGGATGACGCCGTCGCCGTTGACGTCCACATCGGCGCGGATGAAGCCCTGGCCGGAGGCCGGCTGGCTCTTTTTTAGGGACGCGACAGGATCTTTCAGAGCCTCAAGGCCTGGGGTTCGGCCAAAAAAGCCTCTGACTAAAGAAACGCGCTGAGGGCCGGTATTCGCGCCGCCTGCAGAAGCCAGACGATGTATCCGCCGAGTGCGATCCAGGGCCCGAATGCGATGGTGGATTGCCCGCTAAGCTTTTTTGATTCGCGCACGGAGTGCAGTAGCGCCGCCGCTATTCCGCTGAGTGAGGCGATCAACAGGACAGGCGCAATTCCGAATGCGCCGACCCAGAGTCCGATGGCTCCGAGGAGCTTGGCGTCTCCCCGTCCGAGACCGTCCCGGCCGCGAAGACGCCGGTATCCAAGCTCTACAAGCCAAAGCAGACCAAAGCCGATCACGGCGCCGGCAAGATGCATCACCCAATCTGCAGGCCTTGCCCAGGCAAGCATGGCCCCGCCCAACAGGACCACGGCGGCGTTGAGACCGTCTGGCAGCAGGAAGGTCCGGAAATCGATCGCGGCGAGAGCCAGCAGAAGCCAGCCCAGGAGTACCGTCAGCACCACGAGACCAGGCGGCGCGCTGAAGACAGCCGCGATCGCGATAAGTGCGCCCGCAAGTTCCGTTGCCGGGGGCGACCAGCCGATCGGCGCGCGGCACGTGCGGCAACGCCCGCGCGAAATGGCCCAACCCGCCAGCGGCACGAGTTCGTGCCAACTCAGTGTCCGCTCGCATGTCCTGCAACGCGAGCGCCCGGCAATCCAGGACTCCTGACGCGCGAACCGGTCCGCGCCCGCATCAATCGCCGAGCCGATGAGGAGCCCAGCCAGGATGAGGAATATCTCAAACGTCGTCATTGGAGCGGTGCCCCGCGCCGGGGCATCGCTTGGCGTGGCGCAAAAAATGCGTATCCTTTGCGGCTGTGGGACAAGGAAATACTCAAATGCAACGGGACGCCCCAATTCGCCGCGCTCAGGCCGGCTTCAGTCTTATGGAACTGCTTGTGGCGCTTGTCATCCTGGCCCTCGTCATGGGGATCGTGGCGCCGCGCGTGATCGGTTATCTCAGCCGCGCGAAATCGCAGACGGCGGAAGCCCAGGTCAAGAATATCCAGGGCGCGCTGGACCTGTTCCTGATCGATGTCGGCCGTTATCCGACCGAAAGCGAAGGACTTGATGCGCTGATGGAGGCGCCCGCTGGCGCGGCTGGCTGGTCTGGTCCCTATCTTGATGAAGAAGTCATGCCCGCCGATCCGTGGGGCGCGCCATATTTTTATTCGCCCACGGAGGATGGGCTTCGCGTTCGGGTCTACTCCCTCGGCCGCGACGGGACAGAAGGCGGCGCCGGCGAAGACGCCGATATCGGCCGCCCGGCGAAGCCTCAGTAACACGGGCCGGGTTCCGGCAGCGCTTCACTTGCTGCGAGTTCAGGCTCCGGGCCGGCGACGCGCTCCTCGATCATCCGGCGGCTGCCGGACAATGCGAGCTCCTGCGGACCGTAGGTTGTGGCCGTGCCGGTCAGGAAGCCGGAGCGTGTCCGTGCGATGACCTCAATGATGACAGGCTCGGCTGCAAACGGCGCGGTGCCCTCGGCGCTTTCAGCCCAGGCCGGCTCTTCCAGGCTCGTGCCAGCGCGCGTTCCAAGAACGGCAACAGCGGCCAGCACTTCCGGTGATGCGTAAAGTGGATCCACTTGTGTGGTGTGTGCATGTGCGGTCACGAAGGGCAGCATGGCGGCCACCAGCTCCGGTGGCAGGCCCAGGACTTCGGACAGCTCGCCGGTCCGGATGAAGGGACGGTTGGCGGGGCCATAGGTCAAACCTGCCCGCGTATAGTCGGCATACTCCGCGCCGCCGGGGCGGATGGTGGTATCGCCATCGCGGTAATCAGCAATCCGTGCCGCATAGCTGGCGGCGTCCGGGCCCTGAACGCCGAGTACAGCCAATAGCGCGGCGAGGGTTTCTTCCTGAGAAGCATTGATGTCGATCAGTGCGGTGACGGGTCGTGCATTGATCAGCAGGCGGCCTTTTTCCAGATCGCAGACGAGCGGAAAGCCCGTCGACATGCCAATGGCGGGCCGGGCGAGGCGTGCGAGCGCGATACGCTGGCCGCTTTCAACGAGCAGCTGCCCGTCGAGCGCTCCGCGCAGCCGGTTGCCTTCCAGGGCATCAAGATGGGCATCTCGGGCAATCAGTGCGCCGATCACCGCCATCAGGCCAACCGCCCAGACGACGAGAATGAGCGCGGCGCCCCGGTCCTGCGCTTTGCGCACACCCGGGCGCCGGCTTGTCATGAGGCGACGTCTTCGATGATCGCTGCCGGCTTCTCTGCGGCAGTGCGGCTTACGAAGGTGTCTTCGATCGACTTCATCCGGCGCACAAGGTCATCAGTGACCGTCAGCGAAGCATCCGTCGAACGGATCACGCGGGGCGTGATCATGACGAGCAGTTCGGTACGGGTCGACTCGGTGGTCGTCGTCGAGAACAGCTTGCCGAGGAAGGGCACATCGCCCAGCAGCGGGATTTTCGTTTCGGTGTCGGAAAGGCGCTCACGCATCAGGCCGCCAAGCGCAACACTCTGACCGTCTCGGACGGAGACCGAGGTGCTGATCCGGCGCTGCTGGATCGTCGGCGAGTCGATGCCCGAAGACTGGGTCGCGACGACATCGCTGACTTCCTGATCGATCTCGAGGATCACGAGGCCGCTATCGTTCACGCGGGGCGTGACGGAAAGGATTATGCCCGTGTCCCGAAGTGAGACAGAGTTGACGATCGGCGCGTCCGGATCGGTGACGCTGACGGAGGATTGGGTTACGACCGGCACCTGGTCGCCGACCTGCAGGGTTGCGGTGCGGTTATCGAGCACCATCAGTGACGGCGCCGACAGGATCTTTACATCCGTGATGCCGGCAACGGCGGAGAGGGCGGCGCGGCCGTCCTGGCCGGAGAACAGCACCGAGAAGCCAGGGAATTGCGAGGCCACGGCGCCATTGGACGCGTCGCTGAACGTCGTGTTGAATTCGCCGCTCTGGAAGAACCAGGTGAGGCCATAAGAGAGGCTGTCGGTCAGGGTGACTTCAGCGATGGTGGCTTCAAGGAATACCTGGTTGGCCATCGCATCGAGGCGCGAGACCGCGTTCTCGAGGATGCCGAACTGTTCCGGTGTAGCGAGGGCAACGATAGCGTTGTTGGCGTCGTCAGCGATGATACGCGCAGCTGGGCCGCTGCCGCGGCTGCCGCTGACTTCGATTGAGCCGCCGACACTCGAGCCAGAGAAATCGCCGCCTTCGTCCTCGCCGGTCGAAGAGAAAACGGGGCGGTCTCCGGGGCGAAGGCCGTTGCCATCTGCGCTGCTGGAAAGGGCATCGGTAATGATCGCCGCAACTTCCGTTGCCGGACGGTTCTGGATCGGGATAACGTAGAGTTTCTGGCCGCCTTCGCCGCCGGAGCGATCCAGGCGCGAAATCCAGGCTTTGCCTTCGGCAATATAGTCCGCTTGCGGACTGACGACGATCACTGTGTTGAGCCGGTCAAGCGGTACGAAACGGACGGCGCCCGAAAGCGGGCCGCCCGAACCGGCGCCGAGGATCGTTTCAAGATCGGACACGACCTGCGTCGGTGAGGAGTAGGTGATCGGCACGGCGGCGAACGACATGCCGCGCATCCAGTTCACATCGAACACCGCAACGAGCTTTTCAGCTTCGGCGATGGCGGCAGAATTTCCCCTTACAATCAGGATGTTGCGAGCGGAATCCACTTCGGCGGTGATCGACTTGTCGCTGCTGCCAGCGAACACGTCCTTCAGCGCTTCGGCGGAAACATAGCGCGGCGCAATGATCTTCATGTTGGCGCCGCCGCCCGTAACATTGCCGGCCTGCCCTGCACCGACGACGCGGTAGAAGCCGCCGCCATCAATCAGTTCAGCGCCGCGGCTCGCGAGCACGCTTTCGAGCAGGCGGATGGCGCCTTCGCGGGTGACCGGTCGGCTCGTCTGCATCGATACATCGCCGGTGAGCTGGGTCTCGATGACGTAGTTCTCGTTCAGGATATCGCCCAGAACCTGCTGGACGGCGTCGGCCACGGGCACAGCGTTCAGGTTGATTGTGATCGTACCGCGCTCGCGTCCGCCGGAGGCGTCAAGCGGACCGGTGAGTTGCGCAGGATTGCCGAGCAGTTCGAAGCTTCCATCGTCCGCAGGCGGAATGCTGGCCGTTTCGGTATTGTCATCCGGCTGAACATCGGTTGCAGGGGCCGGTACGGGAGGCGGAGTAAGCGGAATCGAATAGACACCCCGCGATGGTCCGGCCGTCGTGGTGGTGGTGCAAGCAGCCAGGGCTATGGACGCCGCACCGCACAATAGCAGGCCGCGCAGGCCTTTGGTCACCGATGTATCTGTCATCATTCTACTCAATCCCCGCGTTCTGCTTTTGGGAGCCGCGGTCAACGTTCCGGGTAGAGATGGAGAGTTGTTCTGTACTCTCCGCGGGAAAGCTCAACCCTGTCGGACCGCACGCTTTCCAGTTCCCATCCATCAATCGTATTTCCCCGTTTCACCCACTGGATGTCGCCTTCGACATTCCGCATCAGCGATGCACGGGCTGTGCCATTCGCAATAACGACGCCCTTGAGGACAAAAGGGGCCTCTGTGGCTTCGGATGCGCCGCCATTCGCGCCGGGGGTTAACTCTGCCGCGATCGGCTTCCGGTCCGGATGGAACATCGGCTTTTCAGCCGAGGCCCGCGCGCGGTCGCCGGGAAGCGTCAGGGCGGGCATGGCCGGCGGCGTCAGGGTGGGGCGCACGATGTCCGGCGTATCGACGCGGCTTGCCGAGCCGGTGGTCAGCAGGGTCAGAGCCAGCAGCAGGAAGGCGCAAAGCCCCGCCAGCAAGGTAGCGACTACGGCGGTGGGAGCCCTCACAAAACTCATCTCTCAATCCTCCGGAAGGGCGTAAGCGTAGACATCAAGGCGTATCTGGAGAACCGGCGCCTCGCGGCTTTCACCCTCCCGGCCGCTGCCGGAGGCGAGCTGGAAATTGGCTTCGCGGATGAACAGGCGCGGGTTCGAGTTGTCGAGCGCGAACAGGGTGTCGTCGAGCTGGCGCTGCGTCGCGAGCGCAATCACGCGCACGCCCGCCTCGCGCAGGCTTCCGGCGCCGCGTGCATCGAGCGGCTGGATGCTTTTCAGATCCGCCCCCGCATCGCCGAGCATGCGCCGTACCATAGCCTGAACACTTGCAGCGGCCTGGGCATCAGTCGAAGCGGGCAGCGCGAGCGCGATGGTGCGCACATTGGCGGCCGGATCCGTCGATGCCGCTTTCATCACATCGGCCGAGGCCGCAATTCCGCGCCACTTGGCGAGGTCGGCTTCGCCTTTGCGGATGTCTTCCTGCTTGGCGGCGATCATGTCGGCGACCGGCGCCGCCACGGAGAGGGCGGCGATCGCCAGCGCGGCCGCAAGCAGCCCGGCGGCAAACAGCTGCTGGCGTTGACGGGGAAGACTGTAAAGGTTCATCCGTTGTCCTCCGATTCAAAATCGGGCGCGGCTGCTGGTTCTGCGGCCGCAGGCGGCGCAGCGATGATATCGGCTTCGAGGAGGAGCTCGATGCGGAAACGGTCCGCATTCAGACGATCATCCCGCATCATCGAGGAGACGACCCGGGCGCCGGTAACCCCTGGAATAGATTCCAGTTGCGAGACGAGTCCGTCTGAGGAGCGGGAGAGGCCGACGAGCGAGATCTGCTTGCCGTCATAAGCGAGGCCTTCAAGCCAGGAGTCCTCCGGCAGCGCGTTGGCAATCTCGTCGAGCAAGGTTGTGAAGCGTACCGGGCTCGCCGTGCGCTGCTCGATCAGGCGGATCGCTTCGACGCGCGCGATGGCCTGGCGCTGAAGGTCGAGGACCGAGGCCGCTTCGGCGCGGATGGCGGTGGTTTCGCGCTCGAGTGCACCCAGTTTCCGGTCCATGGCCAGCAGGCTGAGTGTGCCGGTCAGCACGGCAAGCGCCAGGGCACCGAGTGCCAGGCCGCGGTTAAGCTGCGGCAGGAAAGCATCGCTTCGTGCCCGCTGGTCCTCCGGCAACAAGTTGAAACCAATGGGCTTTCCGTCTTCGCCGGCGACATCGACGCCGGCCAGGTCGATCCGGTTGGCGGCTGCGAGTGCAACCAGATCTGCGACGACGCTCCGCTTGACGAGGGCCTGCTCGGCCAGCAACTGACCGCCTTCTTCGGCGCCGGGGACAATCCGGCAATCGTCGTGAACTTCGTCGAGTTCGAACGGTGTGTCGGCAGCGATCTGCAGGCGCAGCGCGTTACGTAAATGTTGTTCGGACGTGGCCGGCAGGCGGCGCTGACGCAGCAAGGCTTCATCCGGCGACAGAAGCGCCAGCACATCTCCTGAGCGTACTTTCGAGCGGGCGCTCCCGTTATCGGCGAGTGAGCCGACAGGTAGTCCGTTGTCAGAGTATACGGTGAAGCTGTCGCCTTCGCGGCGCACGATTACCCAGTTCCGGTTTGGTACAAAAGCTGCCTTCAGCCAGTCCGGCGTCATTCCGGCGAGGGTTGACCCCCACCAGCGCATGAATTCGCGAGGCGTCATCGCCGAGCCGGCAGACGCCCGATCGCTGCCGAGGGATGATCCCAGGTCGATAGGCATTGGTCCTGTCCCTGTTCCCCGCCGGTCTGTCCCGAGACCGGATGAGGTACACTTCTATACTCGATGCAAAACGAAAGGAGTCAATTGAAGGCCTTTGCGGACGGCATCCTTCTATGATGATATGCAAGTGGCACACCACATGCTTGCCCGGGGGGACAGGCAGCGTGAGCTGAGTTTGTGTGGGGACACGGCGCGCATGAAGATGCAGGCGAAAGCGAGCGCGGCCAAGCCAGCGAATGGCCGCAAGGAAGTCTGGCTGGTTCTCGGTGAACGGCTGGTCGAGAAACGTCACGTCAATGAGGCGAAACTTGCGCGGGCACTCTCCTCGATGGAGAAAACCGGAGAGCCGCTGCCATCGGTTCTGATCAAGCTTGGCCTCTGCTCTGAGGAAGCGGTCGCGGCGACGCTCGCGGAAGTTCTCGGCCTCTCGCATGCTAAACTCGCGGGTACGCCGCGGATTGCGGCGGACTTCGCCGGGCTGCGTGCGCGCTTCCTGCTCGACGCCAATGTCGTGCCGCTGACGGTGGAAGGCGGCGAAGTCGTGCTCGCCATGGCGGACCCGCTGGACGACGAAGCTGCGAATGCCGTCGGCTATAAAACCGGTCTTTCCGTGCGCCGCGCAGTCGCCACGCGTTCGGATATCCGGGCCTGGCTTTCGGCAGTCCACCAGGCAAACGAGGCCGTTGCAGCTGACGAGCCGACTGTCTCAGTTTCGGACAATGACCTTGAGCGCCTGATTGACCTGGCACGCGGTGCGCCCGTCATCCGCTGGGTTGAGGACGTGCTGGCCATGGCGGTGGAAGCGCGCGCGTCAGACATACATATCGAGCCTGAGCGCGACCATGTGCGGGTTCGCATGCGCCTTGACGGTGCCATGTCGCCGGTCAACCTGCCGGTTGAAGGCTCGCCCGAGGCCGTCGTGTCGCGCATCAAGATCCTCGCCAAACTGAACATTGCCGAGCGCCGCCTGCCGCAGGACGGCCGTATCCGCACCGCCGTGCGCGGACGCGACATCGATCTGCGCGTCGCGACCATGCCCAGCCTGCACGGCGAGACCGTTACCCTGCGCCTGCTCGACCAGACGGCCGCTCACCTCGATATGCCGGCCCTCGGCCTTTCCGATCATGCCCGCGAGCGCCTGACTAAGGCGTTTGCCAGGCCGAACGGCATCACGCTCGTCACCGGCCCGACCGGCAGCGGCAAAACGACGACGCTCTATGCGGGCCTGCGCCATTTGATGAACCCCCAGGTCAAGTTCATGTCGGTCGAAGACCCTGTCGAGTACGAGATACCCGGCGTCTCGCAGATCCAGGTGAAGCCCGAAATCGGGATGACCTTCGCACGCGCGCTGCGCTCGGTACTGCGCCACAACCCGAACGTGCTGATGATCGGCGAGATCCGCGACCTGGAATCGGCGTCGATCGCTGTAGAAGCGGCGCTGACGGGCCACATGGTGCTGTCGACCATCCATACCAACAATGCGCCCGCAACGGTCACCCGGCTTCTGGAAATGGGCATTGAGGACTATCTCGTCGCCAGCACCGTGAACGCGATTTCGGCGCAGCGCCTGGTTCGGTTGCTGTGCAACGCCTGCAAGCGCCCCGAAATGCCGCCGCTGGCGATGCAGACCCGCCTCGGGCCTCTGCTCGCGCCGGGAGCTGAGGCTCACTGGTGCGCAGCAACTGGCTGCGAAGAGTGCCGGGGCACGGGCTACCGCGGCCGTATGAGCCTGGCTGAAGTGATGCCGATGTCACCGGCGATCGAAGCCGCGATCCTCGAAAAGGCCCCCGAAAGCCGTCTGCGTGCGATTGGCCGTAATGAAGGCATGCTGACGCTCTTTGAAGAGGGAGTTCGGGCCGCAGCGGCGGGCAAGACCTCGTTGACCGAGGTGTTCTCGGTCATCGGAATGGACGCGGCCTGATGGCACGGTTCCGCTACCGCGCCTTCCAGGCCGATGGCCGTGTCGTCAGCGACGTGGTCAGTGCGACATCGGAGTCCGAGGCCGTTCGCGACCTGATGGGGCAGGGTTTGACACCCTTCGAGATGGTCGATGCGGGTTCGGCTGCCGGGACCAGACAGGGCAAGGCTCAAGGCAAGCAGCCGCCGCAGGTGCTGGCTGGTTTCTGCCGCAACCTCGCCTCGATGCTCGCCGGAGGATTGCCACTCGACGAGGCGCTGAAACTGCTCGCCGATGATCCGGAAGACAAACGTGTCTCGCGCCTGTCGAACGAATTGCGCAGCGGTGTCCTGAACGGCCAGTCGCTCGCGGATGCGATGGCGGGACTGCGCACGCCGCCTGCAGATTATGTCATCGGGCTGATCCGCGCGGGTGAAGAAGGCGGCTCCACGGTGCCGGTCCTCGGCCGGCTGGCGGACTCAATCGACAACGAACTGCGCCTGACGGAAGCGGTGCGCGGCGCGCTGATCTACCCGGCCATCCTCCTGCTCACGGCGATCATCTCCATCTGCATCATCCTGCTTGTGGTCGCGCCGGCCCTTGAGCCGGTGCTGGAAACTTCAGGAAATGAAACGCCTGCCGCAGCCGCCTGGCTGATGGCGGCCTCGCACGGTTTGCGTGATACCTGGCCCCTGCTGACCATCACGCCCCTGGTGGTTTGGCTGCTGGCGATGAGCTGGTCCAGGACGCCGGCCGGTCGCGGCTCGATGAGCGCGCTCGCCATGCGCCTCCCCGTCGCAGGCCCGCTGATCCGGGATATGGAATCGGCGCGTTGCCTGACCTCGCTGTCGGCGCTTCTCGAAAACGGCGTAAGCCTTGTCCCGGCTATGGAAATTGCGGGCCAGGGCGCCCGCAATCCGCTTGTGCGAAGGGCGCTGGACCGGATTGCCGATGAGGTTCGGGTCGGCGTCCGCCTCTCCGATGCCATCGCAAATGACGGCTTCCTGCCGATGACGGCCTCCCAGCTCGCCGCCGTGGGCGAGCGTTCCGGCGACATGGGCGGACAACTGGCGCAGGCCTCGTCCATTCTCGAGAGCCGCAGCCGGCGCCGGATTGCGACCCTGACCACGCTCGCGGGCCCGGTGATGACCCTGGCGCTTGGCGTGTTGATCGGGGGCATTGTCCTGACGCTGCTCAGTGCGATCATGAGCGTCAACGATCTGGCGGTGTGACCATGCCGCGCCCGCACATTGCCGGTCAGGCCGGCTTCTCCCTTCTGGAACTCCTCGTGGCGCTGACGATCCTTGCGCTGGCGATGACGGTTGTGTCGATTTCAGCATCGCGGCGCAGTCCCTCCTTCGAGGTCCAGAGGCTGTCCGGCGAGGCGGTGAGCCTGCTGCGGGAGGCCCGGCTCTCGGCACAATCCACCGGAAGGCGGGCGCGTATCATCTTCGATCCGGAAGAGCGCCACCTCAAACGCGCCGGCAGCCCGCCGGTCAGCATCCCCGAAGGCGTCACCGCGAGCCTGGTGTCTTCGGCCTCTGCGGGCCCCTCGGCGATCATCTTCTTCCCGGACGGGTCATCCTCGGGCGGCGAGTTTACACTCGAAGGCGCGGGCCGCACCGAGGTTGTAAAGGTCGACTGGCTGACATCGCGGATCGAGAGGCAGGAAGCGCGATGAACCAGCGCGGCTTCACCCTGATGGAAACACTGGTGGCGCTGGTGATTTTCAGCCTCGCCTGCATGGCCCTGCTTGAGCTCTATTCCGGCTCGGCCCGTGCCAGGGCGGCGCATGACTCAATGATCGAGCGTACCGCGCGCGCCGAGGCGCTCCTGCTGGACGTAGACCTCGCTCGCACGTTCGAAGCTTCCCGCACCGGCGCCGACCCGGATGGCAGCGTCTGGGAAGTCACCATGGTGCCGGTCGCAGCCGAGCTTGTACGCATCGACATTAAAGTAACCGACAGGGCAGGGCGCCTTGCGCACCTGCAGACCCTCCGGCTGCCGGATGAACTGGGCCTGGAGCCTGCACCATGACCCGGCGGCGGGCATCCGAAGCGGGCTTCAGCCTTCTGGAAATGCTGGTGGGCCTGATCCTGCTGGCTTTGATCTCGGTTGCTGTGACCCAATCGGTCCGCACCGGGCTTCGGCTTTGGCAAGCCGCAGAGGCCAATGACAGCGAAGCCGAGTGGCAGCAGACCGAGTGGCTCATCGAGCGCTGGTTGTCGCGCGCGATTTCGCCGAAAGGTTATACTCTGGACAGCCGGGTGATCTTCGAGGCCCGCGCCGACGGTGTCAGCTTTGTCGTGGATGGCCAGGTCGGGCGCAAGCCCGCCGGATACTCCCGCATTGGCCTGGCCGCAAAGTTCAATCCGGTCTGCCCCGGGAGTTCAGATTTCATCCTCACCTGGGAGGATGTGACCATGGCCTCGAATTTCGCGCCTGCCGCGAGTGACGAGCGGGTTCTGTTCGAGTGCGCCGATGCCATCACGTTCGATTATGGCGCAGTGCCGGAGCAGGAAGGATCCCAGCCTGGATCGCTTTCCCCCGATGGAGACCTGCCGCGGGTTGTCCGGATCAGGCTGGTGGCTGGAGGTAAGCCCCGGGTTGTATCGGCCCGCCTGCTTTATGCTGGATAATCAGGAAAGAATACGCAGCCGGATCTCGGAAATACTGCAGAACTCGCGAATAGTTCTGCCCGGAATTCGCTTATTACTTGAATCCTCGCGAGAAACACAACTTTTTTGCTCCATCCAATCTGGACGCGCCGCATTACCTGCCGTATAGGCATCTTCGTGCGTTCGGATCGGGACAATCCGTGCACGGCCTACTTTCTGCATCCATCGTTGCTCTTGGGAGGGGTACACGTTGTTTAAGTTTTCGAGGCTGGCCGTAGGGCTGGTCGCCTGCGCAGTGAGCGCAATCGTGAGCAATTTCGAGGCTCAGGCGCAACTTCCGGTTTGCAACAGGACGGTAAAGGCTGACGTTGTCGCCTTCGACCAGCCACTGATGTTCAACCGCCTCGGCGCACAGAACGTCAACGGCATGATCTATGCCTTGCGCTCCGACGTGATCGACCGCTCTTCGGGCAAGCCGGAAGCGGCCGGCGGCACCCTCACGCCGGGCAATGTCGGCCTGCGACCCGACAAACGCCCGCGCCCGATCGCCCTGCGCGTGCGTTCCGGCGACTGTCTCGAGGTCAGGTTCACAAACCTGCTTAGCTCGCAGGCCAACAGCCGAAACGCGATCCCGAACGTGATGACGATCAACGACCAGGTCGCTGAGCGCCGCGCAGGCTTCACGCCGCTCGGCATGAGCGCGCTGGATTCGGCGGGTGACACCTCTTCCTATGTCGGCAAGGGGCCCAACACACTCGCGGACGTGGGCCAGACCAAGACTTATCGCTTCTATGCAGACGCCGAGGGCTCCCACCTCGTGCTGTCGCATGCTGTAAGCTTTGGCGGCGAAGGAACCGGCGGAAACCTGTCGAACGGCCTTTTTGGCGTGGTCCAGGTCGAGCCGGCAAACTCGAACTTCTATCGCAGCCAGGTCACCGAGGAAGACATGCGTCTTGCTTCGATCGGCAGGACGCCTGGCGGCCACCCGATCATCAACTATGAGGCGCGCTATCCGGACCGCGCACCCTGGACGCTTGAAGGCAAGGCCGGCAAGCCAATCTTGAACATGCTCGACATTTCGGGATCCAGCATCAATCTGGTCGCGAGCGATGTGAACGCAATCATTACGGGTCCAAACCCGGATGGGTCCTTCCCGGCATCGACCTACGCGCTCGAATCGCGCGGCGTCACCAACCCGGCGCTGCCTAACCGGCTTGAGCCTTTCCGCGAATTCATCGCAATTTTCAACGACGAGACCGTTACCAAGCAGGCGTTCCCGTTCTGGTTCGAGGATCCGGTGTTTTCGCATACGCTGCATGGCGTAGGCGATGGCTTCATGATCAACCAGGGGTCCGGCGGCGTCGGCGCCACTGTGATTGCCAACCGTCTTGGCGTCGGCCCGGCGCATGACTGCCTGTCATGCTCCTATGAAGAGTTTTTCCTTGCATCCTTTGCCCAGGGCGATCCGTCTATGCTGGTCGACGTGCCGGCGAATGCAGGCCTGGAATTCTGCTCGCCGCAGCCTGGCGATCCCTTCTGTGAGCGCGATCCGAGCATCCGCGCGTCTTACGCAAAGTACCCGGATGATCCGGCCAACGTTGCCCACTCCTATGTTGGTGATTTCGTGAAGTTCCGGAACCTGCATGCAGGCCCGAAAGAGCACCACATTTTCCACCTTCATGGCCACCAGTGGCTGGCAAACGCAGATGACGACAACGCGAACTACATGGACGCGCAGGGCATTGGTCCCGGCGGTGCGTACACGTACGAAATCGCCTTCGGCGGCTCGGGCAACCGGAACAAGTCCGCAGGCGACGCGATCTTCCACTGCCACTATTACCCCCACTTTGCGCAAGGGATGTGGGCGCTGTGGCGCAACCACGACACCTTCGAGGCGGGCACGCAGCTTGATATTCCGACTGGCTCCGACGGCTTCCACCGTGATGCCTTTGCGCTTGAGCGTGGCAAGCCGGCCGTAGGTGCGCGCGCCCTGCCGGACGGCGAAATTCTCGCCGGGACCCCGATTCCCGCCCTGGTTCCGCTGCCGGGTAAGCCGCTCGCGCCAATGCCTGGCCGTGTTTATGTGGCATCGGTTGACAAGAACAATGACGGACAGCCGGAATCGAGCCAGACTGTTATCGACCGGGCCGATACCGACCCATCACTGATCGATGTGCGCCCTGTGCTCGCTTCATTGAACGCGGCTGATCCGGCCAACCAGTTGAACCCGACCGGACTGAAAAATCCCGGCTACCCGTTCTGGATCGGCGGCATGGAAGGCGCGGTCGGTCAGCGTGCTCCGTCACCGCCGCTCGACATGGCGCCCAATCCCGGCAATCCGGGAACGAGTGGCTGGGACGGCGGCCTGCCGCGCCACTTCTTTGATGGCTACGCGGTCGGCGGTATCTCCGAAGACCACCAGACGCGTTTCTCCTTTGAGAAGCATATCCTGAAGTCCAAGGCGCATTTCCTGAGCGAGTATGGAAATGACGTTGAGCGGGCGGCGATGTCGTTCCACGCGACACGCTTCCATCCGACCTTCCGCCAGATGCCGGACGGTTCGGTCTCGCCGGCTTCCTTCCGGACCAATGGCGCGTTGCCTCAGCCAGGCGCACCGTTCTTCGAGCCCTGCATGGACGACGAAGGCGACGTGCTCAAAACCGGGGTTGCGGGCCAGTTCTTCTCCGCTGCCGGCAATGGTCTTGCCAATACGTTCACCGCCGCCTTTGGCGCGGATAACCCGCGCGTCTACAAGGCCGCGAACATCCAGCTCGACGTCGTCTTCAACAAGCTCGGCGATCACTATCCGCAGCAGCGGATCGTCACGCTCTGGGAAGACGTTGCCCCGACGCTCGCCAAGACCCGTGCGCCGGAGCCGTTCGTGTTCCGTCTGAACTCGTACGATTGTGCGATGTATTACCAGACCAACCTCATTCCTGAATTCTATATGGTCGATGACTATCAGGTGACCTCGCCGACAGACATCATCGGCCAGCATATCCACCTTCCGAAATGGGACCTCGTGGCTGCCGATGGCGCGGCCAACGGCTGGAACTACGAAGATGGTGTGTTCGGTGCTGAAACGGTCCGTCACCGGATTGAAGCGATCAACCGCTACACCCTTGAAGAGGGCACAGGGGACGCAATCCTGACCCCTGCCGCTCACCCCTTCTTCGGGGCTGGCCCGAACGGCAAGTATCTCGGCGCCCGGACGATGATGCAGCGTTGGTTCGTTGACCCGCTGCACAACGTCAAGGGCCGCGACCGCGGACTTGGCGTCACGTTCACGCACGATCACTTCGGCCCGTCGACCCACCAGCAGATCGGCCTCTATGCCACCCTGCTCGTGAACCCGGCAGGCTCGGTGTGGAGACATAATGAAACCGGCGAGCAGATGTACACGCGCGCTGATGGCGGTCCGACCTCCTGGCAGGCCATCATCCTCGCGGGCGACATTGACGGCGACGGCAAGGACGACTCCTATCGCGAGTTCTATCTCGCTGCCCAGGACTTCGCGCACGCTTACAATGCAGGCGCGTGGACCGGCGTGGACGCGGCAGGCGAGCCTGCTCCGCCAACGGAAGACTCGTTCCGCTATTCGCTCAATCCATCGGTGCGCCAGTCTGCGCCGTTCCCGGATACAGTGCGTATCTCCTCGGTCTGCCCGGGCGGTGTCCCGCGTCCATGCCCGGAAGCCGTTTCAGCAGCCGACATCGGCACGTTCGTGATCAACTATCGCAACGAACCCGTCGGTTACCGCGTGTATGACCCGAACAGGATCGGACCCGACGGCAAGAAAGGTTCGCAGTCCGACGGCCTTGCGGGTGACCTTTCGTATGCGCTTCAGACACGCACCGACCGCAAGATACCGCAGCTCAACACTCAACTCGGCTCGACGCCCTATCCGGCGCTGACGAAGGATATCCGAAACGGAGACGCCTTCACGCCGATCCTGCGTTCGAATGCGGGTGATCTTGTCCGTATCAAATTCATGGCAGGATCGCACGAGCACGAGCACACGGCGACCGTGAACGGGGTGAAATGGCTCGAAGGCGGCGCCGGCTTTGGCACGTCCGAGAATTCCGGCTGGCGCAGTGCCCTTCAGTTGGGCCTGTCGGAAAAGGCCTCGTTTGCGACATCGATCTTCGGTGATGTAGACCAGGCGGTAAACCAGACCGACCACCTCTATTCATGGGATCGCTCGCAGGAAGGCCTGTGGACCGGAACCTGGGGCGTGCTGCGCACCTACGAGACGAGCCGCTCCGACCTTGCGTCGCTGCCGAACAACCCGCGCTCTGTGCCGATCACGATCAGTAACCGTTCGCAGTTTAACGGCGTCTGCCCGAAAACAGCGCGGGTGCGCGCCTACGACATCTCGGCAGTCTCGGTGAACAGTGTGATCAAGACACCGTTCACGGCCTCGATCATCCCGTCGGATTCGTCTGCCTTCATGCACGTGGGCGGCCCTCTCGACCCGAATGGCGGGACCTTGCGTTATAACACCCGCGGGACGCAGCTTTCGAACGGTGAACGCGGCCCGCTGCATGATCCGACAGCGCTGGTCTATGTTCCGACGGCCGACCTGCGCACCAATATCGTCACTTCGGCGGACTCAGCGGCATGCTCCGCCCGTCTCGGCGGCGTGCGCAACCCTCTCTGCCCGGCGCGGCTTCCGAACACTTACAAGTTCGAGCCGGTCAGCGTCCGTGCAGCGGCCGGTGAGTGTATTGAAGTCACGGTTCGCAACCGTCTGCCCACCATGGTGCCAGATCTCGCGAGCTACGTGACGCAGCACTACACTGTCATCCGTGACCGCTCGGATCCGCGTGGCTACACCACGTTCAACAACAACCTGATCCGTGCTTCGAGCCATGTCGGCTTCAACACCCAGAAGGTTGAGTATGACGTGTCACGTGACGACGGCATGAACGTCGGCCTGAACCCGGTCCAGACGATTGCTCCCGGCAGCGTGCGGACCTACCGGTTCTATGCCGGCGATCTGGAACTCGGCCCCCGGGCGGCCTCCGGTGATGGCAAGTCCGGTGCCTACGGCGCCCTGACAGGCAACTCTTTCCCACTCGTGGCGACCCCGATGGAATACGGCGCCATGCCGATCTTCCCGGCGGACACGATCAAGCAAGGCCAGAAAGGCCTGCTGGGCGTGATGACCATCCTGCCGGCAGGATCGACCTTCGCGCTTGACGCCGGCACGACGGCCCAGGCGACGGTAACAATTCCGGGTGGCCGCGTCTTCCGCGACTTCTCGATGGTCTTCCAGAAATCCGTCAATATGCGCTACCGCGATGGTACACCGGTGGAGCATATTTCGGGTGAAGGCCCGGGCGTGCCGGAAGATGCCCATGATGCAGGCGGTGCGGCGATCAATTTTGCTGCTGAGCCTCTCTGGTTCCGCTTCGGCTTCCCGGCCGGCGCTGACTGGGGCTACGGAGACACTGGCGGCGGCGCACCCGCGCCGGCAGACCCTGGTCCGTTCGGTCCGGAGCCAGGCGTCCTCGAGGCACCGACAGGGCCTGGCCTTGCGTCCATCACCAATGCGTTCCGTGCCTATTCCAACATCATGACCGGTGGCCTGGATCCGGAAACGCCGGTCTACAAGGCGCGTCCCGGGCAGGAGATGCGGTTCCGCATCGCCATCCCGGCGGGTTACGCCCGTAACACGACCCTGACGATCTTCGGCCATAACTGGCGTGAGGAACCCTTCAGGTCCGTGAACGCGCCCTCCGATGTGATGGCCGTACATCCATCGCAGATTTTCCGGTCGACGACTGACAACATCGTCACCGGCAACAGCTGGAACATCCTGACCAAGGCAGGTGGCGCAATGGCGGTACCTGGCGACTACCTCTACCGCGACGTGGCATCCTTCGGGCACCTGAACGGGCTTTGGGGGGTCGTAAGGGTCGAGGAACCGGCCACCACGCCTTGATCTGAAGACATCCGGGTGGGCATGATAATTGCTCACCCGGACGCCAGACAGTGAAGCAGCCGGGTACCGGGACATGACGCCATTCTTCAAATCGAACAGGGTGCGCGAACTGGCCCCGATTGTCGCGATGGCGGCTGGTGTGGTCCTGTTTGTTGCCTTCTTGTACTTTCGCCCTGATTCATCAGTCGTTACGGGTGATTCTGTTACCCGCGAAGGCTTGAGAATTGACTTTTCAATCACGTCCGTGATCGAGCCGGACAGTCCGCTCAAAGCGGGCGAGATTGCTCAGGTCAGCCTTAAGTTCACCGACTCCACGACCGGCAAGCCGGTGACCGGCCTGCTGCCGGCGGCCTGGATCGATCCACTTCGGGACGGCACGAAATCCGAACCGGAGGCCTGCAGGCGGTCGGCAGCGACCTATCTCAGCGGTTTCGTCGGCATCCGGCCGATGATCGACCTCAACAGTTACTATATTGTCGTGCTTAACGCTGACCCGTCGATCGCCGTCATCGACCCGATTATCGGGGTGCGCGGTATCACCAAGCTGCTGACGCAGGTCATCCTGCCGGGCCCCCCGGAAGACTGGGCCAGGTCAGCAGATGAAAAGCAGGTCTATGTGGCCATGTCATCAGTGAACGCGGTCAGCTTTGTCGACCTCGACACCTTCCGCATTGGAAAGACGGTCAAGGTTGGGGAGCGCCCCTCGCGGATAATGGTTCAGCCGGACGGTCGTTATGTCTGGGTCGGAACGACCGGCGCAAAACCCGGCGTTACCGTTGTCGATACCGAAAAGCAGGAAGTCAAAGCCCATATCGAAACGGGCAAGGGACATCACGAACTCGTGGTGACATCGGACAACCGGTTTGCGCTGGTCACCAACCGGGATGACCGCACTGTCAGCCTGATCAATGTGCGCCAACTGAAGAAGACCGATGACTTCGCGCTGAAGGGCATTCCGATTTCGCTGGCCTATTCCGCCCTGTCGGAGGCTGCCTATGTGGCCGATGGCGAAACGGGCGAAGTGCTGGTACTCGACCCGGAAGCCGGCAAAGTGCGCGCCACGATCCAGCTCGAGCCGGGACTTGGCCCGATGCGCATTACGCCTGACGGCCGTTTCGGCTTTGTCGTAAACCCCGCGAAAGACGCTGTCTTCGTCTTCGATACTGCCAACAATACCCAGGTGCACAGGATTGATATCAAGGGGGAGCCCTTCCAGATTGTGTTTTCCCGCGCTTATGGGTTTGTCCGCAGCCTGTCGAACAACACCGTCTCGATGATCCGGCTTGCCGATATCGGCGGCAACGGCCAGGTCACGGTATCGCAGTTTGAAGCGGGTGACCGGCCACCAAAGGATTCGCCTTTTCTTCTGCCTTCAGACCTCTTCGCGACAGCCGTGACCGAAGCCTCCACCATCGTGGTCAGCCCGGGCGACGCTAACATTTTCTACTACATGGAAGGCATGAACGCCCCGATGGGCAGCTTCGGCAACTATGGCCACCGGCCGCTCTCCGCCATTGTCGCCGACCGAACCATCAAGGAAGCGGCGCCTGGCGAATACATTTCGACCGTCAAGATCCCGGCTGACGGAAACTACCAGATGATCCTTACGCTTGATTCGCCGCAGCTCATCGAATGCTTTGACTTTGCCGCAGCCATAAACCCGAACCTGGCAAGGGACGAGCTCCCGCTGCGCATTGCCTATGAAACCCGCAGCGGTGCACTGACCCCGACCGGGCAGGAAGCCAAAATCCGCTTCACCCTGAATGATACGGCGAAGAACGGCGCCCCGTATTCCGGAGACGACGTCACGGTACTGACGTTCCGCGCGCCTGGTCAGGACCGCACGGAGCACAAGGTGAAGTCCCTCGGCGATGGCAAGTTCGAGTTTGCGTTCACGCCGAACACGTCTGGCGCCTATTACATCTACCCGTCGGTACGCAGTCAGGGGCTGGACTACTCCAAGCTCGCTTTCATCACGATTATTGTGCAGGACCCACCGAGCGGGGGAGGTGTCCAGTGACGCGGAGTATAGAACACGCCCGCGCCATGTTCTCCGCGGGTTGGGTCATGGCCGCGATGCTCCTGCTGGCGGCGTGCGGCAGCGGGGAGCCTGCGGGTGAGCACCAGCATGCCGAAGGCCACATCCATACGCAGGCCGCCAGCGTTCCGGCGTCCGGGCAAGAGCAGCGGGCCCTGGTCGTGCT
Organism: Hyphomonas sp.; assembly: GCA_016124495.1. Taxonomy (GTDB): domain Bacteria; phylum Pseudomonadota; class Alphaproteobacteria; order Caulobacterales; family Hyphomonadaceae; genus Hyphomonas. The sequence goes on along the minus strand of WGNP01000009.1, from coordinate 60,535 downwards.
GAGCGATGCGCCGATGCGCGATCAGGCCGGCGCCGAGCGGCAGCTGAAATCGGATGTGATCGGTTCACGGATCGTCGTTGTCGATTTCATTTTTACCTCCTGCCAGACCATCTGCCCGGTCACCACAGCCCTGCTGGCACAGGCAAAGCGTGACCTTGCCGACATTCCTGCCGAAGACCTCGTATTCGTATCCCTAAGCGTCGATTCCCGCGTAGACACGCCGGAGCGCCTCGCCGCCTTTGCGGCCGCTCACAATGCTGACTGGACATTCCTGACGGGAGAAAAGCCCGTGATGGATGAGGCGCTGACCTGGCTCAATGCCTACGCAACCAATCCCGAAAACCACGCAGCCATGATTCTGATCGGGGATGCTTCTACCGAAGAATTCTCGCGTATCTATGGCATGCCGGATCCGGAATTTGTGGAAAGCCGTGTCCGCGAACTCGTCGCGGCGCGCGAAACGACAACCACCCAGCATACCCACTGAGGAATTCAGAAAATGCCAGCGCATCCGTTCCGCTTCCTTACCTTCATCGCATTTGCCGCGGTTTTCGGGGTCGTTTCCGGTCCCGCCGCGCTCGCGCACGGCGCCGGTCACAAGCCGGGCGACAGGGTGGTGACGCGCGACATTTCCGCATCTGATACTGAAGACAAGGCCCGCGAGTATTTCACGGATACTGTTCTCGTCAGCCATACCGGCGAGAAGCTGAAGTTCTATTCGGATATCCTCGCCGGGCGCACGGTCGTGATCAGCTTCATGTTCACTGCGTGCGAAGACGCGTGCCCCCTTATCAACGCAACTTTGCAGCGCGTGCAGGAACGCCTCAAGGACCGGATGGGTAAGGACATCCTGTTCGTGTCCATAACCGTTGACCCGAAGGTCGATACAGCGGCCGTGATGGCAGATTATCGCAAGCAGTTTAAAGCCGGCCCCGGATGGCTTTACGTTACGGGGACAGAAAAGAATATCGAGGCAGTCGGCAACAAAATGGGGCAGGTGTTTGAAAAGGAAGCACACCTGACGGCGCTGCTTGTCGGCAACACCAAGACAGCCCGCTGGCGCAAGATCCCGGCAAACCTCAGCGATACCGTGATCGCCGCACAGGTCAAAGACATTGCCGACGGCATTTACGATTAAGGCTCTTGCGCTCCTGCTGCTCATGCTTTGCATGCTGGCGCTGCCGGCCTGCGCAGACCTGACGGCTTCTGAGGAGCGCGGACGCGCCATATACTTCGGCGAAAAGGGCTCGGCTCTCGACACGGCAGAAGTCCAGATCGGCGACCTTTCGACAAAGCTCCCGGCACGGACATTTCCCTGCGCCTCCTGCCATGGCCGCACCGGTGCCGGAAAATCCGAGCGCGGTGTACAGCCCAGCCAGATCAGCCGCGATGCGCTGACCCGTCCCTACACCGTAAAAGAAGCAACCGGGCGAAAGCGCCCGCCCTATACCTCCTCTTCCTTCCGAAATGCCGTCCGCTCCGGCAAGGATCCTGGCGGCAATGCCCTGTCGGAGGCGATGCCGCGCTATGATCTGACCGACAAACAGCTCGCTGACGTCTGGGCATTTCTGGCCGTGGTGGCACAGGCCAGTGATCCAGGTATCACGGACGATACGCTCACCGTCGGGATCGTGCTGGATCAGGCCAACCCGGCCAGTCAGGCGCAGCAGAAACTGCTCGGCGTACTAGCCGGCGACATCGACAAGCTCGGCGGCGTGCACGGACGAAAGCTTACTTTCCGTATCGTGTCGCCGAAGAATGCCGGGGCGGAGGCCGCCAACGTGTTTGCACTCGTCTTCCCGCAAAGCGTTCCGCCTGCAGGATTTGACAATACCGTCCCGGTCATTTCCGTGTTGCCGGCTTCTGTGCCATCGGCCGGTGCGTTTGCGCTCGTGGCCAGCGAAGCAGACCAGACGTCTGCGCTGAAACGTTTCGCGACGGAGGAATGGGGCGTCGTCAGCGTCAAGGATGGCTGCGCCGCGAAGAAGGGCGAGACGGTCCTGCTTGGCTCCGCCAGATGCCTCGGGAATGCAACGGTTGCCAAAAGGGTACTCCTCACCCAGGCGGTGTTCTCCAGCATTCCGACGGCCAGCCGAAAGCTGCTGCCTGCCGAAACTTACGTCGCCTTTGCCACGCCGCTCAGCCGTGTGGCGCAAAATGCCCAGTCGGCTTTTGCCCAGACGCGCGCCCGCGCCAGGAACGACAAGTCGGCCATCCTGGCGGAGGCCAATGCCTATTCAGCTGCAGCGCTGATGATCGAAGCGCTTATGCGCACGGGCAGGGACGTTTCACGCGAAGGTTTTATCGATACCCTGGAGGCGGTGCGCAACTTTGAGGGCGGCATGACACCGCCGCTGACCTTTGGCCCAAACAGGCATGTTGGTTCCCGGGGCGCTGAAATCGTCCGCTATGACTCCTTTGCGGGGACATTAGCCACATCTGGAATCTGGATCGACCCGGACATCCGCTAGACCAAGATCAGAATACTCGCCTCACACGCGAATACTTGATGTTGTTAAGGTTAAATATGTACTTGATAGACGACTGATGGTTGACGCAAAATCATACTTGGCGTTTAACTTGCATATAGATGTGTGGGGACGCATCAGTCATTGTACTTCACCGCAGGCTGATGTCCTCCATAAAGAGGATCCGCGTAATGCCAGGACTGAAATCAATCGCGCGCGCAGCTGCTTCAGTTGCCGCGCTCAGCTGGATCGGCCTTGCGGCGTCCGCTCAGGAACTGGTGTATACCCCGGTCAACCCGTCCTTTGGCGGCGACAGCTTCAACTCTGCGCATCTCCTTGGCATCGCGAATGCCCAGAACGATTACAAGGATCCTGAAAGCAAGACCGGCGGCAACACACAGGTCGATCAGTTCCTGCGACAGCTCCAGAGCCGCCTGCTCTCTTCGCTTGCGGCTCAGGTTAATGACGCAATATTCGGTGAGAACCCGCAGGATAGCGGGACGATAACCTTCGGCGACCAGACGATCACCTTCGTACGCCTGATCGACTCCGTCTCGCTTACGATTACGGACTCGACAACCGGCGCAGTGACGGAGATCTCGATCCCTCTCCTCGGCCAGACGAGCCAGGGCGACCCGGCAGGGCAGATCGCCCGTCTGCTGGGCGGCGGCGGCGACCTTTTGGCCCCTGCGCCGGGCTCGCAAAGCGACGGCGGATCGCTGGATGACCTCAGCGGGCTGATCACCGGCGAAGGTGATCTGGTTCCGGGGGGGGGGCTGACATGTTGCGCGCTCTCAGACGCCTGGCGCTTGGCGCTTCTCTCCTTCCACTGATGGTCGGCGCATGCGCCACTACTCATGATGACCATCCCGGTTTTATCCAGCAGCCGGCGGTCTCCGAAGTGCGGACCGAAACGCAGTCCCGGCTTCGCGCGCTGCCTGCGCCGGTCGAAAAGGCGGCCGTCGCGGTATACTCCTTTGAAGACCAGACCGGTCAGTTCAAACCGTCCGAAGGCGTACAAACACTCTCGCGCGCGGTAACCCAAGGCTCGACATCGGTTCTTCTCAAGGCCCTCCAGGACGCCGGAGATCGCAGCTGGTTTACGGTGATTGAACGCGAAAATCTGGATAATCTCCTGAAAGAACGCCAGATTATCCGTGAGATGCGCAAGCAGTATCTTGGCGAGGAAGAGCTCAATGAAGCCGCCCTTCCGCCGCTGCTGTTTGCGGGCATCATTCTCGAAGGCGGCATAATTGGCTATGACACCAACACCCTGACCGGCGGGGCTGGCGCACGCTTCCTTGGTATCGGCGCCAAGACGGACTACCGCGAAGACAAGGTCACCGTTTATCTGCGCGCCGTCAGCGTGAAATCGGGCGAGGTGATTACCTCCGTCGTCGCCTCGAAGAAGATCGCGTCCATCGGCGTTGCGGCCAACGCGTTCCGGTATGTCAGCTTCAAGGAACTCCTCGAAGTCGATACCGGTATCACGACCAACGAGCCGGACCTGCTCGCATTGCGCCAGGCAACGGAGAAGGCAGTTGAGCTCCTGATCATGGAAGGCGCCGCACTGGGCGTCTGGCAGTTCCAGGACCAGCTCGCCGGGGCAGCGCTGCTCGAGAAATATGTAGCTGAGCGTGACGGATTTATTGAGGATCCGGACATCAACTTTGCACGGCAGGAAGATGTTCCCCCGGTCAGGGAAACGGCTGCGGTGAGCAGGAGTGAGGTTACCTCGAGGACTTTGCGCGCGGACCCGCCGGTTACCGCGGCAGCTGCGGTCAGCGAGCCTGCCCCTCTTGCGGAGAAGCCTGCAGCTGATGAGCCTCAGGCGGCGCTTCCGGTTGCCTCGGTCAATGAAGCATCGCCGCAGATCGTGCCCGCATCCGCGCCAGTCTCCCGTGAGGTGAATCCGGTTGCGCAAAACGGTCTTCAGCGATTTTCGTGGACTGAGTACGAAATGCTGCGTGTCATGACTGCGGCTGCCCAGCCACAATCACGATCCGCCAGACAAAGAGAAGCGCCGCGTGCGCGGATATTGCCAGACCCGGGGACACAAGGGGCTGGACTTAGCTAAGGGGGCCTGCCTGACGGCCGGCTGGGACGCATTCTAGTGGAGAAGTATCAACATGCGTATTAAACTGATGGCCGGCGCGGCCATGGCGCTCGTTATGGCGAGCCCTGCATTCGCCAACTCGTCCAATGTGACGCAGAACAACACCAACCAGTCTGCGATTGTCGACCAGACCGGTGGCTATGCAGGCAGCTCTGACATCGAGCAGACCGGCGACGAGAACTCCGCGCAGGTGGAGCAGTCGGACACCGCGACCTCGGGTCTCGGCGCAGCACGCAATTCGAGTGATATCGTGCAGGCCGGCGATGGGAACATTGCTGATGTTGAGCAGTTCAACACGGGCGGCGGATCGAGCAGCGTGAACTCTTCCAGCATCGTCCAGACCGGTGATGGCGCTACGGCCAGTGTCTTTCAGGACGGGACCGGCAACTCGTCCGTTGTAAAACAGGAAGCGGCGGCAGAAGAGACTGCTGACATCAGGCAGAACGGTTCAGACAACGACTCGGTCGTTGACCAGGTGGGTGTTGGCGGTTCGGTAACGGTCGACCAGGGCTACTCCAGCGGCCCGTCGAACAACAGCATGGCCGATGTCGAACAGACCGGGACCGACGGTGAGGTGTCCGTCATGCAATCGGGCGACGAACAGAACGCCTTGGTCACGCAAGGCGGCGCAGACAACACCGCTGAAATCGAGCAAAGCGGCCAGAACAATACGGCAGATGCCAACCAGTCCGGCGTCGGCTCGCTCGTTCAGATCACCCAGATCGGGACGTCCTTGGGCAACACGGCGTTCGTCAGCCAGCTTGGCAGCGATTCAGAATTCATCAGCAACCAGTCCGGTTCGGATAACGTTGTCGGTGATGCAGCGGATTTCGTTCAGTCAGCCAATGACTCGGCTGTCGGGATCGAACAGGCAGGCGCGGGCAACACCCTCGACGGTTCGCAGGCCGGCTTCGACAATCAGATGACCGTCAGCCAGCTCAGCGACGACAACAAGGCATCTGTCGGCCAGTCGGGTGATGCAAATATGCTTGCGCTGGACCAGGTTGGTTTCACAAACGAAGCGGTTCTTCTTCAGTCCGGCAGCAGGAACGACCTGACGGTCATGCAGTCCGGTGACGAGAACCTCTCGACCATCACGCAGGGCGGCCTCGATAACGTAGCCGTGATCGATCAGACAGGCGCCGACAACGATGTGCTGATCACTCAGACCGGCAATGCCGGCCTGATCGATGTCCTCCAGACCGGCGCGGGCAGCTATGCCGAGATCTTGCAGTCGGGCGGCTCGGGCAACGAGGCCCAGGTGACCCAGTCGTCCAATGACGCTGTGTCGTTCATTACGCAGGTCGGTAACAACAACTACGCGTCCATCAACCAGTAAGCGGGCCCTTTGGCCCTCCTCAGGGAGAGGATTATGAAAAGATACCTTGTTCTTGCTGCGTCAATGTCCGTCCTCGGATTTGCCTCGGCCCACGCCCAGACCTTTCCGTCGACCTCGTTTGACAACTCGGCGCGCATTACCCAGACGGGTAATCAGAACGACGCAGAAATCGACCAGGCGGCTGATGGCATAATCAACGGTCAGGGCAGAGCGGAGATTATCCAGACTGGCAACCGCAATGATGCTTCGATTACGCAGACCTCGGCGACGAGCCCCTTCGGTGCAAGCTTCGCAAACACGGCTCTGATCGATCAGCGCCGCGCCCGCGGCGATGCCTCCATCGACCAGATCCATGACTATATCGTGACCCGCAACAACGACGCTCTGATCCGCCAGGCGGCGCCGGATGCGACGGCCTCGATCCAGCAGCGCGGGGACCGCAACACCGGCACTATCCGTCAGCTGGCCGGTTCCGTCGTACCTGTCGCGAACATCGACCAGAACGGCCGCACCAACACGGCGATCGTCGAACAGCGCGGATCGAACGGTGAGGTTGAAGTCTTCCAGGGCACTTTCGAGGCTGGCCCGGGCAGTGCGCCTGAAACCTTCAGCAGCCGGGTCGACATCGATAATGATGGGGCGAATGCGAGCATCTTCGTCTCGCAGATCGGTTTCAACCATAATGCCCGAGTGATTGAAGACGGTGCCAACGGCGTGATCACCATCACGATGGAAGGCGCGTCCAACGCGGCCACGGTCACCCAGGAATCGCGCGACGGGCTGGTTGAGATCGATGCCACCGGTTCTTCAAACATCGCCGAAGTCATCCAGGCCTCGTCCGATGAGGGCAGCATTGCCCGTGTCTTCCAGTCCGGTAACTTTGCGATCTCCGAAATCGAGCAGCTGGACAATGTGACGGGCGGCGGATTGAACGTTGCCGAAGTCAACCAGACCGGCCTTGCAACCGGCTCTGGTAACATCGTGTCGTCGATCCTGCAGAATGGCGGAGCCAACGAGGCCTTCGTTGACCAGGCCAGCGCCTATGCTCAGTCTGGCATCTTCCAGACCGGCACCGGCCATCTGGCGAGCGTCGCGCAGTAGTCGGCAGATGAAGCCGTATCGCTTCATACAAGTGGGGGCGGCCTTGATGGTCGCCCTCAATTTTGCCGGAACCGCTGGCGCGCAGGTCTCCAGTGAAGATGCATTGCTTGGCAGCCTTGACCTCAAGGCCTCGCTGGGCAGCAGCGACCTCTATTCCGGGGAAGGCTCTTCAGGCTCGGAAGCGCCGGGCGAGGCGAATCTGGCCATTATCCGTCAGACTGGGGAAAGCAATATCGTTGAGGTCACGCAGACAGGTTCCGCCTACGGAGCCTGGACCCGTGTCGCGCAGTCTGGCGCAGACAACGCCGTCGATGTCACCCAATGCGCCTGCGGCAACGTCATCGACGTGATCCAGGACGGTAGCGCAAATCTTTCTGAAATCAGCCAGACCGGCGCAGGGAACGTTTTTGTCCACCGCCAGTACGGCGACGCCCTCGGCCTTTCGGTTTCGCAGTATGGCGGCGCGCAGATATCCATCACGCAGACAGTGCCCTGACATGCGTGCCGGGTGGATCAGTCCGAAACATGCGGCTATCGTGCTGTCACTCGCTGCATTGGCGGCCATTGCCCAGGCCGAGCCGGATCGCTCCGCCGCAATCAATCAGGTCACCAAGTTGCGTACCATGGCCGAGCGCAGCAGCGCCGCCTTTGACCAGCTTTCCACCGTCGAAAGCGGCCGCAGCCGCGTCGACCAGATCGACCCCGCGCTCGCCCTGGCGGGCAGCCCGGACAGTGACCGGCTGACCGCCCCGGAACCGGCCGCGCCGGCGAGCGCCTGCACCCTCTCTCCGGAGCAGCAATCCATCGTCACCAGTCTCGAAGCGCAGGGCAAGTTGCCGGCCGGAGACTGCGAAATGGTGGCCTGGTTTGCCCAGCCGGGAGACAAGGGTGAAGCTGAGGACCTCCAGTCTCTCGCGGAGGCCGTCATCGCGGGCGCGCCGGAAATGCTGGGCCGGGAGCCGGAAGCTGACCGCCTCGCCCGGCTTGAGCTCGAAAAGCGACAGGCCGAGGCCGCTGCTTCGGCGGCGATAGCTCTGACAATCCTCACCCCCGTGGTGCCCGTTCCGCCCGGCAAATAGCCGCGCCCGGAAACCTTTTGTGAACCATGCAGGCTCCAATGATGCCCGTCCGGGTGTATGCCCGAATTGCTGTCATCCAGAGGATTTTCCGCGCATGTCCGCCGCCCCCGTCTCGATTGCCCGCCTCATCGCCCGCGAACTGAATGTCGAGGAAAAACAGGTCTCTGCGGCAATCGACCTGATCGGGGAGGGCGCGACGGTTCCGTTCATCGCGCGCTACCGGAAGGAACGCACCGGCGGTCTCGACGACACCCAGCTGCGCCAGCTTGCAGCCCGTCTCACCTATCTGACCGACCTGAACGCCCGCCGGGACACTGTCCTCAAATCCATCCGGGAGCAGGGCAAGCTCACCCCCGCGCTCGAAAAACAGATCAACGCCGCCGAAACTAAGGTCGCGCTTGAAGACCTCTATGCGCCGTTCAGGCAGAAGCGCCGCACCAGGGCGACCATCGCCCGCGAAGCCGGCCTCGCCCCGCTGGCCGAACAACTGCTCGCAAATCCAAATCTCAATCCGGCGGAGATCGCCGCAAAGTTCATCTCGAAAACCAAGGGCGTCGCTTCCGCTGAAGAGGCGCTTGAAGGCGCGCGCCATATTGTTGTCGAGACCCTGGCGGAGACGCCGGAAATCGTTGGCGCCGTGCGCGAGAAGATGTGGGCTGAAGGCAAGGTCCGCTCGAGCGTCGCCAGGGGCAAGGCAGAAGAGGGCGCCAAGTTCTCTGACTACTTCGATTTCGATCAGCCGATCGGGCAGCTTCCGTCCCACCGCCTCCTCGCGCTGCTGCGCGGCGAGAAGGAAGGCGTGCTGAAGCTTGGACTCGATATTCCGCATGCGAATGATCGCCCGCACCCGGCAGTCGGCCTCGTGATGAGCAAGGCTGGTTGCGCCCGCAAGGGTCGTCCCGCCGATGCCTGGCTCGCGGAGACGGCAGAGATCGCCTGGAAAACCCGCCTGGCGCCGGCCTGCACAAACGACCTCTTCGCCCGTGTGAAGGAGCGCGCCGATGGTGAAGCGATCAGCGTCTTCTCCAAGAACGTAAAAGCCCTTCTGCTCGCTGCCCCGGCGGGTCCGAAAACGGTGATGGGCATCGATCCGGGCATTCGCACGGGCTGCAAGATTGCTGTTGTGGACGCCACCGGAAAGGTGCTGGACACCGATACGATCTATCCACACGAGCCGAGGCGTGACTGGTCGGGCGCCCTGATGACCCTCGCCAGGCTCGCGAAGAAGCATAAGGTCCAGCTCGTCAGCGTCGGCAACGGCACCGCCAGCCGGGAGACCGACAAGCTGGTCGCCGAACTTGAAAGCAAGATGCCGGACCTCGGCCTCATCCGGGTGATGGTGTCTGAAGCGGGCGCCTCGGTCTATTCCGCCTCGGAACTCGCCGCGAAGGAGTTTCCGGACATGGATGTGTCTATCCGCGGCGCGGTGTCGATTGCCCGCCGCCTGCAGGACCCGTTGGCGGAGCTTGTGAAGATCGAGCCGAAAGCCATCGGTGTCGGCCAGTACCAGCACGATGTTGACCAGTCCGCGCTGTCGCATTCACTCACCGCCGTCGTCGAGGACTGCGTGAACGCCGTCGGTGTCGACGTGAACACCGCCTCCGCGCCGCTGCTCGCGCGGGTATCCGGCCTCAACGAGACGCTGGCCTCGAACATCGTTGCCTTCCGTAACGAGAACGGCGCCTTCAAGTCCCGCGCCGCGCTGAAGAAAGTGCCCCGCATGGGTCCGAAGGCCTTCGAGCAATCCGCCGGTTTCCTGCGAATCCGCGATGCTAAGAACCCGCTCGATGGCTCCGGCGTCCACCCTGAGGCCTACCAGGTGGTCGAGCGCATCTCGGAGAAAACCGGGCGCGACGTCAAAAGCCTGGTCGGCGACAAGGCCTTCCTCTCGAAGCTGAAGCCACGCGACTTTGCCGACGCCACCTTCGGCGAGCCGACCGTCGCCGACATCCTGAAGGAACTTGAAAAGCCGGGCCGCGATCCGCGCCCGGAATTCAGGACCGCGACCTTCCAGGACGGCATCGAGAAATTATCGGACCTGAAACCCGGTATGTCCCTTGAAGGTGTGGTCACCAACGTCACGGCCTTCGGCGCCTTCGTGGATATCGGCGTCCACCAGGACGGTCTCGTCCACATTTCGGAGCTCTCGGACACGTTCGTCAAAGATCCGCATGCGGTCGTTCGCGCCGGGCAGGTGGTCCGTGTGCGGGTGAAGGAAGTGGATGCGGCCCGCAAGCGTATCGCGCTCAGCATGAAGTCGGAAAGCTCCGCCGAGCCGCGCGGCTATGCGGGGGGGCGCCGCTAGCAGCTTACGGCGGCGCTGACGGCCGCCGGCGTTCCGGCGCTGCGGCCCCCGGCGCGCATCATCCGCGTGGCGGCAATCGACCAGTTACGGTGCAAAACCAGCAGGTAACTGAAATAGGTCAGCGCGCAGGCGTACCGCGCTCAGCATGAAGTCTGAGAGCGCCGCCGGCATAGCCCGCGCGGGTGAGCCATGGAGGGGGCATCTGTCGGCCCAAGGAGAGGGGCGCCGGCGCGCAGCAACGGAAGTTCAGTGGCCATGGCGGCTGGCTTTGAACGTATCGGAGCATTGAGCGGTTCGGTCGCCTGCAGCCTGATGGCTGAGGCAGTAGACCCTGGCCCGCGTGCCATCCCTGAACGTCGCCCTGCCATGCCAGCCTACCTGGTCGCGGCCTCCGCTCCAGAGGTGAACCATGAGCCGTCCGGGTGATTGCGGAATCGGCATGTCGGCTGGGGTTGCCGTATGCGCGAGCCGTTCATCGACATACCAGCGGATCTCGTCTGGCTCCCATTCAAACGCATAGAGGTGGACTTCCCTGCTCGCGTCGAACCCCAGCGGAATGTAGATGCTCCCATGTTGCTGGCCATTGGTAAAATAGTTTGCGTGCAGCCGGGTGAGGTCCTTGCCGAGAAACTCGATGTCGATCTCGTCATGGGGGTCACCGAACTGCCTGTGCGTATGCGTAAACATTGCGGAGACCGTGCCTGAACCGGGGGCTGCCTGCATGACGACCTCATACCGGCCGAAATGGTGAAAACCGCGCCTTTGGTACTCTGCGCCTGCGATTGTCTTGTCCGCCGTCCTCTCACGGCGCATTTCCAGTTCGATCCGGTCTTTCTCGAAGTGGATGAGATTCGCCTTCCAGGCCGGATGGTCGGAGTTCGGGTAGTAGAAGTCCGATCTGTACCATTTGGTCTCATCATGCGGGCCGCCAAAGTGGTGCACGAACGAAGTGGCAAGCCTGCGCTCAGGCCGCTCGCCCATGCCTTCCGGCGGCCGGGCCGCTTGCTCCGGCGGCGGGGTCACAAGCGCCGCCAGCCCAACGAGGACCAGGATCGCGATAAGCGCAAAGAGACTGATCCGCCACACCTCGAAGGTCCGCACAGTTCCGGTTCTGGTCATGCGATTTTTCTCAGATGCCGTTCGGCCGGGCCATCTGGCGGCCGGCGGCGGATAGACGTAAGGGGCGGCCTGGCGCGCCAGGCCCGGCTTCCTTATTTCGCGCCGACAGAAAGCAGGACTGCAGGCACCGTTTTCACGATGATCCAGACATCACCCCAGAAGGTGCGCGTCTGCGCATATCTGGTGTCGAGCTGGATGCGTTCGGCATAGGTTGTATTGCTGCGCCCGCTCGTCTGCCAGAGGCCGGTCAGGCCGGGGCGTACACTGGTATAGGCGTCGAAGTATTCACCATACCTGGGGCGTTCGTTAAACGAGATCGGGCGCGGGCCGACGAGCGACATGTCGCCGCGAATGATATTCAGCAGCTGCGGCAGCTCATCAATCGAGGTGGCGCGGATGAACTTGCCCAGGGGGGTGATCCGCGGGTCGTTGGTCAGCTTCTGAGTAAGGTCCCATTCGAGACGGGCCTCAGCGCAGCTTTCCAGCACCGCCTGCAATTTACTGTCCGCGTCGGGCACCATGGTGCGCAGCTTGAAGCACCGGAAGGTCTGACCCCGGTACCCCAGACGCGTCGGGCAATAGAGCACCTTCTGGCCGTCCTGAAGACGGATCAGCAGGGCCACGAGGATCAGCAGGGGGGCGAGGAAGATCAGCCCCAGCGATGCGGCCACGATATCAAAAATACGTTTAGCGCTGAAATCCCCTCCGTTCGGCGAGGCTTCGTTTGCGTCATCCGAGTAAGCATCGTCTGGCAGACTTCCTGTCTGCTCGCCGAACCGGAATTCCATTGAGTTCCCCTTCAAATCTACCGGGCCACGTTCAGTTCAAGCTCTGGAGGCGCCCCCACGGCAGCCCTTCCAAAGCCTTCCCTTGCCCTGAACTTGGCAATTGCAATCTGTATACCACTGCTGCGCTTGCGAATTAAGCGAAAATTAAAACTTTCACCCGTGGCGAGAAGTATTCGTTAAATATTGCATCAACGAAGCACCGCCGGTGCCCTCGCACTGTGCAGAACAGGGATTCGAGCGGCAGGTACGGCATTCTCCGCTCCCGGCGAGATCGCCGCCGGATGAAGAAGAGGCGCCGCAGGGGACTGCAGCGCCTCGATACATATTGCCTCAGGGGGGCGGGAAATCAGAAGATGCGTTCACCGATCCGCAGGGTATCGCCCGGCTTGACGACGGTGCCAGGGGTAAGATCGTAGGCAATCTCGCGGTCGGAATCGATGCTCTTGATGTACACGACCCGCTTGTTCGCACGGTAGGTGTACCCGCCGGCCGCCGCCACGGCGTTCTGGACCGTGAGGCCGTTCGTGTAGGGATACTCGCCGGGCTGGCCGACTTCGCCGAGGATGTAGAAGGGGCGGTAGTTGATCACCTCAACGCTGACGCGCGGGTCAAGGATATAGCCAGCCGCGAGGGTCTCGGTGATTGAGGTTTCGAGCTGGGCGGTCGACAGGCCGACCGCCTTTTTCTGGCCGATCAGCGGCAGCGAGATAGAGCCTGTGCCATCGACTTCGAATTCGCCGGAAAGGTCCGGATGGCCGAACACGGTGACGCGGAGGCGGTCGCTGGAGCCGAGCTGGTAAGCAGAAGCCATCTGCGTGAGGGCGTCCGGGGCGGCCTCGCGGGCACCGGCTGTCTGGCCGCCGGTCGAGCCGCAGGCCGCGAGCAACAGCGTCAGGGCAGAAAGGAAAAGGACGTGCAATGGACGAAGCGCGATCATGGCTGCGAATGTCTCCCGGAGTTTTTGCGGCGTAACCTGTCATAGCTGCAAACAGCTGACGAAGACAGATGGCTCAGGTGCTTAGGAAAGCAACATCCGTGCCGATAAGGCGGGCCGCCGTCAGCCGTCCGGTCAGGAAGGCGCCGGTGTCGAGTCCTATACGGCGATCATCATGATGAACGGCATCCATAGGCGTATGCCCGTGCACGATCATCTGGGCGAACGGCGCCGTGTCCTCGAGGAACTCCTCGCGGATCCACAGCATGTCGCGTCTCGTCTGGTCCTCCAGGCTCACGCCCGGCCGCAGGCCGGCGTGCACGAACAGGTAGTCGCCCGCCGTGTAATAGGTCTTCAGCGACTGGAGGAAGTTGAGGTGTTCAGTCGGCAGCCGGACACGGAATTCGTTCCACACCCGTGTCCAGGCGTCCCGCGCAGCCGCCATCTCCTCGTGTGAATTGAGGCTGGCACGCTTGTTGGGCGGCGCCAGACCGTAGGAATAAAGCGTCTCGGCGCCGCCAAAGCGCGCCCATTGGCTGCCGAACGAGGCTTCCTGCAGGAAGCGCAGCAACGCTTCTTCATGGTTACCGAGCAGGTAGATCGGGTCGAACCTGTCGAGCGCGCCGCTGGCGAACAGTTCGATGACGTCCCGGGATTTGAGCCCCCGGTCGATGTAGTCGCCGAGAAAGACGATTTGCGGCTTGATGCCGTCCGGCAGCTTCGCGGCGTCCTCATGAATAAGGACAAGCAACTGGTCGAGCAGGTCCCGGCGTCCATGGATGTCGCCGACAGCGTAGATGCAAACGCCTTCCGGCGCCGCGGTCGCGCGGCTGACCGGCAGGTGCGGCGCTTCATGACCGGCTGCGCTGCCACGATCCTCGGGTTCGCGATCAGGCCCGCGGCCAAGACCGCGCTGAATCCGCTCGCGCAGCGCGTTCGCCGTCCGGCCAAAAAAACCGAGCCGTTCACGCGCGGCCGACAACATACTGTTGCTCGAGCTGGCCATGGGAAGCGTCCTAAACATTAATGATAGTAGGCAATTTACGGGCCAAAACCAATACGCAAGAACCGCAGGTTTAACCTTTAGGCCGCGTCGCCTCCTGCAGGTAACCAAACGCCCAGCTCATGTGCATGGTTCCGGCGGCCAGCCCTGCGTACAGACCGCACAAGGACTTGTGCTTCAGCGCTATCAGGCCCGATGCGAGTGCCAGAATGGCCGCGTATCCGAGCGGAAGAATGATCGCCGGCCAGTACACCAGTGAGGCGATAAGACCGATTGCCGACCCGAGCAGTGCGAGGATGGGCGCCGTCTGGCGCAGCTTCAGGCGCGAGCCATGCTTGCGCACGTTCTTAGCCCGCCCGCGGCCATACCCCTCATACTGTTTCCAGAGCCGGCGGACATTGCCGCGCGGGATGTATTGAATGCGGATCCCGGCATCCAGGTAAACGCGCCCGCCGGCCCTGCCGAGACGGACATCATATTCCGCGTCTTCATTGTGGGAGAAGCTTTCGTCATACCCGCCGACACGGCGATACCAGGCCAGGTCAAACCCGGCATGGTGGGCGTGGTCGACCCAGCCGGACGTCTTGCCGCCCCGGTGCGCAGCGCCGCCGGAGCCGAGCGGCGTGTCGACGATCCAGGCATTGGCCTTCTCGAAACAGGTCTCGCCGGCGGCGTCCATCGCGATCACGAGCGAGGCAGCGCCGGTGTCAACGAGGGATTGGGCCACATCCAGGATGAAGTTCTCAGGGTAGATCGAGTGCGCGTCGCACCGCACAAGGATCGTGGCGGCATCCGGCGCCCCGGCTGCGGCCAGGTTCAGCGCGGCCGCCTGCAGCCGTTTCGGATTGTGCAGCACGCCCAGATTGGGAAATTCGGTCTTGAGCCGTTCGACGATCGCCACCGTGTCATCTGAGCTGCCACCATCGGCCACGACGACCGGCAAGGCGCGCAGCGCCGGCGAGCCTGCCATCAGCGAGCGGATGCAGGTTTCGATGTGCCGCGCCTCGTTCAGGGCAGGGATAACCGCCAGAATCGCCGATGGCTCCACCGTTACGGGCCGGCCGGCGTTCGAAAGGGGGGCGGTCTGGGTCATGTTGCGCATCAGCCTGTCGGGCTCCGGAGGGTAACGGGCTATTCAGCAATAATTGTTCCAGAACGAGATCAGCCCGGTCCTGCCGGGCTTTTGCCGATTAACCCACGCTGAATTGCTCCCATACCCTAGGGGACGGGCTTGCCGAGTCCGGTGGACTACATACTGTGTCATAAAACCAGAGTCAGGGAGATACGCGCATGATCGGTATTGTCGCAAAACTGAAGATCCAGGACGGCAAGCAGGCCGAGTTCGAACAGGTCGCGAAAGACCTGATGGCGAAAGTTAAGGCCAACGAGCCGGGCTGCCTCACCTACCAGCTCTACAAGACCAGGGGCTCGACCACCGAGTACATCTTCATGGAGCAGTACGCCTCGCAGGACGCTCTCAAGGCCCACGGCCAGACCGAATACTTCAAGGCGGCCGGACCCAGGCTCGGCGCGGTGCTCGGCGGCGCGCCCGAGATCGCCTATTACGACATCGTCGAATAACCGGAGCGGCGGCCATGGATCTCTCGCTTTCACCATCTGACCTGAAGTTCCAGACAGAAGTCCGCGACTGGATCGCGGCCAACTTCGACACGGACCTGCGCGCCCGCATGGCGCTGTCCAAGAATGGCTATGTCGACAAGGCAAGCCAGGTCGCCTGGCAGAAGAAGCTCGCCGCGAAAGGCTGGATCGCCCCGAACTGGCCGAAAGAGTATGGCGGCCCGGGTCTGTCCACCACCGAGCGCTACATCCTGCAATCCGAACTCTCGGGTGCAGGCACGCCGAGCGTTGCCCCCTTCGGCGTCTCGATGGTCGCCCCCGTGATCATGGCCTTCGGCAATGACGCGCAGAAGAAGCAGCACCTGCCGAGCATCCTCTCCTCCGAGGTCTGGTGGTGCCAGGGTTATTCTGAACCGGGCGCCGGCTCCGACCTCGCCGGCCTGCAGATGAGCGCCGTGCGCGACGGCGACGACTACATCCTCAACGGCTCCAAGATCTGGACGACGCTCGCCCAGTGGGCCGACATGATCTTCTGCCTGGTACGCACCTCGAAAGAGGGTAAGCCGCAGGAAGGCATCTCCTTCATCGTTTTCCCGATGTCGCTGCCCGGCATCACCGTCCGCGCCCTGCCGACCCTCGACGGCCCCGCCGAAGGCCAGCACGAAATCAACCAGGTGTTCTTCGAAAACGTCCGTGTAAAGATCAGTGATGCGCTGATCGGCAAGGAAAATTCGGGCTGGACCTACGCAAAATATCTCCTCGAATTCGAGCGCGGCAACGCCTACGCCCCTGGCCTGCGCCACATGCTCAACAAGACCCGGAAAGTGGCCTCGAAGGAGTATGACGGCAACGAGCCGGTTATCCGCAATCCGGATTTCGCCCGCAAGCTCGCCCTCCTCGAAATGCGCATCGACACCCTCGACGCCACCGAGCGCCGCGTCCTCTCCTCGCTGTCGGCCGGCCAGAATGTCGGCCCCGAAAGCTCGATGCTGAAATGCGCGGGATCCGAGGCCCAGCAGGCGATCACCGAGCTCACGCTCGAAGCGGCCGGCCTCCTCGCCAACCCCTTCGTGCAGGACACGGTCGCCCTCGCGGGGCCCGGTTCTAACGCGGGGTCGCCGACGCCCGAGTACGCCCTGACTGCCGCGCCGAGCTACTTCAACTACCGCAAGACCTCTATCTATGCGGGCTCGAACGAGATCCAGCGCAACATCATGGCGAAGGCCGTGCTCGGCCTCTGAGGCCAAAGACCGGACCATCTTAGGATTGCATCGATGACGACAGCTACTGCCGCCGCGCCCAACCTGCTGACACGTGTTTCGTTTGGCATCGGAGGCGCTGCGGAAGGCGTCAAGAACAACGGGTTCGAGTACGTCCTGCTGTTCTTCTATTCCAACATCCTCGGGGTAGATGCCGGACTGGTCGCCATTGCGCTCCTGATCGCGCTTGTCGTCGATGCTTTTTCGGATCCGATCGTCGGCTACTGGTCAGACAACATGCGCACCCGGCTCGGGCGCCGGCATCCCTTCATGTATGCGGCGCTGATCCCGATTGCGGTCACCTACTACTTCACCTGGAACCCGCCGGCAGGCATGACCGGCAATGACCTGTTTGTCTGGCTGGTGGCGCTGACCATTCTCGTGCGCCTGTCCTTCACCTTCTTCGATGTGCCCGGCACAGCGCTGGCGGCCGAGTTGACGCAGGAATACGATGCCCGCACGTCGCTCCTCTCCCTTCGCACCTTTTTCGGCTGGTTTGGCGGCCTCACGATCCAGATACTTCTCTTCCGCTTCCTGCTCGTGCCTACGGAGGAGATTGAAATCGGCGTGTTCAATGTCGATGGCTGGAATACCTACGGCCTCGTCGCTTCAGTCTGCATTTTCGTCTGCGCGCTGATCTGTACGGTCGGCACGCACAATCACATACCCCACCTCAAGGCTCCGCCAGCCGCCCGAAAGATCACGCTCGGCACCGTCTTCAAGGAAATCTTCGAGACGGTTTCAAATCCTTCTTTCCGGGCCCTTTTCCTCGCCACGCTTTGCGGCCTCATCGCCTCGGGCATCTCGGCTACGCTCAACCAGTACATCAACACGATCTTCTGGGGCTTCACCAACGCTCAGATCGCCTCCATCACCGCCGCCGTTTACATCTCGGCCATCCTCGCCCTCATCATCGCGCCGATCGTCGGCAAGACCTTCGGCAAGAAGCGCGGCGCCATCGTGATCGGCGCACTCGCCTTCACCATCGCGCCGATGCCGGTCTTCCTGCGCCTGCTCGGCCTCCTGCCGCCAAACGGCTCGGAAGCGCTTTTCAACATCATTTTCTTCATCACCATCTTCGACCTGGCCCTGATCATCGCTACCCAGATGCTGATGGCCTCCATGGTTGCCGACATCGTCGAGGACAGCGAGTTGCAGACCGGCCGCCGCTCCGAAGGTATCTTCTTTGCCGGAATAAGCTTTATCAGGAAGCTCTCGCAGGGCGTCGGCGTCATGACGGCTTCTGCGGTGCTCTGGGTTTCCGGATTTTCCACCGGAGGCGGCGGGGCAGGGGCCAGCGAGGAATCGATCCGGGCCCTCGGTTTCGGGTACGGCGTGTCCGTGCTCACGGCCTGGACACTGATGCTCATCTGCGTCAGTTTCTACAAGATCAGCCGGGAATCGCATGGCGAAAACCTGCGACGTCTGCGCGAGCGGGACGCGGCTGCCGCGGGCCCCGACGCCTCCTGACGCCCCCTGACGGAAATGTCATGAAGGTACGAATTGCGCCGCATTTCGCGCCGCAATAGAGCCATGTTCATGACCGATCCACGCACCATGACCAAACATGTTTCCAAACTCCTCGCTTTCCTCAGCGTGGCCGTACTGATGCTGCTCACCGTGGCGCTCGCCCCGATGTTCTCGCAGGCCGAGCGAGATCCCGGCGAGGCCATCCCCGCGGCTGTCACGCTGCCTGCCGGATCGCCGGCGCTGGCCGATGTTCAGCCCGTGGTCCCGCAGTCTCAGGACCAGATCTACCTCAGCTTCGCCCCGCTGGTGAAGGACGCCTCGCCCGCCGTGGTCAACGTCTATACCGCCAAGACCGTGAAGAGCCGTGCCTCCACCATGGAGCAGCTGCTCTACGGCGTGCCGGCCCAGGGCAGCAGCGTCCAGAACTCGCTCGGCTCGGGCGTCATCGTCGCCGCCGAAGGCATTGTCGTCACCAATAACCACGTCATCCAGGGCGCTGACAGCTTCCGCGTCGTCCTCAGTGACCGGCGCGAATACCCGGCCGAGCTGCTGCTCGCCGATGAGCGCACCGATCTGGCTGTCCTGAAGATCGATACCGGCGCCGAGCGGCTGCCGACCCTTGATTTCGCAGACACGCGCGCCGTGCAGGTGGGCGACCTCGTGCTGGCCATCGGTAACCCCTTCGGCGTCGGCCAGACCGTCACCAACGGCATCATCTCGGCCACCGCCCGCACCGATGTCGGCGTGTCCGACTATTCCTTCTTCCTGCAGACTGACGCGGCCGTGAACCCGGGCAATTCCGGCGGCGCCCTGATCAATACCAGGGGCGAACTCGTCGGCGTCAATACCGCCATTTTTTCGCGCACAGGCGGCTCAGTTGGCATTGGTTTCGCGATCCCGTCGGAAATGGTCAAGCGCGTCGTAGATGCCGCGGTCAATGGCGGCACCTTCGTGCGCCCATGGCTTGGCCTTGCTGCGCAGTCTGTCAGCTTCGATATCGCCAAGACGCAAGGCCTCACCCGTCCGATCGGCGTCATCGTCACCGAAGTATTCCCGGACGGCCCGGCCGCCAGGGCGGGCCTGCGCCGCGGTGATCTGGTGACCGCCATCGATGGCCGTGAAGTGTTCGACGAGAAAGGCCTCAAGTTCCTTGCTGCCGTTCGCAATCCGGGTGAACAGGCCCAGCTCACGGTGCTGCGCGCCGGCAATTCACAGACGATCAATGTACAGCTCCAGCCGCCGCCCGGCGCCACGGAAGCGGATGTCGTGCTGCTGGCTGACGGATCCATCTTCAACGGCGCGCGCGTCATCGAGCTGTCGCCGCGGCTCGCCGAGGAAAACGGTCTTGACCCGTTCTCCAAAGGCTCCGGCATCTACGTCCATTCGGTCACCCGCGGCACCATCTCCCGCAACTATTTCAAGCCGGGCGACATCATCCGCGCCGTGAACGGCAAGACAACCCGGACGGTCAAGGACCTCGAAGGCGTTCTTGCCCAGGGCGGCCGCAGCTGGGAGATCGAAATCGAACGCAACGGCCGCACCGTAAAAGGCACCGTCCGGACCTGACCAGCTGATGCCCGGCGCCGCGCAATCTCGCATCACTTGCGAGGTCGCGGGTCCGGGCCTCACCGCGCGTGAACGATGACCGGCAGCTCTTCATATCCGCGCACGAAATTCGAAAGCACGCGCTTCGGCGGGCCGACGACCTCGATATGCCCGAAGCGGTTCAGGATCTCCTCCCACAGGATGCGCAGCTGCATTTCGGCTACACGGTTGCCCATGCAGCGATGGATGCCGAAGCCGAATGAAATGTGCCGGCGTGCATTAGCCCGGTCGATCAGGAACTCGTCGGCGCGTTCGATCACCTCTTCATCCCGGTTGCCGGACACATACCACATCACCACTTTGTCGCCCTTGCGGATCAGCTTGCCGCCGAACTCGATATCCTCCAGCGCCAGGCGGCGCATATGCGGCAGCGGCGTCTGATAGCGGATGATCTCGGATACCATATTGGTGATCAGGCCCGGGTCTGCTTTCAGTTTCGCATACTCGGCCGGGAACTTGTTGAGGAAATACACGCCGCCGGAAATCGAGTTCCGCGTCGTGTCATTGCCGCCCACGATCAGCAGCATCAGGTTGCCCATCAGCTCCATCGGATTGTGGATCATGTCCTTCGTGTCCGGATTGTGGGCCAGCAGCGAGATGAAATCCATCTTCTGCGGTGCCGCCGCCCGCTCGGTCCAGAGGCGCGAGAAATACTGTACGCACTCGGTCAGGTGCTTCATCCGCCATTCCATGTCGGCGCCGACAATCCCGGCGGCGTCGGTCGTTGTCGCCACGTCTGACCAGAAAGGCAGCTTGTGCCGGTCCTCGAACGGAAAGTCGAACAGCGTGGCCAGCATCTGCGTCGTCAGCTCGATCGACACCTTGTCCACCCAGTTGAACCGCTCGCCGACGGGCAGGCTGTCGAGAATGCTGATCACGCGCGAGCGGATCAGGCCTTCCAGCTCAGCCAGCTGCATCGGCGCCACGGCCGGCTGCGCGGCCTTGCGCTGGATGTCATGGATCGGCGGGTCCATGGCGATGAACATCGGCGGATAAATGCCGTCGCTCGGGTCGCCAATCCCGATGCTCGGGCTCGAGGAGAATACCTTATGGTTCGTATCTACGGCGACAATGTCGTTGTACTTGGTGATCGACCAGTACGGCCCGACAAGGCTGTCAGGGCAGTAATGAACCGGTGCCTCTTTCCTCAGCCTGCGGAAGTACTCCCAGTGCAGGTCCTGCTCGAACAGTTCGGCCTTCGAGACGTCGAACGTCTCCAGCGGCAAGGTCCACGGATCCGGAATGCCAGCGCTTGCGCCATGCCAGGTATCAGCCATCAATCTTCCTCCAGGGGCCATCTGTGCGGCCTCGGGAAAACCATACCCCGAAGATTGCTCTTCGGGAACGCCTCAGGCAGCGCCAATTGTGGTGCGGTGCAGCAGCCGGTCATGGCCGGCATAGCCGCCGGTCGCCATGTGCAGGGTGCACCGGTTGTCCCACATCACCAGCATGTCCGGCGACCATTTGTGCCGGTACTGAAACTCGGGCCGCGTCTGCCAGCGATAGATTTCGGACACGAGGTCCCAGCCTTCCGCCGGCTCCATGCCTTCGATGCCAATAATATAGCCCGCCGTTCCGAACAGGCATTCACGGCCTGTTTCGGGGTGTGTGTGGATGACCGGATGGGTCTGCACCGCCTGCGCGTCATCGGACGGGCGGATGTCCATGCTCCGGCCCCTGTCGCCGGCGCCGTAGAAACCTGTCGGCGCGTAAGCGTTCCTGGCAGAATGGACGGCGCGTTTGCCTTCGATCCTTTTGCGAAGATCGCCGGGCATCCGTTCGAGCGCCAGATACTGGTTCGTGAACAGCGTATCGCCGCCAACGGGCGGGATCGTCTTGCCATACAGACACGTCCCCTGCGGCGGCTTCGCCTGGAAGCTCCAGTCGGAGTGCCAGCTTTCGGCAAAGACCGGCGAGGTCTCATCCGCCATGCGCTTCACCGCGATGATGTGCGGGTGGCCGGGAATCGGTGCGATGAAAGGGTCTTCGCCAAACGGGCCGAAACTCAGCGTGTAGGCTTCCAGCTGCTCGTCGGTCAGCTTCTGGTCCGGAAAGGCCAGCACCTGGTGTTCCAGCCAGGCGGCACGAACTGCAGCAATCGTGTCTTTCGTCATCGGTTTCGACAGGTCTGCGCCGCGCACGGCCGCGCCGCAGGCCTGGCCCGAAGGCGTGATCTCCAGCTTCATGTTCTTCCTCCCGGTATCTGGCGGTAATTTTCGCAGCTTACCACATTGTCCGCGCTCGCCTAGAAAGCCTCTTATGACGGACCTTTTCGACTCCGCTGGCCTCTCCGATGGCGCCCCCCGGCCGCTGGCCGACCGGCTGCGTCCGCAAACGCTGGCCGACGTGGTGGGGCAGGACCACCTGATCGGGCCGGACGGGACGTTGTCGCGGATGCTGGCGGCGAGGCGGCTCTCCTCAATCATCCTCTGGGGCCCGCCGGGTACGGGTAAGACCACGATTGCCCGGCTGCTGGCCGAAGGCACGGGGCTCGCATTCGAGGCGATCAGTGCGATTTTTTCAGGCGTGAAGGAATTGCGCGCGGCGTTCGAGCGCGCCGAATCGCGCCGCAGGATGGGCAAGGGCACGCTGCTCTTTGTCGACGAGATCCACCGCTTCAACCGGGCCCAGCAGGACGGTTTCCTGCCCTTCGTCGAAAGCGGCGTTGTAACGCTCATCGGCGCGACGACCGAGAATCCGAGCTTTGAGCTGAACGGCGCGCTCCTCTCGCGTTGCCAGGTGCTGGTTCTGAAACGTCTTGATGAAGCCGCGCTGGAGAAGCTGCTGCAGCGCGCCGAGAACATGGAACAGCGCCGCCTGCCGGTGACCGGGGACGCGCGCGCGATGGTCCTCGCGATGGCGGACGGGGATGGGCGCTACCTGTTGAACCTCGCCGAGCAGGCTTTCTCGATGATCGGTGAGCCGGGGCTGCTGTCTCCCGGCGATCTGGGAAAATCGCTCTCGAAGCGTGCGGCGGCCTATGACAGGGACCGCGAGGAACACTACAATCTCATCTCCGCCCTGCACAAATCCGTACGCGGATCAGATCCGGATGCGGCGCTCTACTGGTTCGCCCGGATGCTCGAAGGCGGCGAGGACCCGCTTTTCCTGGCGCGGCGGCTGATCCGCATGGCGAGTGAGGATATCGGCCTGGCTGACCCGGCCGCGCTGTTGGTCGCCGGCGAGGCAGCGCGCACCTATGAGCGGCTCGGATCGCCGGAAGGTGAACTGGCGCTGGCGCACTGCGTGATCCACCTTGCCACCGCGCCGAAATCCAATGCCGCCTACGTCGCCTACAAGGCCGCGCGCCGCGCGGCCGCCGAGACCGGCAGCCTGATGCCGCCAAAACATATCCTCAATGCGCCGACCTCGATGATGAAGGATCAGGGCTATGGGTCTGGCTACAAATATGATCACGATACGGAAGAAGGCTTCTCCGGCCAGGACTATTTTCCTGAAAGCATGAAACGCCCGGTCTTCTACGAACCCAGGGGCGAAGGCCGCGAAGCACCGATTGCGCAGCGGCTCCGCCACCTTGCAGAACTTCGCGCGGGCACTAAGAAGCCGGAATGACCCGTAACCGCGCTGTGCCCGATATTTCGCCTGAAGATACCGCATTTGTTCGCGCCATGGTCCTGCATGAGGACAATTCGCTGATCGCGTTCAACAAGCCGGCAGGCCTTGCTGTGCAGGCGGGCAGCGGCGTGGCGCAGTCGCTGGATGACCTGATGGCGGCGTTTGCGAAATCGAACGGCAAGCGGCCGCGCCTGGTGCACCGGCTGGACCAGGGCACTTCCGGCGTGATCGTGGCGGCCAGGACGCAGCCGGTGGCGGCGAAACTGTCAGAGGCGTTCGCCGGACGCGATGTACAGAAGACCTATCTGGCGCTTGTGAAGGGGCGTTTGCCTTCGGCTGAAACAGGTGTTGCCGATGCATCTCTGGTGAAAGTGGAAGAAGGTGGCAAGTCGCGGATGATCATGGCGCGGCCGGACCGGAAAGGTGCGCAAGCCGCAAGGACGGGGTGGCGTGTGCTGGCGCGCCAGGGCGAATTAGGGCTGATGCAGATGGCGCCGGAAACGGGGCGGATGCACCAGATCCGCGTCCACCTGATGTCGCTCGGCTGCCCGATCCTCGGTGACGCGCTTTACGGAGAAGGGCAGGCTACGGCGCCGCGTTTGATGCTGCACGCTGCGAAACTGGATCTTCCGCACCCGGAAGGTGGTCGGCTTGTCATCGAGGCGCCCTTGCCGGAAGATTTTCGCGCCGCGGCCGAAGCTGCCGGTCTTCAGGCGGGATTGTAGTAGCTGCGGTACCAGTCGACGAAAGCAGGGATGCCGACGCGGTAGTCTGTATTCGGGGTATAGCCGGTGAGCGCCTTCAGGAGGCGCACGTCGGCGAAGGTCTGCTTTACGTCGCCGGGCTGCATGCCGAGCATGTTCTTGACGGCCTTCCTGCCGATCGCCTTCTCGATTGCCTCTATATAGTCCATCAGCCGGACCGGCGTCGCATTGCCGATATTGACGAGACGGTAAGGTGCGACAGGCGAGAGTGAGTCGCCTCGGATCATGTGGCTGCCAATCTGGGGCGGGCAATCCATCAGCCGGCGGATCGATTCCACCAGGTCGTCGATATAGGTGAAGTCGCGCAACAGGTCGCCATTGTTGAACACGTCAATCGGCTGGCCCTTGAAGATCCTGTCCGTGAACAGGAAGAAGGCCATGTCCGGCCGGCCCCAGGGGCCGTAGACGCTGAAGAAGCGCAGGGCAGTCGTGGGTACGCCGTAGAGATGGGCATGGCTGTGGGCAATCAGTTCGGCGGCGAGTTTGGTCGCGGCGTAGATGGTCAGCGGATAGGGGGCCGAATCGCGCTCCTCGAAAGGGAATTTCTGGTTTGCGCCGTAGGCGGAGCTGGTCGAAGCAAGGATGAGGTGGCGCGCCTTGTAGCGGCGGGCGAGGTCGATCATATTGAACGAGCCAACAATGTTGGCGTCTATATACTCGCGCGGATGATCAAGGCTGTAGCGCACGCCGGCCTGTGCAGCGAAGTGGAGGATGATGTCTGGCTGAACCCGGTCGAACACGCGCTCCATCGTCGCGGCATCTTCCACGCCGGAGCGGGCGAGGCGAAAGTTCGGGAAGGCGGCAAGGCGCGCGGCGCGGTCTTCTTTCAGCTTCACGTCATAATAGGCGGTGAAGGAATCGATGCCGGTGACCGAATGGCCTTCGCGCAGCAGTCTCAGCGCAATTTCGCTGCCGATGAAACCGGCCGCCCCGGTGACAATGATGTTCATGTGCTTCTGCAGGACCTTTTCACAGGGCCGGGCTAAACGATCCGCCGGTCCTTAACAAGCGCCGGGGCTATTTCAGGAAACGAAGAATTGCCGCCCGCGTCAGTGAAACGGCCCGCCAGGACAGGCTGGCGGGCCGCATGAGGATGGCTCAGGCCGGCGTCAGCGCTCGCGGATGCGGGGCCCCATCGCCATCGCCTGGCCGGAATTGACGGCGTCGGCCACGGCCAGTTCCTCGATCAGGATCTGGGTGCGCTCGTCGCCGACCACCGCGCTGAGGACGGCGGCGGCGCGGGCCGTTTCGGCAGACACGCCGAACAGGCTTTCCAGCGCTTCGAAGCCCGACTTGCGGTGCGGATAGTAGGCGAGCAGGGGCATCGTTGCGGTGTCCATCCCGGCCAGTTCCTGCGCCTTTGTGATCGCCGTCATGATGCCGCCGATCTCGTCTACGAGGCCGATCTTCTGAGCCTCCTCGCCGCTCCAGACGCGGCCGCGGGCGATTTCGTGCACTTCGTCATAGGTCATGCCGCGGCCTTCGCCGACGAGGCCCACGAAACGGTCATATCCGCGTTTCAGCATCGCGCGGATTTCCGCTTCCTGGCCCTGATTGAACGGAGCGACGCCGTAAGCATTGGCGAAATCGCCGCCAACGGTGATCGTGTCGAAGGTGACACCAATCTTGTTGAAGGTGCCGTCGAGGGCAAACTTGCCACCGAAGATGCCGATCGAACCGGTGATCGTGCCGCGGTTTGCAATGATCGTGTCAGCGCCCGTCGAGACATAGTAGCCACCTGATGCGGCCAGCGAGCCCATCGAGACGACGACCGGCTTACCTTTTTCCTTGGCGCGCTCAACCGCGCGCCAGATCTGGTCGGACGCGGTGGGCGAGCCTCCGGGGCTGTCGACACGGAAGACGATGGCCTTGACGTTTTCGTTGTCGGCCGCATCGAGAATAGCGCGGGCGATCACATCGGATGCAAAGCCGGGGGTGTCCGAGAAGGGCGAATTCGAGTCGCCGCCGCCGGTGACGACGGCGCCTTGGCCGCCGACGATGGCGATCATGCCATCCCTGGCTTTAGCTTTCGGGGCAGGGGCGGTGTAGGAGAAAAGATCAACCAGTTCCGAATCTTCACCGGCTCGTTCCAGCGCGGCTTCCTCGGCATCTTCCGGCCAGCCGAGCTTGTCGACAAGTTTGGCTTCAAGCGCGGCTTCGGCCGATTTCGGGCCGCTCTCGAGGATGGCCTTCAGGGCAGGGACCTGCATACCGCGGTCTGCGGCAATGTCCGTGAGCGCAGTATTCCAGAGCGACGTGGCGAGGGCGGTCATCGCTTCGCGGTGAGGCTCCGTGTACGCCGTTTCATTGTAGGAGTTGGGCGCGTTCTTGTATTCATAGAGCGCATAGATCTGTGGCGTGAGGCCGATTTTCTCGAACAGGCCTTTCAGGAACTCGGTCTCGAACGAGACACCGTTGATCATGAAATCCGAGCCCGGCTGCATCCAGATTTCTTCTGCGGCCGTGATTGAATGATACGCAGACGGGCCACCGAGGCCGAACATGCCCTGCGTGTGGGCGACCACGAACTTGCCGGAGTCGCGGAAACTTTTCAGGGCGGTGCGCAGCTCTTCGGCGCGCGAGGTGCCGATGCCGGTGAACGCGCCGCGCAGGTAAATGCCTTTCACGGACTTGTCGGTCTCGGCTGCTTTCAGCTTAATCAGAAGATCCGTGAACCCCGGAACGCCGGAAAAGGCGGCAAGGCCGCCGAGCGGGGCCTGATCCGGCAAGCCGGCATTCAGGTCCAGCGAAAGGACAACATTGTCCGGACGCACGGGCTGCGAGCTGGCCGCGCCAAGGATAATGAACGTAAGCATTGCAAATCCGACGATCACAAAAAGGATCATCGCAACGAAGGCACCTGCCATCGACAGGAAGAAGGTTCTCATGACCGGGGCAATTCCTCTGCTGGTTCTGGAGTTTGGGGTATCTCGAATTTCGATATTGTTGATAATCGATAAAAAGTAAAGACCTGGTGTGCAAACAAATCTGGATGCGCGCCAACCTGAGGCAATAGCAACCGGTTCAGGAGTTGCTCCGCAGGCAAGGCGCGTTTCGGGAGTTGCCAGCAACACAAAGAGTAGCTATTTCGCGCGCTCCACTGTTGGGGTGTCGCCAAGTGGTAAGGCAGCGGTTTTTGGTACCGCCACCCTAGGTTCGAATCCTAGCACCCCAGCCAATCTCCGGTAAAATCAGCCCAAGAAGCTGTCCGGGCCGCGTCGTCCTGCTGACTTCTGCCGCGTTTATGCCCCCGATTGACACTGCGACTGCGCAGCGCTGATTGCGTTCGTGACCTGCCCGGTTATTTTCTAAGCCGGTCGTAAAGCGCGATTGATCCGAAATTAGAGGATTGTTACCGTTGAGGTTCGTCGCTAAGGGCTTTGTCGGCTGGCTACAGAAGTTGGCCGGTCGAGAACACAGAATACAGAGAGAGCGGAAAGCGCTCCGGGACAGACTGGGGAGGTGATGTGGCTTGTCCATCCACTTCCGGTTCTAACTGCCGGCTCGTTTGTGTTTGAGCCGAAGATCATCGGGACGCCCTCGCAAGCAGGTGCGCCCAGGACCCGGGAATTTACGCGCCGGCTGAGCGCGATCGTTTGGAGAGTGAGAGGCAAACCTCATGAAGAATATTCTGTCACCCGCGCGCAGTGTAATTGCTGCGGCGTTGATTGCGGGCCTGGCCATTCCGGCCCATGCCCAGCTTCGCGAGGCCCTGACAACGGGCGAGCAAGCGACCCGTAAGGCTGAACAGGTCCAGGACCAGATCAACCAGCTGGACGATGACCGTTCCGACATGGTGCGCGAGTATCGCACCCTTCTTCAGCGCCGCGACGCTGCAGAACTGTTCGCCAAGCAGCAGGAACTCGTTGTCCAGAGCCAGCGCGAGGAAATCGCCTCCCTGACAGAACAGCTCGGCTCGATCGACGACATCACGGCCCAGACGGTGCCGATGCTGCTCGGCATGGTCGAAGACCTGAAAATGTTCGTCGCCGCCGACCTTCCCTTCAAGGCTGACGAGCGCAAGACGCGCCTTGAGACGCTCGACGCAGTGATGAAGCAGCCGAACGTTTCGACCGCGGAGCAATACCGCCTGATCATGGAAGCCTACTCTGCAGAGATGGAGTATGGCCGCACGATCGACACGTGGCAGGAAGAGATCACGATAGACGGCAACCCGACGACCGTTGACATGTTCCTCTACGGCCGCGTCGCACTCGTTTACATGACGCCGAATGGCAAGACCGCCCGTTATGACCGCGCCACGGGTGAGTGGCAGCCGCTGCCTGGCAGCTACGCCGCCGACATCAAGCGGGCCATCCGCGTGGCCCAGGGCAAGGCCCAGCAGGTCGTCCTGTTCGCCCCCGTCCAGAAGTTCACGGTCCAGTAATCGGCCAGTTGATCAGATACGAAGGTCATAGAGTTATGAAAACGTTCAAATCTTCACTCAAGGCACTGGGCGCTGCGGTTCTTTTCGGATCGGTTGCCCTGGTTGCTGCTGCGCCGGCTTCGGCCCAGTCCCTCAGCGACGTCCTGGCGAAAGTCAAACAGGACGCCAACCAGATGTCGGCCGAGGATCAGGCCCGCCTGAAACAGTTCCAGGCCGACCGCGCCAGCCAGGCCGCCAGCATGGAATCCGCCCGCGGCGTCCTGAACGCAGCAGAAGCCAAGGCCCGCGCCCTCAGCGCGGAGTTCGATGCCAACGAAGCCCAGCTGGGCGCCCTCGAAGGTCAGGTTTCGACCCTCGCCGGCGACTTCCAGGAAATGCTTGGGCAGTTCCGTTCTGCAGCCGGCGCGACGATGCCGGAAATCGCAAACTCGGTCGCCAACTTCGACTATAAAGACCGCGTTGCCGGCATCGCAGAGATCGCAGAAGCCCGCGTTCTGCCCACCCGGGCACAGCTCGAGCGTCTCCCGAAAGCCATGCTTCAGGAAATGATCGCGCAGTCCGAAGTCAAGACCTTCACGGCCACCGTGAACGGCATTGGCCCGGAAGGCTCGAACGCTGAAGCCGAGCTCGTCCGTATCGGCGTGTTCACCGCAGCGACCGTTGACGGCCGCAAGTTCGTCGAAGTCCGCAAGGGCGAAGGCAGCGACACGTTCCTTCAGGTCTTCGCAAGCCAGCCCTCGGGCAACTTTGCTTCGGCCATGGGCGCCGTGATCAAAGCCGGCGAAGGCGACGTCGTGAAGGCACCGGTCGATCCGTCCAAAGGCAACCTGTTCGGCATCCTCGGCGAACTGCCGACCATGGGTGACCGTCTCAACCACGGCGGTGTCGTTGGCTACGTAATCATCACGCTGGCCTTCGTCGGAATCCTGCTCGGCCTCTACAAGATGTTCACGCTCTTCACCCAGGGCGCTGCGATGCGCGGCTCGGCCAAAACCCGCCAGGCCGGTACCAGCAACCCGCTGGCCCGCGTGTTCGAAGTCTACGAGGGCAACCGCAACCGGGACATCGAGACGCTTGAGCTCAAGCTTGACGAGCAGATCCTCAAGGAATCGCCGAAGATCGAATGGGGCCTTGACATCATCAAGGTGCTCGCTTCGGTCGCCCCGCTCCTCGGCCTCCTCGGCACGGTGGTCGGCATGATCATCACCTTCACCGCGATCACGATCTATGGTGCAGGCGATCCGAAACTCATGGCTGACGGTATCTCGACCGCGCTCGTGACGACGGTGCAGGGCCTCATCGCGGCTATCCCGCTGGTTCTCATCCACGCTGTCGTTGCGTCTATGGCCCGCGGTAACCAGCAGATCCTCGACGAACAGGCCGCTGGCATCATCGCCGAAAAAATGGAGTCGCTGCACGGGGGCCGGGCTTAAGCCCGCCCCTTAACAGCCCTGGAGGAGTAACCCATGCTGGGTCTTGACGCTCTACAGGCCTTTCTGGATCGAGGCGGCCCCGTGCTGCTGGTCATCATGGCGGCGACATTCTTTATGTGGGCCCTGATTCTGGAACGGTTTTTCTACTTCCGGTTTGCGCACAACGCGGTGGCTGCGGAAGCCGTTGCCGAGTGGCGCGCACGTTCCGACAAGAAGTCAAAGCTTGCCCACTGGGTTCGCGAGAAGCTCGTGTCGGAAGTTCGCCAGAAAGCCGAAGAAAACGTCCAGCTGACCAAAGCGATGGTCGCGCTGGCTCCGCTTCTCGGCCTGCTCGGGACCGTGACGGGCATGGTGTCGGTGTTCGACATCATGGCCATCACATCGGGCGCGGATGCCAAGGCTATGTCGGCCGGTGTGTCGCGGGCAACGATCCCGACCATGGCGGGCATGGTGGCTTCCCTGTCCGGGGTTCTCATCACGTCGGGCATGGACCGCAAGGTGAACCGCTCGGTGCAGCAGGTCGAAGATCAGATGGAGATCAGCTGATGCGCGGACGTGGTACCAGACAGGCCGAGTCGGCCGAAATCGATCTCACGCCGATGCTCGACGTGGTGTTCATCCTGCTGATCTTCTTCATCGTGACATCTACCTTTGCCCGCGAAGAGTCGATCGGCCTTGAGCCCCCACCTCCTCCGGCGCCGGACCAGCTGGACCAGCCCCAGGTTCCGGCTATCCTGATTTACGTGGACGAGAGCAATCTGATCACCGTCAACGGCCGCCTTGCGGATATCAGCTCGGTGCGTGCGAATATTGAACGCGTGATCGCAGAAACGCCCAATAGTTCGGTTATCATTCAGGCGCATCCAAAGGCGAAGAGCGGCGTGATCGTGAAAATCCGGGACGAGGCATACAATGCCGGGTTCCGTGACCGCGTGAACATCGTCATCTCGCAGACGTCGTAGGCAGGAGCACACATGGCACGCAAAGTACGCGCAAGCACAGGCGGCGGTGGCCAGGAAATCGACCTGACGCCGATGCTGGATGTGGTCTTCATCCTGCTGATCTTCTTCATCGTGACCGCCCAGTTCATCAAGGAACCCGGCGTCCCCATCATCCGTCCGGATGTCGACAACCAGGCCCAGGCCAAGCCGCTCGCGATCCTGATCGCGATCACGGAGAACGACGAGGTCTTCATCGACAAGAAGGAAGTGCCGATGGTTGAAGTGGGGTTCACGCTGAAGGAACTCCGCCTCGACAACCCTCGCGGGGAGGTCGTGGTCCAGGCAGACGTGAACTCGTCGGCTGAAACCATGGTTGAAGTCATGGAGGCCATCAACAAGGTTGACGGGTCTACGGTCATCAACATCTCGGCGAAAACCAACTAGGGAGAGGTTTCTATGTTCAACAGTCCCCTCGGGCGTTTTCTGATCAGTCTGGCCATTGCGGCGCCGATCGCAATCTTGATCTTCCTGTTCATGAGCATGCTGATCGCGGTCAACGAAATCTCTCTGGAAGCGAAAGAAACCCGGGTCCTCTCGGCGATCACGCCCCAGTCGAATGATTCTGACGTGCGGACCCGCCAGCGGGCCAAGCCGCAGCGGATCGACTCGGCCGCCAAGCCGCCGCCGCCGCCAAAACAGTCGGCCACGAAATCGAGCATCAACCTTCCGACCCCGAAAATCGAAGGCGGCGTTCCGCAGGACCTAGACCTCGGCCGGATGAAATCGCTCGCGATCGATCCGGTGGCGGTGTCGGACCGGGACGCGCAGCCGATCCGTCCGCCGACGCCCTCCTATCCGCAACGCGCTCAGGAACGCGGCCTGTCGGGAAGTTGCGACGTTCGGTTTGACGTGGATACCCGCGGCAAGCCCTACAATGTGGCAGCAACCTGCTCAGACTCGGTGTTCAAGTCCGAAGCCGAACGGGCCGTGTCGCGCGTGGAATTCGCGCCGAAGATCGTGCGGGGCAAGGCTGTCGAACGCCGGAATGTCGTCTATCCGCTGGAATTCAACATTGAGTAGGTATTATACTGAAGGCAGGGCAGTGGCGATCTGGTCCGCTGCCCGCCTTCCGCTTCCGCCCGGAACGGCGCCAGACCGTCGGGCCAGCATGGCTAGTGAGAGATTGCCGCTGCGAGGCGGTCAGGAGAGAGAATTATGCATCTGAAAGTTTTCCTCAAGGGCGCAATTGCGGCAGGTGTGCTTGGCCTGATGGGGGCAGGCGCCGCGCTTGCCCAGGCCAGCTGCACCGAGACACAGTTCAACTCGAAAACGGGCCAGCTGTATCTGGAAGCTGAGCAGGCTGCGATCACCAACAAGGATTTCGATACGGCGCTCGCGAAACTGAACCAGCTGCGCGGCATGACGCTGAACTGCTACGAAGAAAGCGCGATCATCCGCATTTCAGCGTACATCAAGATCGAGAAGGGCGACCGTCAGGGCGCTGTCAAGGATCTGCTGGATGCGATCAACAAGGGTTATATTCCGCCCGCAGATGTCGGCCAGACCTATTACAATATCGCGCAGATCTACCTTCAGCTTGAAGACACCAAGACCGCGCTGGATTATATGAAGAAATGGCAGGCGGCTGGCGGAAAGCCGGACCGCGGCCAGAAGTGGCAGCTGGCAGTGCTTTACCAGCGCGTCGACAACTTCAAGGAAGCGATCCGCTATGCCGAAGAAGTGCGCCGTGAAGATGGCACGAAGTTCGACCAGCAGTTGTATGACCTGCTCGTCTTCCTCTACAATGATGCCGGCGAGAAGACGAAACTCGCGGAAGTTCTGGAAGTGCTCGTCGAGCGTAAGCCGGAAGAGCGCAAGTACTGGGATGCCATTGCCGGCAACTACTTCGCTGACAACGAACTGCGCAAGGCCTTCGAAGTGCAGAAGGCGATGTACCTCTCCGGTCTCTTGAAGACTGAAGACGAACTGATGCGGATTGTGAACTTCTACAACCAGCTCAACGCGCCGTATCACGCTGCGCGCGTCCTCGAGAAGGAAATGAACGCCGGCCGCATTAAGAAGACGACGGAGAAGGTATCACTCCTCGCTGACTTCTACCAGGTCGCGCGCGAACACGAAAAAGCGATCCCGGTGATCCGTCAGGCTGCCGAAATGGGCGGCGCAGGCGCGATGTACGAGCGTCTGGGCGCCTCCTACAGCGAGCTGCAGAAGTGGAAAGAGACTGAAGACGCGCTGCAGAAAGCGCTCAGCATTGGCGGTCTTAAGGACAAAGGCACGGTCTGGGTCCGGATCGGCCAGTCGCGCTTTGAGCGCGGTGACCGGGCGGGTGCCAAGGAGGCTTTCCGCCAGGCTGGCAACGCGGGTGGCCGCGGCTGGCTCGAGTTCATGCAGTCTGAAGAGGAAACGAAGGACGCGCTCGTCTGTTTCGAAGTCCAGGCGTCAGTGCTGAACCTCGTCAATGAGGACAAGATCTGCAAGAAACTGCAGGGCCTTGGCGATGCCCAGCCGGAAGGCTGCAAGACGATCACCGAGCGCCTGAAGGCGGGCCGCGCCAAGTTTGAGGCCACACCGCAGTGCCGGAACGCCCAGCCGGTCTGATCAGCCAGCTCCTGCTTAAAAGACAAAGCCCCGAACCGCTGGTTCGGGGCTTTCTGTTTCGGCAGATGCGGCCTCGGCCATCGGATCACGATCCGGGAGTTACCGGCGCCAGCACAAACAAAAACGCCGGCGGGTGGGGCCGGCGTTCTGAAAGTCTGGGGTCAGCTGACTGATCAGCTCGGCTGCGAGGAGATGCCGAAAGCGGTCGGGCTGGGCGATGAGGCGGTCATCGTCTTGGCTTCAGTGGCCGCCACAGGGCCGGTTTCACGCAGCGGGTCATCCGCATGCTTGACCTGGCCTTCGAATACGGCGTTGGGCTGGATCTGCAGCGAGGAATGGACGATGTCGCCCTTCACGTGTGCGCCGGTTTCCAGCTCGACCTTGCGGGCCCGGATGGAGCCGCGGATCTTGCCCTTGACCTTGACGACCTCGGCTTTGACTTCGCCGGTGATCTGGCCGGAAGCGCCGATCGTAATGTCGGTGGCGGAAACGTCGCCATCGACGATGCCGTCAATCTGAAGCGAGCCTTCGGAGATCACGGAGCCGTTGATCTTCATGTCGGCGCAGATGATGGAAGCGGCACGGGCAGCGGTTTTCGTCGCTGCGCCACGGATAGCGTCCTGGGCCGGCGCCACTTTCGGCGCTTCGACCGGGGTGTTATCCGGGGTTCTGCTATTCTTTGTGAACATGTCGGCCTGCTTTCAGGAACTTATTGGGGTCATACGGTTTGCCATTGTACCACACTTCATAGTGAAGGTGATCGCCGGTACTGCGTCCGGTCGAACCCATACGCCCGACAAGATCGCCAATTTTTATTGTATCACCTTTGGACACGGTGATCGACCTCAAGTGTCCGTAACGCGACTTGAAACCATGACCGTGGTCGACTTCGACCAGCAGGCCGTAGCCTGAGCGGGGGCCAGCATAGCTGACAGAGCCGGGGCCGGTTGTCACGATCGGGGCATCGCGGTAGGCCGCGAGGTCCACGCCCATGTGCGGGGACGGACGCTTCGTGAAGGGGTCGATGCGGATGCCATAGGGGCTGGTATAGCGGTAGGGCACAGACACCGGCTCCCCGAGCGGCAGGCTGTCGACGACCTTTTCGTAATACTTCATTTCGGCGATCCGGGCCCGCGCCTGGAAGATCCGTGTCATGAAGTCCTGGTCGCCGATCGACCAGTCGGAGGCTGACGAGGTCAGCGATCCCATGGAGACTTCCGGGCCGCCGATATTGCTGCTGGCGAGGATGTTGTCAGTGCCGACGGCCGTCAGCATCAAGACGCCCCGGGCGCGTTCGGCCCGCTCGGCGGCATGGTCTTCCATCAGGTCGAACAGGCGGTAGATGTCCTGCTCGATGGCTTTGGAGGTTCCGCGGGCAGCGGGGACGTCCAGCCCGGCGGTCATCATGTATTCGTCACGGGACTGGCGGCGGTCGGCCTCCTCGATGGAGGCCTCGACCAGGAGGGAGGCGCCGTCACCTTCGAGAGCAGACAGTTTCTGCCCGTCATCCTCGCGCATTTCATTCAGGAGTTCTTCGAGCGCTTTCTGCTTCTTTTCGAGCTCAGCAGTCTCCCTGGAGCGCTCTTCCAGAAGGGTGCGCTGGAGCGATTCGCGGGCGCGAAGGTCCTGGACCCAGCGCTCATACTTGGCGAGGTCCTTGCCTTCGCCGCCAGCCAGGGTGGTCTCACCGCCGCCGAACACGAAACTGGCCGTGGCAAACACAGTCCAGCCGGCAAGGGCGGTTATACCGGCAGCCATAATAGCCTGTTGCCAGGGGGATACGGAAATGTATCGAACGGTGCCGCCGCTGCGGTGGTAGATCTGGCGTTCCGGGAATGCGCGATCAAACGTCGCCTTGAGGTTCGCACTCAACTTCGCCATGCAAGCAACCCGTAAGCTGGAAACTTCTTATCAAGCTGCAGAGACGCCTGCAGCCAGCCTCCCATTCCCCGCGCCATACATACCCAATTCGACCCGGGGTGAAACCCCCGCCAGTCATATATTTCAGCAATATTCGCAGTTGGGCGTAAACTTCTCATTAACTTGATGAAAGTTTCGGCAATCACTGGCAAATTCCGGACACGCGGAGATCATTTTGCCAGTGCGGCCAGCACGTCCTCCGCATGCCCCTTGACCTTAACTTTAGGCCATACACGCAAGATCTTGCCGTCCGGCCCGATCAGGAAGGTGCGCCGCGCCATGCCCATATAGGTCCGGCCATACATCGATTTCTCCTCCCAGGTGCCATAGGAACCTGAGATCTCGCCGTTCTCGTCGGTTCCGAGCAGGACGGTCAGGTTGTGTTTCGCCGCGAATTTCTCGTGTTTGGCGAGCGTATCGCGCGAGATGCCGAGCACCGTGGCGCCCGCTTTCCGGAACGCATCCGTATGGGCGGAAAAGTCGATCGCTTCCTGGGTGCATCCCGGTGTGTCGTCCTTGGGGTAGAAGTAGAGCACAAGGTGGCCGCCCGCGAAGTCTTTCAGGCGCCTCGTTCCGGCGGTCGTCCGGACGCTGAAGGCAGGGGCCCTGGTGCCGGGTTTCAGATCAGCGCTCATGTTTTGCTCGTATGGTCTGGGCCTGTTCACGCAATTATAGTTTCTATGTGCCTATGGACCTGCTGCAAAACCGGTATTTTTGAGGAGCCAGCGATTGGTCCGCCAGACCGCGTCTGTCATTGTCATGGAAATACTCGGCGCCCTCGTCCTGGTGCTGATGGCGGCCAGTGCGTTGCTCCTCCTGCGCCTGTCGGGCGGGCCGATCGATCTGAGCCCGTTTCGTGATGATGTCGAACACGCCCTGACCGACGCGCGCGACGGGCGCGTCGTGTCGATCGGCGGCCTGCAGCTCGAATGGTCGCCGGAATCGAAACGCGTGCAGATCACCGCCCAGGATGTGAGCCTGCTGGACGATGACGGACGTCCCGCCGCAGAGGCGGCCAATTCCGAGATCGTTCTGTCGGCCTCTGCCCTGCTGCTCGGGCGGATCGAGGTGCTGCGCCTCAATCTGCGCGACGGGTGGATCGGGCTGGATCACCAGGGCGGAAATCTGTGGACGCTCGGCGGCGATCGGCTGCCGGAGATCAAGGCGCGCGTCCTGCCAACAACGCCGCAAGGCTGGATGGACTATGCCAACACAGTGCTGCCGGAATGGCTCGCGGCGCTGACGGAAACCGGCGAGACCCTGACCTTTGAATCGATCAGCTTTGACGGCTTCGAATTGCGCGTGCGCTCGGCTGATCTCGTCCTGCTCGGCACGGTGCAGCACACGACCGGAAATCTGACACGCACGGAGGATGGCCTGAGCCTTAACCTCTCCGGCAGCGGGCTGGGCGAGGGACTGCCGGGCGGCATAGCCATCCGTATGCAGACGAGTGAGCGTGGCACGCGGATGCTGGCCGAGCTGGGCGTCGCGGACTGGCCGCTGGGCGAGCTGCTCCGGCGCACCGGCCTCGGCGCTGAAGGCTCGCAGGGACTCAATTCGAATTTCGAGGTGGCCATCGGGTTCACGCAGAATGCCGGCATTGAGGACGTGCGGCTGAATGCACGCAGCGGCGCAGGCACCCTCAGGATCCGTGACTGGTCAGAGCCGGTGACGGACCTGCGCATCTCCGCCGCCTACGGCCGCCCCGATGACAAGCTGGCGCTGACGCTGGAATCAACCGGCACTGGCGTGTTCAAGGGGCGCGCTGAGCTGGAGCTTGAGAAGGCGCTGACGGGCCAGGGCTTCCGCCCCTTCCGGCTCACGAGCCCGGCTCTGACCGCCAACCTTGTGCCTTTCCTCGAAGCGCCGCTCGATTTTGCGAGCGTCTCGGCCGACGGCGAGGTCGATCTGGATGCGCTCGCCGTGCGCAATACGACCGCGAAATTCGTCACCGGCGGCGCGGCGTTTGAGCTGGCCGGTGAACTGGCGATGACGCCGGACTGGCAAGAGGGCGATGCGCCGGTCATCGCAACCCTGGATGCGGGCGTACCTGGAGCCCTGCCGCTGGAGACCGTTCTTGCGCTCTGGCCGGTGACGCTCGGCACGGGTGCGCGTGATTTCGGCAAGCAGCGTGTCGAGGCCGGCACCGCGCGGGGTGCCAGGGGGCGCATCACACTGCAGCGAGACAGCTTCGCCGAAGGCCACCTGCGCGACACCGACCTCGAAGTAACCTTCGCGGTGGACGGAGCGCGCGTGAAGTTTCTGGATGATCTGCCGCCGGTCGAGAATGCCAGCGGCACCGGCCGGCTGACCGGCAACAGTTTCAAGGTCGTGCTCGACAAGGCCGAGTATGGTGGCTGGGTGGTCAGCGAGGGGCTGGTCGACTTCCCCGCATTCAATCCGCGCGGCACTGAATTCCGAGTATTCGCAAAGGGCCGCGGACCTGCGCGCAATATCGTCCGCACACTGGCGGAGTCGCGGCTCGAGTTCGATCTCGATCCGGCGCGTGTCTCCGGCGATGCGGAAATGACCTACGAGATGTTCCGTCCGGCGCGCGATAACGTAGCCTACGAGGACATGCGCTTCACCGGTTTCGGCACGGTCCGCAATGGCGGTCTGAAGGGCGCCGCGTTCGGGTTCGATCTGACCGGCGGCGCAATGAAGGTAAACCTCGACCAGAACGGCATCGTTATGACCGGACAGGCAGACCTCGGCCCCTCGCCGGTCGATTTCGTCTGGAAAGACAATTTCGCGGACGACGGCAAGCCGGCCGACCTGACCGCCAGGGGCGTCATGACGGCAGACTTCCTCAACGGCTTCGGCCTGCTGGGGCGCGCCTATATGACCGGGGAGGCGCCTATCGATGTGAAGGCGACGCTCGAAGGCGCAGATCTCGAAACTGCCCTCGTGCAGGTGGACTTCAAGGACGCCCGGCTGGATGTTGCCGAGATCGGCTGGCTGAAGCCGCGCGGCGGCGCCTCGAACGCGACGATCAACTACGCCCGGGCCGGCGAGAACATGACATCCAAGGTCCGCTTCACCGCAGACGGCGCGGCGCTCGACGGCGACTTCACGCTGCGCGCGGCCGATTCGCGGCTCGTCTCCGCTGACCTGCGCCGCGCCTTCTTCCGGAACGTGGCCGACGTGAACGGCAGGATGAGCCGGGGCGCAGCGGACCAGATCATCCTGACACTGGGCGGCAGGCATCTCGACATTTCCGGCCTGATGCCGGGGCTGGGCGGACTGAACGGCGAGGAGGGCAAGGCGGGCTCGCCGATGAACCTGACAGCGGCGGTGGACCGGTTGACGCTACGGCCCGGGCTTGACCTGCGCAGCGCCGAGCTCGTGCTGATGACGAACCGGACCGGCCTCGAAACAGTGACCGCAAACGGGATAGCAGGCGATGGCGCGCCGCTGGCCGCCTCTATCGATGCGAGCGGCAGCGGGCCCGCCCGCCTCAGCGTCACCTCCGGCGATGCCGGCTTCCTCGCGAGCGCGTTTCTCAACACGGATTTCATCTCGGGCGGCACAGTGGAGATCAAGGGCACGCTGGAACAGGCGGCGACGCCGGCGAACCTGATGGTGCAGATATCGGATGCGCGGATGAACGACGCCCCGTTCCTGACGCAGATTCTTTCGCTCGCCTCATTGCGCGGCCTGGCCGATACGCTCGGCGGCGACGGGGTGATGTTCAGCCGGATCGACCTGCCGCTGAAGATTTCCGGCGGGCGCTACATCATCACTGGCGCCAAGGCGCAGGGGCCTGCGCTGGGCCTGACGGCCAGCGGTTTCATCGATTCCAAAACGACCGCAATCGAGATCGACGGCGTGCTGGTGCCGAGTTTCGGCGTGAACTCCGCCCTCGGAGGAATTCCGATCCTGGGCGACCTCGTTGTCGGCCGGGACGGGGAGGGCGTGTTTTCGCTGACCTACGGAGTACGCGGCAAGCTCGACAAGGCGAATGTCTCGGTCAACCCGCTCTCAGCTCTGGCGCCGGGCGTCATCCGCCGCATCTTCGAAAACCCCTCGGACACGAAAATCCCGGAAGCCAGACCTCGCGCCCCGGACGCGCCGCTTCCGAAGGAACTGCCACCGATCAAGGACGAGACGTTTTAGCCCTTTAAACCCCTCTGCCGCATACAGGAGAGGAGACAAGTTTACCCTGCCTTGACCAGGGCATGCCGTTTCTTACCAGCGGATATCTTGATCGCCCCGTCTTTCAGATCGGCGGAAGAGACTTTGGCATTCGGATCAGTCACCGCTTCATCGTTGACGCGGACGGCGCCCTGCTCGATCAGGCGGCGCGCTTCGCCGTTGGATTTAGAGAGGCCGGTTGCCGTGCAGGCCGCTGCAACCAGCATACCGGCATCAAGCTCCGCCTGCGCAACAAGTGCGGTCGGCAGGGAGTCTGATGACGCGCCTGCGCTGAACACCGCCTTTGCGGCGGCTTCGGCTTCCTTCGCGGCTGCTTCGCCGTGCAGCAGCGTCGTTGCGGCATTGGCGAGCGCGACTTTTGCGTCATTGATCTGTGCGCCCTGGAGGGCTTCCAGCCGGATGATCTCTTCCTGCTTAAGGTCTGTGAAGAAACGCATGAACCGGCCGACGTCCGCGTCTTCGGTGTTGCGCCAGAACTGCCAGTATTCGTAGGGGCTCTTGCGGTCAGCATTGAGCCAGACTGCGCCGTCGGCCGTCTTGCCCATCTTGCCGCCAGACGCTGTCGTGATCAGGTGAGCGGTCAGGCCGAAGGCCTTGCCGCCTTCCACCTTGTGCACGAGGTCAACGCCGCCGACGATATTGCCCCACTGGTCCGAGCCGCCGAGCTGGAGGCGGCAGCCGTGGCGCTTGAACAGTTCAAGGAAGTCGTAGGACTGCATCAGCAGGTAGTTGAACTCGAGGAAAGTGTAGGGCTGCTCGGCGGCGAGGCGGCGGGCGACCGTGTCCTGCTTGACCATCGTGTTGATGGTGAAGTGGACGCCGACCTCGCGCAGCAGCTGGATGTAGCCGAGCTTGTCCAGCCAGTCCGCGTTGTTGACCATGATGGCGTCAGAAGGGCCGTCGCCGAACTTCAGGAAAGGCATGAAGGCCTTCTTGATGCCTTCAATGTTGGCGTTGATCTGGGCGTCGGTCAGCAGCGGACGCGATTTTTCCTTATCGGTCGGATCGCCGATCTTCGTCGTGCCACCGCCCATCAGTGCCACCGGCTTGCCGCCGTGGCGCTGAAGGATTCGCAGCATCATGATCTGCAGCAGCGAGCCGACGTGCAGGCTGTCGGCGGTCGCGTCAAAGCCGATATACGCCACCGGAGTTCCCGAGGCGCAGTAAGCGTCGAGCTCTGCCTCATGCGTCATCTGCCTGATGAAGCCGCGCCAGCTGAGCTCGCGCAGGAATTCCGACTTGTATTCGCTCATGTTCTTGTGTCTCCGTGGAGCAGACGCGCGCCTAACACGGAAAGACCAGCTCTTGAACACGGCTACAGAAAAAACACCCGCTCCCACGACCCCGGTCTGGGTCGCCGGGTTCATGTCCGGCACCTCGCTGGACGCGGTGGACGCCGCAATGATCCTGACGGACGGGGAGAAGGTCACCGATTTTGGCCCGGCAGTGGAGCGCCGGTATTCGGCGGCGGAGCGGGCCACCCTTCAGGCTGCCACGGACGCGGCAAGGGCCTGGAACTGGACGGGGCCGATCCCGGAGGCACCCTTCCGGGCCGCTCTCGAAGTGATCACGAGGACCCATTACGAGGCCTGGATGCTGCTGACTTCGCCCGCCCGGGCGCCGGTCCCGCTGCTTGCGGGTGTGCATGGCCAGACGGTCCTGCACCGGCGCGCGAAACCCGGGCAGAAGGGCGCGACGCTGCAGCTGGTTGATCCGTTCGCCCTGCGCAAGGCGATCGGCGTGCCGCTGGTCTGCGATTTCCGGTCGGCAGATGTCGAGGCGGGCGGCCAGGGCGCGCCGCTCGCGCCGGCCTATCACGGCGCACTGCTGGACCGGCTCGGCGGAGAGGCGGCCTGCGTATTGAATCTCGGCGGCGTGGCCAATATCACCGCGCGGCTTTCCGATGGCAGCCTCGTGGCGTTCGACACCGGCCCGGCGAACGGACCAATTGATGAATGGGTGGAAGGCCACGGCCGCGGCACGCACGATGCAGGCGGCAGGCTGGCAGCCTCGGGCAAGGTGCATACGGGCCTCCTGGCGCAACTGCTTGACCATGAATGGTTCAGCGAGGCGCCGCCGAAGTCCCTCGACCGGTATGATTTCAACGCCAGTGCAGCGCGCGGACTTTCTGTTGAGGACGGCGCGGCAACGCTGACCGCTTTTTCTGCAGCGGCGGTGGCGGCAGGCATTGATCAGCTGCCGGAGAAACCAGCGCGCGTGATTGCCTGCGGCGGCGGACGTCATAATCCGGCGCTGATGGCCGCGCTGCGCGGTGCATTGCCCTGCAGGCTGATGACCGCCGAAGAGGCAGGCTGGCGCGGCGATTCAATCGAGGCGGAAGCGTTTGCTTACCTCGCGGCACGCCGCATGAGGGATTTGCCGCTAAGCTGGCCGATGACAACGGGCGTCCCTGCTGCGCTAACCGGCGGGCAGCTCTTCCTCTAGCTATTGGCGAGGCCCGTGAGGCGGTCGCCCTCGAGCCGGTAGATTGTCCACTCGTCCATCGGTTTGGCGCCGAGGGCGAGGTAGAAATCGATGGACGGTTTGTTCCAGTCGAGCACCGACCATTCGAGCCGGCCGCAGCCGCGATCGACGGCGATCTCTGCAAGCCGTTTCAGGAGCGCCTTGCCGTAGCCTTTTCCGCGCTGGGCCGGATCGACGAACAGGTCTTCGAGCCAGATGCCCGGTCTGGCGATAAAAGTTGAGAAATTATGGAAGAAGAGTGCGAAGCCATGGGGGCCATTTCGATCCTCGATCAGCAACACTTCAGCATAGGATCGAACGCCGAAGAGGCCCGCGCGAAGCGAATCTGCATCTGCCACGCATGCATCTGACAGATTTTCGTATTCCGCGAGGGCGCGGATGAACCGGAGAACCGTTTCTGTATCCCGTTCATCCGCGAACCTGATCTCTGCCATGATGGCCGGTCCTATTCTTCGAAGTCGTCTTCGTCCTCGACCGCATCTGCTTCGGCGCCTTCTTCAGCCTCAAGGCGCAGCTTGTTCTCGGCTTCATCGAGGCGGCGCAGGAGGTATTCTTCGCAGACGCCAAGCAGTTCTTCGCGCTTGTCGACATAGAAATGGTTGGCGCCCTTGATCCTGGCGCGCTCGACCTTGTGGCCTTTCTGGACGCGGACCTTCGACAGGGCGCGCTCGACATCTTCCGGTGTCGCGATGGAATCGGCGTCGCCGGCCACAATCAGGCCCGAGGCCGGGCAGGGGGCGAGGAAGGAGAGGTCGTAGTGGTTGGCTGGCGGCGAGATGGCGAGGAAACCATCGATTTCCGGGCGGCGCATCAGCAGTTGCAGCGTGATCCAGGCCCCGAAGGAATAGCCGGCACACCAGACCAGGCGGGGGCTTTCCGAGAGGTTTTCGACATAGTCGAGCACATAGGCGGCGTCTTCGAGCTCGCCGATGCCCTGGTCGTAAACGCCTTGCGAGCGGCCAACGCCGCGTGAATTGTACCGCAGGACGCCGAAACCGTTCCGTTCGAACAGCTGGTACAGCATGATCGTGACCGGATCCTGCATCGTTCCGCCGGCTTTCGGGTGCGGATGGAGGATCAGCGCAATTGGCGCACCCGGATATGGGGGCTCAGTGTAACGCGCTTCGATCCGCCCTTGCGGGCCCGGAATGATGATTTCTGCCATCTGATCCTCAGCTGTTTTCAGGTAAAGCGGGCGAGATAGGCCAAATCGGCCGTAAAATGCAAATTTTTCTGCAGGGTGCGGCCTCAGCCGGAAAAGCCTATATAAGGCGTCATGATCTATGCCGACTACAACGCCACCGCCCCGATGCGGCCGGAAGCCCGGGACGCTGTCCTGACGGCGCTGGCGCTGGGCGCGGCTAATCCCTCGTCGGTGCACCGGTCCGGGCGGGCGGCGCGCGCAGTGATTGAGAAAGGCAGGGCCCAGGTTGGCGCGGCTATCGGCTCACGGGCGGCCGACATCCTGTTTACCAGCGGCGGTACAGAAGCGCTGGCGTTAGCGATCCAGGGGGCTGTTCTGGCGCTGGACGGCAAGGCGACGCTGATTGTTTCGGCCATCGAGCACGAGGCGGCCAGCAAGGCGGCTGCCTATGCGGGCGTGCAGGTGGAGACGGCCTATGTGCTGGCGTCCGGGCAGGTGAATCTCGTGGACCTGGAAACGCGGCTTGGGAGCTGGGACCGCGACGTGAAGGGCACGCCGGTTCTGGTGCTGATGCTGGCGAACAACGAGACCGGAATCCTGCAGCCCGTCAGCGAAGCTTCGGCGCTGGTCCGCCGCGCGGGCGGTCTGACCGTGTGTGACGCCGTGCAGGCGTTTGGCAAGGTTCAGGTCAATGCCGCGCTGCTGGGCGCCGATTACATTGCTCTGTCGGCGCACAAGATCGGCGGACCGCAGGGTGTTGGCGCGTTGTGGCACCGGGCGGGCGCGCCGCTGAAGGCGTTGCAGCATGGCGGCGGGCAGGAGCGGGGCCTGCGTTCAGGCACGGAAAACGTGGCGGGCATCGCCGGCTTTGGCGCCGCGGC
This sequence comes from Hyphomonas sp., assembly GCA_016124495.1. Lineage (GTDB taxonomy): Bacteria > Pseudomonadota > Alphaproteobacteria > Caulobacterales > Hyphomonadaceae > Hyphomonas. The sequence goes on along the minus strand of WGNP01000009.1, from coordinate 16,067 downwards.
CGAGGCAGCGGTGCGCGATCTGCCGAAGTATGCGGCTCTGGCCAGGCACCGCGATGGAATGGAAGCCCGGCTGAAAGCCGAAGGCGGCGTCACCGTGATCGGCGAGGGCTCGCCCCGTCTTGCGGGGACCTCCAGTTTCGCCCGGCCAGGTTTCCGGGCGGAGACACAGGTGATGGCGCTCGATCTTGCGGGCGTCTGCGTTTCGGCGGGTTCGGCCTGCTCGTCCGGCAAGGTGAAGAGATCGCTTGTGCTGCTCGCGATGGGCGCAGATGACGCGCTTGCGGAATCGGCTATTCGCACCAGCTTCGGCTGGGACACCAAGCCGGAAGACTTCGGGCGCGTCACCGACGCCTGGCTTGAAGCCGCCCACAGAACAGTATTGAAGGAAACCGCGTGATGGATTGCTGCGGCGGAATGGATGAGCATGACGAGACCTGCACTGAAGTGAAGGTGAAGGACGGCATTGACGCGGGCACGGTTGCGGCGGCGAAGCGGCTCGAGTCCGAGAACTATTCGGCGGGCTTCGTCACCGACATCGAGATGGAGTTTGCTCCGAAGGGGCTTTCTGAAAGCACGGTGCGCTTCATCTCGGCCAAGAAGGGTGAGCCGGAATGGCTGCTGGAATGGCGTCTCGATGCCTATCGCCGCTGGCTGACGATGGAAGAGCCGGTCTGGGCGCGGGTGAATTATCCGAAGATCGACTATCAGGCCTTCTATTACTACGCCGCGCCGAAGAACGCTGCGAAGTACAAATCCATCGACGAGGTGCCGAAGGAAATTCTTGATACCTATGCCAAGCTCGGCATCCCGCTGCGCGAAGCGGAAGTGCTGCTGGGCGTCGAAGGCGCGGCGGAGACGGCGGCGACGGCGCGCGAGAAGCCGCGCATTGCCGTGGACGCCGTGTTCGACTCCGTGTCCGTGGCGACAACCTTCCGCGAGGAGCTGAAAAAGGCCGGCGTGATCTTCATGTCGATTTCCGAAGCCGTGCATGAGTATCCGGAGCTGGTGCGCAGGTATCTCGGCACCGTTGTTCCGGCGACGGACAATTACTTTGCGACGCTGAACACGGCCGTCTTCTCGGATGGCACGTTCGTCTATGTGCCGAAGGGTGTGCGATGTCCGATGGAGCTGTCGACCTATTTCCGGATGAACGCGGAAAGCACAGGGCAGTTCGAGCGTACACTGATCATTGTGGATGAGGGCGCGTACGTCTCCTACCTTGAAGGCTGCACCGCGCCGATGCGCGATGAGAACCAGCTGCACGCTGCCGTGGTGGAGCTGGTGGCGCTGGATGATGCCGAGATCAAGTACTCGACCGTTCAGAACTGGTGGCCGGGCGATGAAGACGGCAAGGGCGGCATCTACAACTTCGTAACCAAGCGCGGCGATTGCCGGGGCGCGCGCTCCAAGATTTCCTGGACGCAGGTGGAGACCGGTTCGGCGATCACCTGGAAGTATCCCTCCTGCGTACTGCGCGGCGATGACAGCGTCGGCGAGTTCTATTCGATCGCAGTGACCAATGGCCGCCAGCAGGCTGATACCGGCACCAAGATGATCCATCTCGGCAAGCGCACGAAGAGCCGGATCATCTCCAAGGGCATTTCGGCGGGCAAGTCCGACAACACCTATCGCGGCCTTGTCTCGATACACAGGAAAGCGGAAGGCGCGCGCAATTTCACGCAGTGCGACAGCCTGCTGATCGGCGACCGCTGCGGCGCACATACCGTGCCCTACATCGAGAACCGCCGCGCCGATGCGCAGCTGGAACATGAGGCGACGACCACAAAGCTTTCGGAGGATCAGCTGTTCTACGTCCGCCAGCGCGGCATCGGCGAGGAGCAGGCTGTGGCGCTGCTCGTCAATGGTTTCGTGCGCGACGTGTTGCAGGAACTGCCAATGGAATTCGCTGTCGAGGCGCAGAAACTGCTGGAAGTCAGCCTTGAGGGGAGTGTCGGATGAGCATGAAAACGGGAACGGCCGGGCTCGCTCTGTTGCTGGCGGCAGGCTGCATGCCCGAGGCGCCCGAAGGGCCGGCTCCGGAAGAGGTGGCTGCACAGGCCGCCCTCGAGCGTCTGATGGGCATGGAAACCTGCACGCAGGCGTCAGCGAGCTATGGCGGCATGCAGCCGGAGCTGACGCCCTGCCGGATATCACTGGGCGACGGAAAGCCGAGCCTGGTTGTGACTTCGACGCCGATGATTGAAGGTGACGAAGGCCCTTCGGGCCAGATACGTATCGAGACGTGGGGCAGCGGCGGCCTGTCGCTTCAGGTCATCGAAGAAACGGCGCTTTACGCTTTCAACTACCCCTATGTTGAGGACCTGACCGCGGACGGACTGCCCGATCTGATGGTTCCCCTGATGACTGGGAACGTGAACACGTCTTACGCGCTCTGGGTCCAGGGCGCCGACGGCCAGTTTGTCCGTGCCGGCGAACTGGGCGGTGTCAGTATCGGACAGACGCCTGAGGGTCTTATTGCCGCTTCGGGACGCTCCAGCGCCGCAGAATGGGAAACCGGGTATTTCCGCCTTACCAACGGGGCGCTCGAGGAAGTCGCTGCCGTAGTTAACCGGGCAGACCCCGAACCGGGCGAGGCGCCCCTGACGCAGCCGCCTTGCGAGGTTATCAGGATCCTCGACGGCGTGGATCCTGCCTCGTTCTGCCAGGCGGCGGCCACGACGCCCGGCTGATCCGGCCCGCAACGTGCTGCGTTTGCCTCAGAAGCGGCCGTTGCGAGCCGTTCGGAGGAAGCCATGTTTAAAGAACTCGCCGCCCTGGCCGTGATCTGCGTCGCCGTGTTTCTGGCGCCGCTGATGGCTGTGGCCGCCTGAAACACGGGGAAACCCGTATTGCGGCTGCGGCAAACTCCGCTTTGTGCTTTCAAATCCCCCCGGGGCGCCCTAAATCCCCGGCATGTTAAAGATTGAAAACCTGACTGCCACCGTCGGCGAAGGCGAGGATGCAAAAACCATCCTCAACGCCCTTTCGCTGGCTGTTCCCGCCGGCGAAGTCCACGCGATCATGGGTCCGAACGGCGCGGGAAAGTCCACGTTGTCCTATGTGCTCACAGGGCGTGAAGGCTACGCTGTCACCGGGGGCAGTGCGACGCTGAATGGCGCGGACATTCTCGCTCTGGAGCCGGAAGCGCGCGCGGCCGCCGGCCTGTTCCTCTCTTTCCAGTATCCGGTGGAGATTCCCGGTGTGCCGGTGATGACCTTCGTGCGTACCGCGATGAACGCGCAGCGCAAGGCGCGCGGCGAGACGGAGATCTCGGCGCCCGACTTCATCAAGAAGTCCCGCGAGATTGCCAGGGTGCTGAGCCTTGATCCCGAGATGCTGAAACGTCCGGTGAATGTCGGCTTCTCCGGCGGCGAGAAGAAGCGGCTCGAGATCTACCAGATGATGATGCTGGAGCCGCGCTTCATGGTGCTGGACGAGACCGATTCCGGGCTCGACATCGACGCGCTCCGCACGGTCGCTGAAGGCGTCAACGCCTTGCGCGCGCCGGACCGGGGCATGCTGGTGATCACGCACTACCAGCGCCTGCTGGACTATATCAAACCGGACAAGGTGCACGTGCTCGCCAGGGGCCGCATCATCAGGACGGGCGGGCCGGAGCTGGCGCACCGGCTGGAGGCAGAAGGCTATGACGGCGTGCTGGCGGAGGCCGTGTGAGCACCGCCCTCAAAGACTTGATCGGTAATCCGACGATTGCCGAACTGGAGCTCGTCGCGCGCTTTGCAGCGCTGAAGGCGGATGCGCGGCGGCTGCGTCTGTTCGAGGCGTTTGCGCAGACCGGGCTGCCTGGGCGGCGCATCGAAGGCTGGCGCTGGACGGACTTCAAGGCCGCGGTGACTTCGCTGGACGCGCCGACGACAGCCCCTGTGCGCGATCCGCTGGCGCGGGACGGAGTGGCCACGTTGCGCTTCACGCCGGCGCGGTACACTGCGCCCGCCTCGTTGCCTGCGGGACTGCGCCTTCTGGCAAAGGACGAGGTGCAGGCGATGGGCGGGGCCGAGGATGCACCGCTTGGCGCGCTGGCGGCCGCGCTATCGGGCGGCAAGACGCCGGGGACGCTGCTGGTGGAGGTCGGCGCCGGGGCGCCGGCGCATCTGCACATGGTGTTTGAAGGTCCGGGCGCGATCAACGCGGCACGGGTCGTCTTCCTGCTGCGTCCGGGGGCTGAGCTTCATGTCTCGGAAAGCCATCTGGGCGGCGCCGCGCTGTCTGCGGCGCTGGTCGAATTCACGCTGAACAAGGGCGCGCGCCTGCATCGCACAGTCTACCAGATTGGTGGGGCGAGCGAGGCCCAGGCAGTGACGGCGATCATCGAGCAGGACGCGGACGCGGAAAGCTTTCTGACGACACTGGCGCTCGGAGCCAGGATCGCGCGCCTGGAAACGCGCCTTGTGCACTGCGAGACCGGTTCAAAAGCAACGATCAATGCCGCTTATCTTGCGGGCGCCGGGCTGCAGGCGGATATCACTACGCATGTGCGCCATGGTGCGCCGTCCTGTGTGACGCGGCAGCTGACCAAGGGCGCTGTGCTCGATGGCGGGCGCGGCGTGTTCCAGGGCAAGTTCCATGTGCCGCGCACGTCCGGTCAGCAGACCGATGCCTCGATGCAGCACAATGCATTGCTGCTGGAGGAAGGCGCGGAAGTGTTCGCCAGGCCCGAACTCGAAATCCTTGCCGATGATGTTCAGTGTGCGCACGGCAATACGTCCGGCGCGCTGGATGCGGCGCAGCTGTTCTATCTGCGCCAGCGCGGCATTCCGCTGACGCAGGCGCGGGCGATGCTGACAGAGGCCTTCATTGCGCAGGCGCTGGAAGGCGCGGGCGAACTTGAGGACGCGCTGCGCGCCGAGGCGCAGGCCTGGCTGAACCATGCCGCATAAGCTTGACCTTGCCGCCATCCGCGCCGAGTTTCCGATCCTGTCGCGGCAGGTCAACGGGCATCCGCTGGTCTATCTCGACAATGCGGCCAGCGCGCAGAAGCCGGACGCCGTAATCGACGCGATGTCGAACCAGATGCGCACCGCCTATGCTAACGTGCACCGGGGCCTGCATACGCTGGCGAACGAGACGACGGAGGTCTACGAAGCCGCCCGCGAAACCGTGCGCGCCTTCCTGAATGCACCGTCTACGGACAATGTGATTTTCACCAAGGGTTCGACCGAAGGCATCAACCTGGTAGCGGCGGCGCTCGGTGCGCGCATCCAGCCGGGCGACGAGATCGTGCTGTCGATCATGGAGCACCATTCCAATATCGTGCCCTGGCACTTCCTGCGCGAACGTCACGGCGCCGGACTGCGCTGGGTGGGGCTCACCGAAGACGGCTCGCTCGATATGGATGCGTTGCGCGCCGCCATCGGGCCGAAGACGAAGATGGTCGCCGTCACGCACATGAGCAACGTGCTGGGCACGGTGACGGATGTGGCGGCGATCACAAAACTCGCCCATGCGGCCGGCGCCGAAATCCTCGTCGATGGCAGCCAGGCGGCAGTGCACCTGAAAGTCGATGTTCAGGCGCTCGGTTGCGACTGGTATGTGATGACCGGGCACAAGCTGTATGGCCCGACGGGCATCGGGGCGCTCTATGGCACGTCAGAAGCGCTGACGCGGGCGCGCCCCTATCAGGGCGGCGGCGAGATGATCGAAGTCGTCGAGACAGACCGGATCACTTACAACACGGCGCCGCACAAGTTCGAAGCCGGCACGCCGCCGATCCTCGAGGCCATCGGCCTCGGCGCGGCGCTGCGCTGGATGGGGCAGTTCGATGCCGCCGAGGTCGCGGCACACGAACATGCGCTTTATACACGCGCGCGCGAGGCCCTGCGGGGCATCAACGGCCTGAAAGTGCATGGCGAATCGCCAGGCAAGGGGGCGGTCCTGTCCTTCAGCCTCGAAGGCGCCCACCCGCACGACCTCGCCCAGATCCTCGACCGTTACGGCGTGGCGATCCGCGCCGGCCACCATTGCGCGCAGCCCCTGATGCAACATCTCGGCGTTTCGGCCACTGCACGGGCGAGTTTCGCCCTGTATAACACGCTGGCGGAGGTCGATGCCTTTGCCGAAGCGCTCGCCAAGGCGCGGAAAATGCTGGTATAGGGACCCTCATGGCAGACGATATGGCATCCCGGGACACGATGAACGCGGCGGAAACGCCCGCAGCGTCGGCGATTCCCCAGGCAGACCTCGACCGGATGACGGACGAGCTGATCGCCGCGTTCAAGACCGTGTTCGACCCGGAAATCCCCGTCGATGTCTATGAACTGGGTCTGATCTACAAGGTGGATATCGATGATGACCGCAAAGTCGATATCGAGATGACGTTGACGGCTCCCGGTTGCCCGGTGGCGGGGGACATGCCGGGCTGGATCGAGACCGCCGCCAGGACGGTTGAGGGCGTGGCCGATGTTGAAGTGCGCCTGACGTTTGACCCGCCCTGGACGCCGGCGCGGATGTCTGACGAAGCGCGCCTCGCCCTGAACATGCTTTGATTGAAGGAACGGGCCGAAGCCCCTATTTGTTTATCATGGCCAGACGTCCCCGCCCGAAACCTGTTCGCCTCTCTGACGCCGCCGCGGTGCGCGTGCGCGAAATCATGGATGAGCGCGGCCTTGGCTACCTGCGCGTCGGCGTGAAGAACGGCGGCTGCGCGGGCATGGAATATGTCATGGACTATGCCGCCGAGCCCGCGCCGCTGGATGAGCTTGTCGAGGATAACGGCGTGACCATCGTGATTGACGCGAAGGCCGTGCTCTTCCTGCTGGGCAGCGAGCTCGACTATGAGACCACGCTGCTGCACGAGAAGTTCGTGTTCCGCAATCCGAACCAGACCGATGCCTGCGGCTGCGGCGAGAGCGTCACGATCGTGCCCGCCACGGCGGAATGATCATCCGCAGTTTCGCGCCGATTGCGGCGCCGGACGCACATACCCTGATCCTTGGAAGCATGCCCGGCATGGCTTCGCTGGAAGCGGGTCAGTATTATGCCCATCCCCGTAATTCTTTCTGGCCGATCATGGGCGCGCTGTATGGTGCGGCTCCGGACCTGGCGTATGCGGAGCGAGTGGAACGGTTGAAAGCCAGCGGAGTTGCCGTGTGGGATGTGCTGCAGTCATGCGTTCGGGAAGGCAGCCTTGACGCGGACATCCGCGATGAAGTTGCGAATGACTTTTCCGCATTTTTCGCTCGCCATCAGAATATCCGGCGCATCGGACTGAACGGCGCAAAAGCGGCGGCGAGCCTCCGGAAGCACGCCGTTCGCTACCTGCCGGTCGGCGCAAGCGTTCTGGCTTTGCCATCGACCAGTCCCGCCCATGCGGCGCGCGGGATGGAAGAGAAGTGTTCGATCTGGCGGACGGCTCTGCTGTCCTGAACGCCTTCCCCTGGCAGGAGAGAGGGCTTGTCTGGGTCAGGCCTTCTCAAACGCCGCCAGGTTGTCCGGCGTCGGCCTGGCTTCCATGCCATTCGGCGGATCCGGGATGAGCGTGGCGCGGCGTACCGGTTGGCCGTTCGCCTCGGCGACAAGTTCTGCCGTGCGGGCTTCGACGGCCTGCGTGAGCCGCGCAATGAACTCTTCCTTGGGCAGGCCAGGCGGGATGGGGTCGAGGAACTCGATCACGGCCGTGCCGCTCCGCTTAGGTTTCTCCTGCTGCTGCCAGAACACGCCGATATTCGTGGCGACCGGCACGACGGGCACGCCCATCGCCTCAGCCATGTGCCAGACGCCGGACTTATAGCGGAAATGGTATCCGACCGGGGCGAGGTGGCCTTCCGGATAGATCAGGATACGGCGGCCATCTTCCTTCGCCTTCTCCATGCCGTTGGCGAGTGAGGAGGCCTTCTTCTCGCCGCCGCCACAGGTGTCGATGACGATGGCGCCGAGCTTCTTCAGGATGCCCGAGACGAGCGGGAAGCGCTCAAGGTGATCGCCGGTCACGAAAGCGAGGTTTGGGACTTCCGGGTAGACGAGGAAGCCGTCGCCCCAGCTCTGGTGCTTTGCAGCCATGACGAAGGCGCCCGCTGGCAACCGTTCGCGCCCGCGCACTTCCTTGCGGATGCCGGCGATCAGGCGCAGCGCAAGGTTCATGGCGCGCGTATAGCTCCTGATGATTGCGCGCACCGGACCGTGTCCCGGCCAGGCGAGGAAGGGGAGGGAGGCAAGGATGTAGAAGACCGAGAGCGCGTAATAGGCTATCTGGAAGAGGGCGGCGCGCATTGAAGGATGCTCCGTAAGCGAAGGATCAGGCAGATTTCAGGACGGCCAGCACAGCGCGGGCGAGCGCCGGGGCGTGCTGAGACAGCGGGCCCGGCAGGCGGTTGTAGATCTTGTTCTGGCCGGCCTGCATCACGACGCCAAGCGCCATGGCTGCTTTCAGGGCCGGATCGCCTTTCGGAATCGCTCCCGCATCCATCAGCCCGCTGATGATCCGCTCGGTGACCGAAACCGGATCGTCCTCCCGGCGCTTGTCATAGGGAAGGTAGCGGTTCATCGAGACGAGGTGGAATGAGAAAAGCAGGAAGTCTTCATCCGCGAGCTTGCAATAAGCAGTGACGGCGGCGTTCACCTTCACGTCGAGGCTGCCATTGCCGGTCAGCGCTTCGGCGATCAGCTGGGACAGCCGGTTATGGGTCGCCTGGAACAGCGAGAGGGCGAGTTCGTCCTTGCCCTTGTAGTGGCGATAAAGCGCGCCTTCGGACACGCCGGCCTTGTCGGCGATCTCGCGTGTCGTGGCCGCGTCCACGCCTTCGTGGATGAACAGCTTCAGCGCGGCACGCTCGATCTTCGGCCTGGCGTTGCGCACGCGCGGCTTCTTGTCAGGTTCCGGGGGCGGGGCGGCGGATCTGGCCATGCGGAAAATCTCCGGTTTACGAAGAAAAGTATAGCAGGCGACACGGCATTTTGCAAGTGATCATTCGCTCACTAAGTGGGCGAGAGTGTGAATTTCTGATAAACCATCACCAACGCAGCCAGGATGCGCTCACGGCTGTGTAAGTCGCCGCAATTCTGGAAGGGGTCTGGCCGTTGCCGGCGCGCCGCCTCAGGCGAGCACGTCGATCCGGTAACTTTCGATCACGGTGTTGGCGAGCAGCTTCTCGCACATTTCCCTGACGCGCTTTTCAGCTTCCGTCCTGGCGAGGCCGTCTTCGAGTTCGAGCTCGATCACCTTGCCGACGCGCGCGGCTTCGACCTCGCTGTAGCCCATCCGGGCGAGCGTGTCGGCGACCGCCTTGCCTTGCGGGTCCAGCACGCCTGCTTTCAGGGAGACGTGAACGACGGCTTTCATTTGCTGCCTCCGGTGAAGCTGACGACATTGTCCGTGTCGCCCGATTCCTTGATGATCCCAAGACGGCGCGCAACTTCAGCATAGGCCTCTGTCACGCCGCCAAGGTCGCGGCGGAAACGGTCTTTGTCCAGCTTCTCGCCGGTCTTGTAGTCCCAGAGGCGGCAGCTGTCCGGGCTTATCTCGTCGGCCAGCAGGATACGCGGCATGTCGTGATCGTTCTCGAAATAACGTCCGAACTCGATCTTGAAATCGACGAGGCGGATTCCGGCGCCGGCAAAAAGGCCGGACATGTAATCGTTCACGCGCAGCGCGAGCGCGATGATATCATCATATTCCTGCGGCGTCGCCCAGCCGAAGGCGGCGATGTGTTCTTCCGAAACCATCGGGTCATGCAGGGCGTCGCTCTTGTAGTAGAATTCGACGAGCGGGCGGGGCAGCTGCTGACCTTCGGGCATGCCGAGGCGGGTCGACAGCGAGCCGGCGGCTATGTTGCGCACGACGACCTCAAGCGGAATGATCTCCACCTTGCGGATCAGTTGCTCACGCATGTTGAGGCGGCGGATGAAGTGCGTCGGGATGCCGATCGCGCTCAGCTGGGTCATGATGAATTCGCTGATGCGGTTGTTCAGCACGCCCTTGCCGTCGAGCACGGCTTTCTTCTGGGCATCGAAGGCCGTGGTGTCGTCCTTGAAGTACTGGATCAGCGTGCCGGGTTCCGGTCCCTCATAGAGGATTTTCGCTTTTCCCTCATAGACGATGCGCCGTTTGCTCATCTTGATCCGGCCCTTCCTGTAGTCCGTAGGCCGCCCGGCCCGGCGGAATCACCGGCGCGCACCCCTGAAGGGGCGACTGTTACGCCAAGTCGCAGGCATAAACAATTATTGCGAACATGCGCCCCGCGCACCTATATGGCCGATAAACCTCTCACACTGGCCGCAGAAAAGGGTATTCCCATGAGCTCATTCGATGATCGTGAACGCGCTGAGGAAGCCCGCTACGCCCTGGACCAGCAGTCCCAGATGCGTGTCGCCGCCCGCCGCAACAAGCTTCTCGGCCTCTGGGCGGCCGGCCTGATGGGGATCTCCGGGGCCGAAGCCGAAGCTTACGCCAGGAGCGTGGTTGTGGCCGACCTTGAAGAAGCCGGCGACGGCGACGTGATCCGCAAGATCCTTGCCGATCTTTCGGCGGCAGGCGTCGCCCGTACCGAAACGCAGATCAAGGAAGAACTGGCTCGGCTGCTGCCCGTGGCCCGCGAGGAAATAGCCCGCGATTCCAAAGGCTGACGCCCGGGCTAGCGCCCGCCGGTCGGGCCGGCGCCGCTGCCGGACCCGTAAGTGTCACTGCACTTGGGCGTGTCATGCCCGAGCGGGGTGAATGACACGCAGTTGAACTGCGCGCCGGCGCCGTCCCGGAACAGCGGTTTGCCGTGCCAGCCTTCCATTGAGGGCTTGCCGGTCCACGCGCTGAACATCACCTTGCCGGGGGCGACCGGCACGCCCGGGTCACCCGTTTCGGTCGCGTAGACCGGCACGCCTTCGACAAACCAGGTCACGCCGTCCGGGCGCCATTCGAAGGCGTAGAGGCGGGGCCTGCTCGCGGCGTCGAATGGCAGGTCGAATGTCGCGGGCTGGCTCGTCTTGCCGTTTCTGAAATAGTTGAAGTGGATCCTGGTCGTGTCCGACCCGAGAAACTCGATGTCGATCTCGTCGTGCGGGTCGCCGAACCAGGGGCCGGTGTAAGTAAAGAAGGCGCTGACGAGGCCGGAGCCGCGGGCTGGCTGCATGATGGTTTCGTAGCGGCCATAGTGGAATTTGCCGCCCGATTGCATTTCAGCTGCTGTGTAAGGCAACCCGCCCCGAGCCTCCCGCCGCACTTCCAGGAAGGCGCCGCCGTTACGGCTTGCGATGTTTTCCGCCGCCCAGTCCCCGCCATAGAAGCTGTCGGCGTTGGCGTGGTTAGACGCACTGAAGACCGGGTCCTGCAGCGGCGCGTTCAGGCGGCTAAAAAAGCCGCCGCGCTTCGGCTTGGCGGGTTGTGACCAGGCGCGCACGCCGGCCGTCGTCGGGGCGGGCTCACCTGGGCGAACCCAGGGATAGAAGTCCGGGACTGCCTTAACCACCGCGGGCGCGCTTGCGGCGGCAGTGATCGCAGGCGGTGCGGTTTCCGGACGGGACAATTGCGGCAACTCAGGCGGGCGCAGCAACAAAAGGGCCAGCACCAGCACCGCCAGCCAGCTTGCCCCAACCATGGCGTCCGCGCCCGCGTCGGGGCGGTGCCAGGCGGCGGTTTTATGCTGAACGTCGAGCGACAAATGAGGGGCCTCAGGTTAACCCTTTGCTAACCAGCAATAATCGAGCCAGCCCATTTAACTTATGTCGTTCAAACGCCGTCTGGTCCTGGCGCAGTTAAGGCCGACCGGTTGCGCATCATGAACAAGGGCACAGAGCCGACAGGCGTGACGGCCCAGTCCAGCGGCTGGTCATGGGGGCCGGCGGGCACGCGGTCGATCTGCTGGGCGCCGTAGGCAATGGCGCAGGCAAAGGCGCGGCCCTTGGCGCGCAGCACCGAAAGTGCCTGATCATAGTGGCCGCGGCCATATCCGAGGCGATTACCCTGCGTGTCAAAGGCCAGGAGCGGCGTCAGTACGAGCGTGGGCGTGGCTTCGGGTGCATCTTCCGGCGGCTCGGAGAGACCAAAGCCGCGCCGCTCGAGGGGTTCGCCGGGCGACCATAAGCGCCAGCTGATGCCAGCCGGCGTCATGCGCGGCAGGCAGGTTTCGGCGCCGGCGCGCGACAGGCGCTCCAGCAAAGGCATGGGGTCGAGTTCTTCGTTGACCGGCACATAGGCCGAGACGACCTGTCCGTAGCGCTCGAGCAGCTTCATCGGAAAGATCGCGGCGAGCTTTTCAGCCGCGTCGGGATCGCGAGCGGCGGCTTCGGCACGCAGCGTGCGCATCCGGTGGCGCAGGTTCGTCTTGTCGTCTTCGATGCTCATGGGGCCTTCTAGCGAGGCTTTAAGACGCCGTCACCGAAGAAGGGACACAAGAACCGCAATCGCCGCCGGGCACATTTCACTCCCATCGACCTAGAGACTAGGTGGGTGTCAGGTGAGCCCGGGCCACGGCCCGAACCAGAGTGCCAACTCCCTGATGGAAAGTAAGGTCGCTGGAGATCAGTCCCTGCGCGCGTCGCAGCCCTTGTGAGGTTTTAATGTAGTCGGCCCGCGGCCGCATGGGAAGGGGGCATGTATGGAAGGCGCTTCAGAGGGGCACGTCGAAGGCGTATATGAGCGTACGCTGCGTTTTCGAAAAGTTGTTGTCGGATACGATCCAGAGACGCAAATCGCCGGTTTCGAGCGCCCGGGCGGCAAGCCCTTCGAAATTGTCGGTCAGCACAGGGCGCGACAGCGTCAGTCGATCGGCATCGTCTGGTCCCCAGACAAGCACCGAGCGCGCCCCGCGCAGGGGATCGAAGGCGCGGTAAAGGTAAATCTCGCGCGTTTCGCCGCCGGCCAGCCTGATGGTGTCCATCGCCACAAGCGCGAAACCGTCCGGATTGGCCGCCGGGATGCCGGACCATTCGGCAGTGCCGGAACCGGTCACGTCGCCGAGGGGGGAGATGCTCCCCGTTGCGCCTTCGAAACCGAAGCGGAGTGATCCTGCCGGCGTCAATGTCAGGGCTTCCGGGCCTTCGTTGGAGTCGATGCCGCCGCCCCGGTAAGTAGACGGCAGGCTTGCGATTTCCACAGCTTTTGCCGACGCGCCGCATGTGCCGGTGTCGAACGCCTCAATGCGGAAATCCCGTTCAAAGCTGACGAAAGCGATGCCATCGCGCATCGTGAGACCTTCCGCATCATTTTCGGTTTTGCCGGACAGGAACTTGCCGTCCGCCCCGCGCATGTATCCGACGGTGGCCGCGGACGGCGCTGCGCCGTCGAGGCCGAACCTCACCCAGCCGCCTGCATCGGTGATGGCGAACAACGTCGTCTCGTCTTCCAGGGCGAGACCGGACAGGCCGCCAAAATTCGGGTCAGGCGAGGTCAGCTCCCAGGCGCCGGCGAGCGATGCGCCAGCCGGCAGGCGCGCCGTCAGCACCCCGGCCTGTTTGGCATTCAGGGCCACGACGGAAAGCTGCAGCGGCAGCAATCCGCGCATCGGCGCGCCGCTTTCATCGCAGGACCCGGACCGGATGGCGTCTTCCGACGCCTCGAAATTCCACAAGGCAGGCGCCGCTGCTTGCTCTGGCGTGCCTGCCCCAGCCGGCTCGCCAGCCTCTGCTGGCGCGGTGCAGCCGGACAAGGCCAGTAGCCAGATGGCGCTGAGCGCGTGAAGTGATCGGTTCATCAGTAAGCCTTTGGCGCAATCCGGGAACGGGTGCGAAGTCGCATCATATGGCGACCATGGAATGACAGAACCCTGACCTTTTCATGAAAGGGCCGCTGGATTTAGAATCCGAACTCTTTCAGATGTTGGTGATGAGTCAGATTCCGCTTGCCCGCCGCTCCCCCATTTCGCCCGAGAATTGCAATCTCGCGCGGACAATCGAGATTGTGGGCGATCGCTGGACGCTGCTGATCCTGCGGGCCGCTCTGTATGGTGTCCGCCGGTTTGACGACTTCCAGTCCGAACTCGGCTGCCCGCGTACGGTGCTGTCGGGCCGGCTCAAGATCCTCGTGGACTCGGGCCTGCTGACCAGGAAAACCTACAAGGTGCCGGGCAAGCGCGCCCGGCCGGAATATGTGCTGTCAGAAATGGGAATGTCCCTGCGGCCGATCCTGATCGGGCTGACGCAGTGGGGCGATGTCTGGCTGAGCAACGGCGAGCCGCCACCGATCAGCTTCACCAAGGCGGGCTCCAAAACGGCGATCCGTGCAGCTTTCGTGGACCCGGAAGGCCGGGAAGTGCGCCCGGACCAGATCCGTGCGGTACTGCGCGGGTAGGGGCCCCGCGGCGCATTCGGGCGGATTGTTTTTGGGTCTTGCAAAGCGCCAGCCTTCCGCTTATTCCCACCGCTCTGCCGCGCGCGGCAGCCATAACCACTTCCGGATGCGGGCGTAGCTCAGTGGTAGAGCACAACCTTGCCAAGGTTGGGGTCGAGAGTTCGAATCTCTTCGCCCGCTCCAGAGAAAATCGTAAAAAGACAAATATAATCAAAGCCCTACTGGGCTAGAGGTGCTCGCTCGCTTGACGTTTGCCGGAATTTTCCCTACAAAAATCCCTACGGAATTCCCTACAAGTGGGATTGGGTGGTGGACAGAACGAACCGTCATTTGAAGGAGAAACTCGGCTACTGGCACTACCAGCGCCGCGTCCCGAAACGCTATGCGCCCTTCGATCCGCGCGGCGTGATCGAATGCTCCTTGCGCACGAAATCGCTCGAGATTGCGCGCATGCGGCGCGACGCAATGGAAGAGTCCGACGACCTCTACTGGGCGATGCTTGCTGGCACCGCCGGAGATACCGGCTCCCCAGAGAACCTCGCCTTCCAGCTGGACCAGGCTCAACGCCGCTACAAGGCCGCCCAGACGCGCGCGCTCGCCCGGGGCTTCGTCTACGCCCCAGTCCAGCAGCTGGCGAGCGAGGCGGATCTCGGCGAACTGGTGGCCCGCATCCGCAGGATCGACGCCGCCGATGCTGGCCGGCCAAGCCCGGTCGAAAAGGTCGAGGCCGATGCCCTCCTGGGCACCGTCCCGCCGCCGCCGGTCACGGTCTCCGCCGCCTTCGAGATCTACTGCTCGGACATCGCCGCGAGCGAACTCATCGGCAAGTCCGAAACCCAGATCCGGGCCTGGAAGAAAACCAAGCGGCGGGGCGTGCAGTATTTCATCGATGTCGTTGGCGACCGGAACATGCGGGACATCACCCGGCAAGATGCCCAGCAGTATTACAACTGGTGGAAAGACCGCGTTGTGCCGAAGCCCGGCCGGGAAGCGCTGAGCACCAAGACGGCCAATCGGGACGTCGGCAACATGCGCCTCCTCTACAGCGCCTACTTCAAATATATCGGCGAAGAAGACCGGCCAAACCCGTTTCGCAATCTCGCGTTCAAAGACCGTCAGTCAACGGACGTGCCGCCGTTCGAGGATGTGTGGGTGCGATCGCGGATCCTGGCGCCTGGCGCACTCTCAGGTCTCGTCGGCGGGGCAGACCTTATCCTCTATACGCTCATCGAGACCGGCTGCCGTCCCGGCGAAATTGCAAACCTCCTGGAAGAGGACATCCACCTCAAGTCCAATGTGCCGTACATCTCGATCCGGCCTAAGAAGGACCGGGAGATCAAGACGGTCTCTTCCATCCGGGACATCCCGCTGGTCGGCGTTGCGCTGGAAGCCATGCGGCGCGCGCCCAAAGGGTTCCCGCATTACCGCGATAAGCCGGACCTGCTTTCTGCAAACCTCATGACGGCGCTCAAATCGCGCGGGCTGTTCCCGACGCCGGCGCACAAGGTTTATTCGCTGCGGCACTCGTTCGAGAAGCGCATGCAGGAGGCCGAACTAGATTACGGGTTCCGTTGCATGATCATGGGGCATGCGAACTCGAGGCCGGCATACGGAGACGGCGGGTCGATGGAGTATCGGCGTGATCAGCTGATGAAGATTGTGCATTCGGTACCGGATGGGTGGGTGAGTGGGCGGTAGTGTCCAGAATCTTTCGCACTTTCGATCATGCGACGGCGGCTCCATGGGGTTGAAGTTTCATTTCGTGTAACGGCTGCATGTTCATGTATCGACGCGTGCTCCATTCGGTTCCGGCGACGTGTCGCAATCGGGCTGC
>WGNP01000014.1 GCA_016124495.1 Hyphomonas sp. | reverse complement strand
CACGGTCTGCCTTGCTGCGGGCTACCGTCTCGGAATCTGTATGCAGGCTGATCCAGACCACGCCTCTCGGCTCAACCGCGCGATACCTTTGCGGCACCCGGCGGCGCAGCTGGAACGTGCTCCCGCGTTTCACGATCGACATGCACGCCTCCGTCACGCTTAGCGGACTTTGTGCAGCAAAATGTGTAGCAAAATGTGCAGCAGTTCAAGTTCGAACGCCTGCAACGCAGTGCAGAATTGTGCAATAAATTCAACAAGTTCAGAGTGTTGTAAGGGGCGTGATCTTGTGCAGCTGGCGGAGAGGAAGGGATTCGAACCCTCGATACCCGTAAAGGTATACGCCCTTAGCAGGGGCGCGCCTTCGACCACTCGGCCACCTCTCCAACGCCAAAACAGGGGTCTATTGAAAGCCCCGGCGCTCTGCAAGGCCTTCGCGCGGTTGATATTACGAGCACCTGCCTCCGCCGGTCGGTTGCCTGAGCGTTTTTACCCTTCTCCGGTCCGGAAGCTGGACCCGGACGGCACCTGCGACCGGCGGCGCGTCAGCCGAATCGGCCAGCGAGGCGCGCGTCATCCTGCAGGCGGTTCATCACGACGCCGATGACCGTCCCGCCATGGGCTTCCACCTCCTGACGAAGCGCGGCGACATCCGCTGCGGGCGTTTCGTCCGCCTTGACCACCAGTACTACCCCGTCCGCCTGCCCCGCGAAGGCCAGCCCCGCCCGGGTCCGCTCAAGACAGGGCGCATCAATGATCACCCAGTCCGCCGCCGCCCGCAGCGCCGACCACCAGCCCGGCGCCGTACGCAGCTGAACCTTCTGGCCCGGCGCCAGACGGTCACTGCGAAACCGCGTTACCAGCAGCC
The DNA here is from genome assembly GCA_016124495.1 of Hyphomonas sp. GTDB lineage: Bacteria > Pseudomonadota > Alphaproteobacteria > Caulobacterales > Hyphomonadaceae > Hyphomonas. Next base: position 234,025 of record WGNP01000014.1, on the reverse strand, counting down.
GCTGCCCCTCGATCTGGTGCGCGTTGAGGAGCTTGCCATAGGAAACATCGCTCTCATGGCCGGCCACGGTGTAGATCTGCTCGGCGCCGAGCGAGGCATCCAGCGCACGCCCGGGCCGTCCGGCATCCTTGACGATGCCTTGCGCAAACGACGTGTACTGATAATTTCGCCGGATATCGAGATCGACGATCCATGCCGTTCGCGCAGAACGGCTGGCGGCGATCATCGCGAAGGAGGCCGCGACACTGCTCGTGCCCTCGCCTTTGTGCGCCGATATGAACAGGATCACCCGGCCGCCTTTTGCCGGTTGCAGCTGCGCGGCAATCCGCCAGAGGCTCGAAAGGTCTTGCCTAAGGTCACGCATCCCGGGCCAGCCTCAATACTTCTGGATAGCGGCAAGCACAGGAAGGCCGAGCGTACGCTCCACCGATCCCGGCGTTGCAAACCCGCTGCGGGTCAAGGCGCGCGCCAAGCCTGCGGCCAGCGCCACCAGACCGGCGAGGATCAAGGAAAGGATTATTGCCGGCAGTTTCAGGCTGACGCCCTCAACCGGCGGCGTTGCCGGCTCGAGCACCCGGACGGCGTTGTCGCCGCGCCGCGTCATCTCGCTGCGGGCGCGGGCGTCCACTTCCCGTTCGGAAAACGCAAACGCCGCCTTCTCCGCAACCAGCCGGCTGCGTTCCAGTTCCTCCAGCGCCGGCTCCAGTTCGACCAGGCGGCGCTGGCGCCCTTTGAATTCCGCGATCTGGGTTTTCAGTTCCGCAGCCTGTCCTTTCAGGGCTTGCACTTCAGACTGCAATGTCGCAATCGCAGCTTCAACTTGCTGATAGAGCGGATTTGGGCCGCGCCTCACAATCCCGCCTGTTCCGGCGCGTGTGTCGAGATATTCCTCCGCCTGCTCGATCCGCTTGTCGAGCTCCTGGATGACGCGCGACTCTTCACGGTACCGCGACAACTTCTCGCGCCGCTCCATTTGCAGGCCCAGCAGTGTCTGCTGGCTCGAGTCCTCGACGTAGATATCCTGCTCCGGCGCAATGGATTCAATCTGCATACGGTAATTCGCCAGCCGTGCTTCAGCCTGCCGCAATCTCGACTGCGTCACCAGAAGCTCGCCGCTGGCAGACTGATACAAAGCCCGCAAAGTGTCGCGCTCTGCGGCAAGGTCAGTCAGGTTGTTTGATTCGAGGTAGGCCCGGATTGCCTGATCCGCCTCCGCCAGGTCCTGCTCGAAACGCTCGCGCTGCTCGCGCAGATCATCCGTGAAGGTATCAGTATGAATGGCCGCGCGGTAAGCCAGATAAGCCTCGATCAGCGCGTTCAGCATTTCGGCGGACATCGCGGCCTGGGCATGCCGGAATTCAGCAGTCATGACAGGGTTCGTGTCCGTCGCCGTCGCAGACAGGCTGCGCGTGATCGCGGCTATCGCGAGCCCCTCGCACGCCTCCGGCCGGCATCCGCGCGCGATATCCGGATACACGCGCGCCAAAGTCACCTTCGCCAGCGCCTTTTGCGCCACAACCGGGCTGCGCAGCAATTCCAGTTCGGCCGGCGCCGACACGCCCCCTGCTGCGTAGGCAGCTGTGTCGCCCGGCGTCACCAGTATCCGAGAGGTCGCCGTGAAACTCTGGGGCAGCACAAACGCAATCGCGAGGCCTGCAGCGCAGAGCGGCGCGAAGAGCGCCAGCATCAGCCATTTGGCGCGCCACAACTGCACGGCGATATCCAGCGCTCCAAGCCGCGGCCGCAGGCGCGCGCCTTGACGTGCGGAGCTAGCCGCCGAACCTGTTGTACGTTCGCCGGCTTGCGGCATGTTCTGTCCTGACCCGGATCGTCCCAGTATCGAGCTTTCGCATGCCCGATTTGATATTTCCTTAATCATTACTGCCGATGAACAAGCTACGCTGCGCGCCCTATATCTTGCGAGACAACCGCCGCCCCATGAGCGCCCGCCTCCTCACCGCCTCGCTTGCCAGTCTGCTGTGCGCCTGCGCAGCCGCGCCGGCAGCGGTCACCTCTGCCGATTTCCCGGCCGACGCCTGGTCAGGCGCCATCTTCGCCGACGCCCCCTATCTTCTCGCGCCGGGCGACAGGCTCGAGGTCATTGTCCACACCGCACCGGAACTCTCCCGCGAACTCGTTATCGCCCCGGACGGGCGCATCCATATGCCGCTTGCCGGCAGCGTGATGGCCATGGCCCTCACACCTGGCGAACTGGCCACTCTTCTGCGCCAGGCCCTCGACAGCGAACTGATCGACCCCGATCTCGATGTCGTCGCCACGGAGTTTGCCTCGCAGAAAGTCTTCGTTGGCGGTGAAGTTGCCGCCCCCGGAATGTTCGATCTGCCCGGCCAGATCGATCCCTACCAGGCCATTGTAATGGCCGGCGGCCTCACGCGCGACGCACAGTCTAGCAACGTTCTGCTCATCCGCCGCATGCCCGGCGGCGAGGTGCGCTCCACCCTGATCGATGTCCGCGCGGGCCTCAGCAATCCGGGCAGCGCCGGCTGGCTTCCGCTTCGCCGGTTCGACGTGCTCTATGTCCCCCGCAGCCGCATCGCCGAGCACAACCAGTTCGCCGCCCAATACATCCGAGACGCCCTGCCCTTGCCTTTCTCACTGTTTTACGCAGTCAGCGGCGCGCATCGCTGAACTTGCTGCGGGGTGACACTCCCTCTATCTGGCAGCGCCGGCTTCTGGCAAAAAGCCTTTATGACCCAATATTTCGAACCGATCCCCTATTCGCTCTGGCAGGCCGACAAGGCCGCCTTCGCCGCCGCGCTTGGCCGCTCGTTCCGTGAGACCGGCTTTGCCGTAATCACCGGCCACCCCGTTGCGCAGAAAACCATCGACGACAATCTCGCCGCCACGAAGGCCTTCTTCGCGCTGCCAGGCGAGGCGAAGGAAAAATACCATGACGCCCCGGGAGGCCGCCAACGCGGCTACACGCCCTTCGGCACCGAGAACGCCAAAGGCCAGGCCCAGGCCGACCTGAAGGAATTCTGGCATACCGGCCGCGCGCTGCCGCCAGGCTCGTCCTACCGTGAAACGATGAAGGACACGCCCCCGGTGTCCGAAGTAGCAGACTTCGACCGCGCGACACGGGCGCTTTTCAATTCCCTGGATGCCTTCGGCGCCGAACTCCTGAAAGCTGTCGCTCTGCATCTCGGACTGGCCGAAGACTGGTTCGGCGACAAGGTGAACTTCGGTAACTCGATCCTCCGCCTGCTGCACTATCCGCCGCAGGTGGCCCCGCCGCCGGAAGGCTCGGTCCGCGCCGGCGCACATGAAGACATAAACGTTATCACGCTGCTCCTCGGCGCCGAAGAGGCCGGGCTTGAAGTGAAGCACCGCTCGGGCCAGTGGCTGGGCGTCAACCCGCCGCCCGGCGCCCTGGTCATCAACTGCGGCGACATGCTGCAACGCTATACCGGCGGCGTCCTGCCCTCGACAACGCACCGCGTCGTCAATCCGTCCCCGGAGCGTTCACGCTTTCCGCGCTACTCGACGCCCTTCTTCCTGCACTTCAATCAGGATTTCCGCATCGAAGCCCTCCCTGGCTGCCTCGCTGAAGGCGGCAAGGCCGAACCCCCGATCACCGCCCAGGACTTCCTGATGGAACGCCTGCGCGATATCGGCCTTGTTAAGGCTTGAGACATATCTGAATAAAGAAAGCCCCCTTCAGCCGAAGGGGGCTTTTCAGTCCGAAGACTGATATTGTACGAACTTTAATCCGCCTCGTATTTCCGCGCGATTTCATCAAAGAGACGAACCCCAAATCCGACAGCGCCCTTTGGTTCCGTCGGGCGACCAGCGTTCTCCCAAGCCGTGCCGGCAATGTCGAGGTGCACGAACGGCGTTTCAGGCTTTACCCACTCCATGATGAAGGCAGCGCCAACAGACGCGCCCGGGGCCGCTCCTTGTTCGGCGATATTCTTGACGTCTGCGATGTCGCTCCTGATCGATTCGACCGTCGCCTCCGTCACCGGCAGACGCCACAATTGTTCGCCTGCAGCGCCGCCAGCGTCAAGAAACATCGTCGCCAAAGTTTCATCGTGCGTAAACAGTCCGGCATGCTCACGGCCAAGCGCGCCTACAACGGCGCCCGTAAGTGTCGCGATCGTCACGGCCAGCTTCGGCTGGTAGGTTTCCTGCGCCCACCAGAGCCCATCAGCGAGCACCAGGCGGCCTTCCGCATCCGTGTTAAGCACTTCGATCGTCTTGCCGCTCATCGAAGTCAGAACGTCGCCTGGCCGGATGGCATTGCCGTCCGGCATGTTCTCGGCAAGTGCCAGCACGGCGACCGCATTCACCTTCGCCTCGCGCTTGGCGAGCGTGAGAATGGCACCAGCCGATCCGGCCGCGCCGGACATATCCGTCCGCATACGCCACATGCCGTCATTCGGCTTGATCGAGATGCCGCCCGTATCAAAGGTGATGCCCTTGCCCACGAACGCAATCGGCGCATCGCCGTCCTTGCCGCCCTTGTATTCGATGGCCACGAGCCGCGGGGGACGGGTCGACCCCTGACCCGTGCCATAGAGCGCGCCCATGCCAAGGTCTGAGATCTGCTTTTCGTCCAGCACCGTGACGGTCACGCCGGGCACGCCCGCAAATTCTTCCTGAACCTGAAGCGCAAGCCATTCCGGCGTCTTGATGTTAGACGGCGTGGAAATCAGGTCGCGGGCGAACGTAACACCCGCACGAATCGCTTCACCATCCGTCCGGAACGCGGCTTCGGCATCGGCCGCCTTCGGCGAAAGGAAGATCAACGCTTGCGGCGCCGCGGCCTCGTCTTTTTCTGCCGCGCCCCATTTGCCAAAGCTGTAGCTTCCGAGACGGGCGCCAATAGCCGCCTCAGTTGCATCGAGAGCGACATCCGCCGCATCTGGAACAACCACTTTCGCCGGCTTGGCCCAGCCTTTGGTTCCGCTGGCAGCATGTGCGCCATAGTCGCGCAAGTCCCTTGCTGTTTGAAGGCCTTCGCCCGTACCGACAAGCAAAACGGCTTCAAACGGACCTGCATCATAAAGCGTGAGGGTCTGTCCCGTTTCACCTGTGAACTTCGCAAGATCCAAAGCTCTTGAAAGCGCGCCATCGGATGCCTTGTCCGCATCCTTCGCGAGACCCGTCAGCGCGCCGTCCCTGCCGACCGGCAAGACGACGAATCCCTTGGAGGGGCGAGAGGCTTTCTCGAAGTCGACCGGGCGAAGGTCGGCGAAGGCAGGCATCGCCAACGACAGGGCAAACGCCGAAACGGAGAAGGAAACCTTGCGTATCATGACTAAAAGCTCCGGAGCTGTTACTCTATTACAATAACAAGATTGGCAGCCGCAACGGAACGTTACGAATTGTCTCAGGAACCGGGCCGCACTTAACTGGCCACGAAGGCCTGAAATTCATCGACTGTCACGAAAAGAAGGTCGGGATTCGCGGCCTCCAGCGCCGGCTTCATGCCGAAGCCCCAGGCCACGCCAGCCGTCTGCAGGCCAACGTCGCGCGCCGCTTCAATGTCGCGGATCTCGTCGCCGACCGACAGCGCCCGCGCCGGCGTAACCTTTGTCTCGCGCAGCACGTCGCGGAAGTGTTTCGCCTTGCCGAACAGTCCCGCCCCGCAACTCCAGGAAGTCACCAGCGCGCTCAGCTCCGGCCCCAGCGCGCGGCGCACATTCCCCTCGGCGTTCGACGAGACCACTGCAATCCTGACACCTTTAGCCGCAATCGCACGCAGCACCTCCGGCACGCCGTCAAATAGCGGAAACGCCTCGGCTTTCGCCGCGCGCTTGCGCACATGCACGGCGATGAACACCAGCTTCCAGCCTGGAATCTTCAGTATACGCATCACTTCGCGTGGCGGCTTGTGGCGCAGCACTTCCAGCTCGTCCTCGTCCGGGCAGCGGAAGCCAAACCGCCGCGACAGGTCCGGCAGGATCGACCGGAACCAGCTGGCGCTGTTGGCCAGCGTGCCGTCAAAGTCAAACACCAGAAGATCGAAATCGCGCAGCGTGCTCAAGGTCGGGCCTAGATCAATCCGGCGAGCGGCGAGCTCGGATCGGCATACCGCTTTTTCGGCATCCGCCCCGCAAGATAGGCCTCCCGCCCCGCGATCACCGCATGCTTCATCGCCCGCGCCATCCGCACGGGGTCCTTCGCCGCGGCGATGGCGGTGTTCATCAGCACACCATCACATCCAAGTTCCATCGCAATCGCCGCGTCCGACGCCGTGCCAACCCCCGCGTCCACAATCACCGGCACGCGCGCTGCTTCCACGATCAGGCGGATGTTCACGGGATTCATGATGCCGAGACCGGAGCCGATCAGCGAGCCGAGCGGCATGATCGCGCAGCAGCCCGCTTCTTCCAGCAGGCGCGCATAGACCGGATCATCCGAGCAATACACCATCACCTCGAAGCCGTCCTTGATCAGCGCCTGCGCCGCCTTCAGCGTCTCCGGCATGTTGGGATACAGCGTCTTCTGATCCGCCAGCACTTCCAGCTTCACGAGGTTCCAGCCGCCCGCCTCGCGCGCCAGCCGGAGCGTGCGCACCGACTCGTCGGCGGTGTAGCAGCCGGCCGTGTTCGGCAGGTAGGTGAACTCCGTCGGCGTCACGAAGTCCGAGAGAACCTCCTGGCTCTTGTCGGAGAGGTTCACCCGGCGCAGCGCCACCGTGACGATCTCGGCGCCCGCCGCGCGCGCCGCCTCGGCGTTCTGCGCATAGGACGCATACTTGCCCGTGCCCACGATCAGGCGTGAGGTGTACGCCTTGCCGGCGATAATCAGCGGGTCACTGGATTGCTTTTCAGACATGCGTCGTGATCTGGCCGCCCCCGGCGCGGGCGTCAACACGCCAGGCGAAAAACCCCTTATTCCGATATGCAGGGGTCCAGATCTCGCCCCACCCCGTGTCGGCAGTTTCTGGACGGGTTTCACCCGCCGCCGACGAACTGCACCAGCTCGATCTGGTCGCCCTCTGCCAGCGCCGTAAGCGCGTGCTCGGACTTCGGTACAATCTCCCGGTTGCGCTCCACGGCGATGCCACGCGGGTCACGCCCGGTCTCGGCCGACAGCCGCTCGACCAGCATCGCCACCGTTGTTCCAGCGGCAATTTCGAGAGGTTCGCCGTTGAGGGTGATTTTCATGGCGGTCTGCTTCCTGTTGCCCTCTTGCAACACAAGGCGTTCCAGCGCAAACGGAGGCCCATGTCGAAACCGGTATATGTCCTCGGTGGCCCGAATCTCAATCTGCTCGGCACGCGCGAGCCCGAGATTTACGGCCGGGATACCCTGGAAGATATTCACGCCCGGCTGCGGTTGCAGGCGCAAGGGGCTTCGCTCGTGCTGCGCCAGACCAACTCGGAAGGCGAGCTCGTCACCTGGGTTCAGGAGGCTGGCCGCGAGGCTTCGGTCCTGATCCTGAACGCTGCCGCCTACACCCACACATCCATCGCCCTTCATGACGCCTTGAAATCACTGAAGATTCCCGTCATTGAAGTCCATCTTTCCAATCCCGCGGCGCGCGAAGCCTTCCGGCACGTTAACTATGTTGCACCTGTTGCAACGGCTACGATTGCCGGGCTAGGTGCCTACGGATACGAACTCGCGCTGCGGGCTGCCCTGCGGCTTTCCGGTCAGGGAGGAGCTGAAAAAAAATGAGTACTTCCAAGAACAAGCTGGATACGGGCCTGATCCGCGAACTTGCCGCCATCCTCCGGGAAGGCGACCTGGGCGAGATCGAGATCGAGCATGACGGACTAAAGCTGCGCGTCTCGCGCCACTCGACGCAGGTCATGCACACCGCTGTCGCCGCGCCGGCCCCGTCATATGCCCCCGCGCCGGCGGCCCTGCCCGCACCGGCTGGCCCAGGCGCTGTTCCGGTCGCCTCCGCCGCGCCGGACAATGCCGTCAAATCCCCGATGGTCGGCACCGTCTACCTCTCGGCCGATCCCCAGTCGAAGGCGTACATCAGCATCGGCGACAAAGTGAAGAAGGGCGACACCCTGATGCTGGTCGAAGCGATGAAGACCTTCAACCCGGTAGAAGCCGACCGTGCCGGCACCGTGAAGGCCATCTACGTGCAGAATTCCCAGCCCGTCGAATACGGCGAACCTCTCGTCCTGATCGAGTAGTTCATGGCTGACACCCGCCCGATCCACAAAGTCCTGATCGCCAACCGCGGCGAAATTGCGCTGCGCATCCACCGTGCGTGCAAGGAAATGGGACTGATGACAGTGGTCGTCCATTCCGAGGCCGACCGCGACGCGATGGCGGTGCGCCTCGCTGACGAAAGCGTCTGCATCGGACCGGCACCGTCGTCGGAAAGCTACCTAAAGAAATCACGCATCCTGGCGGCCGCCGAAATCACCGGCGCCGATGCAATCCACCCCGGCTACGGCTTCCTGTCGGAGAACGCCCAGTTTGCCGAGATGGTGGAAGCCCACGGCCTGGCCTTCATCGGCCCGACCGCGGAGCATATCCGCATCATGGGCGACAAGATCGCCGCCAAACGCGCGATGATCGAAGCCGGCGTGCCTTGCGTGCCCGGCTCCGAAGGCGCGCTCGAATCGATCTCGGAAGCCAAGAAGGCGGCGAAAAAAATCGGCTATCCGGTTCTCGTCAAAGCCTCCGCCGGCGGCGGTGGCCGCGGTATGAAACTGGCGATGACCGAGGCCGACCTCGAGAACGCAGTGAAGACCGCCAAGACCGAATCGAAGGCCGCTTTCGGCGACGATGCCGTCTATCTCGAGAAATACCTTCAGGGGCCCCGCCATATCGAGATCCAGGTGATCGCCGATACGCATGGCAACGTGGCGCATCTCTGGGAGCGCGATTGCTCGCTCCAGCGCCGAAACCAGAAAGTCTTCGAGGAAGCGCCCTCGCCCGCCCTCAACCAGATCCAGCGCGAAGAGATCGGCCTGATCTGCGCCCGCGCCATGCAGAAGATTGGTTATCGCGGCGCCGGCACGATCGAGTTCCTCTACGAGGACGGCAAGTTCTACTTCATCGAAATGAACACCCGTCTGCAGGTCGAGCATCCGGTCACCGAGATGATCACCGGCATCGACATCGTCCGTGAACAGATCCGTATCGCCGAAGGCAAGGCGCTCTCCTTCCGGCAGGAAGATGTGATGCTCGTCGGCCACGCCATCGAGTGCCGCATCAATGCCGAGCACCCGGAAACTTTCGTGCCCTCGCCCGGCCTGATCACAGAGTTCCACGCCCCCGGCGGTCCGGACGTGCGCCTCGACAGCGCCGCCTATGCCGGCTACCGCATCCCGCCATACTATGACTCACTGATCGGCAAGCTGATCGTCCACGGCCGCACGCGGCGCGAATGCCTTATGCGCCTGAAGCGCTCGCTGCAGGAAATGGTCGTCGGGGGTGTCTTCACCACGCTCGACCTCCACCGCCGCCTCGTCGACAATGACGATGTCGTCGCTGGTCATTATAACATTCACTGGCTTGAGAAATTCCTGGCGGATGCGAAAGCGGCCGAAGCGGAAGCTGCCAGCGAGAGCTGAAACGTTTACTTCGCACGCGGCGCAAACCATATCTCGCTTATGGCTGCGCGTTTCTCCCCCGAAGACCTGATGATCTGCTATCGCCGGGGCGTGTTCCCGATGGCAGACTCGCGCGATGACCCGAGCCTTTTCCTCGTCGATCCGGAACGGCGCGGCCTGCTTCCGCTCGATGCCTTCCACATTCCGAGACGCCTGAAGCGGCGCATCTGCCAGGACCCGTTCCGCGTCACATTCGACACCGCTTTCACCCGGGTCATCGAAGCCTGCGCCGAGGCCCAGCCCGAACGGCCGAGCACCTGGATCAACTCCAGTATCGTCAATCTCTACAGCGCGCTCCACCGCGAAGGGCACGCTCATTCGGTCGAATGCTGGGACGCCGACAAGCTTGTCGGCGGCCTCTACGGCGTGGCGCTGGGCGGGGCGTTCTTCGGAGAGAGCATGTTCAGCCGCGCCACCGACGCCTCAAAGATTGCGCTGGTGCACCTTGTGGCGCGATTGATAGATCGCGGATTCGTGCTGCTGGACGCGCAGTTTCACAACCCGCATCTCAGCCAGTTCGGGCTTATCGAAGTGACGCGGGAAGACTTCCGGGCAAGGCTGAAACGCGCGTTGAAAGTGACGGCAAGTTTTCACCCGCCACGTGATCAGTCGATCGGTTCGGGCTCGGTCGGCGCTTCTTCGATGACCGGCGCAACGTCGGTCTCCGACACACCAGCCGGAGTATCATCCGTGAACGGCTCATCGCCGAGCGGCACGATCACACGCGGCGGCAGCTTCACAGGCGCGGGCGCCGTGCAGCGGATAACCCAGATATCATAGACTGGATGTTCCAGCGCGCTGAGCCCTGGCGAGGAGGCATACATCCAGCCCGAGAACACAACCGGCGTCTCGGACGCCGCCTCATCGACGGCCGCTTTTTCCAGCTGCTCATCAGCCACCGGGCGGGTAGAAGAAATGCGCAGGAATGCCGCGCTTTCTGGCACTTCTTCCGGCGGCGTCTGGAAACAGGTTTTCAGCTCGATACTGAGTGAACCATAGACCACTGGCTGGCCGACCCTCACCACGATGTCCGTCGAGCGGCCGGTGATCTTGTCAAGCGCGCGCAAGGTCGCGCGGTCCTGTTTCGCATAGGTCGCCGCAGACGCGAGGCCGACGAGCGAAAGGCCAACCGCCGCAAAAGCGGCCACACGCAACAGCGACGTCATCATTCGACTCCCATTGGGGCTTCCAGGTCTTCAGCCAGCGGATCATCCGCCAGCGCGTTTTCTTCCGACGATCCGCTGCCAGCCGCAAACGAGGCAAACAGCGTCAGCAGGTCGACACTGCCGCGCGTGTACTGGATTTCGCCAGTGCCATCCTGTGCGATGTTGTCCATCCCTGCGCCGGGCTCAAGCGCGATGTAGGCGCCGCCGAGCAGACCGTCAGTGGAGACGCGCGCATCGGTATCATCCGGCAGCACCCATTTGGTATCGAGTGCGAGTGTCACCACGGCTTCGAACCGCTCGGGATCACCGTCGATGGCTTTCACGATACCCGCCTTCACGCCGGCGATGCGAACATCCGAGCCGCGCGCGAGGCCAGAGACGCTGTTGAAGCGCGCCGTCACGTCATATTGATTGCCACTGGCCGAGGCTTCCCCGCCCCGGGCCAGTGCGAACCACAGGAATACCGCCGCGACGGCCAAAACGGCGGCGCCGATCAGGGTTTCAAACGCCGATTCACGCATCCGGTTTCCACGCCTCGTAGTCGGCATCAGATTTCTGGCGATGGTCGCCTGCCGCCATGCTGCCCTTCGGCTTGGTGGCATAAGGCGTGCCTGTCATGTTCGGCGTATGGTCAATTTCCCATTCGCGCCGGTCGAGGGGCATCTTGGTCGGCGGCGTTTCCAATGTGTGGTGCAGCCAGCCATGCCAGTCGGCCGAAACCTTTGAAGGCTCGGCAAGGCCGTTATACATGACATAACGCCGGCGGCGGCCCTCGGTCGAAGGCTTGCGCTCTTCGTAATACCGGTTGCCATACTCATCCGTGCCGATCTCGTTCGACCGCCGCCCGATATCGAACGCAGCACCGATCGTGTTGCCGTTCCACCAGGTGAAAATCTTCTCCAGCATGGGGGTGTTCCTGACCTCACTTGATGGCCGCAATATGGCCACGCGGCGGCAGTTAATCCATCCACCGCCTGCAGGCAACTTACCGCCTGACCAGGCGTGCGCCGGGCTTGCGGCGGCCCTTTGCCCAAGGCACCGTCTGGTGAACTGATTCGGTGCGGAACCCCATTCATGGCCACAAAATCCCTGAGCGATATTCTTGAAGCGGCCGAAGCGGACGGACTCCTCTCCGCTGAAACGCGCCTGAGGGACCTCCTGCGCTCCGCCGGAAGGCCGCCCCAGCCGCTGAATGCGGCCGCCTTGCGCGACGTCCGCTCCGCCTGGTCCGCCGCCAACCTGCTCGGCGTCTCACAGCTGGCGACCGCCGAAATGCTGGAACGTCTCGGCGACGTGCCCCGCAACGCCGAACTCGCCGAAGCGCTTGCCGCAGGCCTGCCCCAGGACGTTCTTGAAGAAGCCCTCCGCCAGCCAGGCGGCATTCTGAAGACCGCCGCGTCGCTCCGGGCCGCCGCTGTCAGCACGCCGTCCCCTCGCCCCGGCGTGTTTGAAGCCGGCCATATCGATGCCGGTTTGAAGGAAGGCCTCCTCTCCGCCCTGGAAGAAGGCGCCGAGATCCACCTGATGCGCGGCGCCCTGCCAGAAGCAGGTACCCGGTGCCGCGTCCTCGATGTGGCGCAGGCCATCGGCCCGGGCGGGCTAGAAGCCGATTACCTCGTGTCCTCGGTCGATGCCGCATCCCGCAGCCTGGGCGAAGGCATGCTGGTCGTCGCAGGCCTTGGCGCCGCCGTCCTGTCGCTGGGGCTCGATTACGCCTCCGAAGCCGGCGTGGCGGTTGGCGCAGCGCTGGCTGCCCTGGTCAAATCGGCAGCCACCGGCGCGGCCTTCCCGGCGGCGCAAGGGCGCCTCCTCGGCCTCGATGGCCTGAAGGCCTCCGGCCGCCGCAGCTGCCAGCTGGCCCTGCTGCCGCTGCGCGATATCGCCGGCACGCTGCCTGAGTGCGAGAGCGAGGGCGCTTCGCCCGTTCGCACCGTTCTCGCCTATGGCGAGGATGCGCCCAGCCTCAGCCGCGCGGCCCGGCTTGGCCTTGCCCGGCGTGCACCCGAACACCTGCCGCAGCTTCTGGAACGCCTCGCCCAGGCCGGTGCGCATGATCTCGACTCCGCCCTCGGCCGCAACCGCTTGCGCGACCGGGGCTTTACTGACGAAGCGATCGAGCGCGTCACCCGCGCCATTGGCGACGGCCTGCCCCTCAATGCGGCTTTCTCCCGCTGGGTGCTGGGCGACGAAATCATCATCCACGACCTGAAACTCTCGCCCGAGCGGTTTGATTCGGATGGCAAGGCGCTGCTGTCTGCTGTCGGCTTCTCCAAGAAGGACATCGCCGCCGCGGAACTCGCCATCGATGGCGCCATCGAGGAGATCGCCGGCAAGGGCCTCGCCGCAGCCGGGTTCTCCCTTCAAGTCACCGCCGACGCCGAAATCCGCTTCACCGCCGCCGCCTCGAGAGCGCTGGGCGGGATGGGCATGTTGCGCGCGCCGTCCGCCGAAGGTCTCGAATTGGCCGAGGCCGCAATGGCCGCCGGGCTTTCGGCCTTGATGACCGGCCACCGCGCGCCGCCATCAGACGACCTGCGCCTCAGGATGGAGCAGATCATCTCGCTCGCCGAGGAGATTGCCGCAGACGCCGAAGCCCTGCCGGACCTGCCCGCCCTGTCGGAAGAGCCGCCCGCCCGCGTGCGCCGCACACGCCTGCCAGACCGCCGCAAGGGCTACATCCAGAAAGCCACTGTCGGCGGACACAAAGTCTACCTGCACACCGGCGAATTCGATGATGGCAGCCTCGGTGAGATCTTCATCGACATGCACAAGGAAGGCGCCGCCTTCCGCAGCCTGATGAACAACTTCGCCATCTCCGTGTCGCTCGGCCTGCAATATGGCGTGCCGCTGGAAGAGTATGCCGATGCGTTCGTCTTCACCCGGTTTGAACCTGCCGGCGCCGTGACCGGCAATGACCGGATCACCAACGCCACCTCAATCCTCGACTACATCTTCCGCGAACTTGCGGTCTCCTATCTCGGCCGGGACGACCTCGCCGAAGCCGACGTAACCCATGACGGCCTTGGCCGGGGCGCAGGGGACGCGACGCGGGCCGAACCCGCGCCGTTCACGTCCGAAGCGGCCCAGATCATCTCTCGCGGCTTCTCCCGCGGCCAGCTGCCGGACAACATCGTCATCCTCGACAGGCGCCGCGCCGAGAAAGCCGCTGAGGAGCCTGAAGCGGCGACCGAGGCGCTTTCCCCGACCTACCTGTCCCAGGCCTGCCCGGCGTGCGGCAGCTTCACCCTTTTTGAAGCCGGCCCCGAAAATCACCTGGCCTGTGACACGTGCGGGGAAGAAAGCCGCGCCAGCCAGTAACCTCCACGCGCGACCGGCTTGCTGCGCCGCAGCGCCTTTCACGGGAAAAGACATGACCTGACAGCAATACCTATTGCTTTCTGGCAACAGTCGTGCCGCATTTACAGTTCTTACAGTTTGTTCAGTTTAGAGACTAAGCGGAAACGGCTATCCCGGATTTCATGGACAACTTGAACTTGCGTCTCGTTTCTCTTGCAGGTGCTGTTGCGGCGATGGCCGCCCCCTTTGCTTTAGCCCAGGGACAACCCGTCGCCTGGTCGCCGAGCTATGTCGGCACCTGCGCCACCTGCGAACTGTCTGGACGCAACCTGACTGGCTGGACCCTTGCCGGGGCGAATTATTCCGAAGCCAAACTCGACTATTCTGTCATGCGCGGCGTGCAAGCCACGGCCGTGAACTTCGAACACGCTGACCTTACCGGCGCCGATATGCGCGGCGCAGTCCTGACCAACACCAAGCTGGCGGATGCCATCTTTGCCGGCACCCGGCTGCAGGAAGTCCAGGCCTCGGGCGCTGACCTGCGCCGCGCGCTGCTGCACGGGGCGAGCCTTCAGGAAGCCGTGATGATCGGCGCGAACTTCGAAGGCGCTGAGCTGATCATCGCCCGCCTCGAAGACGCCGACCTGTCGACTGCCAATTTCGAAGGCGCGATGCTCGACCGGGCCAACCTTCGCGGCACGATCTTCAACGGCGCCAACTTCAAGAACGCCCGCTTCAGCGGCGCCGACATCACCGGCGCCTCGTTCAAGGACGCGCGCTTCCCGGGCGCGAACCTCACGACCGTCAAAGGCTTCGGGGAAGCCGATTTCGAAGGCGCCTGCGGCTCGGTCTCGACCCGCCTGCCCCCGGACATGCGCCTGCCGATGTGCACCAGCGCCCAGCTGAGCGCGCGCCTCGTCACGGATCTCGACTAGGCGGTCTTTGCGCATTTCATGACTTGCCGGCGCAGCGTGCCCTTTCGGGGGTGCGCAGGCATTTGTGCATGCGGCTTTGTCCTCCCGCGCGAATGCGGGAGGCCTGCCTATTGCAGCTCTGACGAACGGCGCTGAGCGTCAGGTCTTCGCGGCGGGCGCCAGGCGGATGCTGAGTTCTTTCAGCTGCTTGTCTTCCACGGGGCTTGGGGCGCCCATCAGCAGGTCGCGGGCCTGCTGGTTCATCGGGAAGAGGATGACGTCGCGCAGGGAGTCTGCTTCCGCCAGCAGCATGACGATACGGTCCACACCCGGCGCGATGCCGCCGTGCGGGGGAGCGCCAAAGCGGAAGGCGTTGAGCATGCCGCCGAACTTCTCCTCGACCACGTTCGGGCCTTTGCCCGCGAGTTCAAAGGCCTTCAGCATGATCTCGGGACGGTGGTTCCGGATCGCGCCCGACGACAGCTCAACGCCGTTGCAGACGATGTCATACTGGTAGGCCTTCAGCGCCAGCTGTTTCTCGACCGTGTCGGCCGCGAGCAGGGCTTCCATGCCGCCTTGCGGCATCGAGAACGGGTTGTGGCTGAAGTCCACGCATTTGTTGTCTTCGTCCCACTCGTACATCGGGAAGTCGACGATCCAGCAGAAGCGGAAGATGCCCGGCTCGATGAGGCCCAGCTCCTCGCCGATGCGGATACGCGCCTGGCCTTGCAGCTTGACGGCGGCGGTCTTGTCGCCGGCGGAGAAGAAGAGTGCATCGCCGGCCTTCACGCCTGCCCTGGCAGCGAGGGCGGCGAGGGCGTCCGGCGCGAAGAACTTCGCGATCGGGCCGGTGCCCGACAGCTTGCCGTCTTCCTCGACGAAACGGATGTAGCCGAGGCCAGGGGCCTGCATTTCCTTCTTCGCCCAGGCGTCCATCTTGTCGAAGAAGGAGCGCGGCTGTTCGCCGGAATTCGGCGCCGGGATGGCGCGGACGATTCCGCCGCCATCGACGATCTTCTTGAACACGCTGAGCGTCACGTCCTCGCGGGTGGCGATGTCAGAGACATCACAGCAGACGATCGGGTTGCGCAGGTCCGGCTTGTCGACGCCGTATTTCAGCATGGCTTCCGCATACGGAATATGCGGGAACGGGCCCGGTGCGACGGTGCGGCCCTTGCCGTCCCAGTCCGCGAACTCCTCGAACACGCCGCGCATGACGGGCTCTATGGCGCCGAACACGTCTTCCTGCGTGACGAAGCTCATCTCGATATCGAGCTGGTAGAACTCGCCAGGCGAACGGTCGGCGCGGGCGTCCT
The DNA here is from genome assembly GCA_016124495.1 of Hyphomonas sp. GTDB lineage: Bacteria > Pseudomonadota > Alphaproteobacteria > Caulobacterales > Hyphomonadaceae > Hyphomonas. The sequence goes on along the minus strand of WGNP01000014.1, from coordinate 217,779 downwards.
CGTCGCGAAAACAGGGCGCGATCTGGAAATAGCGGTCGAAGCCGGAGACCATCAGCAGCTGCTTGAACTGCTGCGGCGCCTGCGGGAGGGCATAGAACTCGCCGGGGTGCATCCGGCTCGGCACCAGGAAGTCGCGCGCGCCTTCCGGACTGGAAGCCGTCAGGATCGGCGTCTGGTATTCGGTGAATCCCTCGGCCACCATGCGGCGGCGCAGGCTGGCGATCACGTTGGAGCGCAGCACCATATTCTTATGCAGGGCCTCGCGGCGCAGGTCGAGGTAGCGGTGCTTGAGGCGGATCTCTTCCGGATAGGAATGGTCGCCAAACACCGGCATCGGCAACTCGGCTGCCTCGGACTGGACGCAGACCGCCCCGCCCACGATCTCGATCTCACCGGTCGCGAGGTTGGCGTTCACCAACTCCGCGTCCCGGGCGACGACATTGCCATCGACCGTGATGACGCTCTCGGCGCGCAGGCGTTCAACCGTAGCGAAGCCCGGCGATCCCGGATTGAAGACGATCTGGGTCAGGCCGTAATGGTCCCGCAGGTCGATGAACATGACCCCGCCATGGTCGCGCCGTCGGTGCAGCCAGCCCGAAACCTTGACGGTCTCGCCGACATGGGATTTGCGCAATTCCCCGCAGGTATGGGTGCGATAGGCATGCATCGGGCGAATACTCCGGTAACTCGGCCAAACATAAAGAAGCGGCGTAGGGCACAGACCCCCTCGCCTTTGTCAAGCAGGTGCGATAAGCGCTCGCGCAATGACTGACAACACCCTGACGCCGATCACTGAGCAGTCCGCCCTGGAAGACCTTTGCGGGCGACTTTCAGAGGCTGAGTTCGTTTGTGTTGACACAGAATTCCACCGGGAAACGACCTACTGGCCCGAACTGTGCCTGATTCAGGCCTCCGGACCGGGCGTGGAGGGCCTGATCGACCCCCGGGCCGAGGATCTGGACATCAAACCGTTCCTCGACCTGATCGCCTCCGACCGTCAGACCAAGGTGTTCCACGCCGCCCGGCAGGACATCGAGATTTTCAACCGGCTGATCGGCCATCCGCCCGGCCCGGTGTTCGACACTCAGGTCGCCGCTATGGCGCTCGGGTTCGGTGATTCGATCTCGTACGACAACCTCGTCCAGCGCGTGCTTCGCAAGCAGATCGACAAGTCCAGCCAGTTCACCGACTGGATGCGCCGACCGCTCAGCCAGAAACAGCTGATCTATGCACTGGGCGACGTCACCCACCTGCGCGACGCCTACGAGATCATGCGCGACGAGCTTGCCCGCACCGACCGGCTGACCTGGGTGCGCGAGGAGATGGCGGATCTCGAAGACCCGGCCACTTATGACACCGAGCCGATGAATGCGTGGCAGCGCCTGAAACTGCGCATGCCGAAGAAGGACTATGCCGCCATCGTCGTCTCGGTCGCCGCCTGGCGAGAGCGCGTGGCGCAGGAACTGGACAAGCCACGCCGGCGCATCCTGAAGGATGACGCGATCCAGGAGATTGCCGCGCAGAAACCGCGTACGGAAGAAGACTTCGCACAGCTGCGCGCAGTGCCGAGCGGGTTCATCCGTTCGAAACATGGCCAGGGCTTGCTGGACGCCGTGCGCGCCGCCATCGATGCACCGGATACTTATGCGCCGGAAATCGTCCGCCAGCCGCAGAATGCGCAGATTCCAGCCGGCGCGCCCGAGCTGCTCAAGGTGTTGCTTAAGCACGTCTCGGACGAGAATGATGTCGTCCCGCGCCTGATCGCCAACTCCGCCGACATTGACCGGATCGCACGCGGCGAGACGAGCGAGGATATCGCGGCGATGACCGGGTGGCGCTACGAGATGTTCGGGAAGAAGGCGATCGCGCTTCTTTCGGGCAAGCTCGCCGTTTCGTTCGCAGGCGGACAGGTCCGCCTTTTCGACGTCTGATGCTCAGCGCACGATGGTGCGTGATTTGAGCTTCAATTGCCCGGCCGCCTGCGACAGGCGGCGTTCAACCGTTTCCGAAATCAGTAGCTTGTCACGCGGGTCGACTTCGAGTTCGAGCACGTCGCCCACGCGCCGCAGGGCCGCACGCTTGAGGATCGGTCCGGATCGGCCGGAGAAGACGGCGCCGAGACGCATCAACAGGCCGATCTGGCGCGCGCGGTCCGCCTGCGCTTCGGTGGCAAGTGAAATGTGCTCGCTGGGGCGCCTGAAATCCTTCTCGTAACGGCAGCCGATCGCATAGGCGATCATTGCCCGTTCGGGGTGACTGATCCCGGAGTACGGCGCGCGTAGCGCCTGATCATAGGCAAGTTCAGCACGGTGGTCCGGGTGGAAGCGGCCGGCACTGTCAGCCATCATGCAGGCTGCCTTCTCGATGCGCACGTCGGCGGCGAGCGAGCCGAAAAGGTCCGGCTGCGGCACCAGCGCGGGCGAAATAAAATCATGCAGCGCGCGGCCAAAGGCAATCTGGTTGATGTCGAGGCGGGCAAACGCGATGACACCGTCCGTGAGCGGATCTTGCGGCTTCATGCCCATCAGTTCCTGCAGAACACCTTCGCGCACACCGGCAGCGGATATTGTCACGCCGTCAAGTTTACCGACGATCAGGATTTCCTCAAGCGTGATGGCCGCGACGTGCAGCAGCCTCGCGCGCTTGCGGTCCAGCGCCTCGATCTGCGTCCGCGCGGCAGCGTTGGTCAGCGCGTCCACCGTCAGCTTGGTGGCGCGGGCCACCTGCCCTTCGTTGATCTGATAGCCTTGCAGGACGTGCAGCGGATAACGGTCAAGCTCCATGACGAGGCGCGCGAAGGCCCGCCAGGCGCCGCCGACCGCATAGAATCGCCCCTTGGCTGCAGACAGCGCGGAGCTGGTCTTCAGCTCATCCTTGATCCGTTTGCGCAGCTCCTTCGGATCGCTCACGATATCGCCGAGCGCGAGCGGTCCGATCATCAGGCTTTCGCCCTTTGCCGGCGCGCCGCCGATGGCCTGGAACTCCAGGCTGGAGCCGCCGAGGTCTCCGGTCAGACCGACGGGACTGTACAGGTTGATTTCCACGCCGCGCGCCGAGAGCTGCGCCTCGGCCTCGCCGGACAAGAGGCGCACGGGGCGGCCGAGGATCTTGCCAGCCTGTTTGAGAAAGTCGCTGCCATCATCCGCGGCTCGCACCGCTGCCGTGGCGACAGCCTGCCAGGTTTCGACGTTCAGCGCCTTGAGGATCGCCCGGAAACGCCCCAGCGCGGCGAGCGCAGCGACGATGCCTTGAGGGGACAAGTGCCCGGTCCTCGTCAGCCCTTCTCCGAGGCCTGCCATGACCTTTTCGTTGAAGCTTTGCAGGATCGACGCGCCCAGGACATCACAGATCACGAGGCGGACGGAGTTCGACCCGATATCAATGATACCGGCCTGCCGGGGTTGGGGAATGCTCATTTCGGTCCTTCAGGCAGCGTCAGGCGCGGCGGCAGGCTGACTTCCAGCGCGCTGCCCCGTCCCGAGAGGCTTGGATTGGACATGAAGTATCCGTGAGCGGAGAAAGCCGTGTCCGGCGTCTTGCTGCGCAGGCGCTCATAGGTGCCGTCCGAGTGCATCAGCCAGGTCTGCTGCTCGTCGTTGAGGTTGGCCACCATGATCTGGTTCAGAACCTGCCGGTGCACCGTAGGGTTCTGGATCGGCACCAGCACCTCGACGCGGCGCGACAGGTTGCGCGGCATCCAGTCGGCCGACGACATGTACACTTTGGAACTGGCCGACGGCAACGCTTCGCCGTTTGCAAAGCAGAGCATGCGGGCATGTTCCAGAAACCGGCCCACAATGCTCTTGACCGTGATGTTTTCCGACAGGCCCGGAACGCCCGGACGCAGGCAGCAGATGCCGCGTACTACGAGCACAATCGGGACGCCCGTCTGGCTCGCCCTGTACAGCGCATCGATCACCTCGCCGTCGACCAGCGAGTTCATCTTCGCCCAGATGCCGCACGGCTTGCCCTTCTTCGCGGCCTGCACTTCCTGTTCGATCATCTCGAGCAGGTGCCGCTTGAGATTGACCGGCGCCATGCTGAGCGTCTCGAAATCCGGCGCGACATCCGGCGGCTCGCGGTTCGCCGTCACGAAATTGAACAGCCGGTTGGCGTCGCGCCCCAGCGCCGGATCCGCCGTGAACAGAGACAGATCGGTATAGATGCGCGCATTGATCGGGTGATAGTTGCCGGTGCCGAAATGCGTATAGGTGCGAAGTTCGCTGCCTTCGCGGCGAACGACCAGCGAAACTTTCGCGTGGGTCTTGTATTCTATAAATCCGTACACGACCTGCACGCCGGCGCGTTCAAGGTCGCGCGCCAGGCGCAGGTTGGCTTCCTCGTCGAACCGCGCCTTGATCTCGACCAGCGCGGTGACCGTCTTGCCGGATTCCGCAGCCTCGATCAGGGCACCGACAATCGGCGAGTTGACCGTGGTGCGGTACAGCGTCTGCTTGATCGCGACGACCTGAGGATCGGCAGCCGCCTGGCGGACAAATTCCACCACCACATCGAAGCTCTCGAACGGGTGATGTACGAGAATATCCTTCGCGCGGATGGCAGCCAGGATGTCGCCGCCCATCTCCCGGATGCGCTCCGGATAGCGCGGCTCGTAGGGCGTGAACAGGAGGTCCGGCCTGTCATCGACGATCATCTCGGCGAGACGTGCCATGCCAAGTATGCCGTCATAGATCACGATATCGGACGGCTCTGCTCCGATTTCGCGCATGATGAAATGACGCAGGTGCTCCGGCGCGCTGGCTTGCATCCGCAGACGGACGATCCGTCCGCGGCGGCGCTGCTTGAGCAGCACCTCGAATTCGCGGATCAGGTCTTCCGACTCTTCCTCGATCTCGATATCGCTGTCGCGTACGATCCGGAACAGGCAGCGTCCGGTTTCCTTGAAGCCCGGAAACAGCGTAGGCAGGAAGATGCCGATCACGTCTTCGAGCGCGATGAAACGGATGCCTGGCTTGTTGCCTTTAGGCAGGCGGATGAAGCGGCGCACAAAAGTCGGCATCGGCACAATGCCCACCTGCTCCTCGCCGCCGCTGAGCGACTGAAGGTCAAAGGCGATCGTGAAGCCGAGATTGGGAATGAAAGGAAACGGGTGGGCCGGATCAATCGCGAGCGGCGTCAGGATCGGGAAGATGTTGGCGTGGAAATAGGTCTCGATCTCGGCGCGCTCACGCTTTGTCAGATCCTCAGCCTCGAGCACGAAGAGACCTTCAGTCTCCATGGCGGCCTTGATGTTGCGCCAGCCCTGCTGCTGCGCCTCGATAAGGCGCAGCGCAGCGGCTTCGACTTCGGCGACCTGCTGGGCCGGCGTCAGCCCGTCCTGGCTGAGCTTGTTGACGCCCGCCCGCACCTGCTCGCGCAGGCCTGCATAGCGCACCATGTCGAACTCATCGAGGTTGCTGGCGGAGATCGAGAGGAACCGCAGGCGTTCGAGCAGCGGATGGGCGGGGTTTTCGGCCTCTTCCAGCACACGCCGGTTGAACTCCAGCCAGGAGAGCTCGCGGTTCAGGAATCGCTGCGGCGAGTTCATCAGCTGCTTGTTCAATCGCTGCTGGCCATCCGGCATGCCGTTTCACCCTCCTGCCACATCATCGCCCGCCGCGTCGCTCATCTGCTCCAGCACCCGGCGCGCCAGCGGCAAGCTGGGGGCCCGGTCGTGGTCGGATACAGCGTCGCTGAGCCTGTCCATGAAGTTCTCAACGGCGTCATAGGCAAGTTCAAGCCGGGGCACCAGATAGTTGAGCGTCTCGGGCGAAAGTCGCAGGAACCGGCGCTCTGCCGCGATCGCCAGCCGGGCGCGCACGACCGTGTCGTCGGGAGGGCCGATCTCGCCGACCGGCAGGGCGTTCAGGCGCGACTTGAGATCAGGCGAAGCGGTGCGCCATTGCGAGGGCGCCCGGTGCGCCGTCAGCAGCAGGCGGCCGCCGCCGGCTGCGACCAGATTGATCAGGGACAGCAGCGCCTCGTCCTGCTTGCCGGCAGCGAGGTCGGCATCATCGACCGCGACGTGCCGGCCTGCCAGTGCGTCCAGTCCGCGCCGGCCCGCCCTGGCGAGCTGCGCGGCAGTCAGGCATTCGCCGTTGAACCGGACCGCCCAGGCGGTCGCGAGAAAGGTCAGACCGGACTTTGCCGGGCCGGTGATGCAGAGCACGGGCGTCGCCCAGTCTTCCGGATTTCCGGCGATGCGCAGGGCGCCCGCATTGTGGGGCCCGGCCAGCAGGCCGTCCCAGCGCGCCATCGGCGCCGGGAACCCGAACATCGGCTGCTGCGGCGAACGGTCCGGTTCGGCGTCACCAGAGCTCACTGCAGAACGGACGTCGATACCGCCGAGCGCAGCGTCAGTTCGTCCTGCTCGCGCGCCAGCGTCACGCCGCGCTGGACCAGGTCGTTGCGAAGCCGTTTTTCGTCGCCGGCATAGGAGAAGGTGACGACCGCGCCTTCACGGGCGACTGCCCTGGTGCGGAAGTCAGAGACGAGCGGCGAGCGGGCGAGCGCGCCGCGCAGCGTGTTCCATTCCACCAGCGAGGTGAACAGGACCGTGGCCGACACGTCCGTGCGCGAGCCATCGCGAACGATCGAAGCCTGCTTCCAGGACTCGTCCATCAGCGTCGCGACGGCGTCTGCTGCGGCTTCCAGCGTGGTGGCGGGCGGGGTGGCGCCGACCGATTCGGTGCCACTGGGGGTTACTGTAGAGAGGACGACGCGCCAGGCGCCATCTCTGCCCTGCAGCTCGGCCAGGATGCCGCGGCGGGCGTTCTGCGGGGTCGCTTCCGGCGAAATGTCGGACCAGGTACTGAAGGCGGTATAGCTGCCATAGGTTGCGGTGACGGTGGGCACGAGGGCGCCGCGGTTGCGCTCGCCGAAGGCCGTGGCCCAGGCGGACTGCAGGCCGGCCGAGGCAACCGGCACGATCAGCGCCAGCGGGGCCTGGGCGTCGAGATACGGCACTTTCAGCGAATCAAGGTGGCCGCGAACCGTCTGGGGGTTCAGAACCACTGCGAGTTTGCCCCTGTAGCGCCCGGCGCCGGCGGTTTCTTCCTCGACATCGACGGCCGCCGTGAAGCGGGCCGCGAGGGCGCCGTCGATCGGGATGCCGCCGGCCGCGGCGCGGTCCGAGGCAAGGGTGATCTTGTTGATGAGCTGGCGGGCGGCGGCCAGACGGGCCGCACCCATCGCCTTTTCACGGGCTTCGATGACGCTGCCGGCCGACTCGTCCACGGAAATATTGCGGATCGTGTAGACGTCCTTTGTGTCGGCATAAACGTATCCGGTGCCCACGAGGGACAGCAGCATGGCGGCCAGAACCAGTCGAATCATGAAAGGCGAACTCCTTAGCTAGCGATCTTCTATCAGGCGCATTCTGAACCGGAAACCGCGAGCATCACTTCGGAACCTTCACTGGAACTTGTGCCAGCCCCATGCTAACGCGCCGGTTCGGGCAAGCTGCAGGGCCAATCCAGATGAACGCGACATCCAAACCGCCCCTGTCATACCGAGATGCGGGTGTCGATATTGAGGCAGGCGAGCGGCTGGTCGATGCTATTTCGCCGATGGCCAGGGCGACCGCGCGCGCCGGCGTGATGGGCGGCCTCGGCGGGTTTGGCGCGCTGTTCGACCTGAAGGCGGCCGGGTATACCGATCCGGTTCTGGTGTCTGGCACCGACGGGGTCGGCACCAAGCTGATGCTCGCCTTCGAGACCGGCATCCACAATACCGTCGGCATAGACCTTGTGGCCATGTGCGCCAATGACGTGCTGGCGCAAGGCGCCGAGCCGCTGTTTTTCCTGGATTATTTCGCGACCGGCAAACTTGAAGGCGGGATCGCCGAAGCGGTGATCGCCGGTATCGCCGAGGGTTGCCGCCTGTCCGGCTGCGCGCTGGTGGGCGGCGAGACAGCTGAGATGCCGGGCATGTACCCGCCGGGACATTACGATCTGGCAGGCTTCGTCGTCGGGGCCGTGGACCGCGACAAGGTGCTGCCGCGCATGAGCGACATGGCAAAGGGCGACGTGCTGATCGGCATCGCCTCTTCCGGTCCGCACTCGAATGGCTATTCACTGGTCCGACGGATCGTGGCGCGCGAGGGCCTGTTCTATGGCGGCCCCTCACCCTTCTCGAAAGCGCAGACGCTCGGCGAAGCCCTGCTGACGCCGACGCGCCTTTATTCGAAGCTCGTGCTGCCGCTTATCCGTTCCGGCCGCGTGAAGGGCCTCGCCCATATCACTGGCGGCGGCCTTACAGAGAACACGCCGCGCATGTGCCCCGACAGCCTGGTGCCGAAGATCGACCGGGCCAGCTGGACCCCGCCCCCGGTGTTCCAGTGGCTGCAGGAGGCTGGCGGTGTCGAGACTGACGAGATGCACCGCACGTTCAACATGGGGATCGGCATGGTGCTGGCCGTCAGCCCGGCGGATGCCGCCAGGGTGATGGCCGACCTGAAAGCGGCGGGTGAAGACCCGCGCGTGGTGGGCGAGCTGGCCTCCGCATGACGCGGCTGAAGCTTGCGGTTCTGATTTCCGGGCGCGGCTCGAACATGGAAGCGCTGCTTAAAGCCGCCGCTGCGGACCTGGATTTTCCGGCGGAACCCGTTCTCGTACTGTCGAACAAACCGGACGCACACGGACTGAAAATCGCCGGGGCCATGGGTGTTGCGACTGTTGCAATTGACCACCGGACCTTCGGTAAGGACCGCGAAGCGTTCGAGTTCCAGATGGATGCCGCGCTGCGCGGCGCCGGGGTCGAGATCATTGCGCTGGCTGGTTTCATGCGTGTGCTGACGCCGTGGTTCGTCAAGCGCTGGGAAGGGCGGATGATCAACATCCACCCGTCCCTGCTGCCGAAGTACAAGGGCCTCGACACGCACCAGCGCGCGATTGAGGCGGGCGACACCGAGGCGGGGTGCACGGTGCACTGGGTGAGCGCCGGCGTTGATGAAGGCGAGATCATCGCGCAAGCAAGCGTACCGATCCTGCCGGGCGATACGGCGGACACGCTCGCCGCACGGACACTGCCGAGCGAACACAAACTCTATCCCGAGGCGTTGAAGCTCGCCTGCAAGACCATAACGGAGAAACTGGCTCATGGGTGAGATGCAACAGATTGTGCTGATGCAGTATTGCGTCGGCGAACCGAAGCCTTCGGACTTCAAGCTTGAGACCCTGCCGCTGCCGGAGCCGAAGGATGGACAGTTCCGTGTACAGCATACCTGGTGCTCGGTGGACCCTGGCACGCGCTCGCGTCTGTCCGGCGGCGATAGCTACGCCGCCGCCCTGCCCCTCGGCAAACCGATCGACGGGTTCAGCGTCGGCATAATCGACGCCTCGAATAATCCGGACTGGCCGGTGGGCACAAAGGTGTTCTGTGCGGGCGGGTGGAAAACGCATTCGCTGCAATCAGGAAAAGGCTTTGTCGGCAGGGTGATGGACGTGCCCGGAGTGCCGCTTTCGGCGTGGATCGGGGTTCTGGGCGTACCGGGACTGACGGCCTGGTTTGGTACGAAGGATGTGGCGCGCTTCAAGGACGGTGACGCCGTTCTGGTGACCTCCGCAGCAGGTCCGGTCGGTGCGACTGCGGGGCAACTTGCCAGGGCCTGGGGCGCCTCGAAGGTGGTTGGCGTGGCGGGTTCCCAGGCGAAGTGCGACTGGCTGGTCAACGAAGCCGGCTTTGATGCTGCGATCAATTATAAGACCGCCGCTGACCTCACCGGCGCGATTGCCGCCGAGTTTCCGAAGGGTGTGGACGTGCTGTTCGACAATGTCGGCAACGCGATGGTCAACCGCGTGCTGCCGCTGATGGCGCTCAACGGGCGGATCTGCATCTCGGGACAGGTGGCTGATTATAATCTGACCCCGGAGCAAACCCCGGGCATCGTCAATACCAAGCCTTTCATTACGCACCGCGTGAACATGCAGGGCCTCGTGGTGTTCGACTTTGCGCGCGGGTTTCCAGAAGCACTTGGCACGATGGCGCAAATGATCGCGGGCGGAAAACTGAAGACGCAGGAGGAGCGCTTCGAGGGTATTGGCGCGATGCCAGAAGCATTCTGCGGCTTGTTCCGGGGGGAGAATTCCGGGCGGCGGGTTGTGCGGGTCGGGGCGCAATAGGTCGCGCGTCTGGCCGGATGGTTCTGGGGTCTGTGTTATCTGGCCAGGCCCCTCACCTCCCTCCACTTCGCGGTGCGCCCCTCCTCGCCCGTTGGCATGGGAGAAGGGTTATGCGGCGCCCTCCCCCCATGAAATGAGAGGTGCGGGGCTTTGGCTTGGAAAATTCCCTGAGAGATCATGCAGGGAGTATCTCTCCGTGCACTGAGGTGCAGCGCAAGGAAATGCCAGATATTTTGTAACGGCTTGACCGGGGCCGTGTTTACTTCCCGGACGGGGCGGTTTTGCAAGCGAGGGTCCAGGCGCGGCCGGCGCCTGGACCCGTCAGACCGATTCATCCGCATGCAGTCAATGCAGACGGAATGTAGATTTTTCTCAATGGTTCTGATTTTGTGTCGCGCGCACGCGATCTGCTATCGCCCGGTATCGCCGCCCGCGCGCAGGTCGCGGCCGACGTTTTGCAGGAGGGCGTTGGCGAACCTGGCGTCGGGCTCGTCGAAAAAGTCGTGTGCCAGCGAGACGTATTCGTCGAGGATGACGGCGTCGGAGAGTTCCTGGTGGGCGATGAACTCGCCGCCGGCGGCGCGCATCAGGGCGCGCATGGTCGTGTCGAGGCGGGTAAGTTTCCAGCCTTCGGCGAGGCGGGCGAGGATGGCATTATCGATACGGGCCTGATTTTCGACCACGGCATTGACGATGGACTTGAAGAGGTCAGGATCGGCGTCCTCTATGGGAGTGCCGTCCGGGCCGAGGCCGAGGCGGTCTTCCATGAACTCGCGGACGGTCGCGCGGGCCGACTTGCCGGTCTGATCCATTTCGTAGAGTGCCTGCACGGCGGCAAGGCGCGCGCCGGCGCGGCGGGCGCGGGTAACGTCGAAGGGGAGCTTCTGGGCGCTCACCCAATCAGTTCCTTGCGGAAATTGATCATCGCGAGGCAGGCATGGGCGGCCTCAGCGCCCTTGTTCTTGCGCTTGCGGTCGGCGCGGGCGAGCGCCTGGGCCTCGTTCTCGACCGTGAGGATGCCGTAGCCGATGGCCTGGCGGCGCTGGACGATGAGGTCCATCAGGCCGCGGGCGCTTTCGCCGCAGACATAGTCGTAATGCGAGGTTTCGCCCCGGATGACGCAGCCGAGCGCCAGGGCGCCGTCAAACCGGCCGGAATCGGCGGCCATGGCGATCAGGCCCGGGATTTCGAAGGCGCCGGGCACTTCCATGACCGTGACCTTCGCACCCGCCGCTTCCAGAACTTCCAGCGCGCCAGCTTCCAGCTCGTCGCTGATATGTCTGTAATAGCGCGAAATCGCAACAAGCACGCGGGGGGCCATCAGGTATTCTCCTCGTTCAGGCGGCGCCAGCCCTCTATGGTCAGGCCGTATCCGTCAAGACCCGCAAGGCGGGTCGGCTGCGTATCGGAAAGGTAAATCATGCGCCGGACGCCCAGTTCGCGCAGGATCTGAGCACCGATGCCGTATTCGCGGATCGGGGCGGTCGGATCGCGGGGGGTGGCAGATTTCAGGCCGAGACGCTCAGCCATGGCATTCGGGTGCATCATGTTGACGAAGACGATCACCCCCGGTTCGGGCGCGTCCGAGATCAGTTGCATTGCCTTGCCGACGAGGTTTTCGCGGGGGCCCTTCTCGCCGAGAATGTCGGCGAGGACGTCAGTGCGGTGAACACGGACGATCGTGGTGGAATCCGGGCGGATGTCGCCGTGGACGATGGCGATGTGTTCCGAGCCGTCCATCGTGTTGCGAAAACAGACGGTGCGGAAGCCTTCTCCGTAGGCGGAGTTCAGCGGGGCTTCGACGCGGCGTTCGAGGAAACGGTCGTTCTGGCGGCGCCAGGCGATCAGGTCCGCAATGGTGCCGATCTTGAGATTGTGCAGCTGGGCGAAAGCGACGAGCTCCGGCAGGCGGGCCATGGTGCCGTCATCGTTCATGATCTCGCAGATAACGCCGGCAGGATAGAGGCCCGCCATGCGCGAGATGTCGACGGCGGCTTCGGTATGGCCAGCGCGCACGAGGGTGCCGCCTTCCTTGGCTATCAGCGGGAAGACATGGCCGGGGGTGACGATGTCGGCATGGTCCTTGGTCGGATCAATCGCGACGGCGATGGTGCGCGAGCGGTCATGCGCGGAGATGCCGGTGGTGACGCCCTCTTTTGCTTCAATGGAGACAGTGAATGCCGTCTGCATGCTTTCGCGGTTGTTACGGGTCATCATGTCGAGCTGCAGGGCGTGGGCACGTTCCTGCGTCATCGACAGGCAGATCAGGCCACGGCCATGCTTGGCCATGAAGTTGACTGCTTCGGGCGTCGCGAAGGTGGCAGGTATCACGAGGTCGCCCTCGTTCTCGCGGTCCTCGGCATCGACCAGGATGAACATCTTGCCGTTGCGGGCGTCTTCGATGATTTCCTCGATGGACGAGATGGCGGCGTGGAATTCGTTGCTCATGGCGCGTTACTTTCCTTCCGGCGCGTCGGCGCCGATCATGCGCGCGACGTAGCGGGCAAGCATATCGATTTCGAGATTGACCTTGTCGCCAGCCTTCAGTGCACTGAGGGTTGTCACCTCCCAGGTATGCGGGATGATCGCAACCTGGAAGTCTCCGTTCGGGAGCGCAGCGGCGATGGTGAGCGAGACGCCGTCAATGGCAGCGGAGCCTTTGGTGGCGAAGTAGCGCGCGATGGCGGCGGGCGGACGGATGGTGAGGCGGAAGCTCTGGCCTTCGGGGGCGACCGAGACGATCTCGCCGACGCCGTCGACATGGCCGAAGACGAAGTGGCCGCCGAGTTCGTCGCCGAGTTTCAGGCTCTGTTCGAGATTGACGCGGGCGCCTTCCTTCCAGCTGCCCAGGACCGTCCTGGAGAGGGTTTCGGGCACGGCCTCGACGGCGAACCAGGCGCCGCGCGGCGCCTCGCCCTTGTCCACGACCGTGAGGCAGACGCCGGAGTGCAGGATCGAGGCTCCCATGGCGACGCCGGCGAGCGGATAGCCGCTCTCGACCTCGAAACGGGTCAGGCCGTTGCGGTGCTCTGCGCGGCGTATGGTGCCGACATCGGTGACGAGACCTGTGAACATCCTGAATCCTGCCGGGCTATTGCTCAGATCGAACATAAGTATCGAGGACGTCGTCTCCAATCCGTTCCGTCGCGACAGGACGCCAACGGGTCGCAGACTTGAGATTGTCGAGGCCGAGCTCGCCGAGGGCGGAGAGCCCTTCCCCGCCAATCAGGATGGGGGCGCGGAACCAGGCGAGTTCGTGGACGGCGCCTTCGCGCACGAAGCTGGCTGCGAGATGACTGCCGCCTTCGAGGAGTATGGCGCGGATGCCTTCCGCTTCGGCGCGGCGGAGGAATTCGCCGACGCTGACGCGCAGGCCGTTGCCGCAGCGCCAGACGGCGGCGCCGGCGGCGACGTGCCGGCGGGCATCGCTGCCGGCGGTGGCGATGACGACCGGGCCGACGTTCAGCGACGTCATCAGTTTCGAGGTCAGCGGCGTGCGGGCGTGCGAGTCGGCGACAATGCGGACCGGCTGGCGTGCGGGCAGCGGAATGGTGCGGGCGGTGAGCAGCGGGTCATCGGCGAGCACGGTGCCGACGCCCACCAGGACGGCGTCATGGGCGGCACGCAGCTCGTGGGCGCGGGCGCGCGAGGCGCTGGAGGTGATCCACTGGCTGGTGCCATCAGACAGCGCAATGCGGCCATCAAGCGAAGTCGCAAGCTTCAGGGTGACGCGAATGCCGGTCATGCCTCGCCGGCATCTTCTTCGTCGAGCGCGGCCTTTTCGATAAACTGGGCGAAGTCGCTCGGATCCTTGAAGTCACGGTAGACGGACGCATAGCGGACATAGCCGACGGGATCGACGCGCTTCAGCGCTTCCATCACGAGTTCGCCGACTTCCGAGGACGGGATTTCGGTTTCGCCGCCGCTCTCGAGCTTGCGGACAATGCCGGAGACCATCTGGTCAACGCGCTCGCGGTCCACCGGGCGCTTGCGCAGGGCGACCATGATGGAGCGCTGGACTTTCTCGCGGTCGAACAGCGCGCGCTTGCCATCGCGTTTGACGACCATGATCTCGCGCAGCTGGACCCGTTCGAACGTGGTGAAACGAGCGCCGCAGTTTTCGCAGACCCGGCGGCGGCGCACAGCGGTATCGTCTTCAGCCGCGCGGCTGTCCTTTACCGAAGTATTGTCTGAGCCGCAGAAGGGACACCGCAAGACGTATCAGGCTCCCAGACCATCATAGATCGGATACTGGGCGGTCAGCGCTTTGACTTCGGCGCGGACTTTCTCTTCGGTGGCAGCGCTGTCACCGGACGCGAGGGCGTCCACGATCTCGCCGATCCACTGGCCGATCTGTGTGAACTCGGCTTCGCCGAAGCCCCGCGTGGTGCCGGCGGGCGAGCCGACGCGAACGCCACTGGTGATGGTCGGCGGGGCCGGATCGAACGGAATGCCGTTCTTGTTGCAGGTAATGTAAGCGCGCTCGAGGGCGGCTTCGGTGTCGCGTCCGTTGACGTTTTTCGGGCGCAGGTCGATCAGCGCCAGGTGGGTATCGGTGCCGCCGGAGACGACATCGAGGCCGGCTGCACGGCAGGCGGCCGCCATGGCGCGGGCGTTGGAGACGACCTGAGCGGCATAGGTACGGAATTCAGGCGTCAGTGCCTCGCCGAAGGCCACGGCCTTGCCAGCGATCACGTGCATCAGGGGGCCGCCCTGGATGCCGGGGAAGATCGCCGAGTTGATCTTCTTGGCGAGGGCTTCGTCATTCGTCAGGATCATGCCGCCGCGGGGGCCGCGCAGGGTCTTGTGCGTGGTGGTGGTGGCGATGTGGCAATGGTCGAGCGGGTTCGGGTGGGCGCCGCCGGCGACGAGGCCGGCGAAGTGGGCCATGTCAACGAGGAAGATGGCGCCGACCTCATCGGCAATCTCGCGGAAACGGCGGAAGTCGATCTGGCGCGGATAGGCCGAGCCGCCGGCGATGATCATCTGCGGACGGTGCGCGCGGGCAAGGCGGGAGACTTCCTCGAAATCGATCAGGTGATCATCGGGCCGCACGCCGTACTGGACGGCGTTGAACCATTTGCCGGACTGGTTGGGCTTGGCGCCGTGCGTAAGATGGCCGCCGGCAGCGAGGCTCATGCCAAGGATCGTGTCACCGGGCTTGAGGACGGCCTGGAAGACGCCCTGGTTGGCCTGGCTGCCGGAGTTCGGCTGGACGTTCACGAAGCTGCAATTGAAGAGTTTCTTCGCCCGTTCGATGGCGAGTTCCTCGGCGATATCCACGAATTCGCAGCCGCCATAGTAGCGCTTGCCCGGATAGCCTTCGGCGTACTTGTTGGTGAGGATGGAACCCTGGGCTTCGAGGACGGCGCGGGAGACGATGTTCTCCGACGCGATCAGCTCGATCTGGTGCTGCTGGCGGGTGGCTTCCTTGGCGATGGCGGCTGCGATTTCAGGGTCGCGGTCTGCCAGAGACGTCGTGAAAAATCCGCCTGAAAGGGTCTGAGGGATATGCGCCGAGTCTGCCATGTAAACCTCCGGGTCCGAGTCCCGCGGTGTTTACGCGTGTGCGCCCATCGGAGCAACAGTGCTCGGCCGATGTTCAGGCTGCTGCGACAACTGGCGTAAAGCAGATATATTCGAGGACTCAGGGGGCTGATACTTTACGGATACTGCCCATTACAATTAAACATGATACTATTCTGGGACCGGCCCTGCGAATACAGGCCCGGTGGGGGTGGGACATGAAAGAACCGGAAGAATCCGAGCTGCTCGAAATGACCGTAGAGATCGTGTCATCTTACGTAGCCAACAACGTATTGCAGGCGGGCGCGCTGCCCGAGCTGATCAAGACCGTGCACGCGACCATTGTCGGCCTGACGCAGGGGGCCGAGGCGCCGAAGGAAAAGCTTGAGCCAGCCATTTCGATCGCGAAATCGGTAACGGCGGAATACATCGTCTGCCTGGAAGATGGCCGCAAGCTGAAGATGCTGAAGCGCTACCTGCGCACACGCTATGACATGACGCCGGAAGAATACCGCACCAAGTGGGGCCTGCCGGCGGATTATCCGATGGTGGCACCGAATTATGCCAAGCTGCGTTCGCGGCATGCCAAGCACATCGGGCTCGGGAAAAAAGCGGCTCCGGCCGCAGAACCTGCGCCTAGGCGGCCCGATCCAGCCCCAGCTGCTTCCACACCGCGAGCAAAGCGGCGACCAGCTCGTCCATCATGATCTCGTCATGCACCGGGCTCGGCGTGAAGCGCAGACGCTCGGTGCCGCGGGGCACGGTCGGATAGTTGATCGGCTGGACGTAGATGCCGAAGTCGAACAGCAGCGTGTCGGACAGCGCCTTGCAGCGTTCCGGATCGCCGACAAGCAGCGGCACGATGTGTGACGGCGAGTCCATGACCGGCAGGCCCTGCTCCAGGAATTTCTGCTTCAGCTGCGTGGCCTTCTGCTGATGGATGGCGCGCAGGCGGCGGCCCTCGCCGGTGCGCAGCTTGCGGATGCTGGCGAGCGCGCCGGCGGCCATCACCGGGCAGGTCGAAGTGCTGAAGATGAAGCCGGAGGCCATCGAGCGGATCGCATCGACGACGCTGGTGTGGCTGGCGATATAGCCGCCCATTACGCCGTAGCCCTTGGCGAGCGTGCCTTCGATTATGTCGATCCGGTCGCCGAGACCGAGCATCTGGGCGACGCCGGCGCCCTCGTCGCCGTAAAGGCCGACGGCATGGACTTCGTCGAGATAGGTGAGCGCGCCGAACTCTTCGGCGAGGTCGCAGATTTCCTGCATGCGGCCGAAATCGCCGTCCATCGAATAGACGCTCTCGAAGGCGATGAGCTTCGGCCGGGCCGGGTCGTCGAGTTCGAGCAGGGCTTGCAGGTGTTCGACGTCGTTGTGGCGGAAGACGCGGTACTCGGCCCCGGAGCGGCGGATGCCTTCGATCATCGAGGCGTGGTTCAGGGCATCCGAATAGATGATCAGGTTCGGCAGGATCTTACCGAGGGTCGACAGGGTCGCGTCATTCGACACGTAGCCGGAGGTGAACAGAAGCGCGGCTTCCTTGCCGTGCAGGTCGGCCAGCTCGCGCTCGAGATCGACATGGTAGCGGGTGGTGCCGGAGATGTTGCGCGTGCCACCGGAGCCGGCGCCGAAATTGTCGATGGCTTCGTGCATGGAGGCGATGACATCGTCATCCTGCCCCATCGCGAGGTAATCATTGGAGCACCAGATCGTGACTTCGCGCTCGCCATCTTCCATGCGCGCCGTCGCCTTCGGAAAGCGGCCCTTGTGGCGCTGCAGGTCAATAAACACCCGGTATCGGCCCTCGCCGCGGATATTGTTGAGGGCGTCTTCGAAAGATTTGAGATGCTTCATTGGCCGCACGCTGAGTTTCACTGTGGGTGTGCCCCGCAAGGGGGCGCCGGGCCCCGTTTTCTTAGGCCCGGGGCTGATTTAGGCTTATCCGCAGAAATACCTATGCGGCATAACCGGGCAGCTGGCGGTCCAGCTTGCGCAGGAGGGCCGGCCAGACGAGGCGGTCTGTGAGGGTCGACATGCCGGAACTGTGCTTGGTGAGGCCGCCCTGGCCGGCAACCTTGTCCTGCAGCTCTTCGCCGCACTCAAGGACGCCGTCGCGGCCCGCAGTCAGGGCCATGATCTGCATCTTGCAGGCGCGCTCGAGGAAGAACATGCGCGTGAAGGTCAGCGCGGCGCTTTCACCGCAGGTCAGCGTGCCGTGGTTGCGCAGGAGCATCGAGTGCTTGGTGGGGCCGAGATCGGCAACCAGACGCTCGCGTTCGTCGAGGTCGAGGGCGACACCTTCATAGTCGTGGTAGGCGATGTCTTCGCGCACGATCATGGCGGTCTGGCTGATCGGCAGCAGGCCTTCCTTCTGTGAGGAGACAGCCACGCCCTGGTCGGTGTGGAGGTGCATCACGACGGTCGCATCTTCGCGGGCAGCGTGGATGGCCGAGTGGATGGTGAAGCCGGCGGGATTGATCATCGCGTCGGTTTCCTGGACGATGTTGCCGTCCAGATCGACTTTGACGAGGGAGGAGGCGGTGATCTCCTCGAAGAAGTAACCATATGGGTTGATCAGGAAATGATGCTCCGGGCCCGGGATCCGGTGGGAGATGTGGGTGAAGATCATGTCGTCCCAGCCGTAGAGGGCCGTCAGACGGTATAGCGCCGCAAGATCGACCCGCGCTTTCCACTCCGCTTCGCTGACCGCGCTGCGGATGTCGATATTCGGGTTGCCGTCGGCCATCTTGTTTCTCCCTGTTTGTGTAAGGCGACCTTAACGCAAGTCCGGCGGGCGCGCCAGATGAAGGTGACGCGCGTGTCAGGTTCGCCCTACGCCCCTCGGGTGCCTCGCCTTGACGCCATGCTCAAAGCATTTGCACATGCGGCCATGGCCGATCTGAAACTTGCCTTTTTCGCCTCCAAACGCCCTGAAGCGCAGGAGGCCCTGCCCTTGCTGGCGGCCAAGTACGGCAATGTGCCGGAGGATGAGGCCGACGTTGTAGTCGCCCTGGGCGGCGACGGCGCCATGCTGGACACCCTGCGCCGCCGGTTTGGCGACAGCAAGCCGGTGTACGGCATGAACCTCGGCACCATCGGTTTCCTGATGAACGAGTACCAGGCCGACGGTCTGGTCCAGCGGATTGATCAGGCGGAGCGCGCCAGCCTGACCCCGCTGAAGATGCTGGCGGTCGACATTCACGGCGCCCAGCACCGGGCGCTGGCGATCAACGAGGTCTCGCTGCTGCGCCAGACGGCCCAGTCGGCCCGGCTGCGGATCGCGGTCGACAGCCGGGTGCGGATGGATGAGCTGGTGTGTGACGGGATTATGGTGGCGACACCAGCGGGCTCCACAGCCTACAACCTTTCAGCCCATGGGCCGATCCTGCCGATCGGCTCGAACATGCTGGCGATGACCCCGATCAGCGCGTTCCGGCCCCGGCGCTGGCGCGGCGCGCTGCTGCGCCATGACGCGCGGGTGGACATCGAGATCCTGGCGCCGGACCGCCGGCCGGTTTCAGCCTCGGCGGACAATCAGGAAGTGCGCGACATCGTGCGTGTCTCGGTCGAGGCGGACCATTCCAGCCGGTTAACCCTGCTGTTCGATCCGGGCCATGCGCTGGACGAGCGGATACTGACCGAGCAGTTTGGTTTCTAAGGCATTCCTGCCGGCCGCGTCAGCTTACTGTTAAGGCTTGGCGGTTAACGCTCAGGCCTGTTCTCAAAGGCCTGTTGCATGTTCGGAAAACTCCTCTCCAGGGCAAACCTCGCCGTCGGCAGCAGCCGCAAACAAGGGCAGGCCCTGCCGCCACCGGACATTTCGCGCGTCATCAAGCCTGCTGCGCCGGCCTATTCTGCGGCGTTCACGCAAGCGGCGACCGAATCGCTGGCGGCGGACGCCGAGCGTGCGCTCGACAACCTGTCCGAGCAGTTCGAAATGTGGATGCGGCGCGATCTCGAATCGTTGCGCGCCACCTGGGCGCAAGCCCAGGAGCCGGACGCAGCCGCCGAGGACTACCGGCGCCTTTATACGGCGGCGCACAACATTACCGGCGCGGCGCCGTCCTACGGCTTCCCGGCGGTGGCGCGGCTCAGCAAGTCGCTTTGCCTGCTGCTGTCGCAGACGCGTCCTGGCGAGAACGCGCCGCTGATCAACCTGCATGTCGAAGCCTGCCGGGCGGCGATTGCCGCGGGTCCGGAAGGCGATGCCAGCCATTCGGTGGCGCAGGCCGTGTGCGAGGCGCTGGAGCGCCGCGTGGCAGCCCGCCTCGCCAGCTGATCAGACATTGACGCGGGACAGCAGTTCCATCGTCTGGCCATAACCGGCCTCTTCCGGAATGTAGAGACAGGGCTGGCCGTCCGGTGACTTGCCGACTTTCGGCAGTACGCTGATGACCGGCTCGGCGCCGAACGTGCTGACGGCGTCATCGACCGACTTAGCGCGGGCAAGCTTGGCAAGGTTCATGCGTGTTGGGAAGATGATGGTGGCGGTTCCGCCGCGTTCCTGCGCGAGAGCGTCTTCCGCCGTCAGCCAGACGGCGTCCGTGGTCTCCCGGCCATCATGCGCCGCTATCTGCCAGAGCGGCGCCGGGGCGACGTAGAAGTGGGTGTCAAACCGTTTGGGCATCATCACCGGCGTAATCCAGTGGCCGAAGTGGACGAGGCTGTCGAGGGCAAGCACGAGCTCGTGTTCCTTCATCAGGGCGAGGAAAGACATCTCGCCCCGGTCCACCGCGCTGCGGTGCGGAGCGAGGAGTTCGGCAATGTCGGCACCGACCAGGGGCGCGCCGGGACCGCGCAAGGCGCGGCGGCGAGCGATCAGCAGGCCGGATTCTTCGTAGGCTTCGCGGATGGCGGCGATGCGCGCATCCTGCTGGACGGGGCCGAAATCGCCGTCGGTCCAGTCATCCCAGTCCGGGCTTGCATCGGCTGCGGCGGCCTTTCCGCCCGGAAAAACGAGCGCGCCGGCGGCGAAATCGATCTCGTAATGGCGCTTCACCATCAGCACTTCCGGCTTCGGCGAAGCGTCTCGCAGCAGCAGGATGGTGGCCGACAGACGGGGTTCGGACGGGGCGGGTTCAGTCATGGTGGCCAAAATCCTTAAAATTTCCGGGAAAACTCACCGGCCGGCTGCGCGTGATGTTCAACTCCAGCCGTTAGGGAAGGCAATAGCCAGACAACTGACGCAACAAGGAAACCTGATGCGCCCCTTCCCCCGCCCCAACATGAGCCTCGTGCAGCCGGCACGCGCGCCCGCCGTCCGCTTCAAGCCGGTGATGCACCTGCTGGGCGGGGATTCGCTGGGCCTGGTGGCCGACGAACCGATCGAGTTCGAGGAGCGTGCCGCCTTCGGCCCCGTCGCCAATGACAATGAAATGCCCAGCCCGGCAAAATGGATGGCCGGGCGTCTGGAGCGGATCGCCAGCGCGGCCAGCGCGCAGGAATTGCCGCACCGCCCGATTCTCGTGGCCGCGCCGATGGCCGGCCTGTCCGATCCGGACACCGCGATGGCCTGCGACGCGGCCGTGCAGCGCACGATCCTCTGCCAGCAGGAATTCTGCCTGATGTTCACCGACGCCGCCTTCGCCGGCGACCCCGCCGACAGCACGGCCCGCATCGCGCGCCTGCGCCGGGTGGGCTTCCGCGTCGGCATCGACATGCGCCGTTCCTGGCAGACACCGCTCAGCGAAAGCTTCCGCATACTGATCGACACGATCCGGGTGGACGCCGACGCGCTCGAAGCCTCGAACGAGCTTTGTGATGCGGTCTTTGCCGCAAACTCGGCCGGCATCCTGGTCGTCGCCGATCATGCCAGCTGGCGGGACGGAGACTACCTGAATGATCTCGGTGTTGCAGGCGCCGTAGCTCCGCAGACGGACGCCTGAAACTAGGCCGCGTCGGTGTCCTCGAGCGCGTCTTCCCGCGAGGCCATCTGGGAATAATAGTCGAGCTTGTCGAGCAGATAGTCGAGGTCGTCCTTCGGGATCGCCTGGAACTGCGTCAGCACGCGCTCGATCATCCGCGCACGGAAGCGCGCGCGGTCGTTCGGGCCGCCATCATGCTGGGTATCATGGAAGACGGTGACGGCGGCCTTGAAGGCGGGCAACATCTTGCGCGGCAGTCCGGCACGGTCGAACACCGCCTGAAGGCCTAGCGGGCCGGCATCGTGAATCATCAGCCAGATGCGCTGGTGGGAGACGCCTGAAAGTTCGGCCAGGGCATGCTCGACGAAGCGCATCTGCCCGCAGCAGAGCGCGCGCATGATCAGCGAGTTCGAGAGGCGGCCATTGAGGTTAAGCTGCGACACGAAGCGCGGCAGGTCGTTGGTGCGGCCCGCCTGCTCGACCAGATCGATCGTCGCGCGCTCGCGGGCGCTGGCCGCAAGGTCAATGGCGAGCTGGGCCGGGAGTTCGTGGCGGTTCACGAGAATGTCGAACAGCTGGCCGGAGACCAGCGAGACCATCTTCTCGGCAATATGTGTCGGGATGAAGTCGCGCTTGATGAGGCCCGCCTGGACGATCTCGTCGCGGCCGAAGCGGCGGAGCGTGTCGTCATAGGCCTTGTCCGTCCACTCCGCGCCGCGGTTGGCGGACAGGGCGCGGACGGCTTCCACCGCGCCGTGCTCGGAGATGATTTCGGTGATCGTGATCGACAGGGCGTCGCGGTTGGCAATAGCGGCCTGTTTGGCGGCGGTGACGGACAGGACGAGCTCGACGAGGTCTTCATCCGAAAACACGGGCGAGTCCTGGAGAACCGGGATCGCGACCGCTTCGATGTCGCGCGCGAGTTTCAGCGCGACCTCGCGCGGCAGGATCGGAGAGGCGCGCAGGGTGACTGCGAGCGTGCGGCGCACGAGATCTGCCGCGTCCTCGGCGAGGATAGCGATGATCTCCTCGGCGAACGCCTTCTCGGTGTCGGACAGCACGTCCAGCGCAATGCGGCGGCAGAGACGGTGCGCGACCGAGGCGCGCTGCTCGGGGGTTTCTCCCCGCATCAGGCGAACGATGTCGCCCTCAGTCAGCTGGGGCCGGATGCTCTGGACCGTCATGGGCGGGCTCAATCTTCAGATTCGCAATCTGGCCAGACCCTCGGCGAGGCTGGTTAATATCCGTTTACCAAGCCGCAATTCGTGCGCTGCGGCGCAAAGAAAAAACCGGCCGGATCGCTCCGGCCGGTTTTCAAATTGCGCCCCTGAAGCAACGCTTAAGCGTCGTCTTCCTTGAAGAGCTCGTCTCGGGAAACCGTGGTTTCCTCAACCGTGGCGACCGCGAAAATGTGGTCGACGACCTTGTCCTCGTAGATGGGGGCGCGCAGCTGGGCCATGGCGTTGGCGTTACGCTGGAAGAATTGCACCACTTCCCGCTCCTGGCCCGGATACTGGCGGGCTTCGCGGATCAGCGCCTGGTTTACTTCCTGCTCGGTGATGCGCACGTCCGAGATGCGGCCCATTTCGGCCAGCACGAGGCCGAGGCGCACGCGGCGCTCGGCAATCTTGCGGTACTCGGCTTTCAGCTCATCTTCCGGTTTGACTTTCTCTTCCGGCGTCACACGGCCGGCATCCATTTCGGTCTGCAGCTGCTGCCAGATCTGGTTGAACTCCTGCTCCACCATGCCGGGCGGCAGGTCGAAGATGTGGGCGGCGTCGAGCTTGTCGAGGAGGTCACGCTTGGCCTTGGCGCGCGAGGCGTTGGCGTGTTCGGCGGTGATCTGGTCGCGCACGAGGCCGCGCAGATGCTCGAGGCTTTCGAGGCCAAGGCCCTTGGCGAACTCTTCGTCGATCTCAGGCGTCTGCGGGGCGCGGACTTCATGGACTTTCGTCTCGAAGACAGCGGCCTTGCCGGCGAGATTGGCGGCCTGGTAGTTCTCGGGGAAGGAGACGTTGAGCTCTTTCTCGTCGCCGGCTTTGACGCCGACGAGCTGCTCTTCGAAACCCGGGATGAAGCGGTTCGAGCCGAGGACGACCGATTGCTGCTCGGCGGTGCCGCCTTCGAAGGCTTCGCCGTCGATCCTGCCGACGAAGTCAACAATAACGGCGTCGCCATCGACCGACACTTCGTCGGCGCCGCGAGGCTCGTACTTGATGTTCTGGCCGGCGATACGCTTCAGCGACTCGTCGATCTGCTCGTCGGTGACTTCGGCGACCGGGCGCGTGATCGTCAGGCTCGCGGCCTCGACGGGCGTAAATTCCGGCATCACGTCGACATTCATCTGATAGGCCAGGTCGGCCTCACCCTTGACGACTTTCTCGATGTCGCCGTCCATCTTCACGGCCGGCTGGCCGGCGGGACGCAGGGCGCTGTCCTCGAGGGCTTTCTGGTTGGTCTCGTTGACCAGCTTGTCGATCAGCTCGCTCATCAGGTCGCGGCCATACATCTTGCGCACATGGGCGGCGGGAACCTTGCCCGGACGGAAGCCCTTGAGCTTCATCTGCGGGCGGATTTCCTCGATCCGCTGGGCGAGTTTCGCCTGGAGTTCCGTGGCGCTAACCTTCACCTCAAAGGTGCGGCTGAGACCTTCTGCCTTGGTCTGCGTGACTTCCATGTCCTCGTCTTTCGTAAATGAATGCGCCGCCGGGGGAGCCGCCTGGGGCCCCGGATACGCTGAATCCTGCCTGAAGCGGCGGCTTATGTCATATGGGGAAGGCCCTGTCCACGCCGCGCGGCGGGCGATTGCAGCGCCCCTCCCCGCCCCGGCGCGGACGCCCCCGAAGACGGGCGATTGCCCCCGGCAAAACCCTCGCGTAAGAGGCCCTGACGTGCGGATGTGGCGGAATTGGTAGACGCACTGGATTTAGGTTCCAGCGCCGCAAGGTGTGGAGGTTCGAGTCCTCTCATCCGCACCACAAGAGCAAGTTTTCCAGTTCCCAAGGATGGATTGTCCTCATCCTCGCGATGTTGATGATTGGCCTGTCTCAGGGCGCCGAAGGGGATATCGCCGCGTATCTTGCATCCCGCTACTTCGGCTACGCAAACTTCAGTTCGGTGATGGGCCTCGCGGTCGCCACACTGGGAATTTCGTCGGCGGCAGGGTCTGCGATTCTCGCCTGGATTCTTTTCGAAACAGACCCGTTCAGACGCGCTATGATCTGCTCCCTTGTCGTCGTGAGTGTGGGAGCGTTCGTGTTCCTGCTGCCAGGCACAGCAACGGGACGCAGTCGTGCCATCGACCCCTGACAGGTCGAGCGGAATTTCGGGATTCAATCGCCACGGCTGCCGGTAGCGTCCCGCGTCGCTGCGATTGCGCCAGAGCCAGCCGTGAAAGCTCAAACGCTTACCTGGCTTGATTGGGGCTTCGGGCCTCGCGAAAGATCAAACGGGTTCGCCGTCTTTTTCGCCTGTGAGGCACGCTTTTCCGAGTGAACCTGGCTGGGAGTAACGATTTATTCGCACAATAAGCTAAATAGTGTTCGACACAAAAAGATAATTATTGAACAGCAGAAAAAGCTAGGTTCTGTGCAACACAACAAGCTGGGAACGGAACACAAATGGCGATTGCTCCGGAAAAACTTGCCGCTTCGCTTGAAGCGCTCGAGGCGCTGCAGTCAGGCGGCACCGTTGCAATCCGCTCAACCGACCTCACCCGAACGCACCGCGAGCGTTTGCTGAACGCGGGGTTTATCAGGGAGGTCATGAAAGGCTGGTACATGTCATCACGCCCGGACGAAGCGGCTGGCGAGAGTACGGCCTGGTACACCTCATTCTGGGACTTTACTGCGCAGTATCTTGGCGTCCGCTTCGGCGAAGCCTGGAGCCTGTCACCTGAACAATCGCTTGTCCTGCTTTCCGGGAACCGGACCGTCCCGGCACAACTCATGGTCCGGGCGCCGAACGCGCGCAATGGCGCGACCGACTTTCCGCATGGAACGTCAGTCTTCGAGGCGCGCGCGCGCATTGCCGAAGGCGGCGACCTGACGAGCGTCGACAATATGCGTGTGTTCACACTCGAAGCCGCGCTGATCCTTGTCAGCGACAGATTCTTCGCCAATCATCCGACCGACGCGCGCGCCCTGCTTGCAACTATCCCGGATGCTTCGGGACTTCTCGCCCGCCTGCTTGCCGGCGGGCACACCCGCGCTGCCGGGCGTCTCGCAGGCGCTTTCCGCAATATCGGCAATTCCCGCATCGCGGATGATATCCTTGCTGCCATGAAGGCCGCCCTTCACGAAGTGCGCGAGTCGGATCCGTTCGATCGGGTCATTCCTGTCATGGGAGTGGGCCGCCCGGTGTCTGCGCATGTGAACCGGATACGCCTTCTCTGGTCGGGCATGCGGGAAGACGTCATCGCGCGCCTGCCGCCGGCCCAACCTGCCCCAAATGATATCGACGCCTATATTGAAGCGGTTGAAGCCGTCTACGTCACCGACGCCTATCACTCGCTATCCATCGAAGGCTACAGGGTGTCCCGTGAGCTGATTGAGCGGGTGAGGACGGGCGCCTGGAACCCGGAGGCCAACGCCCAGGACCTCGAACACAAGAACGCGCTCGCGGCGCGCGGGTACTGGCTGGCTTTCCAGGCCGTCAAGCAAACCATCCGCGCCGTCCTCGAGGGCAAAAATCCAGGCCAGGCCGTGAATGATGACCTTGGCAGCTGGTATCGTGAACTGTTCACGCCATCCATCACCGCGGGTCTCGTTCCCGCGGCCCGACTCGCCGGATACAGAAACGGCCCCGTCTACATCCGCCGTTCAATGCATGTGCCCCTCCGGGTCGAGGCAGTCCGCGACTGTATGCCGGTCTTTTTCGAGTTGCTCAGCGAAGAAGAAAACCCTGCCGCCCGCATCGTGCTCGGTCACTTCATCTTCGTCTACATCCATCCCTATTTCGACGGCAACGGCCGCACCGCGCGGTTCCTGATGAACGTGATGATGGCCGCCGCCGGATTACCCTGGACCATCATCCGCGTAGAACAGCGCGACGCATACATGTCCGCCCTCGAACAAGCGAGCGTCGCCGGGAATATTGGTCCGTTTGCCGATATCATTGCAGATACGCTGCGAGAGGCGATTTCTCAAACCTGATGCGAGCGAGGAATGACCCGAGCCCCTGGCGTCCCTCATTCGTATCGAGAGTCTGGCCTCCTATTGAAACGCTCCCAAATTCTCCCTCACGCGGAGCTGGAGTTTTTGAGGAGCAGGTCAATTCCTCCATCTGATGCTAGGATCCGGCCTTAAGGAGAAGGGCCTGGATTATGAAGCGATCACGCTATTCGGAAGAGAAGATCATTGAGATCCTGAGGCAGAACGAGGCGGAGATGACCGTCGCCGATCTCTGCAGGAAGCACGGGATGTCATCGGCCACTTTCTACGGCTGGAACGCAAAGTTTGGCGGCATGGACGTCTGCGATGCCAAGCGCCTGAAGGTGCTTGAGGATGAGAACGCCAAGCTGAAGCGTCTGCTGGCTGAAGCGATGCTCGAGAACACGGCTTTGAAGGACCTGTCAGTGCCGGGTGAATACTCCCCACAAGTGCCGAAGTGATTTTCCCCAGTTTGGTGTTTGAGCCGGCCTTCCCGGGCGCGCCCGGAAAGGCCGGCGGCACGATTTGCCTGAAGCTTTTCCCGATGGCCGGGCAGGAGTGTCGGGTGGTCGAACTGGGAGAGGTGGTGAAGATACTGGACTTTCACCGGCAGGATATGTCTGACTCAGGTCTCCGGCGGCGACTTCCGCGCCGCATACCTCGCCATGATCGATGCCTGGTATGGAGAACCTGAAACCCCTTGACGCCATTTGCTCCCCCGCAGTCTACTGACGCTTATTACAATATAACCGGCAGCAGACCGGCGCGCGAGGAGCAGTCGTTATGCCCGAACAGAATGTGTCTCTGAAGACCATCCTTGCCTATGGCTCCCTGTCCCTTCCGATCGGGACAATCGGGCTGCCGATCGCGATCTATCTTGCCCCGCTCTATGCCGGCCAGCTTGACCTCAGCTTGCAAATGATTGGCGTCGCCTTTCTGTTCGCACGGCTGTTGGATTTCATCACTGACCCCCTCGTCGGTGTTCTGAGTGATCGCTGGCGCCCCTCCATCGGTCGGCGGCGCGTCTGGCTGCTGCTGGGCACCGTAGTCATGATGTCGGGCGTGTTCCTGCTGTTTCGGCCGGTCGATGGCATAAACATCTACTATTTCCTCGGCGCAGTTTCGCTCGTCTATTTCGGCTATACCCTGCTCGGCATTCCTTACGCAGCTTGGGGCGCAGAACTCTCGACGAACTACCATACCCGCACCCGGATTACTTCAAGCGCACGCTTTTTCGACATTTCGGGCCTTATTATCTCGACCCTGATTCCGGCCGTCGTGCTGGCAAGAGCCGGCGCCAACAGCGGCGACGTAATGAGGGAACTCAGCACCTTCATCCTGATCGCCCTGCCCACAGCGGCGACAATCGTCTTCTTCACCGTGCCGGAGCCCGATGCGCCCCGGGTGAAGACCCCGTTCAGCCTGCGCAACAGCCTCGGACTGCTGGCAAGCAACGGACCGTTCTCCCGTATTGTCCTTGTGCTGCTCATCGGGACCATCGGCGAAGTCTTTCGCCAGACAATCACCCTCTTTTTTGCGAGGGATGTTGTCGGAGTAACAAATATCGGCGCGGTGTATTTCTATTACTTCGTTGCCGCACTGGTCATGGTGCCTTTCTGGCTTTGGCTGGCGCAACGGATCGAGAAGCACCGCGCGTTGACGCTTGCGTTCGTTATCATAGCGATCACGAACGGTTCGATGTTCTTCGTGGGCCAGGGTCAGGAATTCGCCTTCATCGCCCTGTTCGTCATCAAGGGGGCCTGCTATGGCCCGGTCCTGATGCTCCCACCTGCCATGATCGCCGATACGGCAGACATCGATACGGCCAGGACGAGAGATCGCCAGCAGGGGCTCTTCTACGCCTTGGCCGCAATGATTCAGAAAATCGGCTACGCTCTCGGCGCATCGCTGCCACTGATCATTCTCGGCGCCATTGATTTCGAGTCCAGAGGCGAGACGGCGCCGCACGCCCTGAATGTCCTCACGCTTTGTTACAGCGTCATTCCTGCCGTGCTGGTGCTGGTGGCCGCCTGGCTGACGATCAGATATTCGCTAACCGAGGCCCGCCACCGGGAGATCCGGAAAATGATAGATTCAGAGATAACAACTCGCGAAACGCCAGCCTGACCAAAAGGAACATCTGCCGATGATGAAAGGGATCCACCATACCGGGCTTTCCGTGCTCGACCTCGAAAAGGCGATTGCCTACTGGACCGGGTGCTTCGGGTTCAAGGTCGCCGCCCGGTTTGAGGTTGAAGACATTCCTGAAACCCGCGCTTTAATGCAGGCTGAAAACCCGTCCGCAAAGGTTGCGTTTCTGACCGGCCCGACCGGTCACCTTGAACTCTTTCAATTCGATGCGAATGCAGGCGTCCCCGAACGAAGCCATACCGTCCATGAAGCCGGCATTCGTCACGCATGCCTCCAGGCGATCGAGGTGGACCCCCTGTTCGATCGGTGCGCTGAAAACGGAACGCGCTGGCATGCAAGGCCAAGCGGTCTTGGCACGGGCGCGCTGTATGCCTACGTCCGCGATCCAGAAGGAAACATAATCGAGCTCGAAGGTGTCCCCTGGGGGCCGGCAGACCAGACCCGGCCCTGGTATGCTCACACGGCAATTGTTACGCCGGATATTGATCGGCTCACTGCGTTTTACGAATTCCTGACGGGCACCAAGGTCCACAATCGCGGCTCCTTCGGTCCGCATCGCTCCTTTGACCGGGTTGCGGGGCTGGAAGGGATCGTCTTCAAAGGCGCCTGGATCCGACTTGCAAATGCAACGCTGGAATTCTGGGAGTATAACGTACCCCGCACAACGCCGGATCCGCGCAAGGACGCAACAGGGCCTGGCTGGAACCATATCTGCTTTGAAGTCGGCAATGCGGACGAAGAGTATGGCCGCCTCGCCGCCGCCGGAATCCTACTCCACGCGCCGCCCGTTTCGAACGCATTCGGGAGGCTGTTCTACGGACGCGACCCGGACGACAACATTTTCGAATGCCTGGAAGTCTCGGCGCGCCAGCGCGCCTTGTCGGTTGAGCGGCTCTCGGGACGCCAATTCATCACGCGCCTGGATGACGCGATCGCAGCCCATTACAAGCCGGCGCGCTAACCTCAACTAGGCAGCAGCCACCTTGCGCACAGAACGCTTTTTGAGCTTTCCGGATGAGCAGCCTTTGGAGACCGCCTGAAGGCTGCCCATGATCATGGTCACAAGGAGGTCTTCGACAAAGTCGATGTCTTCCGGATGCTGATCGAAATAGGCTCCTGCCGCGCTGCTCAAGCCGAGGCCTATATCAATCGTCGGCTCTGCGATCTGGCGTGGAATGCCGAACTCCTTGACCAACTGCTTCGACAGGTAGTCGACATACATCTTGTGGTGTTGCGCGTCGATTTCACGGAGCACTTCAGCGACATCCGGCTCCAGCATGAGTTGCTGAATGATGATCCCGCGTTCGCGGACATATTCAAGCATCGCTCGCGACGTCGTCCGCACCAGAGCGTCCATCGACTTGTTCAGCCCGGCCAGACGAAGATTGTTCTGGCGGTTGCGCTCGACTTCACGAAGCAACAGGGCCTTCAGGAGTTCAACCCGGTTGGGGAAATAATTATAGACCAGCGGCTTGCTGATCCCGGCTTCCCGGCCAAGCTTGTCCATGTTGAGCGCCGAAACACCCTGCTCACGAATTAGTGCGGCGGCATGGTCGAGTATAAGCTCACGCCTGACTTCGGGCGCCAGACGTGTACGAACGGGTTTCGATGTTTTTGCCATGTGAGCCTGTTAGAATAGGATAATAAATATTACAATAACCTCCTCGCTTACATTGGCAAAGCTTTATTGACGTAAATTCTAATTGCTGCGACACATCGCCATGCCGAATACTGCCCAGTTCGATACTGCTC
The DNA here is from genome assembly GCA_016124495.1 of Hyphomonas sp. Lineage (GTDB taxonomy): Bacteria > Pseudomonadota > Alphaproteobacteria > Caulobacterales > Hyphomonadaceae > Hyphomonas. Next base: position 187,215 of record WGNP01000014.1, on the reverse strand, counting down.
CGACGATCCGTGAGGTCGTCCGTCCGGTAAACGGCCTCTCTATGAATGTCGCAACCTGCGGCAATGGCCCGGTGATGGTTCTGTTGCACGGGTTTCCGGATCATTGGCGCGTCTGGCGGCCCCTGATGGAACGCCTTGGTGACACATTCACGCTCTTTGCACCGGACCAGCGTGGGTACAATTTGACCTCGCGGCCTCCAGCGGTGTCAGATTACCGGCCGGAGCATCTGATCGCTGACGCCGCAGCGCTCATCTCCTCCCTCGGCGAAGACCCCGTCTGCCTTGTCGGGCATGACTGGGGCGCAGTCATTGCGTTCTGGCTGGCGATCGAGCGGCCGCATCTCCTGAAGAGCCTGACGATCCTGAATGGCGCCCACCCCTATCTTCTGCAGGATGCCATCTGGGATGACCCCGGCCAGCGCGCCGCTTCCCAATATGTCGACATGCTTCGCTCGCAGGAATTCGAGAACGAGGTAAATGCTGACGCAGGTGAACGTCTCGCCAGGGACTGGTTCAGCGTCGACCTCGCCTCGGGCCGGATGACGCGTCAGGACTTCGAGGCGGGTCTTGAAGCCTGGCGCAGCCCCGGCGCCTGGACAGCCATGCTGAACTGGTACCGGGCGGCGCCCTTCGTAATTCCCAAGCCGGCCGCTCCGCCACCGGCAACACGGTGGACCGACGGGCTCGACTATAAGGTCAAGGTTCCGACCCAGGTGATCTGGGGCGAAAAGGACCCCATCTTCGGCTCGGTTGTCGTTGCAGCCCTCAAGCAGCACGCCGCTGAGCTCGATGTGCATCACCTGCCCGGCGCCGGACACGTTCCACAGAGAGACGATCCGGATACCTGCGCATTTCTGATCCGGGACTTCGCAAAGAGATTCCTTTGACAGCGGCCTATTGACGCTTAGTATAATAGATCGATCAAGGAGAAACTTGCATTGTCGGAATCAGGAACACTTGGCCTGGAAGGGCGAACAATCATTATTACAGGCGCGGCGCGCGGAATCGGTCTTGCCGCAGTGGAGAGATTTGCGGCTGAACGCTGCCGCATTCTGGCCTTTGATCTCGACGGTAGCGACTTCAAAGGCGTAAAGGAAATCGCCGCGCGGACGCACGGGGAAGTGGTTACGATTGTCGGCGACGTCTCCCGCGAGGCAGACTGGGGCCGTGCGATGGACACCGCCCTGAACGACTGGGGACGGGTCGACGTTCTCTTTAATAATGCCGGCATCTCCGGACCGACCCTTGATGTGACACGCTACCCCGTGGACGCTTTCGACCGGGTGATCGACGTCAATGTGCGCGGCGTATTTCTCGGCATGAAATATGCTGCCCAGCATATGAAGACCCGAGGAAGCGGCGTCATCATCAATGTGTCCTCGATCTCAGGCTCGCGCGGCGGGGGCAATATCTTCGGCTATACTGCGAGCAAGCATGCCGTGAACGGGATGACCCAATCAGCCGCCGTATCTCTCGCCCGGCACGGGGTCCGTGTCGTGGCGGTCTGCCCCTGCCCTACGGGCACGGAAATGATGTACGAGCTGGAGCGCCGCGTCTCGCCGCACGATCCCGCCGCAGCCCGCCCTGGCCTCGCCGCTGGCATTCCCATGAAGCGGTACGGCGAGCCCCACGAAATCATAAATCTAGTCGCCTTTCTCGCGAGCGACCAGGCGGCCTTCATGACAGGCGCGCTGGTTCCCGTTGATGGCGGCTGCCTCGCAGACTGAACAGGAGACTTCGAATGGATCTGAACCTTGAAGGAAAGAAAGTAGTCGTAACCGGCGGTAGCCGCGGCCTCGGGCGTGCGATCGCCGAACAGTTTCTCGCAGAAGGCGCTGAAGTCAGCACGTGCGCCCGGGGAGAAGCTGGCCTCGCACAGGCGCTCGATGAAATGCGCGCCGCGGGCGGCAAGGTGCACGGGGCTGCGCTGGATGTACGCGACGCGGCAGCCTTCCGAACCTGGATCGATCAGGCCGGCGCGGAGATGAACGGAATTGACATCCTGGTGAGTAACGTCTCGACCCGTCTTCAGGGAGCGGATGAAGCCTGGTGGCGGAATTCGTTCGAAACTGATTTCCTTCAGCACGCGCGCGCGGCCGAACAGGCCTTGCCTTTTCTCAAGAAGAGCGATGCACCGTCCATTGTCTTCATCTCTTCAATCGCCGCGGTCCTGACCAACCTGCCACCGGATGAACTGGCCTATGGCGTCATGAAGGCAGGGCTTGTGAACTATGCAGGCCAATTGTCAGCTCGCCTCTCTCGCGACGCAATCCGGGTCAACGTCGTCTCGCCCGGCCCCATTCACTTCGAAGGCGGAACCTGGGATGCAATCCGGCAGGCCAATCCGAAACTCTTTGAAGCGGCAGCCCGCCTGCCCCAGCTTGGCCGGCACGGGACGCCGAAAGAAGTTGCGAAGTCCGCGGTGTTCCTTGCAAGTCCCGCATCATCCTACACGACCGGCGTCAATCTTCGCATTGATGGCGGCGCTGTAAAGACGGCAAACTTCTAAAGAAAGAGGCACCCGGCGGGTTCGCCGGGTGCCTCAAGTTAGAGCCGCAATGCGCTGGAGGAAACATTCATATCGGCTCGAATGACGACGACCTCAGAAGTCCTTTTTCAGGATGATGCCGTACGTCCGGGGCTCAAGAATTCTGGCATTCCGGTAGCGACCAATGAGAGCATCCTCGATGATGATGTTCGTGATGTTGTCCTCATCGGTGAGGTTCTTCACATAGGCGCTCACCTCCCAGCCTTTGTCAGCGCTGGCGAGCTTCGCCTGGAAGTCGAGGAAGCCCCACGCGTCGATCTGATCGGTCGCAATGTTGAATTCCCGCGAGAAGTATTTGCTCTGCCAGGCCGCGTCGGCGCGAAGCGTGGCCTCCCAATCGCCCCGACCGGTATCCCAGCTATACTGACCTCCCACCTTGACCTTGAACTCCGGCGAATGTGGAAGTTCGTTGCCCTGCAGGTTGATAAATACCACAGGCGAAGTCGCCGTCGCGCTCTGAGCGGGATTAGCTGCGTCTACCGTCGAGAAGTCGCCGATTTCCGTGTTGAGATAGGACACGTTCGAATCGAGGAGCCAGCCATCTGCAGGCGCCCAGGTGAATTCCCCCTCGAGTCCCCAGACCTTCGCATCAGCGTTCGAAGTGACGAATGAAGCATTGATACGCTGGGCCAACTGCAGACCGGCATAGTCATAGTAGAAGCCAGAAAGGTTTGCGCGCATCGAGCCATCAAGCAGGGTGTTCTTCGCGCCCAGTTCAAACGCCGTGACCGTCTCCTCGTCGAAGCTGGGCTTGACGTTGCTGCCCGGATTGAGCCCGCCACTCTTGAAGCCGGTCGAAACCGACGCAAACAGCAGGGTCTCGTCGGTCATCGGCAAGTCGGCCTTGTGATCAACCGCGATCTTGCCGGTCCATTTGTCACCTTCAAGGTCTGCGAGCGTAAACGGACGAAGCGGCGTCAGAACGATGGCGCGTGTCCGGATCGACCTTTCTTCCTCGGTGTAACGGGCGCCGACCGTCAGGTTGGTGTCAGGTCCGAGTTCGATATACCCTTCGCCGAACACGGCCCATGCCTCCTGCCGGGACTCAGGCGTCTCGGTATTGACGAACCAGGTTTGAGGCGGACGGCCCAGAGCCCGCTGCAAGTACTCGATCGACGGATGCCATGTGCGGAAGGCGGTCGAAGACTTAGAATCCGAATAAAAGAGCCCGGCGACATAGTTGAAGCGACCGTCGAACTGAGTGCCCAGTCGCACCTCCTGCGTCCAGGTCTGGTTGTCGGTCGCAAAACTGTCCGTCGTCCGCAGCTGGTTCGTCGTGATGACCGTGTCTTCGTTCAGGCTGTAGGTCAGCGGTGCCGTGAAGCGATAGGGCAATGCTGCATTGTCCCAATCCGTTGTGCCGACGCTTTCATTCCAGTTGAAGCCCGTGACCGAAGTCAGGACAAGCGAGCCGAAATCATGATCAATGTTCAGTGTGCCGTAGAATTGTTCGGCGTCATAGGTCGGATCATAGTCCGCCGAGACCTGCCGGAGATCGGTTGGGTTCGGCGCGCCCGCATAGATCAAACCACCCGATGCGACGCCCGTAAACCCGATCAGGGATTGCAGGATCGTTGTCTGGGAAGCAGGCGAATCGAAGCCCAGAGAGGTCGCACTGCAGCCGAGCACAGGGTCAGCCGTGCACAGGCGCTTGGCTTCGCGGGCGCGGGAGCTGTTTTCTTCAAAATAGCCAAGAACCAGGTCAGCCTTCGTGTCGCCGAGATCGAAACTGGTCGTGCTGCGCACCGCCCACTGGTCCCGGTCGTCTATATTGTTCCCGGTAAAGAGGTTCTCGGTGAACCCGTCGCGTTTCTGCGAGTAGCCGGCGAACCGCTGGCCGATCTGGTCTGAAATCGGAATATCAACGGCGCCGCCAACCCGTACAGTGCTGAAGTTTCCGATCTGCAGGTTGAGGTCACCGCCGAACTCGGCTCCCGGCTTGCGGGTAATGATGTTCACAGCGCCGCCCGTCGTGTTGCGGCCATAGAGCGTTCCCTGCGGGCCACGCAGGACTTCGATACGCTCAAGGTCGAAGAACTCGTTCTGCGGAACCTGGCCGATACCGGCAAAGTTGATGAACGCGCCCACACCGCCGCCACCAATCCCGCGGATGGTCAGGTTTTCGTTGCCCACAAGCACCGCATTAGGAATGGACAGCTGCAGATCGGTGGCGTCCTCGATCTGGGCCCGGTCGAGCGCATCTTCACCAAAGGCGCTGATGGCAATCGGAACATCCTGGATCGATTCTTCTTTTTTCTGGGCAACCACCGTGACGGTGTCCAGCCGCCGGGACGATGCCTCAGCCGGAGTGGTCTCCTCCTGGGCATGCCCCACCGGCGCAAGCAGGCCTGCGATCGCGATGGCGGAAACCGAAGCCGTAAAGCGGGGTCCGAAGAAATTAGGCTTTCTGGTATTCATGTAGTCCTCCCTCAGGCATCGACGCCTTTATTATATGTAACGTCAATAAACGAGGAAGGCGCGCTGCCGTCAAGTGCTATTAAAATGATGGTCAGCAATATTGATCCCGTTCGGTCAGCACCTCCTGAGCGTCATAGAGACGGAGCAGTTGCAGCACACGCAATTTATTATACTATACGTCAATAATGAGGGCGGAGACATCGGAATGACGATCGAAGAGGCCGCCGCGCGCGGCGTAGCAAGCGCGATTTACGCCGACCGTTGGCCAGACCGGCTGGCGGTTCGTGACGCGCACGCCCACAGGACATTCAAGGCACTGCATGAGAACGCGAACAGGCTCGCGCAGGTTTTCATCAACGCTGGCCTTCGCCCGGGCGACGGTATAGCGCTGCTTTGCGGCAATCGCTGCGAGTTCATCGAGACTTTCCTGGCAAGCCAGCGAACCGGCCTTCGTCTGACCCCTGTCAATTGGCACTTGTCCGGCCCCGAAGCTGCCTACATCATTGAAGATTGCGAAGCACGCGCCATCGTTGCCGAATCGCGCTTCCTGAATGAGGAATGGATCGGCAATCTTTCCGGCCTGCACGTGAAACTGTCTGTCGGCGGCGCCTCTTCCGGCTACGAGGCGTATGACGCCGCTCTTGCTGACAGCAGCCCGGACGAGTTGGAGAAGCCGGTTCACGGCACAATCATGCTTTATACTTCTGGCACGACAGGGCGCCCCAAAGGTGTTCTGCGGCGCCATCCCGAGCCGGTCTTTCCGCAATTGGCGGGCTCTTTCTCTGAGTTTGATCCGGAAACAGATGTTCAGCTCTGCTGTGGCCCCGCCTATCATGCAGCGCCGCTCCTGTTTGATATTCGCTGGCCCCTCGCGTCTGGCGTGAGAATCGAGCTCCTCGACGGCTGGGACAGCCGCCGGGTGCTCGAGACGATTACGCGCGAGAAAGTAACCCACGCCCACATGGTTCCGATCATGTTCCAGCGCCTGCTTGCCTTGCCGAAAGCCGAGCGCGACCAGTTCGATGTCCAGTCTCTCCGAAAGATCTTTCACGGCGCGGCGCCATGCCCGCCGGATGTGAAGCGCGCCATGATCGACTGGTTCGGACCGGTTCTTCATGAATATTATGCCGGCTCGGAAGGCGGCGCCGGAATTCACATCACATCTCAGGAATGGCTGGAAAAACCAGGGAGCGTGGGGCGCATACCAAGCGATGGTTCCGTGCGCATTCTGGATGAGACCGGAGGCCCGGCCGCGCAGGGCGCAGACGGCACAATCTATCATGTGGCCGATGCAAACAATCCTTTCGAGTACTTCAAGGCTCCGGAGAAGACCGCGGCCCAGAGCCGTGATGGCTATTTCACGCTCGGCGACATCGGCCATGTCGACACAGACGGGTTCCTTTTCCTGACGGGCCGGTCTGCTGAATGCATCATCTCCGGCGGGGTCAACATTTATCCTCAGGAGATCGATGACGCGATCGCGCGCCATCCGGGCGTGGCAGACGTTTGCTCGATTGGCGCACCGAATGCCGAATGGGGCGAGGAAGTGCGCGCCGTCATTCAACTGAAAGCCGGGTATATCGCAAGCGATAAGCTTGCGGCTGAAATTCTCAAAACGGCCGCCGAAACGCTCGCGAGGTTCAAGCAACCGCGAGGCATCGATTTTGTAAATGAGCTGCCCCGGCTTCCAAGCGGAAAGATCCAGCGTGAACGCGTCCGCGCGCCCTATTGGGCGGGCCGCGAGAAACAGATCTGAGGACGCCGTGGAATACAGGTTCACGCCGGCCGAAGAGGCCTTTCGCCAGGACGTCCGGTCCCTCGTTGCGCGCCACTTCCCCCCTTCGCGACCGTATGAAGATTCACCTGCTCACCGCCGGGAATGGATTGACGTGTTACGCGCGCGGGGATGGGCGGCCTATAAATGGGCGCCTGAATTCGGCGGGCCCGGATGGAGCGCGGCCCAGCGTTACATCTGGGAACGCGAGACCGCTTCGAACGGTGTCCCCGCGCAGCTGGGCGGGATGGGTATGATGATGCTTTCGCCGATCCTTCAGGGATATGGCAGTACTGAGCAGTGCGCCCGCCACCTGCCCGGCATCCTCAACAATGAAGTCGAGTGGTGCCAGGGGTATTCAGAGCCAGGTGCCGGCTCGGACCTTGCAGCCCTGCGAACGCTGGCAGAACGCGACGGTGACGCCTACATCGTGAACGGCGAGAAGGTCTGGACAAGCTGGGCACATATTGCCCACTGGATGTTCTGCCTCGTTCGCACACAGGACACCGATCGCCGGCAAGACGGCATATCGTTCCTGCTGATCGACCTGTCATCCCCAGGAATTACAATCCGCCCTATCCCGACAATCGACGGGATGCACCATCTCAATCAGGTCCTGTTTGAAAATGTCCGTGTACCTATTGAGAACCGGATCGGCGAAGAAGGACTGGGATGGACCTATGCCAAAGGCCTGCTCACTCACGAACGCACGGGGCTTGCCAATATTTCACTGTCGATCTTCCTGACCCGCCGCCTGCGCGGTGAGCTTGCAAAGCAGGCGGAGCTCGGCGCGAACCCGGAGGAAGGCCTTTCGCTCAGGATTTCAGAGCTTGAAATGGAATTGTCCGCGCTCGAAGCCACAGAACTGCGCGCCTTGTCGGAACTTGAAGCCGGCGAGGTACCTGGCGCCTACACCTCAATTCTAAAGCTGAAAGGCAGCCAGCTCGTTCAGCGTGCCACAACGCTTTTTCTGGAGGCCGCGGGTTTCTGGGCAATACCGTTCACGCGCGAAGCGCAGGCCTGGAATGCGCCTGCCTTGCCCGGCCCGGACTGGGCGGCACGCGAAGTAAGCCGCTATTTTTCGGGGCGGGCCGCCAGCATTGCGGGTGGTACCGATGAGATCCAAAGGGAGATCATCACGAAACATGTTCTGCGGCTCAGATGACCCAATCGGATTTCAAAACGGAACCTGACGGTATGCTCATCGGAGCCTGGAAGACGCCCGTCAACATCGCTGCCCACGCCGAAGGCTCGATCCACAATGACGAAACGGCAAAACAGCTGGGCCTCGAAGGTGGCTGGATTGCTGGCTCAATCCACTTGGAACAGTTCGCCCCCCTGCTCCTGGAACGGTTCGGTCCCTACTGGCTGAAGGCAGGGACGATGTCAGCGCATTTCCGCAATGCAACCCTCTCCGGACAGCCTGTCCGGGCGATGCTGGGGACGGCCGATCCGGGTACCCGGTTTGCAGGCGTCAGGATGGAAGACGAGGCAGGCCGGGTGGTCTGCGAGGGCGTCGCCTTTACCGGCGAGCCCGGCGCGGTCACACCAATCCGAAAGCGTTTGGCCGCAAACCATGCGGCAACGCCGGGGCCCCTGCTGAGCGATGTCGAAATCGGCCGGAAGGTCGAGAACATACCATCCATGATCCCGGAATCACGACTGGCGCAGGATCTGCCCGGCATCACAGCCCCGATTGCGGCCTACGCTTCAGGCGCGTTGCCCGCAAACCTTTCGATCGATGCGCTGCGTGCGGTCGAACCCCACCTCGTCGCGTTGCCATCCGGCTGCGTCGGGCTTTATGGCAGCATCGAGCTGCAGATGCTCAATGGCCCCATCGAGGCGGGCATAGACTACACATGCAATGGTGAAGTGCTCTGCGTTGGCCAAACGCCCCGCACAGAAACACTTTGGTATTCGTCGGAGCTGCTGCGCGAAGGCAGACCGGTTGCGCGCCTGTTGATGATGAGCCGCATCATGCAACTCGATTGAATCGCAAACCATACCGGACTCCAGATCGGGCGGACCGCTTGCAGAGCAACGACTATCAAGGCCCGAGCAGGAACGCCCTTACCGCCGAAAGGTAATCGGCGAAATTCTCGCGCCGGGTGTTATGGCCAGCGCTGCGAACCAGGACTGCTTTGAAGTTGCGGTTCAGGCAAAGCGCTTCTTCAACGATTTCTGGCGTCACCAGACTGCCCAGAGCGGGATCGCCATGGATAAGAAGCGTTGGCGCGGTGATCGCCGCAATGCTCTGTTGCCAGGGCTGACGATAGACCGGCATGGCTTCCGGATCGACCTGCTTCTTTGCAGCGGCCCAGGCCGGAAAGTCATCCGCGTGCCAGGCAGGCGAAGTGGCCTTGCCCCTTTTGATCAGCTCGTCCTCCGACAGGGTACGGAATGTCTCGACCTGTTCGCGAAACCTGTCCTTCCGCCGCGCGGCGCTCGCCTCATCGATAAGCGGCAGGAATGGAGGATCCTCCAGAATGACCCTCGAGACACTGCCCGGATGCGCGCTGGCATAGGCTGCGATCGCGCGCGCTCCAACCGAATGGCCCATCACGATTGGCAGTTTCAGGTCCAAGGCTTCAATCGCCTCAGCTACATCATCCGCAGGGTCATGCGCAGCGCCGGCAGGTATACGCGAACTCTCACCGTGACCGCGGGCGTCCAGCATCACGATGTCGAAGTCAGGCTCCAGAGCCGCCGCAAGGCGCAGCCAGCACAAGCCATTGTCGGTCAGACCATGAGACAGTAAAAGCGCCGGGCCCGTCCCGCCGGTGCGGTGATAGGCGAGATGTCCATCCGAGACACCGATCCGCCCGGTCTTCCAACCGCTCACCAAGACCTGACTTCCCTACCAGGCATAGGCTTCGGGCGCGGGGCCGCAGGCTGGAAAGATGGCGTCAATCGCCGCCATCGTCTCGTCGCTCAGATGCAGGTCGGGGACGTGCAGCACCGAGGAAAGCTGCTCGAGGCTGCGCGGTCCGATGATCGCAGCCGCAACGCCCGCCTGGCGCAGCAGCCAGGCCAGGGCGACCGCACCGGGGGATTGCCGGAGGTCTGCGCAAAGGGTGTCGAACCGCGCGAGCTGTTTCGAGCGCGCTGCGGCGGCGGCCTTGATCCCATCTGAGTGGCGCCGGCCGTCCGGGTCGTCTGACCGGCCCGCCAGCAGACCGCCCGCCAGCGGGCTCCAGGCGATCAACGCGGTGCCATATTCCAGACAGGCCGGGATAACCTCCAGCTCAGCACGCCGCTCGATCAGATTGTAGAGGCTCTGTTCGGATACCAGCCCAAGCCTGCCCCGGGCGGCGGCTTTCTCATTGGCTTGAGCGATTTTCCAACCCGGGAAATTGCTGGAGCCCACATAGGTGATCTTGCCCTGGGCGATCAGCCGATCCATCGCCTGCCAGATCTCTTCCATGGACGCGGCTCGGTCGATGTGGTGCATCTGGTAAAGGTCGATATGGTCGACCCTGAGCCGTTTGAGGCTGGCGTCGCAGGCCATCTGGATGTGGCGCGCCGACAGGCCGCGGTCATTGATGTCCTCTGACATGGGCTCGTGGACCTTGGTGGCCAGCACGAGCCGGTCCCGCCGGCTGGGGTCCTCTGCAAGCCAGTTGCCCAGAATGGTCTCTGTCGCGCCAACCCCCTTGTCGCCGCCATACTGATTAGCGGTGTCGATGAAGTTGATCCCTGAGGCCACCGCGCCGTTCAGAATCTCGAAGCTGTCAGCCTCGGTAGCCCTTGAACCAAAACTCATGGTTCCAAGGCAGAGTTCGCTCACCTTGAGCGCGGTTCGGCCAAGCGGTCGGTACTTCATGACAAACTCCAGGCCGCCGGGCTCATGGCGCCCGCAGGGTTGGTCCCGTTACCAAGGTCTCGCTGGAATCGGCAACGCAGTGTCGAATGATGCGCCGGGCATGATCGGACAGCTTTCTGTAATCACTATAGGTGATGCCCGGCACGATAGGCTCGCGAAACCAGGGCGCGTAGAATTCGAGATTTGGGATCGACCGGATTGCATCCGAGACGTTCGGCGTACCGCCATGCCACGCCCGGACGTCGCGGATCATGACCGCTCCGGCAGGCGCCGGGCAGACCGTACTCAGCCTCATCCACTCGGGCTCTTCGTCGAGGGTCGGAATCAGAGTACGGGCGTGCTGGGTTCCCGGGATCTGACGGGTAGGACCATTGAGGCGCGTCACGTCCTGCGGCAGAAAGTTTACGCAGACATACGGACAAGGCAGGTCCCGGATCGTCAGCTGCCCGCGGGGATCGTGGAAAGCGCTGAACGGCGTCGAGCCATTGTCATGCCAGTCGCGAACATCAGAATGCAAAGGCTGGTATTCCACGGCGCCCGGAAGACAGAAATCGCCGCTGGCAGATCTCAGCACATAGTCGGACGAGCCGAATATTCCGCTCACCACGTGCGTGACGACTGGGATGTCGAGCAACATCTGCCATTCAGGCCGATGCAGCTGGCTGCGGGTCAGACTTGAACCGCCAAAAGAGTAGCGATGCGAACCGCGGTTGCCCTTTCGTCCATCATCGAGCGCAAGAATCTCGCTGGCTACTTCTGCGCACCCTTTCGAGAGGATCTCGACCTGCGCGCTGTCCAGCACATTTGCGATGACGACGAAGCCGTCCCTGCGAAAGAGTTCTACAGCGTGCCGGATGTCCGCCGGCTCCAGCACTTCGAGACCCCGAATGCCGTTATTGGCGTCCAGGTAGGCACGAAGGGAATGCACTTCAGGATCGTCCATCCAGCGATTGCCTGCGGACTTCAAGTCGCTCAAACCATTCATGGCCTTCTCCCGGTTACGCAGCCACATCTACTATTATTCTAACCGTCAATAGTCAACTTTCAGCCAGGTCTGCCCAAACGCTCCACGCTCCAGGTCGTTGATAACAATTCGCCCACGGGTCTAATCGCCGCTTTGAGCCTGGCGCATCGGACGTAGCGCGAGAGCAATCTCGGAATGGCGTGCGCGGGTGATTTTGTATGAAGCGAAGATCAGCATCGAGACAACCGCGATTACGGCGGGAACAGGCCCCCAGACAAGCACGAGACCCACCTTAACGTCCTGCGGCAGCACAGCCCCGGTAGTCTGGCCGATGTCGCTGGGAAACCTGATGAGGTCCAGGGCGACCCCGGCCAGGAGGACACCAATACCGACTGCGGCCTTGTTGGCAAAGCCGAGCCCGGCAAAGTAAAGCCCCTCCCGGCGGCGGCCGAAGAGGTGCTCATGTTCGTCAGCCGCGTCGGCCATCATCGACGGATACGAGACACTCACAAATCCGATGCCGATTCCGGCGACGAAGGAATTTATCTGCATGGGTGCCAATGCCGCCTCGCCGACGGGACTGTAGAGGCCAAGCAGCCAGCCCCCTTGAATCACCAGCCAGTTTGCGATGAGCAGCGACAGGCCGATCAGAACCACGTCTTTCTTTTCAAGACGAACCTGGATTCTCGGAGCCGCCCCAACACCGATAAGAAGACCCAGAATGAATGCATAAGTAATAAACTGGATGCTTTCGCTCTTCAGCATCCAGACGAACACAAAGGAGTGACTGTTCAGCGTCGCATTGAGCCCCTGAGCTAGGTAGGTGATCACCGCAGAGATGAAGAGCAGCCGAAAGGAACGGTTCGCGAAGATCTCCTTCACCTCGATCGGAAGCCGCCGCACCATTGGCTGGGCGATCGGCGCGGGCTGCGGCAATGTCCCTGCATAGCGCACAAGCCCGAGACAGCAGGCCGTCATGCACGCAAAAAGGATGGCCGCGGCCGACCAGCCAAATCCGGGATAAGCCTCCGGTTTCTGCAATCCGCCGTCTGCGAAGAACACCGAGAAACCGAGAGCGGTGATCGCCAGTCCCGCGAGAATCCCGGCCGTCGAGCGATAGACGACGACACTTGTGCGCTCGGCATAGTCAGTGGCCATTTCCGCGCCGAGCGCGACATAGGGGACATGGAACAGCGAGATCGCGCTGCGTCCAGCAACAGAGAGGACCGCAAGCCATACGAAGAGAAGCGGTTGGCTAAGATTCGGAGGGGGCGAGAACAGTAGGCCGACCGCGATGGTGGTCAGCGGAATTGCGGCGATCATCAAAGGCAATCTGCGCCCGAGGCGGGATTTGATATTATCCGACCAGGATCCGATCATGGGATCTACAAGTGCATCGAAAGCCAGGCCCACTGCCAGCGCCGTCCCAACCAGCGTGCCAGGCAGGCCCAGCACAACCGAGTAATAAAAGAACACGAACCCAACAGCCGTATCGAAACCGCCCGACTGGGCGGCCTGGCCCAGGCTGTAGAAAATTTTCTGGAGAACTGTCGGCCGGATGTCGGCTGCGCTGCCAGAAGACATGGATCCGCCTTCGGCCCGGTCGCTCGTATGATGATCGGCTCCAACCAAGACGCGCCACCCCCTATTGACGACCATTGCAATAAATCAGCCGGCAAACAAGGGCTGACGTGCGACTTGGGTCTCAGAGCATCTAATCAAGAGAATCTGGACTTCCCCCGGTTTGATGGACAATTTTTCTTCATCAGACAGGATGTTTTCCATGCCGGGAACAAGGAAGCCGTCCCAGGCATAATTTCAAAAATATATCATTGCGCTGGCCCGGTCTGGGCGCAGCGTCGAGAGCCTTAGCGCGGGAGTTTGAGCCGTGTGCGGCGACCATCGACCTTTGGCGCAAGGAAGCAAAGCAGGACAGTTGTGAACGCGGTGATGGCATGACGACGCCGAACGCGAGGAGCTGCAGCGCCTTCGCCGGGATAAAAGGTGCTGCGTCAGGAGTGCGGTATACTCTCAAAGGGCGAGCCATGTCCGCCACCGGCCCGAGGACAATGGTGAGCGCCTGGTTTGCACAGGGCGAGATACCCTCGCAGAAATCTCCCGGTTCATGACCGCAAACCACGCCCTTTACCCGACCGGAATGATGGCCCGGGTCCTGGGTGTGTCGCAGAGCGGCTTCTATGCCTGGCGGGATCGCAAACCGAGCCGCCGGGCGCAGGCCGACGCGGTGCTGACGGAGAAGACCGGCGCGTTCCACGGCCGGTCGGAGCTGACTTATGGATCACCAAGGATCAATGCCGGTCTTCTCGATGAAAGCATCCAGGCGGGTCGCAAGCGGGTCGAGCGGTTGATGAAAGCCGCTGGCTTGCGAGGCGCCAGAAAGCGGAAGTGCGTCACCACCGGGATCCGGGACAAACGTCATCGACCAGCAGCTGACATGGCGGACCGGAACTTCTATGCCGACGCGCCGAATGTGCTCTGGGGTGAGCCGACGCGCGCCATCGGTTCGAACGCGTCGGCGAACGACATCACCTTCGTCCCGACCTGGGCAGGCTTCATCTACCTGCCGGTTGTCCTTTATACCTTCAGTAGACGGATTGCAGGCAGCGCGACCGGTTAAAAACAGAAAGCCGAGCTTATCCTGCAGGTCCTCAACATGGCGGTCACGCAGCGAAAGCCACGTGATGTCATCCATCACTCGGACCAGAGATCGTAATACACATCGGACGCCTTCGGTCTGCGGTGCAGGGAGGCATGTGTCCGCGCCGCGATGGGATCAGTCGGCGATGCCTACGACAACGCAATGTGCGAGAGCTTCTTCTCGGCGCTCGAGGCCGCACGCATGAACCGCCAGACCTTCACGATGAAAGCTGAGGCAAGGATGGCCGTCTTCGAGTTCGTCAAAGGCTGGTATAATCCCGGGCGCCGCCACTGCGCCCCTGGCTACCTGTCACCCATAAACTACGAAAGGAGCCGTCCGGAGACACTGGAACCCGCGAGCCCGTAACCGTCCATGTAACCGGGGGGAAGTCCGAGGTCGGCTCCGATCGCCAGCGCCGGCCAGTGGCAGTGTCACTTCAGTCCGGTCATTCGACCGCCTCACCGCCGCTGGGCCGGAGTTCAATCGCCGAAGATGGTCATCGGCGATCAGTCGCCGATGACCGGATCAGGAGCAAACTCTCAACGCGAAAGCGGGGCCAGACGCGTTTCGGGGTGCGGCTGAAGCACAAACTATTTGCAAAGCGAACAAGCTGCGCGTTCCAGGAGTTGCGACAATTGCTTTGAGCGGTAACCTGGTGCCCAAAGCAGGGATACCGGGGTGACGCTCAGCATACGGAATGGGAACATCGCGAAAAGCACATTCACTCTAACCGGTCACGACCCCGGGCATAACCCTGCGCAATCAGTTCATACATGCGGGCGTTCATCAGATTTCCATCTGAACAATCGCGCGCCTTGATGAGGCGGGCGGGTGACCCGGCGATGACGGAATTTTCTGGAAATTCCTGTCCAGGCCGGACCAGGCTATGTTCACCCACTATAGAATTGGCGCCGATCTTGGCCCCATCCATGATTGTCGAATTGATCCCGATCAGGCACCGGTTGCCGATCTCACAGCCGTGGAGGGTCACATGATGGGTTATCGAGCAATCGTCTCCCACGACTGTCGGCGTGGCGTTGCCCACATGGATCATGACGAAGTCCTGGATATTCGTACGTGCGCCTATCCGGATCTCATGTGCCTCGGATCGCATCACCACATAGGGGAAAACCGAAGAACCCGGCCCGATCCGCACCTTGCCGTAGATGAGCGCGCTGGGATGGATAAAGCTGGTATCGTCGATAATGACATCATGACCGCGTAAAAACATGAGAGCGTCTCCTATTGAACGTCAGCCAAGGGAAAGCGGCGAACGGCCGATGATAATGCTGTCCATCGCTAATCCGCGCGAGTGTTCAATGTGAACTCGAGCAGCGCTCTCGGCAGCTTCCGCATCACCCGCTTCAAACGCTGCTAGCAAAGCCTCATGCTGCGCGTCGGCGTGGCGTCTTTCTGTTTCACTTCCCGTCGGACCGAAGAGGCCGAGATGAACAAGCCGCTGCATCTCGTCCGCCAGCGATTCAAGTAAATGAAAGAGCCGGCTGTTGCCCGCAGCGGCGGCTATGTACCGGTGGAAAGCGCGGTTACTCTCGACGAAGGCAAGCTGATCTGCGTCACTTCCTGCGTGTTGCGGGGATCGGTTGATGGCACGCAGGCTGGCAACGTCGACATTGCCTGTGGCAAGCGCTGCTGCCTTTGGCTCAGTCATCAGCCGCAGTTCGAACAATTCGCGGATCGAGACAATGGTGATCGGCGTAACAACGAAGCCATGGCGGGGCACCGGCTGGACCAATCTCACCTCCGCCAACCGCATGAGCGCTGCGCGCGCTGCGGCCCGCGCCAGACCATATCGGCTGGAAACTTCGGCCTCAGAAAAATGCGCCCCGGGTGGAAGCTGGCACAGGATGATAGCGCTCTTGATCCGCTCAAAAGCCTGATCGCTCTGGCGTTGGGTATCGGCACGTTCAGAAAATGCATCTGCCATTTGGAATCCCTTGACTCGGTTACGGGCTTATACCAAACGTCTTCTAACATGTTATTGACATGTTACAATCGGAACGAAGAGAACTGATTTAGAAGCGGCAGGCGTCACGCCATGGATCTACTGAAAAGCCTGACACTTGCGCTGGCGCTTTGCCTTGCTGCGCCTGCCTTGCCGGCTGCGGCTCAAACGCAGCCACCCGCTGTGCTCGCTCAGGCTGAGCTGACGCAAACGGTCCGGCGTTACGCGGACGCCTGGGCCAGGCGCGATGCTGACAAGATCGCGGCGCTGCACAGCGCAGATTCCGTGTTTCATCTCTTCGTGGAAGGCTCGCAGGCCGCTTCGGGCAAAGCCGCGGTTCAGACACAGTTTCAAAAGATCCTGAGCGACAACCCGGGCTACGCGTCGACCGTACGCTCGATCAACTCCGGCCATGGGTCGGTCGTGATCGAATATGACATCAACATGGATCCACCGACCGCATTTACGCTCGCCAGTTTTAGATATGTCCCCAACGGCCGGCCCTATTCCGTACCAGCGATAGACATGATCTGGTTCAGTGATGGTTTGATGACCGCCAAACACACATATCTTGATACGGGTGTAGTGCGGGAAAACAGCCTTAGCGCCGAAAAGATTGAGGTCGCAGAATGATCCGCGTCTCTCTGATTGGGTTGGGTATCCTCTGGGTACTGACTGGCATGTTTATCTTCGCCAACCCCCTTGGTTTCTACGAATCAGTACCCGGGCTGAAGCTGATGGGGCCGTTCAGCGTGCACTTTATCCGGGACGCCGGCCTCGCATTCATTGCCAGCGGAGGTGTACTGACCTGGGGCGGAGTGACCGGGTCGCGCGCGCTTGCCCTTGCGGGTATTGCCTGGCCATCGCTGCATGCCTTGTTTCATATTCAGATATGGAGCCATCGCGGTTTTCCGTTCGACAGCATTTTCGCCTTTGATCTTTTCGCCGTAATCGTGCCGCCGGCTCTCGCCTTGCTGGCTGCGCGCGAACTCGGGCGTGTGCAGGAGCCAGCCGCGTGATCATCAAAGTCTGCTGGGCGTTCCTCGGCCTTCTTCATGCCATGCCGGCGCTCGCGCTGTTCAGGCCTGCCCTGCTGGAAAAGATGTATGGCGTTGCCCCGGGAACGGACAGTTTCACACTCCTGCATCACCGAGCGGCGTTGTTTCTGGTGGTTGTAGTGATCAGCGTGTGGGCGATGTTGCGTCCTGAGGTTCGCGCGCTCGCATCCATCGCAGTCGGCATCAGCATGGTGTCATTCATTCTCGTCTGGTGGCTGTCTGGCGCCTCGCCGGGACTGCGCACGATTGCATTGGCCGACATGATCGGTCTGCCGGTTCTGCTCTTTGTCGGCTGGCACGCATTCAGGACAATCGGGTAGAGGTTGTTCGGCTTGATTGCAGTTATGGGCGCAGCAATGTTTTATGGCGTGATCGGGCTGGCAGCGATCACCAGGCCGCAAACCCTGCTGAAGGGCTTCGGCATTGAGGCAATTGGGCCAGAGAGCCGAAACGAAATCCGGGGTGCCTATGGAGGATTTCCGTTTGTCGTGGCGGGGCTTCTGCTGTTTGCGCTGACCCGGCCGGACGTTTCTGATGGCATCCTGCTCGCGCTTGCGGCGTCATCCGCAGGCATGGCCCTTGGCCGGATTGTCTTTGCCCTGACAGATCGCCAGCTCGGCCGATACCCTGCGATCTTCCTTGTACTGGAAATGGCCGCGGCTATGATCATTGCCAGCGACATCAGGGGGCTGTGACATGTTCGAGTTCCAACCGCACCTTAAAGGCGAGCTTTTGGCAATGCGGCCTTATCGCCCTGAAGATTGGGACGCCCTTCTCGCAGCGGCTTCTGATGCGCTGATCTGGGATCAGCACCCGATTCATGGTGAGTGGCGCGAGGACGTTTTCCGCGCGTCCATTGACCGCGCCTTAGCGGATCAGGGCGGGCTCGTTGCAATCGATCTGGTCAGCCGCAAGATCGTCGGCTTTTCGCGTTACTCGACGCTGAATGTCGAACCTGGTGAGATCGAGATCGGCTGGACTTTCCTCGCGCGCAGCCATTGGGGCGGCCCCTGCAATCGCGACATGAAACGGATGATGCTGGCGCACGCGCTGGCGACCTGGCCAGTCGTCATATTCCGCATCGGCGTGCACAACCTGCGCTCACGCAGGGCGATGGAGAAGATTGGCGGCAAGCTGATGGATCGCACCCAGGTCGTGAACGTGTCAGGAGCGGAGCACCTCCACGTCTGCTACGCGATTACCCGGCACAGTTTCGCAAGTTCGGATCTTTATGCCGGGCAGCAGCGAGTGACCGGATGATCGCCCGGGAGTTAAGGATGGCGGCCGGAGGAATAGAGGGTTTGCCCATTCCGCGCTTGTCCGCCGGACGCGTCCGCCAATGACCGAAACCAAACAGATACTCAGGTTATATGGCCCGCAAATTTCGACCTACGGCCGAATTGCAGCGATCACAGCGCTCGAATGCGGAATAGACTTTGAAGTCGTTCCTACCGCAACGAACTCACCCGAGCAGTTGGCCCGGCATCCCTTTGGCAAGGCTCCAAGCGCAGAGATTGACGGACTCCAGCTCTACGAAACCGCCGCGATCTGCCAGTATGTGGATGACCGTTTCAATGCATCAGCCCTTCAAGGTGCAACACTGCAGGAAAGGGCTTATAATGTGCAGTGGTTATCCGTTGCGAACAGCTACCTGTTTCCCATCTCTGAGTTTGGGCTGGTTCTGCCGCGTCTGGTTGTACCGCTGATGGGCGGCGTCGCGCGCGAGGATCTGATCAAAGCTGCGCTTCCGCAAATCTATCATGTTCTGAAGGTCCTGAGTGCACGTCTCGAACACAGCCCGTACTTTGCGGGAAGCGCGTTCCTGCAGTCTGACGTTTTTCTGTACGTCATGATACGCGCCGTTCAACTTACTCCGGAAGGGGTGGTCATGCTGCAGCACTTCCCGCGGCTTGCAGAATGGTTATCGAGAATACAAACCCGCGCCGCAGTGCGCGCTACCGAATGGGCGATTGAATAGAATCGCAGTGGCAGACATGCCGAGGAACAGGTGCCCGGAGAGTTCCGATGTCCCTGGACCGGCATATTACCCTTCGACGCATGCCCTATCGCAAACGCACAGCACTGCTCTGGCAAGGGCATATGCGGTTGCGGCTCAAAGAATAGCGAACCAGTCTGCCAGCAGGAATGACCGCAAGGGGACGATTATGTTGGAAAAGTCGAAGTTCGCTACTTCATTGCGAATGAAAAAAACCGAATGACAACAAAAATAACTTCCTTCAGTATACGGATGGCAATGCCAGTTTTCCCGGCTTTTGGGGCTTTTCAGCACAATCGGCCAGGTTAGCTCCGATGACCGATTGCGGAGCCCGGCGGGGTCAGCGCAGTTCGGTCATCGGGATGCTTGCCTCCACCCTGCGGGCGTTCAACGAAATCACCCGCCCTGGTTGCCTGCCTTTCGCAGCGCCCTGGCCGCAAGAGAGCATTGGCGGGCGACTTTCGGTGCCTGCCCCCGTGTTCGCATTGCCCGGAAGCCAGCGTCGAAAGTTCAGGAAGGGCATGACTGCTTGACAAGCGCCGAGACCAGATATTATTGATTATCAATAGATATTTAATGTTTACCGAGGAAACTCCATGCTGCAGATCGCGGAACTCACTCATATCTATTCCAACGGCGTCCGCGCTCTCGACAGGGTAACACTCGACATTCCCGCCGGGATGTTCGGCCTCCTCGGCCCCAACGGCGCAGGCAAATCGACCCTGATGCGGTCCATCGCAACCCTTCAGAGCCCGGGCAGCGGCACGATCCGGTTTGGCGATATCGACGTGCTCAAGGAACCCGAGAAGCTGCGGCGGACCCTGGGCTACCTGCCTCAGGATTTTGGCGTGTATCCGCGGGTCAGCGCCCGAGACATGCTGGATCACATGGCGATCCTCAAGGGCTTCTCGAAAGCCTCCGAACGCGGCGAAGTCGTCGATGGCCTCCTGAACCAGGTGAACCTCTGGCCGGTCCGCAACAAGGCGATCGCTGGCTTCTCGGGCGGCATGCGCCAGCGCTTTGGCATCGCCCAGGCGCTGATCGGCAATCCGCAGCTCATCATCGTCGACGAGCCGACCGCCGGACTCGACCCGGAAGAGCGCAACCGGTTCCTGAACCTGCTCGCCGAAATCGGTGAGGGCGTGGTGGTTATCCTGTCGACGCACATTGTCGAAGACGTGGCCGATCTCTGCCCACGCATGGCCATTCTCGCCAGCGGCCGGATCGTTGCCCAAGGCGCCCCGCGTGACCTGACGCAGGCCCTGCGCGGTCGGATCTGGCGCAAACAGATCGCCCGGGCGTCGCTGGAGGAGTACAGGCAGCGCTTCAACGTCATCTCGACGCGCCTTGCGGGCGGAGCCACGCTGATCAATGTACTCAGCGATACGCCGCCGGAGCAGGATTTCACACCGGTCGAAGGCAACCTCGAAGACGTCTACTTCTCGACACTCGCCGCAACCCGCGCAGCCGCCTGACGCACGGAGATACACGATGTTCGCTTCCGTCTCGGGATTCGAAGCCCGCTATCAGCTGCGCAATCCCGTCTTGTGGGTCAGCTTCGGAATATTCTTCCTGCTGACATTCGGTGCAGTGACCGTCGACCAGATCCAGATCGGCGACACGTCGAACATCAAGCAGAACTCACCTTTTGCGATCGTCCAGACCGTCTTTATAATGAGCATTTTCGCGCTTTTCGCGGTAACAGCCTTTGTTGCCAACAGCGTGACGCGCGATGACGAGACAGGCTTTGGACCGATCCTTCGCGCCACGCCGCTGAATAAAGCTGCCTATCTGTATGGCCGATTTGCCGGCGCCTATCTGGCCGCGGCCCTCGGCTTCCTTGCTGTACCCGCGGCCATCCTGATCGGCTGCGCAATGCCCTGGTTAGATCCGGAAACGCTCGGGCCGACAAATCTCGGCGACTACGCGTATGCTTACTTCATCATCGCCCTGCCAACCCTGCTGGTGTTTGCCGCTATGCTGTTTGCGCTGGCGACAGCCACACGCTCCATGATGGGCGCCTATCTCGGCCTTATCGCCATCCTGGTGGGCTGGGTCGTCAGCGGTATCCTGTTGAACCAGCCCGGCCTCGAGAAGATCGCCGCAATAATTGATCCGTCGGGCTTTGCCGCGCTTGCAGAGCAGATGGAGTATTGGACCGCGGCTGACCGGAACACGCGCTTGCCGGAATTGACGGGCGGCTTCCTTATCAACCGGGCGATCTGGCTCGGCTTTGCGATTGTCTGTCTCGCACTCGCCTATGTGCTCTACCGCCCCGATGTGAAAAGCGCGAAAGCGCCCAGGCCAGAGAAGGTGAAGGGCGGAAAGGCTGTCGCGGCCTCCAGGCTGGCGCCGCCGCGGATTGACCTCAAGGCGAGCTTCACGGCTGCAACCGCGCGCCGGCAGCTCTGGGCACGGACAGTATTTGATATCAAAGCCGTGGTGAAAAGCCCGGCCTTTTTCATTCTTCTCATCATCGGCCTGTTCAATGCGTCCGGCGCGCTCTGGTTCGCCGACGGGTTTGGCAACACTTCGATCGAACCGGTCACTCGCTTGATGGTCGGGGCCTTACAAGGCTCGTTCGGCATCATCCCGGTGATCATAGCGGCTTACTATGCGGGCGATCTTGTCTGGCGCGACCGTGAGCGGCGCATGCATGAGATCATTGACGCGGCCCCGGTCGCTGACTGGGCGTTCGTACTGCCCAAGGTGCTCGCGATCTTCCTGGTGCTGGTCTCGACCGCGCTGGTCGGAGCCGTCGCCGGCATCGCGGTGCAGGCGATCAAGGGGTATACGAATTTCGAGCTTGGCGGCTATCTTCTCTGGTGGGTCATTCCGATGACGATCAGTGCAGCGCAGCTGGCAGTGCTGTCCGTTTTCTTCCAGACCATCTCAGCAAACAAGTTCATCGGATGGGGTCTTGTTGTCGTCTATTTGATCAGTACGCTGACGCTCTCGAACTTAGGCTTCCAGCACAATCTCTACCAGTTCGGAGGCAGCCCCGGGGTGCCGCTGTCGGCCTTCAACGGGATGGCGCATTTCTGGATCGCCCGCTCCTGGTTTGATCTTTACTGGGGTTTCTTCTGCATCATCCTCGTGATCGCGGCTTACGGCCTGTGGCGACGCGGCGCGGAGACGCGCATCATGCCTCGCCTTCGCCGCTTCCCGCGCCGCATGGCCGGCGCGACCGGCGCAGTACTGGCTCTTTCCTTCGCCGCCTTCGCGAGCGTTGGCGGCTGGATTTTCTACAACACCAATGTGCTGAATAACTACCAATCGTCCCTTGATGCCGAGCGGCAACAGGCAGACATGGAGAAGGCCCTGGCGCAGTTTGAAGGCGTACCTGGACCCACGATCAGCCATGTATCGCTGAACGTCGACCTTCGTCCGAAATCGCGGATGGCAACCACTGAGGGCAGCTATGTGATCGAAAACCGCACCGACGCGCCGCTGGTCCGGATGCTCGTCGTCTGGCCCAGGGATGTCCGCGTCGAGGCCTTCGACCCGGGCGCTGCCCGGGTCGAGCAGGCATGGCCCGAGTTCAAGTCCGAGCTTTGGGCCTTCGAAAATCCATTACAGCCCGGCGAAAACCGCACCATCAGATTTAAAACCGTCTACGGACGGCCGGGTTTTTCAAACGATACGGGCCAGCTGCGGGTGATCGGCAACGGTACATTCATCGACAATTTTGACCTCAGTCCGGTGCTGGGCGTATCGCAGAGCTTCTGGCTGACAGACCGCGCCAAGCGCCGCAAGTACGGGCTCGATCCCGAACAGCGCCCGGCGAAGCTGGAAGACGACTCGGCCAACGGCAAACACTACCTGCGGCCTGACAGCGAATGGGTGACATCCGATATCACGGTGCATACGGATGATGACCAGATCCCGATTGCGCCTGGCTATCAGGTCGCCGAAGAGAAGGCAGATGGCCGGATCATGCGCCGGTTCGAGACCGAAGCGCCTATCCAGCATTTCTTCTCGATCCAGTCGGCGCGCTATGACCTGCGCACGGCCAGCGTGGAGACGCCTTCGGGGCCGGTAAAGCTCGAGATCTATCACCATCCCGCGCACACCCAGAACCTCGAGCGCATCGTGACCGCGATGAAGGCTTCCGTTCGGATCTTCTCCGAGCGCTTCTCGCCGTTCCAGTTCCGGCAGATGCGTATTCTCGAGTTTCCCGGCTACGCGACGTTTGCGCAGGCCTTTGCCAATACCGTCCCGTTCTCGGAAGATATCGGCTGGCTTCAGGCCAACCGCGATCCGGACAAGGTTGATCTGGTCACCTTCGTCACCGCTCACGAGATAGCCCACCAATGGTGGGCCCACCAGTTGATCGGCGCGGACAAGCAGGGTGCAACCCTGCTTTCGGAAAGCTTCGCCCAGTACAGCGCGATGCTGGTCATGGAAGACCTGATGGGCCCCGAGCAGGTACGCCAGTTCCTGAAGGTCGAACTCGACGCCTATCTGGCCGCGCGAGGCGGTGAGGTGGTCGAGGAGCTGCCGCTGGTCCGCGTCGAGAACCAGGGCTACATCCATTACAACAAGGGTGCGCTGGTGATGTACTTCCTGCGAAACGAGATCGGGGAAGCGGCGGTGAACCGGTCGCTTCAGCGGCTTCTCGCCCAGTACGCCTTCAAGCCGGCACCTTATCCATCGAGTTCGGATTACGTCCGGATTCTGCGCGAGGAAGCCGGGCCGCAGCATCAGGACCTGATTACCGACTTGTTCGAGCGGATCACGTTGTACGATGCAAAGACAGTTCAAGCGACACGAAAACATCTGCCGGATGGTCGCTGGGAAGTGACGCTGACGATCGAGGCGAAAAAACTCTATGCAGACGGTCAAGGCAAGGAAGTGGAAGCAGACCTGAACGAGCCCTTCGAGATCGGCGTGTTCACGCGCAAGCCCGAAAGCCGGGAGTTCTCCCGCAGCGATGTGCTCGCGTTTGAGCGCCGCGACCTGAAGACCGGGACGCAGACAGTCACGCTCGTCCTGCCGGACGGGCCAGAGCCGGCCTTTGCCGGAATCGACCCTTACGTGAAGCGAATTGATCGAAATTCGGACGATAACGTGATTGTGGTGAAATCTGCGGACGGGACATAGGCAGGCGCAGGGGCCTCGCCATTTCGCCCCGGAGCCTGTCTCAAAGCAGCTACGCACATCTCATGGAGGCGGCATTTTCGTATCACGAACATGCTTGCGCACGTGTTAAAGATAAGACGGGTCGCGATCCCGGCGCCAGCGCGCGGGCGATTGCCGGAGCGGGGCATCCGACCCGTGCCATTCGCGGTCTCAACAACGACCGTTCGGTCGGGCGGGCCGGAAAGCACATCAGTTCGCGCCACTTGTGCCTCCACGTCAGCCTTGCACGGCGGCCGGGCCGTGGCATGCTTTGCTTCGAATTCACGTATCGGGAGAAGCGTCATGGCGGCTGCAGCTGAAGGTTTCCAGGTCAGGCTCGTGCCGGAAGACGAATACACGCACGATCCCGGCACGGCCGACAATTACAACGAAAGCATGTATTTCAACGTGTTCGACGCGGGCCAGCGCGCGGGCGCGTGGTTCCGGATCGGCAACCGTCCGAACCAGAACTATGCCGAGATGTCGATGTGCGTCTATTTCCCGGATGGCCGGGTAGGCTTCATGTTCGCGCGGCCCGCGATCAGCGGCAATTCAGAGATGAATGCCGGCGGGCTCAGGATCGAGGTCGTCACCCCGTTCAAGGAACTGCGCGTGACCTACTCGGGCGACCTTCTCGTCATGAAGGAGCCGCTCCAGATGGCGGACCCCAAGGCAGCGTTCCGGAACAATCCTCGCCTGCCCTGCCGGATGGACCTCACCTATAGGGGGCTGTCGCCGATGTATGGCGGCGAGGTGCTGAAGGCGGATGGTTCGCCGATCGAGATTGATCCGGAGAAGTCGTTCGCCAAGGCGCACTATGAACAGCATTGCGGCGCCAGGGGCTTTATCGAGTGTGACGGCGTCCGGCTCGAGATCGACGGGTACGGGCTGCGCGACAAGTCCTGGGGTCCGCGCCACTGGCAGGCAATCGAATGGTACCGCTGGTGCCCGATGAATTTCGGTCCGGACTTCGGGATGATGTTCAACGTGATGAGCGACGGCAAAGGCGGCGCCCGGCCGAGCGGCATGGTTTACCGCGACGGGGTCTACGATGACATCATCGCCTGCGACCTGACGAGCACCTGGGACGGAAACGAATACCAGACGGACCTGACCGCGAAGATCGAGACGAAGGCGGGCAAGTCCTACACCGTCACCGGCAAGGTGCTGTCGCTGATCCCGCTCCGGAACCGGCGCACCACGCCGGATGGGGCCGAACTGACAACGCGCATCACCGAGGCGATGACCGAGTATCATTGCGACGGAAAGGTCGGCTACGGCATGAGCGAGTATCTCGACCAGATCATTGACGGCCGGCCGATGGGACGGCTGGCCGGGCACTGATCCGCTAGCGCGCCACCATCTCCCCATGCAGCGCGCTGAGGATGTCCGGCAGCTGTTGTTCGAGGTCTTCGGCAATCAGCCCGGCGCCGACGCGCCGGCCGGCTTCGCCGTGGATCCAGGCGCCCATGGCGGCGGCGAGGAAACTGTCGACGCCCTGCGTCATGAAGCCGGCGAGGATGCCCGCAAGGACATCACCCGAGCCGGCGGTGGCAAGCCAGCGCGTGGCGTGAGTGTTGACGATGACATGTCCGCTCGGCGAGGCGATCACCGTGTCGGCGCCCTTGACGATTACCAGGCAGCCAGCCTTTGCGGCGGCTGCGCGCGCCGCTTCGATCTTGTTGGGGGCGCTGCCCGGGAGGTCACCAAAGAGGCGTTCAAACTCGCCGGTATGCGGCGTCAGCACGTCCGCCTCACGCAGCATGGCGAACAGGGCGGAGGGGTTGTCCGCGAAGACCGTCAGCGCGTCGGCGTCAAGCACGGCGCGGGCGGAGGATCTGAGCACGGCTGCGACGTTCTGACGGGTCTGCGGGGTGACCCCCGCCGCCGGACCGATGATGACGACGCTGGCTTTCTGCGCGGCGTCCAGAAGTTCATCTGCTCCGTCCACGCAGGACAGCATGATGGCCGTGAGGTGCGCGGCGTTGGTCATCATGGCTGAGGGCGGCGAAAGAAGGGTCACGAGCCCTGCACCGGCACGCAGGCCCGCGCGGGCGGCAAGACGGGCAGCGCCTGTGGAGCTCATCGGCCCACTGACGACTTTCAGGTGGCCCCGGCGGTGCTTGTAGTCGCCCTGCCCCGGCTGCGGCAGCTCGGCCGCCCAGAGCGCCGGGCTGTTCTCCATCGCGCGGGTCTGCACCGGCACGCCGATATCGGCCACCATCACGGCGCCGCTGAAGGCTGCGCCGGGCAGGAGCACGTGCGCGGGACGCAGCGCCGCGAAGGTGATCGTCCCTTCGGCGCGGAAGCACGGCCCGAGCGGCCTGGCAGTGAAGCCATCGATGCCGGAGGGCACGTCGACCGACACGACGCGTGCCGGGCGGGCGGCGAGTGCAGCCGCAGCCCCTTCGAGCGGCCGCGACAGGCCGCCGCCATACAGCGCATCGAGCACGAGTTCATGCGGCGCGGTGAGCGCCTCTTCGAGCGTGCCAACCTTGCCGTCCCAGAGCGCCGCAGCTTTCGCCGCGTCGCCCTGAAGGTCGGCTACGGGCACGGCGCAGAAGACTTCGACCTTGCGCCAGAACCTGGCGAGCGCGGCGGCCGCGACGAAACCGTCGCCGCCATTGCCGCCGGGGCCGCAGAGAACCTGGATCTGGCCCTCCGGCCAGTGGGCGTGCACGAACTCGGCCACCGCCTCGCCGGCGCGCTGCATCAGGGTGAAACTGTCGGTGCCTGCAGCGATCACGGCCTGCTCAGCGGCGCGCATTTCCTGCGGTGTAAGAATAGGCCTGCCCATGGGTGGCGCTCATAGCACGCGGGTTGCCGCTTCGCTTCCATATTCTGCCACACGCAAACGCCCGTTCCTGCGCTCGAGGCGGGTGACCGAGCAGTGTCCGGGACGGAACACCGTCACGCGGTCGTCCTGCTCCAGCAGTCCGCACAGCGCGTTGATCGCGACGAAGTGGGAGAACACGGCAGTCCGGGCTGGCAGGGCATCGACGAACGCGCCCATGCGCGCGCGCCAGTCCACGAACGGCGCCCCCGCCTCTGTCCAGGTTCCGGCCATCAGGCCCCGCAGCCAGGTGACACGGTCCTCTATATCGGGCGGCGTGCCGATTTCCGAGACCTGAGGAGAGATCGCCGGTGTCAGCGAGAGGAGCTCCGACAGGGGCGCCGAGGTTTCGCGGCACCGCTGCATGGGGCTGGAGATGATGTTCATGATCGTGAACGCGTTCAACTGCGCCGCCACGGCTTCAGCCTGCTTTGCGCCGAGCGCGCTGAGGCCGGGATCGGGATGATCCCCCCAGCCGGCTGCGGCCTCGCCATGCCGGATCAGGTAAATCAAGCGGCGACCGGCTCGCCGGCCATCGCCTGCGGCTGGAGCGCCGGGGTGTAGCCGTGCTGGCCGAGCAGCTTGATCGTCTCGCGGTAGATGACCGGTTTGGCGATGCCGAGCCGGGCCCGTGCAGCGTCCAGCGGTTCACGCATCAGGGCAATGATGTCCTGCTCGATGATCTTTTGGGCGGCCGCGCCGTTGCGCTTGCCTTCCCAGAAACAGTCCATGATGCGGGCACCCTTGGGCGCGCGCTTTGCGATCGTGCGGCAGCCCACATAGGCGATGAAGATGACGCCGAGGCCGGGTTGCTGGCTGTAGGTGAAGGCGAGCAGGGAGGCTTCCCCGAGCGCATCCCGGTTATAGCCCGAGAGCACATGAAACAGGTCATGCGTGTCGCGCAGGCGATTACCGTACCACATCATGTCGTCTTCATACTCGCGGGCCCTGGAGCGGAACTTCTGGCTCTCTTCCACGAGGCCCTGCGCGGAGAGGCCTTCGCGCTCCATGAATTCGACATAGGCGCGCCCGACGGTGCCGTCCGGCAGGTCACGGATCCAGCTGTGATCGTCCAGAATCGGCGGCAGGTAGGGCTTCTCCCGAAGCAGCTTCTGCCCTTCGGGCTTGGCGGCAAAGGCCCAGAAGTTCTTTTCGAACGAGTTGCCGTTGAGCGCCTCGATGATGTGGAACACCTGTTCGGTATCTTCCTTGTCCGCGATCAGCTTCTGCATGTGCGACCACGCCTTGAACGGGCGGAAGTCCGCAGCGCGGCGATCAGGATGGACAAAGGCTTGCGGGGTCATTCGGGCGTCTCCTGGAACTGCCGACTCTTTAGCATGCAGGTCTCAAAGTGGAAAGTGACGCATGCGTCATTGTTTTCGAAATCCAGCCGGAAACGCCTGCCTACTTGTTAGGCGATAGCGCCTGATAATTTACCATGCACGGTTCGCGGCGCACGACTCCCCCGCCTGACTATCGCCTCGACACCCGACACCCCATACGCACGATTGAAATCTTAACCGGGCGCCTGGGGAGAACCACGCATGAAGAAGATCGAAGCCATCATCAAACCGTTCAAGCTCGACGACGTGAAGGAGGCCCTTCAGGAAATCGGCCTGCAGGGCATGACCGTCATTGAAGCCAAAGGCTTCGGACGCCAGCGCGGACATACGGAACTCTACCGCGGCGCCGAATACGTCGTCGACTTCCTGCCGAAACTGAAGATCGAAGTTGTCCTCGCCGACAGCGCTGTTGAGGGTGCCGTAGAGGCAATCAAAAAAGCTGCCCACACCGACAAGATCGGGGATGGTAAAATCTTCGTCTCGGATGTTATCGACGCGGTGCGCATTCGCACCGGCGAAACCGGCGACGCCGCACTCTAAGCTCACACCGGTGCGGTCTCCGCGCCCTCATAATCAGGCAGCACAAACAGCTCACCAGAAGGCAAACCCAATGGCTGATCAACTCTACAAAAAAATGAAGGACGAAGACATCCAGTATGTCGACCTTCGCTTCACTGACCCGCGCGGGAAGATGCAGCACGTCACCTTCCACAAGAACATGGTCGGCGAAGACTTCTTCACCGAAGGCCAGATGTTCGATGGCTCGTCGGTTGCCGGCTGGAAGGCCATCAACGAATCCGACATGCTGCTGATGCCTGATCAGGCAACTGCCATTATCGACCCGTTCTTCCAGCAAACCACGCTTGCCGTGATCTGCGACGTGCTCGATCCGATCACCGGCCAGGCCTATAACCGCGACCCGCGCACCACTGCGAAGAAAGCCGAAGCCTATGTTAAGGCATCCGGCATCGGTGACACGGTGTTCTTCGGACCGGAAGCCGAATTCTTCATCTTCGATGACGTGCGCTGGTCGATCGAGCCGCACAATACCGGCTACAGCTACGACTCGGCTGAACTGCCGATCAATACGAGCAAGGAATATCCGATGGGCAACTTGGGCCACCGCCCAGGCCCGAAGGGTGGCTACTTCCCCGTGCCGCCGATCGACTCCGAGCAGGATATGCGCGGCGAGATGCTCACCATCATGGGCGAGATAGGCCTCGACCCCGAAAAGCACCACCACGAAGTGGCCCCGGCGCAGCACGAGCTTGGCCTCAAGTTCTCGACATTGACCGTGATGGCTGACCGGATGCAGCTCTACAAGTACGTGATCCACAACGTGGCCGCGTCCTATGGTAAGTCAGCGACCTTCATGCCGAAGCCGATGTACAAGGACAACGGCTCGGGCATGCACGTGCACCAGTCGATCTGGCAGGGCGGCAAGCCGCTGTTCGCCGGCAACAAGTATGCCGACCTGAGCGACATGTGCCTCTACTACATTGGCGGCATCATCAAGCACGCCAAGGCCCTCAACGCGATCACCAACCCCTCGACGAACAGCTATAAGCGTCTCGTCCCGGGCTACGAAGCGCCGGTCATGCTGGCCTACTCATCGCGTAACCGCTCGGCCTCGATCCGCATTCCGTTCGGCTCGAACCCGAAGGCGAAGCGCATCGAAGCGAGATTCCCTGATCCGATGGCGAACCCCTACCTCGCCTTCGCAGCCCTGCTGATGGCCGGCCTCGATGGCATTGAGAACAAGATCCACCCGGGCGACGCCATGGACAAGGACCTGTACGACCTGCCGCCGGCCGAAGCTGCAAAGATCCCGCAGGTCTGCGGTTCGCTGCGAGAAGCCCTCGCAGCGCTCGATGCAGACCGCGCCTTCCTCAAGAAGGGCGGCGTGTTCGACGACGACCAGATCGACTCCTACATCGACCTGAAGATGGAAGAGAACATGCGTTTCGAACTTCATCCGCACCCGGTCGAATTCGACATGTACTACAAGATGTAAGCTTCGCGGCCTCTGGGCCAGAAGCAGGGGCCGGCATCTTCGGATGCCGGCCTTTTCTTTGCCACGAAGGCTGATCAGGAAAGGGCGGTGATGAAACTCCTGATTTTCTGGGGCAGCTGGCTCTGCCTCCCTTTCGCAGCGCTGTGCCTGTGGGCCCTGCTCCGCGGCCGGCCCGCCATGAAAGCCGTCGCTGCCGTTGCACTCGCGATCACCGGCGTATTGGCCTACGCGCGCTTCGTTGAACCCCGCCAGCTCGTCACGCACCGCGAGACAATCGTCTTGCCCGGCGCCAGCGAAAGCTCGTCCCCGATCCGGATTGCGCTGTTTGCTGATCCGCATATCGGCATCTTCGGGAACGCCATGCCGGTTGAGCGCATCGTCGCGCGGATCAATGCCGAGGACGTCGACGCGGTCTTTCTGGCCGGCGACCTGACCTATCATCCGGACCCGGCGGATATTCCCGAGGACTTTGCTGCGCTGGGAAATCTTCACGCACCGCTATTCGCCGTGCTCGGCAACCATGATGTCGGCCGCCCGGGAAGCGACCTGACCGACCCCCTGCTCGCTGCCCTCGGCGAAGCCGGCGCCACGATCATGCACAATCGCGCGGTCGAGACGGATATCGCAGGACACGGCATCGTCATCTCCGGCGCGTCTGACCTCTGGCAGCGGCGCCAGGATTTCACCTTCTCGTCCAGCCTGCCTGCCGGAAAGCCGGTGATCCTGCTCACCCATAATCCGGATACGGCGCTCCTGGTGCCGGATGACTTTTCCTATGACCTGATGCTCGCCGGCCATACGCATGGCGGGCAGGTGCGCATACCTGGCCTCTACCGGAATATCCTTCCCGTCACCGGCCCTTTCGACAGAGAACTGCACCATTTTGCTTCGCCCGCAGGCGGGCGCCTTGTCTACGTGACCACCGGAACGGGCATGGTCGGTGTGCCGATGCGATTCCTTATGCCGCCACGCGTGGATATCCTGACAATCCATCTGCCGGAATGAAAAAGCCCCGGCGGTGAGGCCGGGGCTTTTCGATCTTGCGTATCCGGACGGGATCAACCCGCTTCGGTCTGGGCCTTGCTCGCGTGCACGTAGAGCGGCTCGGCATTACCTTCCACCACTTCGGCATTGATCACGACTTCTTCGACGCCGCGCAGGTTCGGCAGTTCGAACATCGTGTCCAGCAGGATGGCTTCCATGATCGAGCGCAGGCCCCGCGCGCCGGTCTTGCGGCCGATAGCCTTGCGCGAGACCGCAACAAGCGCCTCGGGCGTGAAGGTCAGCGCCACGTTCTCCATATCAAACAGTTTCTGGTACTGTTTGAGCAGTGCGTTCTTCGGCTGGGTCAGGATCTGGATGAGGGCTTTCTCGTCCAGGTCTTCCAACGTCGCGATGACCGGCAGGCGTCCGATGAATTCCGGGATCAGGCCGAACTTCTGCAGGTCTTCCGGCTCGGTGCCGCGCAGCGTCTCGCCGACGCCCTTGGCACTGGCGTTCTTGATGGTGGCGCCGAAGCCGATCGAGGCATTGTCACCACGCGCGGCGATGATCTTCTCGAGGCCGGCAAACGCGCCGCCGCAGATGAAAAGAATATTCGTCGTGTCGACCTGCAGGAATTCCTGCTGCGGATGTTTCCGGCCGCCCTGCGGCGGAACCGCCGCAACGGTGCCTTCCATGATCTTCAGCAGCGCCTGCTGCACGCCCTCGCCCGACACATCCCGCGTGATCGAGGGGTTGTCCGACTTGCGCGAAATCTTGTCGATCTCGTCGATGTAGACGATACCGCGCTGGGCGCGTTCAACATTGTAGTCAGCGGCCTGAAGCAGCTTGAGCACGATGTTCTCGACGTCCTCGCCGACATAGCCGGCTTCGGTGAGGGTCGTTGCGTCCGCCATCGTGAAGGGCACGTCCAGGATACGCGCGAGGGTCTGCGCGAGCAGCGTCTTGCCGCAACCGGTAGGGCCGACGAGCAGGATGTTGGATTTCGACAGCTCCACTCCGTCCGCCTTGCCGGCATGGGAGAGGCGTTTGTAATGGTTATGGACCGCGACCGAAAGGATGCGTTTCGCATGGCGCTGCCCGATGACATAGTCATCGAGAACATCGCAGATTTCCTGAGGCGTCGGGACGCCCTCGCGGGACTTGATCGCGGAAGTTTTGTTCTCCTCGCGAATGATGTCCATGCAGAGTTCGACGCACTCATCGCAAATGAACACGGTCGGTCCAGCAATGAGCTTTTTCACCTCATGCTGGCTCTTTCCGCAAAAAGAGCAGTAGAGCGTGTTCTTGGAGTCGCCGGAGCCGTTTTGCTTCGTCATAACTTCCTCAATGCCGTGAAACGCTTAACGCAGGCTTTAAGGCCTGCCTCGAAGCAATCCGGTTGTTTAAGTCTATAGTTGTTCGCCAAGCCTGCAAGGGGCGGGCCGCACGTTGGAAACAGTGGATTATTTCTCGTCATCCGCCGCACGGCGCTCGTAAACCTTGTCTACGATGCCGAATTCCATGGCCTGTTCGGCCGTCAGGAAGGTGTCGCGGTCGAGTTTGCGTTCGATGATGTCATAGGGCTGGCCGGTATGACGCACATAAATATTGTTAAGACGGCGCTTCAATTCGATAATCTCTTCAGCATGGCGCTCGATATCGGTCGCAACGCCGGAATAGCCGCCAGAAGGCTGGTGCAGCATGATACGGGCATTCGGCAGCGCTATCCGCATGCCTTTTTCCCCAGCGGCAAGCAGCAATGACCCCATAGAGGCCGC
The DNA here is from genome assembly GCA_016124495.1 of Hyphomonas sp. Taxonomy (GTDB): domain Bacteria; phylum Pseudomonadota; class Alphaproteobacteria; order Caulobacterales; family Hyphomonadaceae; genus Hyphomonas. The sequence goes on along the minus strand of WGNP01000014.1, from coordinate 153,939 downwards.
CTGGCCGATGCAGACCGTCGAGATCGGGCAGCGGACGTATTGCATGGTGTCGTAGATCGCCAGACCCGAAGATACATAGCCGCCGGGGCTGTTGATATACATGGCGATTTCGCGCTTAGGGTTCTCGGATTCCAGGAACAGGAGCTGCGAGGTCGTCAGCGCCGCGACGCCATCATCGATGGGTCCGGTGAGAAAAATGATGCGCTCCTTGAGAAGGCGCGAGAAGATATCAAAAGCCCGCTCTCCCCGGCTCGTCTGTTCGACAACCATCGGAACAAGGTTGAGCGCGGTCTCATGGATATTGGACATCAAAGTAGCCTTTGAAAAAATTGGCTGAATCGCTTACAGGCAGGTTTGGCAGATGCCCCTATATTTGTCCACGCGAGCGGCGCCACAAGGGGGCGACAGCTGTGGAAAGGCTTACCGGAAGGGCCATTCCGGTTCATTGCTCGGCAAGGCCGCTGCCGGATCGCGGATAAAGGCAAGGTAATCGCTGATTACTTTTTCGCGTTGCAGGTCGCTGAGCAGCACGTGATAGCCGTCCTTATAGTACACCGTGCGCACATGCGGCGGAAGGCGCGGCGCCGTCCGCTTCGGCCCGTTGGGCGGCACAACCTCGTCATGCGCCCCATAGGAGACGAGGACCGGAACCGTCGCCGGCAGACCGCGCACCTGCTCGTGGGCCCGCTCCATCAAGGCGACCGCGCCCTTCAGCTGATCGATCCGGTTTTCGCGTGAGTGATGCGGGTCTGCGTCCTGGATGGCCAGGAAGGCGTCATTGTCCGTCAACTTCGGCGTCGCAAATTTCGGCGAGCGCACGATGAGGCCGGGCGCCGCTTTGGACCCGATCCAGAGCGTGGACGCCAGGAGCGGGTTGAGCGCCCCCCAGCCGCGCAGCCCCGGACCAGACAGGATCAGACGGTCCGCAGCAGGCGGGCGGTCCGACGCGAAGGCGGTGATCGCAACGGCGGCCCCCATCGAGATGGCCACAACGCTGACCGTCGCGGACGGATGGCGGTCACGCGCCAGCGAGACAGCCGTGCGCAGGTCTTCCTGCATGGCTGCGTCACCGGCCCAGAGGCCCCGGTTCACCGAGCGGCCAAAGCCGCGCTGGTCGAAGGCGTAGACGGTCACGCCGCTGCGTGCCCATTCGGGCGCCGCGAGCCGGAACTCGCCCGCATAGTTATTCATGCCGTGGATGCCGACGATGACATGCTCCGGATCGGCTACGCCTTCTGCGGACCAGACGCTCAGTCCAAGTCGCGCCCCGTCATGACCTTCCATCACGCCTTCGTTGTCGAGCAGGGCAGGCACCGGCGGCTCAGCAGGCAGCAGGCGCTGTGTTGACCGACGCCCATTTCTTGCAGGCCTGGAGGAAAGGCCACTCGCCTTCGCCGCTGGGCAGGGCCGCGTCAGGGTCCTTCATGAAGGCGAGATAGTCAGCGTGCACCTTCTCGGCCTGCAGGTCGCGCTCGAGCATGTGATAGCCGTTCCTGTAATAGACGGTGCGCGTGCCTACGGGCAGCAGCTTCGCGGTGCGCTCCACGCCGTTCTGCGGAATGACGATGTCCTTCGCGCCGTAGGACGCCAGCACCGGCACGCTCTTCGGCAGACGTGCCGCAGCCCAATGCGCGTTTTCCATCAGGTTCACGAGGCCGTAGACCTGGTCGATACGGTTCTCATAAGTCATGTGCGGATCAGACCATGTCCGGCGCAGCATGGCATTGTTGTCTGACGGCTCGATCTTGATCAGCCCTGCCGGCGGCACGACGATCCAGCCAGGGTTGGTATAGGTGGAGGCCAGAAGGCTCATGCGGTAAAGCGGGTTGATCGCACCCCAGCCGCGCAGGCCGGGCCCCGAGAGGATGAGGCGGTCGGCCTGCGGCGGGTCGTCCGACCCAAACGCCGTCATCGCGACCGACGCGCCCATCGAGATGCCGACCACCGTGATTACAGCGTCCGGATGGCGCCTGCGGGCCACATCGACCGCCGTGCGCAGGTCCTGGCGCAGCAATTCCTCGTCCGGCCAGAAGCCCTTGTTGGGAGACCGCCCGAAGCCGCGCTGGTCGTAAGCATAGGTCGTCACACCGCGCGCCGCCCAGTAAGGCGCTGCCATGTGGAATGCGCCGGCATAGTCGCTCATGCCGTGCACGCCGACGACCACATAGTCCGGATCGTCCGTACCCGCAGCCGGCCAGACGGTCAGGCCCAGACGTGCGCCGTCGGCGGCGACGAACGTGTCCGCCTCCGGCAGGAAAGCGGCCCCGATCTTCGCGGCCGGTTCGAGCGCGCCGATGGTCACCGGGTGGGCGCAGGCAGGCAGGGCAAAGGCCGCAAGGCCCGCAAACAGCGCGGCGAGGCCCATCCGGGCGCTGTTGCCCCAGTGTTGAAATGCAAACTTCGTCATGGCGATACCTCTTGGCCCCGGCGGGCCTTCCACTCAGGAGTATAGAATTTGCACCTGAACGCCCGGTGACAAGTCCGGAAACACAGGCGAAGCTCCGGAAAACAGCCCGGCCCATGCTTGATGACCCCTTCGTGACATGCGAGACCCGGGCGATCAGAAATTCCGCTGGCCCCCGGGCCTGCGTAAATCGCGGGAAACCAGACATGATCAAACGCCTTGCCTTGTTCGGCGCCGCCGCGCTCACGCTCACCGCCTGTGCGCCGGACGCCGCGGTGCCTGAGGCGCAAGCCCCTGCCGCTGTTGCCGAAGACCTGCTGCTGCCCCTGCCGGACGCCACGACGCCGGCCATCACCGCGGCTGACCTGGCCATCCGGATCAAGACGCTCGCCGACGACACGTTCGAAGGCCGCGGCCCCGGCACGCCGGCGGGTGAAGCCTCCGCTGCCTGGATCGCTGCCGAAATGGCGCGCCTCGGCGTGGAGCCCGGCGGCGACAACGGCACATACTTCCAGGAAGTGAAGATGGTGAACCAGACCGTTGACCCGGCCACGTCCGAACTGGTCGTGACCTGGCCGGACGGCGAAGACCTCTCGCTCGGTTTCAAGTCGCAGGCCGTCTACTGGACGAAGCGCCAGAACGCTGACCAGGTGAGCTTCGCGCCGGGCGATGTCGTGTTTGTCGGGTACGGCGTCGTAGCGCCGGAGTTCGGCTGGAACGATTATGCCGGACAGGACTATACCGGAAAGACCGTGGTCATCCTCGTCAACGACCCCGGCTTTGCCACGGGCGACGCGAGTTTGTTCAAGGGCAACGCCATGACCTATTATGGCCGCTGGACCTACAAGTTCGAAGAAGCTGCCCGCCAGGGCGCGGCGGCTGCACTTGTCGTGCATGAAACCGACGCCGCGGCCTATGGCTGGGACGTCGTGACCGGCTCATGGACCGGCGCGCAGTCCGATCTCGTCCGCGCCGATGGCGGCGCCAGCCGCGCGGCCGTCGAAGGCTGGATCACGCGCGAAACAGCCGAGCAGATGTTCGCCAAAGCCGGACTCGACTTTGCAGCACAGAAGGCGGCCGCTAACGCGCGGGGCTTTAAGCCCGTCGTGATGGAAGGCCTGAAGGTGCGCGGCACGGTCAACCAGACCATCGAACCGCTCTCCAGCCGCAACGTGGTAGGCGTCATCCCCGGCGCAACCACCCCTGACGAATTTGTTCTGTACACGGCGCACTGGGACCATCTCGGCATGAAAACCGGTGAGAAGACCGGCAAGGAAGGCGAAGACTTCTACGAAGACGACATCTTCAACGGCGCCGTGGATAACGCGACCGGCACCGCTGCGCTGCTGGAGATCGCTGAAGCGATGAAGGCTGAAACGCTGGACCGCTCTGCCCTTTTCATTGCCGTTACGCTTGAGGAATCCGGCCTGCTCGGATCGGCCTATTATGCCGAGAACCCGACCGTGCCGCTGAACAGGATCGTCGCCGGGGTCAACATGGACGGCGCGCTGCCAATAGGCCTGACCAAGGATATGGTGGTCGTCGGCTACGGCGCCTCACAACTCGAAGACCGGCTGAAGGACGTGCTTGCCACGCAGGGCCGCGTGATCAAGGCGGATCCGACACCGGAAGCCGGCTATTTCTATCGTTCGGACCACATCTCCTTCGCCAAGAAGGGTGTACCTATGCTCTATGCCGATGGCGGCGAAGACAAGGTCGACGGGGGCGTGGCTGCGGGCAAGGCAGCCGCCGCAGCCTACACCGCCGAGCGTTATCACAAGCCTATGGACGAATACTCGGACGACTGGGATCTCACGGGCTTCGAGCAGGACATCCAGGCGCTGTTCCAGGTCGGACGCGACATCGCGAAATCCACCGACTGGCCGACCTGGTATGCGGGCAACGAGTTCGAAGCCGCCCGCAAGGAAAGCCTCGGCGGTCAGTAAGCGGCGATGCTGTCCTATCAGCACGGCTTTCATGCGGGCAACCGCGCCGACGTGCTGAAGCACGCCGTGCTGGACCTTGTCCTGCGCGACGCCGCGAAGGGATCGCGTCCGCTGCTGTATGTGGAAACACATTCCGGGCGCGGACGATATGACCTGACCGGCGCGCAGGCCCGCAAGGGCGGCGAGGCGGACACCGGAATTCTGGCTCTCCTCAAGGGAAATGCTCCGGCGGGCTTTCAAGACTGGCTGAAGATCGTCCGTGAACGGACGGAAAAGGACTATCCCGGCTCCCCCGCCCTGGCGCTGGCCCGCCTTCCGGTCTCGGCCCGCGCGATCCTGTTCGAGCGCCACCCGGCCGAATTCAGGGCGCTGACGGAGAATGTCGGCGCCGACCCCCGCGTGCTGATCCGCGAGGCGGACGGCTATTCAGGCGCGCTGAAACTGGCCCCGCGGGGACACGAGCAGATCATCGTCTTCTCCGACCCGAGCTACGAGACGCGGCGCGACATCGAAGCGCTCGCCCTGTGGACCCCCAAGGCGCTGAAGCGCTGGCCGACCGGCATGATCCTGCTCTGGCTGCCCCTGTTCCGGGACGGCCGCGAGGCGGAGTTCGGAGAGCTGCTCGCGCAACTCGGCGCCAACCTGATCGCCGGGTCGCGCTGGCCGGTGGCGCCGCACGAGACCAGTTCGCTGGAAGGCACCGCGATCGTCGGCTTCCGCGTGCCGGACGCCGTCGCGCGCAAATCGGAAGCGATGGCGAGGGACCTCGAGGCGCTCTGGGCCGAAGGCGTGTGAACCTCACTTGAAACGCGGCCGGCCCGCCGGAAAGCCTTGACGCGCGCTTACTATAAGATGAGCGCTGGTAAATTTCTATCAGGGATTGCACCTGACTGATCCGTTCAGAACGCCGGCGCCTTGATGAGCGAACGCTCCCGCCTGCCTTTCATCTCGCCGTGATCGAAAAAGCCACGCGATTCATCGATGAACAGCGACCGCATGCCGGGACGGGCCTGCAGGCCGCGGGAGCGGCCGGGCTGCGCGCGGCCTGAAAAGAAGCGCCCGAAGCGCTGGCGAAGTTGCGAGCCGGCCCTCGCTGAACCTCCTCTGACGCAATTTCCGCCAAAACCTTTCGCGTTGAATTGTGCCGCGCTGGCCGCGGACTTGCATTGCCGGGCGGGTCCCGATCCCGCACGTAGAGCCATGTCCGAGCCCACCTCTCCCCCTGATTCGCCGCGCCCCGTCATGGACATCCTGGTCCAGCGGCAGCTCGACGACATGGCGACCGGCAACTCAGCCTATCTGGAAACCTTCCTGCGCATGGTGAAGCGTGCCGGCATGGACATCCGGATCGTGTTTGCCCCCTGGCAATCCTTCGGCAACCGGCCCTGGGCGAGCGTCCACCCACGCCTTGCCGGGCTGACGAAGAACATCGTGTGGCCGGGCGCCGTCAAGCTCGGCAGCCGCTACTGGTCGCTCTCTCCCCGCATCTGGACGCGCTTTGCCGTCCGTCTCGGCAAGGAAGCCGCCCGCCGCCTCGGCGCGAAGATCGTGATCCCGAGCTATCTCGGCCGTGAGATCAGTGCGCAGGAAGCGGACATCCTTGCGCGCGCCTGCGATGCCAATCCGTCCGCGATAACCCTGGCTGAATACAGCTCGATGGGTCCTGCACTGAAGAAGCTGAAATCAGACACGATACACGCCTGCCTCATGCACGACCTGCTGTCGGACCGTGCCGAGCGTTTCCGGGAAGGCGGTCAGATGATCGACTTCGATGAGACGAGCCTTGAAACCGAGCTCGATTGGCTGTCGGGCTGCGATCTCATCTTCTTCATCTCGGCCAATGAACTTGCCAAAGTCCAGCGCCACCTCCCGGATATTCAAATGGCCTGGGTGCCGCCCGACGCGCCCGATTATCAGACTACGGAGAATGCCGGCGCGCCCCGCGCGGTGTTCATCGGCACGGTGCACGGCGGTAATTCCGAAGCGCTGAACCATTTTCTCGATGACGTCTGGCCGCAGGTTCGCGCCCAGGCGCCGACGCTCGAATTCTGGATTGCGGGCTCTATCGGCAGGACACTGACGCCGTCGCGCGCCGCGCTGCCGGGTGTGAAGGTGCTCGGCCGTGTCGACTCCCTCGAAAGCATCGGCGGCGCCAACGCCATCGGGATCGCACCCACACGCTTCGCCACCGGCACCAGCATCAAGGTCGCGGAATACCTGCTGCTGGGCATGCCCGCGGTCGTCTACCCGCTCGCCCTCGAAGGCTTCGGGCATGCGCTGGACGACCTCGTGGTCACGGCCAAAGGCCCGGACGCGCTCGCTGCGGAAATCCTGAGCCTCGCCGGTGACAGCGCCCGCCGCGCAGCGCTTTCTGATGGCGCCCGCCAGCATACGCGCGGGCGCCTGTCACACGACCAGGCGATCGCGACGATCCACAGGATGCTCGCCGAACGCCGCGCATAAAAAACGGGGCCGGATCGCTCCGGCCCCGCCCTGTCTTTTAAATGCCTGAGCCTTACTCGGCGGCGACCGCCATGTCGGCTGCGGAAAGGTCCGTGTACCGTTTCAGGTGGTGGTCAACGTTTCCGAACTCGGAATCGATGATCGTCAGGCGCTTGAAGTAGTGGCCGATCGCCAGCTCGTCCGTCATGCCCATGCCGCCATGGATCTGGATGGCGTTCTGGCCAACGAAACGGCCGGCCTGGCCGATGCGGACCTTGGCAGCCGAAGCGGCCTTCTTCCGGGTCACGTCATCCTCATCCAGTTTCAGCGTCGCCATGTAAGTCATCGACACCGACTGCTCGGCCTCCATGAACATGTCGACCATCTTGTGCTGCAGCACCTGGAACTTGCCGATCGGCGTGCCGAACTGCTTGCGCTGGCGGGAGTATTCGACCGTCATCGTCTGAGCGACTTTCATCGCGCCGCAGGCTTCTGCGCAGAGCGCAGCGATGGCTTCATCGGTCACGCGCTCGATCAGCGGCAGGCCGTTTTCAGCATCGCCGATCACGGCGTCCGCACCGACCGCCACGTTGTCGAAATGCACTTCCGAGGCGCGGCGGCCGTCAACGGTCGGGTAGTCACGCGTGGTAACGCCCCTGGCATCCTTGGCCACGATGAAAACGCCGATACCCTTGGTGTCGCGGCGGCCACCGGCCGTCCGTGCCGTGACAATCAGGTGGCTCGCCCAAGGGGCGCCCACGACGACCGCCTTGTGGCCGGAAATCTTCCAGCCGGCGCCATCTTTTTTTGCCGTCGTCTCGAGGTCCGCCAGGTTGTAGCGGCCTTTCGGTTCGGCATAGGCAAACGCGAACACGCGCTCACCGGCAATCATTGGCGCGAGATGTTCAGCCTTCTGGCCCTCGGTGGCGCGCTTCAGGAAACCGCCACCCACGACAACCGTCTGGAGGAACGGCTCGACCACGAGACCCTTGCCGAACTCTTCCATCACGACCATCGCATCGATCGGACCGCCACCAAGACCGCCGTCTTCTTCGCTGAACGGAGCGGCCAGCAGGCCGAGTTCGGCGAACTGCGCCCACATCTTTGGACGCCAGCCCTCTTTCGAGGCGACGACCTTGCGGCGCGTGTCGAAGTCGTACTGGTCCTTGATCAGCCGTGCGAGGCTGTCGCGGATCATCGTCTGTTCTTCAGTGAAATTGAAATCCATCAGTATTCCTCCCTGCCCCCGGCCCTAAAGGCCGAGGATCATCTTTGTGATGATGTTGCGTTGGATCTCGTTGGATCCCCCGTAGATCGATGTCTTGCGCATGTTGAAGTAGGTATCTGCCGCGAAGTTCGAATACTCCGGGCCGACGCCGAAATCATTGATGCCGTGGCCATCCATGCCACGCGCGTAGGGTGCGCCGTAATTGCCCACCGCTTCGAGTGTCAGCTCGGTCAGGCGCTGCTGGATCTCGGTTCCCTTGATCTTGAGGATCGAGCTTTCCGGGCCGGGGCCCTTGCCGGCCGCTTCGGAGGCCAGAGTACGCAGTTCGGTGAACTCGAGCGCCGTCAGATCGATCTCGAGCTGGCTTATCTTGCGCGAGAAATCGCCGTTGAGGATCAGCGGCGTGCCGTCGATCGTCTCGGAGGAGGCGATGTCACGCAGGCGTTCGATACCGCGCTTGGAGCGGGCCACGCCGGCGATGCCGGAGCGTTCATGCGCCAGCAGGAACTTTGCATAGGTCCAGCCTTCGTTTTCCTTGCCGACAAGGTTCTCGACCGGGACGCGCACGTCCGTCAGCCAGGTCTCGTTCACTTCATGCGTGCCGTCGATCAGCTTGATCGGGCGAACTTCGATGCCCGGGGTCTTCATGTCGACGAGGATGAAGGAAATGCCTTCCTGCGACTTTGCCGACGGGTCCGTGCGGCAGAGAAAGAAGCCCCAGTCGGCATGCTGGGCCAGCGTGGTCCAGGTCTTCTGGCCATTGATCACATAGTGGTCGCCGTCGCGCACGGCCGTCGTCTTGAGGCTCGCGAGGTCAGAGCCGGCACCCGGCTCGGAATAGCCCTGTGCCCACCAGACGTCACCCGACAGGATGCCCGGCAGGTGCTTCGCCTTCTGCTCTTCGCTGCCGAAGGTGTAGATCACCGGTCCGACCATCGAGACGCCGAAAGGCAGCGGCATGATGGAGTCGACGCGGGCGTTTTCTTCAGACCAGATATAGCGCTGGGTCGAAGTCCAGCCGGTGCCGCCGTATTTCTTCGGCCAGGCCACCGCCGACCAGCCCTTCCTGCCGAGGATCTTGTGCCAGGCAAGGAACTGCTCGCGGCTGAGATCCTCGCGGGTCCCCATGTTCATGAGTTCCTTGGGATAATTGTCGCGGATGAACGCGCGCACTTCGTCACGGAAGGCGTTTTCTTCAGGCGTGAAATCAAGATTCATGGTCGGTGGTCCTTCGGTGGCTCTGGATGCCTATCGGCAACTCTATGTCAGTGAAAACCGTGCACTGGCAAGGTGACGTGCACGTAAACGTAAACAATGCCGCACTGACCATGCGTCATGCAGCAGCAGGCCTGGCAATGAAGGGCGCGCAGGCCGTCTTGAGCACGCCGATCGCTGTCGCAGAACCGAGCCCGCCTCCGGTCTGGAACTGCAACTGGAGGAGCGGCGCCAGCCCGATCCGCTCAAGCGCCGCTTCGTGCGCGGGGCGCTGCGTGATGTGCGACGCGAGGCAGTGGCTGACCGCGACGTTCGAGACGGCGTGCACCACGCCGGCCGCAATGGTCGTCGCGAACCCGTCAAGCACGACCGGAATGCTCTGCTGCCGCGCCGCGATGATCGCCCCGACGCAGGCCGCCAGTTCCCGCCCGCCGAGGCAGCGCAGCGCTTCCAGCGGGTCCGACAGGTGCCCCCGGTGCAGCCGCAGCGCTTCACTCACCAGGGTGCTGCGCTTTTCGGAAAGGCTGGCCGGCGTCTGGGCGCTCGGGCGCACCCAATAGTCGGGCGAGCCGCCATACAGCGCGCAGGCCACGGCCGCCGCCGCGGTGCCGACCCCGGCGCCGGACACGGCAATCGCCAGCAGGTCCGGCTTGTCCTCGACCGCTTCAAATCCGTACGCGATGGTCGCGGCGCATTCGCGCTCGGTCATCGCCGCTTCCGCCGCGATGCTGGGCGTCGGCCGGTCAAGCGCCAGTTCGAACACGCGGACCGTTGCTCCGGCCTGCGTGGCGATGGCCGACAGCGGCGCGCGCCCCTGCACCAGGGCGTCAATATGCGCCCGGGTGTCGGAGTTGCTGGAGAGCGATACGCCCTGCTCCACAATCCCGTGCGAGCCCGCAAAGATCGCCAGCGTCGGCTTCTCGATCCGCGGCGGGAACCGGCGTTGCCAGCGCGCCAGCCACTCGGCGGCCTCGCCAAGTCGGCCAAAGTCGCCCTCCCGTCCCATGCCCATGAGTGCTTCGCGCACCCTTTTGCCCGAGGCCATATCGGCCTCAACCGGCTTCAGAATCAGGTCGCGAACATCCGAAAGGGGGGATTTCTGGGCCGCAGGATCGCTCAAGACTGGTCACTCCGTGCGCAAGTCGTCTGCGCGGCATGTAAGGTATCAAAGATTTGAGGGCCTGTCCGGCAAGGATTTATTACGCGATCTGTGCAAGGCTTGCCGGATTCCACCAATCGGTATTTGCTATAACCATGCCCACCGCGCCGATAAAGAGCCCTTGTATCAAGGTTTGCGCCGTTGACGGCCAGACGGGGTATTGCCTCGGCTGCGGCCGCACGCTGCCGGAAATCGGCCGCTGGGTTCAGATGGGCCCGGAAGGCCGGGACATGGTCCTCGCCAGCCTCCCCGGCCGGATCGCCCGGCTTGAACAGATGGGAAAACGCTGACGCATGGCCCTGCGCAACCTGTTCTTCGTGATGTTCACGGCCATCGCCATTGCGATGGTGATCGCGTTCGGCGTGGCGCCCCGCCTCAAGGAGCGGGCCGACGCGCCGGCTCCCGTGACCGTGGCGGTTGCCACCCCCGAGCCCGCGCCCTCTACCGGTTCGCGTGCGGCATTCATCGACCGCGAGGACGATGGTCATTTCTGGGCGCGGGCTGATGTCAGTGGCACACAGGTCAAGTTCATGGTCGACACCGGCGCGAGCATCGTTGCGCTGACCTATTTCGACGCCCAGCGTCTTGGCCTGCAACCGGAAGAGCTCGACTTCGATTCCGAAATCCGCACTGCGGGCGGCGTCACCTATGGTGCACCCATAACGTTGGAGAGCATCCGCATCGGCAAGGTCGAGATCGAAAACGTCAACGCCGTCATCCTGCGCACGGAGCTGGAGCAATCCCTGCTCGGCATGACCTTCCTCGGAGAACTCCACTCCTATGAAGTCCGCCAGGGGCAGATGATCATACGCCAGTGATCGGCTTGCCATCGAGGCCCTTGCCGACCCCGATCTCCCAGGCAAAGCGCGCATCGTCTCCCGCCCAGCGCGCATAAGCGACCCGGCCTTCCAGGCCTGACGCCTTCATAAGGGCACGGTACCAGTTCTCGACCCCGGCATCGAGCTTGCGCGGATGTACGCCCCAGAGCAGGCAGGCCTGGCGCACGCGGTCCTCTTCTATGGATCCATAGAGGATCGGCGTTTTGCCGCGCACCCGGGAGAAGCGTGCCAGCCGCTCGAAGGCGCCGGTGCGCAGCGCAAGCGCCGTTGCACCTTCAGCCTCCGCCATGGCCAGCGAAGTGTGCGCCACCACATCAATGGCCGTGCGCGCGGGCTCGTCGCCGTCGAACTGCAGCATCGAGCGGCGGTAATCCTCGGCATTCTCGGTTGCCCGGATGATACGCGACATGATCGCCACCGCGGTCGCCGGATGGCGCCCCACGGCAGTTTCGGCCGACAGCATGACCGCGTCGGCGCCCTGGTAAATCGCCGTTGCCACATCCGAAGCTTCAGCTCTTGTCGGCGCCGAATTCTCGATCATCGACTCCAGCATCTGTGTCGCAACGATCACCGGCCGCCCCGCCGCCCGCGCCGCCCGGATGATCCGCCGCTGGATTACCGGCACTTCTTCCGGCGGATATTCCACGCCGAGATCGCCCCGCGCCACCATCACCCCGTCCGAGGCGTGGATGATCTCGCGCAGCTCGCCCAGCGCCGCGGGCTTCTCCAGCTTTGCGATCAGCGGCGCCCGGCCATTGATGATCGCCTTGGTCATCGCGATGTCAGCCACCGACTGCACGAAGGATAGCGCCACAAGATCGACCCCGATCCAGAGCGCGAATTCAAGATCCGCCTTGTCCTTGTCGGTCAGCGCTTTCACCGGCAGCGCTTTGCCGCGCACGGTGAAGCCTTTCTTGTCGGAAATCCTGCCCGGTACATCGGCCCGCACCCGCGGCGCCTTGCCAGCGGCGGTGACCGTGAAGATCAACTTGCCATCATCGACAAGGATCGTATCCCCGACTTCCAGCTGATCGAGGATCGCCTTGTGCGGCACCGGAATGGTTTCGGACGCCTCTGTGCTCTCGGCGGCAACGAGCGGGTACTCGCCCTTCCACGACACTTTCATCTCGCCGCCCGGAAAGCTCCCGACACGCACTTTCGGACCCTGCAGGTCCGCCAGCGCCGCCAGCGGCCGGCCGACCAGCGCCTCGACCTTACGGACGATCTCCAGCGTCGCACGGTGATCGTCGTGGCTGCCATGCGAAAAGTTGAGCCGGAACACATCGGCGCCCGCCTCCGCCAGCGCGCGGATTTCCTTCAGCGTCCGGCTGCGCGGCCCCAGGGTCGCAACGATCTTGGCATTCTCGGCCCGAAGGCGCCGTGTCGGCATGAGGTACTCCGTTCTGACAAGGATGTCAGGGATGTGGCTTATAGCGACTCGGCGCGAGGTCGCTAGGCTTCGAATAAGCGGCTTCAGTTCCCGCCGGGGCGCGCGCCGGGCGCGTAGCGTTCAACATCCGCCAGAAACTCCTGCAAGCCGATGGTCATTTCCGAAATCCCGAACCCGGTGCGGTCAGCCAAGCCGACGCGAAACATCTGCATAAGCGGATGGTAATGCACCGAAGCAATTTCCGACCATGCCGCGGTGCGCGGGGCGGCAAACATCTTCCTGAACACGACCTTCCGGTCGTCCCATTCGATACGCCGGAACAAGGCATCCGCTGCGACCCACAACAGCGCGGCACTGAAGCCCGCCAGAACGAAGGGCAGCCACGGCTGATCGTTAAGCTCGTCGGTGCGATCGGCCTGCGTCAGAACGAAGATCAGGCCGGCGCCGAAGGCGGCGCCCCCGACCAGGCAAGAACCGGTTACCCAGACCGACGCCTGACAACGGCGAACACCGGGCCTGGGCCTGCTCGAAATCCAGCTCAGGAATGCGACGCCAAGGGCGCCGGCAATAGCGGGCAGCGCATACTGGAACAAGCCCATCTCATCCACGTGATCGCCCCCATATGGCCGCGCTGAACAGAAATAAATACCGGCAGGACACAACGCGCCACTCTTCAGGGCGCGGGCTGTATCAAGTCCCAGAGATTTCCGAAATCGCCGTGAAATACAGCGACTTTTCATAGTCTTCCTGGCGCGGCGCCTGCGTGAAGGTCACGTCTCGACCAGCACGAAGGGATCATAGTTCAGCACCGGCGCGAGCCAGCGCTCGGCGGTCCTCGTGTCCCAGCCCTTGCGGCGGGCATAGTCCTCGACCTGGTCGCGCTCTATCCGCCCCAGCGCAAAATAGATCGCGTCCGGGTGCGCGAGATATAGTCCGGATACGGACGCTGCCGGGTTCATGGCATAGCTGGAGGTCAGCGACACGCCGATAAGTTTCTCGGCGTCCAGCAACTTGAACAGGGTGGCCTTCTCCGTATGCTCGGGCTGCGAGGGATAGCCCGGCGCCGGCCGGATGCCACGGTACTTCTCGGCGATCATATCCTCTGTCGTCAGCGCCTCGTCCGGCGCGTAGGCCCAGAGTTCCCTGCGCACGCGCGCGTGCATGTACTCCGCCATCGCCTCGGCAAACCGGTCAGCGAGCGCCTTGCACATGATGGAGGAATAATCGTCGCCCTTCGCCTTGAAGTCCTCGGCGATAGCGTCCGCCTCGGCGCCCGCCGTAACGACGAACCCGCCAATCCAATCCTCGCCTTCCGGCGCCAGGAAATCGGACAATGCATAGTTCGCGCGCTCATTGTCCTTCATCATCTGCTGGCGCAGCGTGAAGAACGTGTCGCCTGTCTCCAGCCTTATGTCGTCGCCCACCGCGTTCGCGCCCCAGAAGCCGACAACCGCCTTCGGCTTGAACCAGGCCTCACCGATCAGCTGTTGCATCATCGACTCGGTGTCACTCCAGAGCCCGCGCGCCGCCTCGCCGACCTTGTCGTCTTCGAGGATCTGCGGGAACCGGCCGGCAAGATTCCAGGCCGAGAAATATGGCGTCCAGTCGATGTAGCGGGCAAGCGTTGCCAGGTCGATATCCTCGAAACTGCGCGCGCCCGTGAACGTCGGCTTCGGCGCCGTGTAGCTGTTCCAGTCCGGCTTGAACGCCGCCTTGCGCGCCTCGGCCAGCGCCAGACGCGCCTTGGGCGGGCCATCCTTGCGCGCCTCGCGCATCTGCTCATAGCGCGCCCGTGTCTGTGCAACGAGCACGGGACGGTCGTCATCGTTCAGGAGCGTCGAGACCACGCCCACCGCGCGGCTTGCGTCCAGCACATGGATAACCGGCGCCGAACGGATCACCGGATCGATCTTCACCGCCGTATGCGCCGGGCTCGTCGTCGCCCCGCCGATCAGCAGGGGCTGCGTCATGCCGCGCCGCTGCATCTCGCTCGCAACATACACCATTTCGTCGAGGCTCGGGGTGATCAGGCCGGAGAGTCCGATAATATCAACCTTCTCCCTGATCGCAGTGTCGAGGATCCGGTCGGCCGGCACCATCACGCCGAGGTCAATGATATCATAGCCGTTGCATGCGAGCACCACGCCGACAATATTCTTGCCGATATCGTGGACATCGCCCTTCACGGTCGCCATCAGCACCCTGCCGTTAGACTTCGCCGTGGTGCCGAGGCGCACCTTTTCTTCTTCCATGAACGGCTCGAGCCAGGCCACAGCCTGCTTCATCACCCGCGCAGATTTCACCACCTGCGGCAGAAACATCTTGCCGGACCCGAACAGGTCACCGACGACATTCATGCCGTCCATCAGCGGGCCTTCGATCACGTGCAGGGGCCGATCAGCCGCGAGGCGCGCTTCTTCCGTATCCTGATTTATAAACTCGGTGATCCCGTGGATAAGCGAATATTCCAGGCGCTTCTTAACCGGCGCCTCACGCCAGGAAAGGTCCTTCTCCTGCGTCTTGCCCTTCTGGCCCTTGAACCGCTCGGCAATCTCGATCAGCCGGTCCGTCGCATCCCACCGGCGATTGAGGATCACATCCTCCACGCGCGTGCGCAGTTCGGGCTCGATATCGTCATAGATATCCAGCTGGCCGGCATTCACGATGCCCATGTTCATGCCCGCCGGGATCGCGTAGTAGAGAAACACCGAATGCATTGCCCGGCGCACCGGCTCATTGCCACGGAAGCTGAACGAGACGTTCGAAAGCCCGCCGGATATATGACAGCCCGGGCAGGTCTCGCGGATCACCTTAGCCGCTTCGATAAAATCCAGCGCATAGTTGTTGTGCTCTTCAATCCCCGTCGCCACTGCAAATATGTTCGGGTCGAAGATGATGTCCTGCGGTGCAAAGCCGACCTCTTGCGTCAGTAAGCGGTAGGCCCTCTGGCAGATCTCGATCTTGCGCGCCGCAGTGTCGGCCTGCCCCGCCTCATCGAACGCCATCACGACCACGGCCGCGCCATACGAGAGGCACGCCCGGGCCTGCTCGGTGAACTTCGCTTCGCCTTCCTTCATCGAGATCGAGTTGACGATGCCCTTGCCCTGCACGCATTTCAGGCCAGCCTCGATCACCTCCCACTTCGACGAGTCGATCATCACCGGCACGCGCGCAATGTCCGGCTCCGCGGCGATCAGGTTCAGGAACGTGGTCATGGCGACGGCGCCGTCCAGCATACCCTCGTCCATATTGACGTCTATCACCTGCGCGCCGCTCTCGACCTGCTGACGCGCCACCTCCACGGCCTCGCCATAGCGGCCATCGGTGATCATCTTCCGGAACACGGCCGAGCCGGTCACGTTGGTGCGTTCACCGATATTGACGAAGTTCTGGGAGGAAGATTGCTGTGTCATTTTCTTGTTTTCCCCGCCTCAAGCGGCCAGTTGCCATCCGCGACAGATTGATATCCGTCCACGGAGCGATTATACCAGTAAATCCAGGCAGTCTCGCCGGTCGCCGCGCCCGCATCGTCCAGCAACGGCACTTTCACGCGCCGGTAAAGCGACGTCGCCGGGTCTTCCGTCACGTCCTCGAATGCGTCCATCGCCGGCACGATGCCTGCATCCTGCACGCGCCATCGCAGGCCGTGGCAGAGCGTCTCGCCCGCCACTACGCCCGGAAATCCGCCAAGGTCGAACATCCGCCCACGAAACCGGCACGGCGCGCCGAAGTCTCCCGCCGCCGCCAGGTCAAGGGCCGATGGCGCGCCGGCAGCCCCCTGCTTCAGGAGGCCGTAGAACACAAACAGGTCGCCGCTGGCCGCCGCGTCCGGCATCAGGAGGCCACTTCAAACGGCTCGAGGCCCGAGAGCCGCAGCGCCGGCTGCAGCACCGGCACCGCGCGCGGCGCCTTGCCCCTGGCCGCGCCCGCAATCGCGGCAATATGGGGCGGTGTTGTGCCGCAGCAGCCGCCGAGCACATTGACCAGGCCGCTCTTGGCCCATTCGCCGAGGTGCCCGGCCGTCTGGTCCGGCGTCTCGTCATAGGCGCCGAAAGCGTTCGGCAGGCCCGCATTCGGATAGGCAATCACGCGCGTATCCGCCACGCGCGAAATCGCGGCGATATGCTGGCGCATCAGGTCGGCGCCTAGCGCGCAGTTGAGTCCGATGGCCCAGGGCCGCGCATGGCGCACTGAGTTCCAGAACGCCTCGGCCGTCTGCCCACTGAGGGTTCGGCCGGAAGCGTCCGTGATCGTGCCGGAGATAATGATCGGCAGGTCAATGCCTTCGATCTCGCGCAGGTCGATCAGCGACTTGATCGCCGCCTTCGCGTTCAGCGTGTCAAACACCGTCTCGATAAGGAACATGTCGATGAACGGCGCCATGGCTTTCGCCTGCGCATAATAGGCGTCCCGCACCTGATCGAAGGTCACATCCCGGTAGCCTGGATCGCTTACCTTCGGCGACAGCGACAGCGTCTTGTTCGTTGGCCCGATCGCGCCCAGCACGCCGCGCGGCTTGCCGTCGCGCGCTTCCAGCTTGTCCGCCACCGCACGTGCGATCCGCGCGCCATCGGCCGCGATCTCGTCGGCGAGGGCTTCCATCCGGTAGTCCGCCATCGCGATGGTCGTCGCGCTGAACGTGTTCGTCTCGACGAAATCGGCGCCGGCTTCGTAATACGACTCGTGAATGGCTGCGATGATATCCGGCCGCGTAAGGTTCAGAAGGTCATTGTTGCCTCGCAGCGGCGAGGCCCAGTCGGCAAACCTCTGCCCACGGAAGTCTTCTTCCGTCAGGCTGTAGGTCTGGATCATCGTGCCCATCGCGCCATCGAGGATCAGGATGCGTCTGGCCGCCTCGGCTTCGAGTCTGGCCACCCTTGAATGTGAGTCCATGGATCAGGCTGCCTTTGCAGTTTTGGGCTTCAGGCCGAGCAGCCGGCAGGTCGACAGCGCCAGACTTGCCCGGTTCAGGGTATAGAAATGGAAGTCGCGCACGCCGCGCTCGTGCAGCTTGTGGCAAAGCTCCGCCGCCACGGTCGCGGTCACGAGATCGCGCGTCTCGTCATCTTCCTCCAGGCCTTCGTAGAGGCGCTCCAGCCAGTGCGGCACGCTGGCGCCGCAAAGTGCAGAGATGCGCTTCAGGCCGGTGAAATTCGGCTGCAGCATGATGCCCGGCACGATCGGCAGCGTTACGCCGCCGGCCCGCGCGCGCTCGAGGAACTCGAAATAGACGTCCGGCTCGAAGAAGAACTGCGTGATCGCCCGGTCGGCACCCGCGTCCTGCTTAGCTTTCAGGTAAGCGATCTCGGCGGCCCAGCCCTTGTTCTCGGGATGCAGCTCCGGATAGCAGGACACCGAAATCTCGAAACACTTGCCGAGTTCCGGCCGGTGCGCCCTCAGCCCGCGGATGAGGTCCACCGAGTCCAGAAACCCGCCCGGATGCGGCTCATACTTCGCGCCCATGCCCGCCGGCGGATCGCCCCGCAGTGCCACGATATGTTTCACGCCCGCCTGCCAGTATCCCTCGGCGATCGTCAGCACGTCTTCCCTGGTTGCGCTGACACAGGTCAGGTGCGCCGCCGCGCGCAGGCTCGTCTCCGCCGCGATCCGGCGCACAGTGTCGTGCGTGCGCTCGCGCGTCGAGCCGCCGGCGCCATAGGTGACGGACACGAAGTCCGGCGCCATGGGCTCCAGCCGCTTGATTGTGTCCCAAAGCCTTGCGAACATACCCTCGCTTTTTGGGGGGAAGAACTCGAACGAGACGCGCAGTGGCTCGGCATTTCGGTCGGTTTGTGTCAGTGTACGGATCATGCCGCTCTTGCCCTGGAAAGGGCGGGCTTGGTAGCCCGCCAGATGTTGACGGTAAGTCCCGGCGCGCCGGGCGTCGGCGGATCGAACGAGCGCGGCGCCTCTAAAGTCAGGCCCGCCTGCGCGGCCCAATCGGTCAGCGCGTCATGGCGCACGCCAAGCCGGCGGTGGCCATGTTCGGCGCGCAGGAATTCAAGATCGTGCGGCGCAAAGTCGATCACCAGCAGGCGGCCGCCCGGCATGAGCACGCGTGCCGCCTCGGCGATCGCGTCACCGGGCGTGTCCAGATAGTGCAGCACCTGGTGTACGATCAGGAGATCCGCTGAGGCATCCTCGAAAGGCGCCGCCGTCACGTCGCCGAACCGCACCCGGCTGTTGCTGACACCCGCGCGCTCCAGATTGGCGCGCGCCACGGTCAGCATCCGGTGGCTGAAATCGATGCCTTCGGACTCGGCCGCGCGGCCGGAGAACAACAGCAGCATACGCCCCGTCCCGGTTCCGAAATCCACCACGCGGCGGTAGGGACCCGGCCCGGCAAGGTCGAGCAGCGCCTCCTCGATCGCTTCGTTGGGAAAATGCAGCGCGCGCAGGCCATCCCAGGTTTCGGCAATACTGGAGAAATAGGCCTCGGCCGATGCGGCCCGCGCGGCAATCACTGCGCGCAGCTTGTCCCGGTCTTCCCGGAATTCCGGCGCATCAGGGCGCGTCTGCGAAAACAGATGGTCCAGGAAAGCGGCGCCCGCGCCGGATCGGGCGGCGCGGTAGAAGACAAAGGCGCCTTCCGGCAACCGCTCGGCGAGGCCCGCCTCGGACAGGTTCTTCAGGTGGTGGGACAGCCGCGGCTGGCTCTGCCCCAGCACCTGCACCAGTTCGCCCACCGACAGGTCGTTCTCCCGTAACAACGCAAGCAGGCGCAGCCGGGTCGGCTCGCCCGCTGCTTTCAGCTTTTCGAGGAGATCATCGAAAGTGGTCATTGCGGAAGCATATAAACAATCATTTATATGATCTGGCAACATAGTTCTGACGGTATGACCTGTCAGACATTCTCAACAGTTTTGCGTCAACTCTGGTTTCGAATGCCCCGACCCCGTCTACCCGTTGAAGCTTCTGTCCACACTCTCCATCTAGCAGCCGTATTTGCAGGAAACCCTACCATGAAACTGCATGCCGGCGCCGCCTTGGCCTCACTCGCCCTCACGGCCTGCGCGACCGCTCCGGCCGCCCCGGGAGAGATGGCCGACCCGTATGAAGGGCTCAACCGGCAGATGTTCGCCTTCAACAACGGGGTCGACAAATACGCGATCAGCCCCGCTGCCACGGTCTACAAGACGGTGACGCCCGGGTTTGCGCGCGACCGCGCCGGAGATTTCCTGCGTAACCTGCGCGCCCCGGTCATCCTCGCCAACGACGTGCTGCAATCGGAACCGTCGCGGGCCGGAAATACCGTCGCCCGCTTCACGATCAACTCCACGGTCGGCCTGCTCGGCTTCTGGGACGCGGCCGATCATTTCGGGATCGAGCACCATTCCGAAGATTTCGGCCAGACGCTTGCCGTCTGGGGCGTCGAAAGCGGGCCCTTCCTCGTAATGCCCATCCTCGGCCCCACGACGCCGCGCGATCTGGTCGGCACGGGTGTGGACCGCGCCCTGGATCCCCTGACCTGGGTCGAGATCGACAATGACGAGGACACCGACCTGGCCGTGCGTGGCGGCATGGGGATCATCGGTGCCCTGAATGCCCGTATCCGGTTTGATGACCAGATCGACACCCTCAATGCGCAGCCGGAGCCCTATGTGGCCCTCCGGCGTCTTTATTCATCCCAGCGTCAGGCAGCGATTGCTAATGGCAGGGTCAATGAGGCGGAAGCTTACGACGATCTCCCGGATTTCGACGAGATTGAAGATTAAGTCCCTGCCGCCGGAAAGAGGAGAATTCTCGTGAAACACCTGAGCCGTTCCGTTTTTGCCGCTTCGGTCCTTCTGGCCAGCGCGATGCCCGCCTTTGCGGATGCGCGCACCGAGGCCTATGTCCAGAAAAACGCCAGCGAAGTGCTCAAGTCGCTCAACAACCCGGACCTTTCGGCGGCCCAGCGCACCGCCGCGTTCAGCGGCTACATGGACAAGTTCACCAATCTCGATGCCGTATCGAACTTCGTCATCGGCAAGTACGGCCGCCGGTTCACCGAGGCCGAGCTCACCAGGTACCGCAAGGCGTTCCGCGCATATGCGCTGGCCGTTTATGAATACCAGCTGGATGCCTACCGCGGCGAAGCGGTGGTGGTGAAGAACTCGGTCGACCGTTCGGAAACGGACTCGATCGTCAACACGGTGATCAAGCGCCAGGATGGCAAGGACATGGATGTCCGCTGGCGGGTGCAGGGCAAGGAAGGCAACTACCAGGTTGTCGACGTGGCCCTGAACCTTGATGGCAACCTGATCTGGCTGGCCATCGAACAGCGCGCGCAGTTCATCGCCCTGCTGGACAACAATAATGGCTCTGCCGACAAGCTGATCAGGAAGATCGACTCGATGACGGCAGACCTAAAAGCCAAGACCCGCAGCTAATTCAGGCTTCGCCGGAATTGAAAGGCCCGCCCCGATAGCTCGGGGCGGGCCTTTCTTTTCTACCAGCGCCTCAGGCGTGGGGTTCGTGGGGGTGCCAGCCAAGGGTCAGGTACAGCACCATGAAGCCCACAATATAAGCCAGGATCACGAACCATCCCTGCGTGACCCATTTCCAAACGGACTTTGCATCCGGGAAGATATTGGTGATGGCCACGCCAGCCGACGAGCCGAACCACATCATCGAGCCGCCGAAGCCGACCGCGAAGGCGAGCATGCCCCAGTCATAACCACCCTGAGCGAGCGCGAGCGCCGTCAGCGGAATGTTGTCGAACACGGCCGAGACGAAGCCGAGGCCCATCGTGCTCTGCCAGCTCGCAGTGGGCAGGCTTTCGACCGGCATCAGCGAGGCTGACATCACGAGGCAGAGCAGGAACAGGGTGCCCTTGAGCGACGACGAGACGATGCTCCAGTCCGGCTTGCGGAAGAGCGCGGTCGCTGCGATGGCCGCCCAGACGCCGACACCGATGACCGGCATCAGGTCGAGCAGGTGCGGGGCGTATAGGTTGGCGACGACGTTCGAGCCGATGGCCGTCACGAGGATCGCGACCACAACAAACACCCGGCCCCAGTCGATCGACACGCTCTCGTCTGCGCGCGCCTGGATCGGCTGGTACTTCTGCTGCGCCATCGCGGCCGGAACCGAAATGACCGCAAGCGCCACGAACGAAGCCACATAAGCGTGAAGCACGTCGAGCGGGCTTACGCCGTCGATCCACATCATTGTGGTTGTCGTGTCACCGACAACCGAACCGGCACCGCCAGCGTTCGACGCGGCAACGATGGCCGCAATGTAGCCGATGTGTACCCGGTCATCGAACACGGCCTTGGCAACGATACCGCCGATCATGGCGGCGGCGATGTTGTCCAGGAAGCTCGACAGGATGAAGACGAGGGCGAGCAGAACAACGCCGCCCATCCAGTTGTCCGGCAGGATGGCAGGGATTTTTTCCGGCACGTTGGATGTTTCGAAGTGCCGCGACAGGACCGCAAAGCCGAGCAGCAGCAGGAACAGGTTCGCCAGAACGACCCATTCATGGTTCATGTGCGCGGTAAGGCCGCCCAGGCCCGCGCCGTGCTTGAAGCCAACGACCAGGAATTTCCAGGCGAGGATGGCGCTAAGACCGGTCACCGCGACGGTGAACACGCGGTGGTGGAAAACAGCAACGCCCAGAAGTGTCAGCGCGAACAGGATGAAGTCAACCGGGACCGGCCCCACATGCGCGGGGATAGTGCCGGCGAGCGGGCCGCCTGCCGTTTCGGCCAGGGCCGGAAGGGCAAAGGTGAACGCGCCTGCGGCCAGTGCGGCCACACGAAGACCCATGCTGCCGGCACGCAAACGAGCCCGGTCGAAACTCAAAAACATGAAATACACCTCCCCCGAGACTGATGAGGAACCGGCTCATACTCCTGTCAAACAGGGTTGCAAATGCATATGTTCAGCACTCGCGATTTCCTTAAGGTCAGGGGGTGGCGATCTCCGGCAGGGTGTAGAGGACGCCTGCTCCGGGCCCCAGCGGGAGTTCCAGCATGAACCAGGCGACTGTCATGATCGTGCCGGAAATCAGGAGCCAGATCGAATAGGGCAGCATCAGTGCCGTGAGGCTGCCCAGACCGAACGACTTCACCCAGCGCTGGCAGAAGATCAGGATCAGCGGGAAGTAAACCATCAATGGCGTGATGATGTTTGTGGCCCCGTCGCCGACGCGGTAGGCGGCCGTCGTGCCTTCCGGGCTGACACCGAGCAGCATAAGCATCGGCACCAGGATCGGCGCGAGCAACGCCCACTTGGCGCTCGCCGATCCGACGAACAGGTTCAGGAAAGCCGTGAACAGGATCGTGATTCCAATCACGGCCCACAGTGGAAGGCCGCTTTCGCTGATCGCGCCGGCGCCGTGTACGGCGCCGATGAGGCCGAGGTTTGACCAGTTGAACATCGCCACGAAATGCGAGACCGCAAAGGCCAGCACGAGATAGTAGCCCATCTCCTTCATCCCCTCGGCCATCATGCCGACGAGGTCGCGGTGGTTCTTGATTGTCCCGGCGCTGGCGCCGTAGGCCCAGCCTGCAAACAGGAAGATCAGGAAGAAGGCTGCGACGAGCGATTTGTAGAACGGGTCGAGCGTCAGGTGGACCGAACATGTGCCGGCCGCAACAGTACCCGGCTCGCAGGCCGCTTCATTGATCAGCGGTGTACCCGGCCCAATGGTCAGGAAGATCCAGAGCGCGACGACACCCAGCGTGGCGAACCCGGCCATGGCGAGGCCCCGGCTCTGGCCCTTGTCGAGTGGCTTGTCGTTTTCAGCAAACTGGGCGGCATGTTCAGGACCGGCCTGCCAGGGGCCGAGACGCGGCTCGATGATCCGGTCGGTCACGAACCAGATAACTGGCAGGAATACGAAGGTCAGGCCGATGATAAACCACCAGTTGCCGGCAATGTTGACGGAGTAATTCTCGACGATGCCGGAGGAATCGACAGCCGTTTGCGTGATGCCGAGCAGCAAGGCGTCGAGCTGGCCCGGCGTGATGTTGGCCGAGAAGCCGCCCGATACACCGGCGAAGGCGGCCGCGATACCGGCCAGGGGGTGGCGACCCGCCGCCGCAAAAAGAACGGCGGCCAGCGGAATCAGAACGACATAGCCGGCGTCGGAAGCGTGGTTCGAGAGCATGGCGATGAACGCGACGACCGGTGTCAGAAGATGTTTCGGCGCGCCGCGCACGGCGGCGCGCATGCCGCTGGCAAAGAAGCCGGAGCGTTCGGCGACCCCGGCCCCGAGCATCACGATCAGGACGAAACCGAGCGGGTGAAAATGGGTGAACGTCGCCGGCATTTCGACGAACAGGCGCTGGAGATTGGCCGGAGACAGAAGGCTTGCTGCGGAGACAATGACGGGCGAGCCGTCTTCGTTCACCTGTGTCGGGTGGACGGCCGAAACCCCGAAGGCTGCGGCAGCCGCCGAAACGGCTATGAGGAAGAAGATCAGGTAGAAGAACAGGAAAACGGGGTCAGGCAGCTTGTTGCCCGTACGCTCCACAAAACCGAGGAAACCTTTTTGCTTTGCCGCCACCGGTGCATCCGTCATTCGTCATCTCCCAACAATCCGGGGCAGAACTGACCGAAGGTAGGCGGCATTGGCAAGGGTTTTATCGCGGGAGGGGTGGATTTTGAACCGTGGAGGGCAGGAGTCGCTTCGGGGTGACCAGTTCTCCGGGCTGGCATGGTTTGGCTGAGGCCCTCTCCTCCCATTGCTGCCCAATGGGCTCCCCCCCCTCCCGCTGACACGGGAGGGGGGTGAGAGAGCCGCCACTTAACCCCTCTCCCGTGTCAACAGGAGGGCGAGAGCCCACAACGGGGGGCCGCGGGAGGTGAGGGTCTTTTTGTTTGCGTAGTTTTTTTGAGAACGGTTCATGCATGGAGGATAACTCCGTGCACTGATGTGTGGCGGAAGGATTGGGGAAGAATATTTACAAGCACCTGGCGAGGTCAGGATTTGTTTTGCGGACGAGGTGTTTCCTGCTGGCGCAAGTCCGGGGCGCTGACCGCGCCTGCCCTCTCGAGGCTTCTTCATCCGCGTGCACTCAACGCACGCGGAATGTCGGCTCCCTCTCATTCATTCTCATTTTTCATAATCTGCTGCAGGATTTCATCGCCCGGTATCGCCCCTGCGGCGGCCCGGATCATTTCTGCATGGCTGCATTTATTTCAGGACGGTCTTCGGCGGTTTCAAGGTATTTCGGGGTGAGGCGGATGCCGCTTGCCTGTTCATAGGCATAACCATAGCCGAGGATGGCGGCGTCGGTGTTCCTGCCGCCCATGAAGGAGATGCCGACGGGCACGCCGTGGACGTCGCCCATCGGGACGGTGAGGTTCGGGTAGCCGGCGATGGCGGGGGCCCAGCCGGCGCCGGCCCATTCAGGCCAGACATCACCGTTGACGGGATCGACGCGGGGAGCAACCGGCCCCGAGGGTGCGACGAGGACGGAGACGTTGTGGTCTGCCAGCAGCTTGTCGATGCCGTTTTCGCGGGTGGCCGACTGGACCAGGGCGAGGGCCTTTATGTACGCTTCGTCCGTAAGCGGACCAAGGGCATCGGATGATTCGAACAGGTCCTGTCCGAACAGGGCGAGTTCTTCGGCTGCGTGATCCTTGTTGAAGGCGATGACCTGCGCCAGCGTGCGCGTTGTCACGGCGGGCGGCGCGGAGGCGAGATAGGTGTTGAGACTGGCCTTGAACTCGTATTCGAGGACCAGTAGCGAAGCGGGCCAGAATTCCGGCGGCGCATCAAATTCAGTGATTTCCACCAGTTCGGCGCCCTGCCCTTGCATTATCCCGAGCGCGTCGTCGAAACGGGCGATGATGTCCGGGTTCGAACCTTGTGCGGCGCGCAGGACGCCGATACGGACGCCTTTCAGGGCGTCCGCGGAGAGCTGCGCCGCGAACGATGCCTCTCCGGGCACCATTGCGTCGAGCAGGAAGGCGGCGCCGAGCACAGTGCGTTCCATCGGGCCGGCGGTGTCCTGGCTGGGCGAGATCGGGACGATGCCGTCCTGCGGGATGAGGCCGACGGTGGGCTTGAAGCCGACGAGGCCGTTGACATTGGAGGGGCAGATGATCGAGCCGTTGGTCTCGGTGCCGATGCCGCCGGCGGCGAGCGAGGCGGCAACGGCCGCGCCGGTGCCGGAGCTGGAGCCGCAGGGGTTGCGGTCGAGCATGTGGGGGTTGCGGACCTGTCCGCCCACGGAGGACCAGCCGCTGAGGGACTGGTTGGAGCGGAAATTGGCCCATTGGCTGAGATTGGCCTTGCCGAGGATGATGGCGCCCTGATCGCGCAGGCCGGCCACGAGCGGGCTGTCGCGCCCGGTGATGTTGTCTTTGAGGGCGCGCGAGCCGGCGGTGGTCGCCGTCGGATCGGCGGACTCGATGTTGTCCTTCAGGAGGACCGGAATGCCGTCGATCGGGCTGCGTACTTGCCCCCCCGCCCGGCGGGCATCGCTGGCGGCGGCCTGCGCGAGGGCGTCCGGGTTGACGGCGAGGATGGACTGGAGGCGCGGGCCGGCCCTGTCGATGGCGGCGATACGGTCGAGGTAGGCCTGCGTGAGTTCGACGGAAGTGATCTCGCGGCGGATAAGCGCGTCGGAGAGTTCGGGGAGTGTCTTGGCAAGCCAGCCGGTGGCTTCGTAGCTGGCGAGGGGGGTGGCGGGTGCGGGCGGGGCGCCGGCCGGCGTCGCGCAGGCCGAGACGGCGAGCGCGCCGAGGGCGGCAATGAGTTTGTGAAGCATGGCGATGGTCCCCTGATGTCAGGGACAGGTTACGCGGGTTGGGTTACGGGGCAAGTCCCTCACCCCCGGCCCTTGTTCCGGAAAGTCGCAGTGCGATTGCTGATCCTCTCAAGCCCGTAAACGGGAGGGGGAAACAGAGACTACCGCGCGAACTTCTTGAACTTGAGGCGTTTCGGGTTGACCGAGTCTTCGCCAAGGCGGCGCTTCTTGTCTTCCAGATACGAAGAGAAATCGCCCTCGAACCATTCCACATGGCTGTCGCCTTCGAAAGCAAGGATGTGGGTGGCCATGCGGTCGAGAAACCAGCGGTCATGCGAGATGACCACGACGCAGCCAGGGAAATTGTCGAGGCCTTCTTCGAGGGCCTGCAGGGTTTCCACGTCGAGGTCGTTGGTCGGTTCGTCAAGGAGGAGCAGGTTGTGGCTGCCCTTGAGCATCTTGGCGAGGTGGACGCGGTTGCGCTCACCGCCCGACAGGATGCCGACCTTCTTCTGCTGGTCGGTGCCCTTGAAGTTGAAGGCGCCTACATAGGCGCGCGACATCACGGTGACGCCGCCAAGGTCGATGACGTCGGTGCCGCCGGAGATTTCTTCCCAGACGTTCTTATTGGCATCAAGCTTGTCGCGGCTCTGGTCCACATAGCCGATCTTGACCGTCTCGCCGACGCGCATGGCGCCCTTGTCGGGCTTTTCCTGGCCGAGGATCATCTTGAACAGCGTCGACTTGCCGGCGCCGTTCGGACCGATGACGCCGACGATGCCCCCGGGGGGCAGCTTGAAGGAGAGGTTGTCGATAAGGACGTTGTCACCGAACGCCTTGGAGAGGTTTTCCGCTTCCAGCACGACGCCGCCGAGGCGGGGGCCGGGCGGGATGCGTATCTGCGAGGTCATGACCTGCTCGCGCTCGGCCTCGGCCGCCATCTTCTCATAGGCGTTGATACGCGCCTTGGACTTCGCCTGGCGGGCCTTCTGGCCTGAGCGAACCCATTCGAGTTCCTTGGCGAGGGTACGCTTGCGGCCCACATCGTCGCGCGCCTCCTGCTCCATGCGCTTCGCCTTCTGCTCTACCCAGCCGGAATAGTTGCCCTGGAAGGGCACGCCGCGGCCGCGGTCGAGTTCGAGGATCCAGTTGGTGATGTCGTCGAGGAAGTAGCGGTCGTGCGTGACGAGGATGACGCAGCCGGGGAAATTGATCAGGTAGTTCTGCAGCCAGGCCACGGTTTCGGCGTCGAGGTGGTTGGTCGGTTCGTCCATCAGGATCATGTCGGGCTTCGACAGGAGCAGCTGGCAGATCGCGACGCGGCGGATCTCGCCGCCCGAGAGGGTCGTGACGTCGGCGTCGTTTTCCGGGCAGCGCAGGGCGTTCATCGCCATCTCGATCTTGGAATCGATGTCCCAGGCATTGGCAGCGTCGATCTGCTCCTGCAGCGCGGTCATCTGCTCCATCAGCTCGTCGGAATAGTCCTCGCCGAGCTTTTCGGAAATCGCGTTGAACTGGTCGACCATCATCTTTTCCGGGCAGGTCGAGGCGATGTTGTCGAACACGTTCCTGGTGGGGTCGAGCTTCGGCTCCTGCGGCAGGTAGCCGACCTTCACGCCCTCAGCCGCCCAGGCCTCGCCGACGAAGTCCTGATCGACGCCGGCCATGATGCGCAGGAGGGTCGATTTACCTGAGCCGTTGACGCCGACGACGCCGATCTTGGCGTCCGGCAGGAAGTTCAGGTGGATGTTTTCAAACACCTTCTTGCCGCCGGGATAGGCCTTGGTGAGGCCCTGCATGTGAAAGACGAACTGGGGACCGGCCATGAGCGGAGGTTCCTTTGCAGGCATTAAAACGGGATCAGCGCGCGATGTGACGCGCCGCGCGGCGAAGATCAAGCGTTAAGCGCTGGCGGCGTCAGGGCGCGGGGGTGAAGCCTTCGGTCAGGCGGCCTTCGGCGATGAGGGCTTTGATATGGTCGCCGTCATGGGCGGGGATCACGGCGAGGTCCGGGTTGGCCTGCATCAGGTCGTAGAGGGCGCGCAGCTGGGCCTTGACGGCGGTGCGGTCCTCGTTGGGGTCGAAGACGATGTACTGGGTGAGGACGGGGCGCGTCGTGAGGGTTTCGATGGCGCCGAGGGACCAGGCGACGTCGCCGATCAGCAGGAACTCGCCGTCGTCCCTCAGGCGGATGTAGACCAGCTGGCTGCCCGGGGTGTGGCCGGGGACCGGGATGACGATGACGCCGGGGGCGACCTGCTGGACGCGGCCATCAAGGCGCGGGGCGATACTGGCGATAGCCGGATCGAGGGGCCCCCGGGTAAACAGGGGCATGGCGGCGATCTGGGGCGCGTTGAGGACAAGGCGGGGGGCGAGGCCTTCCGGATCAGGGTGGCGGGCGACGGCCATCACGTGGTCGAGGTGCTCGTGCGTCAGCAGGACCTTATCGGCGGCGAGCATGGCGGCAGTGAGCGTCTCGTAGGCGGCGGGGTCGAAGGCCCAGCCGGTTTCCGACTGTTTCATGCCGGCGGCGGTTTCCGCGTCGATGGCGCCATCGACGATCAGGGTCTTGTCCGGCCAGACGATCTGGACGGAATTGTAGGTGGTGTTCCAGTCGGTGCCGAAGCCGCCCGCGCGGGCCGCGAAGCCGGGCGCCTTGTCGCGGCCGATCTCGAGCACCCGGATTTCGATGGGCAGTTCGGAGGCGTCGGCGGGTAGCTGCGCGCGCCAGTCCTCGAGGGAGAGGAGCCCCTTCGCTTCAGCGGGGGCCCTGGAGTCGGCCATAAACAGCCACCAGAAGGCGCCCGCCAGAACGGCAGCGAGTACCGCCGCAGCGATCAAGATGGTACGAAGCACAGGCCGGCCCTCCCCGAGACAGGCGGTGAGGAAATCACACCCGGCCTCTCGAAGGGAAGAAAAATCGTTACGGCACTCGCCGTGCCAGAAGGTGACAGGGCCGGAATCCCGGCTAGTGTCTGCAGCTCCAGGGAGAGACGACATGCCCGCCTTTCAGCCGACTGCCGCGCAGTTCCGTGCGTTCCGCGATGACCCGCATGACGGGCCGGTGGCGCAGGTGAACCTGCTGAAGTTCCGCATCAGGGCGGAGTATCCGCCGGGCGACCGGGAACATGGAACGGACATCAGCGGACGTGAGGCCTATGCGCGGTATTCGGAGGCGTTCACGGCGGCCATGGAAGAAGTGGGCGGCGTGACGCTGCTGCTGGGCGATACCGAGCGCTACTTCATCGGCGGCGGCGACTGGGACGGGGTGCTGGTCAACCAGTTTCCGAACCGGCAGGCCTTCATCGCCGTGCTGAACCACAGGGACTATAAGGAAATGGCGCGCCACCGCGAGGCAGGCCTTCTGTGCCAGGAGCTGATCGTAACGCGGCCCGCATGGGCGGGAGGAAAAAAGATATGAGCAGGTATGAAGTCTATGGCGCGCTGGGCTCGCCCTATTCGCTGAAGGTGCGGGCGGCGCTGCGGGCAAAGCGTCTGGCGCACACCTGGACCGGGATGACGGCCGAGGACCGGGCGCGCGTGATGCCGAACGTCAAGGCGCAGGTGATCCCGGTGATCCGCACGCCGGACGGCAGCTGGACAAACGATTCAACGCCGTTTCTGCTGGGCCTTGAAGGCGAAGGCCGGGCGCTGGTGCCGGCGGAGGCGAAGCTGCAGTTCGTCTGCCTGCTGATCGAGGACATGGCGGACGAGTGGTTCATGAAGGCGATGTTCCATTACCGCTGGGCCTATCCGGAGGACGCCGAATGGTGCGCCAACTGGATCATGTTCGACTCGCTGCCAAATGCGGGACGCGAGGGCGTCGAGCGCAATGCGGCGATGATCCGCTCACGGCAGATTTCGCGGATGGCGCTGGTGGGCTGTACGCCCGAGACGGCGCCGGTCATCGAAGCGAGCTGGAAGCGGACGAACAAGGCGCTGGAAAGCATGGCGACCGGGCCAACGCGCTTCCTGTTCGGAGACCGGATCTCGCTGGCCGACATTGCGCTTTATGGGCAGCTGAAGGTGATGAGCGTGGATCCGACGCCGATGGCGTGGCTGCGGGCCGAGACGCCCTACCTCTATCGCTGGCTGGACCTGGCCGATGATGCGAGCGGGCTGGACGGCGACTGGCTGGAGCCGGGAGCGGCGATCGCGGCAGCGCCGGTGAAGGCGCTGCTGGCGCAGGCGGGCGATACCTACCTGCCCTTCCTGAAGGCGAACGCGGACGCGCTGGCTGCAGGCGCCGGGACTTTCGAGGTTGAACTGGAAGGCGCGCGCTATGCGCAGGGCGTGTTCAAGTACCAGGCGAAATGCCTCGACAGCTTGCGTTCAGGGTGGAACGCGCTGAGCGCAGGTGATAGAGCCACGCTGCGCGGGTTGATCGGCGAAGGAGCCGCCATTCTTGACTGATCCCTATTCCCCCATTTCGCGGCTGTTGCACCACCGCACGCAGCGCCTGGCCAGGGGCGAGCCGGTGGCGCTGCCGATTGTGGCCGCCTCGACGTTCCACCAGCCGGGCGATCCGGATGGCACGCACTTCTATGGCCGCAACGGGAACCCGACGGTCGAGGAAGTGGAAGAGGAAATCGGCCTCATCGAGGACGCCGATGTGGTGCTGTTCCCATCCGGCATGTCGGCGATTGCGGCGGTGTTCTATGCCCACCTGCGGCCAGGCGACCGGGTGCTGGTGCATGCGGACGGCTATTACAATGCACGCGGTCTTCTCGCCGCGCAGTTCGAACCTATGGGCGTGCACGTTGAGACGGTGGCGACGCCGGACTTTGCAGCCGCGGATTTCACCGGCGTGAAGCTGGCGCTGATCGAGACGCCGTCCAATCCCGGGCTGGATGTTTGCGACATTGCGGCAGTGGCGGCGAAGGCCAGGGCGGCGGGCACAATCCTGATGGCGGACAATACGACCGCAACACCGCTGTGCCAGCGCCCGCTGGATCTGGGGGCGGACATTTCCATCATGGCCGACACCAAGGCGATGGCCGGGCATTCGGACCTGCTGGCGGGGCATGTGGCGAGCCGGAGCGAGCCGCTGATGGCGCCGGTGCGCACCTGGCGGCGGCTGGCCGGCGCGGTGGTGAGCCCGTTCGATGCCTATTTGCTGCACCGCGGCCTCGAGACGCTCGAGCTGCGCGTGGCGCGGGCGAATGCCAATGCGATGGCGATGGCGACGGCGCTGTCGGGGGACCTGCGCGTGTCGGGCCTGCGCTATCCGGGGCTGGCGAGCGATCCGGCGCATGGCGTGGCGCGGCGGCAGATGAAGGGCTACGGGCCGATTGTAAGCTTCTGCCTCGAAAGCCGGGAGGCGGCGGAAGGGTTCATCGCGCGCCATCCGCTGGCTGCGGCGGCGACCAGCTTCGGCGGTGTGCATTCCAGCGCCGAGTGCCGGGTACGGTGGGGCGACGCGGTGCCGGCAGGCTTTATCCGGTTTGCCTGCGGGATCGAGCCGGTCAGCGATCTGGTCGCGGCGACGCTTTCGGCCCTCGACGCTTGATTTTAAAGCCCTGCGGACTGTTCATGACAGGCGGGTCACGCTGGTATAGTGATTGCAGCCAGGGGCCGGGAACCTGATCATGCGTCGTGTAAGTATAGTTCTTTTCTTCATTCTGCTGATTGGCGGCATCTACGGATGGTTCGCCCTGCGTCAGCCGCCGAAACCGCTGGAGATTTCGGAACCTGTGCGGATTCACCAGGGCATCGTGATCGGCGGCATCGACCGCGACGACCCGTCCATCCGCCTGTTCAATGGAATTCCTTATGCCTCAGCCAGGCGCTGGAGCCCGCCGGGACCGCCGGTGCAATGGGGCGCGACATCCCGCGATACCCGCGAATTCGGTCCGGAATGCATCCAGCCGCGCAGCCGGTATGGCAGTTTCGTCAACCAGATCATCGACGGGCTGGGCCTGTCCTTCTTCGAACGGTCGGCGGCACGGGTGGTTATCTCGGCGCAGGACACGCCGCCGGAGTCAGAGGACTGCCTGCTGCTCAACGTGCGGACGGGCAATCTCAAGGGCACGGAAAAGCAACCGGTCATGGTCTGGCTGCATGGCGGCGCGCACCAGTATGGTTCCGGCTCGCAGGCGATCTACCAGTCCAATGCGCTGGTCAGGAAGGGCGTGGTGCTGGTCACGATCAACTACCGTCTCGGCGCGATGGGCTACCTTGCCCATCCGGCGCTGACGGAGGAAGCGGGCACCTCCGGCAATTACGGCCTGATGGACCAGGCCGCGGCGCTGGCCTGGGTGCGCGACAATATCGAAGCATTCGGCGGCGATTCCCGCAATGTGACAGTGTTCGGCGAGAGCGCCGGCGCGCAGTCCATCACGGAGCTGATGGCCTTTCCTGCGGCCGACGGATTGTATCACAAGGTAATCCTGCAAAGCGGTGCGAGCACGGGCAATGTGCTGCATCTGAAGCGCTCGCCTTTCCCGGGGATCATGAGCGCCGAGGAAGCGGGCGCCGAGTTTCTGTCGACGCTGGCGCCGAAAGCCGCGACGGCGGAAGACCTGCGCGCGATTCCGGCGGCGGCGATCATTTCGCGCTCCGATGCGCGCTCCGATCTGAATGGCTATTTCCTGCCCGTCGTGGACGGGCGCAACGTGCCGCGCGCGATCGGCGCCGCCTTCCGGGACGGCGCCGTGCCGAGCGTGCCGATGCTGGCCGGCTACAACGCGGATGAAGGCTCGCTGTTCTACGACATGTTCCAGTCACCCACGATCCTCCGCCCCCAGATGACCGGTACGCTGGAAGAGCGCGAAGGCGCGTTGGCGAGCGTGTTCGGCCGCAACCCGGCCAAGGCGTTGCAGGCGCTGTACGGCATGGACACGCTGGAGACCTGGGACAAGGGCGCGGCCGACATGCTGGGCGACGACATGTTCGGGGTGCATATGCGCTTTGTAGGCCGGCAGAACGCGCTGTCCGGCGCGCCGACATGGCTTTATCAGTTCACGCGCGTCCCCCCGTCTCGCAAGCAGACCATCGGCGCATTCCATGCAGCCGAAATCTCCTTCGTGTTCGACAGCCACATGCGCGGCATGAAGATCACCGAGAGCGACCGGAAGCTGACCGAGCGGATGGCGAGCTACTGGACCAATTTCGCCCGCACCGGAAACCCCAATGGCGAAGGCCTGCCGGCCTGGCCGGTGACGGATACGCAAGGCGACGTCTGGATGAAGCTGGATGCGCAGCCCGAGCCGATCGAGGGCCTGCGCGCGCGCAAGCTGGACATCCTCGAAGAAGCGCTGCGAAGCCGGATTGGTCAGGTCGCCGGCCCGCCGCCTGCCCCGCCGCCGCCGCCCGAACCGGAGACGCTGGAACCCACCGCTGCGGCTATCCTGGCCCTGCCGGTCTCAGGCGGTGAGTAGGATCCGGCAGATTTCGACCAGGCCGGCCTGATCGATCTCGTCAAAGGCATCATACTCGGTGGAATCAACGTCGAGGACGGCGGCGAGCGTGCCGTCCGCCTTGAAGACCGGCACGACGATTTCGGAGTTGGACGCGGAGTCGCAGGCGATATGGCCGGGAAATTCGTGGACATCCGGCACGATGATCGGCTTGAGGGTCGCGGCCACATGGCCGCAGACGCCCTTGCCGAACGGGATGCGCAGGCAGCCGAGCGTGCCCTGATAGGGACCGACGACCAGTTCATCCGGTTTCAGGGGATCGACCAGATAGAAGCCGGTCCAGAAAAAGCGGGGCCTGAAGGCGAGGGTCAGCAGGCAGGCGGCGCTGGCATAGCGGGCCGTATCGCAGGTTTCCCCCGCCACGACGCTGACGATTTCCTCGGTGAGCTGGCGGTACGCCTCTGCCTTGTCCATATCCTGCCTCCCTGCGGTCATGCGCGGCCTGTAACGCCGGATTGCGGCCTGCCGCAAGTGCCCGTTGAAGGGCGCGGCGACCTCTGAAATAGTCTACCAGCGGGACGTGCCGTGGAATCGCGAGGAGGACCGGTCCTTGATGAGCAGGTTGAGGACGCCTCTGGGTGCGCTGGCCCTCTGCCTGTTGCTGACGGTTCCGGCGCACGCGCAGGCCGCGCCAGAGGGGCCTTTCGCAGAAGATCCGGCCTTCGAAGGCTTTGGACCACCGGCGGATGCCAGCGAGGACGCGCCCGCGATCGAGACAGACCTGGCCGCCATCGACCGGGCGTATGCAGCCTACCTGGCCGATAGCGAGCTCCAGCTGGAGCGGCCGGAAGAGGATATCGACATTCCGGAGCCGTCTGCGCCGCCCGGCTGGCTGCAGGCTTTCGCGGAGTTCCTGGAAGCGCTGGGGCCCCTCTTCCAGGTGGTCTTCTGGATCGCTGCCGGGCTGATTGTGGCCGGGCTGCTCTACTTCCTGTTCGGCGAGGCCATCCGGATGCGGTTTGGCGGCAGGAAGACGCCGAAGGAAAAGCGCGAGGACGATGTGCTGCAGGATCTGAGGCCAGATGCTGCGGCGGCGCGGTCGCTGCTCGAGGAGGCGGATGCGCTGGCGCGGCAGGGGCGGTTTGCCGAGGCGGTGCACCTGCTCCTGTTCCGCTCCATCGAGGACCTGCAGGTGCGTCTCGAAGGCGGCGTGCCGACCTCGCTGACGGCGCGCGAGATCGCCGGGCTCGGCAAGCTGCCGGAGCGCGCGAGGCGCGGTCTGGGGCCGATTATCCAGGTGGTCGAACGCAGCTTCTTCGGGGGCCGGGCGGTAGACGCCGAGGGATGGCACGAAGCGCGGCGCAGCTACGAAGACTTTGCCTTCGGCGAGGCCTGGGCATGAGCAGCCCGCCTTCATCCTCCCCCTTCTCGGCCCGCGTCGCGGCGATCCTGATCGCGGTAGCCGCCATCTCGTTCGGCGCCGTGCTGGTTATGGCGGGCTGGGCGCCGGAGCTGCGCGACCGCAACCGCGCAGGCGATCATCCGTACTCGACATCGGCGCTGGGCTATAACGGCTTCGTGCGGCTGCTGGAGGCCGCCGGATATCCGGTGAAGGTTTCGCGGCTGGAGAGCGATCTGGAGTCGCGCGACTGGGGGCTGATGATCGTGACGCTGCCGGCCTATGGCGACTTCTCGGTGCTGGATGACCGGGTGTTTCAGCCAGCGACGCTGGTGGTGCTGCCGAAATGGACGGGACGCACCGATCCAGTGAACGCGGCGCGCCAGGCAGACACGCGCTTCATCGAAGCGCGGGACCTGAACGACCAGCTTAGCGTGCCTTATCCGGACGCGGAGATCTTGCGGGTACGCGTTCCCGACAGTGTCGAGACGCCGTTTGGCACAGCGCCGATCAAGCCGGATGTACGGCTGCAGCTGCTCAAGCATGCGTCGCTCGAGACCATCATAGCTGTCGGGGACGGCGCGCTGCTGGCGTATGATCCGGCGCGAAGCCTTTACATATTGAGTGACCCGGACGTGTTCCACACCTTCGGGCTTGCGCAGCGCGAGAATGCTCGCTTCGCCGTTCAGATGGTGGATTTCCTGCGCTACGATACCACCGAACCGATCCTGCTGGATGCGACGCTGCACGGGTTCGAGCGTTCCGAGAACCTGCTGAAGATGATGTTCAGTGTACCCTATATTGGCGTGACGCTGGTGGCGCTGGCGGCGGCGTTGCTGCTGGGCTGGGCGGCGACGATCCGGTTCGGGCCGCCGCTCGTGGAAGCGCGCGCCATTGCGCTCGGCAAGCAGGCGTTGGCAGACAATTCGGCGGGGCTGGTGGCGATGGCGCGGCGCGAGGCGCGGATGGCGCCGGGCTTCCTGGCGCTGGTGCGGCGCCGGCTCGCCCGGGAGATTGGCGCGCCGCGCACTCTGACCGAGGCGCAGGTGTCCGGCATGTTCGACCGGCTGGGGCCAGACGCGGAAACCGGACGCGTCTTTTCGCAGATGGAAGCGGAGCTGAAAGAGCCCGCCACCAGCCGCGACGATCTGCTAACCAAGACACGGGCGCTGTATCGCTGGCGCAAGGAAATCATCAGGAGAAAACTTCATGAGCGTAACTGAAATCCGCAACCTTGCGGACCGGATCCGAAGCGAAGTGCGCAAGGCGATCGTCGGCCAGGATGCGACGGTGGACCTTCTGCTGGTCGCGCTTTTTTCATCCGGACACGTTCTTCTTGAAGGCGCGCCAGGCACGGCGAAAACGCTGCTGGCACAGTGTTTCTCCAGGGCGATCTCGCTGCAGTTCGGCCGTATCCAGTTCACGCCGGACCTGATGCCGGGCGATGTTCTGGGCACTAACCTCTTCAACTTCCAGACCAACCAGTTCAGCCTGACCAAGGGGCCTATCTTCACCGACATCCTGCTCGCCGACGAGATCAATCGCACGCCGCCGAAGACGCAGGCGGCGCTGCTGGAAGCGATGCAGGAGCGCAAGGTGACAATCGACGGGGTCAGCT
Organism: Hyphomonas sp.; assembly: GCA_016124495.1. Lineage (GTDB taxonomy): Bacteria > Pseudomonadota > Alphaproteobacteria > Caulobacterales > Hyphomonadaceae > Hyphomonas. The sequence goes on along the minus strand of WGNP01000014.1, from coordinate 117,253 downwards.
ATGGGCTGAACCCCCGCTTCACGGTGATCGCAACGCAGAACCCGATCGAACAGCAGGGCACGTATCCGTTGCCGGAAGCACAGCTCGACCGGTTCCTGTTCAAGCACACGCTGGACTATCCGAGCCGCGAGGAAGAGCTGAAGATCGTGGCGCAGCATGGCAAGCGCACGGGGATGAAGACGCCGGATGCGTTCGGAATCCAGCCGGTGATCTCGCCGGCCGAACTGGACGCAGCTGTCGATGCCGTCGCCGCGGCGCGGATCAATGACGACATCATCGCCTATATTGTCGATCTTGTCCGTGCGACGCGAACCAGCCCGGCGCTGGAGACAGGGGCCAGCCCGCGCGCCGCCGCAGCGCTCGCGACCGCATCGCGCGCCCGCGCCGCGCTCGACGGGCGCGACTTCGTGATCCCCGACGATGTAAAGGCTCTGGCTCTGTCCACCCTGCGCCACCGGGTTCTGCTTTCACCAGCGGCCGATATCGAAGGGCGCACGACGGAAGAAACGCTGCTGGCCATCATTGAACAGACGGCGGCGCCCCGGTGATCTCCCCTACCCTCCGCGCGATCTTCCTGATGCTGCTCGGGCTGCCGATCCTGGTGGCTATCGCGCTGCTGGCGCCGGAGCTGTGGACCTTGTCGGCGGGATGGATCGCGGGCGTCGGTGCGCTGATTGCGGTTGATACGCTGCTGGGCGCTTCGGTGCGTCACTATTCGGCGAAGGTCAGCCTGCCGCCACTGCTGTATGTCGGCAGCGCGGATGACCTACAGCTTGATCTGGAGTTTGCGGAAGGGCCGCTGCCCGCGCGGATCGAGATCCAGCTGGAGACGAATGCCCTGCTCGGCACGCCGGCGCCGCAGGGGCTGCGCGGCTGGGATGGCCGAAACCGGCCGCATACGATCAGTGTGACGCCATCACGGCGCGGGGTGGCAAAGGTGGTGCGTCTGTGGAGCCGCTGGCAGGGGCCTCTCGGGCTGATCCAGAAGCGGCATATCCAGCCGTTCGGTCTCGACGTACCGGTGACGCCGAATGTGCGCTGGGTGCGCGACGAGGCGATCCGGCTTTTCTCGCGGGATGCCGAGTTCGGCATTAAGACACAGATCGAGCGCGGCGATGGCAGCGAGTTCGACGCGCTGCGCGAGTTTGCCTCCGGCATGGACCGGCGGGCGATCGACTGGAAGCACTCGGCGCGCCACCGCCAGCTGCTCGCCAAGGAATTCAAGACCGAACGCAACCACAATATCGTTTTCGCCTTCGACACCGGGCGCCTGATGAGCGAGCCGCTGGGCGGGGTGCCAAAGATCGACCGGGCGGTGACGGCAGGCCTGCTGCTCGCCTATGTCTCGCTGCGCAACGGCGACCGGACAATGCTCTACGGCTTCTCCGAGCGCCCGGGCCTCAATAGCGGCTTCCTGACCGGCACCAGCAGCTTTCCGAAAGCGCAGGCGATGGTGGCGGAGCTCGAATATTCCGAGGACGAAGCAAACTTCACGCTCGCGCTCTCGAACCTCGGCGCACAATTGCAGCGGCGCAGCCTGATCATCATCTTCTCCGACTTCGTGGACACGATCTCAGCCGAGCTGATGCTGGAGAACGTCAGACGCCTGACCGACCGCCACCTCGTCCTGTTCGCGACGTTCGAGGATGCAGCGCTGTCGCAGATGGCGGATGCGCCGCCCGACACGGCGCATGATGTGGCCCGGGCGGTGATTGCCGATACGCTGCTGGCGGAGCGCGATGTCGTGTTCCGGCGCCTGCAGCGCCTTGGCGTGCAGATCATAGAGACAACGCCTGAAGCGTTCAGCACCGAACTTGTCTCGCGCTATCTCCAGATCAAGCAAAGGGACATGCTGTGACGGACCTTCTGAAATCCTACCGGTTCCGTGAAGAACGCCAGAGCGACTGGAAACGGCTCGACCTGATCCTGACCAGGGCGGAAAATGGCGGGGTTAAGAGCCTCACAGACGAGCAGATGCTCGCGCTGCCGCGTCTCTACCGGCAAGCGGTATCGTCGCTGTCCGTCGCGCGCTCCATCTCGCTGGACCAGAACGTCATCAGCTATCTCGAGAGCCTGTGCACGCGGGCCTACTTCTTCGTCTATGGCGCCCGCACCACGCTGGGCGAGAGGATGATGCAGTTTCTGCGGCGCGACTGGCCGGCGGCTGTCAGCCAGTCCGTCTGGACGACTTTGCTGGCGGCCTTCTTCTTTTTCGGCGGCTGGGCGCTCGCCTTCTTCCTGTGCCTGCAGGACATGGAATGGTTCTGGACCTTTCATGGCCAGAATTTCTTTGATGGGCGCAACCCGGACGCCACGGTAGAGTATCTGAGAAGTACAATCTATACGGATGAACGCACAACCGGAGACGGCGAGCTTACGGCATTCTCGAGCTTCCTGTTCAACAACAACGCGCAGATCGCCCTGTTCGCTTTTGCGCTGGGGTTCGCGTTCGGCATCCCGACGGCGTGGTTGCTGGTCTATAACGGCGTGATGATCGGCTCGCTGTATGCTGTTTTCTGGGACAAGGGCCTCGGGTATGAATTCACCGGCTGGCTGATGATACACGGCGTGACCGAATTGTTCGCCATCGTCCTTGCCGGCGCCGCGGGCTTTGCGATTGGCGGGGCGGTGGCCTTCCCGGGCGGGCGGACGCGGCTCGCCTCGGCGCGCGCGGCGGGCCAGAAGGCCGCCACGATGGCGATGGGCTGTGTACTGATGCTTATCATCGCGGCCCTGCTGGAGGGCTTCGGACGCCAGCTGATCAATTCCGACACCGTACGCTACGCCGTCGCCGGCGGGACGCTGGTGGTCTGGCTGGTGTATTTCTATGTGCCGCGCAAGGCGCCGGACGCATGACCGCCACGCCGCCCTCCCGGCCGGTCAATACCGGCCGCCGCCCCGGCATCAGCATGGAGGCCGCCGTGCAGCGCCGGGCGAGGCTGGCGGAGGAGATGCGCGTTGCAAAGATGGTGCGGCGCCTCGTGACGCCTGAGGGCGCGGCGATCCGGCTGAAGCTGGCGAGCGCGTCTGAGCGCGCGGGTGCATTCATGATCGACATCGCGATCCAGTGGGCGATCGTGATCGCGACCCTGCTCGGGCTGAATTTCGTGATTGGCGCGCTCAGCCCGGGCAGCGCCAATCTCGCGTTTGCCTTCTGGCTGGTTTTCTTCTTCTTTGTGCGGAATTTCTATTACATCTTCTTCGAGATCGGGCAGCGCGCGGCTACGCCCGGCAAGCGCATCCTGGGGCTGCGCGTTGCGTCGCGCGATGGCGGGAGACTGACCGCCAACTCGGTGCTGGCGCGCAACTTCATCCGCGAGATCGAAATCGGCCTGCCCTTCCAGTTTGCGCTGATGGGCGGCGACCAGTTCGGCGCGTGGATGGCACTGTTCGGCCTGCTCTGGTCCGGCGTGTTCCTGTTGTTCCCCATCTTCAACAGAGACAAGATGCGTGTCGGCGACCTGATCGCCGGTACCTGGGTGATCAAGGCGCCCAGGGCAAAGTTGATGGACGACATCACCTCGACTGCGGCGCGCCCGGATAACTCCTTGCGCTTCGCTTTCACGCCGGCGCAGACGGAAGCCTACGGCATCCACGAACTGCATGTGCTGGAGGACGTGCTTCGCCAATCCACCCCGGAGATCAAGGCACAGGTGGCCACCCGCATCCGTGCCAAGATCAACTGGGTACGGACGGAGGGCGAGACGGACCTTTTGTTTCTGGAGGCTTACTACGCAGCATTGCGTCGGCGTCTGGAACAGCGCATTTTGCTCGGCGAGCGCAAGAGCGACAAGTTCGACGTGCGCTGACGCGTCACTTTACAGCCTGCGCGCGCAGAGCGGCCGCGCCCCGGCCTTCATTGCGCTCCTGGGGATAGAGCGGAATTTTCAGCAAGTGCTTGAAGAGACGAACAAGTATCACTTGTGACACTGAAGCCGGCGCTCCGAAAACCTTGAATGCAGCCGCCAGGTTCCGGGATCTGACAGCATCGATCAATTGCATCCATGACAGATCAATGCGACTTTGTTTCAAGTGCTCCTGAAGTGCAGATCTTGCCTCGGGTGTAACGCCTGGTCCGGCGAGCAGGGCGAGATCGGCATCTACCACCTTCTGCATCGCTTTGGTCGGAATATCCCTGGACAGGGAGCCCTCCCGGTTCAACGCAATATATCCGCATGGATCAATCACATAAAACTTCGCTCCGGCCGCCAGCGCACGCGCGTACAAATCGTAATCCTCGGACAGACGCATGTCTTCTCGGAAAAGAATATTATGCGAACGGAGGAATGATGCCCGCATCATGGGTTTAAGATACCCGAGTTCACGGCGGAACCCCGTATACTTCAGGGTGTTTTCACGAACAAACCGTCCCAGATCAATTCGCTCTACGCCGACCGGTTCGTCGCGCCAGACCCGGACGCCCTGCTCCGGCTCCTGACCTGGCCAGATGCGAATTATGTCGTCGGCGATGAAATCTGCACTGGCAGCCTCTGCATGTGCCAGGAGTTTCTCCATACGGCCCGGCAACAGAAAGTCATCAGAATCCAGAGGAGCAACCCACTCGGTTTGCACCAGGCTCAGACCAGCATTGCGTGCCGCGCCCGGTCCTCCATTGCGGTCCTGCCGGCGCACCGTCAGTTGCGGATGTTGCGCTGCCAGCCTGGTCAGGATGTCAAAGCTTCTGTCAGTCGAGCAGTCGTCGACCACGATGACCCGCACAGGTATCGTCTGCATCAAAGCGCTGGACACAGCTTTTTCAATCGTCGCGGCGGCATTGTAACAAGGAATGACGAGCGAGACCTTTTCCATACCAGGCATTCCTCAGGGCATGTAGAGGCGCAGGCGCCTGCGCAGTAAGCGAGCGAGTTTCTTCAACCATTCCGGCCGCGTCATCGGATCAAGCTTCAATCCCATGAGCCTGTACTTCAACTGTTGCGGGGCATGAAGGAATACAGTCCACCAGGCCCATGTCAGGAAACGGCGCAGGCCGCCCTGTGTCTGCCACGTCAGTTTTCGCAGGGCCCTCACTGCACCGGGCAGGGTCTCACCGGGAACCGGGTGCGCGCCCGGCTCAAACAGCACAGAGACGACACGTTCGAACAAGTGCTGGTCGTCACGTGTTCCCAGGCCGGGCGCCACACTGAGCCCGAGCCGTTCAGCATGCCTTGTCAGGGCTTTGTAACGTTCCCTGTCATGAGAGATACGCCACCGGGCGAGACGCGCCTTCTCTTCACGCCGGGACGTATGCTGGCGTTGATGCAGCCGGTAGGCGCTGATCGCGGTTTCAGAGCTGCGGACTGGCCCGTACAGCGGCGCCACCGCACACAGGTAGCCGTCACCGCCATAGCGGAACGCTTCCGGATCCATAGGCATGATCTGCTCAAGAACAGCCCTGTCGAACACGAGCCCGGACGTGATTGTGCCCTTGTAGCGGCCGATCTCGCGCAACGTGGCCGAAGCATCCCCGTCCGCCAACCGCTCATGCAAAGGCGGGTAGCACCCTTCCCGCAATGCATGCGTCGCGTCAGTGTAGAGCATCCGGTAATGATAAACCGTTACGCCGGCTTCTTTCTGTCTGCGTATCACGTCCGCCGCACCGGGGAGCATGAAGTCATCTGCGTCAAGGAACATGACCAGGTCACCCCGGCTTGCAGCAAAGCCCGCGTTAAAGCCCGCACCCTGCCCGCTGTTGGAGACCTGGAATACGGTCGTGATGCGTCCCGGGTTCCTGCGCTGGTAATCGAGAATGACGTCTCGGGAGCAGTCGGTTGAGCAATCATCCACGACGATGATCTCCAGCCCGCCCGGTTCCTGCTCAAGCAGACTTTCAATCGCCTTGCTGACGAATTGCTCGTAGTTATAATTGTTGATGATCACGGAAAGCGTGACAGAGGCGCCCGCGTCAGCCGCCGTCGCCGGCTCGTCGATCATTTTCATCGTCTCATGCCTGCTTTCGATTGCCCCAAGCGGTCCTGGCAGACGTTACGCCTGACCGGCCCCGGCTTTGGGGGCCCAGTCCTGCTCATGCCAGTTCAGCGCCGTGCGAATAATGTTGTCGATCCCGGAGCGGGACGCGGCCCAGCCGAGTTCGCGCCGGGCCTTGTCAGGAAGCGCGATCAGCCTCCCGGGATCGCCGGGACGGCGAGGCCCGTAACGGCGCGGAACCTTGCGATTGGTTGCACGCTCAACTGCAGCGACGACTTCTTCCACGCTGGTGCCGCGCCCTGTGCCGAGATTGTAGGCCGCCGAAGAGGCGCCCTGGTCCAGCGCGTTCAGCGCGCGAAGGTGCGCCTCGGCGAGGTCTTCGACGTGAATGTAATCGCGTATTGCAGTGCCGTCCGGCGTGTCGAAATCGCGACCGAGAATCGTGAACTCGTAGCCTTCGTCATAGGCGCCTTTGAGAGCCAGCGGGATCAGATGCGTTTCGCAGGCATGCCGCTCGCCTGTCTTACCGTCGCGGTCCGCACCGGCGGCGTTGAAGTAACGCAGCGGGATGGAGCGGATGGCGTGCGCCTTGTCGAAGTCGCTGAGGATCTGCTCCACCATCAGCTTGGACATGCCATAGGGATTGATCGGATTTTGCGGATGCAGCTCGTCGATCGTCTCTGTATTCGCATGTCCGAAGGTGGCACAGGTCGAGGAGAAAATGAGATAGCCGGCGCCGTGCTTGCGCATGGCTTCGAGAAGGTTGAGCGTCGCAATGGTATTGTTGCGGTAGTAAATCGAGGGCTCACGGACTGATTCAGCAACCAGTGCCGAGCCGGCAAAATGAGCAACGGCATCCGGCTTGACCTGGGAAAACGCGGCATCGAGTTCGGCCGGGTTCTGAAGATCCCCCACGAACAGGGGGCCCCAGTTCACCAGGTCGCGCCAACCGGTCGAGAGATTATCAAAAACGGTGACTTGCCAGCCCGCTTCCGCAAAGGCCCGGCAACAATGGCTGCCAACATAACCTGCCCCGCCTGTGACCAACAATTTTCCTGGCATGACGAGCCATCCTTAACGCAAACCCAAGTGACGCGTCCGAACCGGCCCGCCATCAGATATGACACCTATATGCAAAATCTGGTCCGCGTCGCCAGTCAGGCTTGCTGGCTTTCAGACGCAGGGTTATCCGAAAACGGACACAGCGGCCCAGATGATCGCCGCCCAGAGCGCCGTGCTGAGACCGATGATTGTTACCAGCCTCAGCCAGACAGGCCATTTGCCGTCGCTGTAATCACTCACGACAACACGGTCTGCCCGCGGGGGCATACTGACTTGAGAAGTGAAAACGCGGCTGTCTGCTGGTATCATGGGGTCGGGCCTCGGCATCTCCTGTCACTAAAGCGCGCAAGGCTTAACGGGGCGTTTAAGCGGCAGCCTGCATGATTCTTAAGTTAAGATTAATGCTATCTGTTGAATTTGTCACAAATCCGGCGAGCTCTGGGCGATTGAGATGACTGCGCTGCGCGCAGCCGCGGGGCTGCTGATGAACCGGGGCAGGTTTTGCCTTTGTTCAATATGATGTTTTCACCCCCACCCTCGGCAGCGTCCGTTAATGAGGCGCCTTGAGCGCGCCCGGTTTCCAGCTGCTTTTCCCATAAATGCGGAAATCACACCGGCCAACGCGGATTATCCGGTGCCGGCTCAGGCACCTGCGCCGGTCAGGGCGTCCGGCTTCGTGAAAGGCAGCAGGTAACGATACTGGCGAGGAACCCCGGCGGCTGGACGAAAGCATTGTCCGGGGCACGCGCCAGCGCTGCCGCCCGTTCAGCTATTGGTGCGCGGTCCGCCACAAGGCCTGCAATCAGCTGCGGCAGCATCTGATCCAGCGGCTCGTCGACAAGGATGCCGCAATCATGCTGCGTAAGCCAGGCGGCGGTCTCCGTTCCAGAGGGCGCGATCGAAGGCGTGCAGTAATAACCGCCTTCATAGATACGGTTGGGCAGCAGCCAGACAGAATTGTAACCTGCTTCCATGAAGTCGCCTGCCCAGACGACGTCCAGGTCGCCATAGATACCCGCGAGGTCTTCCGGCGAGCGATAGCGACCGAAGAAAGTCATGTTCGCCCGCGAGTCGATCATGGGTTCGAAGACCGTAATTTCAGTCCGCGACGGCACGCCGTGCAGGCGAACTTCAAGCTGGTCCGGAAACTGGTCTGCCAGCTGACAGAGGAGTTTAAAGGACCGCTTGCAGCGCAGGTTGCCGATCCAGCCGAGGCGCAGCGGTTTGGTTGCGCCGGAGGCACCAGGCCCCGGAACACCTGGCCGCGCACCATACGAGGCGCCCGGGACAAGGCGGTTCTCGACGAGGAAGGCGCGGTAATCACCCGCATAATGCTTTTCGAAGTGATTGCGGATGAAGCCGGGCGATGACACGACGAGGCCCACGGTGCGCTTCAGAAGGCTGTGCTCAAGCCTCCGCATCGCTTTGCCGATCAAGTCGGACCGTGTCAGCAGGCGGTGAACATCAAGGCTCTCATAGATGACCGGCGTAACCAGCCCGGCATAGCGCCTGGCGAGGAATGCGCAGGCCAGCATGTCGAGATTGCGGGCGTAGATGACATCCGCTGCGGCGAGCTTTGCGCGGTCCGCCGCCGCCCGGCGCGCACCGGCAAAGACCTGCCGGATACGCTGCACGAAGGCGCCGTCACGCGTTTCGCCGAGGTCCACATTTTCACACTCGAGGGTGCCCGGATCGCGGCGGCGCATCATGAACCCGGTGACTTGCAGGCCATCATCCAGGAAGCCGCGAACGCGGCGGCGCACGGCAGCGTCGGCAGCATCATGACCGAAAAATGCGATCCGGGTCATCCTTCACGTCCTGTCTGCCCTGTCACAAATAGGGGCATTGCTCCGCCTGCGAAGCAATGCGCCAAATCCATGCTGGTCCCCTAGCCTGCGGAGATCCGGTCCACCGGCCCGCTCCGGCCCGAGGCCCTTGTCGGCGGAACCTGGACGGCAAGTGTACCCTTGAGGCCCCTGGAGGTCGACTTGGCCTTGCCCTTGGCGCTGCCCCAGTTGAAGAGCGAGGGCTTCTCGTCCATCTGGTAATACTTGCGGTAAGCCTCGTAGGCCGCGCCGGGATCGCGGTGGTGACGGCGGCGGTTAAGGTCGACCATGTTCAGCGTCACGCCCAGCAGGTCGGCCTTGAAGTTGCGCAGGAGCGCCAGCGACTGGCGTGCGGCAGAGCGCGCCGAGTGGCGCCAGCGGACAACCAGGATCGTCTTGTCGGCCTTGCCTGCAATCACGCGCGCTTCAGCCATCAGCAGCAGTGGGCCGGTGTCTATCAGGATCAGGTCATACATTGAGCGAAGACGCTGAAGCAGGTCGTCGAATGCGCGCGTTCCGAATACGTCATGCGGGGTGTGGCCGTTCTGCGACAGTGGCAGGATGTCGAGCATCGTCTTGCCATCCTTGACGATCGCATCCGAGAGCTGGCCGGCGCCGAAGAGGTGTTCGACGAAGCCGAAGTCCGGTTTGAGGCCGGCGGTTTCGGTCAGCTGCCGGCGGCGGAAGTCGCCGTCGATGACAAGCGTGCGCGAACCCGACATCGCCGACATGCGGCCCAGAGAGAGCGTCAGGCTGGTCTTGCCTTCATCCGGCAGTGACGAGCAGATCGCAACCGTCTTGGTCTCGCTGTCGAGGTCCGAGAAGGCGATGGCGGCGCGCAGGTACCGGATGCTTTCGGCGTAGGCCGAGAGCGGATTCTCGACCAGGTAATCCGCAGGATTCGTCTGCGACAATCCGAGGAAGCTGGAGGTCCGGGTCAGCGGGACGGAGCCGATCGGATTGGCGCTAAGCTTGCGTTCGACGTCTTCGGTCGAACTGATCTTCATATCGAACATTTCAGCGAGCAGCGCGAGGCCGCCGCCGATGATGGCGCCGAGCAGGCAGCCGATGATCAGGTTCAGCAGCTTTTTCGGTGAGCTGGGCGATTCCGGTACCGAAGCGCGTGACAGAATGTTAGCGTCAGCCGTGATCAGCGCGTCCTGTTCGCCGGTCTGCTTGGAACGGGTCAGGAATTCCTCGAGCAGGATCCGGCTGGTGTCGGCGTCGCGTTCAAGTTCACGCAGACGCACGAGCGCCTGATTGTTGCCGCGCAGCTCATAAGTGGAGCGTCCGATTTCGCTCTGGATCGAGCTGATCTGGGCCTGCGCCACCTTCAGTTCATTTTCGATGTTGCCGGCAATGCGTGAGACTTCAGCATTGATCTGACGGTCGATATCGGCGGCCTCATTCCGGGCACTGATGAGCTCGGGGTGCTGAGGGCCAAGCTTCGTTTCGAGTTCAGACACCCGGCGATTGATGATCGCACGCTGGGACTTCAGATCGGAGATAACCTGTGACTGGAGAACCTCCGAAATGCCGTCTGCCCCGGCGCCGCTTGCCATCTGGCGGCGGACGCTTTCAGCGCGCGCCCGGGCCCGGTCAAGATCGACCTGAAGGGTTGCTTTCTGGGTCGTAAGGTAAGCGATCTGTTGTTCGGTCAGCGTCGCGCCCTGAGCCGCAAGCAGGCCGGATTCGGCGCGGTAGCTTTCGACGCGGCGTTCTTTTTCTTCGACTTCCTCACGCAGTCCCGCGACGCGCTCTGACAGCCACTCGGTGGCCTTGCGGGTCGCTTCGAATTTCTCTTCGAGCTGCTGGACGCGGTACTGTTCCGCAATTTCGTCAGCGAGGCGTGCCGCAGTTTCCGGGGACTCGCTCAAGGCGGTCACCGTGATCAGATATGTCGTGCCAACGCGGCTTACGGAAACCTTGTTGCTCAGTATGCCGACGGCCGTTTCGAGAAGGGCTGCGTCCTTTTGCTCTGTGGTCATATCCGCGAAGGGATCTGCCGGCGCTTTAGCGCCGGTGACGGCGCGGACAACACCCTTGACCGGCGAAAGCAAGCCCTTCCTGGGCGGCAGCAGCGTCGGATTGAACTCCGGGTCTTCAACAAGTTTCTGCTGAACCGCGACACGCGTCAGCAGCGACTTCGAGCCGAGCACCAGAACTTCCGTATCGATGACAGCGGTGTTTCCGGCAAGGCCCGAGAAGATCGCTCCAAGGTCGATGACATTCTGCTGATCGGTGTCGAGCTGTACTACCGTCTCAGCCTTATAGACCGGCGTCTGGGTAAAAGTGATGAAGGCGATGATGCTGAACGTCGTCATGAACCCGGCCAGGATCATCCAGAACCTCTGGTAGACCACGCCGATAAGGGCCTTCAGGTCGAGCGGGGGCGCGGGCGAGTGATCCCCGCCGGATGATGCCATGCTGGCCGGAAGCTCGAACGAGAAGGATTTGGACAAGGCACAGCCTCTGAAATTAAGGACCGGGAGCCGGCGCGATTGCCAGCTCCCGGAAAGCAGGAAAGGTCAAGGGAAGAGCTTGAGGCCGATGCCGAACTGCGTCTGCCCAAAGGATGGATCGCCGAACGCGGCATCGCCCGAGACGTCGCGGTCGCGGTTACGCGCGAAGACTTCCCAATGAAGACGCTTGTTCATCTTGTAAGTCGCCACGACGCCGAGTTCGAGGTTCTCGTCCTTGCGGTTGACTTCCTCATACTCATAGTTGGTCATGCCAGCATAACCCGACAGGATAATGTTGCGGCGCAGTTCGTGATCGATACCTGCTGCAAAGCGCGTTTCAACTGCGCTTGGCGACACGAATTCACCTGTATCCACGACGCGGCGGCCGGCAGTGAAGTTGACCGTGGTCAAGCGTGTCGGGAACCATTCCAGCCGGGCATCCGCCGACAACCCCGTGACATCCGCAAAGAAGTCGTCATCCTTGTCCTCATTGAGGTAGCCGACAGCGATGTCGCCGCGCACGAGCGCGGTGAGTTCGAAGTCGACACCGCCGGAGATGGTGTAACCGCTGGTATCGCGCGACCGCGCAAGGCCACCCAGGACCTGCGTCGTATCATATTCGCTCTGACCGAAGGTACCCTGTCCGAATACGGCGAGGTTTGGTGAAACGGCATAGGAAAGGCGCGAGCGACCCTGGGTGACCTTGCGGTCACGGTAGTCCTGGTCGATGTTGACGCCGGAACCAGGGGCTTCGCCGTCTTCGAAGTTTTCTTCGCTCAGCGACAGGCTGTTGTTCCAGCGAATGCGGTCGCTCTGGTAATCTGCGTCAACCTGCGCGCCCGACCGGGTATACTGGACCGGACGTTCCGCCCCAAACGCGTTGACCAAGTCTGTACGGGGCTCGGCGCGGTCCTCAGCAAATACGGCGCCGCTCAGCGAGAAGGCGCGGGTCACATCAATCCGTCCACGAAGGCGTCCGGTCAGATCGGTCGTCGATTCATCGCTGATGTCGAGATACTGGTTGCGGTAGGCGGTCACGTCGAACCCGGCCGAATGTACGCTCCAGTCGGTGGAACCCGAAGCATCGACGCCGACACGGGCGACGAGGTCGGATTGCTGATTGCCCGATGTTGCGAAGATGTTGTCGTTCGACGTCAGCCCGGCAGCGCCCATCGAACGGACGACGAAAGTGCCAAGACGGATAGGTTCCGGATCAAATTCGGGCTGCGCCCGTTCGCGCACGGACTCGTACTTGTCGCGGCTAAAGAATTCACTGCCCTGGCCAAGGGCGACCGGCGCAATCAAGGCCCAGGCAGCTACACTCATCAGGCAAGCGCGTTTCAGTTTGGACATTTCACCATTCCCCAGTTTCTCTGCGAGGCCGACATGGCCTGGGTTGTCTTCTCAACCCTTGCAAGTTCAATACCATCCCGGATTGCCGGAAAACACGGCGAAACCGGGAACATATAGCTTCTTACCTGCAAATGCTCGTGGATTGAATAAAGCCTCAAGAAATATTCGTTAACGAAAAGCCGTATCGGTTACTTTGCAAACCAGACTGCTAACAGGTCTATACGAAAGAGCGCCATACGGGTTGAGGCGAAATGCGTAGAAAGCGGAGTTTTTATCGTGCCAACACTTAAACTCGCCCCGGCATCCGTTTCTGATTACCGCCGCCTTGCCGAGCGCCGGCTACCCCGCTTCCTGTTCGATTACCTCGATGGCGGGGCCTATGGTGAAGTCACGCTCGCCCGAAACGTGCGTGATTTCGAACGCCTCGAACTTCACCAGCGGATACTTCGGGATGTCTCGGCGCGGTCTACGGCAACGACCCTTTTCGGGTCAGAGTTAACCCTGCCCCTGGCGCTGTCTCCCGTTGGCCTGTCCGGCATGATGGCGCCGCGCGGGGAAGCGGTTGCGCGTAAGGTCGCGGGCGCCTTCGGCATCCCCTTCTGCCTGTCAACGCTTTCTGTCTGCTCTGTAGAGGAGACTGCAGCTGCGGGTTCCGGCCCGCTCTGGTTCCAGCTCTACATGATCCGCGACCGGGGCGCCTGCGCCGACCTCATTGCCCGCGCCAGGGCGTCCGGCGTCAGCGTCCTTGCCCTGACAGTTGACCTGCCGGTTGTCGGCACGCGCTACCGGGATGTCCGCAACACCATGAGCGGCGGCGGCGGCGCTTGGGCGAGGCTGCGCAAAGGCCTGCTGTCTTACGCGCTCCATCCGGCTTGGGTGCTGGATGTGGGCCTCAACGGCCGGCCGCATGTCCTTGGAAACATTGCACCTTATGCGAAGAATGCCTCGACGCCGGCCGACTTTTCGGCCTGGGCGAATGCATCGATCGATCCTTCCATCAGCTGGGCGGACCTCGCCTGGATCCGGTCGAAATGGTCCGGCCCGCTGGTCATCAAGGGCATCCTGAGCCCGGAAGACGCGCAGGAGGCGGTCAACCACGGCGCCGACGGCATCATCGTGTCGAACCATGGCGGCCGCCAGCTAGACGGCGTCGCTTCGTCAGTGTCCATGCTGCCCCGCATCGCCAACAAGGTGTCCGGACAAACCGCGCTGCTCGTGGATGGCGGCGTGCGCTCGGGTCAGGACATCCTGAAGGCGATGGCGCTCGGCGCCGACGCGGCCATGGTGGGCCGGCCCTGGGTCTATGCGCTCGCTGGCGCGGGCGAGGCGGGATTGTTGGCCCAGCTCAACGCCTTCCATGGTGAATTTTCGGTATCGATGGCGCTGACCGGGGTGAATCGGGTCACTCAAATAGACAGAACGATTGTTTCTCTCCACTCGGCATCGTCCTGAGTTCCATCAGCTTTCGTACGTCCAACTGGCACAAGGGCGCCGCTGCTGGACTGCCAAATCGTGACAGGATGCGCAGCAAGCTCCCTTGACCAAGTGGTGTCGCTTTCGCTGCAGCCCAAACCTTTAATCATTCGGGAACGTTGCGGGGCCATGAGGTGGCTTAGAGTTTGCATTCTGTGGGTTCGTAATTGCGTTCGTCGCAGCGTGAAATTCGACTTCAACTGCAACTGTTGGTCAGCGCCGTTCAAACGGCAGAATAGATAACTGGACATGACTTGTAGGGTTGGGCAACACCAAAGCGATCATGTGCGATTTCTTGCAGCAACTTCGCCAAACGGAGTTGATATTTGTTAAGCAGTAGAGTCTTTTCTGGCGCGGGCTTGCTTCTGGCGGGCCGGTTTGGCGCCAACATTTTCGGCTTCGTGAGCACGATCGTGCTGGCGCGCATCCTGACTCCAGGCGACTTCGGAATTGTGGCTATTTCCGCAAGCTTAATGGCCGTACTGTACGGCCTATTCGATATCCCGACAGGCGCGGCGCTGATCCAGCTGCAAGATACAAATGACAACGATTACTCCACCGCCTGGACCCTCGGCATCATCAAGGGACTGGGTGTTGGAGCGATGCTCATCGCCTTGGCATGGCCGATTTCGCTCGCAAACGGCGATCCAAGAATTATCGAAATCCTATTTGTCCTTGCAATCTATCCAGTGATCCTTGGACTTCGGAACGCCTACTTTGAGGTATATGCCAAGGAAATGGCTTTCGGCCGCGAAGTCATTATCGATGTGGCCTCCAAGTTCGCTTCACTGGCGGTGGCAGTTGCAATCGCGATCGCGTTCCAGAGTTATTGGGCGCTCATTTTGGGAATGATCGCATCGGGTGTTGTTTCGACAGCCTTGTCTTTTGTGTTGTCAGGAAGAGTCCCGTCGATCTCTCTAAAGTCATTCAGGCGGATCTTTGGACTATCGGGATGGATGATGGCGTCATCGGCGGTCAACCAGATCAACTGGCAAAGTGAAACGATAGTTGCTGGCGCGATGTTCGGTCATAGCACTTTGGGGCAGACGTCAGTCGGCGGAATGTTCGTCAACCGAATAGACGAGGTCTCGAGGGCACCGCTCTATCGCTCTCTTTTTTCCGCTTTCAGTTTGATTCAGACTGACATGCCTCGGCTCGCACAGGCTTACCGGTCGTCTCAAGCCTTCATTGTAGCTGTTCTCCTGCCGATCGGGGTCGGACTTGGTGCGACCGCCTCTTTGGTGGTGCCGCTCTTGCTCGGACCTCAGTGGCAGCTGGCCGTCCAGATGGTGGCATTCTGTGGCCCGGCAGTCGGACTCTGGTCCTTTACAACCGCCGCAATGCCGTTGCTGCTGTCGCTGCGGCAGTCCCGGCTTCTGTTCATTCGTGATTGCGCCATGGCAGTGGTGCGGGTCGTGTTTCTGGCTGCGGGCGCCTTGGCTTTCGGCACAGCCGGCTTCATGTCGGGCATTCTCGCTGCAACCATCGTGATGCTCGGGTTGAATGCGAGCTTCGTGAAGAATCTGATCGGTTTCTCGATTGGATCCCAGGTTGCCAACTGCCACCGGTCTTTGATCAGTGCCGCTGTAATGTATGCGAGCACGTTTGCGCTTTCAAACGGGATGGGCGCCGACAGGCCCTTCGTCGAACAAGCGATTGTCACGGGTCTCGTCGTCTGTTTCGGGGCCGTCGTCTATTTCGCGGTCCATGCAGCCTTGTGGATCTCAGCCGGCCGTCCCGAAGGCGCAGAGAGCCGGATTGCCGGATTGCTGGCCCAGTCGGTCCGGCGGGTCGCCCGAATTCTACGTGCGGGGATGAGTTGACGGAAAGGCCGAGCGGGCCCGCGACGTCAATCGGATCGCCGGGCAAGATACAGCTGTGCCTTGAGATATCGGCGCACCTGCGTGACGAAAGAGCCTCGCGCCGCGGCCGCTGCACTGCGACGGAACGGTGTCCGCTTGAGATATCGAAAGTAGAAACTGCTGAGTGGGTGATAGGCTTGTGGCAACCATGGTTTCTCATGGGTCGTGTAGTGAACAATCCGTACGCGGCGATGGCGCTGCAACTCCTTCGAATCCACGTAAACGGTGATCCAGTCGTCATCCCGTATGAACGGCCGCTGGCCGTTCCACATGGGATCGAGCGGTGTCCATCTTCCCCAGAATACGAAGTTGAGGGCACACTGATCTGCCCATTCCAGCAGCTTACCGCGCTCGCGAACCGTTTTCCAAACTTCGGAGAACAATTGGCCGGCGCGAATGCGCTCCAGATCCAGCAATAGGACGCCGGCATTGAAATAACCCTGAGGCATCGGCGCCAAACTGTGAATTCCGGCGAAACGCCGTGGATCTATCGCCGGGTCAAACACCGCACCCAGTGCGTTTCCGTTCAGGTCGCATGCTGCTAGTTCTCGAATATCACCGAGCACCACCAGATCGACGTCAAGATAGATCGCTCTACTGGAAGACGCTGGCGCCAGTTCCGGAATTGCCAGCCGGAAATAAGTCGCGCGGCTGATGTGTTTGTAGCCCTCTTGCGAGAGAATTTCGTCCGACTTGACATCTTCCCATTGAAACACCTGCTTCGGGGCGCAAGCTTCGACCTCACTGCGCAGCGCTTGAGGGAATCCGTCATGGATGATCAGAAAGCGAAACCTCCCGCCCGGCGCATTCGCGACAATCGACGCGATCGTGACAGCCAGATGCGGCGCATAGTTAACGTCCACGCCGAAAGCGACAAGGATCTCGTCCTGTTGATCCGCCATATCATTCCCCAAGCTGCAAGCTGAATTATGCAAGTGCCGGACCGGAATCGAGCAATGAAACTGGGCCTCAAACACAATGTGGCGCGCCCTTGCGCCCAGCGCCCGTGGCACGATTGACGCTGCTGGCACGCGACTTGTATCCACGTCATCGAATACAGCCCAGTTGAGCATCATGTCGCAGCCGCTCGTCGCAATCGTCACGCCCGTTTACAATGGGGAGGAGTTCCTGGCTGAAACCATGGACTCTGTTCAGGCACAAACCTGGCCCAACCTCGTTCACATCGTAGTCGACAACGCCAGCACGGATGGGACCTCCCAGATTCTTGACCGGTACAAGAATGCCCGCGTGCCGGTGGTTGTCCATCGGAACATGCAGACGATTCCGTTGCGCCAGAATTTCGAAACGGCCGTGCAGGCGGCGCCTGAGACTGCTGAATACATTCGCGTCCTGTGCGGCGATGACCTTTTCCATCCGGAATCGACCGAGGAAATGGTCCGGCTGGCAGAAACCGACCCAGAAATAGGCGTGATCGGCTGCGGGCACGATTGCGCAGGCGAAGAGTCCAATTTGGCATGGCCACAAGTGCCGTCCGTGTTTTCAGGACGCGAGGCCATCGAACGATTTCTGCTGGGACGGGGCATAATCATGCCAGTTCAGATGATGTTCCGGAAAAAGCTCTCGGATCAGTTCCGGCCCTTTTATCCGACGGATCTGCCGGGTGGATTCGACACCGATGCCATGCTCAGGCTGCTCACGCGATCAAAATTCGCATTTGTTTCAAAGTGCCTCGGTTTCACCCGCGTGCACGCCGGGTCGAACACCAACCTGAACTATGGACCAGCTACGCGGTCGTGGACTCGGGACGCGCAATACTTCGTCGAAACATATGGCCCGTTTGCCTTTGGACCGCTCCATGCCACGGAATCAAAGCGGTTTCGCCGGTATTATGTTCGCCGGATCGTCAGGTGGTGGATGCTTGATGGGATGAAGCGCAACTTATCGATCCACCTCGACGCCCTGAAGCGCGCGGGTCATCCGATGAGCGCTTCCATCATCGCCGACGCGGCAATCGACTGGCTTGTTTGCCGCGTCTCAGCCCGCAAGACCTGGGATGGCTACCCGGGTTGGGAAGACTGAGGGCATCGCCATCGCGCAAGGAAAGTGGACATGGCATGGCAATTGCTCTGCCGAACCAGAAGCGAGGCGTTGGAGTGGCCAAAACACCCGGACTGGTCGATGCAGGCAAACAGCAAGGCTTGAACACATTGGACAAGACCACCGTCATCGTACCGACTTTCAATCGCGCGGCCTTGTTGGCCGAAACGCTTGACAGCATCCTCGCGCAGACCCTCGCGCCTGCAGAGATCATCGTGGCCGATGACGGCTCGACCGACGACACGCCTGCGCGAATGGCTGCATATGCAGGCAAGGTACAGTACATCCGGAAGGAAAACTCCGGCAAGGCCGACACGCTGAACCGGCTCATTCCGCACATCAAGTCGCCTTTGGTCTGGATTGTCGACGATGATGATATCGTTCTGCCCCATGCGCTGGAGAAGTTGACGGGCCTCTTGCGGGACAATCCTCAAGCCGGCTTTGCCTATGGCCCCTACAACCGGTTTATCGTCGATGCACAAACCGGCGCCCGCAAGGAATTCAGCGCCGGCCACTGGCGCAACGTCGATCCGGAAGACTTCCTCGTCACCACCTTGCAGGATTTCTTCGCCCATCACCCGGGGCTGTTGGTGCGCAAGGAGTGCTACGACCGGGTTGGGCCGTTCTCGATGAACTATTCGCGCTCGGAAGACTACGAGATGCTGGTGCGACTGGCCCGCGCCAATTCGAGTGTATCAACCCGCGACATCCTTTTCCTGCAACGCCAGCACGATGACCCCCGCGTGGGCGGACTGGTGGGCGAAGACGCCCGGCACAAGCGTTGGCAAAAGGAAGAACGCGATCTGCTCACCCAGGTTCGCGAGGACAACCGTCCCATCGATTTTCTTCCGCGCCGCTTCGGTGCGGAATCGATCCTGACGCCTCAACTTGAGCGCGAAGCCCTGATCGTGCGCGCGGCCATCCTGGCCCGCAAGAAGCTTTGGGCGTTTGCAGCGGAGGATTTCGCCTCGGCCTGCGCGCCCGGCCGGCCGGCAACACCGCTGAACGCCCGGGAAATCGCCGCGATCCGCCAATCGGTCTTCTCGAAGTACGGATTTCCGGAACTGCTTCAGGGCGACGATGCCCAGACGCTATTTCTTTCTGTCCGGAACATGAAAGCCGTGGGCGCCCAGATTGCACGCACTTACGCCCGCGCACTCTTGTGGTTCGTCTGGCGTGACGTACAAAGCGGCCGGCTCGCTGATGCAGCCCGGATTGCGGCGTTCGCTCTCCAGTTGGCCATTCCGTCGCCGGGGACCAGATTGGCCAGGCGCGGGGCGATGTAGGCTGCAGGCGTAGATCCCGATCCGGATCGTCTGACCGAGCTGGCTTTGGAAGTGCAAAAGGAACCGCACGTTCAATCGCCTGCCGGTTGCGCCAGCGTGAGAGGTTTCGCAGGCTATGTACGTCCCTCGCCATCGGTGTAGAACCGCGCGTGGGCATGCGGCTTGCAAGTGGATTGCGCGGTCGGTTACAACCTGCTCGTTAGGACGAATTCATGCTGTTTGTGGATACAGCTCTTGCCGCGCGCGTTGCTGAAAGGCGTCCGGTTCAGGTCGCCATGTTCGGCGCCGGATACATGGCGCGGGGCATCACCACCCAGATCGTAAGGTACACGCCTGGCCTGCGCCTCGCCGTTATCTGCAATCGAACGGTCGACAAAGCCATCGGTTGCTATACCGCCGTAGGAGTCGCGCGGGAAGATATTCAGGAAGTGACTTCCGCCGCCGCACTAGACCAGGCGATCCGCGATGGCAAATATGCTGTCACCAACGATCCCGCCGTCGCCGCCAGCGCCGGCCTCATCGACATCACCCTCGAAGCGACCGGCCATGTCGGCTACGGCGCCCTCGCCACCACGCTCTCGATCCAGCATCGCAAGCCAATGGTGTCGATGAATGCCGAGCTCGATGCGACCTGCGGCCCGGTGCTCAAGGCCATGGCCGACGAAGCGGGCGTCATCCTCTCCGGCGCCGACGGCGACCAGCCGGCCGTGCAGATCAACCTCTGGCGCTATGTCAAACAGCTCGGCATGACGCCACTGCTCTGCGGCAACATCAAGGGCTTGCAGGACCGCTACCGTACGCCGGAAACACAGGCCGCCTTCGCCAAGCAATGGGGCCAGACCCCGGAGATGGTGACCAGCTTTGCCGACGGCACCAAGATTTCCTTCGAACAGGCGATTACCGCCAATGCGACCGGCATGACCATCGCCCAGCGCGGCATGATCGGCCACGAGTTCAAGGGCCATGTCGATCAGATGGTGGACATGTACGACATCGACCAGCTGCGCGCCCTCGGCGGCATCGTGGACTATGTCGTCGGCGCCGCGCCGAGCCCCGGGGTCTACGTGTTCGCTGAAGCCAGGGACGAGATCCAGAAGATTTACCTGAACTACGGAAAGCTCGGCCAGGGCCCGCTCTACAGCTTCTATACCGGCTGGCACCTCACCTCGCTGGAAGTGCACAATTCGATTGCACGCGTTGCGCTCCTCAAGGACGTGCCGATTGAGCCGCTCGGCCCGCCGGTGGTCGAAGTGATCACCATTGCCAAGCGGCCGCTCAAGGCCGGCGAAACCATCGACGGCATCGGCGGCTTCATGACCTACGGCGTCTGCGAAACGGCCGCCATCCAGCAGAAGGACCGCCTCCTGCCGATGGGCCTTGCCGAAGGCTGCCGCCTGACGCGCAACATCAACAAGGACGAAGCCATCAGCTGGGACGACGTCATTCCGCCCACGAACGATCTGCCGCACCAGCTGCGCGCCAAGCAAGACGCCAAATTCGCACCGGCCCGCATGCCGGCGACCTCTCACTGATCCTCCCTTCCAAAGACCGAGTTGCGTTCATGAAAACTGCCCAAGACATCGTCAAGACCGACCTCGCTTATATGGCGGAACGTCTCTCCTCCGAATTCGGCGAGATGGCCGGCAAGCGCTTGCTGATCATCGGCGGCGCTGGCTTCCTCGGATATTACCTTGTGCAGGCGGCGTTGTACTACAACGACGTTTCAGGCAAGGCGCCGATCCAGCTGACCGTGTTCGACAATTACATGCGCGGCATGCCGGACTGGCTGAAAGCACTGGAAGGCCGCAAGGACCTGACGCTTCGCAAGCACGACGTGCTGGACGCCCTCCCCGCAGACCTTCCGCCCCAGGACTACCTGGTCCACGCGGCCTCTATCGCCTCGCCGATCTTCTATCGCCAGTTCCCGCTCGAGACAATGGATGCAAACGTCAACGGCCTGCGCCTGCTTCTCGAGTATGCCCGCGACCTCGCTGCCAAAGGCAAGCCGATGTCGGGCTTCCTCTTCTACTCGACCAGCGAAATCTACGGTGATCCGACCCCGGACAGTATCCCCACACCTGAAACCTATCGCGGCAACGTCTCCTGTACCGGCCCGCGCGCCTGCTACGATGAATCCAAGCGCTATGGCGAAACCCTGTGCGTCGCCTTCGCCCAGGTCCACAAGGTACCCGTCAAGATGGCGCGCCCCTTCAACAACTACGGGCCCGGCCTGAAGATCACCGATGGCCGCGTCCTGCCGGACTTCGCCCGGGACATCTTCGCAGGCCGCGACATTGTCATGCTGTCGGACGGGGCCCCAACGCGCACCTTCTGCTACATCGCGGACGCGATTGTCGGCTATTACAAAATCCTGGTCCGCGGCCGCCCTGGCGAAGCCTATAACATCGGCACCGAGACGCCCGAAATCAGCATGGCCGAACTCGCCCGCCGCGTCACGAGCATTGCCGCCGAAGAATTCGGCTACAAGGGCAAAGTTGTGCTCGGCAAATCGGACGACGCCGAATACCTCACAGATAACCCGAACCGCCGATGCCCCATCATCACCAAGGCACGTACGGAACTCGGATATGAACCCACAATCGGTCCGGACGAAGGGCTGAAACGCTCCCTCCTCTGGTATGCCGGCAATCAGGTCGCGGAGCTCGCCTAATGAAAGTCGCCATCATCGGTACTGGGTATGTCGGCCTCGTTTCCGGCGCCTGCCTTGCCTCAAAGGGGCATGAGGTTGTCTGTGTGGACGTTGATCCCGCCAAGGTCGCCCATATCAACGACCGCAAGCCGCCCATCTACGAAGCCGGCCTGCAGGAACTGCTCGACCAGGTCGTGCCTTCGCACCTCACCGCCACGACGGACCTGAAGAGGGCTGTTCAGGGTGCGGACATTTCCCTGATCGCGGTCGGCACGCCCTTCGACGGCGATCTGATAGACCTCAAATACATCCGCGCCGCGGCCCGGCAGATCGGCGAAGCGCTGAAAGACCATGAAGCCTACCATGTCGTCATCGTGAAGAGCACGGTCGTCCCCGGCACCACGGAAGACGTTGTCCTGCCGATCCTCGAAGAAGCCTCGGGCAAGAAAGCCGGCCGCGATTTCGGCGTCGGCATGAACCCCGAATTCCTTAAGGAAGGCGAGGCCATCGACGACTTCATGTACCCGGACCGTATCGTACTGGGCGGCATCGACGCGCGCACCATCGGCGTCATGGCGAAAATCTATGACGTGTTCCCGGATGTCGACGTGATCCAGACGAAGCCGCGCACGGCCGAGATGATCAAGTACACCGCCAACTCCCTGCTCGCGACGCTGATCTCATTCTCGAACGAGATCGGCAACCTGTCGGCCACGGTCGGCGTGGACGTCGTCGAAGTCATGCGCGGCGTGCACCTCGACAAGCGCTTCACCCCGATCCGCAAGGACGGCGAGCGCGTCATCCCGGGCTTCATCTCCTACCTCGCCGCCGGTTGCGGCTTCGGCGGCAGCTGCTTCCCGAAAGACGTGAAAGCCCTGATCGCGCATGGCGCCGGCAAGGGCGCCCGGATGGACCTTCTGAAGTCGGTCATCTCCGTCAACGCGGACCAGCCGGCCCGCATGATCGAGATGCTGAAGCTGCGCTTCCCGGATCTCGCCGGGGTAAAAGTTGCGGTCCTCGGCATGGCGTTCAAGCCGGGTACGGATGATATCCGCGAAAGCCCGTCGCTCCCCGTCACGCAGGCCCTGCTGGGCGCCGGCGCGGTGATCACGGCGTTCGACCCGATCGCCCGCCATGAAGCCGAGAAAGTCTTCCCGTCGGGTGTCACCTTCGTGGACAGTCTCGACGGTACTGTGGCCGGCGTGGACGCCATCCTGATCATGACCGGCTGGCCCGAATTCCGCGCCCTTCCGGCCCTGCTCGAGACGACCGGCGCCAACCCCTACGTGGTCGATGGCCGCCGCCTGCTAGCGAAAGACAGCGTCCGCGCCTATGCCGGCATCGGCTTGAAAGCCGAACCGGTCGCCTGAGCTTAGACTCCTCCAAAAACAAAAGCGCCGCTCAAGCGAGCGGCGCTTTTGATTTGTGCCCTGAGCAAAAAAACGAGACTGCCTCAGCCGGCGAAGTCTGCCCACTGCTTGTCCTTGTCCGACATTTCCGTCGGCGCCAGCGGCCAGGTGATGCCAAACGCCGGATCGTTCCAACGCACGCCGCCTTCCGCCGCGCCGTTATAGCGCGCGGACACCAGGTAGGTGACTTCGACATGGTCGCTGACCGTCTGGAACCCATGGGCAAAGCCCTTGGGCACCAGCAGCTGGCGCTTGTTTTCTTCGTTCAGTTCGAACGCTTCCCACTGCTTGTAGGTCGGCGAGTCCGGGCGGAGGTCGAGAATAATGTCGACAATCGCGCCGCGCAGGCAGCGGATCAGCTTGTCCTCGGCGTGCGGGGCGCGCTGGAAGTGCATCCCGCGAATCGTGCCCTTGGTTGCCGAGTAGGACATGTTTTGCTGCACGAATTTGGTGGGCAGGCCGTTCGCAGCGAACTCGTGGGCGCAGAAGGTGCGCGCGAAGAATCCGCGATCATCCCCCCGCCGTTCCAAGTCGATCAGCACGGCATCCTTGAGCATAGTGGGATGGAATTTCATGCGATCACTTCACGTGCTTGAGCCAGGGCGCGCCCTTGGCATAGGCCGCTTCCAGAACCTGCCGGTCACGGACGGTATCCATGGCCTGCCAGAAGCCGGTATGGCGATATGCGGCCAGCTGGCCTGCCCCGACGAGCCGGTTCATCGGTTCCTGCTCCCAGACGGTTGCGTCGCCGTCCACGAGGTCGATCACGTCGGGTTCGCAGACGAAGAAGCCGCCATTGATCAGGCCAACGTCTGCGGAGTCCTTCTCGCGGAAGGACTGCACGATGGGCGTATCATTCGAAAGGCCCATAACGCCGAAACGGCCGGGCGGCGAGACGGCGGTCACGGTCGCGCGGGCGCCGGAAGCCTTGTGGAATTCGATCAGCGCGGTGATGTCCACATCCGACACGCCGTCACCATAGGTCAGGCAGAAGGTCTCGTTGCCGATCACCTTGCGGGCCCGCTTCAGGCGGCCGCCGGTCATCGTGTCGACGCCGGTGTCCAGCACGGTTACTTTCCAGGGCAGCGCCTGCTTGTCGGACCAGAGGATCTCGCCGTTCGACAGGTCGATGGTGAAGTCGCTTTTGCGCCAGTGATAGTTAAGGAAATAATCCTTGATGAAACCGACCTTGTAGCCGCCCAGCACGACGAACTCGTTGATCCCGTGCGCGGCATACATTTCCATGATGTGGTGCAGGATCGGACGGTCGGCGATTTCGACCATCGGCTTCGGCCGCAGAGCCGTTTCCTCGCTCAGGCGCGTACCGAAACCGCCTGCAAAAATGACTGCCTTCATGCTTTGTCCATCCCCATGGCTGCGGCGCGTGCCGGATCGGGATATCCGGCGCCGCCCTTAAGGATTGGTGCACTGGCTATGCCAGCGCCAGCAATCGGCGCGCGATTTCGTCGATCCGGCCCCAGTTCCCGGCTGCAATGTCGGACTGGCTGGCAATCCAGGAGCCGCCGATTGCGAAAACGTTGGGCAGGCTCAGATAGGTCTTCACCTCGCCCTCGCCGATGCCGCCGGTCGGCATGAACCGCAGGTGCGGCAAGGGCCCAGCCAGAGCCTTCAGCGCCGGCACTCCGCCCGCAACCGCCGCCGGAAACAGCTTCAGCCGGGCAAAGCCCTCCTCGTGGCGCGTCATCGCCTCGCTGGCGGTCGCAATGCCCGGAATCATGACGTGTTCCCGCCCGCGCAGCGCGTCCCTAAGCCCTGGCGACATGCCCGGCGAGACCAGGAATTCCGCACCGGCTTTCAATGCCGCATCGGCGTCCTGCCCGGTCAGGACGGTGCCCGCGCCGACAAGCAATTCCGGCGCCTCGGCCCGCATCGCGGCAATCGCCTCAAGGCCCGCAGGGGTGCGCAGGGTCACTTCCGCGATGGTTACCCCGGCCTTCACCAGTGTGCGGGCCAGCGGCGCGGCATGACGCGCAGAGTCGACAACGATCACGGGCACGACTGGCGCCTTGCGCGCGGCGGCATCGAGTTTCAGAGGGTTGACGGACATGGGCAGGTCCTGAAAGCGGGGAACGCCAGGCCGCACCAAGACCGGGCGACAACGTTGTTAGTGGCGCGGCTCGCGGCGAAAAACAAGCGGTCAGCCTGTTTCATTGACCCCGGCCTCAGGCCGCCCCGGCTGGCCCCTGTCCTCTTCCGGCCGGATGATCTGCAAGGGGTCCGCCCGGATCGTCAGCACCTGCGGAGGCTGGGCGACCGGGATTTCCATCTCGCAATAGTCAAAATCCGAAAAGGCAAAGTGCGCCCGCCCGATCAACACCCGGCTCCAGGCCGGCCAGAGCCGGGACTGGATCTGCGCCGGTGAGACACGGCAGGCCGGAATGAACTTATAGGGCTCGCTCTTGGCGAAACTTGCAAATCAGCGCATCCGGCAGGTGCCTGCGGGGCGCGCGCCCTCGCGCACGAGGACGTGGGTGCAGGAAAAGTCATTCCCGTCATACTCCTCCTGATACGGACAGTCCTGCCCGGCCATGCAGACCGCCGCGCACGGGATCATCGCCTGCTGGTAGTCCTCAGGCGTACGCACCGGCCCGGCGGAAAACCGCGCCCGCATCGCCGGCTCCAGCAGACGTGTCAGCGACAGCCCGCCGAAGTCCGGACGCAGTCTCATGCGGCCTGTTCCTGCGAGACGCGTAGCCGGTCCTGTCCCCAGAGGTCCGGCAATCGCCCTCAGATGGCGCGGAATCCGGGCGAGGCCACCGAGCGCTTGCCGTCCTGTCTCGCGCCGCGCGCAAAGCAGGGCAGCGGCGCGAAGAATTCCATCCGCCGGTCCAGTGAACCGAGGCGGGTGTGGCCATCGACTGACCGGTCAGGCGTTCTGCGGGCGACAGGCCGGCCTCCAGCTCCCCGCAGCTTGACCGCCGGAATTCGAACCAGGCCGCGCGCCGGGCAAGGCCTGCATAACTGATCCGGACTTCAGTCATCAACGGCCTCCCCGAGCACGGCTGGAGCGTGCATTTGGCGAAAACTCGCTTGCACGTTCAAGCACACGGCACGGCGAAACTCGCGGAGAAGCTGTGTCGGCTCTTAAGCCAGCAAACCCTGCAACTCTGCGGCCGTCTCGCGTGCCTGTTCGGGCGATCCGAAGAGCTGCCGGTTCACGCCGATGCGCTTGAACCAGTAGTGCAGGCCGACGAGATCGGTGAAGCCCATGCCGCCGTGGACCTCGGTCGAGGTGCGGGCGATGAAGGTTCCGGCTTCGGCCATGTAGGACTTCGCGAGGTTCGCCATCACGGGGCCTTCGGGGTCGCCGATGTCCAGCGCGTGGGCGGCGTGCCAGATTAAAGCCCTGCCGGGCTCGAGCTTTGCGGCCATTTCGGCGCACATGTGCTTGACCGCCTGGAATGACCCGATCACGCGGCCGAACTGCTGGCGGTCGCCGGCATAGGCGACCGCCTTATCGATCATCGCCTGCGCCGCGCCGAGGGTGTCTGCGGCAATCAGCAGGCGGGCGACGGCGAGGAAGCGGTCACAGGTTTCCAGCGTCGCAACGGGCCTGGAGCCCGCAAATTTCACTTCATGGAATGCACGCGTTTGATCAATCGTTCTCATCTGGACAGCATCTGGTATCGCTTCGACGACATGCAGGCGCGCGTCATTATCGGCCACGAGCACGTGCGTTGCCCCCTCGATATTCATCGCCAGCAGCGACTTGCCGGAGAGCTTTCCGTTCGCGAGGGACACCCCTGCCCCATCCCGGCGGGAGGTCAACTCCGTCACCGCCAGCCCGAACTTTGTCTCGCCGGCCGCGATCCGCGTCAGAAGTTCAGGATATGTCCCGAGCGCGGTTACTGCGAGCACGTTCGCGAGGAAGCCTGATGGCGCGGCATGATAGCCGAGCACTTCCTGGACAAGGCAGGCATCCAGCAGGCCGAGACCGAGACCGCCGGCATCTTCGGAGACGAGCAGCGAGGCGAGGCCGAAATCGGCGAGCGCGGTGTCCAGCGCGCCGGAGGCTTCTGTGTCACCTGCGGCGATCCTGCGGACCTGTTCGAGCGAGGCGGCGCCCGCGAGCACGCCCTTAAGGCTGTCCTGCAACAGGCGCTGGTCGTCAGAGAGTGCAAATTCCATGAGCCTTACCCCTTCGCCAGCTTCGGTTCGCGCGGCATGTTCAGCCCGCGTTCCGCGATGATGTTCTTCTGGATCTGGGCGGTGCCGCCACCGATGATCAGGCCGAGGTCATACATGTAGCGCCACTGCCAGCTGCCGTCGGCGCGCAGATGTTCGCCGTCCTCATAGAGGATGCCGAGCTCGCCGAGCGCATCGATGGCGAGGCGGGCGATCTCATGGTTGAGGTCGCATCCGTTCAGTTTCACGATCAGTCCGGCAAGCCCCGCCGGCTCGCCCTTCAGGCGGCTCGTGGTGATCCGCAGGCCGTTCGCCTGCATGGCGTAGACTTCAGACTGGAGTTTCATCAGCCGGTCACGCAGGTGCGGATTGTCGATCAGGCGCTGGCCGTTGACGCTTTCGTCTTTCATAAGCATGACGAGTTCGAGGAAGCGCGCCTTAGTGGCGTTCGGATCGCCCAGCATGCCGCGCTCGTGGGTGAGCGTGGCATTCGCTACCTGCCAGCCGACATTCGGTTTCGCGATCACGCCGCTCTTCGGTACACGGACGTTCGTGAAAAAAACTTCATTGAAGTTGGCGCTGCCGGTCATATCGACCAGCGGGCGCACCTCGATGCCAGGCGTCGACATCGGGAAGGTGATGTAGGTGATGCCCTCATGCTTCTTTGCCGCGGGGTCCGTGCGCACGAGGCAGAAGATCATGTCGGCCTGCCTGGCGGTCGATGTCCAGATCTTCGAGCCATTGATCACATAATGGTCGCCGTCTTCCACCGCCGAGGTGCGCAGCGCAGCGAGGTCCGATCCTGCGCCGGGTTCGGAATAGCCCTGGCACCAGATCATTTCGCCTTCGATGGTCGGTCGGATATAGGCCCGCTTCTGGGCCTCGGTGCCAAGCTCCAGCAGCGTCGGCACGAGCATCGAGATGCCCTGCCCTGCCATCGGACCTGGCGTGCGGGTGCGGGCAAATTCCTCAGCGATGATACGCGCCTTGAGGATGTCCGGCTCGCCGCCATATCCGCCATAAGCTACCGGGATCGTGCGTGCGGCGAGGCCGTGCCCGATCAGCAGCTTCTGCCAGACGATGCGCCTCGCATTCTTGTAACCCTTGTCCTCAGACGTGGGGGCGAGGTGGCGGTTCTTCGCGAGTGTCTCGGAGACTTCGGCGCGAAAGGCTTCGTATTCGGGATCAAGGTCGAGTTTCATGCCCGCATCTGAAACCCCTGACCCTGCGTCCGGCAAGAGGGGTGCTTGCGCGACGTTGCGGAAGGGCTCTTAGCTCTCCCTCAAGAAAGCCCCAGAGGAGGAGATTCCATGCCCGTCGAATACGTCAAGAAAGGCCATGTGGCCATCATCACCATGAACCGCCCCGAAGCGCGCAACGCCATCAATGGCGAGATGGCCGCAACGATGGAAGCGGCGCTCGACCAGATGGAATCAGACCCGGAAGTCTGGGTCGGCATCCTGACAGCCGTCGGCAAGGCGTTCTGCGCCGGCGCGGACCTTAAGGAAATCTCCGCCGGCAATGGCGCCGCCCTCTCCACCAGGAAGGGCGGCTTTGCCGGGATTGCCCGGCGCGAGCGCACCAAGCCGCTGATCGCGGCAATCACCGGCTCGGCGCTGGCCGGCGGTACCGAAGTGGCGCTTTCCTGCGACATGATCATTGCAGCTGATGACACCAATTTCGGTCTGCCGGAAGTGAAGCGTTCGCTGGTCGCCGGCGCCGGCGGCCTGTTCCGCCTGCCGCGCGTGATCGGCAAGGCGGCCGCGCTGGAAGTGATCCTGACGGGCGACCCGCTCTCGTCTCAGCGCGCGTACGAGCTGGGCATGGTCAACAAGGTTGTGCCGGAAGCGCAGGTGATGGACGAGGCCATGAAACTTGCCGCACGCATCACGGCCAATGCGCCGCTTGCCGTGGCAGCCAGCCGCGCCGTCGCCATCGAGGCGACCAGCAAGACGGATGACGAACTCTGGAAAGCTTCGGGCACCGCCTTCGCCAGCATCATTAACACCGAAGACTACCGCGAAGGCCCGAAAGCCTTCATCGAGAAACGCGCACCCGTCTGGAAGGGCAAGTAAGCGTTTTCTGATTTGCCGGACTTTTTAGCCGCCATTCCGGGAGACCGGAGTGGCGGCCTTCGTCTGGGGAGCAGACGGCGGGACGGGTCTGCTTTCCGGTTTCAGTTTTTTGCGCTCATCATGGCGGATGGGGCCGGTTGAATCCAGGACAGCGGTCCGTACCCCGGTCCGCCGCCGTCAGAGGACGGAAGGCTGTCGTGAAGGTTAGTCAGTCCTCGCGCTTCACCCGCGCCTTGCCGCGGCCGAGGGTGAGCGCCTTGATGGCGCCGCGGAAGGTGCGCACTTCCTGCTCCGTCCACTGGGCGCGGATCAGGGCGTTGCGCAGGTTGTTGGTAATAACGGGGGTTTTTTCGGGCGGGTAGAAATAGCCGGCGCGGTCGAGTTCGGATTCGAAGTGTTCGAACATACCAATGACCTCCTCGCGGGAGGCCGGGGCACCGACGCCTTCGTTCTTGCCAGCGAAGCGGCCGCCGAGGCCGGCGCCCTCGCCCCACTGGTGGCAGAAGATGCCGACGGCCTGGGCGAGGTTCAGCGAGGCAAAGCCAGGATTGACCGGATAGGTGAGGATGGCGTCGCAGAGGGCGACGGCCTCGTTCGGCAGGCCGGACTTCTCGCCGCCGAAAAGGACGCCTGCCTTGCCGGGATGGGCTGCGAGGGTAGAGACGGCCCGGGGTGTGTCCAGCACCGGCTTTTCGATGCCGCGCGGGCGGGCGGTGGTGGCGACGGCGAAGGTGAGGCCCGCCATGGCGGCTTCAAGCGTGCCGAAGACGCGGGCCTCGACGCCCTGCCCCAGCGCGCCGGCAGACATGGCTTCGGCGGCTGGGTTCGGCCAGCCATCGCGGGGAGCGATCAGGCGCAGGTCGGTAAGGCCGAAATTCAGCATCACGCGCGCGGCGGCGCCGATGTTTTCGCCCAGCTGGGGCGTGTGCAGCAGGATGGCGGGGGAGTGCAGGTCTGCCATGTTCTATCCGGTTTTGACGGGGGGCCTGCGTCTGCTATAGCGCGCGCTGAACCGTTATAGCGCAAGGATTCGAAAACATGTCGAAGATCAAGGTCAAAAACCCGGTTGTGGAGATGGACGGGGACGAAATGACCCGGATCATCTGGCAGGTCATCAAGGACAAGCTGATCCACCCCTATCTCGATATCGACCTGAAGTACTACGACCTTTCGATCCAGCACCGCGATGCCACCGATGACCAGGTGACCATCGATTCCGCCGAGGCGACCAAGAAATACGGCGTCGCCGTAAAGTGCGCGACGATCACCCCGGACGAGCAGCGGGTCGAGGAATTCGGCCTCAAGAAGATGTGGAAGAGCCCCAACGGCACGATCCGCAACATCCTTGGCGGCGTGGTTTTCCGTGAGCCGATTGTGATTTCCAACATCCCGCGCCTGGTGCCCGGCTGGACCCAGCCGGTCGTGATCGGCCGCCATGCGTTCGGCGACCAGTACAAGGCGACCGATTTCGTGGTGCCCGGCGCCGGTAAGCTGACGATGAAATTCGAAGGCAAAGACGGCAAAGTGATCGAGAAGGAAGTGTTCGACTTCCCCTCCGCCGGCATCGCGATGGGCATGTACAACCTCGACGAGTCGATCCGCGACTTTGCGCGCGCGACGTTCACATACGGCGTGCAGCGCCAGTGGCCGGTTTACCTCTCCACCAAGAACACCATCCTGAAAGCCTATGATGGCCGCTTCAAGGATATCTTCCAGGAAGTGTTCGACACCGAGTTCAAGGACAAGTTCGCTGCCTTCAAGGGCACCTACGAACACCGCCTGATCGACGACATGGTGGCGGCGTGCATGAAATGGTCCGGCGGCTATGTCTGGGCGTGCAAGAACTATGACGGCGACGTGCAGTCAGACACCGTGGCGCAGGGCTATGGCTCGCTTGGCCTGATGACCTCCGTGCTGCTATCGCCGGATGGCAACACGGTGGAAGCCGAAGCAGCGCACGGCACCGTAACGCGCCACTACCGCAACTGGCAGAAGGGCGAGGCGACATCGACCAACTCCATCGCCTCGATCTATGCCTGGACGCAGGGGCTCGATCACCGAGGCCGGATGGACGCCGCACCGGAGGTGCGCAAGTTCGCCCGCACACTGGAAGAAACCGTCGTCAAGACGGTCGAAGCCGGTTTCATGACAAAGGACCTCGCCCTCCTCGTCGGCCCCGAGCAGAATTATCTGACCACGGAAGGCTTCATCGAGAAAGTGGCGCAGAACTTCGAAGACGCGATGGGCAAGGCCTGAGGCGGACGGACCGGGCTGGCCGGAGCGGCTGGCCCCTTCCGTCCCTCAGACTTACATCCGGATGACGCAAACCGAACCCTCCCGCACATCCGGAAACCGCCTCGCAGAACTGGGCGTGCCTGCCCTGCTGCTGCTCGCCACCATCGGTATTGCGTATGCCGCGTGGGCCACCGGGGCGGCCGGCGCGCTGGAAGCGGGCGCCTTTGTTACCGGCGTGATCTGCGTCTGGCTGGTCGTGCGCCAGAACATCTGGAATTTCCCGCTCGGACTGCTGAATGTGGCTGCCTATGCCTGGATCTTCTACGAATACCGCCTGTATGCGGACTCGGGCCTGCAGGTCGTCTACTTCGCGCTGAACCTGATCGGCTGGTATCTCTGGCTGTTCGGCGGCGAGAACCGCACCGAGTTGCAGGTGCGGCGCACCTCGAAGCGGGAACTGGCTTTCATCGCGGTGTTCATCGCGGCCGCCACCGCCTTGCTCTGGTGGCTGCTCGGCAAGCTGGGCGGCGCGGCAAAATTCTGGGACGCGCTGACGACATCGATCAGCCTTTCGGCGCAATGGTTGCAGAGCCGCAAGAAGCTCGAATGCTGGCACCTTTGGATACTTGCCGACGTGATCTATGTTCCCCTCTATATTTCGCGAGGCCTTAACCTTACCGCGCTGCTTTACGGCGTATTCCTGTGCATGGCGGTGACGGGGCTTCTGGCATGGCAGAAATCAGTGAAGACATGGCCGATCGCACAATCCTTCGAGTAGTCCTGATCGGCGCCGAGTCCGTAGGCAAGACGACGCTGTGTGAGCAGCTGGCGGCGCATTACGCAACCGTCTGGGTGGCTGAGTATGGCCGCGAGCATTGGGAGAAGAAAATTGCCGGACAGGAGGTGCCCGGAGAAATTCCTGCCTGGACGGATGATGAATTTGTCGACATTGCAAAGGTCCAGCAAAGCCGCGAGAATGAGGCTGCCACCCGCGCGAGCCGTGTGCTGGTCTGCGACACCAATGCATTTGCCACCGCCACATGGTTCGAGCGCTATGCCGGCACGCGCCACCCGGAGGTGGATGCCATCGGCGCGCGGGATATCGTTGACCTCTATCTCATTCCGTCTCCGGACGTTCCCTTCGTGCAGGACGGCGTGCGCGACGGCGAGAAGATCCGCGAGTGGATGCATGCCCGGTTCCTCGAGCTGATCGGCGCGAACGGCACGCCCTATGTGCTGATAACCGGGGCCTACGACACGCGCCTCGCGCAGGCCATTGCGGCGATTGACGCGTTGCTCGCGCGCAGCCGGGCCGCACATGTCTGAGTTCCGCATTCGCCGCGCAGGCGCCGCTGAAGCCGAAGCCCTCAGCCATATCGGCGCCGCCACCTTCCTTGAATCCTATACCGAGATCATCGACGGCCCGGACATGATTGCACATTGCACGCGCCAGCATTCGCGCGCCGTGTACGATCGTTATCTGGCGGACCCGGCCGCCGCGGTCTGGATCGCCGAATTCACCGCGACCGGTGCGCCAGTCGGCTACGCCGTCAACTGCCCACCGGACCTGCCCGTCGCCCTGCAGGACGGGGATGTGGAGCTGAAGCGGATCTACGCTTTTTCACGCTTCCACGGCGCCGGGATTGGGCAGGCGTTGATGCTGGCAGCCATTGACAGTGCCCGTGCACGCGGCGCCCCGCGCCTGCTGCTCGGGACTTACCAGGACAACCACCGCGCCGTCGCCTTCTACAGGCGGCACGGCTTCTCTCTTATCGGCACACGGCAATTCCGGGTCGGCAGCAAGCTGTTCGACGATATAGTGATGGGAAAGACACTCTAGCCCCCTCTCCCATTGGAGAGGGATGAGATCAGACCGTCCGCGAGCTACGCACGTAGCGGACCATTCCGTCCGTGGACGTCATGACCAGTGTATGTGTGTGGACGCGGCCGTCCTTGTGGTGGACGCCGTTCAGCATGGTACCGTTAGTGACCCCGGTGGCGCAGAAGACTGTGTCGCCGGAGGCAAGTTCGTTCAGCGAATAGGTCTTGCCCAGATCGGTGATGCCGGCGCGGGCGGCGCGTTTCTTTTCGTCATCGTTGCGGAAGACGAGGCGGCCGAACATCTGTCCGCCTACGCACTTCAGGGCTGCGGCCGCGAGCACGCCTTCCGGGGCGCCGCCCTGGCCGACATACATGTCGATGCCGGTGGCGGCGTCAGTCGTTGCGATCACGCCGGCAACATCACCATCGGTGATGAGCGAGATGCGCGCGCCGGCAGAGCGCAGCGAGTCGATGATGTCCTGGTGGCGCGGACGGTCGAGAACGCAGACGGTCATGTCTTCAACCTTGCGCTTTGCGGCCCTGGCGAGCGCCTTGATGTTGTCGGCGGGCGAGGCGCTGAGGCTGATCAGGCCTTCGGGGAAACCAGGGCCGATGGCGATCTTGTCCATGTAGGTATCCGGCGCATAGAGCAGGCCGCCGCGCGGGGCGATGGCGAGCACGGCGAGCGCGTTGGCCATCGCCTTGGCGGTCAGCGTCGTGCCTTCCAGGGGGTCGAGCGCGATGTCGATCTCCGGGCCCTTCCCGGTGCCGACTTCCTCGCCGATGTAGAGCATCGGGGCTTCGTCCCGCTCGCCTTCGCCGATCACGACGCGGCCCCTGAACTCAACCTCGTTGAAAGCCGAACGCATGGCGTCCACGGCGGCGGCATCGGCCTTTTTCTCATCGCCGCGGCCCACTTCCTTCGAAGCCGAGATCGCGGCGAGTTCCGTGACGCGCACCATCGCATCAGCCAGGCTCGGCGTCAGAACATTGCTTTTCATATGTCTTTCTCCACGGACGGGAATTCGGGACAGTTAACTTCTGGACGAAGCAATTAGCTTGCCGCTTCGATGCGGATGAGGCGCGGGTCCTCTACGGAAACCGACAGTTTCGCAATCCGGTTAACAGCGGCCTGCATCTGCGCGCGGGGGCAGCGGTGTGTGACGACGGCGACGGGGCTGGCGCCGCTCTCGTCTGCGGAATCCTGCAGCAGCTTGTCGACCGAGACGCCTTCTTCGGCCAGCGCTTCGGTCAGCGCGGCGAGCGTGCCCGGCTTGTCGGCGAGGCGTACACGCAGGAAGAAGGGCGCGATCTCGGAGGCATCGCCGCTGACGAAGGGCTGCGCAACATGGTGCTGGGCGCGGCCGAAGGCGTTGCGGATCGCGGGTCGGAAAAGCTTCGCAACATCGCCCATCACGGCGCTGGCGGTAGGGCCGGAGCCGGCGCCGGGGCCAGTGAGCACGACAGCGCCGAGGGGGTCGCCTTCGATGCGGACGGCATTGAGCGAGCCATCGACGCGGGCGAGCGCATGGGCATGCGGCAGGGCCATCGGCTCGACGCGGCAGACGACACCGGCCCTGGTCAGCACGCCTTCGGCAATAAGCTTGATGCGGAAGCCGAGACGGTCGGCGAGGCGTAGGTCGAGCAGGCCGATTTCCTCGATGCCGCGCACTTCGACCTTGGAGAAATCGAGGTCTGCCGAGAAGGCAATGGCGGATAGGATGGCGGCCTTGTGGGCGGCGTCCATGCCGGAGACGTCGAGCGTGGGGTCGGCCTCAGCATAGCCGCGCTTCTGCGCTTCGGCGAGGACTTCCTCGTAGGCGCGGCCGGTTTCCAGCATCGTGCTCGTGATGAAGTTGCAGGTGCCGTTGAGGATGCCGGAGACGCGTTTGACTTCGGTTCCAACAAGGCTGTCGCGCAGTACACGGACGACCGGGATGCCGCCGGCTACGGCGGCTTCGAACAGGAGGTCCACATGCTTCTCGGCGGCGAGGGCGGCGAGCGCGATGCCGTGCTTGGCGATCAGCGCCTTGTTGGCGGTGACGACATGCTTGCCGGCCTTTAGGGCGCTTTCAACGGCGAACTTGGCGGGGCCATCGGAGCCGCCGATCAGTTCGACGAAGACGTCCACATTCGGGTCTTCGGCAAGGGTCGCGGCGTCATCGAACCAGGGGTAGCTGTCGGTATTGACCGGGCGGTTGCGGCTCTGCGAGCGGGCGCTCACACCGGCAATCTCGACCCGTCCCGGCAGCCGCAGGCGGTCCTGGCGCTGCACCAGCTCGATCAGCCCGGCACCGACATGCCCGAGCCCTGCAATCCCAATTCTCAACGGCCCCACGGGGTGCCCCTTACGCTACGGTCTGGACGGGGCAATAGCCGGTTTGGAACGAAGGCGGAAGCCCTGAGGGCGGGTTTACACTGTGAGGGTGCACGGACCCGCGAAAGCCCCCCTCTCCCGTGGGAAAGGGGGTCAGGGGAAGGTTACTCAGCTGCCACCGGCTTTATTTCCTTTACGCCATGGGCGGCGAGGAATTTGCGGATGTTGCGGCCGGCCTGGCGGATGCGTTGCTCGTTTTCGACCAGGGCGATGCGGACATATTCGTCGCCGTGCTCGCCGAAGCCGGCGCCGGGGGCGACGGCGACGTGGGCTTCGTTGATCAGCTGGATCGAGAATTCGAGGCTGCCGAGATGGCGGAGTTTCTCCGGGATCGGCGCCCAGGCGAACATCGAGGCCCTGGGGCTAGGCACCGGCCAGCCGGCGCGTGTGAAGCTTTCGACCAGCGCATCACGCCGTGTACGGTAGATCCGGCGGATATCGTCCACGCAGTCCTGCGGTCCGTCGAGCGCCGCAACGGCGGCAACCTGGATCGGCGTGTAGGCGCCGTAATCGAGATAGGACTTCACGCGGGCGAGCGCTGCGATCAGCTTCTCGTTGCCAGCCACGAAGCCGACGCGCCAGCCGGCCATCGAATAGGTTTTCGACATGGTGGTGAACTCGACCGCGATATCCTTCGCGCCGTCGACCTGCAGGATCGAGGGGGTCGGTTCATCGAAATAGATTTCGTTATAGGCGAGGTCGGACAGGATCCACAGATCATGCTTCTTAGCAAACTTCACGGCTTCCTTGTAGAAGTCGAGATCGCAGACGGCGGCGGTGGGGTTCGACGGGAAGCAGAGCACCATCGCGGTCGGCGGCGGCACGGAGTATTTCACCGCGCGGCCTAGGTTCGACAGGTACTGTTCCGGCGTATGCGCGGGCACACCGCGGATCGAGGCGCCGGCGATAATGAAGCCGAAATGGTGCAGCGGATAGGACGGGTCCGGCGCGAGGATGACGTCGCCCGGCGCGCTGATCGCCTGGGCGAGGTTGGCAAAGCCCTCCTTCGAGCCGAGTGTGACGATGACTTCACGGTCCTTGTCGAGCTTCACGTCGAAGCGGCGCCTGTAATAGTCGGTCAGAGCGCGGCGCAGGCCGGGGATGCCGCGGGAGGCGGAGTATCCGTTGACGTCAGGCTTGCGGGCCGTCTCGACAAGCTTGTCGACGATATGCCCGGGCGTCGGCAGGTCCGGGTTGCCCATGCCGAGGTCGATGATGTCAGCGCCCTTCGCGCGCAGGGCCGCCTTGGTCCGGTTAACCTGTTCGAAGACGTAGGGCGGCAGCCGCCGGATCTTGTGGAAATCTGTATTGATCATCGGGAGATCACGCCTTCGGTCACGCGCGGCACGTTGAAACTCGCCCGGATCGCCGCAATCTCGGTCTGTGTGAGGAACTCGCCAGGGGGCAGGCCGGGCTCGAATTCGCCCTGGATTGCCGCCACCACGGCCGCAATTTCCGCCGCGCCAGCCGCCGGGGCCTGCGCCCGCGCATCCGCTGCGAACGCCGCCTGGATCACCGCAATCTCCGCGCCGGAAGCCGCCAGGTCCTCGCCAGGCTTCCAGTCTGCGTCCACGGTGGGTATATCGGCGATCGCCGGATAGCCCTCCCCCCGGATCTCGGTCCGGCGCGCTTCATACCATTCCGGCGCATCGTTAAGGGCGCCGCGCACCTTCGAAAACGAAGAGGTACACGCAGATGCCAGCAGAAGCGGCACGCCACACAGGAGAATCGCCGTGTTTTTCATGGTTAATCTCATTAAATCACAAACATTGTGATGAATAGATGAGCCCAAGAAACAGGGCAAAACTAGGACCTATGAGCAGCGCCAACCCACCAACCTCGGGTCAGGAACCGCTTGCGGCGCTTATGGCGGCGCAGGACCCGATGCGCTGGCAGATCCTGATGACGACGCTGGCGCTCGCCAATACCGAATCCCAGGCCCTGATGGCCGAGGTGATGACCGGCTCCGGCCCCCTCGGCACCGTCACCAAGGGCGACCCGATGGGCGCGTCCGACGCGTTCCGCGAAGTCGGCCAGAGCCTCGCCATGAACCCGATGGCGATGATGCAGGCCAACCTCGAGCTGATGCAGAGCTGGATGAAGCTCTGGCAGGAGATGGTCTCCGAGACGATCTCGCAGGAACCCGCGAAGGAAAAGGACAAGCGGTTCTCGGACCCCGAATGGCAGGTGAACCCCGCCTTCAAGTTCATCCGCAAGGCCTATGACGTGAATTCCAAGTGGATGAACAGTCTGGCGGACCGGGCCACCGGCATGGACCCGGCGGTGCAGCTGCGCGCGCGGTTCTTCATGCAGCTGCTGACCGAGAGTCTTTCGCCCACCAACTTCCTCGGCACCAACCCGCAGGCCCTGCGCACCTTCATCGAAAGCGGCGGCGAAAGCGTGCTTGCCGGCCTGCGCATGGCGCGTGAGGATGTCCGCAAGGGCAATGGCAAGCTCTACATTTCCCAGACCGACGAGACGCCCTTCGAAGTCGGCGTGAACATCGCCACCGCGCCCGGCGAAGTCGTCTTCCGCAACGACCTGCTCGAACTGATCCAGTATGCGCCGTCGCAGCCGCAGGCTTATTCGAAACCGCTGGTGATCTTCCCGCCGTGGATCAACAAGTTCTACATCCTCGACCTGCGCGCCGAAAACTCGATGATCCGCTGGCTCGTCGACCGGGGCCTGACGGTGTTCGTCGTCTCCTGGCGTTCGGCAGACAAGGTGACCAGGGATTACGACTGGGACGACTACGTCAAGAAGGGCATCTACGCTGCTGTTGAAGCCGCGCTGCAGGCCTCCGGGGCGAAGTCGCTGAACGCGGTCGGCTATTGCATCGGCGGCACGCTGCTCACCTCAGCCCTCGCCCACATGTCGGCGACGGGGTATGACAAGATCTCTTCGGCCACCTTCTTCGCCTCGCAGTCCGACTTCGAACTCGCCGGCGATCTGAAAGTGTTCACCGATGGTCCGGGCCGGGATTATGTCTATGGCCTGATCGACGAGCATGGCGGCATCATGCCCGGCAAGGACATGTACGAAACCTTCAACTGGCTCAGGCCGATCGATCTCGTCTGGCGCTATGTCGTCGACATGTACATGCTCGGCAAGCCGCCGCGCCCGTTCGACCTGCTTTACTGGAACGCGGACCAGACCAACATCCCCGGCCCGGTTCACCGGCGCTATCTGAAGGAATGCTATTCCGAGAACCGCATCGCCAAGGGCGAATATACCGTACTTGGACTAAATATCGACCCGAAGAGCATCACCATCCCGGTCATGCTGCAGGCCTCGAAGGACGATCATATCGTACCCTACGAGAGCGTGTTCCGCACGGCCAAGCTGTATGGCGGCGACGCAACCTTCGTGCTCTCGGGCTCAGGCCATATCGCCGGCGTGGTGAACCATCCGGACGCAAAGAAATACCAGCACTGGGTGAACCCAGGCAAGCTCGGCGCCTCGGCCAATGAATGGCTGGAAACGTCCACGGAAATCGCCGGCAGCTGGTGGCCGACCTGGTGGGATTGGCTCAAGCCCAAATCGGGCCGGAAGGTCGCCGCCGTGCAGCCGAAGGACATGGGCCTCGGCGCAGCGCCCGGCACTTACGCCAAAGTGCGCCTGTCGGAAATTCCCCTGCCCCCTGCATAGCCGACGGTCAGAACGGGATCGATACTTGCTGCGCCTTCCAGCTCCTGCCTGGACAGGCTGACGACATGACCATCCTTAGGCGTATCTTGGTTGAGGGATTAGCAGGGTACAGGGAGGCGCTCCTCGCCAGGTCCGGGGGGAGCCACCGAACAAAAGGACGGCGCAGGCCAGGTGGCCGGACTGCGAGCGTGCCGGGCATCCACGCAATCGACTGTCCCCGCAGCGCCGCGGATCTGACCTGATGGAGGATCTGGCGCTGAGCGGCCGGTTGCATTTGCCCCTCCTTGATTTTCCTGGCCGGCGAGGGGTATATTCAGTTTGAATATAACGAGGTGACAAATGGCGACCACATCCCTTTCACTGGGGCCGCATTGGGAGAGTTTCGTGAAGCAGGAGATCGCGAGCGGCCGTTATGCGTCCACGAGCGAAGTCGTCCGCGCGGCCCTGCGCGAACTCGAGGAGCGCGGCAATCGGCTCAGGACGCTCCGGGATCATCTGGCTGAGGGCGCGGCGCAAGCACGCAAAGGTGAATTCGCCCAGTTCACCGTTGATGACGTGGTAGACCGCGCCAGGAAGCGTTCCGCCAAAAGCAACAAATCTTGAGCGGGTATCGTCTTACCCCGCGAGCGCTGAGAGATATTGATCAGATTGCTGATTATACCTTAATCCAGTGGGGCGAAGGGCAGGCCAGGAACTATCTGGAAGCGCTCGCGAAAAGATTTGAATGGCTTGGGGAAAATCCAAGTGCTGGCCGCATCCGAGATGAAATAAGTCAGGGCTACAGAAGTTACCGCGAGGGATCTCACCTGATCTTCTATATCGTTGAACAGCACGTTGTGGCAATTATCGGCGTGCCTCACGGGTCGATGGACATAGAGGCCTTCTTCCAATCCCCGATCTGACGTGCGTCTGTGTAATGCCAACACAAGACGGCGTCTTTGAACTAAAATTGGATCGCTGGATCAGGTGGTCAAAAGCTGCTGCGTCGCAGTAATTTCTCGGTTTCAAATCTTGAGTAACTCAAGTTTCAGTGAACTGGCTCCGATCAACCGTTTGAGAAGGAGAACATCGAAAAGACATTTCTGGTCGCTCACCCAAAACAGCTGTGGACGGAAGGATTTGAGCACCTGATATAGACATACAACAACCAGCTCCCGAACATGAGCGTCGGCGACATCACCCCCGCCATGAAACTGAAACTTGCCGCGTGAAGCCTGGAAATCCGGTCGCTGAAAAATGGGATGATTACCCTATCTCGAACGTATCTCATCCGGCGGTCAAGCGCGGCGTT
The DNA here is from genome assembly GCA_016124495.1 of Hyphomonas sp. Lineage (GTDB taxonomy): Bacteria > Pseudomonadota > Alphaproteobacteria > Caulobacterales > Hyphomonadaceae > Hyphomonas. The sequence continues at coordinate 76,294 of WGNP01000014.1, read as the reverse complement.
GCAAGACTCCGCAAGGCTGTCGACGCAGATCGCGAAGTTCGCCGGATGTTATGTGAAGACAGCTGACTATAGCGTTAGCCGCAAAGTCGTTCATTGGCTGAGGGCCGCGTTCATGCTCGATCTTGTTGTTGCTCAGAAATTCGGCGGCCTGATGACGGAGTTGGATCGTTTCGAGTCTCGATTGTGCCAGGTTGCCCGTTTTGCGCCTGGACGCACGAACAGGATAACCTGGCCGTCCTTGAGCGCAACCTTGCTGGGATACGAAGCGGGCATGACAGGCAAACCAGTATGTGAACGTCGCTGAACTGTAGTAGTTTCAGCCTGCGTTTTGAGCCAGAGCGCGTTGGCATTTGTTCTGTTAGCGGACTTTTATGAAATCCTCGATGCAACGAAAGCAAAGGAGAAAATCCTGCCCTTTTTTCTTGTGAATAGTGGTTTTAAGCGCAGTCAAAATCAGACGCCTGGATAGCAGGCGAGATGCAGGGTTATTCCCGCGTGCGATGGCGATACGGCGCCGTGCGCCGCCCTACTCCAATAGCCCGGCGCTTTCCTCCAGCCCCAGCGCGATGTTCAGGTTTTGAACGGCCGCGCCCGAGGCGCCCTTGCCGAGATTGTCCAGCCGCGCGACGAGGCGCGCCTGGTCATCATTGCCGAACACGTAGAGTTCGATCCGGTTGGTGTCGTTGCAGCCTTCGGCGCCCAGCGTCTTGAGCGCGTCACCTTCGGCAAGCCCGATCACCTTGATGAATGTCTCGCCCTGGTACGCCGCCTTAAGCGCCGCGTGTACGGCCGCCCTCTTCGGCTTCTTCGGCAGCGCCCAGAGCATCAGCGGCACCTCGATGATCATGCCCTGCGCAAACCGGCCGACGGACGGCAGGAACATCGGCGCATGCGCGAGGGCGGCATGCTTCTTCATCTCGGGCGTATGCTTGTGCGTCTGGCCCAGCGCGTAGATGCGGAAATTGTCCTGCGTCTCGCGTGTCTCAAACTCGGCGATCATCGGCTTGCCGCCCCCGGAATATCCGGACACGGCGTTCACAGTGACCAGCCAGTCCGGTGGCAACAATCCGGATACGATCAGCGGGCGAACCAGCGCGATGAAACCGGTGGGATAACAGCCCGGATTGGAGATCCGCGCCGAGGCGGCAATCGCGGCGCGCTGGCCGCGGTCCATTTCCGGAAACCCGTAGACCCAGCCCGGCGACGTGCGGTGCGCCGTCGAAGCGTCGATGATCACGGTGTTGGGATTCTCCACCAGGCTTACGGCGAGCCGCGCCGCGTCATCCGGCAGGCAGAGGATCACGGCGTCTGCCTTCTTCATGATCGCCGCGCGCGCGTCCGCATCCTTGCGCTTTGCCTCATCGATCGACAGCAGGTCGATGTCGCTGCGGGCCATAAGCCGCGACGCAATCTGCAGGCCGGTGGTTCCCGCTTCGCCATCGATGAAGACTCTGGGTTTCATACGCCCAATCCTCTGAAGTCAGGGCAAAAACAAAAACGGGCGCTTCGTCTCCGAAGCGCCCGCCTGAACACGGTAAATCCGTAAACGGATCAGCGCTTCGAAAACTGGAAGCTGCGGCGCGCTTTCGCCTTGCCGTACTTCTTGCGTTCGACGACACGCGGGTCGCGCGTCATGAAGCCGAAGGGTTTCAGCACCGGACGAAGGCCCGGCTCGAACGCGACGAGAGCGCGCGAAATGCCGTGACGCACAGCGCCGGCCTGGCCCATGAGGCCCGAACCCTTGACGGTGCAGATCACGTCAAACTCGCTCGCGCGGCCCGCTTCGATCAGTGGCTGGGCGATGACCATGCGCAGAACGGGACGTGCAAAGTAGGTCTCCTGATCCCGGCCGTTGATCGTGATCTTGCCGGTGCCACGCTTGATCCAGACGCGGGCGGTGGCTTCCTTGCGGCGGCCGGTGCCATAGGCGCGGCCCTGGGCATCGATCTTCGGTTCGACCTTGAGGGCCGGCTGCGCGGACGGCGCGCCGGTCATGGCGCCAAGGTCTTTCAGGGAAGCGGAGGTATCGGTCATGTGGATCAGGCCGTTTTCGAGTTCTTGCGGTTCATCGATTTGAAGTCGACGAGCTCGGGTTGTTGGGCGACGTGCGGGTGCTGACCGCCGGCATAGATGCGAAGCTTGCCGAACTGCTGGCGCGACAGCGCGCTTTCGCGCGGCATCATGCGCTTTACAGCCAGCTCAAGGGCGCGCTCCGGGAAGCGGCCGGACAGGATCTTGCCTGCGGTGGTCGACTTGATCCCGCCAGCGTAACCGGTGTGGCGGTAATAGATCTTGTCGGTCAGCTTGTTGCCTGTGAAGACAGCTTTCTCGGCGTTAATCACGACGACGTGATCGCCGGTGTCGACGTGGGGGGTAAAGTCAGGGCGGTGCTTGCCGCGGAGACGTTTGGCGACGTAAGAAGCAAGCCGTCCGACGACGACGCCCGTCGCGTCGATCACGACCCACTTTGTCTCTACGCCTACTGGTGCGTTATAGGTTTTCATTGCTCTGCTCAGAGCCTCTCAATTTCGGAGTTCCAGGAATGCAAATTAAGGGCTGGCGTTTAAGCGCCGCTTCTCCCTTTGTCAACGCGGCTGCCGGGGCCATTGTGCTTTTTGGCGCAGTGGCTTGTTCCCGTGAGGAAAAGGGCCCTGAAGCCCCCCCTCAAGCTGCCCCAGTTACTGCAGGATTGGAGCTTCCGGCCGTCTGGTCAACCCGCCCCCTTTCCGGCCCCGTGCGGGATGTGGCGATGTCGACGGGCGGCGGCGCCATCCTTGCTGTGGCGTATGAACGCGGCGGCCTCGACTTCTTCAACATGGACGGCGAGCAGATCGGCGAGCCGTCGCTCTTCCGTCTGAAGGCGATTGCGGATGGCCGCTCGACCAGTATCGGAGACGCGGCCGTCACCCTGTTTCCGGGTATCACCGAGGCCGGCGACCTCAAGGGCTATGTGTTCAGCCCCGGTCTGATGGCCCCCACCCAGATCGACCTGCCGATCTCCGAAGAGCGCGCCGTCCAGGGCCTCTGCACGGGGGACTCCAGCGCGGGCGGGCTGATCCGCATAGCCTACTGGACGATGGCGAACTCCATGTCGCTGACCACCGGCGTGCTGTCGGAAGTCAACGGCGACCTGACCTGGACGCCGGAAGCCTCCACCCAGACAGACTTCCCGGTCACATCCTGCGTGTTCGCCTACGACACCCTGGTCGCCTCCCCCCGGTCAGAGGACTCAGCCTCGCTCACGCGCGGCAAGTATTCGGCGCTGCTCTCGCTCGAACAGGGCAAGCCGATCCAGATCTCGACCGACTACGGCCTCACCACGATGGATGTGGGCGTGCGCGACGGCATCACCATCCAGGCGCCCCGCAACCCCACGGCCATTACCGCGCAGGGCACCCTGCCGGCCGGCGGCTTCCCGGGCGGCGTGGTCGTCGTGGCGGGCGAGAATGCGTCCGGCGAACACCAGGTCGTGTTCATCGACCCGAGCGAAATCACGCTGGAGCCGATAACCGAGTGACCGGCCCGGCGGCCCGCCAGACGAGGTAGACCGCCGCCAGCGTCACGATCACGCCAAGCCCCTGATGCACGAGTGCGAGCGTCAGGGGGGCGGCATTCAAAAGCGTCAGGATACCCCACACCGCCTGCGCGCTGACCAGCGCCGCCAGCACCGCAAACGGCCGGGCCAGTGCGTCGGTCCGGTAGCGCCACGCGGCCCAGAGGCTCAGGCCCCAGAGCGCATAGGCAAGGAAACGGTGATTGAACTGGGTCGCCGCCCGTCCTTCGAAGAAACTGCGCACCCCGAGATCGGCCTGTATATAATGACTGGGGAACAGCTCCCCGGCCATCAAGGGCCAGTCATTATAGCTGCGCCCGGCGTCCAGTCCCGCGACCAGCGCGCCCGCCGCCATCTGCACGAACACCAGCGCCAGCAGGCCGATGGCGACCCCCCTGCCCCGGGCAGGACCTTCCGGACGCGGCACGGCCCGCAAGGAGAGCCACAGCCAGGTGATCACGCAGAGGATCAGAAGCGCCAGCGAGAAATGCGTCATCAGCCGGTAGGGTGCGACCGACACCCGGTCCGTATCGCCGATCCCGCTGGCCACCATCCACCAGCCGATTGCGCCCTGCAGTCCGCCGAGGGCGACGAGGCCAAGCAGTTTCCAGCCAAGGCCGCCGCCGAGCCAGCGGCGCGCCGCAAACACGGCAAGGCCCACAACCGCGACCAGGCCGATGAACCGGCCGAGCTGCCGGTGGCCCCACTCCCACCAGTAAATGAACTGGAATTGCGACAGCTCCATGCCCTTGTTCATCAGCTTGTACTGGGTGGTCTCCCGGTACTTGTCGAATTCTGCCAGCCAGGTGGCGGTATCCATCGGCGGCAGGGCGCCCTTCACGGGCTGCCATTCGGTGATCGAGAGACCGGAATCCGTCAGCCGGGTTGCGCCGCCGACCAGGATGGTCGCATAGACGAGCAGCCCCAGCAGGATCAGCCAGGCCCGGATCCAGCGTGCGGCAAGAGGCGAAATTGCGTTTACAGGCATGCTGCCTAGATCACCCGGGGTATGGCGCGATCAAGAGGCGCCAACGTCGCACACCCAGGCCGAGAGGACGCCGCCCGCCCCATGCGTAAACCCGTCGCTGTTCTCGTGCTGCTCGCCTTCATGGCCCTCTGGATCTGGGGCGCGGGAACTGTCGGCTCCCGCCTGACCGAGATGCCCGGCTGGGTGCAGCTCATCTTTTACGTGGTCGCCGGCTTCGGCTGGATCCTGCCGCTGCGCCCTCTCCTCAAATGGATGAACGCCAACCAGCCGCCGGAAGAAGACTGACCGGGCACGCCTGACACAAAAAACCGGCAGGGCGAGGCCTGCCGGTTTTCAGGATGGGGTGTGATCCGTCCGGCTCAGCCGGCGATATCGGCTTCCGAGAAGAACTGGGCGATCTCGATGGCGGCGTTCTCGGCCGAGTCCGAACCGTGCACGGAGTTCTCGCCGATCGACTTGGCGAACAGCTTGCGGATGGTGCCGTCAGCGGCCTGGGCCGGGTTGGTGGCGCCCATCACATCACGGTGTTTCGCCACGGCGTCTTCGCCTTCCAGGACCTGCACGACCACCGGGCCGGAGATCATGAAGTCGACGAGTTCGCCGAAGAACGGGCGCTCGCGGTGCACGCCGTAGAATCGCTCGGCCTGTGCGCGGGTCATCTGGATGCGGCGCTGGGCGATGATGCGCAGGCCGGCCTTTTCGATCACGGCATTGATGGCGCCGGTGAGATTACGCTCGGTGGCGTCCGGCTTGATGATCGAGAATGTACGCTGCACGGCCATGGGGGCTTCCTGAATCTGGGGTTTGTGAATTTGCGCGGCCTATAGCTGCAGGACCGCGCTCCGGCAACAGCCTACAGGCGGCGCGGTTAATGCGCTGAACTTTTGACCCTTGCGGCCTTTGCAGGCGCGCCGCTCTGCGTGGCTTCGAAACCCGCCGTCATGAAGCGCACCATATGCGCGCAAGCTTCATCAAGGTTTTCAGACTGCACGACGCCGCCCGACAATGCGTCAATCCGGCCGGTCTGGGCCAGTGCCAGGGTCAGCGCGCCGGATAGACAATGATAGCCCCAGTAGAGATCCTTGTCCTTCAGGCCTGGAATGGCGAGGCGAAGGGCTTCGAGGAATTTCCGGATGAGGGGATCAAAGGATTCTGCCATCAGCCGCCCGCCCCAACCGGGCGTGTTGTTCACATAAGCCACCAGCGCGTAGTAGTTTTTCCAGCCCTGCTCCGAGAGGTGTTCGCCTTTCAGAAGCGGCTCGAGATAAGCCCGCACGATCGCCTCGACAGTTGGGGCGCCCGGCCGCGCGGCGCTGACCGCCTGCGTGAGGGCCGCCTCGCGCCAGGCGTTCAGGTCTTCTGCACGGCGGCGGAACACAGCGACGAAGAGATTGTCTTTCGAGTCGAAATGATAGTGCGGCAACGCAAGATCGACGCCGGCTCGCGCCGCGATGGTGCGAAGGGTCACCGCGTCAAATCCATGCGCGCTGAACTCAGCTTCGGCCGCGTCCAGAATCGCCGTCTTGCGGTCAGTTCTTGGCGGAAGGGGTTTCTTGCGGGCGCTCAGCGGCGTGTCCTCGGCAGTAACTCGGTACATCATGAAGCGCGCAGGCGTGTCTGTCAAAGCTGCACGGGCAGGACCCGCGACCTGAGGCGCGCGCCTTCAGAGCTCCTAATCAGAACTGAGACCCGACGATATCCTGCACCTTGCCCAGCAGCGAACTCACGCCCGCAGTCCTGAACACGCGCGGTGAGAGCCCTCTGCGAGGTCATATCAACAAGATCGTGACGCGCGCGGCGGCTTCGGACGCTGCTTCGACATCCGGCGCCACCACCATGCCCCAGCGGTTTCCTCCACACGGGCAGCCTCTTGACCCTTGCGGACCCGCCCTGCGGATACTTGGCCGTCGCCTGCCTCAAAGATGGGGCCACGGGTTTCACGACAACCGAATTGAAATCGAACTTCTTCGCCGCCGCCCTCGAAGGCCGGGCCCATGCCAGGACGGCCCCCGTCCATCTCGGCAGCACCACACAGGTCCGGGACTGCAATCTGACAAGTGACAAGGGCAGGCGCGTGACCCTGTTGTGCTGCTCGCAACGCGTGCTGAGACCCAGGGGATGAAAGACCTGCCCGCCTGCCCCGAGTGCGGGCATGAGTGGACCGAGGCGGAGCGGGCGGACGCGAGAGTGACCAGCGATTTGCGTCGGTAATCCGCTCACGGACGGTGGCACGGTAACGGTGATCAGGGATCTGAAGGTGAAAGGGTCATACCCTGTCGTGAAACGCGCCGCTAAGGTCGAAAATATCCGGCGCGTCGGCGCGGCGGGGTAGAAGTCGGAGTTCGTGAAGAAGGTTTGAGGCAGGCCGCAATGGCATGACGCCCTAAACCCCCGCCTCTTTCCATCCGCCGGCGGACGTTTGCTGGAAATAGCGCGTCACCAGCCCCGAATCCTTCGCCGCCTTGAACTGCTCCCGGGCCCGGGCGCGGCTGTCCTTGTCGCCGTCTTCGAAGATCACCTTGCAGCGCCTGAACGGCGCCTCGACGGGCGCGTCGGTGCCGTCCATCAGCACCAGCGCGTCGGCATTGTTGGCGTTCTTCAGCCTGGCCGACAGCAGCACCGGCTGGCGGGCGGCGTCGAGGCCGGGCGCCTCGGCCTGGCCGTGGGGGAGGAAGGAGGCGTCGTCAAAGGTCCACAGCGCCGCATCGAGTTTCGCCAGCCGCTCCAGGTCAGGCGAGACGGCGAGCACACGCCATCCCGCCTCCAGGCATTTCTGCATCAGTGGCGGCGCCGCCACCTCAAGCGCCGTGCGCGAGAGGTGGTAGAACCACCATTCAGGCCGGATGGCCTCATTCATAATTGTCCATGATCCACTTGTTCAGCAGGCGCGGGCCGTACCCCGAAGCCCAGCTCGGATCGGTCGGGGCCTTCTCGCCTTCGACCCAGGCGACGCCGGCGATATCAAGGTGAGCCCATTTCACGCCGTCCTTGACGAAGCGCTTGAGGAACTGCGCCGCTGTGATCGAGCCCGCAGCCGGGCCGCCTATGTTGCGCATGTCGGCGAACTTGGACTTGATCTGCACATCATACTCGGCGCCCAGCGGCATGCGCCACACGCGCTCGCCTTCAGCGAGCCCGGCGGCGGTCAGCTCGGCGGCGAGATCATCGCTGTCGGTGAACATTCCGGCATGGTGATGGCCGAGCGAGACGATGATGGCACCCGTCAGTGTCGCCAGGTCGACGATGGCTTTCGGCTTGAAGTTTTCCTGGGCGTACCAGAGCACGTCGCACAGCACGAGGCGGCCTTCGGCGTCGGTGTTCTGCACCTCTATGGTCTGGCCGGAAGCAGAGTGGAGAATGTCGCCCGGGCGGATGGCGTTGCCGTCCGGCATGTTCTCGACGAGGCCGATCAGACCTACCACGTTGACCTTGGCCTTGCGCTGCGCGAGGGCGCGCATCGTGCCGGTGACGGCCGCTGCGCCGCCCATGTCGCCGCGCATATTCTCCATGTTCGGGCCGGGCTTCAGCGAGATGCCGCCGGTGTCGAAGCAGACACCCTTGCCCACGAGGATGACCGGATCGTCGCCAGGCCTGCCGCCGTTCCAGCGGATGATGCCGAGCTGGCTTTCCTTTACCGAGCCCTGGCCGACGCCCAGCAGCGCGCCCATGCCGAGCCTGGCCATCTGCTTTTCGCCGAGGATTTCGACCTCAAGGCCGAGCGGGGCGAGTTCCTTGACCTTTGCGGCGAAGGATTCCGGGTAAAGGTCATTCGGCGGCAGGTTGACCAGGTCGCGCGCCAGATAGGTGCCATCCGTAGCCGCATCCATCGGTCCGAAGGCGGCCTTGGCGGCCTTCGGGTCGGTCGAAATGACGGTGAGACCGGTGAGGCTCGGCTTCTGGTCGGACTTCAGTTTGGTGAAATAGGTATCGAAACGATAGGCAGCAAGCTTGGCGCCCACTGCGATACGGGCCGCCGGTTCGGCGTCGCCTGCCGTGATCGAGGCGGTCTTGAAGCCGCTGGAGCCGATGGCCTTGTAGAAATTGGCACCAATCTTCTCAAGCGCGCGGGCATCGCGCTTCTTGGCCTTGCCGCCACCTATCAGGGCCACGCGGCGGGCGTCCGAGCCCTTGGGAAGCACCACAATCGCCTGCTGGCCGGGCTTGCCATCGAACCGGCCCCCTTCCATCGCCTCGGACAGCAGGCCCCCGCTGGCCTTGTCCAGCGCCGCAGCGGCGGCGGGCAGCTTGTCGCCCTCATCAATGATAAAGCCCGCAATATCGGACTTGGCGCTTTCGGCGAAAGTAATCTTCATGTGTCGAAACTCCGTTGTGAGCGGAAACTAAGCATCGACGCGCCAAGCGCAACTCGTTAGCAAGGGAAATAGCAGCCCTTAACCGCCTGTTTTAACAAGATAGAGCGTCGCACCCCGCCAAAGATGACGAAAATCCAGGCTCATCTGTTCCGTCAGATCCTGCAGGCGGTGGTGATCATCGTGGGCGGGCTCGTGATGATGGCGCTGCTGGCCCAGGGCCTGTCGCGGACCGACCTGATCCTCGAAAACCGGCAATCGGCCCTCACTTACTTCTATATCGTGATGCTCGGTTCGCCGCAGGTCGTGGCGCTGCTGACCCCGCTGGCGATCTTCGTCGGCACGGTCTGGTCGCTGAACCGCATCCACAAGGATTCCGAGATCGTGGTGGCGCAGGCGGCCGGCATGACCCGCTGGCAGGTCGCCTCGCCTATCCTCCGGCTGGCGCTGATATGCGCGGTGATGCACCTTGCCGTGAACCTCTGGGTCCAGCCCGCCGCCCAGCGCACCATGCGCGAGGCGGTTGCCATGGCGCGCGCCGACCTTGCCGCAGCCCTGATCCGGCCCGGCCAGTTCACCACCAATGGCGAGCGGCTGACCTTCTATGCGCGCGAACAGGTGGGCGGCGAACTGCGCGGGGTCATGATTTCCGATATGACCGACCCCGCCTTCCCGACAGACATCCTGGCGCGCACCGCTGCGCTGGTCAGCGTCGACGGCAAGCCGACGCTCCTGCTGCGCGACGCGCTGAGCCAGCAGCTCGACGAGAACATGCAACTGTCGATCCTCGAGTTCGATCAGTACATGTTCGACCTGACGGACTTCATGAAGGAAGACGCCGAACTGATCCTCAAGGCGTCCGACAAATACCTGCATGAACTCTTCTTCGTCGACCGGAAGGACTATTTCCAGAACAAGGAAGCCGATGGCTTCCTCGCCGAGGCCAATGCGCGCCTGACCACCCCGTTGCTGAACATCGTGATGGCCATGCTGGCGATCCTGGCTGTGCTGGGCGGAGATTTCAGCCGGCAGGGCTATGGCCGGCGGATCGGCATCGCCTCGGCGGCTGCGGCCGTGATCCTGGTGGTGCAGCTCGCCCTGCAATCGGCGGCCGCGAGCGATCCGGCGCTCAACATTGCGCAATGGGCCGTGCCGCTGGTTGCGCTGGGCGGGCTCTGCTGGGTCTATTTCGCACGCGGCCGTCATATCGGCAAACGCCCTCCACCGCGCGGCAATCTGCTCGCCGACCGGCAGGAGGCGATAGCGTGATGCTGTCGCGGATCCAGCGCTACATCCTGAAGGAATGCCTCTCTGGCCTCGTACTGGTACTCGGCGTACTGGTGCTGGCGATCCTGCTGATCGACGTGGTCGAGCAGATGCGTACCGTCGGCGGCGATGTCAGCCTCAGCCTGCTCAGTGCGCTGCGCCTGTCCTTGATGAAACTGCCGCTGCTGATCGAGCAGACGCTGCCCTTCGCGCTGCTGGCCGCGAGCATGCTGGCCTTCACCCGCCTCAACCGCCGGTCCGAGCTCTCGATCATCCGGGCGAGCGGCCTTTCGGCCTGGCGCTTCCTGACGCCGGTTATCGTGCTGGCAGCCGGTCTCGGCATATTCTCATCACTGGTGCTCAACCCGTTTGCGGCGCGCCTGACGCAATCTTTCGAGTTCGAACGCGCGCGGCTGCTGCAGATCGGGCAGGAAACGCTGGCGGTCGCCGATACCGGAATCTGGCTGCGGCAGGGCGATGATACGAGCCAGTTCGTGATCCACGCGCGGCAGGTGCAGGATTCCGGGCGCACGCTTCTGGACGTGAAACTGATCGAGGAGCAGCGCCTGTATGATGGTCGTCGTCCCACAAGCGATTTCGCCTTCGTGCGCCGCATCGACGCCGAACGGGCGACGCTGAATGACGGCTTCTGGCAGCTGGAAAACCTCGTCGAAAACCTTCCGAACCTGCCGCCGGAACGCAAGGACAGCCTGGCCATCCCGACCTCGCTGGACGCGGTGACCCTGCTCGACAAGTTCGCCTCGCCCAACACCATCGGCTTCTGGGACCTGCCGGGTTTCATATACGAAACCCGCGCGGCCGGCCTCGATGCCTCGCGCTACACGATGCGCTGGTACACCCTCACCGCGACCCCCGTCCTGTTCGTCGCCATGGCCCTGATCGGGGCCCTCGCCTGCCTGCGCCTGCAGCGGCTGGGCGGCACATCGCAGCTTCTGGCCACCGGTGTCCTGGCCGCCGTGGGCCTGTATTTCTTCACCCAGTTCTCCGCCAGCCTTGGGGCCACAGGCGCGGCGCCGCCGCCGGTTGCGGCCTGGTCACCGCCCCTCTTTGTGCTGTTCGTTAGCCTTGCGTTCATCGCTTACCGCGAAGACGGCTAACTCGGCTGCAGCCTTGACATGGCCCTGCCCCCCGGACCATCTCTGCCGCCCTTAGAGCGGCGTTCTTAAAACTGGCAACCGGTTTTCGGGAAAACGCCGCGACCATATATTGACTGGAAAAGCGTATGAAACTTGTCGTCGTCGAGTCGCCCGCCAAGGCCAAAACGATCAACAAGTACCTGGGCAAGGACTATAAGGTCCTGGCCTCCTATGGGCATATCCGCGACCTTCCCTCGAAGAACGGCTCGGTTGATCCGGACAATGATTTCGAGATGGTGTGGGAGGCGGATGCCAAATCCGCCAAGCGCATTTCCGACATCGCGAACGCCCTGAAAGACGCCGACACACTCATCCTCGCGACCGACCCTGACCGCGAGGGCGAAGCCATCTCCTGGCACATAGTCGAGGCGCTGAAGAAGCGCCGGGCACTGAAGAAGGACATCGCGGTCGAGCGCGTCGTGTTCAACGCGATTACCAGGAGCGCCGTGACCACCGCGATGGAACACCCGCGCCAGATCGATGCCGAACTGGTCGACGCCTACCTCGCCCGCCGCGCCCTCGACTACCTCGTCGGCTTCAACCTCTCCCCCGTGCTCTGGCGCAAGCTGCCGGGTTCCCGTTCGGCGGGGCGCGTGCAATCGGTGGCGCTGCGCATCGTCTGCGACCGCGAGAACGAGATCGAACTGTTCCGCCCGCAGGAATACTGGAACATAGAGTGCGAACTGCGCGCGCCGGACGGCACGGCCTTCACGGCCCGTCTTTACAGTCTGAATGGCGACACGCTGAAGAAGTTCACCCTCGGCACCAAGGGCGACGCCGACCGCGCGCTGGAGATCGTCAAGACAGGCGGCTATTCGGTCGCCAGCGTGGAAGCCAGGCCGGTGAAGCGCAATCCGCCGCCGCCGTTCATTACCTCAACGCTGCAGCAGGAAGCGAGCCGCAAGCTCGGCTTCAATGCCAAGCGCACGATGCAGGCGGCCCAGAGACTCTATGAAGAAGGCCGCATCACCTACATGCGGACCGACGGCGTCAACATGGCCGAGGAGGCCTATGTCGCCGCCCGGGCAATGATCCAGTCCAACTATGGTGCGCGCTACCTGCCGGAAAACACGAGGCGCTATTCCTCGAAAGCGAAGAACGCGCAGGAGGCCCACGAGGCGGTGCGCCCGACCGACTTCAACCTGCGCCCCGAGGAGTATCACGGCGAAGGCGACCTGAAGAAACTCTACACCCTCATCTGGCGCCGCGCAGTGGCCTCCCAGATGGAGGCGGCGCTGTTCGAACGCACGACCATCGACCTCGCCTCTAAAGACAAGCGCGCCGTCCTGCGCGCGACCGGCCAGGTCGTCGTGTTCGATGGCTATATCAAGCTCTATACCGAAGGTCATGACGCCGGTGATGATGACGACGACGCCGAAGGCCGCCTTCCCAAGATGATGGAAGGTCAGCATGCGGACCTTCTGAAGGCCGACGCTAACCAGTCCTTCACGACGCCCCCGCCCCGCTACACCGAAGCCTCGCTGGTCAAGCGGCTCGAGGAACTCGGCATCGGCCGCCCGTCCACCTATGCCTCCACCATGTCGACGCTGGAAGACCGCGGCTATGTCCGCGTAGAAGCCAAGGCGCTGGTACCGGAGGACAAAGGCCGCCTGGTTACCGCCTTCCTGGAGAACTTCTTCGCGCGCTACGTGGAATATGACTTCACCGCCGGCCTCGAAGAAAAACTCGACGTCATCTCGGATGGAAAGCTCGACTGGAAAGCCTTCCTGCGGGACTTCTGGAAACAGTTCGCTATAGACATCGACGGCACCAGGGACCTGCGCGTCACGCATGTGCTCGATGCACTGAACGAGACGCTGGGCGCCTATGTGTTCCCGCGCACGGACGCCGAAGGCAACGCTATCGGGAACCCGCGCCAATGCCCGCTCTGCAAGGAGGGCGAGCTGTCGATGAAGCTCGGCAAGTTCGGCGCCTTTGTCGGCTGCTCGCGCCATCCCGAGTGCAAGTACACGCGCCAGTTCTCCGCCGAAGGCGGCGAGAGCGCGATCAACCCGGACGGCAACGAGATCGGCATCCACCCCGAGAAGGGCGAGATGATCCTGCTGAAATCCGGTCGGTTCGGGCCCTATGTCGAGATGGCCAACGGCGAGAAGCCGAAACGCGCCAGCCTTGCCAAGGCTGACAGCCCGGACACATTGACCCTGTCGCGTGCTGTCGAGCTGCTCAGCCTGCCGCGAGAGATTGGTCTGCACCCGGAAGATGGCGAGATGATCCTCGCCAATTTCGGCCGCTTCGGACCCTACGTGCAGCACGGCAAGACCTACGCGAACCTGAAAGATCCGACCGAGGTCTTCTCCATCGGCATCAACCGCGCGGTGGACCTGATTGCCGACAAGCGCGCGAAAGCGGCGGCCGGCGGCGGCGGACGCGGCGGTGTCGCGGCCCTGAAGACGCTGGGCGACCACCCGGATGGCGGCCCTGTCGAAGTATTCGCAGGCAAGTACGGGCCTTATGTGAAGTGGGGCAAGGTCAACGCCACGCTGCCGAAAGAGATGGCGCCGGAGACGGTAACGCTCGAAGCGGCGCTTGAACTCGTCAACGCCAAGGCAGGCTCCGGCACCAGCAGGAAAAAGGCTGCGCCGAAGAAAGCGCCGACCAGGAAGCCCGCCGCTGCCAGGAAGGCGCCCGCGAAAAAGAAGCCGGCGGCAAAGAAGGCCGACGCCTGAACCGGGCCCCTCGCCCATTCGGTAACACTTTTGTAATCTCGCGGAGCAATTGCCCCGCCTTTGGTTCCGGCGTAGGGTCAGCTCTTGGTTTCAAGGGGGTAACGCGCTGATGGAACTGAAACCACTCCACGCGATATCGCTGGGTTTTACACTTATCGTGGCTGCCTGCGCGACCAGCGAAGTGGTCCGCCCCCCGCCGCCCGAAGCCGAAGCGACGAAGCCGCCACCGGCAAAACCGAAGCAGCCTGCGAAGAACGTGTTTCCCGCGGCGATGTCAGTCTGCCCCGGCATGACAGTCTCTAACCGTCCGGACACGGACGAAAACCTGCAGATGACCGGCTACACCCCGTTCGTCGTGGCATCCGGCAAGGTCACGCTCGCGACCGCGCCGGTGGAAGCGGCCTGCTTCTCCTCCGGCTTCGGCCCGCGCAGCTTCAGCAACCACAAGGGGATTGACTATTACAGCCGCGACGCCGTGGACATCTACGCTGCCGCCGCAGGCACCGTGAAGGAGTTGTCGTACCGGGATGATTTCGGCAACCAGCTCGTCATCGATCATGGCAACGGCGTGTTCACCCGCTACGCCCACCTGCAGGAATCCGGCGCCGGCATCAAAGTCGGCCAGAACGTGCGCGCGGGCGAGGTCATCGGCCTGATGGGCAACACCGCCTCCTATAAAATCGCGCGCCACCTCCACTACGAAGTCCTCCTCGGCGACTGGGGCGGCCAGGCAGGCTCCTTCGCGCTCAAGCCGCTGGACGTGCTGAGCCTGCCAGCGGCGCGGGCGGGAAGCTAGCGCCCGCTTTTTCCCCGCGCATTCCGCCGCAAACTCCCCTATATGCGGCCCCATGAGCTTTCCAGACCGCAAGACTGTCCTTGATTTCCTGAAGGAAAACCCCGCCGCCACGTCCAAGGCCGATATCGCCCGGGGCCTCAGGGTGAAGGGCAAGGAGCGCGCCATCCTGCGCGAAGTGCTCGAGGAACTGGAGCGTGAAGGCAAGCTGGAGCGCACAGGCAAGCGCAGCTTCGCGCAGACCGACCGCCCGCCACCAAGCGGCCTCGTCGAATTCACGCGCCTCACCCGCGAGGGCGACCTGATCGGCCAGTGCGTCGGTGACCACGGCCTGTTCGGACCGGAAGTGATCTATGGCGGCCCCTCCGGCAAGTCCCGCTCTCGCGCGCCCGGCAAGGGCGACCGGGCGGTGTGCAAGATTTCCGGGCGCGAGGATGGCTCCTGGCGCGCCTATGTTGTTACGCTGCTGGAAAAGCGTGTCAGCGAGCGGATCGTCGGCCTCTATAACAAGACCCCGCATGGCGGACGCGTCACCCCGGCGAGCCGCAAGGAGCGCCGCGAACTGCTGATCCCGGAAGCCGACCGCAAGGGCGCCGGCGACGGCGATCTTGTGATTGCTGAGCCGAAACCCGAAGGCCGCCGCCACTACGGCCCGCCGCTGGGCGTCATCAGGGAAGTGATCGGCCATATCACGGACGCCCGCTCGGCCAGCCTGATCGCGATCTATGCGAACGACATCCCGGTCGACTTTCCGGAAGAGGTGCTCGCTGAGGCGAAGACCAGGGAACCCGCGAAAGTTGCGCGCACGGATCTCACGGGCATCCCGCTCATCACCATCGACCCGCATGACGCGCGCGACCATGACGACGCCGTCTATGCCCAGGAACTCCCAGATGGCTGGAAAGTCCTCGTCGCGATTGCCGATGTCTCAGCCTACGTCACCGAAGGCTCTGCCCTCGACAAGGAAGCCGAGAAGCGGGGCAACTCGACCTATTTCCCGGACCGCGTCGTGCCGATGCTTCCATTCGAACTCTCGGCCGACGCCTGTTCGCTGAAGGAAGGCGAACTGCGCCCCTGCCTGGTGGCGGAGATGATCTTCTCCAGGGATGGCAACAAGCGCTCCCACCGCTTCCTGCGCGCCAACATGCGCTCGGCCGCAAAGCTCGCCTATGAAGAGGCGCAGGCCGCCATCGACGGCAAGCCGGGCGGCAAGGCCGGCGAGATCCTCGACACCGTCCTCAAGCCCCTCTGGGGCGCCTACGCCGCCGTCTCGAAGGCCCGTGACGCGCGCAGCCCGCTCGATCTCGACATGCCGGAACGCCGGATCCTGTTCAATCCGGAAGGCGAGATCACCGGCATTACCACAAAGGAACGCCTTGAGGCGCACCGCCTGATCGAAGAGTTCATGATCCAGGCGAACGTCGCCGCCGCCGAGACGCTCGAGCAGAAACAGGCGCCGGTCGTCTACCGCGTGCACGATACGCCGTCGGACGCCAAGATCGCCGCATTTGCAGAGTTCCTGCAGACGCTCGACATGAAATGGAACATCGGCGAACGTCCGCAGACGCACAGGTTCAACAGGCTGCTCGCTGAAATCCGCGGCGGCGATTACGAAGGCATGATCCAGCAGATGGTGCTGCGCTCTCAGGCGCAGGCGATCTATTCGGAAGAAAACCTTGGCCACTTCGGCCTGAACCTCGCGCGTTATTCGCACTTCACCTCACCGATCCGCCGGTATGCAGACCTTGTCGTGCACCGTGCATTGATCACTGCGCATGACTTCGGCCCGGACGGCCTGTCGGAACGCTCCGCCGCGCGGCTCGAAGACATTGCCAGTCATATCTCGATGACCGAGCGCCGCTCGATGGCTGCCGAGCGTGATGCGACGGATCGCTACCTCGCGATCTTCCTCGCTGACCGCGTCGGGGCCGAGTTCGAGGCGCGCATCACGGGCGTCACACCAGCCGGCTTGTTCGCAGCGCTGGCCGGCTCAGGCGCCGATGGGTTCGTGCCGATCTCGTCCCTTTCGGATGAATACTGGGTGCACGACGCCGCCGCGATGGCGGTCTATGCGCGCGGCTCTGGCAAGACTTTCTCGCTCGGCCAGATCGTCCGTGTGCGTCTGAAGGAGGTCACACCCCTGCAGGGCGGCCTTCTTCTGGAGATGATCTCCGATCCCCTGCCCGCTCCCGCCGGCCGCAGCGCCGCCCGCAAGGCGATCAGCCGCGACTCGGATGGCCCGCGCGCAAGCCGCGCAGGTGGCGGCGGCCCGCCCCGTCGCGGCAAGCCGAAATTCAATAAGCGCACCTTGCCCCCCGGCGCCGGGAAGAAGAAGCGCCGGTAGCTTCTGTCCGCAATCCACTCTTTGTCTGCAATCGTGCAGTTGAACGGATCCAGGCGTGACGCGGCGTCATACCTCGGTCCGTCTTGCTTTCGCCGGATTGGCATCGAAAATGACACGCATGCTGAAACGCGCTTACGATAAAGAAGAAGACGGCGACGTCGTGATCAAAGGCGTGCCGAGCCCCCGGCCGCGCGACGCCGCGACGCTGATCCTCGTGCGACGCGACCAGGTGCAGCCGCGGGTGCTGATGGGCAAGCGTGCGGTCACCAACACGTTCATGCCCGACAAGTATGTGTTCCCCGGCGGCCGCGTCGATCCGAAGGACGGCAAGGCCGCCGCCTCGGAAGAGTTACACCCGGACGTCGAGGCGAAGCTGCGCGTGCAGTCACGCCGTGCCCCGCGCGCCTTCGCGCTGACCGCCATCCGCGAAACGTTCGAGGAAACAGGGCTGATCGTTGGCCGCTCCGGCGAGATGCCGGGCGCGCCGCCGCCGGGCTGGGAAGAATTCCACAGGATGCAGATTGCCCCGGTCCTCTCGCCGCTGGTCTTCATCGGCCGGGCCGTCACCCCGCCCTACCGGCCGAAACGCTTCGATGCCCGCTTTTTCATGGCCGAGGCGGAACTGGCGCTGATCGACGAGCGCCCACCGGTCGACGGCGCCGAACTGTCCGACCTGCAATGGGTGACCCTGGCAGACGCCCTGAAGCTCGACCTGCCCTCCGTCACCCGCTTCATGCTGGGCGAGATCGGCGAGCGGCTGGACAAGCCCGGCACGGTCCAGGGGCCACCCTTCCTGCGCTGGAGCCGGGGCGGCCACGCCACCAACCGGCTCTGATCACCGAACGGGCGCTGGCGGCAACTGCTGCCGGTTGATACGCTCCAGGCGTCGCTTGTCGCCGCGCATTGCCGCCGTCATCCACTGAGCAAACGCCGCAACGGCCGGGCGTGCAGCGTCTTCTTTCCGGTGCACAAGGTAATATGTCCCGGCGGAGAGCGTCGGACCGCTGAACGGCAGCACGAGCGCGCGGGCCGTGGGCGCCTCCCACAGCAGTGGCAGCACGCCGAGCGTGACGCCCCGCCCCTGCGCCGCTGCTTCGAGCGCGGAGGGGACGGAATCAAACGCCAGATGCGAGCGGGGCTTCATGCCAGGGACACCGGCTGACGCCAGCCAGTCCAGCCAGCCCGCCTTGCGCGAACTGATATGGATGAGCGTTTCCTTGGCCAGATCGGAAGGGGTCTTCAGCCGCGCCGCAATCTCTGGCGCACACACCGGCAAGGCGTGCAGGTCGATCAGCTTGTAGGATCTGAGGCCCGGATCCGGAGCATAGATGTTGCGGATCGCGAGGTCCACATCTTCCGTATACAGATCAGCAACGCGGTTCGATGTCTCGATTTCGAGGCTGAGATCGGGATACCGTTTCTGGAAATCTTCGAGCCGCGGTGTCAGCCACGCATCGGTGATCAGCGGCAGCGCGCTGATGCGCAGTCGCGCGTCGCCCTCCTGCGCGCGCAGGCGGGACACGCTCGCGCCCAGACGGTCGAACGCATCCGATGCGTCCCGTGCCAGCGCTTCACCCGCAGCTGTCAGCCGCACCGCACGCACCGCCCGCTGGAACAATACAACGCCCAGATCGGCCTCCAGCTGGCGGACCTGATGGCTGATCGCGGACGGCGTAACGCCGAGCTCCCGCGCCGCCTCACGGAAACTGCCAAGCCGGGCAGCGGCTTCAAAAGCCCTCAGCGAGGCGAGCGGCGGCAGCTGGGAACGCGTCATGCCGACAGATGAGCAGATTTCACTCATGCGTGCAATTCCGCGTGCGCGCCCAAGGGCTGAAAGCGGTTAGCATTCAGCGGCCAAATGCAAGGCCCGCGCATGCCCTCGTCCCCCGCCTCCCCCTCGCCCTATCGCAGTTCCGGCTTCTGGCTCGCGGTGATCGTCGCCGCCTTCCTCGCCGTGAACACCGTCCGCAGCCTCCTCGCGCCCGCCGCCTTCTCCGGCTATTTCGGCGCGCCGCTCGCCAGCCCCGAAGATGCGCCCTGGGTCATCGTCTATGCGCTGCGCACCGGATTGATCGCCGCCATAATCGCTCTGCTGCTGGCGGCGCGCCAATTTCGGCTGGTTGGCTGGGTGGCGCTGCTCGGCGCCGCGCTGCCCGTCGGCGATTTCCTGCTCGCCCAGTCCGCCGGCGCGCCCACGTCCACGCTCCTGCGCCACGCAGCCATCGGCGTTTTCCTGCTGATCACCGCCTGGCGATTGTTCGCTTTCCCCCGCCCCCAGGCCTGAGGTCCCACCATGCAGCAACTCACTTTTCTGTCGCCCGGCAAGTTCGAATGGCGCGATGTGCCTGCGCCGAAACTGGCCGCCGATACCGATGCGATCGTTGCGCCGGTCGCCGTCGCGCGGTGTGATCTCGATCTCTACATCGCCATTGGCGCAGCGCCCTATCCCGGCCCGTTCGCTTTCGGACATGAAACCGTGGCGCGCGTCGTCGAGGCTGGCTCGGCATCTGGTGTCCGGCCCGGCGACCTCGTCGTCGTGCCGTTCCAGCTTTCGTGTGGGCGCTGCCGCAACTGCCGGCGCGGCCATACGAACGCCTGCGAAGCCTACCCCTTCGGCGCAGCTTACGGCCTGAAGCCCACCTCCAAGACCGAGTTCGGCGGCGCGCTGTCGGATCTTATGTATGTGCCGTTTGCGGATCATATGCTGGTACACCTTCCCGCCGGGATTGACCCCGTCGCCGCCGCCAGTCTGTCGGACAATATCGCTGACGGCTGGCGCGGCGTCGCAGCCCCCCTGACGGAGCGGCCGGGTGCCGCCGTGCTCGTGGTCGGGGGCCTCGCCCGCAGTGTGGGCCTCTACGCCGCCGGGGCGGCCGTTGCGCTTGGCGCGGGCCGGGTGCTCTACCTTGACGACGATGCCGGCCGGCGGGCTGCTGCCGAGGCCATGGGGGCGGTCTCGGAGCCGCTGGCGCTTGCCGAGGGGCGCCAACCAGGCGAGCAGTTCGAAATCGTCGTGGAGGCTGCCGGGACGGTCGAGGCGCTGGGCTTTGCCGTCAACGCCTGCGCCCCGAACGGCTATCTCGCCGGACTGTCGATCCATTTCGGCAACAAGACGCCGATGCCGCTGACGGCGGCGTATCTCAAGGGTCTGACCTTCCACACGAGCCGGGTGCATTCCCGGGCGACCTTTCCGGAGGCCCTGTCCTGCATGACTTGCGGCAGGTTCCACCCCGAACGGGTGACCAGCCGGGTCGTGCCATTTGCCGAGGCCGGCGAGGCGATGACCGATCCCGGCCCCAAGATCGTGTTCACGCGGTAAGGGTGGCTTGACTTGGCGGCCCCACCTCGTCAATAAGCCCGGTTTCCGGTTTCAACCCCATTCGAGAAGGGCCACCCTATGGCCAAACCCGCCACGATCAAGATTCGCCTCAATTCGACGGCTGATACGGGATTTTTCTACGTGACGAAGAAAAATCCGCGCACCATGACGGAGAAGATGGTGAAGCGGAAATATGATCCGGTTGCGAAAAAGCACGTTGATTTCAAGGAAGGCAAGATCAAGTAGGGTCTGCACTTTGATAAGTTTTTGAAAACCCGCGCCACTCCGGCGCGGGTTTTTTGCGTTCAAAGGGCCTTCGTGTTCTCGCTGTCCTGTTCATCCAGGGTTCGGATTTTTCTCAGCTGGGGAAAAATCAGTACTGAAAGGGTCGCAATTCCGATCGCTGCGAAGCCGCCCGCGACGACCGTGAAGACCGGACCCGCGACGGCGGCCATGAACCCGGCGCGTGTCTCGCCCAGCTCGTTGGAAGCCCCGACGAAGATCGAGTTCACCGCATTCACCCGGCCGCGCACCGCGTCCGGCGTCCAGAGCTGCAGGATGATCTCGCGGACATAGACCGACACCATGTCGAACCCGCCAACGCACATCAGGGCGAGGATCGAGACCCAGGCCAGCGTCGAGGCGCCGAACACGGCGGTCGCCAGCCCGAACATCGCGACCGCGGCCAGCAGGATCCAGCCGGCATGGTCGCGGATCGGGAACGCCGTGATCAGGGCGATGGCGATAATCGCCCCGATGCCCGGGGAGGCCCGCAGCAGGCCCAGGCCGAGTTCGCCGACATCCAGGATGTCGCGCGCATAGATCGGCATCAGGGCGACGGCCCCGCCGAGCAGCACCGCAAACAGGTCGAGCGAGACGGCGCCCAGGACCACCTTGTTGTTCCAGATATAGCTGAAGCCGCCGAGGATGCTGGCGAGCGTCGGCGGCTCGCGGGAGACGATCTGGTTGGGCTTGGGAATGGAGAAGATCAGGGCGGCCGCCGCGACGAAAAGGCAGGTAGCCGTGCCATAGGCCGCTTGCGGCGCGAGGCCGTAGAGAAGCGAGCCGATCACCGGGCCGCCAATCGTCGCCATCTGCCAGGACGAAGTGATCCAGCTTACCGCGTTCGGGAAATCCTCGCGCGGCACGAGGTTGACCGCGAGGCTGGTCGCCGCGGGGCCATAGAAGGCGCGGGCGGTGCCGAACAGGGTGAGGATGGCAAGCACCAGCATGGGATTGAAGTTGCCGGCCAGCACCAGCATCAGGATGCTGGCCGCGCAGCTCATCATCACCAGCGCGCCGCAGCCCATGACGAGGCGGCGGCCAAGCCGGTCCGCCGCGTTGCCAGTGACGACGACGAGCAGCAAGGCGGGCAGGAACTGCACAAGTCCGATCCAGCCAAGCAGCGCCGGGTTGCGCGTCTCGTCATACATCTGCCAGGCAACAGACACCGACACGACCTGCGCCCCAAAAGACGTCAGGAACCGGGAGAAGAAGTACCGGGTGTAGGAAGAGTGCCGGAACGCCGCGAAACGGTCAGACATGGTTCGGGCCGCCGGGCTGCAAGGTCATGCCCGGCTGTCGCGCGGGCGCAGCGGAGTGTCAATCAGGCGGCGATGCTTTTGACCCGGTTGCGGCCGGCGGATTTCGCCTGGTAGAGCGCGGTATCGGCGCGGTTCAGAAGCTCCGCCATCGTGTCGTCCCTGCCCAGCAGGCTGGAGACCCCGGCGCTGACGGTCACGGAAATCTTGCGCGTAGCGCCGAGCACGTTGAACGGGTCTTCGGCGATGGCCTTGCGGACACGCTCGGCCGCAGCGCAGGCGAGTTCGTCCGGCGTCTCCGGCAGGATGACGAGGAACTCTTCCCCGCCCGGCCGGCAGGCGACATCCATCGGGCGGATATTGTGGCGCAGGCGGTCCGCCAGCGCCTGCAACACTTCGTCTCCGGCCCGGTGGCCATGGGTGTCATTGACTGGCTTGAAATGGTCGATGTCGAGCATCATCACCGAGAGCGGCTTTCCGTCCGTCACCGCGCGGTGCATGTATTGCTGCAGCTGGCTGGTCATGTAGCGGCGATTGTAGAGACCGGTGAGCTGGTCAATCACCGACAGCTCCAGGCCGCGGTCGACGCGCCCGCGCAGGATTTCGACATAGCGGGTGCGGCGTGTCTGGGTACGTACGCGGGCGAAGAGTTCCTGAGTGTCCACCGGCGCCATGATCAGGTCGCTGGCGCCGATCTCCAGACCCCTGACGGCCCTGGCGCGCTCCAGCGGATCGCAGATCAGCAGGATCGACACGGCGCGGGTCACATCATTCGTCTTGAAGTGGGCGCAGAGTTTCAGCGGGTCGAAACTTTTCGACAGGAGCGAGACGAGCAGCACATCCGTGCGCTCCTTGCCGAGATCGCCCATGTTGCCGGATTCGAGCAGCGTCACGACCTTGTGGCCATCCTCGCGCAGCAGCGCGGCGATACGCGCCGAGGTGCGCGGGTTGTCATCGATCAGGAAGACGCGGGCCGGGCCTTCGACGTCTTCCTGCGCCGGGCCTTCCATCGCGCCAGTCTTGAGGCCACTGGCCTCGCGCCGGCGCAGCTCGGACGTGACGGCGCTGTAGCGCATCAGTGTGTTGATACGAGACGTCAGCAGGAAATCGTCTACCGGCTTGGTGAGAAAATCCTCCGCACCCGCATCAAGTCCGCGAACACGGTCTTCGCTGTCGCTGAGCGCGGTGACCATCACGACCGGGATATGGGCCGTCACCGGATCAGCCTTCAGGCGGCGGCAGACTTCGTAGCCGTCCATGCCAGGCATCATCACATCCAGCAGGATGATCTCGGGATCCGTGGTGCGCGCCTTCTCCAGCGCCTCAGGCCCGTTGCAGGCGAGAATGACGGAATGATACTGCGCCTCGAGCCTGGCCTGCAGCAGGCGGCGGTTAGCCTCGATATCATCTACAACGAGGATCCGCGCACTCATGCCGCTTCCCTGGGCATCAGGGCCTCGACCGCCCGGATGAAAGAAGCGATCTGGATGGGCTTCGAGAGATAGCCTTCGCAGCCAGCTTCGCGCACACGTTGTTCGTCCGTACGCATCGCAAAAGCCGTGACGGCGAGCACGGGGATATGGGCAACCTTCTTGTCGTCCTTCAGCCAGCGGGTGATGTCGAGGCCCGAGACTTCCGGCAACTGGATGTCCATGATGATCAGGTCCGGCAGCTCCTTGCGGGCGATCTCGATCGCCCTGGCGCCGTCGCGGCACTGGAAGGTCTTGAAGCCAAAAGCGCCCAGAAGGTCACAAAACAGGCGCATGTTGAGGTCATTGTCCTCAACAACCAGCACTGTTCGGGAACGCTCTTTGGTCATGATACTCGAAACTGCTGACGATTCGCGCGGATGCCGATCCACTTTTTTAGTTATACTGTCAAAAGTTAACACGCATTTATGCCGGGGTGGCGGCAGGTTTGCGGCAGCGTAAGGACGGGGAGTACGAATAACACGATGGTTAGCCTTTGCCGCGACTGCCTCGCTGTAAAGACTGAGGATTTTGACCGTTGCCCGGTCTGCTTCAACTTGCGGGTCGTGCGTCATCCGGCGCTGGCAATTCTCTCTATCGCGCATGTCGATTGCGATGCGTTTTATGCAGCGGTCGAGAAACGGGACAATCCGGAGCTGCGCGACAAGCCCCTGATCGTGGGCGGCGGCACGCGGGGCGTGGTGACGACCTGCTGCTACCAGGCACGGCTTTACGGCGTTCGCTCCGCCATGCCGATGTTCAGGGCGCTGAAACTGTGCCCGGACGCGGTGGTCGTTCCCCCGAATTTTTCCAAGTATCATGAGGCGGGCCGGGCCATCCGTGCGCGGATGGACGCGCTGACGCCTCTGGTGCAGCCGGTGTCGATTGATGAGGCCTACCTCGACCTGTCCGGCACCGAGCGCCTGCACGGGCTGCCGCCGGCGGCGAGCCTGGCGCGCCTGGCGCTGGAGGTGGAGAAGCAGGTGGGCGTGACGGTGTCGATCGGGCTGTCGTCCAACAAGTTCCTTGCCAAGACGGCCAGCGAACTCGACAAGCCGCGCGGCTTTGCCGTGCTGGCGCCGGAAGAGGCCGAAGCATTCCTCGCCGACAAGCCGGCAGGCTTCCTGCACGGCGTGGGGCCGAAGTTTGCCGATTCGCTGGCGAAGGACGGATTTCACACGGTCGGCGATATTCAGCATGCGGGACTGAAGGACCTGATCCGGCGCTATGGCGAGACCGGCGAGTGGCTGAAGCGCTGCGCGCATGGGCGCGATACCCGGCCCGTGAGCCCGCATGATGACCGCAAGTCAGTCTCAAGCGAGACGACCTTTTCCGAGGATACGGCGGACCTCGCCCTGATGGAGGACCACCTCTGGCGCCTGAGCGTGAAGACGGCCGACCGGGCGAAGGCGGAAGGCGTGGTCGGCGTCGTGGTGACGCTGAAACTGAAGACGTCCGACTTCAGGCCGGTAACGCGGCGCATCTCTCTGCATGCGCCGACGCAGCTGGCGCAGGAAGTGTTCCGCACGGCGAGACCCCTGCTGGCGAAGGAAGCGGCCGGGCGGGTCAAGTACCGGCTGATCGGCGTCGGGCTGTCGGGGCTGTCGCCCTACCATTCCGACGGCGTGGACCTGATCGACCCGAAGGTAGCCAAGCGCGCGGCGGCCGAGCGCGCCTCCGACAAAGCGCGGGCGAAGTTCGGATCGGGCGCGGTGATGACCGGGCGCGCGGCACGGATGGCGAAGAAGGATGAGGGCTGACTCGCGCCCCGCTGCAGGCTAGACGGAGCAGCGACCAGATCAGGAGCTGACCATGCCAACACCCGAAGACAACCTCGACCGTCTCGGCATCGTGCTGCCCGCGCCGATGAAACCGGTGGCGACCTATGTGCCTTTCGTCATCACGGGGAAGCTGCTCTACGTGTCCGGTCAGGTGAGCGCGACGGCGGAGGGGCGTATCCTGGGGCGGCTGGGCGAGAACATGGAACTGTCGGCCGGCCAGCATGCGGCGCGGATCTGCGGCATCAACCTGATCGCGCAGTGCAAGGCGGCGGTGGGCGAGCTGTCGAACGTCCGGCGCGTAGTGAAGCTGGGCGGGTTCGTCAACGCCGCGCCGAACTTCGTGGACATTCCGCAGGTGATCAACGGTTGCTCCGACCTGATGGTCGAGGTGTTCGGCGAGGCCGGCAAGCATGCGCGCTCGGCAGTGGCGTGCCCGACGCTGCCGCTCGGGGTGGCGGTGGAAGTCGACGGCGTGTTCGAGATCGCCTGAGCGATGGCGCAGCGGTTTAATCTCGGCGCGTTCGCCTATGCCCACCGGGGGCTGTGGCTGAAGGCCGGGCCGCCGGAGAATTCGCTGGCAGGGTTTCGGGCGGCTGCGGCGGCGGGGCTGGGCGTGGAGTTTGACCTCAGGCCGTCAGCCGATAGCGAGGTTATGATTTTCCACGATCCGCTGCTGGACCGGATGACGGCGGCATCGGGTGTGTTCGAGACGCGTGCGGCAGAGGAGCTCAAGGGTCTGGCGCTCGGCGCGTCCGGCGAGCGGGTGCCGGCATTCGAGGAGCTGCTGGGGCTGTGGCCGGAGGGTTTGCCGCTCCTGTGCGAGATGAAAGTCGACGGGACAACCGATCCGGCAGCGTTTGCCCGGCAGGTGGCGGCGCGACTGGCGGATTGGCGCGGGCTGGCAGCGGCGATGAGTTTTTCCGAGGAGGCCGTGCGGGCGCTGCCTTCGGACCTGATGCGGGGGCAGCTGGTGATGCCGTCGGCGCAGGCGGGCGAGGCGAGGTTCGACGCGGTGGCGGGCCGGGCGCTGGCGGACGGGATCGACTACCTCGCGGTGCACCACACCGATACGGCGCGGGCGGCGGCGCTGGGCGCGCCGTTGGTGGTGTGGACGGTGCGTAGCGAGGCAGATCTGGCGGCAGCACGGGCTTACAATCCGGCAATCATCTTTGAACATATCGACCCGGCGCTCGCGGCGCCCTAAATTGCAGGGCATGGACGCTGGCCTCCCCCGGATCACGATTCTCAAGACGCTCGACGGCGTGGACGCTGCGGCGTGGAACGCGGTCGCTAACCCGCCGGGGCTGCCTCACGATCCGTTTGTCACCTGGGAGTTCCTCGACGCGATGGAGCGCTCCGGCGCGGCGAGCCCGCGCACCGGATGGCGGGGCGCGCATCTGCTGGCGCATGACGCGGGCGGGCGGCTGCGCGGGGCGATGCCGATGTGGTTCAAGACGCATTCGCGCGGCGAGTTCGTGTTCGACCAGTCCTGGGCGGAGGCGTGGGAGCGCGCGGGCGGAGCGTACTATCCGAAGCTGCTGTCGGCTGTTCCCTTCACACCGGTGACCGGACGGCGGCGACTGGTCGTGCCCGGGCCGGATGAGGCGCTTTATAAGTCCGCGCTGCTGCAGGGTGCGTTGCATCTGGTGGCGGAGACAGGTGCATCCTCGTTCCACATGAACTTCATTGAGGAGGCGGAGGCGCCGGCGCTGGAGCATGCGGGTATGCTTATCCGCACGGACCAGCAGTTCCATTGGAAGAATACCGGGTACCGATCATTTGACGATTTCCTGGCGACGCTCTCGTCCGACAAGCGCAAGAACCTGCGCAAGGAGCGCGCCAGGGCGCAGGAGGGACTGGAGTTCCGTCACATCACGGGCGCGGAGATAACCGAGGCGCATCTCGACATCTTCTTCGAATTCTACATGGACACCGGCAACCGCAAATGGGGCTCGCCTTACCTGACGCGCAAGAGCTTCTCGATGCTCCGGGAACGGATGGCAGACGAACTCCTGTTCGTGTTTGCCTATGAGGGTGAATTGGCGATTGCCGGGGCGATGAACCTGATCGGGTCCGAGACCCTGTATGGTCGTTACTGGGGCTGCAACGACCCGCGACCGATGCTGCATTTCGAGACGTGCTATTATCAGGCCATCGATTTTGCGATTGCGCGCGGGCTGAAGACCGTCGAGGCCGGCGCGCAGGGCGGGCACAAGCTGGCGCGCGGCTACGCCCCGGTGCTGACACGCTCGGCGCACTGGATTGCGCACGCCGGATTCCGCGCGGCAATTGCCGACTATCTTGAGCGTGAGCGGGCCGCTGTGGACGCCGATTTCGATTATCTCAAGGACCGGACACCGTTCAGGAAAGACACATGACCCTTCACGCCCCCTACGACGCCAACAACATCTTTGCGAAAATCCTGCGCGGCGAGATGCCGAGCGTGAAGGTTTTCGAGGATAACGTGGCGCTCGCCTTCATGGATGTGTTTCCGCAGGTGGAAGGGCATACGCTGGTGATCCCCAAAGGGGTCGAGGCGCGCAACTTCCTCGACCTGCCAGAGGCGGCGCTGGGCGACTACATGCTGCGTGTGCAGAAAGTGGCGCGCGCGGTAGAGGCGGGCCTGAAGCCGGACGGGCTGCGCGTGGTGCAGTTCAACGGCGCGCCGGCCGGGCAGACGGTGTTTCACCTGCATTTCCATATCATGCCTGTATGGGAGGGGGTGAAGATGGGCGCACACGCAAGCGGCAGCATGAAGAGCGCTGCCGAACTGGAACCGCTGGCGGCACGGATACGGGCGGGGTTCTGAACGCTTACCCCTCTCCCACGCGCAGGAGAGGGCCTGCGCGTCAGATACCCAGCTTCGCCTTCAGGATGTCATTGACAGCCTGCGGGTTCGCCTTGCCGCCGGAGGCTTTCATGACCTGGCCGACGAACCAGCCGAGAGTTTGCGGCTTGTCTTTCACCTTGGCGACCTGATCGGGATTGGCGGCGATGATCTCGTCTACCACTTTCTCGATGGCGCCGGTGTCAGTGACCTGTTTCAGGCCGTGCTTCTCGACGATCGTGCCAGCTTCGCCCTCGCCCGCGATCATCCGGGCAAAGACGTCTTTCGCGATCTTTCCGCTGATCGTGTTGTCGGAGATCAGGGCAATCAGGCCGCCGAGAGCGGATGCGGTGACCGGGCTTTGCGACAGCTCGAGGCCTTCCTTGTTGAGGTAGCCGAAGAGTTCCTGCGTGACCCAGTTGGCGGCAAGTTTCGCGTCGCGGCCCCTGGCCACTTCCTCGAAAAAGCGGGCCTTGTCGGCGTCGGACGTGAGCACGCCCGCGTCATAGCGCGAGAGGCCGTAGTCCTTCTCGAAGCGGGCGCGTTTCTGGTCTGGCAGCTCCGGCAGCGATTTACGGATGTCCTCGATCCATGCCTGCTCCAGCTCGAGCGGCAACAGGTCCGGGTCCGGAAAATAGCGGTAGTCGTGCGCATCTTCCTTCGAGCGCATGGAACGTGTTTCGCCCTTCACCGGATCGAAGAGGCGGGTTTCCTGGTCGACCTTGCCGCCGCCTTCGATGATCTCGATCTGGCGGCGCGCTTCGTATTCGATCGCCTGCTGGATGAAGCGGTAGGAGTTCATGTTCTTCAGCTCGCAGCGCGTGCCGAGATGTTTGAAGTCGCCGGTTGCGCGGAACTTCTCATACTGACCGGGCCTGCAGACCGAGACATTGACGTCGGCGCGCAGGTTGCCCTTCTCCATGTCGCCGTCGCAGGTACCGAGCGCGATGACGATGGCGCGCAGTTTCTTGACATAGGCGGCGGCTTCCGCAGGTGAGCGCACGTCGGGTTTGGAGACAATCTCCATCAGGGCGACGCCGGAGCGGTTGAGGTCCACATAGGTCGCGTGCGGGTCCATGTCGTGGATCGACTTGCCAGCGTCCTGCTCAAGGTGCAGCCGCTCGATCCGGCAGGCGAAGGTATAGCCTTCCTTGCCGGGCACTTCGACATCGACATCGATCTCGCCTTCGCCGACGATGGGGTGGGCGAACTGGCTGATCTGGTAGCCCTGCGGCAGGTCTGGGTAGAAATAGTTCTTCCGGTCGAAACGGCTGTAGCTGTTGATCTGGGCTTTCAGTCCGAGGCCGGTGCGGATCGCCTGTTCGACGCAGAACCTGTTGATGACCGGGAGCATGCCGGGCA
The DNA here is from genome assembly GCA_016124495.1 of Hyphomonas sp. Lineage (GTDB taxonomy): Bacteria > Pseudomonadota > Alphaproteobacteria > Caulobacterales > Hyphomonadaceae > Hyphomonas. The sequence continues at coordinate 46,897 of WGNP01000014.1, read as the reverse complement.
TGGCGGCGTCGACCAGCGAGACGTTGCAGTTCGGGTCCGAACCGAACGCCGTGGAGGCGCCGGAGAACAGCTTTGCATTCGAGGCGACCTGGGCGTGGATCTCGAGGCCCATGACGACTTCCCAGTCGCCGGTGTCGCCTTTGATGCGGAAAGTGGGTCGCTCGGTCATCAGTGTCTCGGGAGGTTACGGGTGGGTTGGGACGCTTCTAGGGGACGGCGGACCGGTCAGTCCAGCTTGCCTTCTTCGCGGGCCTTGCGGACGCGTTCGCGGCGGGCGGCCATCCGGTCCTTGACATTGGTCGCAGCCGACAGCGCGGGCGGCGTCGCTTCGGGTTCCGGGGCGGGCGCGGGCGCTTCTTCGGCGTCCAGCTTGCCTTCGGCGATGAGGCGGCGGCGGCGGGCCTCCAGATCGGCCTGGCGGGCTGCGAGCGCCTTGCTGCGCGGCTCGAACAGCGCGGCGAGCTTGCCCTGCCCTGCCCCGCCGGGGGCCGGCATTTCCGACAGCTTGCGGCCGCGGGCCTTCAGTACACTGGAGATGCGCCACGCGACATAGCCGGCCACGAACAGGCAGACGCCCAGCATGATACGCATTTCGGGATCAACGAGGCTGTAGCCATAGCGCGACAGGATACCGCTCGTCATGAGCGTGCTCAGGATCAGGGTGATCGCGAAGATTGCAAGGAAACGCACCATAAGGGCAGTTTACCACCAGCGATCCGGCTTGGCCACAAAGCCCGCTGCATCTTCCAGCGCGCCGCCGACGCGGAAGCAGGCGGCCTCGTCGAGCGCCTTTCCGATGACCTGCAGGCCGAGCGGCAGGCCGCTGGCGGAGAGGCCGGCAGGGACCGCAATGCCGGGAAGGCCCGCGAGGTTTGCCGTGACGGTGAACACATCGTTGAGGTACATCTCGACGGGGTCGCCGGATTTTTCGCCGAAGGCGAAGGCGGGCGATGGGCAGGCGGGCGTCAGGATCGCGTCGCACTGCCCGAAGGCATCGACGAAATCCTGGAAGATCCTGGTACGGACCTTCTGCGCGCGCAGGTAATAGGCGTCATAATAACCCGACGAGAGAACATAGGTGCCGATCATCAGGCGGCGCTGGACTTCCTTGCCGAAGCCAGAGGCGCGGGTACCTTCATAGGTCTGCGTCAGGTTGCCCCCTTCGACGCGGGCGCCGTAGCGCATGCCGTCATAGCGGGCGAGGTTGGACGAGGCTTCGGCGGGCGCGACGATGTAATAGGCGGGGAGCGCATACTTCGTATGCGGAAGGGAGATGTCGACGATGGTGGCGCCGGCTTCCTTCAGCCATTTAATGCCCTGCTGCCAGAGGGCGTCGATCTCGTCGGAGAGGCCGTCGATGCGGTATTCCTTCGGGATGCCGATCTTCATACCCTTGACGCCCTTGCGGACATCTTGTCGCCAGTCGGGCGTCTTGATGTTCAGGGAGGTAGAGTCCTTCGGGTCATGGCTGCACATGACTTCGAGGAGGAGCGCGCTGTCCTCGACGGTCTTGGCGATCGGGCCGGCCTGATCGAGGGACGAGGCGAAGGCGACCATGCCATAGCGGCTGGCGCGGCCGTAGGTGGGCTTGATGCCGACGGTGCCGGTAAAGGCGGCGGGCTGGCGGATCGAGCCGCCGGTGTCGGACGCGGTGGCGGCGAGGCAGAGGTTGGCCGCGACGGACGAGGCGGAGCCTCCGGACGAGCCGCCGGGGGTGAGGCCCTGGTTGTCGCCCTTGCGGCGCCAGGGATTGATGACATTGCCGAAATGCGAGGTCTCGTTGGAGGAGCCCATCGCGAACTCGTCCATGTTTAGCTTGCCGAGCATGACGGCGCCTTCGTCCCAGAGGTTCTGGGTGACGGTCGATTCGTAGGTGGGCGTGAAATCGCCGAGGATGCCGGAACAGGCGGTCGTCCGGACGCCCTTGGTACAGTAGAGGTCCTTGATGCCGAGGGGCGCGCCGTCGAGCCTGCCAGCCTTGCCGCTGGCGCGGCGGGCATCGGAGGCCTTTGCCATCTCCAGCGCCTTCTCCGGCGTCTCGACGACGAAGGCGTTCAGCACGCGGGCCCCGGCGATGGCCGCATTGAAGGCCTCGGTCAGCTCGACCGAGGAAAACTGCTTCGATTTCAGGCCGTCCAGCGCTTTGGCGAGGGTCAGGGCGGTGAGATCGGTCATCGGGCATGTCCTGTGTTGAGCCCCGCCTGCTAGGGCCCAGACGGAAAAAGTTCAAGTCTTCGTGAGCCCATTGCGGCCGCCCGGATCGGGGCGCAGACTGGTCATACGGTTTTCAATCGCCTTGGAGGATTTCCGCATGAAACGCATCAGCCTGGCCGTTCTGGCCGCGACCGCGCTCGTCGCCTGCTCCACCGCCCCGGGCGAACCCCGGCTGCGCGGGCTGGAAAAATACGCCGGTGATCCACGCCTGGGCCCGGAGACGCGGAGCGTCTGCTTTGTGTCCAACATCGACGGGTTCAGCCTGAACGAGCGCGAAACGGTGGTGCTGCAGGAGGGGCGCGACCAGTACATGGTCGAGGTGACGGCGGGCTGCACGGACCTCGAAATCGCCGAAGCCATTGCGGTGGACTCTCATGGCGGCTGCCTGACGCCAGGCGATTCCATCATCGTGGCACGCACGCTGGGCGACTCGTTCGGCTCCAACCGCTGCCTGATCCGGGAGATCCGCGAGTGGAATCCGAAGGCCGGTAAACCGGCCGAGACAGCAGGAGAAAATCCGGCCTGACCCGGCTGGCACGCGCTCGGGCGCATGCTACACACGCCTCATGCTGGCACGAAACGAAGGGGGCCGCGCCGAGGTTCGCACCTCGCCCCTGCATGGACGCGGATTGTTTGCTTCGGGCCAGATTGCCCAAGGCGCGCAGATCGGCGTCTATCCGCTGCTGATCCTGTCGCACGCCGACACCGAAACGCTCAAATCCACGCGGCTCTATCATTACGTGTTTTATATCGACGAGACGGCCGACGGCGCGGTGCGCTGCGCCGTTGCCTTTGGGGAAATCTCGATGTGCAATCACAGCCCGTCCGCGAATGCGGGGTTTGAGGTTGACGCGGACGCGCAAACCGTCACCCTGACAGCGCTGACCGATATCGCATCGGACGCCGAAATTCTGATCGACTATCAGGACTTCGCCGAAGAAGCGCTTTAGCGCCGCAACCTGTTCCGGGAGGACAAGACATGACCAACACGGTTCCCAAGACCGCGCTCCAGCTGCGTAGCCATCTTAAGGCTTCGGGCGAACTCGAGATTTCATTGGCCGAAGTGGCCGTACCGGAGCCCGGCCCGGATGATGTGGTGATCCGGGTCGAGGCGACGCCGATCAACCCGTCCGACCTCGGCTTGCTGGTCGGCGGGGCGGATATAGGCTCGGCCGTCCAGTCAGGCACCAAGGATCGTCCGGTGATCACCGCGAAGGTCCCTGCCCCCGCGATGCGGGCGATGGCGGCGCGGATGGACCAGTCGATGCCGGTCGGCAACGAAGGCGCAGGCGTCGTTGTGAAGGCAGGAGCCTCACCGGCGGCGCAGGCTTTGCTTGGAAAGATGGTCGCGGGCCTCGGCGGCGAGATGTATTCGCAATACCGGATGCTGAACGTCGCGCAGTGCCTGCCGCTGCCGGATGGCACTTCGGCGAAGGATGGCGCGTCCTGCTTCGTCAACCCGCTGACGGCGCTCTCCTTCGTGGAGACTATGCGGATGCAGGGCCGCACCGGTATCGTGCACACGGCAGCGGCCTCGAATCTCGGGCAGATGCTGGTGAAGATCTGCCAGAAGGACAACGTGCCGCTGGTCAACATCGTGCGGTCGAAGGCGCAGGCGGACCTCCTGAAGGGCCTCGGCGCAAAATACATCGTCGATTCCTCGTCGCCCAACTTCATGGAAGAGCTGATCACGGCGCTGGCGGAGACGAAGACCACGCTCGGCTTTGACGCGATCGGCGGCGGGCCGCTGGCCGGGCAGTTGCTGGTGGCGATGGAAGCGGCGGCGAGCCGCAACATGAAAGAGTTCAGCCGCTATGGATCAGGCCAGGAAACGCAGGTCTATATCTACGGCAGGCTTGACATGTCGCATACGCAGGTGCCGCCCGGCGTGGGCTTTGCGTGGAACCTTGGCGGCTACCTGCTGACGCCGTTCCTGCAGAAGGTCGGGCCCGAGGTTCGCGCGAAGATGCGCCAGCGCGTGGTGGATGAGCTGACGACGACGTTTGCGAGCCACTACACAGCGGAGATCTCGCTGGCGCAGGCGCTCGATCTGACGACGCTGCAGGCCTACAACGCCAAGGCGACGGGCGAGAAGTACCTGATCAATCCGGCGAAGTAAGCAGGGCGCTGAAAGACCCGGGCCGGCCGGATTTATTCGTCGGCCGGCCCGTTTAACCGATCACTGAAGTTGCTGGAGTGAACAGGCCCCGGGTGGGTCAGATAGCAACCGCAGAGATTGGCAGAGGCTGTTTAAAAAAAAACAGGCTGCCTTGTGGTGCCTTGTGATTTGTCGCCGGTGGCTTGGCCTCATCGTGCGATTGCCTGGATCAGGGGGCCGGTACCGGACATGGTGCTCATCCTCTTCAGAGCGTCGTCCAGGGCAAGGGTATCGCTCGCGCATAAGCCTGGCATTGCCTGTGCGGCTGCAGCCAGCAAACAGGCTGAAGCAGCAAAGCTGGCTGCCTCGTCCGGCTGCGACCAGATGCAGGGCTGCCGGACCGGCATGCCCCAACGGATCGAACCCGTTGCCTCATGCTTGCAACGTGCATGAACCCGGGCTTTGGCGTCGCTCATCGCGTTCGAAAGCCCGACGCTTTCTGCGCAGGAAAAAGTGAACCGGTTTATCTGAACAGGTATCGGACCCCGGATAAGTGACAGGCGTCGCGTTAGCAGCGCGTGTGCTGCGGCACTAAGTTGACGACCGGAGCCTGCAATGCCCGGCCTTTACCGGTGAGGCGGCCGGACGACACAACTGGATCGACCCTGCCGGTCACCTGCGATGGCAGTCGGCGCCATCACGGTCCGGATGCAGCACTGGCTTCGGACTGGCCATTTTCTGCGTCGCCGGAATGGCTTGTTGAAGCCCGTTTGCACTGAGAAGGCCCGCTATTTGACTTCCACACCTGCAGCTTGCATCAATTTCTCATACTCAACTGGCGGAACGGTCGATCATCCATGGTGCGCAGGACGGAGCAGATACTGAAGGCGCGGGCGGGAAAGGTCATCCCGAATGGCATGTATGGCCATCAGTCCGTGCGGTTGCTCCCGGAGAGTTTTCCGCAATTCTTCAACCGCGCTGACGGCGCCTACCTCTGGGACAGCGACAACACGCGTTACCTCGATCTGATGTGCGCTTATGGGCCTAACCTGCTCGGATACCGTGAGCCCCGTGTCGAAGCAGCCGTCGCCAGACAGATGGCACTTGGCGACACGATGACCGGGCCATCGCCATTGATTGTGGACCTTGCCGAAACCCTGGTCGCGATGATCTCCCATGCCGATTGGGCGATTTTCTGCAAGAACGGAACCGACGCAACGACCATGGCGATGACTGTTGCGCGTGCAGAAACCAGGCGGCGGAAGATCCTGGTCGCGGCAGGCGCCTATCATGGTTCCGCGCCCTGGTGCACGCCGGTCCCCGCCGGTACGCTTGCCGAAGACCGGGCGCACCTGATCAGTTATGTGTATAATGATATCGAAAGCCTTGAAGCGGCAGCGGCAATGGCGGGCGATGATCTCGCCGGTATCTTCGCAACGCCGTTCAAGCATGACGCTTTCCAGGATCAGGCGCTTGCTGACCCTGACTATGCCAGACGGGCACGCGCTATCTGTGACGCCAAAGGCGCCATGCTGATCGTGGACGATGTGCGCGCCGGCTTCAGGCTCGCCCGCGATTGCAGCTGGTCAACGATAGGGGTTGAGCCGGATCTGAGCTGCTGGGGGAAATCATTCGCCAATGGCTATCCCATCTCTGCGCTGCTGGGCTCAGACAGTTGCCGCGCCGGCGCGGGCGCGATCTACATGACCGGCTCTTTCTGGTATTCAGCTGTGCCGATGGCGGCCGCACTTGAGACACTGAAAATACTTCGTGAAACCGACTATCTCGAACACATGGCCCGTCTTGGCGAGCGCTTGCGCAGCGGCCTGGCAGCCCAGGCAGGCGCGCAGGGTTTCAGCTTGCGTCAGACCGGCCCGGCGCAGATGCCGCAGATCCTGTTTACTGACGATCCGGACCTGCGGCTCGGTTTCGGGTTTGCAGAAAACATGCTCGCACGCGGCATCTACATGCATCCCTGGCACAATATGTTCCTGTGCGCGGCCATGTCAGAGGATGACATTGAATTTGCGCTCACCGCAGCCGGCGCCGCCTTCGCCGATCTCGCCGCAGTCCGCGCAACGCTGAAACCCCATCCGGTCGTCAGCGCAATGATGAAGAGCCGGGCGGCGCACGCCTGAGGTCCCTGGAGCCGCTCTGCGATCCTTCCGCGGACAATCTTTCTCGAACTGGCCGGCAGCACGTCAATAAGAAGCCTTAGCGCCGGATCGGCGCCTGGACGCAGGTGGCCCGGTCCGCCGGAACAGATACCGGTCGCAGGACAATGGAAGCTACGCGTCCTGGGAGCTCTTGTGCGATGGCACAGCATCAGTGACCGGAATCAGCGAATCCAGACTGTCGCCAGTCAGGTAAGCCCGAAACCTAGCGTTTCAGGTGTTCCATGCCCTTGAGGTCGCCGGGCCTGGCGACGGGGGCGCCGAGTTTTGGTTTGACCTTGTCGGCCTTCGGTTTGCGGACTTCCTTGTTGGACTTCTTCTGACCCTTGGCCATTGGTGCGCTCTTTCAGAGACCGGGGCCGGAATAGACCCTTGCCAGAAACCTAAAGCGCTTCGGAGGATAATGTAAGGCCGTTACTCGACGGCCTTGGGCACGACGAAGAAGCCGTGTTCGGTGCGTGGGGCATTGGCGAGGACCTGGTCCTGGATGTCGCCGTCGGTGACGACATCGTCGCGCATCGGAAGGGTGGTCCCGACCACGCAGGTCAGCGGCTCGACGCCGTCGACATCCACTTCGTTCAGCTGGTCGATCCAGCCAAGGATGCCGTTCAGCTCGCCGGCGAGTTCGTCAAGGCGCTCCTCCGGCACCGCGATGCGGGACAGGCGGGCAACCTTGCGGACGTCGTCGCGGGTAACGGTCATGGCGGTGCTCCAGTGGCGCCGACCGATTACGCCATAGGCAAAGCCGCTTCAAGGTCGTATGTGCCCGGGGATGCCTGTTGTTGACCTGTTCGACCTGCCCGCGAAGGGCGTCCTGATCGGCCTGGACCCGGGTACGAAGACGCTGGGCGTTGCGGCAACCGATGCAAGCCGCATCCTGGCGAGCCCGGTGGAGACGATCCCGAAGCTGAAACTGGCGCCGGCGCTGGCGCGCTTTTTCGAAGTGTATGACGACCGCAATGGCGTGGGGCTGGTGGCCGGGCTGCCACTGAACACCGACGGGACGCAGGGGCCGCGCGTGCAATCGGTACGCACGCTGGTGTCGAACCTGCTCAAAGTGCGCGACATTCCGGTGGCGTATCAGGACGAGCGGTATTCGACCATGGCAGCCGATGAGATCATGCGGGAGCTGTCGTTTACCGAACGACGCCGGGCCGACCGGGTGGACGCGATGGCTGCGGCGATGATCCTGCATGCAGCGCTGGAGCGGCTGGGGAAAGGCGCATGAGCGCTTTCTTCACGGCGCTGGTGCCGGTCATCCTGATCGTGGCGCTGGGGCAGTTCCTGGTGCGGCGGGGATTGGTACAAGCGGAGGCGTTCCGGGCGCTGGACCGGCTGTCATTCCTCGTGCTGCTGCCGGCGCTTATCATCCGTGCACTGGCGAATGCGGAGTTCGATGGCGCGCCGTGGCTGATGATTGCAGCACTGATGGCTGCGCAGGTGTTGCTGGGGGCGTTTGGGCTCCTCGCGCACGCCTGGCCGGGCATGACGCGGCCTGAAATCGGCACTATTGTTCAGTCAAACGTGCGCTGGAACACGATCATCGGGCTATCTCTGGGCGGGCTGCTGTTCGGCGATGAGGGGCTGGCGCTGGTCAGCCTTGCGGCGGCGGCTATGATCCCGGTTGCCAATGTCATCTCCGTGTACGCACTGGTCAGCCATGCCGACCGGCCGCCGGGGGAGCGGCCCCGGCCGCTGCTGGCGCTGACACGCAATCCGCTGATCTATGCCTGCCTGATCGGGATCGGCCTTGCGAGTTTCCATGTGCGCCTGCCGGTGATTGCCGACGAGACGCTGAAGATGCTGGCGAACGCCGCGATTGCGCTGGGACTGCTGAGTGCCGGCGCGGGCGTGGATCTTGGCGCTCTGAAACGGGCGGGGCTGAGGACGTTTACCTGGACGGCCGTACGGCTGATCGGGCTGCCGGCGCTGACGCTGGCGGTGGGCCTTGCGATCGGCCTCAGCGGATTGCCGCTGGCGATCGCGCTGATCTGCGCGGCGACGCCGACGGCGCCGAACTCCTATGTGCTGGCGCGGGAGCTGGGCGGGAACACAACGCTGGCGGCGAACTTCATTGCCGCGCAGACGCTGCTGGCGGCGCTGACCCTGCCACTGACCTGGCTGGTGATCCTGGGACTGGGGGCGGTTTGAAGGCTTGCCCGGCGCCGGAATCGCGCCTAAACCGCCGCAAATCGAAGGGGCCTTCATGGCAGCGGCGCACGCAGACTACACCTTCCGGCATGATCACCTGCTCGGAATAGAAGGCCTTCACCCCCTTGATATTAGACATATTTTAGACCTAGCCGACACCTATGCCGACGCAACGCGCGCCGGCCAGCGCCCCGATCCGATCCTGAAGGGGCGGACCGTGGTTAACCTGTTTTTCGAGAACTCCACGCGGACGCTGTCGAGCTTCGAGATTGCCGCGCGGCGGCTCGGCGCGGACGTGATTTCGATGCCAGTGGCGCAGTCAAGCGTGAAGAAAGGCGAAACGCTGATCGACACGGCAATGACGCTGAACGCGATGAAGCCGGACGCGCTGGTGATCCGGCATTCGGCGTCCGGCGGGGCGAAGCTGTTGTCGCGGAAAGTGGATTGCGCGGTGATCAATGCCGGCGACGGCACGCATGAGCACCCGACACAGGCGCTGCTGGACCTCCTGACCATCCGGCGCACTAAGGGGCGCATCGAGGGGCTGAAGGTCGTGATCTGCGGCGACATTGCGCATAGCCGCGTGGCGCGCTCGACGACGATGGCGCTGCACCTGATGGGCGCGCGTGTGCACCTGTGCGGGCCAAGGACACTGATCCCTCCGGGTACGGACACATGGGGCGCCGAAAGTGCGGGGACAGACTTTGACCGCGCCCTGCCCGGCGCCGATATCGTGATGATGCTGCGCCTGCAGCTGGAGCGGATGAATGGCAGCCTGCTGCCGAGCCAGCGCGAGTATTTCCGGTATTTCGGCCTGACGGCGGACCGGCTGGCGCTGGCCAGGGAAGATGCCATCGTGATGCACCCAGGGCCTATGAACCGGGGCGTCGAGATCGAGAGCTCGATTGCAGACGGGGAGCGCTCAGTGATCACGCAGCAGGTGGAGATGGGTGTTGCGGTGCGTGAGGCGGTGCTGCACCTCCTGGCGGGAGGCCGCGCATGAGCCTGCAGATCCTCAATGCGCGCTTGCTGGACCCGGCGACGGGTACGGACGCCATCGGCGGCGTGTTGGTCGACAAGGGCGTGATCAAGGAATTCCGCACAGGGACAGGAGTATTCTTCAAGGACGCCAGGGAGACGATTGACGCGGGCGGGCTATGCCTTGCCCCCGGTCTGATCGACCTGCGTGCCAAGACGGGTGAGCCGGGCGAGGAGCACAAGGAAACGCTGGCGACGGCATCGCGCGCGGCGCTTAGCGGCGGGATCACGAGCCTTGTCGTGATGCCGGATACGCGGCCGGTCATCGACGATGTGGCGCTGGTGCAGTTCATTACCGAGCGCGGGCGCGAGACGGCCTTTGCGCGGGTATATCCGGCGGGCGGGCTGACTTTAGGCCTTGCCGGCGAGGCGATGTCCGAGATCGGATTGATGGCGGAAGCGGGCGCGGTCCTCTTCACCAATGGCGACTGGCCGGTGGCAAGCGCGCAGGTGATGAAGCGCGTGATGACCTATGCGGCGAGCCGGGGCGCCATTGTGATGTCGCGCCCCGATGATCGCTCGCTCGCGGGCAGCGGCGTGATGAATTCCGGTGAGTTTGCAGCGCGCCACGGGCTGTCGGGCATTCCCATCGAGGCCGAATGGCTCGGCGCAGCGCGGGATGTGGTGCTGGCGGAGCAGACGGGCTGCACGCTGATCCTCGACCAGGTGACCTCGCAGCGCACGCTCGACATCGTCGATGTGGCGCGCGGGCGCGGCGCGAAAGTGTTCACCACGGTGGCGGCGCATTCGCTATTCTTCAACGAACTCGATGTCGGCGACTATCTCACCTATTGCAAGGTGAACCCGCCTTTCCGTTCCGAACAGGCGCGCAAAATATTAATCCGCGCCCTGCAGGAAGGCGCCATCGACGCGGTCGTCTCGGCGCACGATCCTCAGCCCCCGGAGGAAAAGCGCCTGCCCTTCGGTGAAGCCTCATTTGGTGCAGCGGGGCTGGAAACCGTGCTGCCCTGCCTGCTGACGCTGGTGGCGGAAGGCGAGCTGTCACTGCTGGAAGCCCTCGCGCCGGTCACCATCGGCCCGGCCTCAATCCTCGGCCTGCCGCAGGGCCGCATCGCCAGGGGCGCGCCGGCGGACCTGATCCTGTTCGACGCGGGCAAACCCTGGCTCTGCGACCGCGACCAGCTGCTTTCGCGCTCCAAGAACTCACCGTTTGACGGGCGCAGACTGCAAGGCCGCGTTACGCGGACGCTTGTGGGCGGGAAGACGGTTTTTGAGCGGTAAGCCCGCTCGAAACTTGACTTCGGACGGGATTCGCCTTACTTTTTTCCTTACCATATGTAAGGGTATGCATGGCCGCCGCAACGCTCACTTCCAAAGGCCAATTGACCATTCCCAAAGCTGTGCGGGATGCTCTTGGTGTTGGACCGGGTGACCGGGTCGATTTCGTCCAGATGGCAGATGGCAACTTTGCCGTCATGCCCGCCACAAAATCCATCAAGCGCCTGAAGGGCATCATCCCGAAGCCGAAGAAGCCTGTTTCACTTGACGACATGGACGACGCCATCGCCGAAGGGGCGATTGGCGAGTGATTGGCCTCGATACAAATGTCGTTGTCCGCTATCTGGCACAGGACGACGATGTGCAGTCGCCCATTGTGACCCGGTTCCTTTCCCGCCTGACGAAGGACATGCCCGGCTTCATCAGTTCTGTTGTTTTGGCGGAGATCAGCTGGGTGTTGGCGCGGCGGTACAAGCTTGACCGGAGCGACATCGCCAGAACAATCCGGGACCTGCTAGAAACAGCAGAACTCGTCATCGAGAATGCCGAAGCTGCGTATCGCGCCTTGGGAATTTACCTCGGTTCGGGCGCGGTAGAGTTTGCCGATGCACTGATTGCCGAAACAGCTTCCCTGGCGGGAGCGAACGAGACCGTGACCTTCGACAGGGTAGCGGCAGCGCACGCCGGTATGAAGCTGCTCAAGTAGCGCCCCCTTGCCCCATCCTGCCTGCCCCCGTAAACCTTGGCGCAACAGGGGCCCACGGGGAACATCACGCACATGCCGGAATGGGCGCTTTATGCTTTGGCATCGGTCATCGGCTATCTGGCCGGGTCGGTTCCATTCGGACTCGTGATCACCAGAGCAGCGGGGCTGGGCGATATCCGTGAGATCGGATCGCACAGCATCGGCGCGACCAACGTGCTGCGCACGGGGCGCAAGGACCTCGCGCTGGCGACGCTGGTGCTCGACAGCCTGAAGGCGGGGCTCGTGGCGCTCGGTTTTGCGCTGGTGGCGGGTCCCGAAGCGGGCATGGTTGCGGGCGCCAGCGCGTTCATGGGCCATTGCTATCCGGTCTGGCTGGGCTTCAAGGGCGGCAAGGGTGTCGCGACCTATGCCGGCCTTCTGGTGTTCGTCACGCCGCTCAAGGGCTTGCTGGTCGGGGCCCCTGTCTGGCTGGGCGTATTTGCGCTGACGCGGATTTCCTCGCTTTCGGCGCTGTGTGCGGCGGTCGCCGTGCCGCCGGGCGCTTACCTGCTGGGTGAACGCAATCCGGTTGTGCTGGCCGGACTGACCGCCCTGTCCGTGCTGGTGTTCTGGACGCACCGGGCAAACATCGACCGCCTGATGAAAGGTACCGAGCCGCGCTTCGGTACGCCGAAAACCAAGCCCGGGGCCAAGCCCGGGGAATGAGCCTGCGCACGCTCAGAAACGCGGAACGCCGCGTCCGGGCGCACCTTGTGCGTGCACCGAATATCGCGCCCTGACCTTTGCACGCCTGCCGGAGCGGTTTGGCACAGCCAGCATGGGCTGGCTGCCCTGCCGGAGATCGCCAGCAGGGTGGCCGAGGGGCGGCGCATCGAGGTGGCGGCCGTCCCGGCCATAGAAGATCGCGGCGACACGGCGCGCCGCGGGGCGGATGATCGCGAGTTGCGAGCCGGACTTTCCGAAGCTGCTGGTCTGGCTCGACCCGCCCCCGGCCTTCAGGCCGGACTTTCTGGACAGCCCGTGCCGGACGACCAGCTGGCGCGGGTGCGCCAGACCCCGAGCCCCCTGCCGATCGACGAGATCGCCCGGGCCGCCGGGCGGAACGGCGCCCGGTACAACGGCGTGTTGATGGAGCTGGAACGGGCGGGTGAGGCGCTGTCCTGCCCGGGCGTGCTGGTGGCCCGTGCTGTTCAGGACCCTGTGGCGCGTCTGCACCGGCCCGGGCGCCAAAAGCAGGCCGGACCTGCCGGATGGCTGGACGGCCCGCTGGTTCGACTCTAAGCCTTTCAAAACGCCGCGCGGTTCCTGCAGGGGAAGGCAGTCCGCGCCGAACACCGGCAGAGTGAGGATCATCCCTTTGGCTTTCTGGTCCCAATATGCCCTGCTGGCCGGCTTCTCGGCGGTCCTGCCGCTGGCCGCGCAGGCGCAGGAAGCCAGTGCAGCCGAAACGCTGCCCGCCGCCGAAGCCGCTGACGAACGCGTCGTTCTCGAGGCCGACACGGTTTATGAACTGAGCGGCGAGAACAGCATCGTTGCCGAAGGCAATGTCGAGGCGCTGTACGAGGGCCGCACCCTCAGGGCCGACCGGATCGTCTACAACCGCACGACCGAGAAAGTGCGCGCGATCGGCAATGTGGTCATCATTGATGCTGACGGCTCCCAGCAGTTTGCCGACGAAATGGAAGTCGGCTCGAACCTCTCGGATGGGTACGCTATCGGCTTTTCCGCCCGGCTTGCGGAGGGGGCCAGCGTCACCGCTAACTCGGCGATCCGCCAGCCTGACGGAATCAACTCGCTGGACCAGGTGGTCTATACCTCCTGCGAGGTGTGCGCCGAAGACAGGACGCCGACCTGGACCATCCGCGCCCGGCGCGCCGTGCTGGACCAGGAAAGCCAGATGATCTCCTACCGCGATGCGGTGGTCGAGGTCGCCGGTATTCCGGTCTTCTACCTGCCCTATCTCGCGCACCCCGATCCGAGTTCGGACAGGCGTTCAGGCTTCCTGATCCCGGATGCCGGCATCTCCTCGAAGATCGGCACGTTCTACAAGCAGCCCTATTACTGGGCGATCTCGGAAAGCTCAGACCTGACGATTGCGCCGCTGCTGTCTTCAAACGTCAATCCGCTGATGAATCTTGAGTACCGCAAGCGCTTCTATTCCGGCGCCATAAAGATCAAGGCGAGCTTCACGCAGGAAACGGATTTCGACGGCGACGGCGAACGGTTCGGCGAAGAAAAGTTTCGCGGGCATGTCTATGCCAACGGCGCGTTCGCCATCTCGCCGGAATGGATGTGGGGCTTCGGCATCGAAACCCAGACCGACGACCTCTATGACCGGCGCTATGACATCGACGGACAGCTTGACAAGCGCGGCCTCTATTCGAACCAGCCGCGACGCCTGCTTTCGCAGGTTTTCGCGGTCGGCCAGGGCGACGACTATTACGCCGATGTTGCGCTGCTGAATTTCCAGGGCCTGCGCGGGCAGGATGATGCCGACCGTCTGCCGGTCGTCTCGCCGCTGCTCTATGCCGAGAAGAATTTCGACCTTGGCAGCTACGGATTTGCCAATGTGAACGTCTCCTCGGCGGTGCTCAGCCGCGACGTCGGCGCTGACAGCCGGCGGGTGAGCGCAGGTGCAGACTGGCGGGACTTTAACCTCCTTCCCGGCGGCCTGACCTTCGAGCCATTTGCGGAAGTGCGCGGCGATTTCTATGCGCTGGACGAAGCGGTCAGCGGCAAGAGCGATGTCACACGCGCGGTGGGCAATGCGGGCGCCAAGATCGCGTACCCGCTATATCGGCCGGGCAGGACGGTCGACCTGATGCTGGAGCCGGCCGTAATGGCGGCCTGGGGCTTCTCGGACGTCAACGATCCCGCCATCCCCGTCGAAGACAGCCAGCTGTTCGAATTCGACGAATCGAGCCTGTTCGAGGCCAACGGGTTTGACAATTTCGACCTGTACGAAGGCGACGGCAAACTCAGCGCGGGGCTCACCGCCCGGGCGATCTGGAAGAACGGTACCGAACTCAGCACGACAGTCGGGAAGCGTTGGCGTTCGCGGGCGGATGATGCGTTTGACGTTGCCTCAAACCTCGATGGTACGTCTTCCGATTGGGTAGCCGAAACCTCGCTGGACCTGGGCAACTCGCTGCAGCTGGCGAGCCGGGTGCGCCTCGATGATGAGGACTTTGCCCTCAACCGGCTGGACCTTCGCGCCTCGGCCTCGCTCAAGCGTTTCCGGGCGGTCGGCCAGTATTACAGGATAGACCAGCGAATCAGTCCGCTCGGGCAGCCTGACGAGGGGATCTTCGTGACAGGCGAAGTCCAGGTGACGGACTCCTATTCGCTGATCTTCGGGCAACTGCGCGATATCGCCAATGATGTGGACGCCCGTCAGGAAATTGGCATCGCCTATACCGATGACTGTTCACGATTCGAGCTGATCTACAGCCGCAACGAGCTGACCGACCGCACGCTCGGCCCGTCCGAGAACATTCAGTTCAGGTTCACCCTCAAATCCCTGGGCAACTTTGGTTCGAGCGAATTCGACTGATCCAGGCGGGGCGCAGGCCGGAAAGCAGCCACTTGTCATGGCTTACTGTGCTGCCGCGTTGCGCGTCCGGCCGCAATTTGTATGGTCTGGACGAAACATTTAACGGGGTTCTGAAAGTCAGGATCCACGGAGGACTAGATGGTGCGTGCAGTCTTGATGGCGGCCCTTTTGGCCTTGAGCGCGCCTTCGGCGCTGGCTCAGGCAGCAGACGATAACCGCCTGCAACTCGAAGGCATTGCGGCCATCGTGAACGACCAGCCGATTTCCTATTCGGATGTCCGCCAGCGCGCGCGTCTGCTGCTGCTGACGCTGGGGCGTAACCAACCCTCGGCGGAACTGATCCAGCAGATTACCGGCCAAGCGCTTGAGCAGCTGATCGATGAACGCCTTCAGCTCGACCGGGTCGCCGAATTCGAGGTTGAAGTGGCGCCGCAGGAAATTGACGCAGAAATGACCAATATGGCCGCCGAGTCGGGCATTGGCGCAGACGGTCTTCGCCAGCAGCTGGTCGCCGCTGGTGTGAACCCGGTCAGTCTGGAAGAACAGATTCGCGCCGACCTGGCCTGGAACCGCCTGATGAGCGGTCTGTTCGGCTCGCGTATCCGGGTATCCGACAACCAGGTTGAAGATCACCTCAACCGGCTGCGCACGGCGTCCAAGAAAACCCAGTTCCGGGTTGGGGAGATTTTCCTCTACGCGCCCGATGCCGAAACCCGCGCGGAAGCGCTTCAGGCGGCCGGCTCGATTGTCGAGCAACTCCAACAGGGCGCCGATTTCCGCGTGGCGGCTCAGCGCATTTCATCGGCGCCCACAGCGGCCACCGGCGGTGATATGGGCTGGGTGACGGCAGAGGACCTGTCGCCGGCGCTCGGAGAAGCTGTCGCGGGCGCGACCGTCCCGTCGCTGCTGCAGCCTATCGAAGTCGAGAGTGGCATCTACATCCTCTCGGTCACGGCGAAACGCGAACCGAGCCAGCCGACGACCAAGGTCGATCTCATCCGCCTTGTCACCACGGACGGCCTGGAAGCCTCGCTGACGGAAGCCATCTCGCGCATCAAGTCGTGCGCTGACGTGCAGTCGGTGGCCAACTCCAGAAGCCAGCTGCGGGCGCAGGACCTCACCGACATCGACATTGTCGAGCTTGGCCAGGAGGGCCGCGATCTCGTACTGTCGACCGAAGTCGGCGGACCGACGGAAATCTTCGCCATCGGCAACGGTCTTGCCGTGATGTATGTCTGCCGGCGTCAGGACGGGGCCGAAGCCCTGCCCTCGAAGGACGACATGAAAAACTCCATCAAGGCGCGCGAGCTGAACATGATTTCCGAACGTGAGCTGCGCAATTCCCGCCGCGAGGCGACGATCATCTATCGTTAACGCAGCGAAACGCGCTTGCCTGACGGGCCAATTGGCGCGACATCGCGTGCGTGACCGCACATGTCCCTTCCCCTCTCGCCCTGACCATGGGCGACCCTGCCGGTTGCGGCCCTGCCATTTCGGCAGCGGCCTGGGCGGCGCTGCGCAATGACCCGGCGCTCGCGTTTTATCTGGTTGGCGCCCCGCATCTGATCACCGGCGTACCCACGCAGGTCATCACGTCGCCCGCCGAAGCGGCGCGCGTTTTTGCGCAAGCCTTGCCGATCCTGGCACTGGACGGCGTTCCGGACATTGCGCCGGGACGCGCAGATGAAGCCGCAGCGCCCGCCATTGTGCGCGCGATCAATGTCGCCGTTGCGGACGCCCTCGCCGGCCGCGCCTCCGGCCTGGTAACCAATCCGATCAACAAGGCACTGCTCTACAGCACCGGTTTCCGGTTTCCGGGGCATACGGAGTTTGTGGCGCACCTGTGCGAGGCCGCCGGGCATAAGGCGAGCCCCGTGATGATGCTGACCGGCGGCGGACTGCGGGTAGCGCTCGCGACGATCCACATGCCGCTGGCCGAAGTACCGGGGGTGCTGGGTGACGGGCGCCTTGAACGCATCGCCCGCGTGGTGCACGCAGCGCTGATCGAGGATTTCGGCATAGCCGCGCCGCGCATTGCCTTTACAGGGCTGAACCCACATGCTGGCGAAGGCGGCACCATTGGGCGCGAGGAAATCGACATCATCAATCCGGCAGCCGATCGTCTGCAGGCGGAAGGTATCCGCATCACGCATGCACGCCCCGGAGACACAGTGTTCGCCGAAGCGCTGTCCGGCGCGTATGACGCCGTGATCGCGATGACGCATGACCAGGGCTTGATCCCCGTAAAGACGCTTGACATGTGGGGCGGCGTGAACTCCACGCTCGGCCTGCCGATCGTGCGCACGAGTCCCGATCACGGCACCGCCTATGACGCGGCCGCTGCCGGCACCTGCAAGCCCGACAGCCTTATCGCCGCCCTCCGCCTCGCGGCGACCTTCGCCGTCAACCGCCAGAAAGCCGCCGCATGAGCGACGACCGCACGCCCCTGACCGATGCCCCTGCCCGCAAGTCGCTGGGTCAGCATTTCCTTTTTGATCCCTCCATCCTGAAGCGCGCCGCCAACGCGGCCGGCTCACCGAAAGACCGGTTTGTCATTGAAGTTGGACCAGGTCCCGGAGGCCTGACGCGGGCCATCCTGAACGAAAATCCCGCAAAGCTCATCGTCGTGGAAACCGACGCACGCTTTTCCGAAGCGCTGCTCGACTGGCCGGAAGCCAGGAGCGGCCAGATGATCGTGATGGCGAAGGACGCGCGCAAGGTGCGCTGGGAGAAGGCACTGGAAGAGGCCGGCGCCACGGGTCCGGCAATGATCATCGCGAACCTGCCTTACAATGTCGGCACGCCCCTGCTGGTCGACTGGTTGAAGGCCGGCACCTGGCGCGGCGAGATGGCGCTGATGTTCCAGAAGGAAGTGGCCGAGCGGATCTGCGCCAAACCCGGTACCGACGCCTACGGACGACTGGCGGTGCTCGCGCAGTCCGTGACCCGGCCCTATATCTCGTTCACCCTGCCACCCGGCGCGTTCAGCCCGCCGCCGAAAGTCGACAGTGCGGTGGCGGTGTTCGATCCGCTGCCGCCGGAGAAATGTTTTCCGCACATCGAATTGCTGGAGCAGATCGCCGGCGCCGCGTTCGGCCAGCGCCGCAAGATGCTGCGGGCCGCACTGAAGCCTTTCGCGAAGAAGCGCGGCATGAAGGCGGAGGAATGGCTTGCAGACTGCGGCATTGATCCGACCGCGCGTGCGGAGACCCTGACGCAAGCGGAGTTCCGGACACTGGCGGCGAGCCTGGCCTAACCTTCGCCCAGCAGTGTGCGGACGTGGTCTTCGAGGTCCAGCTGGCGAAGACGTTTCAGGCGTTCGACAAGCAGGATGCGCTTCAGCCGCTGGTAGGCAGCCTGCAGTTCGTCATTGACGATGACGTAGTCATACCGGCGCCAGTGCATGATCTCGCGCCTGGCATCTTCCATCCGGCGCGCAACGAGCTCGGGCGTCGAGCCTTCGCGCCCGGCGAGGCGCGCTTCGAGTGCTTCGATGCTCGGCGGGAGGATGAAGACGGAGACGACATCATTCGGCATCTGGTCATGCAGCGCGTCTGCGCCCTGCCAGTCGACATCGAAGAGGACATCCTCGCCCGACTCCAACCGCGCGACCGTGTCGGCCCTCGGCGTGCCGTAATACTTGTCGAACACGTGCGCCCATTCGAGGAACTCCCGGCGCTCGATCATCTCGTGGAACTGCTCCGGCGTGCGGAAGAAATAGTCCTTGCCGTCCACCTCTTTCGGGCGCGGCGCGCGCGTCGTGGCTGAGATCGAAAGTCTGACGTCGCTGAACTCGTCCAGCAGCATCTTCGACAGCGTCGTTTTACCCGCGCCCGAGGGGCTGGAAAGGACAAGCATCAGGCCGCGCCGGCGGCCATGGTCCTTCGGGTGTCCGCTATTCGACATTCGCTGCCTGCTCCTTGAACTGGTCGATCACCCCTTTGAGGCTGAGCCCTGCATTCGTCAATTCGAGGCTGGCGGATTTCGAGCAGAGTGTGTTGGCCTCACGGTTCAGCTCCTGGGCGAGGAAGTCGATCTTGCGACCGGCGGGCGAACCGGTCTTGAGCAGCTCGCGGCCGGACTTCACGTGCGCGGCGAGGCGATCGAGCTCCTCTCGCACATCCGCCCGCGCGGCAGACAGCGCAGCCTCGGCGGCGAAACGCTCGGCATCGACGCGGCCTTCGCGGTCAAGTTCCTCGAGCTGCTTCTGAAGCTTTACCTTAATCAAACCGGGCTGAGTGGCGGCGATTGTGGCGGATTCTGCAGAGAGGGCTTCGACCATATCCAGATGGCCCGACAGCAGCGCCAGCAGCGAAGCCCCCTCGGCGCGCCGACCTTCGGCGAGCTGGTCCATCGCCAGCCTCGCGCCCGCGCTGAGAACCTTCATGGCCGCTTCATCTGCAGCGAGGTCGCGCAACGACGAACTTCCCGCCTCGACGACGCCCTTCAGCGTCATCAGCGTGGCTACTGCTTCGGGCGTCAGTTCGGTGCCCAGCGTTTTACGGGCAGCGTCGGCCAGCGTGGCGAGCAGGACATGATCAATCACCACACCACCCGCCCCGCTCGCCATGTCGATCCGCAGGCTGACCTGCAGCGAGCCGCGATTGAACCGCTCGGTCGCCATCGCCTTGACCTCGCGCTCCAGCGGATCGAAGCCTGGCGGATAGTTCACCCGCACATCCAGCGAGCGGCCATTGACGCTCTTGGCCTCCCAGGCCCAGGCGCCCCAGCCTTCCTCCCCCGTGACCCGCGCGAAGCCGGTCATCCCCGAAAGTATCCCCATCAGTTGGCCCGCTCCCTTGCGATCTCGCCGCGCTCATAGGCCCTGTAGGCCGCCACGTTACGCTCGTGCTCGGCGTTCGTTTTGGCAAACAGGTGCCCGCCTTTCCCATCCGCCACGAAGAACACATACTCCGTCTCCGGAGGATCGAGCACAGCGCGGATGGCGTCAGCACCCGGATTGCAGATCGGCGTCTTCGGCAGCCCGTCCACCTGGTAAGTATTCCACTCGGTGTGCCGGTCGATTTCCGAGCGGTAGAGCGTGCGGCGCTGGCCCGCCTTGTTGTAGAGTGGCTCCCCCTTGGAAATGCCGTAGATGATTGTCGGATCGCTCTGCAGGCGCATGCCGCGCTTCAGACGTGTGGTGAACAGGGCGGCGATTTGCGGGCGCTCATTTGCCTTGCCGGTTTCCTTCTCGACGACCGAGGCAAGGATCACGGCTTCATAGGGCGTGGTGATCGGCAGGCCATCCTGCCGGGTTGGCCAGAGTTCCTCCAGCAGTTCAGCCTGCGCCTGTTGCATTTTCGCGATCAGCTGCGCGCGCGTCATTCCGCGGTGGAACATGTAGGTGTCCGGCAGCAGGGTGCCTTCCTCGGGGAGCGTTTCCGGCATGTCGCCGGTCAGCATCTTGTCTTTCTCGATGATCCTCAGAAGCTGCGCAGTCGTGCGCCCTTCGGGCAGGGTAATCTTGTGAAGCAGCGCGCGGCCTTCGGTCAGTATGCTGAGCACATCCTCCACCGTGGCGCCTTTGTCGATCAGGTATTCGCCCGTCTTGATCTCGAGCTCACTGCCGTCCAGGCGCGCCTTGAGTTTCATCAGCCGCGCATCGTGGATCACACCGTCCGCCTCAAGGCGGTCTGCAACGATGGACAGAACTTCGCCAGGCTCGACCCGGATCACTGCTTCATCCGTCAGAGGACCGGGGCGGGACAGCTCGTTGTTGAACCACACCCATCCGGCCGCCGCGCCGGCGCCTGCAAGCAGGGCGAGCATGAACAGCCAGACAAGCAGCGCTTTCAGGAATCGCATGAGAGCCTCTTTCACCGGACACCGTGGTGCGTCTCACCGTGCCCTCACCGGCCCGGAAATCAAGTGACGCTGTGCGGTCCGCGAAGGCCTCAGGTGACTTCGCGGATGATAAGCGAGGCGTTGGTGCCGCCGAAGCCGCAGCTGTTGGACATGGCGGCGCGTACGCGGCCTTTCTTGGCCTTGTGCGGGATCAGGTCGATCACCGTCTCGAAGCTCGGATTGTCGAGGTTCAGCGTCGGCGGCATCACCTGGTCGCGAATTGCGAGGGCGCAGAACGCCGCCTCGATCGCGCCGGCGGCGCCCAGCAGGTGGCCGACCGCAGACTTCGTCGACGACATGGATAAGTTCTTCGCATGGTCGCCGAACGTGCGCTCGACCGCGCCCGCCTCGCCCTCATCACCCTTCGGGGTAGAGGTGCCGTGCGCGTTGACGTAGTCGATCTCTGAAGGATCCATGCCGGCATTCTTCAGCGCCATCTTCATCGCGCGGTAGCCGCCTTCGGAGCCTTCGGCAGGCGCCGTGATGTGGAAGGCGTCACCGGTCAGGCCGTAGCCGATGACTTCCGCATACATCCTGGCGCCGCGTGCCTTGGCATGCTCGTATTCTTCGAGCACCAGCACCGCTGCGCCTTCGCCCATGACAAAACCATCGCGGTCCTTGTCATACGGACGGGAAGCTTTTTCCGGTGTGTCGTTGAAGCCGGTGGACATGGCCTTGGCCGCGCAGAAGCCCGCAATGCCAAGTCGGCCGATGACCGCTTCGGCGCCGCCCGCGACCATGATGTCAGCGTCGCCGTAACTGATCAGCCGCGCCGAGTCGCCGATGGCGTGCGCGCCGGTGGCACAGGCGGTGACGACGGAATGGTTCGGTCCCTTAAGCCCGTGGCGGATCGAGACCTGGCCGGAGGCAAGGTTGATCAGCGAGGCGGGAATGAAGAACGGGCTGACCTTGCGGGGCCCCTGTTCATGCAGGATGATCGAGGTCTCGTAGATCGTCTCGAGGCCACCGATTCCGGAGCCGATCAGGACGCCGGTACGCTCCTGGTCTTCATCGGATTCCGGTTTCCAGTTGGCGTCGGCGAGCGCTTCATCGGCAGCGGCAATGGCGTATACGATGAATTCGTCCGTCCGGCGTTGCTCTTTCGCCGTCACGAACTTGTCGGGGTCGAACGCGTGCGGGTCACCTGCGCCCCCGCCCCGGCCGGAAGTGTAAGGAACCTGGAAGGCGATCTTGCACGGCAGATCCGACGCATCGAACTTGTCGATGGGACCTGCGCCGGATTTCCCGGCGATCAGGCGTTCCCACGTTGCCTCGCGTCCCATCGCAAGCGGGGAGACGATACCAATACCTGTGATGACGACGCGGCGTTTAGACATCGCGGACAGCGCGCTTAGATGTGCGCTTTGATGTGGGTCACGGCATCGCCGACCGAGCGGATCGACTCCTGAACGTCATCAGGGATCTCGATGTTGAACTCTTCTTC
Organism: Hyphomonas sp.; assembly: GCA_016124495.1. Classification (GTDB taxonomy): domain Bacteria; phylum Pseudomonadota; class Alphaproteobacteria; order Caulobacterales; family Hyphomonadaceae; genus Hyphomonas. The sequence continues at coordinate 24,433 of WGNP01000014.1, read as the reverse complement.
GAAAGCCATGACAAGCTCGACGAGGTCGAGGGAGTCAGCGCCCAGGTCGTCGATGAAGCTTGCGCCTTCAACAACTTTATCGGCTTCCACGTCGAGATTCTCGACGACAATTTTTTTCACGCGCTCAAGAACGTCAGACATGGATACCTCTCATGCTATAACTGAGAACTGGTCCTTTTTTTTGAACCATTGTGTTGCGCCTAGCACACACTCCAGCAGAGCGCCAAGCCCTTGTCTCGCTGGCGACTGCGCAGGGTCAGATCATCGCCATGCCGCCGTTAACATGCAGGGTTTGGCCTGTAACATAGGCCGCTTCGTTGGACGCTAGGTAAACCGCAGCTGCAGCAATGTCGCTTCCCTGACCCAGGCGGCCAGAGGGGATTTGACCTAAAAGCGCCTGTTTCTGCGTGTCCGGCAGGCCATCGGTCATCGGCGATTCGATGAAGCCGGGGGCGATCGTATTGGCGGTGATCGAGCGGCTGGCGACTTCCTGGGCGAGTGATTTCGTGAAGCCGATCATGCCAGCCTTCGAGGCACAATAATTCGCCTGTCCGGGGTTTCCGGTGACGCCGACAATCGACGTGATGCCGATGATACGGCCATGGCGGCGCTTCATCATGCCCCGGACGGCAGTTTTAGCGAGGCGGAAATACGAGCCGAGGTTGACGTTGATCACTTCGTTCCAGTCCTCGTCCTTCATCTGGATGAGCAATTTATCACGCGTGATGCCGGCATTGGCGACGAGGATGTCGATCGGGCCGAGCAGTGCCTCGGCCTGGCCGACAAGCGCGTCGACGGCTGCCGGGTCAGACAGGTTGCACGCCACGATGGCGCTCTCACCCTTGAGGGTCGCGGCGACTTCCTGCAGCACGGCTTCGCGCGTGCCCGACAGGGCGACCTTGGCGCCGGCTTGCGAGAGCGCCAGAGCAATCGCGCGGCCAATACCGCCCGAAGCGCCGGTAACAAGGGCCGTGCGGCCAGTGAGGTCGAACATGTCTCTTATCCTTTGAGAGCTTTGGCGAAGGCTTCGAGGTCCTCGGGATAGCCGAGGGTGAAGCCGTTCAGGGATTTCTCGATGCGGCGCTGCATGACAGTGAGCACTTTGCCATTGCCGGTCTCGGCGGTCATCGTAACGCCTTGCGCCACCATGAACCGGACTGACTCCGTCCAGCGCACGCGGCCAGTGACTTGCTTCACGAGGTTCTGCCGGATGGTTTCCGGATCGGTGACGGACGTGGCCGAAACGTTGGCGACGAGCGGCGCGCCGGGCGCCCTGATGTCCGTCTTCGCGAGCGCCTCGGCCATCGCGTCGGCCGCGCGCTGCATCAGCGAACAGTGGAACGGCGCTGAGACGTTCAGCGCCATGGCCTTCTTGACGCCATTGGCCTGCGACCAGGCCACCGCCGCGTCGATCGCGGCCTTGGTGCCGGAGATGACCAGCTGGCCGGGCGCATTGTCATTCGCGATCTCGCAGGCCCCGCCGGTGGCACGCCCCGCGGCGCAGGCAGCTTCAGCCTGATCGACTTCGGCGCCGAGCAGGGCCGCCATCGCGCCCTCGCCGGGCTTCACAGCGGACTGCATGGCATTGCCGCGGATGCGCAGCAGGCGGGCGGTGTCCGCGAGGCTGATCGACCCTGCAGCGGCGAGCGCCGAATACTCGCCGAGGGAATGGCCGGCTACGAAGGCGGCATCCTTCACCGTGATCCCGAAATTCGCCTCAAGCGCCCGGTAAGCGGCGACCGAGTGTGCCATCAGGGCGGGCTGGGCGTTGGAGGTGAGGGTCAGTTCGGCAAGATCGCCGCCCCACATCAGGCCCGACAGGTCCTGCCCGAGGGCGGCGTCGACTTCCTCGAAAACGGCCCTGGCGGCCGGAAAGGCCTCGGCGAGCGCGCGGCCCATGCCGATTTCCTGGCTGCCCTGCCCCGGAAAGATGAATGCCAGCGTCATATGATTACCGGGCCTCCAGTTGTTTTGGCCGTGCTAAAGCGCACCCTTCCGGCATGCAAGCGCTTGAAATCTGCGACCAGATGGGCTTTAGACCGCCCTTCGCAGCAAGGTGCGGTCCTCAAGTCCCCGGAATGAGCCGGAAAAAGAGGGGCCATCGCTGGTTCGGGTCTCCCGCCCCCCAGCGCCGCATCTTCGAATTTCGGGAATGAAAACATGGCACTATACGAACACGTCGTGATCACACGACCTGACATTTCGCCGGCCCAGGTGGAAACCTTCGTCGAAGAGATGAGCGCGTTTCTCAAGGAAAAAGGCGCAACCGTCGGCCGGACGGAATACTGGGGCCTGCGCAGCCTCGCCTATCCGATCAAGAAACAGCGCAAGGGTCATTACTCCTGCATCAACATCGATGGACCGCCTGCCGCGATCCACGAACTCGAACGCCGCCAGCGCATCTCGGAAGACGTGATGCGCTACCTGACCGTCCGCGTCGAAACGCTGTCCGACGAGCCCTCCGTGGTTCTGTCGCGCAAAGAACGCCGTCCGCGCGATTAAGGGTAAGGAACAGATCCAATGGCACAGAAAATCAACATCACGAACATTCCTGCCCGCCGCCCCTTCGGCCGCCGGCGCAAGGTCGACCCGTTCACGGGCGAGCACGCACAGGAAATCGACTACAAAGACGTCAAGATGCTGCAGCGCTACATCTCTGAAAAAGGGAAAATCGTACCTAGCCGCATCACCGCCGTGAACCTGAAAAACCAGCGCAAGCTGGCACAGGCCATCAAGCGGGCCCGCATGCTCGCACTCATTCCGTTCGCTGTATAAGGAGAGGCCCACATGCAAGTCATTCTCCTTGAGCGCATCGAACGGCTCGGCAAGATCGGCGACGAAGTCCGCGTCAAAAACGGGTTCGGCCGCAACTTCCTGATCCCGCAAGGTAAAGCGCTGGTCGCCAACGACCGCAACCGCAAACGCTTCGAACACGAGCGTGAAGCGATCGAAGCGCGGAACGCCGCTGCCCGCGACGCCGCCAGAACCGATGCCGAAAAACTCGAAGGCGCGGTGTTCGTCCTGATCCGTCAGGCCGGCGAAACCGGTCAGCTCTACGGGTCGGTCTCGGCCCGCGACGTGGCGGAGGCTGCCGAAGCGGCAGGTCACCAGGTACCGCGCAATTCCGTGCGTCTCGACAAGCCGATCAAATCGATCGGCATCTATGATGTGTCCATACGCCTGCACGCCGAAGTGGCCGTGAAGGTTCAGGTCAACGTCGCCCGGTCGAACGAAGAAGCCGAGCGTCAGGCCAAAGGCGAGAACATCGCTGAAGCCCTGCAGGCCGCCAACGCTGCGTTTGCTGCCGAACAGGCCGGTGAACTGGCACAAGCTGCTGCCGAGCGCGGCCCGGCCGGCGACGACGACTAGTCTTCGTCCACACGGACCAGAAACAGGAGCCGCGGCTGGAAACAGCTGCGGCTTTTACTTTTCTGTGATTCGTTTTTCGAATCTGAAACTGCCCCCAAGCCTTCGGGCGGGCCTTGGGTTAATATGCCCGCATGAACCAGCAAACGACCTCGCACACGCCCGTTGTCTCGCCGCATAACCTTGCCGCCGAAGCCGCCGTGCTGGGCGCGATCCTGTTTGACAACAACGTCTACCAGTACATTGCGGATATCCTGCGCCCGGTCGACTTTTACGCCCCGGCCCACAACCTGCTCTACGAAGTCGCCTCCAACATGATCCAGACCGGCCGGGTGGCGGACGGTGTGACACTGCGCGAGCATTTCGAGCAAAAGGAAAAGCTGACCGAGATCGGCGGCGGCAAATACCTCGTCGACCTGCTGGACGCCGCCGCCTTCGGACCCGAGGTCAAGGATTATGCGCGGATAATCCGGGACCTGGCGATCCGGCGGGAACTGATCCGCGTCGGCGGCGGAATCCAGGCGGCGTCCCTCACGCCGGAAGATGACGACACAGGTTCGACACTGATCAACAAGGCGGAGCGTGCCCTGTTCGAACTCGCCGAACGCGGCAGCTCTGAGCGCGGCTTCTCCAGCTTTGCCGAAGCGCTCGCCGAATCGCTGGTCACCGCCGAAGCGGCGTTCAAACGCGGCGGCAAGATTGCCGGAATTCCCTCAGCGCTGCGCGATCTCGACGAGCAGCTTGGCGGATTCCACCGCTCGGACTTGCTGATCCTCGCCGGTCGCCCGTCGATGGGCAAGACATCGCTCGCGACCAACATCGCTTACAACGTGGCCAATGCCTACAAGTACGAAGCACAGGAAGACGGCTCACGAAAGACCGTGGACGGAGGGATAGTCGCCTTCTTCTCGCTGGAGATGTCGAGTGAGCAGCTGGCCACGCGTATCCTGGCCGAGCGCACCGGCATCAGTTCGCATGACATCCGGCAGGGAAAACTGTCGAAGGCCGACTTCGAACGCCTCTCCGAAGCGACCGCCGAGATGCAGAACCTGCCACTCTACATCGACGATACCGGCGGCATCTCGATCGGCGAGCTGACGGCCCGCGCGCGCCGTCTGCGCAGGTCGACGGGGCTGGACCTGATCGTGATCGACTATCTGCAGCTGATCACCACAGCGTCCAACTCGAACGCCAACCGCGTGCAGGAAGTGACGCAGATCACCACAGCCCTCAAGGCGCTGGCAAAAGACCTGAACGTGCCGGTGATGGCCCTGTCGCAGCTTTCGCGCGCAGTGGAGCAGCGCGATGACAAGCGCCCGCAACTGTCGGACCTGCGCGAATCGGGGTCGATCGAGCAGGATGCTGATATCGTGATGTTCGTATTCCGGGAGGAGTATTACCTTTCGCGCACCGAGCCACCGGCAGACCCGAATGATCCGTCCTCGAATGATAAATGGAAAGCCTGGCGGGCGCGGATGGACCAGGTGTTCGGGACGGCAGAAGTGATCGTATCCAAACAGCGCCACGGCCCGATCGGCACCGTGAAGCTTGCCTTCGATGCGCGGGTCACGCGCTTCGGAAACCTTGAGTACGACGCGTCAAAGTCGAACAATCCATTCGAATAGGCGCGCGTGGCCGAGATGACCGGCCTTGCGCTGTTCTGCAATCACCTAGGCGACGATACTGCGGCGCCGGTGTTGCCGTTCGGATCACCGTCCTTCGTGCGGTTGCGCGAGCAGTTCCGGATGAACGTGTTCGAAGCGGCGGGAGCCGAAGACCGCTCGCGGGTCTTCACGTTCCAGCCGGAAGGGTCGGCGTTTGCAGATTTTGCAATGGGTGTGGCCGGGCTTGTGCGCCGCACAGGCGGCGGGGTCTTGCTGGTGCATTTCAAAATCTCCGCAGACGGACAGATGTCACGGTTCGCGAACAGGGACCGCAACAGGTTCGCCAAGCAGCGCCATGCTGCCCTCTGGCGCGGCTGAAATCGTAGTTCAGAGCCTGCGAGCGCGCGATGCCGGCGGCGGATATCGTGATCGGCACGGAGCGGGTTTCAGCGGAAATTGCAGTTGGATACACCGCGGCCGGGATCGATCAGCTGCAGTCGCAGGTGATGCCGTCAGGACTGATCGTGCAGCAATCGCAATCGAGCGCCAGGGTCAGCTTCACGGTTGAACCTATTCGATCAGGATCAGTCCAGCGCAGCGCGCAGCAATTCAAGCGCTTCGCGGGCGAAAAGGCGCATGTTTTCGGGCCGGTCCGTGAGGCCGGTTTCGAGCGTGCGGGAGACTTCGAACTTGCCGGGCCCGAAGAGTGCCACGCAGGTGTGGCCGGCGGCGTCGCCATAGCCATTGCCGGTGGGGCCTGAGGCGCCGGTCTCGCAGAGGCCCCAATGGGCGTCGAGCTTGCCGGCGATGGTGCGCGCCAGGAGCCGGGCATAGGGCTCCGTGGAGGAGCGCATGTCGCCTAGGTCTTCGCGGCGCAACCCGAGCAGGCCGCGGAACGCCTGCGGCGTATAGATCACGCCGCCGCCCCTGTACCACGCAGAGGCGCCGGGCACCGCAAGGATGGCGGCGGAGATCAGTCCGCCAGCGGAGGATTCAGAGATGGCGACAGTTTCGGCGCGCGCCCTGAGACGCGCGCCGATCTGTGTTGCCAGGGGCAGCAGCGATTGCACAGAATCAGTCCTTGCCGCCAATCCATTCGAATTCGCGCTCTTCCCACCAGGGGAAGAAGTTCGGCATGCCGTCGGAGACCTTAACCGGATAGGTCGGCGTGCGCTTCTCAAGGAAGCTCATGACACCCTCTTTCGCATCCGGCGTCTTGCCGCGCGAGTAGATGGCAGCGGAGTCTACGATGTGCGCGTCCATCGGATGCGAGGCGCCGAGCATGCGCCACATCATCTGGCGGGTCAGGGCGTTGGAGACCGGCGCGGTATTGTCAGCGATTTCCTTGGCGAGCGCGCGGGCAACGGTCATGAGCTCAGCCTGCGGAACAACCTTGCTGACAAGGCCGCCACTGTGCGCTTCGGAGGCCGGGAAGACGCGCCCCGTATAGCACCATTCGAGCGCCTGCTGGATGCCGACGAGGCGCGGCAGGAACCAGCTGGAGGCGGCTTCCGGGTTGATGCCGCGCCTGTTGAAGACGAAGCCGAAGCGCGCGTTGTCGGACGCGATGCGGATATCCATCGGCAGCTGCATGGTGACGCCTATACCGACCGCTGCGCCGTTGATGGCGCCGATGACCGGCTTGAGGCTTTCGAAGATGCGCAGGGTGACGCGGCCGCCGCCGTCACGCTGTATGTCGATGTTCTCCGTACGGCCCTTTTCGCCGTCTCCGGCGCGGGCGTCATAGTCGAACGTCTTTGCGCCGGCGGAAAGATCCGCCCCGGCGCAGAAGGCGCGGTCGCCGCTGCCGGTGACGATCACGGCTTTGACACTGTCGTCCTTGTCGGTGATGTCGAAGGCTTCGATCATCTCGTACATCATCACGCCGGTGAAGGCGTTCATCTTGTCCGGACGGTTGAGGGTCAGCGTGGCGATGCCGTCCTCGATGTCGAGAATGATTTCCTTGAACTCTTTGGGGCGAGCCATGCGATTTCCTCCGGTTGATGGATCCGGGTGCGACAAGGGGCCCCTTCCCCGGCGTCCGTCAAGCGCTGCCCCAAGGGGTGACGGCGGCGTCATTTTTCGCTAGCGCTGGGGGATGGAATTTGTACCTCTCCCCGAAGTGACCACCCTGGCCGCGCCGTTCTTCGTGCTCGCGGTCGCCCTCGAATGGTGGGCGGTGAAGACCGGCCGGGCATCGGGCCGCTACGACACGAAAGACGCCTTTGCCTCAATGGCGATGGGCATCGGCAACCTCGTCGTGAACACGCTGACCGCGGCGATCTTCGTCTGGATGATGGCGTTGCTCTGGCCGTACCGGATCGCCACCCTGCCCTTCACCTGGTGGACCCTCGTTCTGGCCTTCGTGCTGTATGATTTCGTTTACTACTGGAAACACCGGTTTGCGCACCGGATGCGCTGGTTCTGGATGGAACATGTAACGCACCATTCCTCCGAGCACTACAACCTGACGACCGCCCTGCGCCAACCCTGGTTCGGCCCGTTCACGGGCCTGATTCTGCTCGGACTGCCGATGGTGTGGATCGGGTTCCACCCCTACGTCATCGCCTTCGTGGGCGGGATCAATCTCCTCTATCAATTCTGGATTCACACTGAGGCGATCAAACGGATGCCGGGCTGGTTCGAGGCGGTGATGAACACGCCGAGCCATCACCGCGTGCATCATGCGACGAACCCGCGTTACCTCGATGCGAACTATGCCGGCGTGTTCATTATCTGGGACAAGATGTTCGCCAGCTTTGTGCCGGAGCTGGATGATGAGCGGCCGGTCTATGGGATCGTCAAACCGGTCGGCACCTACAACCCGTTCGTGATCGCGTTCCATGAGCTCGGCGGGTTCCTGCGGGACTGCGCGCACGATGGGCTGCGGCCCTGGCGCTGGGCAGGACGGGCGGTGAACGCGCCGGGCTGGAGCCCGGACGGGGCGCACAACCGGTCTATCGAAATGAAGCGCGCCTATGTGCAAACGCACCCCGACCAGGCGGGACAACCGGGACTTCCTGACTGACCCGGACTACGGATCTGATCACCTGCGACTAGGCCGCCTTCAACGCGAGGGATGGCGGCCTGCGTGTCCGAGACGCTGTCCCAACTCGTCAACGAGGATGACTGGCGCGGCGGGCGCAAAGCCTTCGCCGGATTCATCGCCCACATGAACAACTGCTATGACGAGCTGCTTACGGATATTATCGTGATGCCCTCAGCCTATGGCAAGCGCGCCGCGGCGCAGTTCATCGTCAACGGCGCCTGAAAGAAGACCGACCCGGGCCCGCCGGAAGCACACCGACAGACGGGCCGCCTTCCCGCAGGCGCCTTCTTTGACGTCTAGGTCGGCGCCGTCCAGCGCGTCACCACCTGCTATAATCTCAAGCAATGGATCCGGCAGGTTTCATGAAGACGCGGGCGCTGACCGGAGAAGACCTCGAACGCGCCCTCCCCGCGCTGGCGGCCTTGCGGACCGATGTGTTCCCGGCGTTTGCGTGCCTGTACGCGCGGTCACCTGGCTACGAGAGGCGATACCTGAGTGATTTCTCGGCGGCACAGGAGAGCTTCATCGTGGCGGCAGAGACAGAGCCGGGCGATATTGCCGGTTGCGCGCCGGGCTCGGCGCTGTCGGGGCATCATGCCGGGTTTCAAGGACCGCGGGTTCAAGCTCGCTTCCCGCTCAGCTCGCCGTTCTGTTTAGGCGAGCCCGTCCTGCGGCCGGCCTGCGTGGCCAGGGGCTCAGGCATGCCTTGTTGAATGCACGCGAGGCACACGCGCCGCGGGCGCGCGGCTACAGGCATTTTTCTGCGCCGTGGAGCGGGAGGAGGGATCGCCGCCGGCAGCGGTTCCGGACGCGGCGCGGCAGCCGCAAGCTCGAGGGGCTGGTCACGGGGTTTACCTGGCCGGTGAAGGCGGCCGGGCCCAACCTGATGCACCCGATGAGCTGCCGGACGCCGGAGCTTTGACGCCCTCCCGCCGCGTCAGTCGTGGACAGGGCGGCAGCGGGCGTTAGAGATGGGATACAGATCTCAATTCACCCCAAAAAGGCCCGTTTCGCCCATGAAACTGACGTCGCTTGGACTGACCGCGCTGATGGCCGCGCTGATGGCCGCCCTGATCGCGGCCTGCGCGCCTGAGGCGCCTGCAGCGCCGGCGGAGCTGCCCGCTGCAGATGCGGCGGCCATAGAGGCGCACATGGCATATCTGGCGTCTGACGACCTTGAGGGCCGCGAGGCGGGCACGCCGGGATTTGATCTGGCGGCGGCCTATGTGGCGGGCGAATTCGAGAAGATCGGGATTGCCCCCGCCGGCGATAGCGCCACCTATTTCCAGGAAATTACCTTCCAGCGATCCGTGCGCGCCGCCGAAGGCCGGAAGTTCGAAGTGAAGGATGCGGCGGGCAACCTGCTGCCCTTCACGGAGGGCCTGGACGCCGTGGTCTACAACTCGCTGCGCGCCCCGGAAGCTTCGGTGGACGCGCCGGCCGTATTCGTCGGGTTCGGCATCGATGCGCCGGAACTCGGCCGCGACGATTTCGCGGGTCTGGATCTGACCGGCAAGGTTGCGGTGATGCTGAGCGGCACGCCGAAAGGCATCGATAACGAGGAACGCGCCTTCTACGGAAATCGCAAGTTCAAGAACATCTCCGACCGCGGCGCGGTGGCGACCGTGTCGATCGAGACGCCAACCTCAAAGGGGGTATATCCGTTCCAGCGCCTCCTGGCCGAAGGCCGCCTTGAAGGCGCCAGCCTCGCCTGGCTTCAGGCCGACGCCGCCGCCTATACCAACGCCCCCAATATCCAGGCGACATCCGCCGTCTCCCTGGAAGCCGCGCCCGCGCTGTTTGCCGGCGCCCCCGCGACCTGGGAGGCGATCATTGACGCTGCAGAAGCTGAAGGCGCCGCCGTGCCCGGCTTTGACATGCCCCTGACCATCTCGATCACCCAGCGCTCCACGCATGACACTGTCAAATCCGCCAACGTCATCGGGATGCTGGAAGGCACCGATCCGGCTCTGAAAGACGAAGTGATCGTGATCAGCGCCCACCTCGATCATATCGGGATTTCCAGGTCGATCGAGGAAGACACGATTAATAACGGCGCGCTCGACAATGCGAGTGGTATAGCCACGCTGCTGGACGCTGCCCGGATGTTGAAGAACGGTCCGCCGCTCAGGCGCACGGTCGTGTTCGCCGCCCTGACGGCCGAGGAGAAGGGCCTGCTCGGCGCCCAGTACTTCGCGATGAACCCGTCCGTACCCGGCACAATCGTCGCCAACGTCAATCTCGATATGCCGATCTTGACCTATGACTTCACCGACGTGATCGTCTACGGCGCGCTGCGCTCCAACATCGCGGCAACGGTGGAGACCGCAGCGACGGCAATGGGCGTCGCCATCAGCCCTGACCCGACGCCCGAGCAGGGCATCTTCACCCGGTCGGACCATTTCCGTTTTGTGGAAGCCGGCATCCCGGCCGTTTACCTCAAGCCCGGCTTCCAGAACGGCGGCGATATCGCCTGGGCCGATCACCAGGCGAAGAACTACCACCGCCCGTCGGATGACATGTCGAATAATCTCGACTTCAATGCTGCCGCCAAGTTCGCCGAACTGAATGCCCGCATAGCGCTGGCCCTCGCCAGTCAGGACGCGCGTCCGCTTTGGAAGAAAGACGATTTCTTTGCCCGCCAGTTCGGCGGGCCGATGGAACCCTGACAGACTCAAGAAACGCCCAGGAGGACACTTCATGCATCCCTTTCACTTCGCCAGATCCCACCCGGACAAGGCCGCGATTATCATGTCCGGCTCGGGCGAGGTCATCACGTTCAAGCAGCTGGACGAGCGCTCCAACCGCATCGCGCACGCGCTGCGCGCCGCAGGCTGCGCGCCCGGTGACACGATCGCGCTCTTTGCCGAAAACTCGCCGCGCTATTTCGAGATCTGCTGGGCCGCTCAGCGCGCGGGGCTTTACTATGTGGCCGTCTCTTCGCGCCTGACGACGCCGGAAGTGGCCTACATCATCGAGGATTCCGGCGCGAAGCTTCTCATCGCCAGCGCCTCCAAGGGCAGCGTTGCGAAAGAAGTGAAAGCCGCCACCGGCCTGAAGGATAACTGGTCCATCGACGGCTCCATCGACGGTTTCACGGCGATGGAAGATCATGTAGCGGTATTCCCCGCCACGCCGGTAGCCGACGAGATGGCCGGCACGGACATGCTCTATTCCTCAGGCACGACCGGCCGCCCGAAAGGCATCCGCCCGCCGCTGGAGCGCGGCCTGCCGATCGACGCCGACAACGCGCTGATCCAGATCGCCAGGGCCTTCTCGGGCGCCAATGAGGGGTCGATCTACCTCTCCCCGGCCCCGCTCTACCACGCCGCGCCGCTGCGCTGGTGCATGACGTTCACGCGCATCGGCGCCACGCTCATCATCATGGAGAAGTTCGAGCCGGAGGATTATCTGCGCCTTGTCGAAAAGCACAAGGTCACGCACTCGCAGCTCGTGCCGACGATGTTCGTCAAGATGCTGAAGCTGCCGGAAGAGGTGCGCAAGAAGTACGATGTTTCAAGCATCAGGTTCGCGATCCACGCAGCGGCGCCCTGCCCCGTGCCGGTGAAAGAACAGATGATCGCCTGGTGGGGCCCGGTGATCGACGAGTATTACGCCGGCTCCGAAGGCAATGGCATGACCTGGGTGAAGAGCCCGGACTGGATGACCCACAAGGGGACGGTCGGCCGCCCGGTGATGGGCGTCCTGCACATCTGCAACGAGGAGGGCGACGAAGTTCCCGTCGGCGAAGAAGGCCAGGTCTATTTCGGGGGCACCACGCCGCCGAACTATCACAACGCGCCCGAAAAGAACAAAGCCGCCCTGAACCCCAAGCATCCCGACTGGTCGTCCCTCGGCGATGTCGGCAAGGTGGATGCGGACGGCTTCCTCTACCTGACCGACCGCAAGGCGTTCATGATCATCTCGGGCGGCGTGAACATCTATCCCCAGGAATGCGAGAACATCCTGATCACCCACCCGAAAGTCGCCGACTGCGCCGTCATCGGCGTGCCGGACGAGGATTTCGGCGAGGCGGTGAAAGCCGTCGTGCAGCCGATGCCAGGCGTTGCCCCGTCCGAGGAACTTGCAGCCGAGCTGATGGAATTCTGCCGGGCCAGTCTCTCGAAAATCAAATGCCCGAAGAGCATCGACTTTGATCCGGAACTGCCCCGCCATCCGACCGGCAAGCTGTACAAGCGCCTTATCCGTGACCGCTACTGGGGCAACAAGGACAGCCGGATTGTCTGACGCGGCGGCGCAGCTGATCCCCAATCAGCGGCACCTGTTCGACATCCCGGCCGATGTAGCCTACCTGAATGTCGCGACCATGGGCCCTCTGCCCATGTCCGCTTCGGAGGCGGGTCAGCGCGGTCTGGCACGCAAGCTACGGCCCTGGACCATTCCGGACACGGACTTTTTCGAGGATACGAAGCGGCTGCGTCCCCTGCTCGCTGCGCTGATCGGCGCGGATGAGGCAGGCATCGCCTTCGTGCCCTCGGTCAGCTACGGCCTCGCCACGGCGGCGCGCAACCTGCCTCTGGCGAAAGGCCGGAAAATCCTGCTGCTTGAGGACCAGTTCCCCTCCAACGTCTACACCTGGCGCGAGCATGCGCGCCAGACCGGCGCGGTGATCGAAACGGTTGCGGCGCAGGGAAACGGGTCTCTCTCCGAAGCCCTGCTGAATGCCATCACGCCGGACACAGGGCTGGTCGCGTGCCCGCAGGTGCGCTGGACCGACGGGGCACGCATCGACCTCGTGGCTGTCGGCGCACGGTGCCGCGAGGTGGGCGCCGCGCTGGCGCTGGACCTGACGCAGAGCTGCGGGGCGATGGTGTGCGACGTGCGCGCGGTACAGCCGGACTTTCTCGTCGCAGCCGGGTACAAGTGGCTGCTCGGGCCTTATGCCACCGGCTTCCTCTATGCCGCGCCCCACCGGCGCGGCGGCACTCCGCTCGAGCAGAACTGGATCACCCGCGAAGGCGCGTCAGACTTCTCGCGCCTGATCGACTATACCGACGCTTATGCTCCGGGAGCAGAGCGATACGACATGGGCGAACGGTCGAATTTCGCCCTGCTGCCCGCTTTGCAAGCCTCGGTGCAGCAGATCCTCGACTGGGGCGTGGCCAACATCGAAGCGACTCTGGCTCACCAGAACCGGGCGCTGTCAGAGGCGCTCGGGGCCCGCGGGCTGAACACAGGCCATGAGGCGGACCGGGGCGGGCACTATCTGGGCGCCCTGCTGCCGGATTCGGCGCCCGCCGACCTGACAGCAAGGCTCAAGGCCGAGAACATCTATGTCTCGAAGCGTGGCGACCGGCTCCGCATCACGCCGCACCTGTTCACCTCGGAGAATGACATCGCGCGTTTACTGTCGGCGCTGGACCGCCATCTCGGCTGACGCGTCAGAACAGCCAGCTCTGCGGATTTTCCGGCGGCAGGCCCGCCGACAGCGCCTTCAGACCCTTCAGAACACGGAGGATATACCAGATGATGGCAGCCATGATCAGCAGTACGCCGAACAGGAACCAGGTCAGTGCCAGACCGATCAGCACATAGACGACGCTGCGCCAGAAGATGCTGATCTGGTTGGCATGGTGGCTGCGCACCAGCTCGTCACTCCGGGCGCGGGCGTGCCATGCGAAACCGGCAGCGACGAGGTTGACGCCGGGCAGGATCAGCCCGAGCAGGAGGCCCCAGTAGATCAGCCGCGCCTGCCCGGTCGTACCCGGCGTAAAGGTCTGGGAGAGGGTGGCGGGCGAGGTCATGGCGTCTCCGGCGTGGGCCCGAATACCCTTGCGAGGCAGCGCGGCGGCGTCAACTGGGGCCTTGCCCCATCGTAAACCTTGCGCAGGCGCCGGGCCCGCGCCAGAACAGGCAAAACCACTCAAGGAGGACCCGATGGCCAATCCCCGTACCATAGCCTACGCCGATCTCGAATCGCTTGCCGGCCAGGAAGTCGGCGTGTCCGACTGGCACACGATCGACCAGAACCGTGTTAACCTCTTCGCTGAGGCGACCGGCGACCACCAGTGGATCCACGTCGATGTCGAGCGCGCCACGAAACTGATGGGCGGCCCGATCGCGCACGGCTTCCTGACCCTCTCGCTGCTGCCGATGCTGGGCGCCGAAGTGCTGCGCGTCGAAGGCGTCACCCGCGGCATCAACTACGGCTCCGACAAGGTGCGCTTCACCAACATGGTGCCCGTCGGCTCGAAAGTACGCCTGCGCCAGAAATGCCTGTCGGTCGAAGCCAAGTCCGGCGGCAAGCAGATGAAGATGGAAGCCACCGTCGAAATCGACGGCAAGGACCGCCCGGCGCTGGTCGCTGAGTCGATTACCGTTCTCTACGGCTGATCTCGTCCCTATATTGGGGGCGAGCCAAAGGATGGAGCGCCCCCGATGACCAAGACCACCAGGATTGAACGCAGCGACGCCGAATGGCGCGCACTCCTCGACCCAGAGGCCTACCGCGTCGGCGTGAAAGACGGCACTGAGCGCGCCTTTACCCCCGGCAACTTCCAGGATGAGAAACGCGCCGGCATTTATCATTGCAAGGGCTGCGGTACGCCGCTCTGGTCCTCCGAGCACAAGTTCGAATCCGGCACCGGCTGGCCGAGCTACTGGCAGCCCATCGATGCCGCCGCGATCGGCACCTCGACCGACTTCAAGATGATCTATCCGCGCACCGAATGCCACTGCGCAACCTGCGGTCTGCACCAGGGCCACGTGTTCAGGGACGGCCCGCCACCGACCGGCGAACGCTGGTGCATCAATGGCGCCGTGCTGGATTTCCACCCCTCCGAATAAACGCTGGACAGGTCCCGCCGGCGTGATTCACTGTCGCGTTCATCGATAAGCGGAGCCCTCCATTCGCCTTATTGTCCACGTGGCCGGCCTGCTGGCCGCAACGACCCTGCTTTACGGATGTATGATGACCAGAGACACTGCCGAGCCTGCCACGCTGCCAGCCGCAACCGCAAGCCTGCCCCAGCCGCCGGTCGCCGCCCGGGTGGACCACGAGATCACGCAGCTCGGCCGCACGCGCAATGATCCGTACAACTGGCTGAAGGACGGGAACTGGCAAGAGGTGATGCGCGATCCGTCGCTGCTGAAACCGGAAATCCGCAGCTACCTCGCAGCCGGAAACGCCTACACCAGGGCCCGCCTTGAAGACACGACAGCCGCGCTGCGCGACGAACTGTTCAACGAGATGCGCGGCCGCATCAAGGAAGACGACAGCTCCGTGGCGTCTATCCATGGCGGCTGGGCCTACTACACCCGCTTCCGCGAAGGCGGCGAGTATGCCGTTTACGCCCGCAAGCCGGCAGCAGACGCCTTCACCGGCGCCGGAGAGGAGACGATCCTTCTCGACGGCGACGCGATGGGCAAGGACCAGGACTATTTCGCCTTCGGGGACATCGAAGCCTCGCCAGACCACAGGTTCCTCGCCTATGGCACAGACACCAAGGGCAGCGAATTCTACGAGATCCGTGTAAAGAACATCGAGACCCGCGCAGATACCGGCGTGCTGATTGAGAACGCCTATGGCGATTTCGAGTGGAGCGCGACCGGCAAGGCGATCTTCTGGGTGCTGCGCGACGTCAACAACCGGCCCGCCGCCGTCTACCAGCGCGACCTTGCAACCGGCAAAGACACACTGGTCTACGAAGAAAAAGATCCCGGCTTCTTCGTCGGCCTTGAAACCAGCGAAAGCGAGGAGGTGATCTTCATCTCCGCGGGCGGCCACACGACCAGCGAAGTGCACTGGTTCCCCGCCGATGAGCTGAACCCGGTGCTGCGCACCGTGGCACCGCGCCAAACCGATATCCAGTATTCGGTCACGCACTGGGACGGCGCTTTCTACATCTCCACCAATGCAGATGGCGCCGTGGACTTCAAGCTGGTCAGGGCGCCCCTGTCGTCTACTTCGCGCGCGGAGTGGCAGGACGTCATCCCGCATCGCCCCGGCACGCTGCTGCTGGGCATGCACGCCCAGAAAGATTACCTTACGCTGATGGAACGCGAAGGCGGCTTGCCCCGCATTGTCATCCACAAGAAGGGCCTGACCGACAGCCACGCCATAAGCTTCGATGAAGCGGCGTTCGATCTCGGTCTCGCCGGCGGCTATGAATACGACGTACCCGTGCTGCGTTTCGACTATGCCTCGCCGACCACGCCGGACCAGGTGATCGACTACAACCTCGACACGCGCGAGCGTGTGCTGCGCAAGACCCGCGAAGTCCCGTCCGGCCACAACCCGGCGGACTATGTCGTCGAGCGCATCATGGCGCCCTCGTGGGACGGCGCGGAAGTTCCGGTCACGCTGCTGCGCCACAAGGATACGCAGGTGGATGGCACCGCGCCGGTGCTGCTGTATGGCTACGGCTCCTACGGCATCACCATCCCGGCGGATTTCCGCACCGGACGCCTCAGCCTCGTAGACCGCGGCTTCATCTACGCCATCGTCAATCCGCGCGGCGAGATGGCCAAGGGTTACCAATGGTATCTCGATGGCAAGCTCGACAAGAAGACGAACACCTTCAAGGATTATATCGCAGCCGGCCAGCACCTTGTCGACAAGGGCTACACCGCGCGGGGCAAGCTGATCGGCCAGGGCGGCTCCGCCGGCGGCCTGCTGATGGGCGCCGCAGCGAACATGGACCCGACGCTGTTCGGCGGCATCATCGCGGCGGTGCCGTTTGTGGATGTGCTGAATACCATGTCGGATGAGAGCCTGCCGCTCACCCCGCCGGAATGGCCGGAATGGGGCAATCCGCTCACGGACGAAAAGGCGTATGATACGATCCTCGCCTACAGCCCGTATGACCAGGTCACGAAGCTTGACTATCCGCCGATGCTGATCACCGGCGGCGTGACCGACCCGCGCGTCACCTACTGGGAGCCTGCCAAGTGGGCCGCCAGGCTTGGCCACGAGGCGCCCGGCGCCGGTCCGTACTTCCTGCGCATCAATCTCGACTCGGGCCACTTCGGTGCCTCGGGCCGGTTTGAAGGCCTGAAGGAAACAGCCATCGAATATGCCTTCGCCCTCGCGGCGGCCGGCAAGATCGACTCCGTCGACCTCTCGACCCCGGAGTAGGGCGCTTGCTCTACTGCCTTGATTGCGAGTTCAACGGGTTCGGCGGAGAGCTCATCAGCCTCGCCCTCTCGGGTGAGGCCGGTGAACTCTACCTCGTGCGGCCCCAGGACGAGCTGAACGCGATGGACACGCATGACTGGGTCGCCGAACATGTGCTGCCTTTACTGTCGCTCCCGGACGCGCTGCCAACCGTGCTGCCGCTGGTCCGGTTCGGACGGGCGATCCAGGCCTTCCTTGCCAGCGATCCGGCGCCCACCGTGGTCGCTGACTGGCCGGAAGACCTGATGCACCTGATGCAATGCCTGATCATCGCCCCTGGCCAGATGGTGAAGGTACCGGAGCTGTCCCTGCGCCTGGTGCAGGTCTCGGCCTACCCGAGCGAAATCAGGCACGCCGTGCAGCACAACGCGCTGTGGGATGCCCGCGCCCTGCGGCACGCGGTGCTGGGATAGTTCCCGGCGCGCCGCCTGCGGGATTATCCCGGTTGCAGCGGCGAAGGGGTTTGCCTATACAGCCCGTTCGGTCGGAGCGTAGCGCAGCCCGGTAGCGCACTAGTCTGGGGGACTAGGGGTCGGAGGTTCGAATCCTCTCGTTCCGACCAATAAAATCAAGGGGTTAGGCAGAACTCAAAAATCACGATTTTTCCCCGTGCCCCGCCAGTGCCCCACTTCAGCATCGGTGCTGGTCGCCCTTGATCTGTTTCGAGCGGTTCAGGAATTTAATGCCAACTTGCCGGAAACGGTTGAGCGTCCGCCAGGGCGGGAACATTATCCGGGCGCGCAAGCTGAAGCCTGGTGCACACAGCCTTCAGATCAGCACGGGCGCCTCTTCGGTGCGTCAAAAAGTAAACCGGGATCTACCGGCCGGGTCCCTTACCTGGCGACCGCGCACGGGACCGCTCCTGGGCTTCTCGCTGGAGACGCTGCTGCTCAAGGAGCCGTTTGCGGACGTCCAGGTGCAGCTCCATGGCTTTCAGCCGGTCCTGCCAGTCCGGCTCGAACGTGAGGACACCGCGCCTGGTTTCAGCGGCGAGGCGCATGCCGGCAAGCTCGCGCGCCCGGGCCCGCAGGGCGCGGGTAACCGCGCGGTCGCCGTCAGGGGCCACAAGGCGGCTGACGCGGATGCTGGCACCTTCCGGCAACTGGTCCGCAATCATCCGGTCGAGCCTTGTCGGCGCATGGCGCATCACTTCTCGGTCCAGCGCCTCGCGCGCCTGATCGCGCGTGCGCGCGCCCAGCCATTCGGTTGCGACATCCCGGGCGATGTTCCGGAACCCATGCCGGATCACGTCCTTTGGAATGACCAGGTCCTGCCCATTGGCGCGGCGCCCGCGCAGGATGATGTGGGTATGCGAATGACCCGTATCGTGATGGTCGGCCGCGACCCAGGAGAGGCGCGAGCCGAGCTGGACTTCGGCCCGCGCCATCACTTCGCGCGTATAGGCCGGCAGGTCCCCGATTTCATCTCCGCGTTCGGCTGAAAGGATAAGCCGGAAATGGCGCTTGTCGGACTTAGCCCATTCCGCCGCGCGGGCACTGCCGTCGACCCCTTCATGCTCCCGGTCATAAAACGCGCGGCGCTCTTGCTCGCCTCTCGCGAGATAGCTTGCATGGGCGCGCGCTTCGCTCTGTGCCGCCTCGCGCTCCTCGGAAACCGGCCCGTCCGTAGTCGGCACATCTCGGTCTGCCGGCCTTGCCGCATCGCGCGCGACATAGCGGGCGTGGGCGGCAAGCGCGCCGCCGCCTCCGCCTGAGTGATTGAAGTAGTGGATCTTGATCACCGCCTGCTAGCGCATGTCAGTCCCGGGTCCGGCGCCATGTCCAGCGCCTGGCCCACCTGCCTGACGGCCCGCCTCTGCAGCGCGTCCGGCACGCCCGGAGAACGGCCTCGCCCCACCGCCGCCCCCCCTGCCCTGCGCGGCGTCCCTGGCCAGTCTCTCCTTCCAGAACCTCCTTGTCCGGACGCGAGACCTGGCGCGAGACGCGCAGGCCGGTCGTATCGCCCCTGTTCGCCGCTGACGCGAGCACGGCGGCAGCGAGCCACTGGTCCAGACTCCGTGCGGACATGGCTCAGCCCCCCTGCCTGCAGATAAAGATCCGCTGACGGACGGGCCGGCGCCGCAGGTCGCCGCGCGACCTGCGGGCCGACCCGTGACCTGCAAAAACTCCCGCGCCGACCGGCGTCTCGCATGACCGCAGGTCACGCCTTTATGTTGCCCTCCAACCTTCATACGACCCTCCTCTTCCCGCACCCTACTCTGTAGGCGGAAGGAAGGATTCTGCATTCAGCTCAGGGGCGAGGAAAAATCGCTCGCGGGATCAGGGAAACCTGCGCCAGGTGCCTTCGATGTTCGCGACTGATGTGACGCCCCAATAGCGTCCGTCGAAGCTCATCTCATCATCGCCGAGAAGGAAAACTTCGCCGTCCCCGAGCGTCACGCAGCCTGACCACTGAGGCAACGCGACACCCGCTGAATCCGTCTCGAACACCTGCGCTGCCTCTGCATCGTTGATCGTGATCCTGCCATTCCCGGAACAGACCCTGTCGCCCTCCAACGCCGCGACCCGTTTGAGGAAACGGTCCCCGGCTGACTTCACATGACCAGCCTCGACATAGGCAAGGTCGACCGCGCCCACCGGGATTGTCACGACGGCGCCTCGCTCAGCTTCCAAATCGGCGCGAACGTAAAAGCCGGGCTCGAGAGAGGCAGAAGGGTTGTAAAGGACCAGGTCGGATGTGTTCAGCGAGGCGGCGGCGAGACCTAGCGCCGCCAGGGCAGCCGAGCCAAGACTCGCGCGTACGGAGAGTGTCGGTCGCTTCATCGCGCCAGGGCCTCGCAAGTCCCGGGCCACTCAGACCCGCAAAGAGCGCTTCCCGGCGCGGCCGATGAAACCTGTCATGGAGCAAAAACCAGACTGACGCCTGATGATTAGCTAGACTTAGCCAAGCCAATCTGGTAAGGACCCCCGCATGACGACTGTAAACATGCTGGATGCCAAATCGAACCTCTCCCGTCTGGTGGAAGCGCTTGAGAGCGGGGCGGAGCGCGAGATCATCATTGCCCGCAACGGCAAGCCTGCGGCGCGCCTTATGCCGATCCATGCCTCACCGGTCGGCGTGCGTATCGGCGTCGCCAGGGGAAAGTTCACGACACCTGAACCGGATCCGGATCTGGAAGCCGAAGCGGCTGCCCTTTTTGGTGGCCCTGGTTCGTGAATCTGCTGCTTGATACGCATATTGCGATCTGGGCAGTGGAGGATAACCCCCGCCTGTCTCAGGCGGCGCGCACTCTGATCCTTGATCCCTCAGCCACACTTTACGTGGGCGTTGTCAGCCTCTGGGAGATTGCAGTCAAGCATTCGCTGGGCCGAGGGCCGGAGGCCATGCCAATGTCTGCCGGGGACGCGCAACGCTTCTTCGAGGCTTCCGGCTTTGTCATCGTTCCAGTGGCCAGCGCCCATGTCCTGGCACTCGAGTCCCTACCCCAGCATCATGACGACCCCTTTGACAGGCTTCTGGTTGCGACTGCCCTGACAGAGCCGTACCGGCTCCTGACACATGACGCCCGCCTCGCCGCCTACGGACCGATCGTGACCATTGTCTGAGCATGCAGCTCAAACCGGAACACGACGCTTGCGGATTGCACGGGACAGGTTCGAGCATTGCAATCTAGGCACAAAAGCCGCCCCGTAGAAGTCTCCGGGGCGGCTCGTTTGATGTTGGAATTGCCCGCCTAGTCGCGGGGGTTCCAGAGGATCACGTGGCGGCCCTTCTTGCCTTTGACCGGGGCGAGGTTCGCGAAGATCTTGCGGGGGCCGATCTGCGGATCTGCAAGCGTGATCGAGAGGTATTCCCGGCCCGAAGCTTTCGCCTTCCGCATCCAGGCGCCGCCGATTTCGGTCAAGGTCTCTCCGGCGAAGATGCGGTAGTCCGGCTGTCCGTCGCCGGCTTTTTCCGCGTTCTTCTCGATGCGGATGGCAGCTGACAGGTTCATCATTGCGAGTGTGCCTTCGAAGCCGGCTTTGGTTTCAGTGACATATCCGAGTGCGTTTGCCATGGGGGTCTCCTTTTCGTTTCCTTGGCTGTCTTCCCGGAACCCTTTGTTCCCGTCGACGCCGGACCGAAAGGACGATCTCGCGCCGGGCCTGAACCCCACTATCTCTTTGGGGGCGCAACGCAGTGGAGCACCTGACCTGCGTAGAATTTTGATGGTGCGCGAGGAATGCGCCGTGAGGCGCAGGGGAAAATTCTTCGCGGGTCAGGTTTCAGGCCCGGCGCAGGTCGTCCAGGTCCAACGGCAAGAGACGGAAACCAGGGGTTCCCGGAACACAAGCTCCCGGAACGAATGAGCGCCTCATCCAGCAACGCGTTCCGTCATCGCACGAGACATCAGAGGCCGCCCCGAACAACCGGGTCTACACCTTGAACCTTGCGCTGATTGATCCGCACGGAAAACCCTCGCGCAAAAGCGCCGTCCGGCGGCAACCACCTGGCGGCGCTCTTCGT
Organism: Hyphomonas sp.; assembly: GCA_016124495.1. Taxonomy (GTDB): domain Bacteria; phylum Pseudomonadota; class Alphaproteobacteria; order Caulobacterales; family Hyphomonadaceae; genus Hyphomonas. Next base: position 2,811 of record WGNP01000014.1, on the reverse strand, counting down.
CCTGAGCCGGGATAGAGCACGCAGGCGCCGCTGGATTTGCAGGACAAGGTCCCGGCATTGCACAGCGTCTTGCTTCAGCGTCTCTACCTGCGTTCGCCGAACTCTTTATCGAGCTTGTCGAGCAGGGCGAGGCCGGTTGCGGCATCGCCCCGCGCGGCGCGCATGCGAAAGCGCAGCTCGGTGTCAAACTCCGTCACGGCGCGTGTGGCGAACTCCTCGAACAGTTTGTTGAGGCTGATCCCGCGATGTTCGGCAAGGGCGCGCAGGCGCTCGTGCTGATCGTCGGGAAGCCTGATCGTCAGAACACTCATGCTGGTTTCCTTTCCTTCGGCGGGTTGGCAGGGTCCGAGATCCCGAAACGACGGCATCGTCCGCTAAGGGGTTACCCAACCCGGGCGATGTCTGTCTTTGTAAAATCGTCGCCCTTGAAGAGAAGCGGGCGCTGAAGTTTCTGTGCTAGGGCGTAGGCGAAGCTGTCGCCCAGATTGAGCCCGGCCGGCGTGCCCCTGCCATAGCGGCCGAAAGCAGCGATCGCGCCGCGGACGTCATCGCGGCCGGAAGTGGCTATGCTTATCCCGAGCGCGGCAATAAGGGCCTCGGCTTCGCTGAGACCCGACGCGCCATGTGCGCTCTGGGCACGCGCGAGTACTTCCCAGGCATTGACAGGCGCCATGACGGGTTGGTCCGTTGCCGCTAGGATGTCGAGGAACGCGGTGCGTTCTGGTTCACCGAAATAGATGGCTAGCACTGCCGAGGCATCCACGACCATCACCGGGGCAGCCCGTCTGGCCCGTAGAGATCATCGTCTGTGAGTATGGGCCCGGTCACGGCCAGCGCGTCGATCCGGGCGAGCACGTCCGCAACGCGCCGCTGCGCCGCGGCCTGAGCATCGCTTGCCTTACCGAGTTCTTCCTGAAGGCGGCGGCGGACGGCGTCGGCAACGACTTCTGTCATCGGCAGGCCAAGCCGGTCCGCCAGCGCGCGGATATCGCGCACGACATCGGGGTTACGTATCTGGATCGGCGTGTCTGTCATGATAAATGGAAAGGTATCATGATTTGGTGCTCGCACAAATACCTGCGCCCGGTTTTCGCAACCGGGCGCCGGGAGGCAAACGGGCTCCTGCCTGAACCCTGCGCGCCTGCTACACATTGCAGGGGGCGGGGTTCACAATCGGCTGGCAGCATCGGGAGGGCCGCGAATGCTGGCGCCGCGTTGTGACATGGGGTGGTCCTCAGAATGGAAACAGGTGCGCTGGGGCGAGCGCGAGGCCGAGCCGCCAGGGCGGCAGGTGCCAGTTGATCGCCACGTATGGCGCGCCGAAGACGTCGAGCGCCGCATCTGGCGCGCTGGCGCCGAGATCGAAGTCCCGGATGATCAGGTCCGGCCTTCGCCCGGCGACCCAGAGGCCGGTGACAAAGCCCTGCTCGATGTCGAGCGTCAGCGACGGGCGCGGGCCGAGCAGCTGCTGAAAGATATCCGCCATCATCCGCCCTCCCCTAACAGGCCTGCGATAGCGATCCAGTGCGGGCCGTATACGGCATACTCGCCGCATTCCTCGCATTCATAGGCCTCAGCATCCGGCTCGCAGCCGTCCCGGGGCGCACGGCAGGCAAGGCAGAAGCCTCCCGACCAGTCGTCCGCCTACTGCAGTTCTTCGATGGTGAAACGATGCCTGGTGGTTTCCGGTGTCATGGCGGCTCGTCGGGAAAAATGTTCACTGGACATTTTTCTTTTCCTCCTCGCCCCTCACCGCGACCAGAAGATATGGACTTCGTCGAAGCCCGTCTGGAACACCATGATCTCGCCGTTCAGCGCCATGTCGCGGGCGACGGCCTGCCAGTCGATATAGTAGCGCAGACTTTCCGGGAGGGCGGCGCCGGGATCGTCGTGGAGTTCCTCGGCGAAGTCGGCGGCGCTGCGGTATTCGCCGGCATAGTCCTCGAACGCGGCGCGCGCCTGTTCAAGGTCATTGCCGTAGTGCTGATAAATGCGTGCAGCGAGTTCGCCATGCTCGCCGATGAATTCGGCAAGCTCGCACACGGTTTCGAAGAAGGCGTATTCGGACAGGTACGCGCCTTCGAAGCCTTCGTAATCGTGGATGGCCCATTCTTCGGGATCCGGCTCCGGGCTGGCGCGCAGCATCGCTGAAACCTCGCGCCGGATCTCGTCCGGTGTGGTGGCATCGATCCAGCGCCCGTGCAGGCAGCCGTGTCGCGGGCCATCGCAGTGCGATGGCTGACCCGCTCCACTGTAGGCTGCAAGGCAGGCAACGTCGATGCGCGGCTGATCGGGCAGGACAGGCGCGGCGCCTGCGGTGCGGGCTGGAGTGGTGTGTTGGTCAGTCATGTCAGTCTCCTTCAGCGCCGCGTTTCTTTCCCGGTCGGGTGGGCGGCGAGGAGGTGCTCAGCCAGGGCGCTGAAGGCGCGGCGCAACAGGGCCAAGTCCCAGACCTGTCATCGCCTTGAGGCGCCCCGGGCCTGCCCGGTTGCGGCGCGACTGCGCTCTGGCAGAAGCACCGTCCGCCCACCTGGCTGGGAAGGATTATGGAGGCGGGAGGAGCGCCGGATGACCGGGAGAGCCTGCGCCGGCTGGCTTGGAACTTGCCTGACCAGAAGACACGCGGGCCTGGAGCTTCAACATGTGTTGTCCGGAAACTGACTGTTACAGCGTAAGCGGTGCGTAGACCTCACAGCCTTTGAGCTTGCAGGCAGCACTTCTTGTATTTCTTTCCCGATCCGCAGGGACACGGATCATTTCGGCCGACCTTTTCGGTTCGCGGCTTGAGTTGATGGCCTGAGAGGCGGTCGT
>WGNP01000025.1 GCA_016124495.1 Hyphomonas sp. | reverse complement strand
GTCATAGCCGTCACCCCCGATGAAGGTGTCCTGCGCGTCGCCGTAAAGGTTGTCGTTGTTCGCCCCGCCGTTCAGCGTGTCGGCCCCCGCGCCGCCGTGAAGGTTGTCCTCGCCCGCGCCGCCCAGAAGCGTGTCGTTGCCTTGACCGCCAAAAAGGTTGTCGTTGCCCCCATCGCCAAAAAGCTGGTCATCACCCCCTTCACCGTAAAGGTTGTCATTGCCGCTGGGGAGGGCCGCCACGTTAAGGCCGCCATAGAGCATGTCGTTACCTTCACCGCCGTAAAGGTTGTCGTTGCCATATCCACCCACCAATATGTCGTTGCCTCCCAAGCCGAAGAGGTTGTCAGTCGCGAACACACTTGTACTCGCTTGAAGAATATCCTGATGTGCAGAGCCTGTTAAGTTGAAGCCGCCCTGAACCTGATTTCCAACAACAAGGGCAAAGTAATCATTTGTGCCCCAATTCTGTGTACTGAGTTGCAGGTCGTTCAAGGAGTAGGTTGCGTTTTGCCCACTTGTTTCGATTATAAAAATCAACCGGTCAGTATTTGAACCTGACCCTGAAACAACCATTCTCGACGTAATTGCAGTCCCCATCTGCGCAGCGGAAAAGTAGATGTCCGATCCGGAAGATATTCCAAACTCAAGTCGCTCGAAGCCGGAAATACTCGTATTATTCAAAAATAGAATGCGTCCACTCCCGGGCGGAGGTGGTTGCTCGAACCCGCTGACTTCCAGGCGCAGTGTGTCGAAACCAGAGCCGCCGAGAAGTACGCCGCTCATGAAGCTTGTGTTAGGTATGGCTGTGAGTATGACCGTGTCGTTGCCCTCGCCGCCGTCGACATAGTTGGCGCCTATACCGCCGCGTATGAAATCATTTCCTCCGTAGCCGTAAATTACATCGTAGTCCTGATACGCGTCATTGCCTTCGAAGACATCATCCCCGGAAAAAATCGCCTCGATTAAAGCAATTGTATTCGCCTCGGTCACAGTGAGCGCGTAATTCCCAATGCCGGATGCGAATTCACGGGCGTTGATGTAATAGGTGCCTGAGGTTGTTGGGGTGAAGCGGAGCAGCGAGTTCAGTCCCGCGCCGCTATCATCGTCAAAGCTCAGCTGCACCCCGGCGCTACTCATTACTTCAAGGTAGGGATCATCAAGCGCGTCGCTTCCAACGCCGTTAAGCCGAAATTCATAGGTTACACCTGCTTGGAGCTGGATTCGGAACCAGTCCTGGTCGCCGCTGACTTCGATCCGGCTGTTGACGGTATCGCCTGGGGCAATGTTCACCGTGGTTGCCGCGCTGCCGCCGACTTCGCCGGGCACGGTGTACTCCTGCCTGTCCGTGATCATCTGACGGAAACTTGCTGCGGGAAGCGAAAATTCCGAAATGCGGAAAAGTTCTAAAAAATTCGCGGTACCCAGTTGTGCCAAACCGTCAATCAGAACCAAGCTCGTAATCGTGCCAGATCTAGGAAACCCGGTTGAGTCGTAGTTTCCAAGGTTCTGACCAAACAGCCAAAGGGTGGTTTGAGTTTCAGGAAAGTAGAACGCAAACTGACTTGAACTTGCGTTCGGAAGAGCGAGGGGGCCGCTAGAAAGGCTGAAGAGCAAATCAGCTATGTATTCAGAGCTCGTGTCTATCGGCAGATAATCTGCAACTACTCTAGTCATCGGCGCACTTCCCCATACTGCATTTCTATTTCAAATAATTTAGCAACTTCAAGGCGTATGCGTCAACTGTTGGTTACAATTGCAAACTGAGCCGGTGTTCTGCTGTCGCTTGAGCTGCTCTGTTTCTCTTGAGTGTCGGATCAATTGAGGGCTTTGCGGGGAGGGGGGGGCGTCCGACTGTCAGCGCCAAGAAATATTCAAACTACGGGCGTAGACTGGTCATGGGATCAGGCTTGCTCGTGCAGGCATTGCCTGACCGCAACCCTGCGTTCGAGCATCCGTGCCGGGTTCCAGACCATGGCTCGCATGACGGCACGCAGGCCAGCTGTGCGAAGGGCCTGGACCGTGCGGCGATCCCTCCAGACCGGGCCTATCCCGAGCACGGCGTCTCCGAGCCCCCTGACGGCGTCCAAGAACCGTCCGGTCATCAGCCCACGGAGCAGTATGGCCGCCGTCAGGGCCAGGTGACCGGGCAGGGTGAGGATAAGCAGCGGCATCGGCATGCATTTGAGGTACACCCAAAGCCGGTTGCGCGTTCCGCAGCGTACTGCAAATCCGGAGACCTTGTCGGAGAGGCCGCCGCCGGCGTGGGACACCGCCGCGTCCGGAAGGAAGACGCACTCTCCGCCCTCAAGGCGCAGACGAAATCCCAGGTCGACGTCCTCGCAGAAACAGAAAAGCCGCTCGTCAAATCCGCCGGCCGCGGCAAACGTCTCGCGGCGATAGACGGCGCTCGCCCCGCACGGCGAAAAGCAGGTGCCTTCTGCCGGAAGGTCCGAGACCGGACGGTGGTATCCGCCGCGCCAGGGGATGCCGAACACGAGGTAATTGTCGCCCGCGCCGTCAAGCTTGGTCTCGTCATGCATCCAGAGCTGCGTGCAGGCAAAGCTGGTGACGCCGGGATGGCGCTTCGTGCCTGCCATTACCTGCGCGAGCCAGTCGGGGCGCGCGGCTGCGTCAGGGTTGAGCAGCGCGAGCCACCTGCCTTTTGCCTGCGCCGCGGCGAGGTTGTTTCCGCGCGCGAAGCCATGGTTCTCGGTCTCGCGCATCAGCGTGAACGCGGGCAGGCCGCCGGTGTCCAGCGCGTCCACCGATCCGTCCGCCGACGCATTGTCCAAAAGGATCACTTCGAACGACCGGTGCGTCTGAGCTTTAAGCGAATCGAGGGCGCCCTGCACGTAGGCGCCGCCATTATAGTTGACGATCAGCACCGAGAAGTCGGGGGCGGTTTGCAAACGGTTCAGCTCCCATGGCGCGCACCCCTCAATACGGTGCGGCCCGGTCCCGGAGCAAGGCCCTTTACTGCGTCATCTCCGTCCAGAGCTGCATCGCGCCGCAGGTATCAGGCGCCTGCAACGCCGTGCGCGCCGCGACTGTGAACTGGTCAGATTCCGACGCGGCCCAGACGCCCGCCGCGGCATCGAACGTCGTGAAGCCGACAGCCGCAAGCCCGCGTGAAATTCTTGAACAGATCAGCCGCGCCGTGTTGACGTCCCCGGTCTCGTTGAGGCTGGTGATCTGGTCGCTGAGTTCCAGCCGCGAGAAGATTTAGTCATAGACACGCAGGTCCGTGCCGACATTGAACGACAGGATATCGGCCGAGCTCACCCCCTCGAAGTCCGGCACCCCGTCATCGCCGCCAAAGGTATTGGCCGTGAAAACCGACGGGATCGGCGGCTCGAGATAGTCCACCCATTTGCCGATGCCTTCCTTCTTCTGCGTGTTCTTGATGTTCGCCGCCGGCGGCAGCTCGGCGCGGATGATCAGGATCGGGTCGGGTGTCCAGGACTTGATCGCGAATGCCCCTGTCGATTCTTCGGTGATCGACTGGCCGAACAGCGAGGTCGACTGCGTGTTGAGGAAGTTGGAGGCCTGCAGCATCGCCGGCGCGTTGAAGAACGTCACCAGCGCCGAGGTTGGTGCAATCAGGTTTGCGGCTGTCTGCAGCGCGTTCATGACGTTCGCCCCGGCGGAGGAGGCGCGCTCGTCGGAGAGCTGGATGCGGAACCGGCCCTCGATCATCGTGTTCGGGCTGACCTTGAAGTAGGGCGTCGCGTAGACCGAGATGCTTTCATTCGTCGCCCAGGCTTCGCCCTTGGCATTGTCGGAGCGGAAGGTGGAGGAAAACAGCGCCTTGGTCGTCTTGATGTCCGGATTGGAAATGTCGAAGTCGGCAATCAGCGTGCGCGTGACATTGCGCGAGCCCATCAGCGTGCGCGAAAGCCGGCCGCGGCTCTCCTTGTCTTAGTCGCGCGTTTCCTTTTTCGACTTGCGCCCGTCGCCCGCGACGCCGGCGACGTCGTAGCTGTCGGGATCGAGCGTCACGATCTGGATACGGGTATAGCGGTCCTGAAGCGCCGGACCGTTGCCCGCCACGAGGATGTCCTGTTCGATCGCGACATCGATATAGGGCAGGTAGTCCTGCACCGGTGTCGCCGGCCGGCTGGCCTCGCGAAACGCCGTGCGCGACGCGGCTATGCCTGGAGCCCCTGCGCCTGTGGGCGGCAGGCTTTCAAACTCATCCTCGAGTTCCAGATACTTGTCCGGATAGCCGCCGGCGTTCCGGTCAATGTCGATCGGGTCCGGCTCTGCCGCCGGCGGTATCGCAACCGGCTCAGGCCAAGTCGGCACTTCCGGCGCTGTGGCGCACGCGGCGAGGGCCGCGATCGCAGCGCCTGACAGCATCCTGGCGGCTAGCTTGAAGTTACGCATCCTCGTCCTCCCCGACGTTCCGGCTGCATATGCAGAAAGGTTAACACTCCCGGGGGCCCCATGCGAGAGGCGTTTGAAACACGCCCGACGCCAGTGTGAGCGCGTGCCCCGCAAATCTTTACATACCGCGCCTTTACGGCTCCGGCCTTGCAAGGCAGAAGGCCGTCGCTGCCTGCCGCAGTGTCCCCATATTCTATCGGTGAGCAAAAGTGCTCATGTCGAACGCCGGAGTTGCCTGCCTTGTTGCTCATGATCTTGAAGGCCAAGCTGCATTCGGCCACCGTTACCCAGTGCGACCTCTACTACGAAGGTTCGGTCTCGATCGACCAGGACCTGCTGGATGCGTCGGGCATCCTCCCGCATGAGCAGGTCGATATCTGGAACGTCACCAACGGCAACCGAATCCAGACCTACGCGCTGGAAGCCCCGCGCGGCTCGCGCACCATCGCCATCAACGGCGCCGCTGCCCGCCACTTTGCGGTCGGCGATAACGTGATCATTGCCGCTTTCTGCGGCGTGGACGCTGCCGAAGCGCGCCAGCATGTACCGACGGTTGTCCTGCTCGGCCCCGGCAACGAGATCAGGCGTCCCGTCTGAACGGGACCGGTCGATCTCAGCTTATCTCACACAGGTTCCGTTGCCGGCGGTTCAGGCTCTTCGAGCGCCAGCCAGTCGCGCTGCGGCAGGCCTAACGTCAGATCGAGATACATCGACCCGATCGCCCACAACCGCTTTGACCTCGCGTTCGCGAGGATGACAATCCCCGCGTTGTGTTCAGGCACGAACATGATCTGCGCGCCATAGCCATCCACCGATCCGCTATGGGCCACAACGGTGTGACCGGCATAGTCATAGACGCGCCAGCCATACGCATATTGCGACGTGCGAAGTTCCGGCAGGGCGCTGCGCATGCGCTGGGTCTCGGTCGGCGTGCTCACCTGCGGCGCATGGATAAGCTCCAGCACTCCGGATGGCAGCACATCCGGCACGTTACCGAGCTGGGCTTTCAGCCAGATCGACATGTCGGTGATGGAGGCGTTCACGCCCCCGGCCGCGGGCGTCGCATAGTAAGGTAGCTTCACCTCAATCCGGGTCCACGGATTGGGCGGTAATGCGGGATCTGCCTGTCGTTTGCGGCTGTGCGGGCGCGCCCAGTTGCCGCTCTTGGTCAGCGCGTCCAGTCCGTAGGTCGCCGTCTTCATGCCCAGCGGCTTGAACAGGCGTGTCTCGATCAGCTCATGGAATGACGCGTCATAGGCCGCCGCCAGCGCCCGGCCGCTGAGATCGTAAGTGACGTTCTGATAAGCATAGCAATCGGACACGGCGCAGGTCGGTTTCACCTTGCGGTATTCGGGCAGGATGGCCTCTGGCGGCGTGCCAGCCTCAAGCAGGTTGTCATAGGCGTTCGGCGGCAGGCCAGTCCGGTGGCTGAGAATGTCCGAAAGCGACAGTAACTTTTCTCCGCCCTGCGGCAGGGCGAGTCCGGGTGCAAAGGCGGTAACCGGCGCATCCAGCGATAGTTTGCCTTCCGAGACGGCCAGCCCAACCATGCTGGACGCGAAACCCTTGGACAGCGAGGCGATGCGGAACAGCGTGTCCGGATCAACAGGCTCGCCGCTACCGGATTCGGTCTCGCCATATGTGCGAACGAACGTCACTTCGCCATTGCGTACCACCGCCACAGCGAGCCCGACGAAATCCCCGGTCCGCAAGGCTTTCCGGAGGTTTGCCTCAAGCCGCAACGGCTGAACCCCGGCGATGATCGCGGGAGACGCCATCTGCGCGAGCGCCGCCTGCTGAAGGCCGCCTGCCTGCGCCGTAAAGGGAAGAAAACCGAGGAGTCCTGCGGCCACGAGGCGGGTCAAGGCTTTGTGCATTTGAACGATCCGCTCCCGCTTCAATCCCCGGGACCGATTAGAATCGAGTGCGGCCATTCTGTCCAGTCAGCCTGCAGCGCCGTGCCCGGAGCCGAATGAAGCGGTGCCGCCGCGTCCAGTTTCACATTGGCTCTGGCAGCGAGACCCGACGCGCTTCCTGAAGCGCGGGGTGCCCCGGTTCACCGCCCGCGTCATTCGATCCAGATCGGAGACGTCCAGGCCCGCTCCTGAAGCGTGGCCGGGAGGTCCGGGTTGGGGGCTGTTCCCGCACGCGCGGCGTCCCAGGTGCTCCAGCGGCAGGTCGGGTTCTCAAGCACGCGTACATAGTAAGCCGCCTTTTGACCTGCCGACCATTCCGGATCGCGCCAGAAGGCCCGAAGCTCTGGCGCGCCTGTGCCCGCAACCGTTGCGCAGGTTTTGATATCCGCCGACGCGCCATTGTCCGGACACCGATGGGTCTTCGGGTCGGGGAGGGCCCCGCCCGAACAGGCGACATCGTAAACGGCTTCCCGCGCGGCGCCGCCTTCCTCCCAGGCCTTGATGATCTGCAGGCGCTGAAGGGGTGCCGACAGCGGATCCTGCGTTGCCCAGGCGATGAAATCGGGTCCGCTTGCAGACGCAGGTGCCGTCAGCTTGCCGCCCATCGGCACGCCGCTTTCATAAGCGCGCTCAAGCAGGTCCGCCTTGTCCATGATGCCGGGCGAGAACGAGCCCGCAAAGAAGCGCGGCCGGATGCGCGGTCCGCTCGTGCCAAAGGTCTCGCGCCGGCGCATCGCGTCAAAGATCGACCCGCGCGTATTGGCTTCGGCCCAGACGCCCGCGAGACCGCTGGCGCTGTATTTTGGAGCAGCGAGATTGCGCGCCGCCTCGGATTTCGGGGCGTCCTCCCAGGTGTCGTAGCCTTCAGGGGGAACCGACATCCGCTGGCGCGGCCCTGCGCCGTCCTGCGGGAACTTGCCCCAGTGGTTTTTCTCCCCGAACGTACCAGCCGCGATATGCGTGTCGCTCGATCCGATGAAACCGAGCACGTACGGATTATATCCAATCTCTTCCTTCAGGGCGAGGCCACGCGACAAGGCCGGGCGGGCAAAATCTCCTTCATTGACGGTCGCGAGCATCGCGCTGCCGATGAACTGGTCATACATCTCGAACCCGGCCCACTCATCGTTCGGCGAAAAGTTCGGATGGGTTTCGGACGTGCCTTTGATTTGCGAGATTTCCATCAGCGGTTCGTTGGCCAAACGGGTGCGGGCCCAGGTTTCATCGACCGGCTTGCCGGAATAGGTCTCCAGCGCAAACATGCCGCCGTTCGACGCGTTAGAATTGTGCGGGATCGCGATCGAATCGATTCCGGCTGCGCGCTGGACCTGCATCCAGTTCCACAGGTCCTCCGGATTGACCGATTGAAGGGTCGAGAAAATCGTCGCCGGAGCCTTGTCGCGGAAGATCACGTTTCGGTGCAGATTGCCGGCAGCCCCGGCATCGGCGCTGATCACCTTCATGGCGGTAAACTCATAGCCGGCAAACGTCGTGAACTTGCCCGGCTCGTAGAACTTTTCTGCCGCTTCAACTGTCCGTGCCCAGACCGTATCCATCGTGCTCTGGTCATTGATGTCGGTGATCGGCTGGCCGGTCACGAACGAGATTCCGATTTGCTGGAATACTTCGGCCGCATCCTGCGAATTCGGGCCGAACGCGGTCTTGGCCGTCTGCGTTTGGGCGAGGGGATGGCCCTCAGTGTTCATTGCCGGAACGATCCCGAGATACTCGCTGTGATCTGTGACCGCGAGGAAATCGAGCGGCGGACCTTCGAGCTGGATCTGGTATCCCGCATCGTGCTGGATCTGTTCCCCCTTCGCGAACCGGTAGGCGTCCTCAGGCGTGCGCCGCACGCCGAACACGTAGGCGTCGAAGGAGTTGCCGGTATGCACGTGCACGTCGCCGAAATAGGCATTGCGCGTGGGGTTCAGGGCGACCCCCTCTGAAACGGGTGCCGCCGCAGGTTTTTCCTCAATCTGGGCCGGCTTTTCCGGTATGCCGCAGGCCGCCAAAAGGATGGCAGCCCCGGTCAGGAGCGCGCGCTTCGTCATGTCTTCCTCCGCTCCTGTGTATCCAGGATGTGTGTGCATCCTTAGGGATATCACTTTGAGCCTGCACCTTTTCACTTTGGAATTCATCCGGCAAGCATTAGCCAGTCGCGCAGTTCGCTGGCAGGTACCGTATGTTCAGAACCCTCATCCGCGAGCCGCTCGTCCATTTCATTGCGGCGGGGCTGTTGATTTTTCTGACCCATGCGCTGCTGCCAGCCCCGCGGCAGGCGGATGAGACGATCCGGATCGGCGCCTCGGATATCGCGCGGCTCGCAAACCTCTACGCTGGCGAGACCGGCAAGGCCCCCGGGCGCCGCGAACTGCAGGCCCTGATTGCGGACCAGGTCGAGACGACGGCGCTCGCGCACGAAGCGCGCCGGCTCGGTCTGGATCAGGGCGATACCGTCGTCGAGCGGCGGCTTGCCCAGAAGATGCGTTTTATGATCAACGATCTCGCAGTACCAGCTGCGCCGGGTGAGGCGGAGCTCAAGCGCTGGTACGCGTCCAACTGGCAGGCATTCCAGCGCCCGGCCGAAACGAGTTTCGATCACGTCTTCTATCGCGACCCGGAAAGCCCGCGTGCGGCGGCGGCGCTGCAGCAGCTCAATTCCGGACGCGCCGCGGACTGGCGGACCCTGGGTGACGCCTTCATGCTGCAGCGCCGGTACAGCGCGCTGCCCGAACCGGACGTCGAGCGGATTTTCGGGCGTGGCTTTGCCAGCAGCCTCGCTGCGCTTGAGCCCGCTCCAGGCTGGCAAGGGCCGGTTGCGTCAGCATTCGGGGTCCATCTGGTACGCATCACAGCGCGCGATCCGCCCGCAAGCCCGCCATTCGGTGCCGTGCGCGACGGCGTCCTCGCGGCGTGGCAGGAAGCCGAACTTGCCCGGTTGAACGCCGAAGCTGTGCAGAAGATCGTTTCCCGTTACCAGGTCGAAATCGAGGGGCAGGCGCCTTGAGGCCCCTATGGTTTGTTGCCCTCCTCTCGCTCATCCTGTCGCTGATGGCTGCGCCGGCCTCGGCGCATGAAGTGAGGCCCGGCTATCTGGAGCTCAAGCAGACCGCTCCGGCGACATTCTCGGTGACGTGGAAGCAACCGATCCTCGGCGAGCGGATCCTCCGGCTACAACCCATCTTTCCCGCCGAGTGCACCGCAGGCCGTGAGACCGCGGCGCAGGTCGGCGCAGCACTGATCCGCCGGTTTGAACTCGCCTGTCCGCTCGGCACCGGCGAGATCCGGATCGCCGGGCTGGAGCGTTCGTTGACGGACGTATTCCTGCGCATCGAGCGTGTCGACGGCTCAGTCACAGCCCATGTCCTGCGCCCTGCAGCGCCTTCGCTCGATCTCGCGCGGCCGGCCGGCGCGCCGCTCGCCGCCTATGTCCGGATTGGCATCGAACATATCCTTCTGGGATGGGACCACCTCCTGTTCGTGACCGGGCTGGTTCTCCTCGTGCGGCCCCGGCAACTCATCGCCGCGGCGTCGTCCTTCACGCTCGCCCATTCGGTCACCCTGTCACTGGCGACCCTCGGTCATGTCAGCCTGCTATCCGCGCCGGTCGAGATCACCATCGCCCTGTCGATCCTGCTGGTGGCCCTCGAAGCGCTGCGCCGCCGCGCGGGACATGAAGACCTCAGCGCAAGATTTCCCTGGCTGATCGCGTTTGGCTTCGGGCTGATCCACGGCTTCGGATTCGCCGGCGCCTTGTCTGAGATCGGCTTGCCCGAGGGCGCACAGGCCTGGGCTTTGCTGCTGTTCAACGTCGGCGTCGAGCTCGGCCAGCTGGCTCTGATCGCCGGCCTTCTGGCCGCGGGACTCGCGCTGAAGCGGCTGCGACCGGCCGCCTTCGAACCGGCGCTGCGCGTTTGCGCCTATGTTGTCGGCATCGCCGGGGCATATTGGTCGATTGAGCGGACAGCCGCCTTGTTCCAGATCGGATAGGCCGCGCGGATGCGCACGCCCCTGTTCAGGTCGACACGAGCGCCGCGGCACGCATTTCGTTCACCACCCCGGCGATGATCTCGATTGAGCGCCGGCGCTTGTCCTGGTCGTAAGTGTCCGACACGATCATCAGCTCGTCGGCCTGCGTGCGCTCCAGAAGCGCAATGATCCCTTTACGGACGGTTTCGGCGCTGCCTATGATGCTGAAGTTCAGCATATGTGAGGCCTGCGCCTTTTCCTGCGGCGTCCAGTAAGTGTCGATATCGTCGATCGGCGGCTGGGTCAGTTTGCGCTGTCCGCGCACGAGGTTGGCAAAGCTCATCTGCTGCGTGGTTGCAAGGTACTTCGCCTCTGCATCCGTCTCCGCCGCAATGATGTTTACGCCGATCAGCGCATAGGGCTTCGGCTGCTGCTTGGAGGGCCGGAAGCTGCCGCGATAGATCGCCAGCGCCTGGTCCAGCATCTGCGGCGCAAAATGCGAGGCAAAGCCGAACGGGAATCCATACGCCGCGGCCATCTGCGCGCCGTAGAGGCTGGATCCGAGGATCCACAGCGGCACGTTGGAATTTGATCCGGGTACGGCTTCAATCCGCTGACCGTCCCGCACCGGTCCGAGCCAGGCCTGAAGTTCCAGTACATCCTGCTGGAAATGTTCAGATGCGGACGGATCGCGCCGCAGGGCGCGCAGCGTGTTCTGATCGGTGCCCGGCGCGCGGCCAAGGCCGAGGTCGATCCGACCGGGATACAGCGCCTCCAGCGTGCCAAATTGTTCAGCGATCACATAGGGCGAATGGTTTGGCAGCATGATGCCGCCGGCGCCGACGCGGATCGTTTTCGTGCCCGCCGCAATGTGGGAGATCACCAGCGAGGTCGCCGCCGTCGTCACCGCCGCCATGTTGTGATGCTCGGCCACCCAGAAGCGCTTGTAGCCCAACGACTCGGCATGCTGTGCCAGCCGCCGCGCCTCGTTCAGCGCATCCCCCCGCGTAAAGCCTTCGCGCACCCGCCCGAGTTCGAGGATGGAGAGTTCTGCCATGGGGGTGTCCTTCGGCGCCGCTGTGAACTGTGCTACAGATGGGGGCAAACACGTCCCGCGCCAATACCCCCGCCTCGCCTTTGCCATCATTACGAAGACGAATCTATGGTTCTGTGAGGGAAGCGGACTTGCGCAACACATGGCGCCCCGCCCGGAAAACAAAACCCATCCCGATCAAGCCGCTAAAGGTTTCCCGGCCATTGCTTACGCAACACCTCCGCCCACGGATGTCTACGAAAAACTGTTTTGATCCCTGAGAACTTCCAGAATCTTCTGCGCGCCGTCTCTCAAAACCCCGCCGGTCCGGCCAGCCCTTTCGACGACAGGCATATTGCCTTGAACCGCGCGCCCATATCGTTCGGGTCGATCAGTTTGCGGGCGGCGTCAAACACCTGCTCGGCATCGTCCGGGTTGGCGGCGACCAGCTGGTTCAGCCGCGCCTGCGCGCCGAGGCCGAGCAGGAACATGCCCTGAGGCGTCGGCCCCGCCACATCCAGCCCCGCCGATGTCGCCAGCCGGGCCAGCCGCCCGAAGTCCACATCCACCGTCAGGTCACTCATGCCTGGCGACTCCAGCGGCCCGACTTGCCGGCCGTCGCGGTAGGCGCGCAGCGTATCGCCCGGCGCGCGGTCGCCTGGTCCGTAGTCAATGAACAGCGCGCGCACCGGTCCCTTGCGCGAGACCAGATCGGCCACCACCAGGTCCAGCCCCGTCTGCACTTCCACGGCATCGCCGGCCAGCGCCGCGGCCTGCGGCGGGCGCGGCGCTTCAGCGGTGAGGCCGAAGGCGAGCTGGCCGTCTTCGGCAAGGCCGACCACGCATTCGCGCCAGTCACTTCCCGCCCGGCGGAACTGGCGCGCGGGCAGGCAATCGAGATATTCGTTGGCGATGATCAGGGCCGGCCCATCCGGTACGTTCGCCAACGCCTCGGCAAAGTGCGGATCGACCGGCGTAAACACCTCGCCCAGCGCCGCCTTGAGCACCGGGCTCGGCTCGACGAACACCAGCCGCATTGCGCGCACGAACGCCTCGCCGCCCACCGCGCCGGCGACCCGCAAGGCGTCGAGCATCAGTTGCCCGCGCCCCGGGCCGATCTCGACCAGCTGGAACGCCTCCGGCGCGCCCAGCGCCTGCCACTCGTGGACCAGCCAGACGCCGATCAGCTCACCGAAAATCTGGCTCGTCTCCGGCGCCGTGGTGAAGTCGCGCCCGAGGCCGGGACGCGTGGCGTAGTATCCGTCCTGCCGATCGTGCAGGGCAATCTGCATGAAGGTGGAAAGGGGGATCGGGCCGCCCGTCTCGATGAGGCGCACCAGGCGGTCTTCAATCGTCATGGTTGAGTTTTATCCCGAAACGCGCTTACCGCGCCTTTGCGGGCACCAGATAAGCGGCGCCGAAGATCCCCGCCAGCAGGATCAGCACCCAGGAGGCAACCGAGCTGAAATCATACACGGGCTGGTTGCGGTAGAACCAGTGCAGTCCGACATGCACGACTGCGAACACACAGAGGCCGTAGCGGATGGCCGCGCGGTTGCCCGTCTCGGCGAGCAGCAGCATCCCTATAACGACCGGCACGTGGGCCCACATGAAAATCTGCTGGTCGAAAGAGGCGTAGGAGCTCGTGCTCAGAGCGAGCTGGTTCCAGGACTGGCGCAGCGTGGAATCGAGTTCGTGCGTCAGAAGGCACGCCGCCGACATCCTGTAAAGGCTCTCTGCTCTCACAGTCGCACCCCTCCCCAGGATCGCGCGATTGGTCAGTATAACTACGTATTAATCATCTCTTATACCTGCTTTTCCTGCTGTTTCAAGGCGTTCCAGATTAACCATGTCCCGCCGAGCCACATTGGCACGGACAGGATCATCCCCATGGTCAGCCATTCCGGCAGTCCGCTGACAAAAGAATCGGGCTCCCGGAAGTTCTCGGCAATCGACCGGCCGGCGCCGTACATGAGCAGAAAAAGGCCAGCGACGAGACCCGGACGCTTTAGCGCACCGAATTTCCAGATCAGAATCGACAATACAATCAGGGGGATCCAGCCCTCAAGCACCGACTCGTAGAGCTGGCTCGGATGGCGGGCAAGTTCGTCGCCCCTGTACACCCAGGTATCGGTCTCCCAGTTGAAGGCGGGCGGGGTCGAGCCCGGCACATAGCCCTCTGGAAACACCATGCCGATCGGCGCACTGGTCGGGCGGCCATACAGTTCCGCGTTGGTAAAATTCGCGATCCGCACGAGTCCGATGCCGATCGGCGCTGTCACCCCGGCAATGTCGCCGACCGACAGCAGCGCTGCGCCCCGCCTGGCCGCGAAGAACCAGAGCACCAGCGCCACCCCGAGAATGCCGCCATGGAAGGCCATGCCGCCGTCCCAGATACGCAGTACGGTCAGCGGGTCTGCCGCCAGCACGTCCATCTGGTAAGGTACCATATAGAACAGGACGTAGCCAAACCGCCCGCCGACGATGATGCCGATGATGATCCAGAACATCAGGTCATCAAGGCCCTCCTGCGACAGCGGCGGCGCGCTTTTCCACAGCGAGGCGCGCTTCAGCAGCTGCGAGCCGTACCACCAGGCCCCGCCGATGCCGGCGATGTAGCCGAGCGCGTACCAGCGCAGGTGGAACTCGCCGAGGCCGACGAAGCCGAAATCAAGGGACAGCAGCGCCGGGCGCCATTCCGGAAAGGTCATCGCGGCCTGGCTGAGGTAAACGCTTATCATCGTCAGCAGTTCGGTCATGCGGCGTCTTTTCCCTGTCTGCCGGCGCACCTATCTGTTAGGCAACGCCTCATCCGGCGCGAAGGAGTAACGGCATGGCAGGCACAAATCCACTGCTCGATGACATTGCCAGCCTGATGACCGGGGCGCTCGGCGCCGCGCGCGCGGCAGGTGAGGAAGCCAAGACCGCGGCACAGGCCCGCGTGAGGGCTTTGATTGCGGACATGGATCTTGCAGGCCGCGACGAAGTCGAAGCCCTTAAGGCCATCGCCACGGCGGCGCTGGACCGGGTGGAAACGCTGGAAGCCCGGCTTGCCGCCCTCGAAGCGGCGCAGGCGAATTCCACGAAATCCTGAACGCCCGCTGTTGAAGCGGGTGGACAAGTCCGGGTCGGCCCGGTTTGTTCGGGTGTGGATTTGTCACACGAATCCGGCACCAATCCACGAAACCGATGCGGAGGCGCCCGAATGAGCCTTGAACTCGAACACAGTCAGGACTTCGACATCGACCCGCTCGATATCGTGGAAGCGGTTCTGGAAGCCGCAAACTGGCCATTTGAGCGCGACGAGGAAGGCACTATCCAGGTCGTCGCCGAAACCCGCTGGGGCGACATGGGCGCCCTGTTCGCCTACCGTCCGGAACCTTCCGCGATCCATTTCTCGCTCACCCTCGACGTGAAGGCGATGGCCGCCAAGCGCAGCGCGATTGCTGAACTGGTGATGCTCGCCAACGAACGCCTCTGGGTCGGCCATTTCGATTTCTGGTCAGACGACGGCGTGATCATTTACCGATACACCTTCCCGATGGAGGGCCGCGACGAGGTCAGCCAGGGCGAAATCCGCGCCGTGCTCGCGGCGGCCGTCAGCGCCGCTGACCGTTTCATGCCCGCGTTCAATTTTCTTGTATGGGCTGGCAAGTCGCCCCGCGAAGCTATCGACGCCGTGATGTTCGAAACCCACGGCGAAGCCTGAGACACAGATGGCTGCTGCCCCGCCGACCCTAGTTCTGATCGGGGCCGGCCGCATGGGGGCGGCGCTTGTGCGCGGCTGGCTGAAGGGCAAGTCCAAACGCAAGATCGCCGTCATCGAGCCGCGCCCGTCTGAAGAGGTTTCAGCCTGGGCCGCTGACGGCAAGATCATCCTCAACCCGCCGCCTGCGCCGGCCGCCATCCTTGTTCTCGGGGTCAAGCCGCAGCAGTTCGCGGGTATTGCTGAAACCGCGCGCGGCTTCGTCAGCTCAAAAACGCTCGCCGTCTCGATCATGGCCGGTGTTCGCATTGCGCAGCTCTCACGCCGGCTCGAAACATCCCGTGTCATCCGCGCGATGCCAAACACGCCGGGATCAATCGGGCAGGGCGTCACCGTGTTCTCGGCCGCGCCCGGTCTCGCCGCGGCCGATCTCGATGCCGCCACCGCACTGCTCGCCCCGCTCGGCGATGTCCATGGTTCCGTGGACGAGTCGCTGATGTCTGCCGTCACCGCGCTCTCCGGCAGTGGCCCGGCCTATCTGTTCCTTCTTGCCGAAACGATGGCGCAGGCCGGCGAGTCCGAAGGCCTGCCCAGGGCGCTTGCCCAGCGCCTCGCCCGCCGCACCATCGAAGGCGCCGCCGCTTTGATGGCGGCCAGCGCCGACGATCCTGAAAGCCTTCGCCGCGCCGTCACTTCCCCCGGCGGCACCACCCAGGCGGCCCTTGACATCCTCATGGACACGGGTGGGATGCCCCGGTTGCTGAGAGACGCCCTGCGCGCTGCCGCCGCCCGCGACCGGCAGCTGTCAAAAGAGGCAGACTGAAACCCCGGGAGGCCCGCCTTGGCGGCTGCTGAAAAGATCATCGAGAAGGGGCTGAAAGCGGCCCTGGAGCTGTCGGCGACGCGGGCCTGGTCAGATATTCCGCTGGCGGACATCGCGGCCAAAGCGAAGCTGACCCTGTCGGACTTTCACGGAGTCGCCGCGCGCGAAGATCTCGTCGAAGCGATGGATGCGCATTTCGACAAGGCGATGTCGGCCGAAGGGGTGCCGGATGAGACTTCCGCGCGCGAGCGCCTGTTTGACGTCATCATGCTGCGCTTCGAGGCCATGGAAGCTTATCGCGCAGGCATCCGCGAGATCACGAAGTTTCGCGAATCTTCTCTGTTCCATCTCGTGCGCCTTCCAAATCATCGCCATGCCAGCGCCGCCTGGGCGCTCGCGTCTGCTGGCCTAGACAATGACGCCGGCGCGCCCGCCAGCCTCAAACGCATCGCCATCGCAATCGTCATTGCGCAGGCCGAACGCGCCTGGCGCAAAGAAACCAGTGGCGACTTTGCCCTCACCATGGCCGCGCTCGACAAGGGCCTTCGCCGCGCCGAGGAACGCCTCGGTCAGCTGCGCCGCCTTACCGGCGGACGCTTCGCCACAAAACCAGAAACCGAAGAAGCCACCTCATGACCCGTCCCGGACTCGATACCCATCCGCTCGAACTGAAAGCGGACTGGTTCAACACGCTGTTTGCCGAAATCGGCATTGACGCTGAGGTGCGCAGCTTCACCGCCAAGTCGATCGGCACCGGCCAGATCGGCGAGAACGTGCGCTTCGTGTTCGACTATGCGCATGCCGGCCCGAACGCGCCGAAGACGCTGGTGGGCAAGTTCCCCTCGGCCAGTGAAGCCAGTATCATGACGGCGAAGCTGCTGAACCACTACAAGCGCGAAGTGATGTTTTATCGCACCTTTCCGAAAGTCGCCGGCCGCATCACGCCGGATGCGCTGTATACGGACTACGATCCGGAATCTAACCGTTTTGCCCTGATCATGGAGGACATGTCGCCCTCCGAGCAGGGCGACCAGCTGAAAGGCTGCGGCGTCGAAGACGCGCGCCTCGCCATGGAAGCCGCCGCCGTGATCCACGCCTCGCACTGGCAGGACCCCATGCTGGACGAGCATGACTGGCTGCAGGGCTCGGCCAAGGCGCCGCCGCCGGGGCTCAGTGCGGAAATGGTCGCGGGCCTCTGGACCGGATTCAAGGAGCGCTATGCCGGGAAACTCAACGCCGATCTGGTTGAGGTCGGCGACGCCTACGCCGCCAGCCTGCCTAAATGGGGCGAGGCCTATCAGGGGCCGTTCGCCCTTACCCATTCGGACTACCGGCTCGACAACATGCTGTTCGGCAGGCCCGGCGCCAGGAAGCCGCTGGCGGTTGTTGACTGGCAGACTGCCGGTAAGGGCGCGCCTGCCAATGACGTGTCCTATTTCATCGGCGCAGGCCTGACCCGAGAGGACCGCCCGAAACACGAAATGGCCCTGCTGCGCCACTATCACGACTGCCTGAAGGCCGAAGGGGTCACCAGCTACAGCTTTGATGATCTCTGCACGCACTATCGCTGGTTTGCCTTCTACGGGGTCTCGGTCGCCTTCGCCGCCGCCATGCTGGTGAAACAGACCGAGCGCGGCGATGACATGTTCCTGACGATGCTGCGCCGCCACTGCGCGCAGATCCGTGAAAACAACAGCCTGGAGCTGCTGAAGACGCTGGCCTAGGACATCTGTTCATTCCCGCGAAGGCGGGGGTGAGCGGTTGATCGGCCTGAACCTTTTCAAAATCTGCCAAATACATCTGCGTCCCGGCGCCTTTTGGGCCCATTCGGCCGGATTGTCCCGGCGCGGAACAGGTTTCCAAACATCCTCCTAACGGGGGCGTCCAAACTCATCTTCCAAGTCAAGGCCGGGCTTAAACCGCCTGGTGTAGGGTCTGTTTCATGCCCCCGCAGAAGCGGGGTGAAACGCACAGGACCGTGAAGTAGTTTTGAACATGAACATGCAGAATGCCCGCCCGATGAGCGTCAAGGGCCCGGATGGCCAGACCCTCACTCTCGCCGATTTGCCGTCGCCCGGCATTTCCCGCTGGGTCACCCGCCGCAAGGCGGAAGTGGTTGCCGCCGTCCAGGGCGGCCTCCTGACCCGCGAAAGCGCTTGCGAACGCTACAGCCTCACTGACGAGGAATATGACGCCTGGGAGCGCCTTTACGCCCGCCACGGCTCGAAAGGCCTGCGGACGACCCGTCTCCAGCAGTACCGGCGTTAACGCTGCGTTCGCCTTGTTAAACCTGCCTTAAGGCGGGCCTTCTAGCTTTCCGGAAATCTGCCGGCCCTGTGGCCGGTCCCGGAGGGCTGTATGGCGTTTGGAGGCAGCACGGCAACCCCGGCCCGAGGGCGGATCCGCCCGCTGGCCATGCTCGCCTGCGCGCTGGCGCTCGGCCTCCTGTGCTGGCGAGGCGCTGCCTTGTTGACCGGGCCAGGGGCACCCGTCTCCGCCAGCCCCGCCGAAGCCGCCCTGGCGGACATTCTTTCCCCGGTCGCCGGCCCCGGCCTTTCGCGCCTCAGTGTCACCTACAACCCCGAAGGCGGACGCACCGTTCTTCTCCTTTTGGACGCGCGTGCCTCGGCGCGGCTCCCGGAGCTTCAGCGCATCGCGCCTATCGCCGCCGGAATCGTTCCCGAGCGCGGCGATAAACTCATCATCGAAACCATCGCTTTTGCCGAAGGCCTTCCCGGGCGCCCGGACGGCGCCGCCTGGGCTGAACTTGCAGGTCTCGCAGCACTCGTGCTTATCGGCGGCGCGCTGGCCATGCTGGCCGGACCATCTGCGCCTGTCCCGGTGCCAGCCCCGCAGATCATGGCCGCGCCGCAACGCGATGAGCGCCCGCGCGAGGCGCCGCGCGGGGTGCGGCCTTTGGCGCCCGCTCCCCCATCTGCGGATGCGGCCCTCGATATGGCCCGGCGCGATCCGGCGCGGGCAGCTACGGTCGTGCGTGGATGGATGAATGCCAAGGAGGATCCGGCATGAGCGCGCTGGCGATGCCTTCCCGCGCACTCGCGCCCGGCCTTGCCCGCTCGGCGCGTCTGATGCGCGCCCTCGGGCCGGACGCCGCGCCGATCTGGGCGCAGCTTGGACCGGAGGAATCCGAAGCCCTGAGCGCCGCCATGGACCGGCTCGCCGATGATCCGTCGGCGGACGCAGACGCGCTTCGCCGCTTCACGCAGGCCCAGAAAGCGACCAGCTGCGCCGGCGTCTGGTCGCAGCTCTCGGCGCTCGACACCCCCGTGCTCGCCTCGCTGCTGCGCCATGAGCGCGCGCAGGTCGTCGCGTTGATCCTCTCGCGGCTGACAGGCGAAGCTGCGGCGAAACTCCTTCGCGTGCTGCCCCCTTCGCTCTCGATCGAGGCGATGCAGCGGCTGCTGCATCTCGGTGAGGTGCATCCCTCCGCCATGGCGGGTCTTGAACAACACCTCAGGGGCCGCGTCTCGGCGCTGTCGCGGGATGGGCAAATCGCCGGCATTGAGCGCATTGCCCGCATATTCGACCGCCTTGATCCGCGCGCGGGAACGCTGTTCCTCGCGGCGCTGGAGAATGCCGAGCCGGGTTCGGGTGAGAAAGTCCGTGCCCTGATGTTCACCTTTGATGACCTTGCCACGCTGGATGCCGGCGGCATTCAGACGCTGCTGGCCGCCGCTGACCGCGCCGCATTCGTCTGCGCGCTGAAAGGCGCGAAAGAGACGACAGCGGCAGCCTTCTTCGCTAATGTCACCAGCCGCGCCGGCGACCTGCTGCGAGAGGAGATCGCTGCGCTTGGTCCGGTCCGCCGCAGCGACGTGGAGGCGGCCCGCGCCGAACTCGTGGAACTCGCCCGCCAGTTGATTGGCCGGGGCGAGATCCATACCGGTAAGGCCTTGCGCGATGACGAGCTGATCGAATGACCACGCGGGCCGTCAAATCTGTCTCCGCGTTCGATTTTCGCGCCGACTTCGGCCCGCAGCCGGAGAAAGTTGCGACGGCTCCTGCGCGGGTGAGTTTCACCGGCGAGGAGATCGCCGGTCTGATCGCGCAGGTACGCGCCGAGACGCTGGCGGAAGTCGCCAAGCTCAGAACCGAGATCGAGAGCGAACGGCTGGCAGCCGTGACCGCCGAGCTGGCGCACGCGCTCGATGAGATTGCCGAGGTAATGCGCCTCATTTCATCGACGCAGTATCATGCGACAACCGAGGCGCGCCTGCGCAGCCTCATTGACGGCGCCGCGGCGCGCATTGCCGGCGGACAGGGCGACCTGTTTGCCGAGACAGGACGAGGCCCGGAATGACCGAACCGACGAACCCCGCCTTCCACCGCATGCTGATGGATGTGCCTGTGCGCGTCGAAGTCGTGCTGGGCGAAGTGCGCCTGACGATGGAAGAGCTGATGGCGCTGTCGCCCGGCGAAGTGCTGACCATGGAAAAGCAGACTGGCGAGCCGGTCGACATCTATATCTCCGGCCGCCTGATCGCGCGCGGCAAGCTGGTCGTGGCGGACGGCGAACTGGGTGTGACGCTGACCGAGATTGTCGACAGCCGCGCGGTTGCTGGCGGGCGCCTGATTTAGTTACATCTGGAACTAATCTGCCATCCGGCCTATACTGGCGCGCATGGACACCGTCTTTGCAAAGAACCGCTATTCCGGCGCCCCTCGCGCGGCCGATTTCACGGTCGACCAGGCTTGGGACACCTACAGCGCGGCCGAGCATGACCGTTGGGACCGGTTGTTCCGGCGCCAGCGCGAGGTGACGAAAGACCGTGCCTGCGCCGCGGCGCTGGAGGCGATGGGGACG
>WGNP01000024.1 GCA_016124495.1 Hyphomonas sp. | reverse complement strand
TTCGGGCGTGCAATCTTGCGCCGATGTCGCCGCAGTTGTCCTCAGTCAGGGGCATGGTTTGGGCGCGCTGGGATGTGGTCCCAGGGCCGTGACCGGCGGCTTTTGCGGCAAGGAAAACTCCGTGGCTAAAGAGCGATCTTCCGCCGCTGGGTTTTAGGAAATAAAGCGGTGCGTTTGCCTGTTTACACCCTCTGAGATTATCTCTGGTGACGGAACTTCCTGGGGTCTCGTTGAGTGCTCTGACCACGGATATTCCAGCGAGCGCAGGCCGCACGCAGCCCGGAAATGTGCTCGCGGCGAAGCCTTGCAGGAGCTTTTGTCAACGACAGATCAGGAGCGAATGCGGCTATAGATCGGCGGAGCGGCTTAAGCAGGAGATCGCCTAAAAAGGGTCATTTGTTGGCGCCGCGATGCCCAGACATTCTCTCCTCAGCGGTGCAGAGCGCGAGATAGAGTGCTACGGCCACCACCGGAACGGCGAACCAGTTGAGCGCCGCTCCCGGCGCGGTTCCCAGCGTCACGATGGGTTTGAGATTGCCCGAGATGGCGCGCAAAAAAGGTTCCACCAACAGTACACACAGGATGAACGGTACGAGCCCGCGGTACCGAAGAAGCAAAACCCAGAGTGCTCCCACTAGCAGCAGTTGGCTCGCTCCCCACTGGCCGAAAAGCGCGATGATGTTGTCGCCGCCAGCAACGCTCGTGTCGATCGTTGCGATGCTATGGGCCCCGCCATCGGGCGAGAACAGATGGACCAGACTTCGTGCCGTGATCACGACGAGAAGGATGGTCGCAATCCAGTACGCGATGGCCGGGCCGCCGTAGCGCGTCGGATCGGACGGAAGCAGGCCGGCTGGGCGCGGCATCCATGAAGTCGGCAGCATAGTGTTCATGTATCGCCCCTATCGGAACAGGCCGTGCCGGTGATGGTCCGCTCGCATCCCTCGCTCATGATGACATGCAAATGGCTTCACTTTTCTTTCGACCGCCGAATGACTGCTCTCGACGCTGCCGCTGCCTTTCAAGAAGGCGTCCTCAGGAGGCGATTTATCGTCGAGAGCGGTCACTGCTCTATGTCTTCATCCGGGTGGAATTTTCTGAACGCGAGGAACGCAGCAGGCAACGTCATCGCCAGCATCACCGCGCCCCAGAAAATTGCGTTCCAATGGTCGCCCGTCGCAGGCGTCCAAAGGTCGAGGTTGCGGTTGTCGGACAGATCCTGCCGCAGCATCAGATAGATCAAGCTGAGCAACACGATGCCAGCGAACACGGAATGGGCTTGATACGCCGCGCGATTGCGGTCGGCCAATTCGCGCTCATCGAGCACGGTTTCCGGCTCTTGCGTCTGACGCTGCAGACTCGATCCCGCAAGCACGGCGAAGGCGGCAAACGCCGCCACGACCAGACTGAGGCCTGCAATCCGTAGCGCGGCGCCCGTCGCCGTCTCGTCGGCGATGAGCTGCAGCACACAGCCGATCGGATAGAGCGCATAAAGCGCGATCACCAATCAGCGCGCCGTTGCAGGCGACAAAGAACGGCCAAAGGGCCGCTTTGCAGAACGGACGAACATTACGAGTCTCCTTGCTTAGTGAGGGTGCGCGCCAGGGGCGGGAACGGTTCGAGCGAAAAAAGCGCTTCGACCGGGGCCGAGAAAACTGCGGCGATCTTCAGCGCGAGCTCGACCGAGGGGGCGTAGTCGCCGCGTTCGAGGTAGCCGATGGTCTGCGGGTTCACCCCGACGGCCTCGGCCAACTCCTTGCGGCTCATACGCCGCTCCGCGCGAAACACTGAAAGTCTGTTGTATGTAACCACTTTATGGGCCATTGCGACAACGATATATTGTGTATACACAACATAATGTGGCGCATGTCAAGAGCCCAACAGCAACGTGGGGCGAGGCACGTTGCCGTGCGGATCTTCAGCCAGCGCGCCGGGTCGGCACGCAAGCGCCGAAATCTTGACCGTCTCGAAAGGGACAGGGCTCCGATGATCGATTTCCGGGTCTGGCAGGGTCGCCTCAATCCTGTCATTCGCCTGCCTCACCGCCGCGAGGCTGGAGATCGCCGGCAGCAAACAGTCGCTGCTCCCCGAGCGGCTGGCAAGCGGATGGGTTCGAGCTTGTTGCCAGCCCGTCGATAGAGCCTCGGCAAGGCGAGCCAGTGCCGGAGAGCTGCACTCAACGCTGCGCGCCCTTCCGCAAGTTCGTCATTCCACGCACCCAGCTCTATCGTCTCGACGATGGTCTCAGCTGAAAACCGCCCAGCGTCGGGCTGGGCAGCTGGATCCTGGAGGGTACAAGTGCCAACCACTCCATGCACCAGCCCTCGACAACTCTGCCCTCAAGCCCACAGCGACGCGATCGGCGCCGCCCATAGCTTATCCCCGTAGCGAAATCGCTGGCGGCCATCATAGAGCACGATACCAGCGACAAACTTGTCGCCCAGAGCGCTGGCCAATTTGCGCATTGGCGCAAACGCTTCTGGCCTTACAGTCGCGCCCGCTTTGACTTCGATGGCGACGATCTCCCGGTTCCAGTTTTCGAGGATGAAGTCGATCTCGCCGCCATCATGGTCGCGGTAGTGATGGATCGAAATCCCGTCTGTGCTCCGGCCAGCCTGTTTGGCAAGCTCGGAATAGACGAAGGTCTCGGCCAGCGGCCCGAGCGAGACGCGGTCAGGCCCAAGCGATTCCGGATCGAGACGGCGCATCGCGGCGGCGAGTCCCGAGTCCACAAAATGCAGTTTCGGCATCCTGGCGAGCCGCTTCAGCTCATTGCGAAACCAGGGCCGAACACGCCGCACAAGGAACATCTGCTCGAGCACGCCGACATGCCGGTCGACGGTCTTGCGGTCCATCGACAACTGCGCGCCAAGCTGCGTGAGATTGACCATCTCGCCGCAATGCTGCGCCAGAAGCTCGACGAGGCGCGGCAGGTCGCGGCGCCGGTCGAGCTGCGCGATGTCGGCAACGTCCTGCTCGATCAGCGCGCGGGTATAGGCGCCAAACCAGTTGCGGCGCCGGCCGGCGCCCGCTCTTGCCAGCGCCTCGGGAAAGCCGCCCGCCGCAATCCGTTTCGGCAGGTCGCCGGGGTCGAGCACGCCGCCGTCCGGCACGCGGCCCTGAAACACTTCGGCGATAAACTGCGAGGGCCGGCCTGCAATCTCGTCCTGCGCGAGCGGCAGGAGCTCGAACACTTCTATCCGGCCGGCGAGCGAGTCCTGGATCGAGGCCAGCGTGCGGATATCAGCGGAGCCGGTGATCAGGAACCGTCCCGGCGCAGGGTCCTCATCCACGGCCAGCTTTATGGCCAGCATCAGGTCCGGCACGCGCTGGATCTCGTCTATGATGGTCAGCCCTTTGGTGCGGCGGATGAAACCGGTCGGGTCATCTGCCGCCGCCCGCCGCGTTACGTCTTCATCGAGGCTCAGAAACGTCGCCCCCTCACCGGCAATCGCGCGCACCAGCGTGGACTTACCCGACTGGCGCGGGCCCGCGACCGCCACCACGCGGGTATCCTTGAGCGCCTCGCGGATGCCAGGCTCGATGAAACGCGGATACATACGGCCTCCATACAGAATCGACCGGATAAGTATCCCAAAAACGGGCGCCTAGATACCAAAAAACGGGCGCCGAAGAGCCAAAAAACGGGCGTGAATCACAAAAGCCGCGCGACGCAGTCGGCCCGGAACGCCGCCAAAAGGTCGATATCCGGCAATGCAAGGTCCAGCGATTCCGGGCTGGCATCAATCCTGCTTTCCACCTCTGGGAGCATACGGAAGCCCGCTGTGCGGAGACACGAGTTGTCATTCGAGGAAGAGGAGCGGTTCTCGCGCCTTTCCGGGCTGCCGGAAATGCTCGAAGGCCTTGGTGTCGGCATTTCCGGCGACCCTGTCATGGAGGCGCTCGGCTGGAATCTTTTTGCAGGCGCTTTCGAACCTCCGGACAAACCCGCAGCCCCGGCACGAAATGCCTATGACGCCTGGGCACGCGTACAGACACTGGCTGTCCCGGTGATGACGCTGATGCGCCTGCGTCTTCTGAAGCACGGCTGCTCCGAGTTCAGCGGAAACCGCTATCGCTACGCTAGCCGCCGCCACGCCGCGTGGATGCTGGCGCAGGCAAAGCTTCTGCCGATTGAAGCGCGCCATTGCGAGTCCCCGGCCGAGTTGGACGCGATCTGCGACGCCCTCGTCGAGTTTCCGATCAAACGCTTCAGCGAGCCTGCCCGCGACCTGCTCGACCAAGTCATGGTTAGCAGGCGTCACATCTTCGAATGGTGCAAATGTGCAGGGCTGCCGCCTGCCGATGAGAAACTGCCCGAGGGCTGCGGCGATGGTCGCCGCAAGGCCGAGCCGAGCGTTTCGGACTACTGTCTGTTGATTGCCGTTGAGAATTGACACTGGGAGGGCAGAAATTTCCACTATTACCGCGAGAGCGGGCCAGCACCGCATCTCTGGCTTAGCGATCTATCCAAAAAGTCGATGGCATCATTTGCGGCAACTTGATCGCGAAGCACGGAATGGTCGAGATCATAAGCCCTTTGCGTGATCTGGGGAGGGGTGGGGCCGGTGGGCAGGAAGGCGCATTATTTGCTCTCGAAGATGTCCTGCGTAACGGCGCTTGGGCGGTGCACTGCTGCGCTCGAAGGCGCAATCGGGTCGTGGCCCGTTCCAGATTGCGAAATCTGGATACCGGATAGTCACGCGTAATTCGTGGTTGAGTTTGAGAATGCGCCTTGAGGTTTGCTGCACAATTTGCTGCACAATCTGCTACACAAGAAATTTAAAAGTCGTTATTTTACAGCGCACTAAGGCTGTAAAATCTAAACTTCGCCGGACTGTCTCTCCGCCACTTCCTCAAACTAAGCATCTGATCAAACGGGGATATTCTCCGGTCCGTAGATGGCTACCCATCCATGCAGCTCAGTTGTGCGTGGTTTTCAGCGGCGATGCATGGAAAATGTGTTCCCGCCCGAGGACCTTCCTCGGGCCGAATTTACACCACGCTACCGCCGGACGTTTCGAAGTGGCATTTTTAGTCAACCTCCGGAGTACAAAAACGCATACTTTCAAAAGGACTGAACCACAGCGGGACGCCGGTCTTGCGTATTTCAGGCTATGCGCTTTCCAGGGCGCTTGCCACCGGGCCCTCGGCAACCGGCTGAGCAAGGCGAGTGACCTGAACGTCTGAGCATGACCGCACAGCTCGGTCGCGATCGCCAGAGGCAGGCTAAACTCAATCCTGCCATCGGGCTCTTGGGTCGCTACCCGGACGGAGATCGCCGTCAACGGACGTTTCCTGGGCTTAAAGATGACTGAGGCGTTCACACCGCAAACAGTCATTGCGATAGCGCGACTACGCTGGAAGAAGTCGTCGAGTACCCACGATGGTGGCCAGTTCCACTAAGCGCTTCCCATCGATCAGTACCGTCTTGTGCGCAGCAACAATCTCGGCCCACTCAGTTCGGATTGAATCAAACCCGTGCTCATTTGGATAACCTACCTGAACCGCCAGATTCCAATCCTCATTGCGTGCTGGATCGACGTGCAAGTTGAAGAAAGTCATGAGACCTCGCGACTGAGCGACTGCATCCATTGCAAACCAGTTCGTCTTGATGAACTGGGCCGCGCGTTCTGGATCCGGATCAACAGAACGCAGAAATGTCAGTTCTATAGCCTTCGTCTCATGCGAAGGCCGGGCGGAGTGTCGATCGCCAGCATTCGCGGTCGCGCACCCGGCCAATCCGATAAACCCACTTCCCAGAAGCAAAAGCCGCCTGTCCAACAACATGATATCCTCCTGTGCTCGAAGCTTACCGGCACCCTTTTGCAGGGGCACCGGAATCCGCAACGACGAAAAAGAAAGCTTCAGGTCGTCCTCAGGCTCTAAACCATATTGTGACGTCCGGAAGCGCTGTTCAAGACCTGCCGCTCGGGCCTCCTTGGTTTTTCAGTCCGGAGATCGCCGATTGTGTTGAAAAAGTCCCAAAAGCCTGGGAAGTCTACACTTCCGTCCGTATGCGGAATGCGTCTGTCATTGCAATCGTTCGGTTGTATTATTTAAAATTCGCAATGAAGTTGCAAGCTTCGACGTTTTCAACACAATCCGCCGGAAGCCGCCATGAGTAATGGTTTGGCGCAGCTGGTTCGAGGGTGAACCGGCGGACAACACTTTGCGCAAGATTCTGTCGGTGGCCGGGGAGTTGGCATCGAGGTGGTCGTTGCCCACCTGTTGCTTGTGCTGGCGCGCCAGCCGACAGCAGTCAGAGTTCCGTCAAATCCAAGGTCGCCTTATAAATCGGCTGCAAGCTCAGGATAAATTTCAATGCCGGAAGATAGAGATTTCAGGGTTGTCGGTGTCGGCGCGTCTCCCTACACGCGGAAACTCCGTGCAGCGGCGCGGTTTCGACGTCTGCCGTTTCGGTTTGTAGTGGCCGGCAGCAAAGAGGCCAACGCCCTCCCGGAGCGGCCCTTGCCTCTCGTTCCCTACTTCGTAGCGCCGGATGCAGATGGCGCGCTCACTCAGGTGCAGTCGGACTCGACGCCGATCCTGACTTTCCTCGACGAGATCTATCCGCAGCGGATGCTGCGGCCGGCTGACACCGCACTTCGGCTCATTGACCTTTTGATAGAGGATTATGGCGACGAGTGGCTCAGCAAGTGCATGTTCCATTACCGCTGGTCTTATGCTCCCGACACGGAGCATGCCAGCGCCTATCTTCCTTATACCAAAGCCATGCAGATGGCGCCTGATCGGGGCGCGGAGGCGGCCGCAGCTTTCGCCGCGCGCCAGATTTCTCGTATCGGTGTTGTCGGCTCGAACGAGGTGACCGGGCCGGTGATCGAAGCGAGCTGGCGCCGGTTCCTGGAGGTCTTTGATGCCCACATACAAAATCAGCCTTTCCTGCTCGGTCACCGCCCCGGCGCAGGCGATTTCGCCTGTTACGGACAAATGACCATGCTGGTGATAACCGATCCTACGCCGGCTGCGGTCGCCCATGACGTCTCGCCGCGCGCCTATGCCTGGACGGAGCAGTGTGAAGATCTGAGCGGCCTCGATGTCAGCGAAGACGACTGGATCGACTTTGAAGAACCGTCCGAGACCCTTCGCGCCCTCCTGACTGAGATTGGTCGGGTCTATGCGCCGTTCATGCTGGCCAATGCAGACGCAGTGGCGCGCGGTGCGGAGCAGGTCATTTGTGAAATCGATGGCCAGCCCTGGAGGCAGGCCCCCTTCGTCTACCAGGCCAAGTGCCTGCGGTGGCTGCGCGAGGCCCATTCGGCGCTGACGCCCGCTGACCAGGGCCGCGTTGACGCCGTCCTTTCAGGTACTGGCTGTGAAGCGCTGTTCGAACGAGCTTAGGCTGCCGGCGGATTGAGGTCACATCATTTATTGGGCGCCTGGCAAATGCACCAGGAGCACTGTGAGCGAGCGTCCGAATGGGGCCCCGCTTCACGGAGCCTGGTCTGGGTTGCCAATGGCTGCCGCGCTCGGAAGTTGCCGGTCGCGCCTGCCCTGCTGATCAGGCGGGTCATCGCCCAACAGCGGTCAGCGACGGGTGGCCCAAGCGCCGGCACCCCTGCCCGCTAACAGCCAGGCTATCTGCCCGAATGATGCGAACAGGCCGAGCAACGCCGCCACCCAAATCTGCGGGCTGGGTAGAGCCAGCAACTCCGGTTGGGTTGGGAATGAAAACGTATTGGGCATGGCAGCAAATTTGAAATCGTGAGCGCCCCCGAAACGCGGATCAAGCACAAGCTCCGCAAGGTCTCGCCGGCTTCGATAGCGCATGTAACCGATGATCGACCAGCCAGGGTCGGCCTCGACGCCCCAGGCATCGAAGTATCCGCCTCGCTTGCGCGCCACAATGGCAGGGTAGCCGCCGCGCGCCAACAGTGATGGCATGAACACCTTTGTGTACTCCTCGACCACTTCACGGGCGGGACGCACGACGCCATCTGGCCCCTTCACTTCCCCTGGATCAACGCGGACGAGATTGAGCATGTAGAATTCCCGCCCGTCATCGGCTTCCAGGAATTCTTGCATTGTCTGGAGTTCGTTGCGGGCGCTCGTCCCGACCTCGCTCGCTTCGAGGCGTTGCATGATATTGCTGATCTCGATCTGAGTAAGCGGGCCACCCCAGTTCTGATGCCAGGCAAGGAACAGACCGTAGATGATGATCGCCGGAATCCATACCAGAAACGTTTTCACGTCAGCGCCCCATTCTATTGACACTTTTCGTGTCACTTTCGTGGCGGATGGTCAAGCGACGACGAGATACAACATCAGGGATGTGGATCCGTAGAGGCAGGCCGCTTGCGAAAGCATGGCAAGGCCCGCGCAACTTGGTACACAGCCGCCTAGATGAGTTTATGCTCAGACCAAGAAGCTTCCTTCTTCTCTGTGCAATGGAGAAGTCGCAAGTTTGGCATCCTTCCGCTTCGCCCATGATCGTGTCCCGCACCGGTATAACTGACGGTCAGCGAAGTCGCCCGCGGAGTGCCTGTCTGGGAGCTTTCGGGAACCAGTTTGAGCGATCAGAGCATCAAATGGAGGAAATATGAGCGTTCACAGCACTCTTTCTTCGACGAGCACGATATGCTGGTCTTCGGGCGAGCGCGCTTTCCCGTCCAGATCGAGCCCGAGCCTGAGCTTGGTGTAGAACTGCAGCGCCTTGCGGACCGTGACGACAAGCTTTCCCCGGTACATGCCGTAATCGCGTTCGATGAGGCGGCGCTGGGCCGGGCTGAGGCCCGGATTGGCGGCGATGGTGAGCTGCACCATCTGCTGCCAGTCGGCGTCATCATCTGTAGTGGTCTCGCTGGGCGCCTCAAGCAGGCAGGCGCGCGAGAGACGGCCGAGAACGAAGTCGCGCCAGCCGCCGGCCTCGACATCGAACGCACGTGCGTGCCAGCGGAATCCGTCGAATACGATGGCGTGCGGCTCGATCGTACGCACTTTGCCGTCGGGCGAGGTGAGCGAGACGTAGAAGGCTGACATGCGTCTGCGCTCGCGGATCGCCTGCAGGACGATGCGCAGGAGTTCCGGATCCACCGGCCGCGATATTGCGCCAGCGATGGCCGCTGTCACGCCTTCGGTCAGGGCGTCGGACGCGATGACATTCTCAGCGATCAGGCGGAACTGCCCAAGCGTTTCGGCAGAGTCCGGCTCGAAGAAGATGGGCTTGAACTCCGGTGTCGGACGATAGGTTTTCCCGCTCTTGTCATAGGAAAGGTTCGCGGGGGCGAGTTCCTGGTAGCGGGTAAAGTCTCCGGACGCCTGCTGCTCGGATATTCCGAAGCGCTCGACGATGTCGCGCCGGTTTACGCCGCCGGTCCACCAGGCCCGCTCTTCCAGGAAGCGCAGGCGGGCTGTGACCGACCAGCCAAGCGATTCTGGCGAGGTTTCGACGGGGGTCCTTGACACCTTAAGGTTCCTCAATATATACGATGCATCGTTAAAGTAGACCCATCTACTAACCGGATCATTCTAGCACATAAGCTGATTCGGTCATCCCAGCGCCTGCAATTGGCATCAGCAGTCCCGGTTTCTTGCCGGGAGCGGACGCCTTCGGCTTGCCCGGGTTTCAGCAAGAGGAGACCTGCCATGCGTGCTATCCAGACCTGTCTTGAATCTCTTGGCCTCGGCGCTCCGGTTCATGCCGGGCGCCTGACCATGGTGCCGCTGACCGCCGGGGGGCTTCGCGCAGACAGCTCTTACCTGCTGCTCGATGAGGCGATGGCCGCCGGGCAGCTTGAAGTGTCGGAAATCTCCGACGCGGGCATCGTAGCCAACCTGCTGGCGACCAACCTCTCGGACAAGCCGGTCCTGCTGTTTGACGGCGAGGAGCTGAAAGGCGCCAAGCAGAACCGGATCGTCAATGCGACGATCCTTGTTCCTGCCGGAGCAAAGCTGACCCTGCCGGTATCCTGCGTGGAGCAGGGGCGGTGGCGCTATGAGGCGGCAGGGTTTTCCTCCAGCGGCGAGGCGCTGTTCGCCAAGGGCCGCTTTCGGAAAGCCGAGCGGATGGCGAGCGCGCGCCGGATGAAGGATGCGCGCCAGGTGAACGCCGACTGGACACCGGACCCGGCTCACGAGGCCGGTCCGATCCGCGGCTTTGCCCGCCGGGCAGAAACACTGGGCGACTTTGACGCGGGCCAAAGTGCCGTATGGGACGATGTGCACGAAGCCTTGCTGGAGACGGGAAGGCGCAGCGCGTCGTCCGCCATGCACGACAGCTATGTCCTGCGCCGCGGCGAGATCGAAAGCCTGTCATCGGTCTTTGCGCCTGCAGACCACCAGGTCGGCGCCGTGTTTTACATCGACGGGCGCGCTGTAGGCATCGAGGTTGCGGGCAGCTCCCGCGCCTTTGGCGCAATCTTCGGAAAGATCGTCCGCAGCTATTGCCTGAACGCGCTTGGCCAGAAGCCGCCGTTTGAGTTGCCGGCACCTGAGGCGGTCCGAGCCTTCATCGCGGCCGTTACCGGTCTCGACCAGATGGTCTCGCCGTCCGTGGGGATGGGCGACGACGTTCGGCTGGACGGCCCTTCGGCCTGCGGGGCCGCACTGATCAGCGAGGGCCATGTCGTCCACCTCTCGGCTTTCTCCAAAGCCGCATTCGAACCTGCCTGATGACTTAACGCGAAGGAGATCGCCGCCATGTCAGATGAACCATTCGAACTCGAACAGATCCCGTTCCGCTCGACCGCCTTTGCCGAGAACCCCGAGCCGCGGTGCCCTTGCGTGCTCCTGCTGGATACGTCGGGCTCGATGGGCGGCGCGCCGCTTGATGCGCTGAACCGCGGTTATGACGCTCTGGTTGCGGAGCTTTGCCAGGACAAGCTCGCGGCCAAGCGCGTCGAGCTCTGCGTGGTGACCTTTGGCCCGGTGCAGGTGCGCCAGGATTTTGCCAATCCGGAATCGATCTATCCGGAAGCGTTCGAGACCACCGGTGATACGCCGATGGGCGCCGCGATCAAGTTTGCGCTCGACGAGCTCGAAGGGCGCAAACGCGCTTACCGCGAGGCGGGGATTTCCTATTACCGGCCCTGGATCTTCCTGATCACGGACGGCGAGCCGACAGATTCGTGGACGGCGGCGGCCAAGCGCATCCGCGAAGGCGAGGAGGCAAATGCCTTTGCCCTCTTTGCCGTCGGGGTCAAAGGCGCGGACATGGAGACGCTTGCGAAGATTTCCGTGCGCCCGCCAATGAAGCTGGAAGGGCTGAAATTTGCCGAGCTGTTCCGCTGGCTTTCAAATTCCCTGAAGGCGGTCTCGCAGTCCTCGCCCGGCGAGCGTGTGGCCTTGCCGGCGCCGACGGGCTGGACGGAGGTCTGACCCATGAAGCCTGGGTGGCGGTATGCAAAGGCTGCAGTGACGGGCACACGTCACGCAGCCGACGGGCGGGGGTGCGAGGATTTTGCCGTTGCCCGCATTATCGGCTCAGCGCGGGGCAATGTGCTCGCCGCCTGTGTCTGTGACGGTGCAGGCTCGTCGCCCCAGGCGGCAACGGGCGCGCGGGTTGCGGCCGAGGCCTTCCTGACCGTGGCCGGCGACCGGCTGCGCGACGCGGGCGGCCTTGTCGACGAGAGAGACCTGGCCGACTTCCTCTCCTTCGCCGGGCTGGCCGTGACGCTGAAGGCGTTCACGGAGAAAAACCCGGCGCGCGACTATGCGACAACCCTTATGGGCGCGCTGGTGAGCGAGAGCTGGTCGGCCTTTGTCCAGGTCGGCGACGGCGCGATGGTTGTGCCCTCGGCGCCCGGGCGATGGGAGCTGGTATTCGAGCCGCAGCGCGGCACCTATGCCAACGAGACCTATTTTCTCACGGATGATGACGCGCGCCTGCGGGCGCATGTCGCCGTTCGTCCTTACGGGGTCGCCGAGGTTGCGCTGTTCAGTGACGGGCTTGAACGTCTCCTGATAAGAGAAGCTGCAGGAAGCCCGGTGGCGGAGGCGTTCTTCAACGAGATGCTCCCGGCCGTGCGGGGTTCGGGCGCGCCGGGTGAGGATCTGGCGCTGGCGCAGGCGCTGTCGGCGTATCTTTCGAGCGAGGCGATTAATGCGCGTACGGATGATGATAAGTCGCTGATCCTGGCCTCGCGGCTCTTGCCGGCGCAGCCCTCGCCGGAAGGCGCGGCAGCAACCGATGAGCATAGTCATGCCGCTTCAGGCTAGGCCGGCGCTCGGCGAGAAGATCGGTGAGGGCGGGGAAGGGGCCGTCTACGCGCTTGTCTCCAGTCCGGCGGAGGTCGCCAAGATCTACCGCCAGCCGCTTGTTGGCGAGGCGGCGGCCAAGCTCGAGGCGATGGTCAGCGCCGGGCCCGGAACGCTGGCGATCCATGCCGCCTGGCCGCGCTCGCTGCTGCGCGGAAAGGACGGCCGGATAGACGGGTTCATTATGGACCGGGCCGGCGAGCCGTTCGATATCCACGAAGTCTACAGCCCGCGGGACCGGGCACGCCACCTGCCCGGCACCGACTGGGGCTTCCTTGTACGGGTCGCCGCCAATACCGCGATCGCGTTCGCGGCGGCGCATGCCGCCGGTATCGTCGTCGGGGATGTCAATCATGGCTCGGTGCGGGTCGGGCGGGACGGTAAGGTCCGCCTGATCGACTGCGACAGCATGCAGTTTGCGGCTGAAGGCCGGATCTACCGCTGCGCGGTGGGCATCGATACCTATACCCCGCCCGAGCTCCAGGCGCAGCGCCTGGCCGACATTGACCGCACGCCCGATCATGACGCGTTCGGCCTCGCGGTCCTGATCTTCCAGCTCCTGTTCCTCGGGCGCCATCCTTTTTCCGGGGTGCCGGTGAAGCCGGGCGGGCCAACCGACATTGCGGGCGCCATTGCCCAGCACGGCTACGCTTATCTTGATCCGCCGACACTGCTTCGTCCTCCGCCGGCCGCGCCGCCGCTTTCGCTGGTCAACGAAGAGATAAGGGCGCTGTTCCTCAGGGCGTTCCAGCCAGCCAGCCAGCCTGGCGCTGGCCTGCGGCCGAGCGCGCGCGAATGGGCCGCGGCGCTCACGGCGCTTGCCGGCGGCCTGCAGACCTGCAGCCACAGCCGCGCCCATGTCTATCGCAGCGGTCTTGCAACGTGCCCCTGGTGCGCGTTCGAGCGGGTCGGGATTGCCGCCTTCATCGGCGCCCTGCCGGTACGGATCGCGTCCCTCCGGCTTGATCCTGGCGCCCTTGAGGGCCTTGCGCAGCGCCTCACTGCGGAAGCGGCCCGCACCAAACGCCTCGGCTCATGGAGCGGGCAGGGGGCGCCGCTTGCGCCGGACCGGGCCCTGCGTCTCCGGATGCTGTCGAGGCTCAGGTGGTTTGTCGGCCTGCCGGCGCTGCTTGCGATCGTCGTGGCAGGTTTTATTGGCACGCCCTGGGCGTTCTTCGGATTTGTTCCTGCAATTGCCGTGTTTCTCTGGACCAATGAAGCCCTGTTCTACCGGCGCCGGCGGCGCGCTGCGAAACTGATGGGCGAGCAGCGCGAGCTGATCGCCCGGCTGACGAACCATCTCTACAAGGAGGCTGTCAGTGTCGCGTCCTTCATGGAGCGGTCGCAGAAGGCGGTGAAGGCGCTGTTGCAGCACGCGCAGGCGCGCGGCGGCGGGCCAGCTGTCTCGCCGCTGGAGACGCAGATGTTCGCCTATCTCGACACGTTCCGGATCAGCCCCGGATGCGTGCACGGAATAGGCGCCAGCCGGATCGCGCAGCTTGCCTCGTTCGGGATCGAGACGGCCGCAGATCTCGACCGCGCACTGGTCTCGCAGGTGCCCGGGTTCGGGGATCAGCTCACGGAGCGTCTGTTCAAGTGGCGCCTCGACCTGGAGAAGCGGTACAAGTCAAATCCGAAATTTGTCCCGGCCAGGAACCCGCAGGCGCTGGCGAGGTCCGGGCAGAGCCCGGAGGAGGCGCGCTACTTCGCCGCCTTCTCGGCGCTCGATGTCCAGCTCCGGAGACTGATTTCCCTGAATGACCAGCTGGAAGTGCAGCGCGCAGCGCTTGAGCCGAAAATCGCGGCGATGTCGGAGGAGCTGGAAACCGTGCAGGATGAGCTGCGGGCCATGGGGTAGCGCATCGCCCGCTTGGTCTGCGCCGCTCACGCCGGTCGCAGGTGCAGTGGATCTCCTGCGCAACAAGCCGGCCTTCCTTCGGAAAGCAGGCCGCACAGACGAGCCGAAACCGCGTGAACCCATTTGCTATTAGACAACCTCCTTGAACCCGTTAGTCCTTTAAATCTGCAATCCGAACAGGAGTGATTTCCTTGAAGCTTACTGACCAGGGCATCCTGTTTTCCCCTTCGGACCTGATCACGTTCATGGAGTCGCCGTTTGCGTCGGCGATGAACCGCAAGCGCCTTTATGATCCGACCCTCGCCGAACAGATGGATCCGGAGGATGCGCTCCTGAAGCACCTTCGCAAGAAGGGGTTTGCGCATGAGGATGCGTTCGTGCGCTCATTGCAGGACGCCGGCGCAGACATCTGCGCGATCGGGGATAATCGCCCCGAGGTCATGCATGCGCAAACCATCGAGGCGATGCAGGCCGGCCGCGAGGTCATCACGCAGGCCTACCTGACGATGGACCGGTTTGCCGGCAAGGCAGATTTCCTGGTGAAGGTTGCGGGGCCGTCGAGGCTGGGTGATTTCCATTACGAGGTCTGGGACACGAAGCTGTCGCGCAAGCTCAAGCCTTATTTTGCGATCCAGCTAAGCTGCTATGTGGAGATGCTGGAAGTGTTGCAGGGCCTGCGGCCCCGGAACATGGCCGTCGTGCTCGGAGACAACACGAAGCGCGTCCTCAGCGTTGCAAGCTATTATGCCTACTACCAGTCGCTCAAGGCGGGCTTCCTCGCTCTCCATGATGATGACGACGCCCCGACACCGGACCCTGCCGAGAGCAGCTCCCACGGCGACTGGAGCGATCTCGCCAGGCGCCTCCTCGCCGAACGCGATCACCTGTCCCAGGTTGCCAACCTGAGGCGCAGCCAGGTCCTGAAGCTCGAGGCGGCCGGCATCACGACGATGAAGGCGCTCGCGGGGTCCGGTCTCGAAGACATCCCCGGCATGAAGGCCGAGAGCTTCCAGCGGGCAAAGGCGCAGGCGCGCCTGCAGATCGCTTCAAAAGGCAAGGACAAGCCCGTCTACGAGATCCTGGGGCCCGGCCCCGGCGCGCCGCGCGGCCTTGCGCTGCTGCCGCCGGCGAGCGCAGGCGACGTGTTCTTCGACATCGAGGGATTTCCCGGGGTCGAGGGCGGCCTCGAGTATCTCTGGGGCAGCGCTTATTTTGAACCGGACGGAACCCGCGCGTTCAGGGATTTCTGGGCGCATGACAAGGCCGCCGAGAAGCAGGCGTTCACCGGGTTCATCGAATGGGTCTACGCGCGCTGGAAGGCGGATCCGTCGATGCACATCTATCACTACGCCGCCTACGAGATCACCGCGCTCCGTAAGCTGATGGGCCAGCACGGTGTCTGCGAAGACAAGGTCGACACCCTCTTGCGCAACCATGTGTTCGTTGATCTCTACACGGTGGTTCGTCACGGCGTGCTTATCGGTGAGCCGAAATACTCGATCAAGAATGTCGAGCACATCTACCGCGGCCAGCGGGCGACGGATGTGGCCAGCGGATCGGACAGCATTATCGTCTACGAAGCCTGGCGCGAGAACCCGGACGGGGAGACCTGGAAGACCTCGGCC
Source organism: Hyphomonas sp. (assembly GCA_016124495.1). Taxonomy (GTDB): domain Bacteria; phylum Pseudomonadota; class Alphaproteobacteria; order Caulobacterales; family Hyphomonadaceae; genus Hyphomonas. The sequence continues at coordinate 10,894 of WGNP01000024.1, read as the reverse complement.
GTCCTGAAGAGTATCCGCGACTATAACATCGATGACTGCAACAGCACCCAGGAGCTTGCCGACTGGCTCAGGCGCGAGCAGGCGGCGCACAGCATCCCTTTTCTGGGCCCGGCAGGGGAGGGCGAACCCGAGATCAGTCCCGAGGCGAGTGAGTATACGGACCTTCGCGACACCCTGCTGGCAGAGGCCGAAAAGAACTCAGCTGCGCCGCTCGGGGCCGTGCAGGAGGTGCTTGCCTGGTCGCTCGAGTTTCACCGGCGCGAGGCCAAGCCGGTATGGTGGAAGTATTTTGACCGCCTCGGCTGGTCGGAGCCTGAGCTTTTTGACGACATGGACTGCCTCGCCGGTGTGACGCGTACGTCGGCACCTGCGGTGCAGCCGAAACGGGGCAACCCGGTCCATGAGTATACATTCGACGTCGATCAGCCGTTCAGGGGCAAGGCGGCGACGTTCCGTGTTCTCGATCAAAGAGAGATTGAGGTTCAAGTCAAGGAATTGAACCCGGAAACAGGCTTGATCAGCGTTTCCGCCGGGCAGGACCTGCCGGCTCGCATGAGCCTTGTACCTTATGAATTTGTGAGACCGAAGCCGATCCCGGCGGCCATCCTTGAAGTCGTCCGCGAAGCTCGCACGTCGGGCTTCGGGTCTTCTGCAATCATGGACTTCCTGTTGCGCACACGTCCTCGCATCAGAGCCAATGCCGCTGGCGATATCCTTGATCCCAACCAGCCATTGCTGACGTCGGTAATCGAAGCCGTGCGCCATCTCGATGGTAGCTATCTCTGCATCCAGGGGCCGCCCGGCGCTGGCAAGACCTATACGGCGAAGCATATCATCGCCCGGCTGCTCCGTGACGGGAAGAAGGTCGGGATCGCGTCCAACAGCCACAAGGCGATCAACAACCTCCTCGCCGGCGTTGCCGACCAGGTCGCCGCGGACGGTTTCCCAGCAAGGCTCGTCAAGGCGCAGCAAGGCGGCGACGATGAACTCGCCGAGCGTGGGGACATCGAACTGATCTCCGGTGTGAAGGATCTCGCCATCTCCGAGGCGCTTTGCTTTGGGGGGACGGCCTGGGCCTTTGCCAGTCCGCTGGTCCGCGGCGAGTTTGATTACCTGTTCGTAGACGAAGCAGGTCAGGTCTCGATCGCAAATCTTATTGGTATGAGCGCTGCGACGAGGAACATTGTCCTGATGGGCGACCAGATGCAGCTCTCCCAGCCCATCCAGGGCTCGCACCCGGGGGAAAGCGGACTGTCCGTTCTCGATTACCTGCTGCAAGGGAAGGCAACGATCCCGGCGGATCTCGGCGTGTTCCTTCCGAAAACGTACCGAATGCATCCGGACGTCTGCCGGGTGATTTCGGAGCAGGTCTATGATGGCCGGCTTGGATCCGATGCGGCCACGTCCGGATACGTTGTGCAGCCCAAGGGTCCGATCATCCGCAAGGCGTCAGGGATCTGCTTCGTACCGGTCGAACATGAGGGCAATACGCAAGGCAGCGATGAAGAAGTAGAGATTATCAGGCAGATCGCCCGCGAACTCATCGGGACGCCCGTCTGGCCGGGTGAAGACGGCCGTCCACGGACAATGACGCTGCGCGATATCCTGTTCGTTGCGCCGTATAACTATCAGGTGAACAAGCTGAAAGCAGCGCTCGGTTCCGGAGCCCGGGTAGGCAGCGTAGACAAGTTCCAGGGACAGGAAGCACCGGTCGTCATCCTCTCGATGTGCACGTCAGACGCTGCCGAAAGTCCGAGGGGCATCGAATTTCTGTTCTCAAAGAACCGCCTGAATGTGGCGATCTCCCGGGCGCAGGCGCTGGCAATCGTGGTTGCCAATCCGAAGCTGGCCAACACGGCTGTCTCCAGCCTCGAGCAGATGGAGCAGGTCAGTTTCTTTGCAGAACTGGTCTCCTCGGGATCAGCTTAGGCTATTTCGAGCCCGGCCTGCTCTGGATCGGATCGCCTCTTCCTGCTTTCGCAGAGCGTCCGGATCTGGTGACGCGGTTACCATCGATGAGGCCGGAGCCGACAGGGTAGGCGGCTCCGCGTCGTTCCGCATGCCATAGCCTTATCCGCTCGAGCGTGCCGCGCTCGAAGACAGGGGGGATAACTGACGATCTGCGGTTCCATTACGCCCTCAGGAACTGTCGACGATGCCGGCTTACCGGACCGGCAGCGCGTGGCAGCGAGGGCCCGCATACGCTCACGCATGGCAGCGTCATCGCCCTCATACTGGAACGTTGATCGATCCAGCTCAGCCAGCCTGCAGGCCCGTTCTTGGGCAAATAACTTGCGATTTTCTGTTCGCTCAAACTCCGGCATATGCCTGGTGTCTTCACGCCGTCCCCGGATCATCGCAATGATCTGCTCGCCTGAACCACAGGCTGGCCAGGCCAGTATCTGCTCTTGCGTATCTGTCATCCTCTCTGATCGGGAGAGTCTGAAAATTCATGGCCGGAATTGCCGGGGCTGGGTCACTGCGTGCACCCTTATCGCTGCGTCCGTCCGTCCTTTTCCTCTCCGGAATGTGTTGATTTCCAGAGGAATTTCAGGGGTGCAATTCAATGAAATATTACCATTACAGGTTTTAGATGGAGAACCATACAACTTAATGGCCATTGATCTGTGAGGGGCTTGCAAGACATTCAAATGGCTTTGTTTCGTGGCTCCTCGATAGGCCAGCAGCTCTTTGGCCTGGTGTTGATATCTCTCATCGCCACCGGCGTGGTAACAGCGACGATGTCTGGCTGGATCGATGCCCGGCGGCAAACGGCGCTGGAAACCGAGCGTCTTCTGCAGACGGCACGTGTCATTGGATCCCTTGCTGCAGACCCCGTGCGCCGCGGGGAAAGCGCCGGCGTGTTCCTGGCGGTCCGGTCGATCAGCCAGATGCCGAACATCGTCTACGCAAGGATCGAGAGCGCTGAAGGCGAGGTTCTGGCCGAAACCGGCGCAGGTGTTCGCCTCAACTCTGACCCGTATCTCGCCGGAGAGGCTTCGGCCCCACTATGGTCGGTTTTCAACAGCGGCACGCTGATGGTCTCAGCGCCCGTAATGAGCGAAGGGGAAACAGTCGGCGAGATCACCCTGCTCAGTGAAACGCCGGGGCTCAAGGCCCGCATACTCAGCGCGGTTCTGACCAGCCTGGCAGGGGTAGGCGTCGCCCTGATGCTGGGGCTCTTCATCGCGCTTCGCATGGCTCGCCGCATCAGCCGCCCGATTACAGAACTGGCCGCCTTCACCATCGCAGTCCGGGAGTCCGGCGACTACGCGCTCAAGGCAGACATCGTCGCCGACGGAGAGGTGGGAGGCCTGGTCGCAAGCTTTCAGTCGATGATGAGCGGTATCAAGGCCAGGGACGAGCGGATCGCGGCGCAGGTGGCGGGCCTGGAAGAGCAGGTATCCGAGCGAACCGCACAGCTGTCGATCGCCAAGAACGCAGCCGAGGAGGCGACATCGGCCAAGTCAGAGTTCCTGGCCATGATGAGCCACGAAATCAGGACGCCGATGAACGGCATCCTCGCGCTCAGCGAACTGCTGGCGAGCGCCAACCTGCCACCGCGCCAGCGCCGTTATGCAAACGTCATCGCCAAGTCCGGAAAGTCCCTTCTGGGAATCATCAATGACATTCTAGACTTCTCCAAGGTCGAGGCAGGCAAGCTTGAACTTGAGGCCGTTGAGGTCGATCTTGCCGAAATTGCCGAGGACGTGGGCAGCCTGTTCGCAGAGCGTGCGAAGGAGAAGGGTCTGGACCTGGCGGTCTTCGTGGATCCGCGGATTGCGCCCGTGAAGGCTGACCCCACCAGACTGCGCCAGGTGCTCAGCAACCTTGCTAACAATGCGATCAAGTTCACAGAAACCGGCGGCGTGCTGATTGCCATAGAGCCCGGCCGGGCGGGACCTGACAGCGTTCTCTTCAGTGTGACAGACACCGGATGCGGTATTCCGGAAGATAAGCTTCCCACGCTGTTCGAGGCCTTTTCCCAGGTCGATTCATCCACAACCCGAAAACATGGCGGCACCGGACTCGGCCTGACGATATGTGATCGCCTGGTGCGCGCCATGAACGGCGAGTGGCGGCTGTCGAGCGTCATCGGCGAAGGTTCAACGTTTGCGTTTGAAGCGGCCCTCAGCCCGGCTGGCGAGCCTGTGTCCTTCAAGGCCGGCTCATCTGAGCGAGCGGTCTCCATAGAAGGCGTTGGCCACATGACCGAGCGGGCCCTGACCGGCTATCTACAGGCCTTCGGGATTTCGGTTTCCAGTTCGCAGTCGGGGCTCGCCGCCACATTCCGGGAGGCGGGCCGGGGGCCGGGTTTGCCGACAGCACCTATTCCAACCGTCCTGCCAACCGTCCTGATCGGGACGCCAGACAGCGATGAAGACACCGGTGCCTGTGTCCTGCAAAGGCCAGTCCGGCGCTGCGACGTGATGACCCTGGCAGCCCAGATCCACGCCGGCGCGCCCCTCGCCCTGCGTGAGACCGTCGCCGCTGCCTTCCTTGCTGTCCAGTTCCCGGGCGCGCGCGTTCTGGTCGTCGACGACGCGGAGCTCAATCGGGAAGTCGCCTGCGAAGCCCTGCAGGAACTGGGCGTCATTGCGTCGGTCGCACAGAACGGTGCCGAGGCTGTAGAGCGCCTCCGCACCGAGGCCTTTGACCTCGTTTTCATGGACGGCTCCATGCCTGTCATGGACGGCTTCGAAGCCGCGGCCATCATTCGCCAGGATGAGGCTGGCAGGGGCCAGAGGCGCACACCGATCCTTGCGCTCACTGCACATGTCGTCGGCTCGGCGTCTGACGCCTGGCGCGGCGCAGGCATGGATGGGGTCATCTATAAGCCGTTCACCATAAGCGATATCGCAAAAGCCCTTGATACATATTGCGGACATCTCGCCAGCCAGCCGCCTGAACCTGCCGTCCTTGCCCCATCGCCGCATGACGGGGCGGACAAGGCGCTGTTTGATCCCGCCGTTCGGGCTGAGCTGACCGCCATGAGCCTGAATGGCCGGCCGGACTTTGTCGCCAGGGTCGAGGCGCTCTATGCGGCGAATGCGCCAGCCAGGCTCCAGGACCTCAGGACCGCGCTTTCGGCGGGCGACCTTGAAGCCTGCGCGCAGGCTGCCCACGCCCTTAAGTCAATGAGCCTGAGCCTTGGTGCCTCAGCGGTCGCCAGGGCTGCCTCAAGCGCCGAGATAGCTGCGAGATCAGGTGAAACGCGGGGGATTGATCCCGCGATGATTTCGGAGATCCTTGACCGGACCCTGGCGGCAGCCGCCGGGGACCGAGCCGCGCCAGAGGCCGCCGGTGCATGCAAGGACATCGGCGCCGACCTTGCTCAGGCAATCGCCGCAGGCCATCTGAGCCTTCGCTACCAGCCGATCATGGACCGTAACGGCGAGTTCGCCGGCAAGGCGGAGGCTCTGGTAAGCTGGAATTGCCCCGAGAGGGGCCTCAGGCCTCCCGATGAGTTCATCCCCGCGCTCGAGGCGAATGGCGTGATCTCGAAGCTGACGGACTTCGTCCTGGAACGGGCGATGCGTGAGGCGCTGGCGAGGGACGATCTCCACATCTCGGTCAATGCATCCGCCAGCGAATTCCAGCAGCGTGATTTCCCTGACCGGATTGCCGATGTCGCCCGCCTCACGGCCTTTCCGCTGGAGCGTCTCGAAATCGAAATAACCGAGACTGCCGTCCTGAACCAGGAACTGGCCGAAAAGACGCTTGAACGCCTTCAGGCGCTCGGCGTTCGGGTTGCGCTGGATGATTTCGGCGCCGGCTATACCAGCCTTCACGCCCTTCGCCGGCTGCGTTTTTCGACCCTGAAGATTGACCGGAGTTTTGTTACCCATTGTGCCCAGGACACCGCCTCAGCGGCGATCATTCTGGCTGTCATCGGGGTCGGCAGGGCGCTGGGGATGAAGCTCGTTGCCGAGGGGGTGGAAACCGAGGCGCAGGCCAAGATAGTGCGAATAGCCGGCGTTCATTTTATCCAGGGCTACCTCTACGGCGCCCCGGGCAAATTCGCGGACCTGCCAGGAGGCGGGATCAGGGCAGGTGCGCCGCCTATCCCGGTTGGCAGGACAGCCCTGCCAGCAACCTGACACCGTCCGGAAGGCGCCTTTCCGGGCAGTGCGGAAAGAATGGACTTCTCGCCGTTTTCAACGAGGTCGCCCTGCTCCAGGCCGAGCGCCCATCAATGCGCGACCTCGGGAAACACCTCAAGATTCCCAGCTTCCGCCGGGCCCGGGCAGGCGCTCATTGCCCCATAATGAAATAACTGACCCTGATTTCGGGCGGTCTCTTAATCGAAAATCAAAACGACCGGGGATAAGGTAGAACACCCGAAAAGGGTCAAGGAAAGTTTCTATGGCCGGCTTCGAGTATGTGCTCAATCAGGATCTGCGAATACTATTCGTTGACGATGATCCGATTCTGCGGGAGTTCGCGCAGGTCAACCTGTCATCGCCGACAGTGTCAGTAGACGTGGCCTCCAACGGAGGCGAAGCTCTGGACCTGCTTGAGGCCGGCGATTACGACATGATGCTTCTCGATCTGGAAATGCCCGTGCTGAACGGCTTCGATACCCTGGCTCATGTCCGTAATCATACGCGATGCGAGCATCTGGCCGTGATCGTGCAAACCGGCAGAGAGGATGTAGACGCCATTGACAAGGCATTCCGCCTCGGCGCGACGTCTTTCGTGACAAAGCCCCTGAACTGGCGGCTGCTTTCATATCAGATCCGATTCATTATTCGCGCCTCAAGAGCCGAAGCCGATCTTCGCGACGCCGCGCAGAAAGAAAGAGCCTGAGAATGGACTTTCCGGCGAAGATCATGAAGGCCGCCGCCCTGGGGGCAAAGCGGCTCTGGTCCGGCACCCGGGGCTCGATTGCGCAGCTGACGGCCGTGGCCGTACCTTGCTGCGTACTGGTGTCCATCGGCGCTGCTGAACTTGTCGCCGTGAGCGCTTCTGAGAGCCGCTTACAAAGCATCGCCGACGCTGGCGCCCTTGAAGGGGCCCACCATCTGAGCCTGGCCGTTGATCCGGCGGTCGTCAGAGAGCGAACCGCTTCGTTCGTAGAGGCCCAGTTCGACGGGTGGAGCGAAGCGCCGGCCTATCAGGGCACTTATGAGATTGTAGACTGGAACGGTCAGAGCGCCATCAGGGTGCTCCTGAACGGCAACCGTCCCTCATTCTTCGCCAATCTCCTTCCCAGGGGCGGGTGGAAGTTCCGGAGCGAAGCGATCGCAGCGCCCGTGGGCAAAACTCCCCTCTGTGTCCTTGCGACCGGTTCCAGCGGCGTCACCGGCGGCATGATCGACATTAACAATAAGTCCGCTGTCGAAGCCCCGGACTGCGGAGTGCATTCCAACGCAGACATTATTCTCGGTAACCCTTCGCAGATCACGGGCCGCAAGATCCAGGCGGTGCTGACTGCAACTGGCGGTATGATGAAGCCGGCCCCGGGGACCGGGGCCGCTGCAATCACTGACCCGTTCGCCTCCATGAGGTTCCCTAGCCTGAACGGATGCCCCTTCAAAGGTAACGGACAAGCTAACCCCGACGTTTATGGCCCGGGCGGAATATACTCCCTGCCGGCCGGAATCCATTGTCAGCCCATCGTGGTCAAGGCGAACGCCGTCATCAAGCTGGAACCCGGCGATCATTTCTTCCGGAAGAACCTCTCGCTGCAGGGGCCTGGCCACCTGACCGGCGAGGATGTGTTCCTCTTCTTCGATCACGGCTCAGATCCCGTGTTCAACTCTAAATCCGCGACCGTGAACCTGATCGGCCGGAAGAGCGGTCCTTATGCGGGCATGGTCATGGCGACCATCGGGGGCAACAGCCCCAACATTGTCATACCTGGGAAAATCGTGGAGCAGCTCCTGGGGGTGATCTATGTCCGGAACGGATTTCTTGAAGTCAGCGGCGAGGGGGTTGCGGCTGAGGACAGCGCCTGGACGGTGATTGTTGCAAAGCAGATCAAGACGAAAGACACCGCGAGGATCCTTATCAATGCTAACTATGATAGCAGCGACGTACCTGTCCCGAACGGGGTCGGCCCGAGCGGCGGACAACCGGGCGGCGACGGGACGCGGCTGATCGAATAGGAAGCAGCGTAAGCGATGGGGGTGGACGCCCCTCCCGGCGGTATCCGTTTACCGGGGAAGCGGCGTTGCAAACCGCATCCGCCAGCGCAGTCCGGGCAGATGCGCTGCCGCGCTGAGCTGCGGCCCGAGGAGCCGGCTCACGTCGCATAGCGACACCGCGCTCGCGGCCCCCGCGCCGGCGAACATCACTGCCCGGTATGACGGCGCTTGCCAGCGGGTGAGGCAGGTGGAGGGCAGGGTGACGTGCTACTCCGTGTACGACGCTTCTGACACACTCATCCAGATCGACGAAGTGGGCGGCGCCAAGGCCGGCTATATCCGCGCCTCGGGTATGACGCCGGCGCGCATCGCTGTCAGCGCGGTGACCAGGTCGGCGATTGCGAGCGAAATCTATCCCCGGCCGGAGGCCTTGGCTTTCCTCGGCCCGCCGCCGCCGATTTCGGCGGCGGTTACTCCGGCGAGGATGCGGCAGTCCGGAAGGGCCGGGCACGGCCCGAGGGGCTGGCGGCGGCCTGCGAGCAGGCTGACGCGCCAGCGCCAGGTTCAGCGGCTATGGTCTACCGGGCGATGTAGAGGGATCGCAGCGAGAAGGATATCTCGGCGAAGGCCTTGGTCAACTGAGCGGAATTTGATGCGTCGAAGTAGTGTGATGGACTGCTGGCGCAGTCCTCAAGAATTTTCTTGATCGTATTGTCCTTAACTTCGAAAGCCACAGTGTAGACGTCGATATTTTTCGCCTTGATGTTGGTACAAAGCTCTTTTGTATATTTATTTGGTTCGGTTGCGTTGCTCACTGCGTTGACGTTATGCATGCCGTTACCATGGTTCATGCGTTGTGTGTTCTGACCATCCGTCATCAGAACGATCGCCTTGCGAGGGTTTGAGTTTACGCCGTCCTCCCCGTAGGGCGCCGCCTCTGTGAACGGGACCGGGCTCGAGATGACGTTAAAGCCCCAGGCGAGGCCGGAGGGGATGTAGGTCTCGCCCGACGCCGACAGCGCATTGATGGCGTTCTTCACGGTCGTCATGTTGCTGGTGAGCGGCGTGATGACCGAACCGCAGGTCACGTTGAGGTAGCCAGGATAGCGGCGGGCCGGATCGCTGTCAGACACGTTCCTCGGATAGGCCGGAGAGCCTGTGCAGCCATGGTAGGTGTGATTTATCTTCGATGGGCCCGAGCAATGGGTGATCGGCGGAGTCAGCGGGACCGTGACGCAGTTGAAATTCTGGGTGCATGTCGAGTTGTACGCCACACCGTCGTTATACTTGACGCAGGCAACCTGCTTTGATTGACAGGTCGTCTTGCTGGTCTGGGTCCAGCAACTGCCCGGAACGTTCTGGGTCCAGTTGGCGGGAACGCTCATCCAGGGTTCGTTACGCCGCGCAACGCCGGTGTTCACATACTGCGCGAAGGGCACGACGGCGATCTTGACGTTAGCTTTCGGGTCGGAAGTGAGGGCTTTGACCAGATTGTTCGCTGCGGACTTCAGGCTGGTCAGGCGGGCGCCGGACATCGACCCGGTCGTGTCGAGAACAAGCGCCAGCTCAATCGACTCGTCCAGCCCCCGCCGGACTTCCGTGGAGACCTCAATGTTCAGGTAGTCGACGTTTATCAGACCAAGACCCAGCGTCCCGACCTTGGCCTTCGCAACCCCGTTCACGGAATCGTTGTCTCCGTTGCTGAAAGTCGAGGTGACCGTGCTGGAGGCGCCTCCGGATACCTGGAGCTGTGCCTGAAGTGCGGCGTCGCCCATGGCGTCAAGCTGCTCGTTGCCCAGCTGTCCCGAGCGGGCCGCCATAAGTACCGCCGAATCAAGGGCGTTTTGAAGAAGGACCTTTTCCGAGGACGCCCGCGCCATGTCGATTCCGCCGAACACCAGCAGTGCGACCGGCAGGATGGACAGGCCAAACCAGACCGCGGTCATGCCACGGATGTCGCGGGTGAAAGCCCCAAGCCGTTTCACTTGGCCGAGCAGTTTGTGTGTAGGGCGCAATTCTGTCGCCTCCTTAGTCAGGGAACGAAGCATTACCCGGGATTCGTTGATTACTCGTTACTCAGCAAGCGCCCGGGACCGGACAGGCGTTCTGGTGGAGCGCATCTCGAAAAGCAGGACTATCCACCCGATCTTTCGGGCGCTGCTTTGCAAACCTTTATGGCGCAGGCCGAGGCGCTCCCTGTGCCTCCTCCGGTTTGATGAACTGACAATTTGAACATTGATCAGTACAAAGACATTAGCATTATTTGAAATGCTGCCAGAAGATTAAGATCGCTGTGCGAATTTGATTCCAGTTTATGCAAAGTTTTTATCCAAGCGCGGTAAAGTGCCAGCCTGTCTCAGCTGGCTTTTACCCTCATGCTGTCTTGCCCATCTTTCAAGCCTCCCGGCTGTGACGAGGTTGCCAGCTGGCGTAGCTATGACAACTTCTGTCGGTCGCCATTATGAAGCGAAAGCCGACCTGCAGCTCTGGCAAGAGATATTTCTGGGCAGCTTCTGCTGCGCTGGCTTTGATATCGGCGGGGCCGGCATCTCCTGCAGAACCTGCTGTGAACTCGGCCTCTGTGGAAGCGCCGCCAGGTGTATTTGATCAAGACCTCTCCAATAACCTGGCTGTTGATCAGGACGCTGTCTTACCTGCACTGGTTGCGGTTGATGACGTGGTAACCGGCGTTAACGGCCTGACGGGAGGGTTGGGTGTCGTTAACGCGTTTTCGTCTGACACGCTTAACGGTCAGCCGGCGACGGCGCAGAGCGCGGTCCTGTCGGTTGCTCCCGGGTCCGAGG
>WGNP01000004.1 GCA_016124495.1 Hyphomonas sp. | reverse complement strand
TGAGCGGCGATCAGGTCAGGGCGCGCTGTTCTACGAGTTCAGTCTTGAGGCGCATGTCCCGGCTGATCACTTGTTGCGCAGGATCGACCAGCTGATCGATTTCTCCGAGGTGCGCGCGGAACTAGCCCCTTACTACAGCGCGGCGGGCCGGCCTTCGATCTGTCCCGAGTTGATGATCCGCATGCTGGTCGCCGGCTACTGTTTCGGCATGCGGTCTGAACGCCGCCTGTGCGATGAGGTTCATCTCAACCTGGCCTATCGCTGGTTCTGCCGGCTCGGGCTGGAAGGCGCCGTGCCGGATCATTCGACCTTCTCCAAGAACCGCCATGGCCGGTTCCGGGAGAGCGACATCTTCCGCAAGCTGTTCGATCAGGTCCTCCGCCTCTGCCTGTCTGCGGGCCTGGTTGGCGGCGAGGCCTTCGCCGTCGATGGCAGTCTGATCCAGGCCGACGCGGATCGCCGCAAGGGACCGAAAGGCGAAGACGGCCTCGCGGCTGACAAGACCAGCCGTGCGATAGACGAGTATCTCGCGGTTCTCGATGATGCGGCTTTCGGGGCGGCGAGTGAGAAGACGCCGAAGTTCCTGTCAGAGACGGATCCGGCAGCTCGCTATACAAGCGCCCACAACGCCCCGGCCTGCTACGCCTATGAAGTCAACTACCTGATCGACACCGACCATGGCGTCATCGTCGATGTCGAGGCCACCACCGCTATCCGACAGGCTGAGGTCGAAGCGGCCAAGCGCATGCTGGAAAGGACCGAGGACCGCCACGGGTTGCACCCCCGGCGTCTTGCCGCCGACACCGGATATGGCTCAGGCCCGATGCTGGAATGGCTCGTTGAGCAGAAAGGGATCGAGCCGCACATCCCTGTCTTCGACAAGGGTGAGCGCAACGACGGGACCTTCTCACGCTCGGACTTTGCGTATGATCCGGCAGCGGATCAATATACCTGTCCGGCAGGCAAGCAGCTGCGCCAGTTCAACCGAACCTACAAAACCCAGCGCTCGGGCGTGACCAAGGATGGTCAGAGACTTTACCGCGCCAGGAAAGCCGACTGCGACATCTGCCCCCTGAAAGACAGGTGCTGCCCGGGCCAGCCACATCGCAAGATCAGCCGATCCATCCACGAAGCGTCGCGTGACGTCGCCCGGGACATCGCGAAGACCGAGGCCTATGTCCAATCCCGACGCAAGCGAAAGAAGGTCGAGATGTTGTTCGCGCATCTCAAGCGAATCCTCGGAATGACAAAACTCCGCCTGAGGGGTCCAAACGGCGCCCGCGACGAGTTCCATCTCGCCGCTACAGCTCAGAACCTTCGCAAACTCGCCAAACTGGCTCCGGTTCCAGCGTGAGGAGCCGAAAAGCCTCATCGCGGCCGCACGTCGCCGCCCGTTAGCCAGCGGACTTTTTCAACACAATCGGCGATGAATTGCCTGATGCCGAGAACCGCTCTGTGACTGCCCACGGGCGGATAACTGCCGCTCGACGGTTCAAGTTTTTGCGAGACTTCAAATGATCCGCTGGATCCTTTAAGGGGGACCCTCGTAGGCAGAATTCAGCGGCTTTCCGCTCGCGTGAAACTCAAGCTGAAACGGAAGAGCTTCACGTCAACGGAAGCGGTCAACCAACTGGCACCCGACGGCGGCATTATCTGGTTCTCGCAACACTACGCGGCGAAACGCCGCGAAACACCCTGTCAGTTGGGACCCCACTGGGACCAAGTGCAATTTCTGGTGTTTTTTGCTGACCCCCAAGGCTCGTAAGTCCTTGATTTAATGGTGCACCCGAAGAGATTCGAACTCCTGACCCCCAGATTCGTAGTCTGGTGCTCTATCCAGCTGAGCTACGGGTGCCTGTCCACTGCAAGGAGCGGACACATACAGGTGCGCCTGCGGGCTTGCAAGTCTCAAAAACCGGGCCCTTCAGCCGGGTGTTTCTGCGACCGGTTCTGCAACGGTTTCAGTGGCCGGTACGGCCGGATAAGCTGGCAATTCGGGGCTTTCGGCCGAAGCGTCTTCCTCTGGCGTCTCCGGCGATATTTCCGGTAGTGGATCGATCACCGTTTCCGGCTCCGGCGGCGAAAGTCCCGTGATCCCGCCGATCCAGCCAGCATAGGCCGAGACACGCATGTAGACGCCCGGGTTCTCCGGCCGCGCGCAGCCGAGGCCCCAGCTGATGACGCCAACCTGAACCGGCCCGCTGGCCGTGCGTAGCACCAGCGGGCCGCCGCTGTCGCCCTGGCAGGCATCCGTGCCGCCGTTTCCGGCGCATAGCTGGGTGACCGGGTCCAACACGACCTCCGCATAGGCCTGCGACAGGCCTTCGCGTTCCAATCCCGCCTGTATCCGCTGTACGCAGGCGTCCTGGCGCAGCGGCGGGATGTAGCCTTCCTGCAGTAGCAGAGACCCGGCCGCCACCTTGCGGCCACTGCCGGTCGTGCCACCCTCGCCCTGCGCCCCTTCGCCCTTGCGGCCATAGCCGGCCGCCCAGACATCGGCATAGGGATCGTAAAGCCCGCCCGCCGAAGCGCCGAGCCCGGCCAGCGGCATCGCCGGCGAGGCCGCGGGTTTCTCGAGGCGCAGAAGTGCCAGGTCATGCCCCCGCTCCGGCTCCCCCGGCCGGTAGCCCGGATGGATCACGACCTGCGAGACCGGATAGACCCTGCCTGTGGGAATCGACCTCAAATCGCCGAGTCCAATGGTCACCGCAACCAGGCCCTGCCGCGACACCTGACCGTCCGGCCCGCGCGCAAACTGCGCCGCCCGGCCGGACGCCTCCATCCGCATGTCCTCGGCGCAGTGCGCGGCCGTCAGCACCCAGTCCGGCGTGATCAGGGTACCGCCACATTCATGGAACACGTCGCGTCCGGACACCGTCTGGATCGACACCATACCGGGCCAGTCACCCGGATCGGCGTCGCGTCCCGCCACCATGCAGCCCACCAGCACCGCCGCGCTGGCCGCTGCGGCGAGGCCCCACTTCAGTGTACGGATCATGCAAAGTTCCCCTGCCGCTCCGCTTCATAAACACCCCGCGCGATGCTGCGCGCCAGCGTCGAGGCAGCGAGCTCCCCGATCCGCGCCAGCAGCATCGGCCTTGGCCCGTCCATCACGCGGCACGCCGTGGAGATCACAAACACCACGTCGCCGTCCGTCGGCGCAAATACCGGCCGGATCGCCCGCGCCATGCCCGCCAGCGCCATCTGCGCGACGCGCTCGGCTTCATCCCGCGTCAGCGCCGCGTCTGTGGCAATGCAGGCGATTGTCGTGTTCTCGCGCGGCGCAGGGTTGGATTTTGCGGCGCCCCAGTCCTCCGCATCAAACGTCATCGTCACGTCAGGCCGCGCGCCGCCGAACTCCCCGCCGATCTCGTAGGACCAGGCCCAGAACGCCTCGCTGCCCGGTATCCGCACCGCGCCGAAACTATTGACCGCCGCAAGCGCGCCCACCGTCAGCCCGTCCGAGGCGACGATGCTGGCCGATCCCGTGCCACCCGGCGCCTGCCCGGCGCGCGCGCCCAGCCCCGCCCCTGCCCGGCCAAGCCGGAAGGTTTCCCCTGCCGCATCAAACGCCTTGCGCCCAAGTGCGGCGTAAGGCGCGGTTTCGCCCCAGTCCTTGTCGCCGCCATTTGCGAGATCATAAAGAATAGCCGCCGGCACGATCGGCGTGGGCGGCACACCTGGCCGGGGCACCAGCGCAAACCCGCGCCCCGCCGCTTTCAGCCCAGCCATTACACCGTCCGCCGCCGCCAGACCAAACGCGCTGCCGCCCGCAAGGCAGATCGCATCGGCGCCGCCGACCAGGCGCCCGCCGGCCAGCACATCCGTTTCGCGTGTCCCGGGCCCGCCGCCTGCGACCGCTACGGCCGCTACGGCAAACGCATCCGGCAGTATCACCGTCACGCCGCTGCGCACCCGGGCATCTTCGGCCTGCCCGACCCGGAGGCCGGGAACATCTGTAATGAGGTTGCGCGACCCCGGCTTTGCCATGTTAAGAGCCTTGTCAGCTGATTTGTCTGCCCCGGTCTTAAGGGCCTGCGGGCGCCCCGCCAAGCAAAGGGTTTCCTCATGCGCCAACTTACCGGCCTGGCTTTCGTTCTTTTGATCTCGGCCTGCGCGCCGGATGCCGCGCCGCCCGCCTCCACCAAGGATGTGCAGGAGACCGCGCCGGAAAGCCTGGGAGATCTCTCCTGGACAAAGGGCGGCATGGTCGCAGCCGCCAACCCCTACGCAGTCGAGGCTGGTCTCGAAATCCTGCGAGAAGGCGGCAACGCCATTGATGCTGCCATCGCGGTGCACACGGTCCTCGGGCTCGTCGAGCCGGAAAGCTCCGGCATCGGCGGCGGCGCCTTCCTTGTCTATTATGACCGCGCCAGGGACACGGTCACGGTTTTCGACGGCCGCGAAACCGCGCCGGCCGAGGCGAGCCCCGAACTGTTCTTCAAGGACGGCAAGGTGATGGACTTCGTCACCGCCTGGCAGTCCGGCCGCTCCGTCGGTGTGCCGGGGCAGATCGCGCTCTACAAGGCCGCGCACGATGCTTCCGGCCGCGCCGACTGGGAAACCCTGTTCGAGCCGGCCATCCGCCTCGCCGAGGACGGCTTCAAGGTTTCACCGAAACTTGCCGAAATCCTCGCCTCGCCTCGCCTGCGCGGCGCCATCCGTCTCGACGACAATCCGGTCACCGCTGCCTATTTCTATCCGGACGGAGAACCGCTGGCCGCGGGCTTTGTGCGCACCAACCCGGCCTATGCTGCAACCCTCGCCGCCGTGGCCGAAGAAGGCCCCGCCGCCTTTTATTCCGGCCGCATAGCCGACGAGATCATCGCCGCCGTGACCGAAGGACCGGACGGCGGTGCCATGACGCTCGATGACCTGAAAGCCTACACCGTCGCCGTGCGTGAGCCGGTCTGCGGCGAACTGCAGAGCGGCTTCAAGATCTGCTCCGCCCCCCCGCCAAGCTCGGGCGGCATCGCGCAGAACCTGATCATGGGCCTTTATGATCACCTGAAGCCCGCAGCCTCCGTGAATGCTGACGAAAGCCTCTACCTCAAGGCCTTCGTCGATGCGCAGCGCCTCGCTTATGCCGACCGCGATCACTATGTCGCTGACGCAGACTTCGTGTCCGTGCCCACCGCCGAGCTGATCGACCCAGCCTACATCAAGGCGCGCGCGCTCGAAGTGTTTGCTCCGGATGCGAAATCCTTCCCCGGAGATCCAGGCCTCGTGCTCGGCAAGGATGCGCTGCGTCCGATGTGGGGTGAGGACACGACCACACCGGGCGCCGGCACGACGCATATCTCGATCATCGACCTTGAAGGCAACGCCGTCGCAATGACCGCCACGATCGAGGCCGCTTTCGGCTCGTCACGCATGGCTGGCGGCTTCCTGCTCAACAACGAACTGACCGATTTCGCGCTGACGCCCACCAAGGGCGGCAAGCCGGTGGCCAATGCGCCGGCGCCGGGCAAACGTCCGCGCTCGTCGATGTCACCCACGCTCGTGTTCGACAAGGGCGGCGGCCTGTTCATGGTCACCGGCTCCCCGGGGGGCAACTCAATCGTCGCCTATGTCGCCAAGACACTCGTCGGCGTGCTCGAATGGAACAAGACGGCGCAGGAAGCCGCCGCGCTGCCGAACATCATAGCGCGCGGCGATACTGTCGCTGTGGAAGTCGATGTCGCTGGCGGGGCGGAAGCGGCCGCAGCGCTGCGCGAGATGGGCTATACGGTTGAGGAACGCACCGGCGAGAACTCGGGCCTGCATCTCATCGTCGTGCGCGAGCGCGGCCTTGAAGGCGGCGCCGATCCGCGCCGGGAAGGCGTCGCCACACCGATCCGCTGACACGGTCGAGACGCCGCCAT
The DNA here is from genome assembly GCA_016124495.1 of Hyphomonas sp. GTDB lineage: Bacteria > Pseudomonadota > Alphaproteobacteria > Caulobacterales > Hyphomonadaceae > Hyphomonas. The sequence goes on along the minus strand of WGNP01000004.1, from coordinate 182,686 downwards.
GGCCAAGCTCTACTTCTCCTACGCGGCGATGAACGCCGGCAAGTCTACGATCCTGCTGCAGGCGGCATACAACTACCGTGAGCGCGGCATGGAAGTGCTGCTGCTCACCTCCGCGCTTTACCGCGACGCAGCCGACGGGCACATCACCTCGCGCATCGGCATTTCCGCAGAGGCGACTCTTTATACTCAGTATACAGATCTTTTTGCGCTGATCCAGGAACGGATGGGCCAGGGCCGGCTCGACGCGATCTTCGTGGACGAGGCGCAGTTCCTCACCAAGGATCAGGCCTGGCAACTCGCCCGCGTGTCCGATCATCTCGGCATGCCGGTGCTCGCTTACGGCCTGCGCACGGATTTCCGGGGCGAGCTGTTCGAAGGCTCCGCCGCCTTGCTCGCCATCGCCGACTCCCTGCGCGAAGTTCGCACCATTTGTGAATGTGGCCGCAAGGCCACTATGGTCATCCGTCAGGGTCCGGACGGCAAGGCGCTGACCGAAGGCGACCAGATCTCGATCGAGAAGACCACCTATGTCTCGCTCTGCCGGCGTCACTGGGAAGACCGGATGGGACGTTTCCCGCCTGCCTGACGCCTGCGCGGAATGGCACGGATTTCGCAGCAAAGCCCCGATGTGCGCACAATCTGGCCAATGATTCCGGCGACGCTGAGTGCCTGAAGGCCGCTTGAGGAGGCTATCGATGAACCCGGAACCCGTGCGTAGCCACCTGCCCCTTGTCGCGGTCGTCGCGCTGCTCGGGCTCATCGTGACCCTGCTCGGCGGGCTCCTCGCCCCGCCCGCCCGCGCCCAGACCGATCCCGGATTTGTCGACTATCCGGGCTTCATGGAACTCGGCGCCGAAATCGCCGCCTACCGCGAGACCCGGCTGATCGACATCGACACGTTCAACGCCATGAAAGCCGATCCGGACACGATCATCATCGATGCCCGCAGCGCCCGCAACTACGCGCTCGGCCATATCGACGGCGCCGTTAACCTCAATTTCTCGGACTTTTCCGCGGGCATGCTGTCGGAAGTCATCGGCGCGAAAAGCCGACGCATCCTGATCTATTGCAACAACAACTTCAGCGACAACATCGCCCCCGTCGTCCTGAAATCGGCCCCGCTCGCCCTCAACGTGCCGACCTTCATCAACCTCTATGGCTATGGCTATAAGAACATCTACGAACTCTCCGGCGCCTACAGCATCGAGGACAGCGAGATCGACTGGGTCAGCCGCCCTATCTATCAGGAAAACTAAAGCCATCATCTGACGCATTGCTTTTGCGCGGCGCGTCGCTCAATTGAAGCCGAGATACCTCAAGGAGGGCTGAGGATGAGCGCCGATGCGCCCGCCGGCCAGACGGCCGCTGCGAAAGCAAACCCCAATGGTCCGACGGAGGAAACCGTCCTCGCCGTCGAGCACTATACCGACCGGCTGTTCCGCTTTCGCCTGACACGGCCGCAGAGCTTCCGCTTCCGCTCCGGCGAATTCGTCATGATCGGCCTGCTGAAGGAAGACGGCAAACCGCTGCTGCGCGCCTATTCGGTCGCCTCCCCGTCCTGGGACGAGGAGCTGGAATTTTATTCAATCAAGGTACCGGACGGCCCATTGACCTCTCGCCTCGAGAAAATCCAGCGCGGCGACAAGGTCCTTCTCGGCCGCAAGCCGACCGGCACGCTGGTGCTCGACGCACTGACGCCCGGCAAGCGCCTCTACATGTTCTCCACCGGCACCGGCTTTGCCCCCTTCGCCAGCCTGGTGCGCGACCCCGACACCTACGAGCGCTTCGAGCAGGTCATCGTCACGCACACCTGCCGGGATGTCGCCGAGCTGACCTATTCCCGCAACCTGATAGAAAGCCTGAAAGATGACCCGCTGGTCGGGGAACTGGTTGGCGGCAAGCTCACACTCTACACGACCACAACCCGCGAGGCCTACCCTAACATGGGCCGCATCACGACCCTGATCGAAACCGGCAAGCTGTTCGCCGATCTCGGCGTCCCGCCGCTTGATCCGTCTACGGACCGGGCCATGATGTGCGGCTCCAACGAGATGATCCAGGACGTCAAGGCCCTGATGCTCAAGGCTGGCCTCATGGAAGGCTCGAACGCGGCACCCGCCGAGTTCGTGATCGAGAAGGCCTTTGCGGGCTAAGGCATGGCCGTCAGGAAAGAGCCGGTGTTCAGAACGATGTTGCAGACCGCGCCGCCGACGCCGATCGAACAGTAGTCTGCACCGAACAGGCTTTGCTTCACCTTCGCGGTCGCGCGGTAAGTCCGCCCGTCGGCCTGCCAGACGCTGACCGCCTGATCACCGAGCACCGCCAGCGCCTCATAGAAACGCTGCGCCGGAGCGCCGGAACAGGTGAAGCGGATCAGCTTCGTGTCTGCGTCCGCCACATGGGCAACCTTGTCACTGCTGATCGCCTGCGAAATACAATCCGTATAGAGAACGGTTTTCGCTGGCGCCGCCCTCGCCGCAGGCTCGGACAGGTCAGCCGCCGCTACGAATGGCTGCGGCGCCGGTGTACTCGCGCAGGCAGACAGCGCCAGCGCGGCCAGCACGCCTGCCAAACCCTGTCCTGCTTTCATCGCGCACTCCTGCCTTAAATCATTGCCAAGCCTAGCGCAGCGCGCGCCGCGCGCAAGCTCACACACGCCGGTGCGGATCGGAATGGTCCCACTCGGCCAGCAGCATGCGCAGCGCCGAGATAAACGCTATCGGCTGGTCCAGCATAACATGATGGCGCGCATGCGGAATCGACACGAACGGGACCTGATGGCCGAGCAGCCCGCGCATGTAGTCGCGCACCTCATCCGGCATCAGCGCGCTCTCCTCTCCCCGGATAATCGCGACCCGGCACTTCGCCGCCTTCAGCAGCGCGCCGCCATCGCGGCCCGGCTCGAACCGTGTCCAGATCGTCGGATCAAACTTCCAGGTCCATCCGCCCTCGGCCCGCTTAAGGCTCCAGCGCGCGATGTAATCCATCGCATAATGATTCTCGCACAGCTGCGGCGGTGCCAGCCGGAACCGCGACAGGGCAGCAGCAAGGTCGGCATAGATCTTGTGCGGCCGCCCGGCACGCGAAGGGCCGTGGCTAGGCCGCTCCGGCGGGTTCACCGGACTGTCAACGATCACCATTCCCTCGAACCGCTCGCCATGCTCGGCGCCGGTCACCAGCGTCACGAAGCCTCCGAACGAGTGCGCCACGATCACCGGTTTGCGCGGCCCGTCGAACAATCCGGCATCCTGCGCCACCGCCACCTGCTCGGCCGAGAAGGTCTCCATGTCATAGGTCTCGCGCCACCCGCTTTCGCCCATACCAGAGAAGGTCAGCGCGGCGACATTGTAATGCTCCGCGAAATACGGCGCGATGAAGTCCCACCAGTGCGCATGCGCCCCGTTGCCATGCACGAACAGGAGGCCAGGCGCGCCGCGCTTGCCCCAGCGCTGGTAAGAGACTTCCGCTCCGAGCACATCAATCCGGTGCGTCTCGTACGGCGTCGCCACCGCGTCCGGAAACCAGTCCGGCGCCGGCGGAAGCGCACCGCGATATTGGGCTAGCGGCCCGCCCTCGGAGGGGATTTCCGGCGGCTGGTCGCGGACAATCGGATCACTTTCCCGGCTCATGCGCCCTCCCCCGGTCTGAGAGCGCAGTCTGCGCCGGACACGCCCCGCCAATCAACCCCGTCCGCTACGGCAGGCAGCGCGCCACGAAAACAGCCGGACGCAAGCGCCCGGCCCTCTCATCCATCCGTCTCCGGATTACTTGTACTTGACCGAGCAGCCGTACGGCTTGGTCACCGGCGTTGCCACCGGCTTGCCCGCCTCAAGGTCGGCGAGCGCGGCGGTCACGTAATTCGTCGCTGTATCAATATCGGCTACCTTGGCCGAGGACTTGGAATCGATGGCGCCGTCATACGCGAGGTTACCGTCCGGTGTGATGATAAACATGTGCGGCGTCGTCTTGGCGCCGTAGAGCCTGCCGATCGTGCCTTCGGCGTCCAGCACCACATGCGCCGGCGCCGCGCCGCGTGAGGCGGTCAGCTCATTGGCGCGGGCCGCGTCGGCATAGCCCTGCTCGCCCTCGGCCGACGAGATCACCGAAATCCAGACGACGTCATCGGCTGCGGCACTCTTCTGCAGCGTCTGCATGTTGGACGGCGGCGCCGTGTAATGCTTCTTCACGAACGGACAGCCATCATTGGTCCATTCCATGACGACCGTCCTGCCAGCGAAATCGGCCAGCGAGATCGTTTCACCGGCAGACGTGACGCCGGAGAAGGCGGGCGCCGGCGTGCCGGTGGCCGGCGCAGCCTGCGCGGTCGAGGCGATCAGCGCCCCCGCGGTGAGCGCCACAGCGGCGGCCATGCCGGCCGCAAGTGAAAGATGGCGGCGGGTGATCTGCATCATCGTCTCCTTGAACCAATTCTTAGTAAGAAATTATTCGCCTAACGGCCTTCGACAAGTCCGATGACAAGTTCTTGAGTGAGCAGTTCAGGCAATATCTCCGGCTCACGAGCGCCCGCCGGGTACCACAGGTACATCGGCACCCCGGCGCGTCCGCGCCGCTTCAGCTCGTCCGCAATCACCGGATCCTTCTGCGTGAAGTCCGCCACCAGGAAGGCCACATCCGCCGCTTCAAACGCCGCCTTCACGCGCTTCGTATCCAGCGTCGTCAGCTTGTTGACCTGGCAGCTGGCGCACCAGCTTGCGGTAAAGTCCACGAACACCGGACGCCCCTCCGCCAAAAGCGCGTCAACCTGCGCCGGGCTCCACGCCGCCTCCGCATAGGCCGGCACGGAAGGCTCGCCGCCTGTCCTTGGCGCTGGAACATTCGCCTGCACGGCGGGCAGCGCGAACGCTGCGATCAGCGCCGCAATCGCAGCGCCCCGCCGCATCAGTCCCGCCTCCCGCCCGATCCAGACTGCGAAGCCGATCGCCGTTGCGCCGGCCAGCGTCCAGCCGACCGCCCCCGCCCCTGCAAGGTCAGCCAGCACCGAGAGCAGCCAGGCCGCTGTCAGAAACATCGGGAAGGCAAAGAACTGCTTCAGCGTGTTCATCCACTTGCCCGGCTTCGGCAGCAGCCGGTGCAGCACCGGCACGAAACTCAGGACCAGAAAAGGCAGCGCCATGCCGAAGCCCATCGCGAGGAACACGGCCACCACCGCCGGTGCCGGCTGGCTCATCACCGCGCCCAGCGCCGCGCCCAGGAAGGGGCCGACGCACGGCGCGCCAACCACCGCCGCCAGCACGCCGGTAAAGAACGCGCCCATCGCGCCGCCCCGGCCGGCAAGGCCAGAGCCGGTATTGGTGATCGAGGCGCCCAGTTCAAAGAACCCCATCAGCCAGAGGCCGACTGCAAACATGATCAGTACAAGGACGGCTACCGTTGGCGCATGCTGCAGCTGGAACCCAAGCGTTGCAAACCCGGTCGCCTGGCGCACCGCAAGGATCACAAGCGCCAGCACCCCAAACGACACCAGCACGCCGCTGGTATACCAGAGCCCGTGCGCGCGCAGCTCGCCCGCATGCCCGCCCGCCGCCGCCGACACCATGCCGAGCGCCTTCATCGACAGGACCGGCAGCACGCAAGGCATAAGGTTCAGGATCAGTCCGCCGAGGAAGGCAAAGCCCGCAAGACTGAGCAGTCCCTGCCAGCTGAGCCCGGCCACCTCGCCTGCGCCTGCAACCGGCACAAAAGCTGTGTCGGCAGTCCCGTCAAACACTTCCCCCCGTTCTGCGCGGATCACATAGCCCACGGGTTCTGCGCCCGGCGCATCGACCCGGATGATGCCTTCGAGCGCCTCGCCTACTTTGCCCGCCCGGTCCGGCGTCAGCAACAGGCTCGCGCCGCTCGGTCCCACACGCTGCGGCTGGTCCGCCGGATGGCTGATCTCGTGTTCGAATGGAAAGAAGCGCACGCCAGCTCCTTGCGGAAATCCGCCCGCCAGAGACAGGCTCAGCGTCCACGGCGCCGCAGCGTCATCGATACGCGCCTCGCCCTCGAACGGTCCCGGCACTTTCGCAATCCATGCGCCGATCAGGTCGCCGGCGGGAACATTCTCCGCCGGCTCACCCACGGCCAGCACCAGCGAGACATCCGCCGTCTCCGGAATGCAGACCGCTTCGCAGATCAGGTAATCGGCGACCGCCTCGATGCGCACCTCGCCGGCGGCATCTGCGGGCACGGTGAGCGCCAGCGCGAACACCGCCTCATCATCATAGCCATAGTCCATGATCTCGCCGTCGACGACCGGCAGCAGCTTCGGCAGCGGCCACATCATCTCTCCCAGCGCCTCGTCGGCGATGCTCGCAGTCTCCTTCAGGATCAGTTGCGGCGGCAGGCCCGCATCCCCGGCATTGCGCCAATAGATGTGCCAGCCGGGATCCATGGTCATCCTGAGGGCGATGAACACGGTTTCACCTGGCAGGACGCTGGTGCGCTCGGAAATCAGTTCAGCCTCGGCGCGCCGCGCGTCGTCCGGGGACTGGGCAAGCGCCATGAAAGCGAACAGGCCAAATCCCGCGAGGGCAAGCATCAGGGCGCGGTAGATGCGGATCATCACTCAGCTTTCCTGCCAGAGAATCTTCGTCCAGCATATGCGACGGACGTGCCAGAGGGGAAACCCCTGCTCGCCGCATCGTGATGGCGCACCTTTGGCCCAAAACAAAACGGCCCTCCACTCAGGGAGAGCCGCTCTGTCTGATTGCGGGCGCTTACCCCCGGTTTGCCTGTCAGGCGGCGGCCTGGCCCGGCGGCGGCGTGCGCACAGCGCGCTGGATCACTTTCGACCAGTTGAGCAGCGATACGAGATGCGCATAGCAGGCGCCGAGCGCGCCATTGTTGCGCAGCTCGATGTATTTCTCCGGCGGCAGCGCATTGAGGCGATCCTCGGAAATGGCCCAGTAGTCGGCGACTTTCTGCTGCGGTCCTGTTTCGCGGCCCTGCGCATCGCGCGGCTGGAAGGCGACGGTCTTCTGCTCGAACAGGTCCATGGCACCGACCATCTTGACGAAATCGAGCGTGGCGCGGCGCTGGCGCTCGAACTCCTTGCAGAACTCAACGGCGTCCTGGGTGAACTTGCTCGGCTGGCCGTTCTCGAAGAACGACACGTCCGGCTGATTCGAAACCATCGGCGCGGCGCGGTCGACGCACAGCAGCAGGCGGTCGGAGCCTTCGTCCGCGGCGAACACGAACGGATAGCGGCGCACGAAAGCCGGGATGTAATAGTCTTCGAAGACGAAGCCGTTATTGTCGACGAAAAGGTTCTGGCCCTGACGGACACCCATCACGGCCACCGGCGTGCGCTCGTCGCCCACGAAGATGATCGGATAGGACGCGGCAGCGACGCCGAACTCGGTCACGGTGACCGGAACGGCATGTGCTTCACGCAGGAACGCGAACGGCTGGGCCACCTGCTTCACGCCAAGGCCGCCATGGTTCTCGGCAGACAGCGGTTGCGGTTGCTTGTAAAACAGGACTTGTCCGGTGATCGGCGGTACTCCGCCAGCGGTGGTTGGCATGGTCACGGTGGCAGAACTCCTCAGATTTCGCGGCAGCGATACCGGAAATATACTCTGGCCACAACTCCCGAACCGGGCTCAATTGCAGCGCCCTTGCCGTGAAAATCCATCATGCACCAACCGCTTCGACACGCCCGCTCTTTCCGGCCCGCCGGTCTCGGCGCCCTCCTTGCGGCGGGGCTGCTGGCGGCGTGCTCTGGCGGGGCCGATCCCGAAGGCACGCCGCGCCGGATTGCCCGCGAAGTCGAACAGACGCTGAAGACTGTCGCGCAGAACGAACTGGTCCGCGATCCGGAACTAGCCACCGAACTGGGTCTTTCCCCTGAAGCCGCTGGCTACCCCTTCGGCGGCTACCTGACGGACCGCTCGCAGGCCGCGTTCGAACGCGCCCGCCTCGAACGCCTCGAAACCCTGGACGCCCTCGTACGCACGGCGCGACCAGCCCCCGGCAGCGTGCTAGCCCGCAATCTCGACACGGTGATTGCGGCCCACGAAGCCGCCGAGGCGGTGCTCGTGTCCGGCCACGGCACCGGCAACCTCTCCGCCTTCTACCCCTACGTCACCGATCATATGCGCGGCGCCTATCTCGACGTGCCCGAGCTCCTGGTGCGCCGCCAGCAGATCGAGACGCCGGCCGACATTACCGCTTTTCTTGCCCGCGTCTCGCAGCTGGCCGGCGCCATCGATGATGATCGCCGACGCCTCGAGGCGGACGCCCGCTCCGGCGTCGTCCCGCCCGCCGCTGTGCTCGCCCGCATGCAGGGCCTCGCCGCGGCCGGCGCCGCAGAGCTGCACGAAACCTCCTTCCTGATCCAGACGTTCGACAATCTCCAGAACGGCGTCGAAGGCCTGACCGCCGAAGCCCGCGCCGCCAATTCCGCGCAGTTGCGCACGCTGTTCACCGATAGCGTCCTGCCGGCCTATGTCCGGTTCGGCGACGCGGTTGCCACGCTGGCCGGCAGCGCGCCGGCCGAGCCAGGCGTCTGGCAGATCGACGGCGGCGACGCCTATTACCGCTCCGTCCTCAGCGCCTATACCGGTACTCGCCAGACACCCGCCGAACTGCACGCCAGCGGCCTCGCCGACGTCAGGGAACTGACCGCCGAGCTCAATTCCGCGCTCGCCACTGCCGGCCTGACCGAAGGCAAGGTCGCCGACCGCCTCGCCTTAATCGGCCAGCAACCTGGCCAGCTTTACGAGGATTCAGACCTCGGCCGTGCGGCCCTGATCGAACGCGTGTCACAGCTGACCACCCACGCAAAGTCTGTCGTGGAATCGCAGATCGGCCCGATGCCCGGCGGCGCCGTCACGGTCAGCATGGTACCGCTCGCCTTTGCGGCCTCCGCCCCGTCGGCGGCCTACACGCCCCGCACTGCGGACGTGCGCAATCCCGCCCGGTTCGAGATCAACCTGCTGCGCATCGGCGACTGGCCGGACTTCAGCCTGCCCACGCTGGTCTATCACGAGACCGTCCCGGGCCATCATCTCGAAAGCGCTCTGGCCGCCGAACAGGGAAACCTCCCGCTCGCCCGCCAGCTGATCTGGAACGCCGGCTACGGCGAAGGCTGGGCCTCCTACGCCGAAACGCTTGTCGATGAAAATGGTCTCTATACGAATGATTTGCTCGGCCGCATCGGCTACTTGCGATCGATGCTGCTACACGCCGCGCGCCTCGTCGCCGATACCGGCATCCATGACCAGAAATGGACGCGCGACCGCGCGATCAACTACCTCATCACCTCGACGGGCCTGAGCGTCGAAGCGGCGGCCGACGAAGTGGATCGCTATAGCGTCTGGCCCGGCCAGGCGTCCGCCTACTGGATTGGCCGCCAGCGTATCCTCGACCTGCGTGAACGCGCCCAGCGCGTACTTGGCCCGAAATTTGATCCCAAGGCCTTCCACGCCGCGATCCTCGCCGGCGGGCCACGCCCGCTCGACATGGTCGAGGCCGACGTGACCCGCTGGTACACCGAAGCGGCGCGCTAAGCCGCGAGGCGGACGACTTCGCCGGAACGCACCACCGGCTGGAAGCCGGCTTCAAGGTCCGCCACGATCTGGCGGCGTGTTGCCGCGTCAAACTCGAGGGCCACGAACACGGCGCTGGCGCCGTACCGTTCCGCCTCGGCGAGGGCCCAGATCGGCTGGATGTCGTGCGGCTTGCCGGAGAGTTCGATCACCCGGAAAATCCGCCAGCCACAGGCCTCGGGAATGGCGAAAATGGCGACACCGGACGTCCGCGCCCAGGGCGCGTCCGCACCCGCCCGCTGGAATGACCACGCCTTGCCCGATTGACCGCGAAAGCTGACTGCACTACCCATGTTCTTGCTCCGTTCCTTGTAGGATGTTCCTACTATGTTCTTTAAAGGTTCACAAGAAGTTTTTGGTAAACAACGGGTTAACGGGCACCTGATTCAGTCAATGGACGATCGTGAACCTCCGGCTCTCGAAGACGCGCAGGACCTGTCTCAGTTCCCGCCCGCGCCGGAGCACCTGTCCGCCGAGTCCGTACACGGCGTATTGTCCCTGACGGTTGGCCAGCGCCGGTTCTTTCTCGATCCGCCAGGTCGGGCTTTCGGCATGCCGACGGAATATGGCAAAGGTCGCGATATCCTTGCCGAAGCCGATCGAATAATCGCGCGCTTCCCCGGCAATCACCAGCCGGCCATAGACATCAAGAATGGGCTGGAGTTCGCTCTTCTGGAAGGCGACCACCGGATCCGGGGAAGGCTTGCGCGAAAGATATTCCGTCATCGATGATAATTCCGCACAGCTTCGGGCCCACGTCCAGCCCCCGAAACAACTAACTGCGATTTAATCCGTATATCCCGAAATCTCCGCAATTCGGACTTGCCGCGAACACAGCCGACCTCCATCTTCAGATTGTCGGACGGAGGCATTTAGCAGGTGCTCCAGACCCATCAGCCCCCCCAGCCCCCTGGGGCGCTTGATCAGCTTCTGTCCGACACCTTCCCGTTTAACCAGGCCTCTTTATTCAGGAAAAGCCATCAGACCGCGTCAGCGCCTGCCGAACCGTTCAAGCACAGGTTTGACGATCCGCCCCGCCCGCTGCCCAATGCCGGAGGCATTCGCGAGGCGGCGAGAGACAAACCCCTCCAGATCTTCCGGCGCCGGGTGATCCGCCCAGTAGAGCACGATCGCCGACAGGACCGCCGCCAGCAGTCCACGCTTGGAATACCGGTTGTAATCCTCCGAAGCATCCCCCGCCGCAGTCCAGATCATGTCCGCAACTTTCCAGGTCCGCTGCAGCGCAGGCGCCGCGCTCCAAGGCAGGAAGCCCCGGCTCGCCGCGCGGCGCACGGCCTCGCGGTTCGGCTCCAGCGCCGCCAGCCAGGCCAGCACGCCGCGTTTCACCTTGTCCGGCACCCGCATCGCCGTCATGTCGATGGCCGCCAGCGCCGCGCGCGCTTCGGCTTCGGCTGCGTCAAACAGGGCATCGATCAGGTTGACGACGCCCTGAGGCGCAGCGAGCGCCTGTTCACCTTCGCTAAGCCCGGCGCGCCCGGCTGCGGCCCGCGCCGCCTCCTCGCTCCAGCCCTCGAAGGCGACCTCCGGCAGCAGTTCGGTCAGCCAGCGGCGGCGCAGGATTTCGGAGGGGGGCAAGGTCATCGTAAATTCCGCGCAGACTAGGGCTTGGCGAGTCCGCTTTCCCCGTGATATAGGCCGCGCTTTCCGGGCTGTCAGGCCCTGTCTGCCGCATTTCCGGGCTGCGCGCCCGAACCGAACCCGATGGAGAAGTCCTATAGTACAGATCGTCGTCCGCGATAACAACGTTGAGCAAGCCCTGCGCGCGCTGAAGAAGAAGATGCAGCGCGAAGGCCTGTTCCGGGAAATGAAAGCGCGTCAGGCGTTTGAAAAACCTTCCGAGAAGAAAGCCCGCCAGCGCGCCGAAGCTGTGCGCCGCGCCCGCAAGCTCGCCCGCAAACGCGCCCAGCGCGAAGGCATCGTGTAGAAGACGGACCTGTCCGGTCTGAAGAAAAAAGCCCCGCCAGTTCTTCTGGCGGGGTTTTTTATCGGAGATCGCGCACTCACGGGCTTATGGCAGCCGCTGCGTCCCGCCTATAGATCGCCCTGTCGGCCCAGTAAGTTATGCCCGGCGCAGCTGAGATGACAAACTCAAACCAGCATGCATCGCCCAGAATTTCAGACACCCCATCGGGCATCCCGCTCAGTTTGACGTCGCCGCCTGACCTTTCGCAGAAAAACAGGTGCTATGTCGGGCGGGCCCCGCCACAAACTGCGTTGGGGCAATGCTGCGAAACCGGATCCCAGATCAATGAGTACTTACCGCTGGGGGAACGGAAGCCAACCTCGCTCCGCGCCAACTCAAGAATTTCATTGTCGAGTAGCCGGATCCACACATCAGCCCGCCTTCGGCTTCATCCCCGCCGCGCCCTTGATCATGCCCATCAGGTCGCCGATGCCCGCGCCGTGCACGGCGCCGGCGCGGTAGACTTTCGTGGCGCCCCAGACGATCAGCGCCGTGGTCACCGCCATCAGCGCCATCTGCGCGAGAATCTCCCACAGCGGCGGATCTGACGGCATGCGCAGGATGAGGAGGAACGGCGTGAACAGCGGCACCCAGCTCGCATAGTCGATCACCGGTGAGCCCGGATCGTTGAACGCGATGAAGATCGCGAACATCGGCAGCATCAGCAGGATCATCATCGGGCTGAGCAGCGTCTGCGCTTCCTGGATCGTGTCGCACAGCGAGCCGAGCGCCATGAAGATCGCGCCATAGAGCACATAGCCGAGCATGAAACTGATCAGGGCCGGGATGATCAGCGCCGGATCCGTGGCCGCCGCAATGAATGGCTGGATCATCTCCATCAGCGCGGGAGACTGGCTCGCCCCGAAGGCCGCCCCTACCCCGGCAAACAGGCCCCAGGACAGCATCATCGTCGAGGTCACTGCAAACACCGCGAGCAGCTTGCCCGACAGCAGTTCCGGCAGCTTCACCGAAGTCAGCAGCGTATCGAAAATCTTGTTCGAGCGTTCCTCGATCGTGCCCATCAGCAGGTACTGGATGATCGAGAACACCATCAGCCACAGGAAGTAGGCGAGCGCCACCGCGACAATTGCGGGCGCCCGGTCAGCGGTCGTCACTTCCGCCCCCTGCTCCGCCGTCTCGCGCGGCCGGAACTCGGCCACTGTCACGGCGGCCTCATCCGCCGTTTTCAGGAAATCGGAACTGAGCCCCGCCGCCACCAGCGCGTCCCGGCGGCTTAGATCGCGCATCGCCGTCTCTGCCGAAAAGCGCAGGCCCGAGACGTTCACGTCCGAACTCCAGTATTCCAGCGTCCTGCCATCCGGCGACAGGATCAGCGCCGCAAACAGCGGCTTCTCCCCACCTGGCCCCGCCACTTTTTTCTCACCCGCGAGATACGGCGTCAGCTCGTCGATTGTTGCGGCCGGCGCCGGCACCGCCACGAACTTGCGCGCCGTGGCGGCCGCACTCGCCGCGTCGGTCTGGACACCCTCGCTGCGTCCCGACAGGGATTTGAACTCCTCCAGCGCGCGTGCTTCGCTGCGCCGGAACTCGGCATCGATGGCTTCGGAAATCACGTTGCCCGGCTCGACCACGGTGTAATAGCGCACCGGCGAGGAGGACGCCGCGAAATAACCGAAGCCCGCGCCAATGATGATGAACAGCGGCACCGCTGCCAGGCTCAGCCAGAATCCCCAGGCCTTCACATAACCGAGGAAATCGCGCCGGAAGATCAGGTAGATATTTCGCATCAGGCGGCCTCCACCACGTCCGCAGCCACCGGCACATCAAGCGCCGCCGCCTCCGCTTCGCCGACCAGCGAGACGAACACATCCCTCAGGCGGGCCTCCTCGGGCTGGAAGCCGACAATCGGCGCGCCCGTCTCCAGCGCCGCCCGCAGCACATCCTGTGCACCCAGTCCGCGCGGCAAGGCCACGCGCCAGGAATCGCCTGGCCCCTTGTCCGCCGCCCGCTGGGCCTCGAAGCCCTTGGGCCGAAGCGCCGCGGCGAGGTCGAACCCATGCTCCACCGCCATCCGCGCGCCCCGTCCGAGCGTCGCATAGGCCGCGTCCAGCGTGCCGTCGAAAACCTTGCGCCCGCGCGCCAGCATCACGATCCCGTCGCAAAGCCGCTCTGCATGTTCCATCACGTGGGTGGAGAAGAGGATCGTCGCGCCCCGCTTGTGCTCGGCGCGGATCAGGTCCTCCAGCGTCTGCTGGTTCATCGGGTCAAGGCCAGAAAACGGCTCGTCAAGGATCAGGAAATCCGGCCGGTGCGCCAGCGTCGACAGGATCTGCACCTTCTGCGCCATGCCCTTCGACAGCTTGGAAATCCGCGACGCCCTGAACGCGCCGAGCCCCGTCATGTCCAGCAGCTCGCTGGCCCGCGCCCTGGCGTCTGCCGCGCTCATGCCCTTGAGGCGCGCAAAATAGGTGATCGTGTCGCGCGCCGTCATCTTCTTGTAGAGGCCGCGCTCTTCCGGAAGGAAGCCAATGCGCCGCAGGTTCTTGATATCCGGGGCCGCACCGAACAGCGAAACTGAGCCCTCATCCGGCTGCATCACGCCCAGCGCCATCCGCAGGCTGGTCGACTTACCGGCGCCGTTCGGCCCGAGGAAGCCGATGATCTGGCCCTCCGGCACTTGAAACGAGAGGTTGCTGACCGCCGTGAAGCCGCCAAATCTCTTGGTCGCGCCGGACATGACAAGCGGGGCTTCGCCCATGGGCGGTCTCCTTCAGCAGCTGGTACCCAGACTTTAGCGTAATTCGATAAAGTTCAAGGGGTATGGCGCGCGAAGGCTTAGAGCGGCGTTAAATGCGGCCCCCGGAAATCACATAACGGCGCCGAACAGCCAGATCATCGCCTGAACGATCAGTGCCAGCACGATCATTACCACAACCGTCGCCATCCATCGTCCGCCAAGGTTCATGAACACGCCGGCCGCAAAGCCAACAATCGCCATCAGGCCGAGCGAGATCGCCCAGTTGAAGCCGATCGCGAGGGCGAGGGTCGCGTGGCCGACCATGAGGATGATCAGCAGGCCGGACCAGACGCTCCCGGTAATGAAGCCGTCCCAGGTGGCTTTCTGGTCGCGAATGTCCATCTCGCCGTGGTGGTATTCGTGGCTGGCCATAGTCTGCCCTCTTGATAGGTGGTCGTCACTCAGCGGCCTTCTACCGACCCTCGCGCGGCGCTTCAAGCGCGGCAAAGCGACCCTGATGCCGGCCCGCTCAGTTCACCGGCTGGCGCGCCTTGCGTTTCGGCGGCTTCGGCGCAAACGGCGCAGGTAGCGGCAATGCCGGCACGCCTTCTTCCTTCAGCGCCTCGCGTTCTTCAGGGGTCGTCTCGCCCCAGATCGGCCGGTCATCCTGCTCGCCGTAATACATCGCGCGCGCCTCCTTGGCGAAATCGCCGCCGACATAGTCGAAATTCTCCGCGACGTGCTCGCGCGCCTTCTCTGCAAACGCCGCCATCAGCTTTTCCGGATCCGGCGCCGACGCCCTGCCCTTGGTTGTCTTCACCGCCGGCGCCATGATCTGCTTGGCGACCGCGCGGCTATCGCAGTCCGGGCACGCCACCAACCTGCGTGCCGCCTGAGCGTCATATGCGCCCGAGGAGGCAAACCAGGCCTCGAACCCGTGATCACAGTCCTGGCAGACCAATGCGTAGCGAATCATCCGGGCCGCCTCACGCCCCTGCCAGCAGCGGGTCCAGCTTGCCCGCCCGGTCCATCGCCATCATGTCATCGCAGCCACCGATGTGCTTTTCCCCGACAAATATCTGCGGGAACGTCGTCCCGCCGCCGGATCGCCGGACCATTTCCGACTTCAGCGCCGCGTCCATGCCCGCATCTATCTCCTTGAAATCCACCTTCTTGTCCTTCAGCAGCGCCACCGCGCGCGAACAATAGGGGCAGAACTGACGCGTATAGATTGTGACCTTGGGCATCCGGATTTCCTTTCGCAGCGGCAGACGCATTCTGCCGTGACCCATCGATTATATGGTTACGCCGGTTTCCCGGGCAACGCGTGCCATCCCAAGCATGTCAACGTGCCGCGCCCTGCCAGCCGCATCCAGCCGCAGAGCGTCCCCGGCCCTTCCCGCCGTCCGGCGCGTTCCAGGTCCAGCACCGGGCGCCGCGCGGTCTCGTCATGGATCAGAGCCGCCCGTGCCCGGTCCCAGCGCGGCGGCCAGAGCAAATCCCCGGCCAAGCGGAGAAACCCCTTGGCCCCGGCGCGCCCCTTGGGCATATCCCCTGTCATGGCGTCCCCCGCACAAGCCCCGCCGCAGATCTTCGACCGGGCACGCCTTTCCGCGCGCCGGGACCGGATCGCCAAGACTTTCGCAGACTACAGTTTCCTGCACCAGCGCGTCATCGCCGATCTCGAAAGCCGGCTCGACGACACACCCCGTAAGTTCTTTCGCGGACTTGAGCTGGGCGCAGCTGGCGGCGAGCTGTCCGCGCGCCTGCTCGCCACCGGCAAGGCGCAGGCAATGATCGCCGCCGATACCGCCCCCGCCTTTCTTGCCGCCGCGCAGGCGCGCGGTCTCAGCGCCGCGCTGGCCGACGAGGAAGCCCTGCCCTTTCCGCCGGCCAGCTTTGACCTGATCGCCGCACCGCTGACCCTGCACTGGGTCAATGACCTGCCGGGCGCCCTCGCCCAGATCAAGCGGACGTTGCAGCCGGATGGATTGTTCGTGGGCGCTCTGCTGGGCGCCGGCACGCTGGCGGAACTGCGCAGTGCACTGACGGATGCCGAAAGCGAAATCATGGGCGGCCTTGCGCCGCGTCTCTCGCCGCTGCCTGGCCTGCGCGACATGGCGGGCCTGCTGCAGCGCGCCGGCTTCGCCTTGCCGGTCGCCGACCGCGACACCGTCACCGTACGCTACGCAAGCCCCGAACGGCTTCTGACTGACCTGAAAGGTATGGGCGAACGCGCCGTCTTCACGCGCGGCACGGCCCAGCCCCTGCCCCGCCGGGTCCTGGCCCGCGCGGTGGCGCTCTACCGCGAGCGGTTCACCGGACCCGATGGCCGCGTCCCGGCAACGTTCGAAATTGTCCACGTCCTCGGCTGGGCCCCTGCGCCCGGCCAGCCGCAACCGCTGAAACCAGGCAGCGCGCGCGCCAGTCTCGCTGACGCCGTACGCCGCGTCCGGAAAGATGAAAGTTAGGACATTATTCCGCTTACGGACGGATCAGGTGACGATCGCGTCTTCGATCAGCTGATAGGTTGCGTCGTTCTCGGCGGCGACCGCGGTCACACCGGACAGGATCGCCACGATGATCAGCGCGGCGATCAGCCCGTACTCGATCGCCGTCGCGCCGCGCTCGTCGGCGAGAAGGTCTTTGAGGAGGCAGCGCATCGCGTTCATTTTTTATCCATCAGGGCCGTCGGGCGAACCAGTCGAACAGGGGAATATCTGCCGGTGGCGCTGGGTAGTCTCGCAGCCTTGATGTCTCTACCCACGCAACGGCCTGGCCTTCGCGCGGCTGGATGGACCCCGACCACTTTTTGCAGCCGTACAATGGCATCAACAGGTGAAATGTGGGGTAAGTGAAGCTCGCAAATGTCATCGGTTCGAGTGAACTTTCATTAACCCTGATCGACAGCTCTTCCTCCAGCTCGCGCACCAGCGCCGCCTCGGGCGTCTCGCCCGGCTCCAGCTTGCCGCCCGGAAACTCCCACAGCCCCGCGAGCTGCTTTCCCACCGGACGCTGCGCCAGCAGGATGCGCCCCTCGTCATCAAACAAGGCGGCCGCCACGACCAGCAGCACCGGTTTCGTCATGTCCGGTAGGCGCCGTTGATGTCGACATAGCCGTGCGTCAGGTCGCAGGTATAAACAGTCCACCTGCCCTGGCCCACGCCGAGGTTTACCTTGATGCGGAACTCGGGCTGCGCAAACACCGCGCTCGCGGCCGCCTCGTCATAGTCCGGCGCACGCCCGCCATCCTTGGCAACCTGCACGCCGTCAAACCAGATCGCCAGCCTGTCAATGTCCACCGGCTCATAGGATT
The DNA here is from genome assembly GCA_016124495.1 of Hyphomonas sp. Lineage (GTDB taxonomy): Bacteria > Pseudomonadota > Alphaproteobacteria > Caulobacterales > Hyphomonadaceae > Hyphomonas. Next base: position 165,137 of record WGNP01000004.1, on the reverse strand, counting down.
TTCCGACCGCCATCACGATCCGCCCCCAGTTGGCGTCCCCCGCCGCCATCGCTGTCTTGATCAGCGGCGAGTTGGCAATCGACACGCCAACCGCTTTGGCCGAAGCATCCGACGCGGCCCCTTCTACCTCGATGGTGGCGATCTTGCTCGCCCCTTCGCCGTCCCTGACCACCTGCATCGCCAGATCGTGACACACGCCGCGTAACGCCTCGAAGAAAACCGGGAACCGCGGATCGTCGCGTCCCTCGATCGGCGCGATGCCGCTCGCGCCGGTAGCAAACACCATCAACGTATCAGATGTGGAGGTGTCGCCGTCCACGGTGATCGAATTGAACGTTGTCTCTGCGATTTCGGCGAGCGCCGATTGCAGCAGCGCCGGCGCAACGGCCGCGTCCGTGAACACGTAGGCCAGCATCGTCGCCATGTTCGGTGCGATCATGCCAGAGCCTTTGGCGATGCCCGCAAAGTGCACCATGTTCAGTCCGATGCGGACCGACTGTCCGGCGCCCTTGGGATAGGTGTCCGTGGTCATGAAAGCGCGTGCCGCCCGCTCCCAGTCCGGGAAATGAAGCCGGGCCGAAAGATCGGGCACAAACGCGCCAAGGTAGTTCGCGTCGCCAAGCGGCTCGCCGATCACGCCTGTCGCGGCTACAAAGCAATTCTCCCGCTTCGCGCCGAACGCATGGACCAGCGCTGCGAGCGTCGCGTCATTCTTCTGCACGCCTTTTGGCCCGGTGAACGCGTTGGAATTTCCGGAATTGGCGATCAGCGCCCTGGCCCTGCCACCACCCACGTTCAGCGCCTCGCGGCACCAGCGCACGTCCGCCGACGCGGTCAGCGAGCGCGTGAAGACCCCCGCGCAGGTCGTGCCCTCGTCAAACACGAACAGGAACACGTCATCGCGCTCCACCCCGCGCCGGGCATAGAAGCCACGGCTGGCGGTGGCAGACAGCATACCCGCGACCGGCGGCAGATCAGGAAACCGGGCAGGCGCAAAAGGCGACGGGGTCAGTTTCACAGGTCATCATCTCCGGGAGGGCTTTGGGGAATGGGAGCGGCAGGCTGCGTGGACGGTAGATAGATTTCGTCGCCGCCCTGCTCGATGGTGGCCTCGGTGCGCAGGCGGCGCAGGATGCGGCTCACCTCGTTGAGCGTCAGGAAGGCCGCGATCTCGGGCCGCATCTCTTCGCGCGTCTTCGGCGGCTCGGTCCGGCGGTCCTTGACCTTCAGGATATGCCAACCGTCGGCCGTCTCGAACGGCGGCGACACTTCCCCTTCCGGCGTATTGGCAATCACAACCGGAAACGGCTCGGCCAGGTCATTCGGCGCGAGGTATCCGAGGTCGCCATTCTCCATCCGGGTTCGCGTGTCCTTGGAATTGTTGAACACCAGGCTCTCGAACGTCTCGCCCTGCTCGATTTGCCGGAACAGAGCGTCCGCTTCGTCCTTCGTATCCACAAGAATATGCGCCACCGACACCTGGTCGTTCGCCTGCTGAAGGCGCACCTGCTCGGCGTACATCTTGTCGATCGCCTCTTCCGTCACCTGCTGCGCCACCAGGCTCTCCACCAACAGGTTGCCGAGGATGCGCTCACGCGCCATCTCCAGTCGCCGCTGCCCCGAAGGCTCGCGGTCCAGCTGCTGGCGCGCCGCTTCCTGCGCCATCAGTTTCTGGTCGATCAGCTGCTCGAGGATGATCCGGTGTTCCTCGTCCTCGGCGCTGAAGTCCTGCCCGGCATTGATCAGCCCGCGCGCCACTGCTTCCAGCTCGACATCGCCCTCGAACACCGGCTCGCCGTTGACATAGGCTGCGACCGTTTGGTCGATCACTGGAATCTCGGTGGCCGGTGTCTCGGTCTCCCCGCAGGCCGCAAGCAGAGCCGCCAGCGCCAGAACCGCCAAATGCGCAGGCAAAATCAAAGGCATGGCACGCATGGGTGGACCCTCACAGACTGATGGCGCCTCATTGACACCCTTTGGCGGCGTTCTTAAGTCTGCCCCGCGTGCTGGTCGAGTGGTTTCAGCCAGACAAGGCGGGGTGGGATAGCGGTCTTAAATCCTGTAAGCTCTGGTTCAGGATTGCCCGCATATATCCCCGTAAACTGGTTGGTGTTGCTTCATATGCTTACTGTTGCCCGCAAGATTTTTGGAACGGCTAACGACCGCAAGCTGAAACCGCTCCGCGCCCGGGTGAACCGGATCAACGCGCTCGAGCCGATCATGGAAGCGCTGTCGGACCAGTCGCTGAAGGGCAAGACCCAGGAATTCCGCAAACGCCTCGCCGATGGCGCAACCCTCGACAGCCTGCTCGAGGAGGCCTTTGCTGTCGTCCGCGAAGCTGCCAAGCGCGCCAACAACATGCGCCATTTCGACGTCCAGCTGATGGGCGGCATGGTGCTTCACTCCGGCGCCATCGCCGAAATGCGCACCGGTGAGGGCAAGACCCTCGTCGCCACCCTCGCCGCCTATCTCAACGCCCTCGAAGGCAAGGGCGTGCACGTCATCACCGTCAACGACTACCTCGCCCGGCGCGACTCCGAATGGATGGGCCGCATCTACGGCGCCCTCGGCATGTCCACCGGCGTCGTCGTCCACGGCGTCACCGACGAGGAGCGCAAGGCCGCCTACGCCGCCGACATCACCTACGGCACCAACAACGAGTTCGGCTTCGACTACCTGCGCGACAATATGAAATATTCGCTGGAGCAGATGGCCCAGCGCGGCCACCATTTCGCGATCGTCGACGAGGTCGACTCGATCCTGATCGACGAGGCCCGCACCCCGCTGATCATCTCCGGCCCGACCGATGACCGCTCCGACCTCTACATCAAGATCGACAGCCTGATCCCGCGCCTCGAGCCGTCCGATTTCGACCATGACGAAAAGCAGCGCTCGGTCGTCTTCTCCGAAACCGGAACCGAGAAGATGGAAGCCTGGATGGTAGAGCTCGGCCTGCTCGAAGGCTCGCTCTGGGAGCCGGGCAACATCTCGCTCGTCCACCACTCGAACCAGGCCCTGCGCGCCCATAAGCTCTACAGCCGCGACAAGGACTATATCGTCAAGGACGGTCAGGTGATGCTGATCGACGAGTTCAACGGCCGCATGATGGAAGGCCGCCGCCTCTCCGAGGGCCTGCACCAGGCCATCGAGGCGAAAGAGCGCGTCGACATCAAGCCCGAGAACGTCACCCTCGCCTCGATCACCTTCCAGAACTATTTCCGCCTCTACAAGAAGCTCGCCGGCATGACCGGCACGGCACTGACCGAAGCCGACGAATTCGCCGACATCTACAAGCTGTCCGTCATTGATCTGCCCACGAACAAACCCGTCCTGCGCCTGGACGAGGACGACGTCGTCTACCGCACCGCCAAGGCGAAATATGCGGAGATCGTCAAGGAAGTGAAGGAGGCCCATGCCAAGGGCCAGCCGCTCCTGCTCGGCACCGCCTCGATTGAGAAATCCGAACTCCTGTCGAATCTACTCACAGCGCAGCGCATCCCGCACAAGGTGCTGAACGCGCGCTATCATGAGCAGGAAGCCTTCATTGTCGCCAATGCCGGCGTTCCCGGCGCCGTCACGGTCGCCACCAACATGGCCGGCCGCGGCACCGACATCCAGCTCGGCGGCAACCCCGACATGCGCCTCGCGGCCGAGCGCTCCGAGAAGGAAAAAAGCCTCGGCCGCATCCTCTCCGACGGGGAAGTCTCTCTGCTCGCCGCCCAGATCCGCGCAGATGTCGAGATCAAGAAGAAGCAGGCCCTCGATGCCGGCGGCCTGTATGTTCTGGGCACGGAGCGTCACGAATCCCGCCGCATTGACAACCAGCTGCGCGGCCGTACCGGCCGCCAGGGCGACCCCGGAAAATCAAAATTCTATATCTCGATCGAAGACGACCTGATGCGCATCTTTGCAGCCGACCGGATGGACGCCGTCATGCGCCGCCTCGGCATCAAGGAAGATGAGGGCATTACCCATCCCTGGATGAACAAGGCGATGGAAACCTCGCAGAAGAAGATCGAGGAACGCAACTTCGAGATCCGCAAAAACGTCCTCAAGTATGACGACGTGATCAACGACCAGCGCAAGGCGATCTTCGAGCAGCGCCTCGACTTCCTGCGCTCGGACGATGTCTCCGACACGATCATCGACATGCGCGAAACCGTGATCGACGCCCTCGTCGCCCGGACGATGCCAGAAAAGGCGTATGCAGAGCAATGGGACATCGAAGGCCTTGCCGAAGCGCTGCGCGGCGATCTCGCGGTCGACCTGCCGGTCAAGGAATGGGCCGGTGAAGAGGGCGTCGCCAACGAGGAAATCGCCGAGCGCATCCGCGCTGCAGTCAACACCCATTACGGCAACCTGGCGAAAGCAGTCGGCGACCAGCAGATGCGCCGCATCGAAAAACAACTGCTCCTGCAGGTGCTTGACCTGCGCTGGCGCGACCACCTGCAGCTTATCGATCAGCTGCGCTCTGTCATCCACTTGCGCTCCTATGGCCAGCGCGACCCGTTGAATGAGTTCAAGCGCGAAGCCTTCAATCTGTTCGACACGCTGCTCGGCGAGCTGCGCGTCACGGTCACCCGCTCGCTGATGCACATCCGTGTGCAGGCCGCGCCGGAGCCCCAGCGCCGCCCGGCCCCGGTCGCCGCGATGCCCGCCCCGCCGAAGCCCCCGGTCGCCCGCGAGACCAAGCTCAACCCCGATACCGGCGTCAACGAGATGGCCCCCGGAGAGGCCCCCGTCGACCTGCCCCAGGCCGAAGACGACTGGTCCAACACCCCGCGCAACTCCGCCTGCCCCTGCGGCTCAGGCAAGAAGTACAAACACTGCCACGGCGCCATCGAAACCCAGAAGGCCTGACAGGTCCGCTCAGTCCCGCGCAGGCGGGAACCTCGCGCGGCTCTTGACGAGCCCGGTCCCCGCCTGCGCGGGGACCACCGGGTAATGCGTGTGCGGCAGCGATACGGGAGGATAACGAAGCGTCCCTGAGCGAAAAATGAGAATGAATGAGAAAAGTTCGACATCCCGTGTGCATTGATTGCAGACGGATGAAGCAGCTGGACGAGGGCCGCCGGGCTTAGCCCCCGCACTTGCGCCTGTAAGAGACGCGCCCCCTCAAGAAAGTCCGGCCAGATCGAGCGCTTATAAGTTACGCCTGATATCCTTCCGCCACGCCAGAGTGCACGGAGTTATACGCCCTGCATGACTCCACCTCAAAAAGTTGCAGACAAAAGCCTCTTACCTGCCTTTGCTCCGCAATGGGAGGTGAGGGCCGCCTACCCCGCCTTACCCATCCGGCGGCGTTGCACGCTCGAAGGAATATGCAGGCTTTCGCGGTATTTCGCGACCGTGCGGCGGGCGACGTCGATGCCAAAGCCGGTCAGGATCTCGACGATCTGGTCGTCCGACAGCACGTCGTCGGGCTGCTCGTCCTCGATCAGCTGCTTGATCCGGTGACGGACGGCTTCGGCCGAATGCGCCTCGCCGCCGCCGGTGGCAGGGATCGAAGCGGAGAAGAAGTATTTGAGTTCGAACAGGCCGCGCGGCGTCGCCATGTACTTGTTTGACGTCACGCGGCTGACGGTCGATTCGTGCATCTCGATCGCGTCGGCCACCTGCTTGAGATTGAGAGGACGCAGATGCGCTACACCATGTGCAAAGAAGCCGTCCTGCTGGCGGACAATCTCGCTGGCTACTTTCAGGATCGTGCGCGCCCGCTGGTCAAGCGACTTGATGAGCCAGGCCGCAGACGCGGCGCATTCGGAGATGAATTGCTTCTCCTTCTCGCGCATGGGCAACGCGGTGACTTCAGCATAGTAAGCCTTGTCCATCAGCACGCGCGGCAGCGTTTCGGAATTGAGTTCGACCGCGTACATGCCGTTCGGCAACTCGCGGACATACACATCCGGCGCGACCGCCACGGTCGTGTCGCTCGAAAACCCAGCGCCGGGTTTCGGCGACAGCTGGCGCAGTTCAAGCAGCATGTCCTGGATGTCGGCCTTGTCGACGCCGCACACAGCCATCAGCGCTTTCAGGTCGTGCTTGGCCACGAGCGCCAGATTGTCGAGCATCGCTTGCATCGCCGGGTCCATGCGGCCGCGGTCGCGCAGCTGCAGGGCAAGGCATTCGGGAATCGAGCGCGCCATCACACCGGTAGGGTCAAAGCCCTGGCAGACGCCGAGCACGGCCTCTACATTCGCGATGTCGGCGCCGAGCGATTTTGCAATATCCTCAAGCGGCGTACGCAGGTAGCCGGTCTCGTCCGTCTCGTCGATCAGCCGCGCGGCAATCAACCGGTCGGCGCTCGAAAGGCCTGCAAAGTTGAGCTGCATGTGCAGGTGTTCGGCCAGCGTCACATCGCTGGAAAGGTTCGCGGTATAGTCAAAATCTTCCGAGGACTGACCACTTCCGGCGCTCGACCAGTCGGTCGTCGCGGACGGGCCAGACGCGTTCGCGGGCATAGCCGTGTCGGATCCCGTGCCGGGCTCGTAGACATCTTCGCCGGGCGCATCGAGCTGGTCGCGCGCCTCGCTCTGGGTGGCCGCGTCGCCCTGTTCGCGCGCCTCGCTGCGCTGCGCCTCGACAGTTTCCGCCGCCGGTGTCGCCTCGCCTTCGATCTTCACCAGCAACGGGTTACGTTCGAGCTCGGCCTCAACGAATTCGGCGAGTTCCTGATTCGAAAGCTGAAGGAGTTTGATCGCCTGCTGCAGTTGCGGCGTCATCACCAGGGATTGTCCCTGGCGCATGTCGAGTGAATGTTTCATGGCCATCGGCCGCGCCCCCTGGAATCAAGCGGCGAACTGCTCACCCAGATAAACCCTGCGGACGTCATCATTCTTGAGCACGTCTTCCGGCGTGCCATCAAAGAGGACGGCGCCATCATACATCACATAGGCCCGGTCCACGATCTGCAGCGTCTCGCGAACCTGGTGGTCTGTGATCAGAACGCCGAGGCCGCGCTGCTTGAGAAAGCGGACGAGGTCGGAAATGTCGGAAATGGCGAGCGGGTCGATGCCGGTGAACGGTTCGTCCAGTAGCATGAAGCTCGGACGCGATGCGAGGGCACGTGCAATCTCCACACGCCGCCGTTCGCCGCCCGAAAGGGACGTCGCCGGCTGCCTGCGCAGGTGTTCCACATGCAGTTCGCTGAGCAGGCTGTCGACCTGGGCCTGGCAGGCGGCGCTGTCTTTCTCGACAAGCTCCGCAACCGCCATGACGTTTTCTTCCACACTCATGCCCCGGAAAATCGAGGCCTCCTGGGGCAGGTATCCGACGCCGAGACGGGCGCGCTGATACATCGGCAATCGGGTGACATCCTCACCGTCGATGGAGATCGCGCCGGAATCGGCCCCGATCAACCCCATGATCATGTAGAAACAGGTGGTCTTGCCGGCCCCGTTGGGTCCGAGCAGGCCGACAACTTCACCGCGGCCAAGGGAAAGGGACACGTCGCGGACGACCTGGCGATTGCCAAAAGATTTGGCAAGATTGCTGACTACCAGGCCTTCGGCCGCTACGCTCATCCCGTTTTCCATCCATCCACGGCCGTTCTCCGGCCTGCCACAGCTTTAACCGGCCATGCTTAAGATCGCTTTCACCTGGCGCGTAAAATTCACTGGTTCTGGCCGGGCTGGCTTGACGGATCGATCACCATACGCGTGCGTCCGGCCCCGCCTTCGAGCGTCGTGCGGCGGTTTTTCACCTCCATCCGCAGGGTTTCGCCCTCGGCCACGTCGCGCTCACGCATCAGGGCAACCTTGCCGGTGATGGTGATTGTGTCGGTGGCGAGTTCGTAAACGCCGCGGTCACCTTTGGCTTTCAGCTCGGGCGTCACATAGTAAACATTGCCCTCGGCAATGATGGTCTCGACCTGGCCGAACCCGCCAACGATGCTGGTGCCGCCGCCGCCCGGCGTGCCGGCAAAGCGGATGGTGACCGTGTCAGCCCGCAGGCGCGCGGTGCCCTGCTGGATGTCGACATTGCCGCCGAGAATGACCTTACGCTCGTTTTCCAGGCTCTCGGTACGCGCCGAGTTGATGTAGATCGGGCCCCCCTCGGAAGAGATCTGGGCAACTGCGGGCGCGCCCAGAAGGGCAAGGCAAAGGGCTGCGCCGGCGGCTTTACGGAGTGCCATCTTGCTCACTTTCAGACGTTGCGGGCTCTTCGGCCGGTTGAGGATAGATCACGGTGCGCACATTGCCTTCAAAGACAATCCGGTTGCCGCCGTCGAGAATTTCATACGAGTCTGCCCGGATATCGCCAAGGGGCCCCTTGCCTTCGAGAGGCGAAAGCCCCTCCACCCTCTGTTCGCCGAGCACCATCCGGGCGCCGCGGCTGATGAAGGAATAGCCGCCGCTGTCGGTGATGTTGACCGCTTCGTAGAGTTCCAGAACGCCCTTCTCGCGGTCGTAATACCCGGTCGGAGCCTTCAGTTCGGCGCCGGTGCCGTCGCGCATGATCGGGTTGATGAGGTCGACGACGCCGTTCTCAGCGCGCCGGCGCTGGGCCGAATCGGCGGTGATCGTGAACACCTGGCCGGCCGAATCGCGGCCCGTGAAGCGCGGGTTGATCATGGTGACGGCGTCGTCATCGCGCACGACCGGCGGGCGGGCATCCTGGCTGAGGGCGCTGCGGAAGACGAAGCCGAGGAACAGGCCGATCGAGACGGCCGCTGCTCCAACGAAGGCGTAGCGCAGGTAGCCGACCCGCTCGGACCGCTTGCGTGCCTGTGCCAGCGTCAGCTGGCGCCGCGGGGCCCAGAGCGTGGCGGGGTCGTGATGAAGGCTGGCGTCCATGATGGGGGCGGCCTGATCCTGCGATAGTTTCAGGCGATATGCTTAACCGCGATGGGGCCTGAGTGAAAGCGCGGGCCGCAGGCGATCAGGAATGCGCGAAAATGTCTTCCTCGCCCCAGCCCGCGAGGTCGAGCTCGGCGCGCACCGGCAGGAAGCCGAAACAGGCTTCGGCCATTGCCATCCGGCCTTCGCGCATCAGCATTTCTTCAAGGCCTGCCTTGATCTGGTGCAGGTATAGCACATCAGAGGCAGCATACTGGATCTGCGCATCGGTCAGCGCAGGGGCGCCCCAGTCGGAGCTTTGCTGGGCCTTGGACATGTCGATGCCGGCAATCTCACGGGCAACGTCCTTGAGACCGTGCCGGTCCGTATAGGTGCGGGCGAGGCGCGAGGCGATCTTGGTGCACCAGATCGGCGAGACCGTGATGCCCATCCACTTGCGCATCATCGCGATGTCGAAACGCGCAAAGTGGAACAGCTTCACGACCTTCGGATCAGTCATCAGCGCCTTAAGGTTCGGGCAGTCGAAGTCCCGCGCCAGCTGTACGAGATGCGCAGTGCCATCGCCGGAAGACAGCTGTACCAGCGTCAGGTAATCCCGGTTCGGATTGAGGCCCATCGCCTCGGTATCGACGGCGACGACCGGGCCGAAACTGATGCCTTTGGGGAGATCCCCCTTGTGAAGCGTGATCTGGCTCATCTGCGGCCCATACCATGGTGCCCGTTAAGGGCAAGTGTGCGGGCGCCCTACCCTGTCGCCTTCCGGACCGCGACGAGGGCCGTATCCAGCGCCGAGAGAAACCGCGAACGGTCGGCCTTGGAGAAAGGCGCCGGGCCGCTGGCACCGATGCCGGCGACCCCGACGCGCAGGTCCGCCATGATGGCCCGGGTGGCGAGCGCGGCGCCAATCGAGTCCGGGGTGAACGGCTTGCCGGCATGGCTGAGGACTTTCGCGCCGGCCTTCAGGCAACGGTCCGCGAGGGGAATATCGGCGGTGACAATGACACAGGCATGTGTCGCCTGTTCGGCAATCCAGTCATCGGCGGCGTCGAAGCCGTCGCTGACAATCTTGCGCGAAAACAGCGGATGTTCCGGAATCCGGATATACGAATTGGCGACGATGACAGCTTCCACGCCATGGCGCAGGGCGACCTTGTAGATTTCGTCTTTCACCGGGCAGGCATCCGCGTCGACAAGGATACGAGGGGTCATGCCTTGGCCTCCTGTCAGGGCGCGGGCGGGACTTCCTGCGCGCGCCGTGTGGCGACCCAGATCATGAGGAAATCACGTCCGTGCGACAAGGTCTGACCTGCGATCCGCCCCTCCAAGAAGCGTCCGGAATGGCTAAAGAGCGCCTCGCCGCCGGCTGTGACGGCGGCGAAAGCAATCGTGTCGCCGCGCAGGGAATACTCCCCTTCCGGAAAGTCCGGCGGGTGGAAGGAGCTCATGACCTTTTTGTCCGGGGCGCAGCTCAGCGCCATGACAGTGGAACTTGGCGTCACGGTCGGCGGCCAGTACATCGTGACGGCCCGGGTGGCGCCGAGACCGCTGGCGGCGAGGACAGGCGCGGCGACTTCAGCGGCAGGACTTGCAGCCGCCACGGGCGTTGCGCACGCTGCGAGCAGGAAGGCGCCGAGCGGGTAGAGGTGTTTCCTGCGGGAAATCTCCGGGCCAGGCAGGCGTGTTCGGATAGGCAGGAGCACCTGGCCGGGGCCGGCAAGCCTCAACGCGGCTCCATCGCCGCGATCCAGTCGCGCACCAGCGCCAGACCTTCCGGGTCCGGAACACTGCGGCCGAGTTCGGGCATAGCGACGCCGGGTTCGGTGGAAGCCATGCGGTAGGCGATGATCGAGCGGTCCGGGGCTCCGGGCACGATGACCTGGAACAGCGTCCCAGCCCCCCGACCAGCGGCAACGGGGTATTTGCCGATCCCGGTTTTCACGGGGTCGGTCTCGGTGGCCGAGAGCACGAGCCCGGAATTCGACGCCGAGCCATCCGGCTTGTGGCAATGGGCGCAGTTGATGTCGAGCCAGGCGCGGGCCCGGGCCTCGAGGGGCAGCGATAGATCATAGACCGCCGCCGCCGCCGGCGCAGACGACGGCAACCGGTCCAGCATGCCTTTAGCGACCCAGTCTTCAAGCTGGCCTTGGTGATTGAGATTGCGCGCCTTAGGGCCGATGGGCGAAATTACGTCTCCGGCCTGATGGCACATTTTGCACTGATTCTGGTTGGGCACGGCATAATTGATCGTGAGCGGAGCACCTGCCGGCGTGATGGTCTCGATCGTCCGTTTGCCGCCAATCGGTGTATAAACCGCCTCGGTGCCATCTTTGTTCCAGACGTAAGGATACGCCGCCCAGCCAGCAGCCTTGTGGATCAGCAGGCGGGTTTCGACCCGGTAGGCGCCCTCATCCGGTGTGCGCATGTCCGGCGCGAAGGCAAACGTCTTGACGAGCACCGTGCCGACCGGAAAGGCGAAGGCTTCATTGTCATAGTACACCGCCCTCTCTCCGCCGGGTACGAAAACGAGGCGGTGCTTTGCGGCATGGTCGGAGAAGAGCGCATTGACCAGGTCATAGGGGACAACGCCGGCAGCCGGAGCGGCAGCGGCGATATCCGAGAACAATCCGTAAGCGGATAATTTTTCAGCCGGCGCCTCCGCCAGGATGACGCCCATGTCGGGGCCACCGCCTTTGGTGAGCCCGCAGGCGGACACCAGCCCAGCGAGCAGAGCGGCGAGCAGGAGAACAGCGGCACGCAAGGCCTATTCCCTGACATGCGCCAGCACGATAGCGGCTGGCTCGGCCGGCGGCGAGCTGGCCGGGCGGTCCGGCGACGGCGCCAGCGAGGCCGGATCCAGCGGATAGGACGGAATGCCAAAATTCAGGAAGCCCACTTCCGGCGCCTCGGCGATGGTGAGGTTCACTGTCTGCGCTTCGGTGGCACCAGGCCAGGTGGAGACGCCGTCCCAGACGATGGGCGGTAACGTGCCGCCGAGCGCTTCGGCAAGCGGGGTGAGGATGCCCTGCGGATCATCGCCGCCGCCGGAATAGGTGTTGTTGCGGATCACAACATCGCGCGGCAGCGGATTGTAGGCGGCATCAGTGAAGGGCAGCGAATAGGCGGTGATCAGGACGTGGGCGGAACGGTTATTCTCGAAGGCGTTGTCAAACACATGAACGTTGCGGTTCGCCATTATGATGACGCCGGTACCGGAAGGCACACCGGCCACGATATTGCCTGCGGGCGCGAAATTGCGGGTATTGTTGGCGAAGATCTGGTTGGCATAGATGCGGGTTGCGTTGCCGCCGGTGACCGGCAGGTCCGGCAGGTCGAACACAAGGATGGCGCCGGTATTATTGCGGGCAATGTTTCCGTAGACGTCTGCCCCGGTCGAGTTCTCGATCTCGATTCCGGCAACGTTGAACTCGACGACCGAGTTTCGCACGATGATGTTGGAGGACTGGCCGACATAGATGCCGGCGTCCGAGGCGCCGCGGACGGTGACGTTCTCGACCAGCACGTCCTTCGATTCGACCGGATAGACGCCGTAGGCGCCGTTGGTCTCGTCAGGCTCGCCGCTCCATTCGACGGTCAGCTGCTTGTAGGTGATCCGGTCGGCGCCCTTGGACTTGATGCCGTCGCCCTTGGTGTCGCGCACGGTGAAATCCATCAGGGTTACATCATCGGATGTGACCAGCAGGCCTTCGCCGGCGCCCGACTGCTGGGCGAAGTCCAGCACAGTGACGCCCTGCCCCGCGCCGCGCAACGTAACGCCGTCCACATCCAGCGACAGGGAATCGGCCAGCGCGAAGGTGCCTGCCGGCATGATGACCGTGTCGCCGGGCCTGGCATTGATCAGCGCGCCCTGAAGCGTTGCGCCGAAATCGCCTTCGGCAGACAGGGGCGCAGGCGCGGCAGGGTCTGAAGCCGGGGCCGACGTCGTTTTCGGCGTGCAGGCGGCAAAGACCAGCACCAATGGAATCGCACAGGCAACGCGCGCAAGAGCCATTCAGTCCTCCCCGGATCAGTTGCGGGGAGTGTCAACGTCAATCCGGGGAAAAGCAAGGCGGCGCGGGAGGGCGCTAGTGAACGCTGAGCGGGCTCAGATCGTTGGCGAGGGCCGCGGCAAAGGCCGCTTCACGGCCTTCGACGATGGCCAGGCGCTGACCGTCGGCCGAGGCAACGACGAACAGGTCTTCCGGGTCAGCCACATCTTCGAGGGCTTCAGGCGGCAACAGGCTGCGGAGTTCGCCATCATCGAGATGGCGGATGTAGACGAAGGAATTGCCTTCGGGGGAGGTCGGTTTCAGGCCGGTCGTCATGGGTCCACTCCTTTCCGCGCCCCGGATGGGGTCGCTGGCAGGCTGGTGCTCTGCCATGAACTGAAAATGGGCCTCGAATGTGTCCGGTTCAAGCACCGGCCTGCGGCAACACAGCGGCGAGGGCCCAAAGGCCCGTTTAAAGCCGCTGATTGCTCAAATTTTGACAGGTTTGCCCGGAAACGGGTCCTGGTGGAGCCAGACGGAGTCGAACCGACGACCTCTTGCATGCCATGCAAGCGCTCTACCAACTGAGCTATGGCCCCTGACCGGGAGGCGGGAGGATTAGTCTCAGCCTCCCGCCGTTTCAAGTCCTAATTATCACCGTTCGTCTTCATCGTCGTCGAGGGCCAGATCATCGTCGCCGTCCTCGTCGTCATCGATCTCGAACTCTTCCTCATCATCGTCGGCAATGATCACGTCATCATCATCGACCGCTGCGCCGTCTTCGGTGAATCCGGCCGGTACCTTGCCCGGTGCCGGAGTTTCTTCCTCGTCCTCGGCGTCTTCCAGTATCACGTCGTCTTCCTCGCCGACGAGTTCCTTGGTTTCCTCTTCATCATCCTCCTCGACCTCTTCGGCCTCGGCGGCATCATCTTCGTCGTCGCGGATAACGGCGTCATCCTCTTCCTCGGCGTCCTCGTCATCATCGGCCACGGCCTTGACGGCGGCCCGGGCCGCCTTTGCCTTGACCTTGGTGATCGTGGTGCGGATCACCTCGTCTTCGGGGTCGAACTCGGCGCCGCACTTGGGGCAGACGGCGGGGCGTTTGTTCAGGTCGTAGAATCGCGATTCGCAGGATGGGCAGACCTGCTTGGTTCCGAGCTTGTCCTTGGACACGGGCGCGCGCTCCTCTTTGCGGGGAAAATACCTGATCGAAGCTGGCGCGCTTGCCATGAACGCCCGGCGCTGTCAAAGCCCGAATTGAAGTCAGCATTTTATAGAAACAGGGCCTTCTCCCATGGTCTGGACCAGCCGACCCGTCCGGCGCCTCGCCGGTTCCATCCGCGCGCCGGGTGACAAATCCTGCAGCCACCGCGCCCTGATTTTCGGCGGGCTGGCCTCCGGGGTGAGCCGGTTCACCGGCCTGCTCGAAGGCGACGACGTGATCCGCACCGGCCTCGCCATGGCGGCGATGGGGTCGGAAGTGGCCCGTACCGGCCCTGGCGCCTGGGATGTCCGGGGGGTGGGCACGAAAGGCCTGGCCTCACCGGAGAACGGGCTGGATTTCGGCAATTCGGGCACCGGGTCGCGCCTGATGATGGGGGTGATGGCCGGCTTCGACCTCACGGCGGAGCTGAGCGGGGACGCGTCCCTGTCCTCCCGGCCAATGAACCGGGTGCTGAATCCCCTTCGCGAAATGGGAATAAAGGATACGGCCGGGCCGGACGGGCGCCTGCCCTTCTCGCTGACGGGCTCCAGCGCGCTGAAGGGCATCCGCTACGCCCCGCCGCAGGCGAGTGCACAGGTGAAATCCGCGGTGCTGCTGGCCGGGCTGAACGCCGCCGGTACGACGACCGTCGTGGAAACGAAGGCGACACGGGACCATACCGAACGGATGTTGCAGGGGTTCGGTGCGAAACTCGGCTTCAAGGCGGCGCCCGGCGGGACGGCGGAAATCTCGATTGAGGGCAAGCAGCCCCTGTTCGCGCTGGACACCGCGATCCCGGGCGACCCGTCCTCGGCGGCCTTCCTGCTCGCAGCGGGCATCCTCTCACCGCAGGGCGACGTGATGGTTGAAGGCGTAATGTCGAACCCGACCCGCTCCGGCTTTTACGATGCGGCCAACCTGATGGGCGCGCATCTCGGCGCCGAGGAGCGCGGCGAGGCGGCGGGCGAGCGGCTGATCGACCTGCATGCGGGCTATGCCGGCCTGAAAGGCATCGCCGTGCCCGAGCGTCTCGTTGCGTCGATGATCGACGAGTTTCCGATCCTCGCGGTGCTGGCGGCGTTTGCAACTGGCGAGACACGTGTGACAGGGGCGGACGAGCTGCGGGTCAAAGAGAGCGACCGGATCAAAGCGATTGTGGCGATGCTGCGGGTCAACGGTGTCGGCGTCGAGGAGACGGCGGACGGCTTCACGGTGCAGGGCTGCGGCGGGCCGGTGCCGGGCGGCGGCCTCGTCGAGACACGCCACGACCACCGCATCGCGATGAGCGCGCTGGTGATGGGCACGGCGGCGCTTAAAGCCGTGAGCGTCGACGACGTCTCGATGATCGACACGAGCTATCCGGAATTCCTCGGGCACATGAAGGCGCTGGGGGCGGAGATTTCGGAGGGGTGATGAATGATCAGCATCATCTGTCTGGGAAAAGACCAGGTTGCGGCGCACCGCTCTGCCGCGGAAGCTGTCGCTGCCGAGCGGATTTATCTTGGACTGGTGACGCTGCACCCTTCGATCCGGAGCAAGACTGTCCGCTGCGACTGATCGAGAATGACTGGCCGATGTATGCGGCGATGGACCACAATGACCTCGTGGGCTGGGCCGACATCACGCCTTTGGGCGTGCCGGAGTGCGTGTATCACGGCGTGCTCGGCATGGGCATCGTCACCAGCCATCGCGGCGCCGGGCCCGGGCCGCGTTTGCTGGATGCCCGTCTCGAACATGCTGCGCGCTGCGGCATCACCAAGGTGGAGCTGACGGTGTTCACGAGCAATACAGCGGCGATCGCGCTTTACCGCCGGGCGGGCTTCACCGACATCGCAACCATCAAGGACTATCGCCGGCTGGATTGCGTGAGCCATGACGCGCTGATGATGGAGAAGTTTCTGGCCTGATTGCCCCCGGCCAGCGCGCGTCAGGCGAGCGCGGCGGCGAGGCCAGCAGAAGCAGCCGAGTCCAGGTATTCCCGGACGTCCGTCACCCGGCCGTCCTTGACAGAGGCGACAACGCAGACGGCAAGTTCGAGCGCTTTGCCATCCGGCAGCGTGCCCCGGACGGCATGTTCCTCAACAAAGCCGGTAGCGGTGGCCGAGCGCACGGCGTCTTCGTACCGAAAATCCGTCACCACCCGGCCCACCGCCGCGTTGAACCGGAGCAGCGTTTCAAGGCTCATCGGCCGGCCATTGTTCTGGCGGACGCGCATGTCCGGGGCGCAAAGATGGCGCACGGCGGCCTCATCCTGTCCGGCGAGCGCGGCGAACAGCTGTTTGGCGATTTCTGCATTGTCCATTCGATGTCGCTCCCTGTTTCTGTCCGGGCGAGCGTAAACCTGCAGAGCCTGAACGCAAGACTGCCCCCTACCCCCACGGCAGAATTGACGGGGCCGCTGCTGGCGCCATTGTGTGGGCATGACAGATCTCCAGTCCTCTCTTCCGCTTTCGCGCGGTCCGGCCTTGAAGAACCGCTTCATGCTGGCGCCGCTGACCAACCTCCAGAGCCATGCCGACGGCGTGCTCAGCGATGACGAGTTTCGCTG
This sequence comes from Hyphomonas sp., assembly GCA_016124495.1. Lineage (GTDB taxonomy): Bacteria > Pseudomonadota > Alphaproteobacteria > Caulobacterales > Hyphomonadaceae > Hyphomonas. The sequence continues at coordinate 148,601 of WGNP01000004.1, read as the reverse complement.
GCTGACTTTCCGGGCGCAGGGCGGCTTCGGGCTGACCATGACCTGCGCCGCGCACGTGCAGGCAAAGGGGCAAGGCTTTCCGGGCCAGCTCGGCATATTCGATGACAAGCACCTTGCGGGCCTGTCGCGGCTGGCCTCGGCGCTCAATGCGCAAGGCACGCATTCGGTGGTGCAGCTGCATCATGCCGGCATGCGCAGCCCCAGGGAGCTGATCGGCGAGGCGCCGCATTGCCCTTCGGCGAATGAGGAGTTCGGCGCGCGGGCGATGAGCCTCGATGAAGTGAAAGCGTCGCGTGATGCGTTCATAGCCGGGGCGGTGCGCGCGGAGAAGGCGGGCTTTCACGGCGTAGAACTGCACGGCGCCCACGGCTACCTGATCTGCCAGTTCCTGTCGGCCGAAGTGAACTTGCGCACGGATGCGTATGGCGGCAGTTTCGAAAACCGGGCGCGCTTCCTTTATGAATGCATCGAGGGCGTACGCGCGGAATGCGGGCCCGGCTTCTCGCTCGGTGTGCGCCTGTCCCCGGAGCGGTTCGGAATGGACCTTGGCGAAATCATCGGGCTTGCCGGCGCGCTGCTGAAGGATGACCGGATCGACTATCTCGACATGTCACTGTGGGATTGTTTCAAGCCGCCGGTGCACGCTGCGGCCGGGAGCCAGACACTGGTGGAGCTTTTCGGCGCGTTGCCGCGCGGCAAGGGGAAACTGGGCGCGGCGGGCAAGATCCTGACGGGCGCTGATTGCCAGCGCGCGATGGATGCGGGGCTCGACTTCGTGGTGATCGGGCGCGGGGCGATCCTGCATCATGACTTCCCGAAGCAGGTGGCAGCAAACGCGGCATTCCAGCCCATCGCCCTGCCTGTTCCGGAAGCACACCTCAAGGCCGAGGGCCTCGGCACGGCCTTCCTTGCCTACATGAAAACCTGGAAGGGCTTCGTGGCTGAGCCCGCCTGACATCATCCGCTGACTGATAAAAAATACCAAGGGAGACAGATATGGAAATCACCAAGGATACTGCAGCTGTCGTGACAGGCGGCGCCTCCGGCCTCGGCCAGGCGACCGCGCGGGCACTGGCCAAGGCCGGCGCGAAGGTTGCCATCTTCGACATCAACGAGGAGGCCGGCGAAGCGACCGCAAAGGAAATCGGCGGCATCTTCTGCAACGTCAACATCATGAGCGAAGAGAGCTGCCTGGCGGGTTTCGAGAAAGCCCGCAAGGCGCACGGTCAGGAACGGATCACCGTACACTGCGCCATGACAGCGAAGGGCGGCAAGACGCTGAGCTGGGACAAGGAGAATGCGAAATACAAGCGCCTTCCGACGGCCGACTATGCCTTCGGCGCCGAAGGCGTGCTGGTTGCCTCCTACCGGATTGCGTCGCTCTCAGCTGAGGGCATGGCCTACCTGCCGGAACTGGAAGATGGCGAGCGGGGCTGCATCACGCTGACCGCCTCAGTCGCGGCGCAGGACGGGCAGATCGGACAGGTTGTGTACGGATCATGCAAGGCCGGCGTCAACGGCCTCGTGCTGCCGATGGCGCGCGACCTGATGGATCTCGGCATCCGGATCAACTCGATCATGCCGGGCATCTTTGCGACGCCGCTGATGCTGCGCGCGTCGGACAAGGTGCTGAACAGCCTTGCTGCTTCGGTGCCCTTCCCGAAACGCCTCGGCAAGCCGGAGGAGTATGCCTCGCTGGCGCTGGAACTGGCGAAAAACTCCTACTTCAACGGCCAGTGCATCCGTCTCGATGGCGGGATCCGGATGGCGCCGCGCTGACTTCCTTCACCCCTCTTCTGTCAACGGGAGAGGGGTGAGGGGTGCTTGACTCCGAATATCCGGTAGCCCACTCCCCGGCCTCATGATCATTGCGATTGATGGCACTACGGCGTCCGGCAAGGGGACGATTGCGCGGCGGCTCGCCGGGTATTTCGGCCTGCCGTACATGGATACGGGGCGGCTCTACCGCGCTGTGGGGGTAGCCGCGATGAAGCAAGGCGTGCCGCTGGATGCGGCAGGACCGTTGTCCGATCTCGCCCGCTCGCTGGACCTGAATGACTTCATCGAACACGAATTGCGCTCTGCCGAGGCCGGCAAGGCGGCGAGCATCGTGGCGGCCATCCCGTCGGTGCGCCAGGCGCTGTTCGAGCTGCAGCGCGCATTTGCCATGCAGGCCGGCGGCGCGCTGCTGGACGGACGCGATATCGGCACAGTGATCGCCCCGGACGCCGACGTGAAGCTGTGGGTGGACGCAGATGTGATTCAGCGGTCGGTCCGGCGCTGGAGGGAGCTGGTCGGTCAGGGCGACCTGACGCCCCTCGAAACGGTGGTTGAACAGCTGAAAATCCGCGATGCGCGCGACCAGGGACGCGCGGACGCGCCCGCCGCGATGGCCGCCGATGCCATCTTGATCGATACGACTGATCTCACTATAGACGCGGCTGTGGAAAAGGCGGTGGCGGCTGTAGAGGCTGCTCTCGCCCGTGGAAAGACTGCCTGAGGGCCCAAAAGGCTCAATCCAAACAGGCGGCGCTGCAACAGATCAGACCACCCCCCAAGATACTGATGGGGCCGGATGTCCGCAGGCTGCAATCATGCACGCCCTGCCTTTGAACCATTCATGCCCTTCCCCGGAGAAAAAATGACGAAATCCATGAACCCTACCCCCGCCGACTTCGCCTCGATGTTCGAGAGCTCGGCCGCCGCTGGCGCCATGAAGGAAGGCCAGGTTATACCGGCCACCGTCCTTCGCATCGACAATGACTCGATCGTCGTCGACATCGGCCTGAAGACCGAAGGCCGAATCGATATCAAGGAATTCTCCCTCGAGGACAAACAGCCTGCCCCCGGCGACATCGTCGACGTGTATCTCGACCGGATCGAGAACGCCCTCGGCGAGGCTGTCCTCAGCCGCGAAAAAGCCCGCCGCGAAGAGCGCTGGGTCAAGCTGGAACGCAGCTTTGCCAAAGGCGAGCCCGTCAAGGGCGCCATCTCCGGCCGCGTCAAGGGCGGCTTCACGGTCGACCTCGGCGGCGTCAACGCCTTCCTTCCCGGCTCGCAGGTTGACATCCGCCCCGTGCGCGATGTTGGCCCGCTGATGGGCGAAGTGCAGCCGTTCGCGGTGCTGAAACTCGACCGCGTGCGCGGCAACATCGTTGTCTCGCGCCGTGCGATCCTCGAAGAGAGCCGCGCCGAACAGCGCGCAGAAATCGTCTCCGACATGAAGGAAGGCGATGTCCGCAAAGGCGTCGTCAAGAACATCACCGATTACGGTGCGTTCGTTGACCTTGGCGGAATCGATGGCCTGCTGCACGTCACCGACATGTCCTACAAGCGCATCAACCACCCCTCGCAGGTGGTCGAAGTCGGCCAGGAAGTCGAAGTCCGGATCATCAAGATCAACCCGGAAACCCAACGTATCTCGCTCGGCATGAAACAGCTGGGTTCGGATCCTTGGGACAATATCTCGGCGCGTTACCCGTCGGGCGCCCGCCTCAAGGGTACGGTCACCAACATCACCGACTACGGCGCCTTCGTGGAGCTGGAAGACGGTGTCGAAGGCCTGATCCACGTCTCCGAAATGAGCTGGACCAAGAAGAACGTGCACCCCGGCAAGATCCTTTCGACCTCGCAGGAAGTCGATGTGGAAGTGCTTGACGTGGACAGCGACAAGCGCCGCATCTCGCTCGGCCTCAAGCAGACCATGGACAATCCTTGGGACGCGTTCCTGGCCGAACATCCTGTCGGTTCGGAAATCGAAGGCGAAGTGCGCGGCATCACCGAGTTCGGCCTGTTCGTGGGCCTTGGCCCCGACCTCGACGGCATGGTGCACATCAACGATATCTCGTGGGACAAGCCCGGTGACCAGGCGATCGAAGCCTTCACCAAAGGCGACACCGTCAAGGCGAAAGTCCTCGATGTGGACGTCGACAAGGAGCGCATCTCGCTCGGCATCAAGCAACTGTCGGGTGACCCGATCGAAGCGGCCAGCAGCGGCGACGGCGGCGGCATCAAGCGCGGCTCGACCGTGACCTGCACCGTGGTTGAAGTCACCTCGGGCGGCCTGGAAGTGGAGTTCGGCACTCCGCCGGTGAAGACCTTCATCCGCCGTTCTGACCTCTCGCGTGACCGGGCTGACCAGCGCCCCGAGCGTTTTGCGGTCGGCGACAAGGTCGACGCAAAAGTCGTGACGTTTGACCGGGCTTCGCGCCGGGTCTCCCTCTCGGTGAAAGCGCTCGAGATCGCCGAAGAAGCGGAAGCCGTTGCACAGTATGGCTCGGCTGATGCCGGCGCTTCGCTGGGCGACATCCTTGGCGCGGCGCTCGCCTCGTCGGGCACCAAGGCGAAAGCCAAGGCGGCCCCAGCTGCCAAGGGCGATGCCAAGTCGCTCGACGCCCGCGGCCGCCTCACCGGCCCGCAAGGCACCGCCGATGATCTGAAGAAGATCAAAGGCGTCGGCCCTGCCTTCGAGAAGAAGCTGCACGAAGCAGGCATCTTCCACTTCTGGCAGATCGCTGCCCTTTCCGACGGCCAGGTTTCGAGCCTTGAAGAAGAACTCGCTTTCCAGGGCCGGATGGAGCGTGACGACTGGAAGGGCCAGGCTGAAGAGCTGATGTCCGAAGGCTGACGCCGGCAGATCCCGCAACGGGGTCAAACTAAAATTCAGGCAATGTTTGCGGCGGGGGCCTAGCGCTTCCGCCGCAAATGCGTTTAATATCAACATGATGTTGAAGTCTCAGCTCATTGACAAGCTCGCCGCTGAGTACCCGCACCTGCGTCACGAAGACGTAGAGAAGGTAGTCAACGTGATCCTGGAAGAAATCGGCGACGCCCTTGCGCGTGGCGACAGGGTGGAATTGCGCGGCTTCGGAGCCTTCTCGGTGCGCAACCGCGATGCCCGCAGAGGGCGCAACCCCCGCACAGGCGAACCGGTGAAAGTGCCGGCCAAGGCTGTTCCCTTCTTCAAGGCCGGCAAGGAACTGCGCGCCCGCGTCAATGGCGGTGACGATCCCGAGGCGCGATAACCCCGGACCCAGCTCGCCTTTCATGTGTCGTCTGCTTGACGCTGCACCCGAACCCCGCAATCTGACCAGCTAAAATTCGGGTAGCGCGCCTGGGGCTAAAGGGGCAAATATGCTTAAGGAATTCAAAGAGTTTGCGATGAAGGGCAACCTCATCGACATGGCGGTCGGCTTTGTGATGGGCGGCGCCTTTGCGACTGTGGTAACCGCATTCATCCAGGGCGTATTCCTGCCGGTTCTGGCACCGATCATGGGCGGGATCGACCTTTCGTCCCTCAAGATCCAGATCACACCAGCCGTTCTCGATGCGGCAGGTGAAGTCACCAGGCCCGCTGCGATCATGGAAATCGGCCTGTTCATCAGCGCCCTGATCTCGTTCCTGATCGTCGCCTTCGTCATGTTCATGCTGATCAAGGGGATGAACAGGCTCAAGAAAGCCGAAGCTGCAGCGCCGCCGCCGGCTCCTCCGCGGCAGGAAGTGCTGCTCGAAGAAATTCGCAACCTGCTGGCCAAGCAAAGCTAGGGGTCGCGTCAAGCCGTTCACGGAGCGTTAGGGATTACTCCCGCACTATCCTGGACAGTAGAGTACCGAGTAGAGTGGTGAGGGGCGGCCTAACGGCCGCCCTTCTTTCATTTTAGATTAGTTTCCCGGCTGGGCCGGCGCGATGCCAAGCGCCTCGGCCAATGCGCCGTGGGAGCCTTCAGTGAAATGGAACGCCTGCCAGCCCCGGCTGCGGGCGGCGAGGATGTTCTCCTGCATGTCATCGACCAGCAGCAGAGAGCCAGGGTGCGCCTGCAACTCGTCCTCGATATGCGCGAAATAGTCCGTGTGCGGCTTGGCGATCTTCATGCGGCCAGCGGCGAAGATGCGCTCGACATGCGCATGGAAGCCCATCTGGTGCTCGATGAAATCCGTGCGCTGCACTTCGTTATTGGTCGCCATGACGTTGCGCACGCCGCGCGCCTTCAGGGCGCCGACAATCGCCAGCGTGTCCGGATCTGGCAGCGCATCCCGGGTGAACCAGTAGTCGAGGATCTCGGACGTGCGCCCGTGCGCGCCGTTCTTCTCGGTCCATTCGGTGACGATCTCGATCAGGCAGGCCTCGCCCTGCATCGCCTTCTGGAAGCGGCCGTCAAACAAATGGCGGCTGAAGGAATGCAGTGACAGGCCGAGGTCACGCTCAAAATTGCGCGACCAGGCGAACACGCCGTTCTGGACATTCCGGTTGAGAACGCCGTCAAAGTCCCAGGCAACAACCTGGACCGCCGAGGGATCGCGGATCGTCAGTAGGTGTATTCCTCGATGCTCGTCAGCTTGATCGTATAGGCGGCGTCCGCCAGGTCGCTTTCCTGCGTCTGCGTATAGATCGTGCCTTCGATCCAGACAGCCTGGGCGAGGTCGTTCATCTTGATCGGCTTGTCGGCCATGATGAAGATAGTCTGGTTTGGTGGCGGCGGCGGCGAGTGGATGCAGGCCCCGAAATACGGGACCAGCAGGAATTCCTTGATCTGCGCATCGGCGCCGTATTCGAACGGGACGGTATAGCCGGGAATCCGGATTTTCTTGCCGTTGAGTTCCTTGACCGTGTTGAACGTGCCGACCTGGACCATGGTGTCGGCGGCGGAGCCTTCGGCAATACCGGCGCCGGAATAGAGCATGGCCATCTGGGCCTGGTACATCTGGGCGAGGCGCTCTTCCTCCCCTTCCGGCATCAGGTCTTCCCAGCCGATCCGTTTTATGCCCTTGGCCGCGAGTTCGGCGTCTTTCTTCTTGGTCTCGGCGGCGCGCTCGGCAGCTTTCTTCGCGCGCGCGGCGGCGCGGTCGGCGGCCGTCTCACCGATCTTGTCACCGACCTTGGGCCCGGAGGCGTCCGTGGTTTTCACGGCCGGCGCAGGGGTCGATTTGGCCGCCGGTTTCGCGGCAGGTGATTCGGCAGAGGCCGGCGATTCCGCTGCGCCGCAAGCGGCCAAGCAGATTGCAAGCGCGACGAGAGCGGTGCGGGGAAGCGTTTTCATCATACCTTCCTAATTAAGCGGCGATGGCGCCGAGCGCCAGAGCCGAAAACCATGCCTTAGAGCCGCACGCTGAGCCCATCAGCCAGGGAGCGGCGCATGGCCGTAAGCGCGGGGATCGCCCCGATGACCAGCGACGCGGCCGTCACGGCGCCAAGCACCGCGAGATCGACCAGTCCCGGAGCCCCCATGGAGAAGGCCACACCGTACTGCGCCTGCAACAGCGGCGCGAGGACGGCGATCAGCCCATGGATGAGCACGATGCCGAGCACCGCGCCGAGAAATCCGACAAGGCCGGCCTCGAAGACGAGGAGGAGGAAAATATGATGCGGCCGCGCGCCGGTAGCCCTCAGGATCGACATCTCCCGGCGCCGCTCGTTGAGGCTCGTCAGGATAGACGTGAGGATCGAGACGAGGCCGACCGCAATGACGAAGGCAGAGACGGCGAGCAGCGCGCGCTCGGCCACCGAGGTGACGTTCCAGAGTTCGGCGAGCGCTTCGCCGGGAATGATCGCCATCAGCGGCTCGCCGCGGTTGGTGTTGATCGCCCTTCGGGTCGTCAGGATCGTGCCCTTGCGCTCGAGGCCGACGAAGATGGCCGTGACCGTCTTGGGCGTCAGATCGAACGAACGGATCATCTCTTCAGGGATTGTATCGGCGAGAGGATTTTTGGCGCCGCTTTCCCAGCCGACATGGATGGCGGTGATTGCTTCCAGCGAGACATGCACCGTGCGGTCGACCGGTGTGCCGGTGGGCTTCAGGATGCCGGTGATGCGGAAGGGCCGGTTCTCGTGGCCGGAGCCGAGATCGGCGGCGCCGAGCCCGTGCGAGAGGGTGACCGACGTATCGAGCGTGTAGCCGAGTTCGCGGGCGACCTCTGAGCCGATTACGGCGTCGAAAAGATCGTCGAAGGGCTTGCCCTGCGCAAAGCTGAGCTGCTGGCCGCCGCCGAACTTGTAGTGTTCGAAATAGTCGGGACTGGTGCCCATGACGCGGTAGCCGCGATGGCTGTCGCCGAGGGCGATGGGAACGGTCCAGGCGACATCCTCGCGCGCAGCGATTTTCTGATAGGTCGGCCAGGATACTTCCGCAGTCGCGCCGCCCATGCGGAAGACCGAATAGAGCAGCAGGTTCACCGAGCCGGTCGGCGCGCCGACGATCAGGTCCGTGCCGGAGATCGTATTGCCGAAGCCTTCGCGCGCGCCGCTGCGGGCTTTCTCCACACCGAGGAAGAGCGCAACCGAGAGCGCGACCGCGACGATGGTGAGGATCACCGAGCCCTTGCGATTGAGCAGGCTGGCCCAGGCGAGGGAGAAGAGCGCGCTCATGCTGCCGCCCCTGCCCGGTTCATGGCCCGGTTCATGGCCCGGTTGATCGCGGCAAGATCGACCGCGCGGGTGAACAGGGGCGCGAGGCTGGCATCATGGCTGACGAAGAGGAGGCTGGCGCCGGTGCGCGCCACTTCCTCGGAAAGGAGCGCGATGAACCGGTCACGCGCATCGGCGTCGAGTGCGGAGGTCGGCTCATCCGCGATGATCAGCTTCGGCGCGCCGATCAGCGCACGGGCAGCCGCGACGCGCTGCTGCTGGCCGACCGAGAGGTCCGACACACGACGTTTCAGCATCTGCGCGTCCTCAAGACCAAGCCGCGCCAGAAGGCGGCGGGCTTCGCCTTCCGCGTCACTGCCCGCCGCCTTGCGGCGCGCGGGCGAGAAGCGGAGCGGCAGCAGGACGTTCCCGGTGACCGAGAGGTAGGGCACAAGATTGAACATCTGGAAGATCACGCCGACATGATCCGCCCGCAGTCGGTCGCGGCGGGGGGGCGAAAGCGCGCTCATATCCTCTCCGAGCACGTGGATGGATCCCGATTGCGGCGCGAGCACGCCCGCGATCAGGCCGAGCAGGGTCGACTTGCCGGAGCCGGACGGGCCGCGCAGGAATACCCGTTCGCCGGCGTCCACCCGGAACGCCGGAATATCCAGAACCTGAGGCCCTTGCTTCCAGGCAAAGGCGATGTCGCGGATGTCGATGACGGGCCGGCTCATGCAGTCCTTATTTCAGGGAAAGCTCTGGCGCGGAAGGCGTCAGTTCGCCCGCTTTCTGGGCGGCGTCCGTAAGATAGATCGCATTTACGGTCTCGAAGTTGGGAAACGCCGCGAAGCCGGCGAAACGCACAGCCGTAACGCCATCCGGATTTGCACACGTCCAAGTCGCGTGGACATGCCCGTCGGTGTGCCCGCTGGAGGTGTCGACCTCGGCCTTGGGCACGCTGGCGGTGCAGTCGCCGCCTGCAAGTTCAATCAGACCCGAAAGCTCGGCCTGCACGGTATCCGTAATGACGCCGTCAGCTTCGGAGAGACCAAAATTCGCGAGTGGGGAAACAAGTTCTGCCTCGAAGCGATTGCCTTCCCGTGTGACCGCGAGATCTGCCAAGCCATGCACGTGGGGCGTACCCCCAGCAGCTTCTTCATGCTCGTGGTCATCCTCGCCTTCGGCATGCTCATCATGCGCTTCGGCCTCAGGGGCGGCGGTGTCGGAAACCACCGCTTCAGGCGGCGCGACCGGCTGGACCGGCTCCGAGCGGCCGCAGGCGGCAAGAATGCCGGCGATCAGCAGGATCATCGGCAACCGGACGGGAGGAAAGGTCATGGGGTCAGCTCCGGGAGAAGAAAGTTTACCAGCGGCATAGGACGGAAGATTTCGCTCGCCAATCAGATATTGAAACATTATAACACTTCTCGCAAGCACCTTCCGGACCTGCCCGGGCGCGGCGCTGCGCTGCCGCAGGACTGTTTAACACGATGCCCCTCTCCTTACAGGCCGCCGTATCCTTTGGCCTGCTCGCCGCTGTCGTGACATCGCTGGGGCTCGCCGCCGTGGCGCTGCGCAGCGAATGGTCGGCGCGCCAGTCCGGCCTGTTTGCCCTCGCCGCCGGCGGCATGCTGATCACGATGAGCCTGTTGCACATCGTGCCCGAAGCGCTGGGCGCGGGACACGGCGCAGCAAAGTTCGTGCTGGGCGGTTTCTTTGCCGGCCTGCTGCTCAGCTTTGCAATGCGCACCTTCTTTCCGGAAGGCGCAGGGCAGGCCCGCGCGGAGGCGTTCACGCCGCTCCTGGCCGTGGGCGTGCATTCCTTCTTTGACGGCGTGATCTATTCGGTGTCGTTCGCGGCGAGTTTCCAGTCCGGTGTGTATGCGTCTCTGGGACTGATCCTGCATGAGTTTGCGGAAGGCATTATCGCCTTCGCGATCCTTTCGCGGCACGGCTTCAAGGTAAAGGAGGCCCTTGTCTGGGCTTTCATCGCCGCCGCTGCAACGACGCCGCTGGGCGCGCTGGTTTCCGGCCTGTTCGTCAACGGTCTGGGTACGGGCACCATCACGGCGCTCTATGCCCTGTCGGCGGGATTGCTGATCTATGTCGCAACCGGGCCGATGATGGAGCCGCTGAAGGAAGTCTCTCCGGTCCGGGCGATGGGGTCTCTGGGGGCGGGCGTGGTGTTTGCGCTCGCCGTCCTCGCGCTGCCGATCCACGATCACGGCGTGCTCGATAACCATGGCCATGGCCATGATCACACGGAGATCGACTTCCGCACGCCCGGCACGCTGCCGCCGTCGTCTCCGTGACCTGATCGCTCCGGCGCCGGTTGCTCGCGGTCCAGGCATACTGTTTGCATGGCGAGGGTCGGGGCAAGGCGGGGAGCAGGCGGTGCAACTATCGAAGAATGTCCGGCAGGTGATCGGCGCGGCCATCGGCGCCGCAATTGCGGCGGTCGTGTCAACCACTCTCGCGATGCCGGCCGTGGAGCGGCACGAAGCGAAGTTCGGTCGCGGCGCAGCGACCGCACCGGCCACGATCGCTCAGTAGGCAGAGCACAGACCTAGAGCGGCAGCTCGGTCGTGTTCTTTATACACTCCATCGCGAATGTCGCGCTGACATCCGCCAGATCAATGCGGCTGATCAGGTCGCGGTAGACCCGGTCATAATCCTGGACACTGCCCACCTGCACCTTCAACAGGTAGTCCACGTCACCTGCCATGCGGTAGAATTCGACGACTTCCGGAATGGCGCGCACAGCTTTTGCGAACCGCTCGACCCAGCCCGCCGAATGCTCTCGCGTGCGGATTGCAACGAAGACCGTTTGGCCGAGGCCGACTCGCTCAGGATCGATGAGGGCCACGCGCTTGTGCAGGATACCCGCCTCTTCCAGCCGTTTGACCCGCCGCCAGCAGGTGTTGACGGAAATGCTGGCACGGGCGGCCAACATCTCGAGCGATTCGCTGGCATCCGCCTGCAAGGCGCGCAGCAGAAGCCTGTCGGTGTCATCAATATTTTCCATATTTAGTATTATTGTCCGAAAATTATTGCCACTCCAGAGGCTTTAGGTTCAATTTTTTAGAATGATCCCGCAACGGAGCGGCTGCATGCTGCAACTTCACCGCTGGAGCGCTTCATGTCCGCACTGCCTGTCCGAATCCCGCCTGCCACCCGGATTGTCCCGCGCCTGAATACCTGCGAACCGGCGCGCCTGCGCAGCCTTGGTGCGCTGATCGGGCGCACGCCGTTGATATCGATACGCCTGCGCTATCGCGGCCGCGAGCACGTCATCCATGCCAAGGCTGAGCATTACAATCTCACAGGCTCGATCAAGGACCGGATGGCGCTCTCGATCCTGACGCGCGCCTATCGCTCCGGCGCCCTGCAGCCCGGCGACACGATCGCCGAGGCGACCAGCGGGAATGCCGGTATCGCACTCGCTGCGCTCGGCCGGGCGCTCGGCCATCCGGTTGAGATCTTCATGCCCGACTGGATGAGCGACGAGCGCAAATCCCTGCTGCGCAGTCTGGACGCACGCCTCAACCTGATCAGCCGGGACAACGGCGGCTTCATCGGCGCCATCGCTGCCACCAAACGACTGGCAGCAGCGCGCGAGGACGTGTTTCTGCCCTGCCAGTTTTCAAACGGCGACAATTCGCGTGCGCATCTCGAAACCACGGGTCCGGAGCTTCTGGCGCAGCTCGCCAGCCTGGGCCTCGCCCCGGATGCGTTCGTGGCGGGCGTCGGCACCGGCGGCACGGTGATGGGCGTTGGTTCCGCCCTGCGCGCCCTTCATCCCGGTGTGCGTGTCCACCCGCTTGAGCCTAAAGAATCCCCCACCCTGTCAACCGGCCACAAAGTGGGCAGCCACCGTATCCAGGGGATTTCGGATGATTTCATCCCGGCCCTCATGAAATTCAGTGTACTGAACGACGTAATCGCCGTCTCGGATGGCGATGCAATCCGAATGGCGCAGCGGTTAGCGCGCGAACTGGGTCTTGCGGTCGGAATCTCGTCCGGTGCGAACCTGATCGGCGCCGTGATGGCGGCCGAACGGCTGGGTGCCCATGCCTGCGTCGCTACTGTGTTCTGCGATGACAACAAGAAATATCTCTCGACTGCGCTCGCCGCCGAGGAGCCTGCGAAGGACGGCGATCTCGGACCGGATATCGAGCTGCTGGACTTTGATGCGTCCTGCTGCGGCGTCTAGAGCCGGCGATCTGACGGAATCAAGATCGCCGGCTCTGGTTTCTTGTTTTGCCGCGATGTCCTGCGCTCAGCCGGCACCACTTGAGCGGACATCGCTCCGCCGCTTCCTCGTAGCCGTTGCAGCTTCCTCGGCCGGGCGGCTGGTGAAGCGGCGCGTAAACTGCGTGACGCGCGGCGCAATCTCTGTCTCGAAGCGAGAGCCGTTGAACACGCCGTAGTGACCAACGCCGGGCTGGACATAGTCCGTCTGCATATCTTTCGGGATGCCGGTGCAGAGCGCATGTGCTGCCTGCGTCTGGCCGATCCCGGAGATATCGTCTTTTTCACCCTCGACCGTCATCAGGGCGACGCTGCGGATTTCGGATGGCTGCACGAGACGCGTGCCGCGGTAGGTGTAGATACCCCGCGCCAGATGGTGTTCCTGGAACACGCGCTGGATGGTCTGGAGGTAGAACTCTTCTGTCAGGTCGAGCACCGAGAGGTATTCGTCATAGAACTCGCGGTGCTTGCCCGCATTGTCGCCGTCGCCGCCGACGAGGTGATTGAAGAATTTCCACTGTGCGTCGACATGCCGGCCCCAGTTCATGTTCATGAACGAGGAAAGCTGCACGAAGCCCGGGTAGACGCGGCGCAGCATGCCCGGATAGGGGCCTGGTACCGTATGGATCATATTCTCCTCGAACCAGGAGAAGGGGCGCTCTTCGGCCAGCTTATTCGGCACGGTCGGCGACAGACGCGCATCGATCGGCGAGCCCATGAAGGTCATCGTGGCCGGCAGCGCGGGATCTTCTTCCTCGGCCATCATCGAGATGGCAGCCAGCACCGGCGGGCCAGGCTGGCAGACGGCGAGGACATGCGCGCCGCCGCCAAGATGCGTCAGCATCTTCCGGACGTGATCGATATAGTCATCCAGATCGAACCGGCCGAGCCAGACCGGCGACATCCGGGCGTCTGTCCAGTCGGTGATGTAGACGTCGTGCGTCGCGAGGAAGCCTTCGACCGTTCCGCGCAGCAGCGTTGCATAATGGCCGGACAGCGGCGCCACGATCAGCATGCGGGGCAAAGGCGCCGCGCCGGCACGCCGGGTGGAAGCGAGGACGTCCTCATCCTTACGGAAATGGATCAGGCCGCACCAGGGCGAACGCCAGGTGACTTCGGGTTTCACCGGCACTGTCACGCTGTTGATGCGCACCGTATCGATGCGCCATTCGGGCTTGCCGTAATACCGGGTCGCGCTCTCGAACACGTCCGCCATGGCGGCAAGGGACTTGCCATAACTCGTCTGGCCGAGCGGGTTCAGCGGCGAGGCCAGCGCGGCCCGGCCCGCCTTGGCGGCCAGGCGCATAGGCGCCATCGCGACCCGGTTCATTTCGACAAGGGAATACAGCATCGTGTAACCTACCCTTCATGTTGCAGTGCAGCGTAAGCCGGGGATTGCAATCCCGCAATGGCCCTCGCCAGACGCGCGCATTTTTACATGGTGAACGCAAAGTGCTGCAAAAGTGAGAATTTTCGCCTTTCAGGGGAACCGAGCACTCAGGCCTCACTGTTAAAACTTAACGGGGCTGGACCTAAACAGGTTAGATTTGCGATGTTCCTGAGCTGCCGACCGAACCCACATGATGGCGGACGGATGACCCGCGTTCTGGTGTTCGAAAAGACGCCAGGCACCCATTTCGCGATCGATGCCGAAGCACTGCACCGCCGGCCGGAATTGCTGAAACTGTTGGGCCGCGGTCTCGACGTGCGGATCCGCGTGCTCGATGCGCTGGCCTATCTGGCCGTGCTGATCGGCGTGCTGGCTGCCTTGCCGGTCGGCTGGTGGACGGCCGGTGTGGGGGTGCTGGTCTGCGTCCTTATGCTGGCCGTGAACCGGAAAACTGCCGGGCGCCTCGCCCGCGCGGCGACAGATCACTCGACGGAAAATTTCCGCCAGCTCCACGAAATGGGCTGTCTCTGGCTGGTGAAGGGTTAGAGCCCGAAGAGCCCGAGAATCGCGGCGATCAGGGCGGTCGCGGTGAATATCAGGATCAGGCCGACCGAAGTGCCGCGCTGTTCCTTGCGTTTGGTGCGCACCCCGGGGGCGTTCTTGCCTTCCTTCGGCGCCAGCATCATCCGGGTTGCGTAGAAGCCGAACGCCGCGACCAGCGCCACGATGCCGGACACGAAGCTGGAGGCAAACAGGAAGAGGGCCCCCGCCAGCGCCATCAGGAAGCCGAGCTGCGGGCTCGTCCGGTGGATCAATTCGCGCACGTGCCCGTCTGCCCGCGCGCCCGTCAGCTTGTCGAAGCTGCAATTGGGCGACACGATCGCGGCAACCCAGGAGGCACCGATCGCCATGGCGGACGCTATCAGGGCGAGATTGTTCAGGACGATTTGCAGGGTCTCGGGCATGGACAAGCTGTATCGGCGGATTCGCCTGTCTTCGGGAAGGGCCTAAAGTCCGGCCAGCCAACACCCTCCAGATTCTTGTAGTCGCCGCCCGCGCGAGAGCATTGGCGGCGCTGATTTGCCTGTGCAATCTGGGCGCAAGGAGGGTCCAGCGACACGATGGCCTACAGGTTCAAGTCAGGCGACGCGTCGACGAGCGAAGCCCTTCGCCGGATTGCGGCGGAGGAGTTTGCGGCGATTGGCGCCGCATTGGCAGACAGGACTGTCCCGCTTCCCCGCAAGGTGCACGAGGGCCGGAAGGCGACCAAACGGCTGCGCGCACTGCTGCGCCTCGTTGCGCCGGTCTTTCCTGAGGCGCGCGAAGAGATCGCGGCGCTACGGCAAGCAGCGGCCCGCCTGTCCGCGCTCAGAGACAAAGGCGCCCTGGCCGAAACGCTGTCGCAGCTGGGCCTGCCGCAGGACGTCTCCGCCAACCTGAGCGCCGCCCTGGACAAGCGCCGCGCCGCCGGCACGGCCGCGCAGAAGCGGCTGCTGGCAACCTTCGCCGGAGAGATGGACGCGGCTGCCGGGCGCGCGCAATCCTGGACACTGACGCAGACCGGCTGGCACGCCCTCGCCCCCGGCCTGCAGCGCAGCTACCGCCGGTTGCGCAAATCCTTCGAGGCGGCACGGCGCGCCCGGGACGAAGAGCCCGTCCATGAGTTTCGCAAACGCGCAAAGGATCATTGGTATCAGACGCTGCTGCTGCGCGGCGCCTTTCCGGAAGTGATGGACGGCTACGCCGCCGCTGCCGAGCGGCTCTGCGATGCTCTCGGCGACTGGCGCGATCTCGGCCTTCTGGAAGCCGCCATAATCGACGTGCCGGAACATCTGCTTGCCAAACCCGATGCCGCAACCGCGCTGGCGCTGATCGCTAAAGCCCGCCGCCGCGCGCTGCGCCGCGCCTTCCTGACCGCGCGCCGCCTCGCCGGCGAGACGCCGCGCGCCTATACCGCACGACTTGCGGCCTGGTCGAAAAAGCGAGGCTGAACCGGAACGAAAACGGGCCGCAGCACTGTGCTGCGGCCCGCCTTCATCTGTCTGCTGATGGCCGGATCAGAAAGCGTAGCGTGCCATCAGCTGGAACACCGGACCGGCTTCTTCGGACTCGAGTTCGTACTCGTCGAAGCTGCGATCGATCTGGTCCTGGATCGTGGTGAACTTGTTGAACACTTCATCTTTCGAACCGTTCAGAAGGTTCGAACCGACGGCCCGGATCGTGAAGCTATCGCCGAGGCGTTTTTCGATGAAAACTTCAAGGTCGGCGCCGTAAGACGTGGTGATCTCTTCCCCGATCACGCGTCCGAAAGCGTCACCCTGCTTGCGGTAGGTTGCGCCGAAAGCGGCGTCTAAGGCGACGAGATCGTGGATGAAACCGAAGTTGTAGACGAACTCGGACTGATCATTGAAGCGGCGCGAACCGAACTCGTCTTCGATATCGCTGTCGAGCCAGGAGAAGTTGGCGAACGCCCCCGTATTCGGGAGGCCAACGACGGTCAGCGGCGTCGAGAGGTCGAACTCGATACCATAGACACTGCCGTCGCCGGTGTTCTGCGGCTGCAGTACAAACGTTCCCGGCCCTTCCGAGCCTTCAACGCGGGTGCTGGCAACCTCAACCAGGTCCTTCACGTCGCGGTAGAACAGGTTGACCCCGAACACGCCGGCCGTTCCGAGGCGGCGTTCGTAGCCGAGATCGGCGCCCCAGGCGCTTTCCGGCTCAAGGTCGGGATTGCCGAGCAGATCATTGTCGCCCAGTTCGGCTTCGAGCAGCGCCGGCGAGATGAAGTTGAAGTTCGGCCGGCGGACCGTGCGCGCCACGGAGGCGGAAATCCGGTCGGCAGCTGTGAGATCATACTTCAGGTGAGCCGAAGGCAGCAAGAACGAGAAGTTGGTGCTGGTGGCGCGATCGGCCGGAGCCACGGTGAGGTCCGTGATGTCGACTGTCGTGGTCTCGTAGCGAAGGCCTGCTTCCCAGGCGAGGGGGCCGCTTTCGCCGTTCAGTACGGCAAAGCCGTCGAAACGTTCTTCGTCGATCTGGCTCAAGCCACCTGCAACGGGCTGAAGGTTCGTCCAGCCGATCCGGGCCACTTCCGGGTTATTCGAGAATTGATCCCAGGAATTGCGCAGGGCGACCGGCACGTTGAAACGGTTGCGCTGCTCGCGGATGTCGGTGCCGCGTTGCTTGGCCTGATAGAAGAGACCGAATTCAAGTTCGGTGTTGTCGCCGGTCTCGATCTCGTGAGCGAATTCGCCGAAGAACTCCTCATCGACGATGCCGACAATCGTAAGATCGCCCGTGTAACGCGGCGTTGAGCGGTCAAAGTCGATTTCGTCTTCCGTCTCGTACTGGCTTTCTTCGAAATTCGCGAGACCAACCTTGAGGGTGGTTTCGCCAGCCGCCCATTCCTCCTCAACGACCGCGCGCAGGGAGTAGTTTTCCTGGTCGATCCTGTTGACGTTGGCGTTGTCGGTCAGCAGGTTGCCTGCCACGGCGCGGCGCACCGGACCGTTGATCGCCGCCGGGTCATTGTACTCGAACGAGCGCTCGTCTTCAGTCCTTTCGGTCTTCACGTAGAAGCCGGAAAGGTTGATGTCGGTGCCATCGTCGGAGTCGATGCTGTAATCGGCGTTGAACGAGTAATCCGTACCGTCGCGCGTGTCGGTCTGGTCTTCGCGGTTGTCGAAGTCATCGACGCGGAAGGTCGGATTGTTCTCCGGGCTGTCGCCGAAGCGCTGCGAAGATTTGAGTTTCGGGTTGTAACGGCCCTGCAGGTTTGCGCCGAGCAAAAGCCGGCCCGGGCCAACCGCGCCGCCATAGACGCCGCCGAGGCTTTCCTTGAACTCGCCGTCGTCGAACGCCAGGCCGCCAACGCGGATGTAACCGCCGTCCAGCTCGTATCCGTCACGCAGGACGATGTTCAGCGTACCCGCAAGGGCGTCGCCCGAGCGGCGGGCCGACGAGGAGCGGACGATCTCGACGCGGTCGATCAGCTCGGCCGGGATGCGGTCGAGAAAGAAGGAGCGGTCGGAGTTCGAACCAGGAACCTTCTCGCCGTTAATCAGGATCTGGGTATAGCCCGGGTCGAGGCCCCGCAGGCGGGCGCCGTCGCTCTCGATCACGTCGGACAGGAAGGTGACCGAAGGCACGCGCTTGAGCGCGTCGCCGGCGGTCAGCGGCTCGAAGCGCTGGAAATAGTCCTGGGCGTACTCGAGCGTCTGCACGGTCTCTTCACTGCGATTGCGATAGGTGATTTCGCCCTGAACCACGACTGTCTCCGCACGGAGGATCGGGTCCTCCTCTTCGGTGGTTGCCGCCGGTCCGGTCTGTGCGGATGCGGAGATGGCTGCGCTCAGGCAAAGCGTGATGAAGCTCGCCCCGGCAAGGAGAGAAAGTTTGGTTTTCATGGAACACCCCAGTTGTCTAGTCAGGGGCGCTACCACTCGACCTTCGCAATCCGGTGACGGATCAGTATCAGTTTTGCGACAGTCGCTTTTGTGTCACAGCTAATCGATATGACGGCGCCAAACGCCGCGTCAGAATGAAGGATATGTCTCACATGCTGCGCCCAATTCTCCTGGCTGCCGTCTGCGTTCTTTCCATCTCGGCCTGCGCTTCGGCGCCACCTGTCCTGCCGGATCAGGCGCTCGTGATCGCGGCCATGGAGACGGCGCCCGCTGGCGCGCGCGGCGACGCAGCGGATGATCCGGCCCTCTGGCTGCATCCGCAGGACGCAGCGAAATCACTGATCCTCGGCACCAACAAGCAGGAAGGCCTTGTCGTCTATAATCTCGACGGCAGCGAAGCGGCCCGCCTGCCGATTGGCCTGATCAATAATGTCGATCTTCGTCAGTCAGCGGAGCGCTCGTACGATGTCGCCCTGGCCAGCAATGACCAGGTGAACGCGGTTTCCGTGTTCCTTGTCGACCGCACTACGGGCACCGTTTCGCACCGCGGCGACGTGCCGACGGGGCGCCTGGAGCCCTATGGCATCTGCTCGGGCCGGGAAGGCGGACGCGACCTGGCAGGCGTAACGTACAAGGACGGAACGGCCGAAATCTGGGCCATCTCCGCGAGCCCCGCAGAACTGACCGGCGAACTTCTGAAGACTGTAAAGCTGGCAACCCAGCTTGAAGGCTGCGTGTTTGACGAGGCGCAGGGCCTGATCTTCGTTGGCGAGGAAAATCAGGGTCTCTGGAAGATGGCTTATCGGGACGCCGTGCCTGCGCCCGAGCAGATCGATGTTGTCGGCGGCGCAGCCGGGCTTGTGGCAGATGTCGAAGGTGTCTCGCTCTGGCGCGGCAAGGACGGCGCCGGCTGGCTCGTCGTCTCGGCCCAGTCCGACGACCGGTTCGTGGTGTATGACCGCAAGGCACCGCACACCGCGATGGGCAGTTTTTCAATCGGCGAGAACACGGCGCTCGGCATCGACGCCGTGACGCACACGGACGGTCTCGACGTATTCTCCGGCGCGCTGCCCGGCTATCCGCGCGGCATCGTGACCGTACAGGACGATGGCAATCCGAGGAAGGGCCAGGACCAGAACTTCAAGGTTGTCAGCTGGGCAGACATCGAGCAGGCGCTCGGCCTGCCGGTTCTCGAAGCGGAATAGGCCAGCCATTCAGGCGGGCCCCGGGTGAGCCGCCGGCTGATACGTACAAAGAGCGGGCGGGTCTATGCCAGCGCGGTTTCGTAGACTTTCGCGTAGTCGTCCGCGCTCATCGGGCGCGGGTTGCCGAAGTGGGCGAGGTCCTTGAGCGCGTAGTCGACAATGCCCAGGGCGTCCGAAGCCGCGAGACCCATGGCCGTCAGGTTTTTCGGAATGCCGATCGTGTTGTTGAGGTCCTGGATCGCATCTGCGAGATCAGCGCCCGGCTTCAGGCCCATGACCTGCCGCAGGCGGACGTATTTGGCGTCAGCCGCGCCCTGGTGGAACCGCAGGATATGCGGCAGGAAAACGGCGTTTAGCGTCCCGTGGTGCAGCTTCTTCTGCTCCAGACGTCCGGCCGCATGGCTGAGCGCATGCACCCCGCCGAGGCCTTTCACGAAGGCCAGCGCGCCCTCATAGCTCGCCATCATCATGTGCCAGCGCGCTTCGGCGTCCGAGCCGTCCTTGACGGCGCGCACCAGCATGCCCTGACCGAAGGCACGCTGCGCGCCGTCATAGCCGATACCTTCCGCAGGCGGATTGACCGACGGCGTCAGAACCGCTTCGATGCAATGCGTCAGTGCGTCCATGCCGGTTGCCGCGGTGAGGCCCGCGGGCAGGCCGAGTGTCAGGTCCGGGTCGCAGAGCGCGACAACCGGGATCAGGTTCGGCGAGGCAAAGGTTTCCTTGCGGCCATTCTCCATGATGATGACCATGCCCACAGACACTTCCGAACCGGTCCCGGCGGTGGTCGGTATCGCGATCAGGGGCGGGATCTTGCCGATCTTCCTGGCGCCGCCGATGATCGCCGCGTAGGTTTCCAGCGGGTCGCTGTGCGAGGCCATCAGGCCGATCGCCTTGGCATGATCCATCGACGAGCCGCCGCCAACCGCGATGATACCGTCCGCGCCGGACTCCTTGTAGAGCTTTGCCGCAATCGTCGTCTGTGTCTCGGTCGGGTTAGAGACCGTCTCGGCGAACACGCCGGCCGGCGCAACACCGAGCGCATCCTCGACCTTTGCCAGGATACCGGAGGCCTTGATGCCTGCGTCTGTCACGATGAAGGGCCGCGTAATCCCCTTGCCTTTAGCCAGCGCCGCGAGCTGTTTCAGCGCGCCCGCATCAAACACGCATTGGGTGAGAAAATTCATGACGGGCATCAGGTGCACTCCAGCCGGGAACAGGGACAGGACCCATGTTCCCAACTGGGGGCCGGAAGTTCAAGCCTTTCCTCAGGGGCAGGCGCCTGCCCCCTGAGCACACGCCGAGTGCGCAATCGCCCGGAGCCTGCCCGGACTCCCTGTGCAGGCCCCCGCCGCATTGCCGCAAATCTGTGCCGCTGAAAATTTCGTCTCAATGCGGACGATTACCTAATCGCGCGCTTGTGCCGCGCGGCTGGCGGACGCGCGGCAAGCTGGCTAATTTCACTAACAATTCCAAGGGTTTAACGATTACCCATCACTCACCAGAATGACGGGACCGCAGCGATGAAGAAGCGCCTTCCTGCCGCCCTGCTGACGGGCACAGCCCTGATCGGATTTGCCGGAGCCGCCACTGCGGAAGCCAATCCCCGGATGCTTCGCGCGCGCGCGACCGCCGTGCTGCCGGACGAATCTTCCGCGCTGTCGGTTGGCGGCGCAGGCCTCGCGGACGACGGCGATATCGGTGAGCAGTAAGTCCCCGAGTTCGACATCACCTACTTCTTCACCGACACTATTGCCGCCGAGCTGATCCTTGCTGTCACACCGCACGATGTCAGCGCCGTCAACATGACCGTACCTGGCGCCCTGACCAATGCCACTGTCGACCTCGGCGATGTCTGGCTGCTGCCGCCAACCCTCACTCTCCAATACCACTTCCGGAACGCCAGAAAGTTCAAGCCCTATGTCGGCGCCGGCGTGACCGCGACCTTCTTTTTCAACGGGGACGAAGGCCCGTCGCAGACGGCATAGACTATGATCCAAGCTTCGGCCCGGCCCTGCAGGCCGGCTTCGACTATGATCTCGACGGCGAGGAGGGCGGCTGCGCGCTCAACGTCGACGTCAAGAAGATCTGGATCAACACCGAGGTGACGGTCGACTTCACAACCGCCCTCGGCGCCGTCGTACTCGCCGATGTCGATATCAACCCGCTCATCGCGGGTGTCGGCCTCGCCTACAAGTACTGAGGCCCTGCCGGCCTTGCCGGCAGCCAGCCGCAGTTACGCCGCGTCTCCCACCCCACAGGAGGCGCGGCGTTCCTGTTTTCTGCGCCCCACCTCTTTGCGAGTTCGTTTCAAGGCGCTACCCGTTGGGCATGACGATCCTGACTGTGAAAGACCTCGCCGTAAACTTCGATACCGCTGACGGCACCGTAAACGCTGTCAGGGGAATTTCCTTTCATGTATCGGCCGGTGAATGCCTTGGCATTGTCGGCGAAAGCGGCTCCGGCAAGAGCCAGTCGGCCCTCGCCGCGATGGGCCTGCTCGCCGAGAACGGCGCCGCCACAGGCCAGATCGTGTTTAATGGCACCGACATGCTGACGGCCCCGAAGCCTGAGCTGCGCAAGATCCGCGGCGCCGAGATGTCGATGATCTTCCAGGACCCGCTGACCAGCCTGACGCCGCACATGACGGTCGGCGCCCAGATGCGCGAAATCCTGGCCCTGCACAAAGGCCTGAAGGGCAACGAGGCCAACAAGCGCTGCGTCGACTGGCTGGAGCACGTCCGCATTCCGGAAGCCGCCCGCCGGCTTGACCAGTTCCCGCACGAATTGTCCGGCGGCATGCGCCAGCGCGTGATGATCGCCATCGCCATGCTGTGCGGCCCGAAACTGCTGATCGCCGACGAGCCGACCACGGCGCTTGACGTGACCGTGCAGGCGCAGGTGCTGGAGCTGATGGACGAGCTGAAGCGGGAGACCGGCACCGGCATCGTGCTGATCACCCACAACATGGGCGTAGTCGCCCGCATGTGCGACCGCGTGATCGTTATGCGTCACGGCGAGATCGTTGAGCAGGGCGCGGTGGACGACATTTTTTACGCCCCGCAACATCCCTACACCAGGATGCTGCTCGCCGCCGTGCCGCGCATCGACCTGCCCGACCCGCCGGGCCGCCCGCCGCTTTCCCCTCCCCCCTCCCCGGACATTGCCCCGGTGCTGAAGGTGGATGACATGAAGGTCCACTTCCCGATCCAGGTGAAGGGCGGCCTGCTGGGCAAGACCAAGCCGCTGAAAGCCGTCAACGGCGTCAGCTTCGACCTGCGCCCCGGCGAGACCCTCGGCGTCGTAGGCGAATCCGGCTGCGGCAAGTCCACCCTCGCGCGCGGCGTGCTGCGCCTTATTCCGCCGACCGCTGGCACTGTGGCCTGGCTCGGCAAGGACATCTCGAAGGCCGGCGCCCGCGAAATGAACGCCCTGCGCGACAACCTGCAGATCGTCTTCCAGGACCCTCTCGCCAGCCTCGACCCGCGCATGACCATCGGTGCCTCGATCGCCGAACCCCTGCAGGTGCACGAACCTGCCCTCAACAAACTGCAGCGCGAGGCCAGGGTACGCGAGATCCTGCCCCGCGTCGGGCTCGATCCGAACCTGATCAACCGCTATCCCCACGAGCTTTCCGGCGGCCAGAACCAGCGCGTCGGCATTGCCCGCGCGATGATCCTGCAGCCGAAACTCGTGATCTGCGACGAGGCCGTCTCGGCGCTCGATGTTTCAGTCCAGGCCCAGGTCGTGGACCTGCTGATCGAACTCCAGAAGGAGTTCGGCCTCGCGATGATCTTTATCAGCCATGACCTCGCGGTGGTCCGTCAGATCAGCCACCGCGTGATGGTGCTGTATCTTGGCCGCGTCGTCGAACTGGCCGGGCGCAGCACGATCTATACCGATGCCCGACATCCCTACACCAAGGCCCTGATCGCCGCCGTGCCAAACGCGGACCCCAGAAGCGAGCGGGCGCGCGAAAAGCTGAAGCTGACCGGCGACCTGCCTAGCCCCCTCGACAGCCGGGCGGCGCTGCGGTTCCTCAAATCCAAGGTCATCGATAACCCTGAAGCCGACCAGTACCAGGCCCAGCTCGTCCCCATTGGCCCCGGCCACTGGGTCGCCGAGCATGACCCGGCCCCGGGCACAGCGGGATTGCTTGTAAGTTAAGGCCTCCCCGCATAGGGTTCGCCCGCTTTACCCCCCCGGAACCGCCCCATGCCCGATACCTTTCCGCCAGCCCCCCTTGTGACGCTTGCCGATGTGCAGGCGGCCGCCAAAGTCCTCGAAGGAAACATCGAGCGGACGGAGCTGGCGCATTCGCGGACCCTGTCGGCGATTACCGGCGCGGATGTCTGGATCAAGTTCGAGAACCGCCAGTATACGGCGGCTTTCAAGGAACGCGGCGCGCTTAACAAGCTGTCCAAGCTGACCGACGACGAAAAACGCCGCGGCGTGATCGCCGCCTCGGCTGGGAACCATGCGCAGGGCGTCGCCTACCATGCCCGCCGCCTCGGTATTCCCGCGACCATCGTGATGGCCGAGACCACGCCCTTCAACAAGGTCGAGCATACCCGCGACCACGGCGCCCGGGTCATCCTCGAAGGCCTGATGTTCGACGAGGCGAAAGACTACGCCCTCAAGCTCGGCGAGAAGGAAGGCCTGGTCTTCATCCATCCGTTTGATGACCTCGACATCATCGCCGGCCAGGGCACCATCGCGCTCGAAATGCTGGCCGATCAGCCGGACCTGGACACCCTGGTCGTACCGATCGGCGGCGGCGGACTGATCTCGGGCATCGCGGTCGCGGCCAAGGCGCTGAGGCCGGACATCAAGATCATCGGCGTCGAAGCCGCCATGTACCCTTGCATGCACGCAGCCCTGCGCGGCAAGACGCCCAAGATGGGCGGCGCCACGATTGCCGAAGGCATCGCGGTCAAGGAAGTCGGCAAGCTGACGCGCCGCATCGCCGAGCAGCTGCTGGACGACATTCTCCTCGTCGAAGAGGAGCACCTCGAGCGCGCGATCACGCTCTTCGCCGAAGTCGAGAAGACGATTGCCGAAGGCGCCGGCGCTGCCGGCCTCGCGGCCCTGCTTGCGCACCCGACACGCTTCTATGGCCGCAAGGTCGGCCTTGTCCTCTGCGGCGGCAATATCGACACGCGCCTCCTGGCTTCGGTGCTCACGCGGGCGCTGGTCCGCGAGAACCGCCTCGCCCGCATCCGCATCGTCGGCGACGACCGGCCGGGCCTGCTCGCGCTTGTCTCCAAGATCATCGGCGACAACGGCGCCAACATCATGGAAGTCGCCCACAACCGGATCGCGCTCGACGTGCCGGCGAAAGGCGCCGAATTCGACATCCTGATGGAAACCCGCGACAGCCAGCATACGCAGGAAGTCATCGATGCCCTTGCCCAGGCGGGATACCCGCCGCGCGCGATCTGATCCCCCGAAGAGAGACAAGCTCACATGCTCCGTACACTGCTTATCCCCGCTCTGGCTGCCCTGACCCTGACGGCCTGCTCGCCAAACCCGATCACCGCGCCCGCTGACGGCGTCCTTCCTCCACCGCCCTTCACGGATGACACCATGCCTCCTGCCTTCAAGGACCACCTGCCCTGGAACCCGGCGGGTCAGGATGTAAAAAACGGTCCGATGGGCCTGCAGTACATCGTGCTGAAGGAAGGCCCGGACGGCGGCAGGAAACCGGCCGCGACCGACCGCGTCAGCGTCCACTATGAAGGCCGCCTCGCCACCGGTGAGAAATTCGACTCCTCGCTCGACCGGGGCGAGCCCGCCAGCTTCCGCCTAAACCAGGTTATTCCCGGCTGGACCATGGGCCTGCAGGAAATGTCGGAAGGCGACGAATACCTCTTCTACATCCCGAGCGCCCTCGCTTACGGCGACCAGCCGCGCGGCGATGTGATCAAGGCGGGCGACGACCTTGTCTTCCTCGTCCAGCTGCTCGGCATCGAGGTGCCGAAAGTCGCAGACGCCGCCGCCTGGCAGAAATACTTCCCCTGGAACCCGGACGCCCCGGAAGTGGTGAAAACCGAATCCGGCCTGCAATACGCCGTCCTCTCCAGCGGCGATGCCGCCGGCGCACCGCCCGTGAACGGACAATTCGTACTCGTCCATTATGAAGGCCGCCTCGCGGAGACCGGCGCCCTGTTCGACAGCTCGTATGAGCGCGGCGAGCCGGAAGCCTTTCCGTCGAACGGCCTGATTGAAGGCTGGGTCGAAGCCCTCGCCCTCATGAAGCCGGGCGATCGCTGGATGGTCTACATACCTGCGAACCTTGCCTACGGCGCCGAAGGCACGCCCGGCGGCCCGATCCCGCCCAACGCGCCCCTCCAGTTCGAAGTCGAGCTGATCAGCGTGATGCAGTAACCAGATGGCCGTCTCCGCCGAAACAATTGCCAGCATTGCCCTTGCCGCTGGCAAGGAAATCATGCGCGTCTACCGCACCGATTTCTTGGTCGAGACGAAGCTTGATGCGTCGCTGCTGACGGAGGCGGACGGCCTCGCTGAAGCGATCATCCTGAAGGGGCTCTCCGAGGCCGAGCCGGACCTTCAGGTAATCGCTGAAGAAGCGGTGGCCGGCGGCAACGTCCCCGAACACGGCAGCCGCTTCGCGCTCGTTGATCCGCTCGACGGCACGAAGGAGTTCGTGGCGAAGAACGGCGAGTTCACGGTCAACATTGCGATCATCGAGCACGGCCGCCCGGTGATGGGCGTTGTTTATGCGCCGGCGCTCCACCGCCTGTTCGTCGCTGAAAGCCCATCTCATGCCTGGCAGTCCAAGGCCGCGCCGGACGGCCCCGTGCCGCAACAGCGCAACCCCCTGCGCATCCGCCCGGCACCCAGGGACGGCCTCACTGCGGTCGCCTCCAAGTCTCACCGCTCGCCGGAAACCGACACCTGGCTGGCCAGGTACCGGGTAAAGGAAATCGCGGGCGCTGGCTCGGCTCTCAAGTTCTGCCTCGTCGCCGCCGGTGAAGCGGACGTTTATCCCCGCCTCGGCCGCACGATGGAATGGGACACCGCCGCCGGGCAGGCTGTCGTGGAAGCGGCCGGAGGCCGCGTCCTGACCCTCGACCACGCGCCTCTTCTCTATGGCAAGCGGGACCGCGGGTACGACAATCCGGACTTTATCGTGTACGGAGATGTGACGCCGCTCTGACGGCGCAGGAGTTCAGCATGGCGCGGCAATACTTCGGCACAGACGGGATCCGTGGTCGGATCAACAAGGCCCCTATGACGGCCGAGACTGCGCTGCGCCTCGCCATCGCTGCCGCGCGCACCTTCGCCCCGGAAGGCGGCCGAGAAGTGGTCATCGGCCGCGACACCCGCCGCTCCGGTGAGATGATCGAAGCTGCCCTGATTGCGGGGCTCACCTCGATGGGCGTCAAACCCGTCCGTCTCGGCGTCGTCCCCACGCCCGCCGTCGCGCTGATCACGCGCGAGACCGGCGCAGCGCTCGGCTTCATGGTCTCGGCCAGCCACAACAAGTATGAAGACAACGGCCTGAAACTTTTCAGTCCCGAAGGCGTGAAGTTCACGGATAATGTCGAGGAATCGCTCGAGGCGGCGATGGCCGCCGCCTTCGGCGGCGACTATGCCCCGCCTGCCGCTATTGCCGAACCCACCAGCATGGCGGGCGCGGGCCGGCGCTATATCGGCCGCTGCCTCGAAACGATCGGCAAGGGCCAGGATTTCTCGCGCCTGAAAGTTGTACTCGACTGCGCCCACGGCGCCGGCTTCGAAACCGCGCCGGAAGCGCTGCGCCGCCTCGGCGCACAGTTGACGCTTATCGGCGCCGAGCCGGACGGCGTAAACATCAATGCGGGCGTCGGCTCCACCGCGACCGGCGCGTTGAAAGCCGCCGTGCTGGAGACCGGCGCGGACATCGGCATCGCCCTCGACGGCGATGCGGACCGCCTGATCGTCGTGGACGAAACCGGCGAGGAAGCCGACGGCGACCAGGTGATGGCGCTGATCGCGTCCGAGATGCATCGCACACAGCGCCTGAAAGGCGGCGGCATGGTCGCCACGGTCATGTCCAACATGGGCCTTGATGAATACCTGAAATCCTCCGGCCTCTCACTCGCGCGCACCAAGGTCGGCGACCGCTATGTCGGCGAGCACATGCGCCAGCACGGCTACAATCTCGGCGGCGAACAATCCGGCCACATCATCCTGTCGGATGTCTCGACCACCGGCGACGGCCTGCTCGCCGGCCTGCAGGTTCTGGCCGTGCTCGCCGCGCGCGGCGGGAAAGCCTCCAGCCTGCTGCGCGTGTTTGAACCTGCCCCGCAGAAACTCGTCAACATCCGCTACACCGGCGCCAACCCTGTCGAATCCGACAGGGTCAGGGCCGCGCTCGCCGAAGCGGACGCCCTGCTCGGAAGCCGAGGACGGATGGTCGTGCGCAAATCCGGCACCGAGCCGCTGATCCGCGTGATGGCCGAAGCGCTCGACGCGGAACTCATGCAGCGCGCGCTCGCCCTCGTCGCGGACGCCGTGAAAGCGCAGGCCTGACAGCCGGAAGCCTCTCCCCGCGTCACCGGTTGCATGGCATCCTGCAGGCACTATTCGTCTGGCAACAAAACCAGCATCGACACCGGAGGAGACACATCATGGCCGAGGGACAAACCCTGCCCGCATTCCGCCCCCTGCCGCAGAAGACGCCCGACGTCTCGATGACGCGCAAGGACGGCGCGATCTACATCTGCGCCAACCAATCGCCCGGCGAGCGCCCGAAGACAGTGCCGCATTGCCTCGACGATCGCGCCGCACAACACCCGGACCGTCCCTTCCTGCGGGAGCGTGATCCGAAGACGGATGAATGGGTGACGCTGACTTACGGCGAAGCGAAGACCATCACCGACAGCCTCGCACAGGCTTTCCTCGATCTGGGCGCCGGCCCGGATGCCCCGGTCATGCTCCTCTCGGGCAATTCAATCCGCGCCGCGATGGTCATCCTTGCCGCGCAGAAGATCGGCGCCCCGGCGGCCCCCATCTCGGTCCCCTATTCCACGATGTCGGCAGACTTCGACAAGCTGAAGCACTGCTTCAACGCGGTGAAGCCTGCCGTCGTGTTCGCCGAACAACTCGCGCCCTTCCGGAAGGCCCTCGCCGCGCTCCCCGCCGGCGCCTTCAGGATCGTCAGCGCCGCCCCCGAGGGCGACAATGCGGTGATCTCGTACGACGCGCTCTGCGCCGCTGCACCCACGCCCGCCGTCACCGCCGCCATGGCGAAGCTGAACGATGCCTCGATCGCGAAATACCTCTTCACCTCCGGCTCGACCGGCATGCCGAAACCGGTGCCGACGACGCAGGGCGCCATGTGCTCGATGATCGGCGGCCAGGAAGGCCTGAAGGATACCGGCCGCGACCCCGAGCATGATCCCGCCCGTGTCGACAGCTTCCTCGACTGGCTGCCCTGGAACCACATCTCCGGCTCCAACGTGAACTTCAACGGCGCGCTCTGGAATGGATCCACCTTCTGGATTGATGGCGGCAAGCCTACGCCCGCGCTCTTCCACGAAACCATCCGCAATATCCGCGAAGCCAGCCCGTCCGTGTTCGGAACAGCCCCGATCGCCCTCTCCATGCTCGCAGAGGCAATGGAGCAGGACGAGACGCTGCTGAAGGCCTTCTTTAGGAACATGCGCTCGATCGGCTATGGCGGCGCAACGCTCTCGGACGATCTCTATGACCGCCTGCAGGCCCTCTCGATCAAGGCCACCGGCCGCCGCATTCCCATCGTCACCATGTACGGGGCCACCGAAACACAGGGCATTACCGTGGTTCACTGGGAAGTCGAACGCGTCGGCCTGATCGGCCTGCCGCTGCCGGGCACGACCCTCAAACTGGTGCCGAACGGCGAGAAGCTGGAAGTCCGCGTCAAGGGCCCCACGGTCATGCAGGGCTATCACAATGACCCGAAAAAGAACGCCGAAGTGTTCGACGAGGAAGGCTTCTACTGCCTCGGCGACGCGGTGAAGTTCGTAGACGAGACCGACCCGAACAAGGGCCTGATCTTCGACGGCCGCGTCGGGGAAGACTTCAAGCTCTCCTCCGGCACCTGGGTCTCGGTCGGCACGCTGCGCCCGGATTTCGTCGCCGCCTGCTCGCCGCTGATCTTTGACGCCGTGATCTGCGGCCAGGACAAGGATTTTGCCACTGCCCTCGTCTGGCCCTCTCCCGCCGCCGCCGAACAATACGTCAGGGCGGCCGGCGATCCGGCGAGAGGCTTCGCCGCGCTCGTCGGCGACCTGACGCGCAAGGCTGCCGCCTTCAACGCGTCCGAACAGGGCTCGTCGCGCCGCATCAAGCGCCTGATGGTGATGACGGAAGCCCCCAGCATCGATGCAGGCGAGATCACCGACAAGGGCTATGTGAACCAGCGCCTCGTCATTTCCCGCCGCGCAAATCTTGTGCAGGCCCTTTATGCCGAGCCGCTTGCACCGGGCGTTATCGCGCTCTGAGGCCGCATTCACCCGGCCGTGACATAGACGTCTCCGGCCCGGTGCCTGCAAAGCCGCTGGCCTGCCCTTACATCGCCGGAATTGGCAGGCAGTGGCGCGCACATGACGCTCGATGACGCCCTTCGCAACCTTCGCGGCCGGTTCAGTTTTCCGGAACTGAAGCCGCTTGACCTGAAGCTGCCCGTCGACCGCCTGCGCCGCGAATTCCTGCGCATGGACTATAGCGCCGAGCCGGATGCGCCGGAGCTGGCGGAAGTCCGCCTGCTGATCCTTCCGGGCGCCGCCGGCAACATCAGGGCGCGCCTTTATGTGCCCCTCGGTGCGGGCGTGCCGCCCGGCCCCGGCATCCTGTTCTTCCATGGCGGCGGCTTCGTCCTCGGCGATCTCGACAGCCATGACATGCTCTGCCGGCGACTTGCCGAAGGCTCGCGCTGCCGCGTGCTCGCCGTCGACTACCGTCTCGCGCCCGAAAACCGCTTTCCCAGCGCCCATGAGGATGCGCTCGCCGCCTGGGCCTGGGTGCAGGAGAGAGGCTGGGCAAAAGCCGGCATCGACCCGGCCCGCGTGGCCGTGGCGGGCGACAGCGCCGGCGGCAACCTGGCGGCCTACCTCGCCCAGGAAATGGTGCGGGCGCGCGGGCCAAAGCCCGCTTTCCAGCTGCTGCTCTATCCCCTCCTCCAGTTCGCCGACATCCGCTCCAAACCGATGACGCCGCAGGAAAGCGGCCTGTTCATTTCGGCCAGCCTGTTCGAGTTCTTCCGGGGTCACTACCTTCCCGACCCCGGTGCTTACATGGACCGGCGCATATCGCCCCTGTTCGCGCCGCCGGACGATCTGAAGGCCCTGCCCCCGGCGCACATTATCGTCTGCGGCTGGGATCCCCTGCACGATGAGGGTCTCGCCTACGCCGCCAGGCTGCGCGGCCTCGGTATCAAGGTCTCCGACCGCGACTACGCCTCAATGGTGCACGGCTTCCTGAACCTGACCCCGATCTCCTCGACCGCCCGGCAGGCCGCGCGCGAAGCCGGAGAGATCACCGGCCGGGCCCTTGGCGCGCTCTGACGCACGCCGCCTGCGCCTTGCAGGCATCAAGGCATCGACCGTCTGGATCGGCCCCAAAGCAGGCGGGTCTTTACGCCCGGTCTTTTTGCTCGCCGGAAGCACATAAAAAAGCGGCCCCCGTTTCCGGGGGCCGCTCGACCAGGTCCGAAGACCGGCTGGTTCAGCTGCCAGCGCCGAAGCGCTTGGTGAAGCCGATCTTGAATGTCCGGCCAACGGCGTCGCCCGTGAACGGATCATAGTTCAGCTCGAGGCGCGCGAACGGCGGCTTCGTGTCGAGGATGTTCTCGACAGAGAAGGACAGGGTCGTATCACCCGGGAGCGAGAGGACCACTGTGCCGTCATAGTTGACCTGCGACTTGATCGTCTGGCCCTGCGCCAGGATGAAGGGCGTACCCGTGGCGGTGTTCGGCGCCGTGAACAGGGTGCTGCGCTGGTCTTCATACTCGCCGATGTAGCGAGCCGTCAGGCGGGCGTTGATGTTGTCGGTCGACGCGTTGGCGTAGGCCTCAAACTTCAACTCCGGCAGCGGAGTCGCGATGGTCTGGAAGTTGAGGAAGCCGACTGCCGAGAATGGCTGGCCGACAGTGATCCCTTCAACGGTCACTTCTCCCACTTCGTACTCAAGAACATAGCTGCCGCTACCACCGATCTCGAGATCAACTCCCCGTCCGTTGAAGTCTTCGAACGTATAGTCCGCCAGCACGTCGATACCCGACGTCTTGATGTTCGGGCCGTTGATAGACTTCGTATTCAGGCGCGAGACGTTGGTCACCGCACATGCGCCGGTGAACGTGAAGCGGGCCTGGAGCGCAGCAAAAGCAGGGGTCCCGCAATTGACCGCCGAGTTACCCGGGAACATTGCCGCGACCATGTTTGCGACCGGTTCCGTCACGACGGAATCGTCGAAGTCAAAGCTCCAGTAGTCAACGGAAAGGTTCAGGTTGCCCGGCTGGAAGATCGCGCCGAGATTGTAGGTCAGCGCGCTTTCAGGTGTCAGGCCGGGGTTGCCTGCAATATCGACCGCGCGGAAAGTGCCGCCCACGTTCTGCAGCGAGGTGACAGAGCCTGTCGCGACCTGTGTGAGCGCAGGACCGCGGAAGGTCGTGCCAACCGAACCCCGGAAGGCGAGCGGTTCGGCAACCTGCCACTTCACGGAGAGCTTCGGATCGAAGGTCGATCCGATATCGCCGCCGTAATCCTCGAAGCGAGCTGCAAGCGATGCATTGAGACTGTCGGTGAACGGCAGGCTGAGTTCGCCGAACAGTGCATAGACGTCCTGCTCTGCGCTGAGCGGGCGCGACCCCGCAAGGAAGCCCAGTGCGCCGACCGGCTGCGCACAGGTCCTCGTCCCGGTCGTCACGGTCGCGATGCACGGCGTGACGTCAAGGTTCGAAATGTCATTATACTGACGGTCGAACTCTTCCTTCCGGTACTGGCCGCCGAAAGCCCAGCCGATATCCCCGCCTGCAAGGCTGATCGGTGCCTGCCCGCTGAGGACGCCCTCAAGAACCGTCAGCTTGATCTCCTGCTCAGTGAAGCTGTCTTCGAGGATGAAATCGAGCACTTCAAGCGAGTTGGCTGCCGTGAAGTTCGGGTTGACCGCACCGGTTATTCGGTTGGTCTGGATCGCATTCGAGAACGGGTTGAACCAGAGGCAGTTGTTGAGACCGGGCGTATTGGCCGCCACGTTGCAGTTTGCGCCGCCAAGGCCGCGCAGCGCCAGGGCATAGCGGTTGACCACGGTATCTTCGTTCGTGCGCCGGCCGGTCTGCGAACCGGTGGTGAACGAGGTGGCGTAGTTTATGGATTCGGTCAGTTCACCCTTCAGTTCCGCCGAAATGCGGTAATGCTCGAACTCGCGGAAGCTGCGCTCAGAACCCCGGCCGCCTGCAAGGTCGTTCCCGCCCCAACCGAGAGGCCGGGTTGCGATCAGGAACGCACCGGCAGCTGCAGGTGATACGAGTCCGGGATTCTGCGCTCTGAGGGCCTGGAAGCCAGGGTTGGTCCCTGGAACGAAGAACTGTCCGGGGATCAGGGATGCATCAGCTGTGGGCGCGCTGGCGCCGCCAACCGGCGGGAATGACGGCGAGAACGCAATCTGCGGCACTTCGGTGGCCGAGTAGAACGCCTGAAGCGACAGGTTGTGCTTCTCGCTAAGGTCAAAGTCTGCCTTGCCGAGAACCTGGTAGCGATTTTCCTCTTCCACGATGTTGTCGAACGGCGTGAACTGGAAACTACAGACCGGCGTGGCGCCGGAGAAAAGGCGAATGCCAGCAAAGGTTCCGCAGGCAGGGTCACGGGTGACCCCCTGAACCGGTGCAAAAGTTGCGCCGACGGGAAGGAAAGCGCCCGGGTTGCCGACAAGCGACCAGCCGCCCTGCGGGTTACCGAGATAATCGCGCAAAGCCCAGTCGCGTTCGGTGGTCGCCAGCTCCGACCGGTGCTGGTAGCCTGCTGCAAGCAGGAAGTTGCCGAAATCGGTGTCCCAGCCGCCAACCGCATTTACGGTGTAATCGCCGTCGGAGCCATCCACGAACTTGTAATCGCCGCCCACTTCAAAGCCGTCGAAATCGGTGCGCGTGATGAAGTTCACGACACCCGCCACGGCGTCTGAGCCATAGGTTGCCGCGGCGCCGTCTTTCAGGATTTCAATCCGGCCGATCGCGGCCAGCGGCAGGATGTTGGTGTCGACCGCGCCGCTGCCTGCGAAGGCAAACGGGTTGGACGCGAGGCGCTTGCCGTCCAGCAGAACCAGGGTGCGCGAGGCACCGAGGCCGCGAAGGTTGACCGTACCGGAGCCTTCCGAGCCCTGGGCGCGTCCGTCGAACTGGTTGGTGTCGCCGAGCACACCGCTGGAGACCGGCAGCGACTTGATGAGGTCGAGCGCCGAAGGATTGCCCTGCAGGCGAAGGTCTTCCGCCGAAAGCACATCGACGGGCAGAGCGGCGTCTTCCGGCGTGCCCTGAATAAGCGAGCCGGTGACCGTCACCGTCTCAAGCTTGCGCTCTTCGCCGTCCTCCTGCGCCTGGGCGGCAAAAGAGCCGCTGAGCGCAATGGCCGATGCATAAAATAGCATTCCTTTGAAAGTCTTCATTGGTTTCCTCCCGAAACTGTTACGGTCTGGCGCAAGCTTATGCAGCTTGTCATGAATTTGACCAAATATCATCATTAAGCGTCTGAAACGCAGTGCAAGTAGCGATCTGTGCTGCGATGCAGCATACCTAATTGGAACCCGGTATGTTCCTTACACCGTTACGGAAGGCCAAACTCCCTTGGGTTACCCAGAAAATGCAAAGAAGTCTGAAAACAGAACTGTAAGCCCACCCTTCCTGCAGCTTGCGGAAAAATTTGCCGATCCGGTACAGGCTGCAAATTTTCCGCAACAAGTGTTGCGCTGGCGCAACCAGCGATGGGCGGAGGCGGTGGGCCTCGGCAGCCTCAGCGATTCCGGCTGGGCGCAGCACTTCGCGCGATTTGATCCCCTGCCGGTGAACCTGCCGCAGCCGCTCGCGATGCGCTATCACGGCCACCAGTTCGGCACCTACAATCCCGACCTCGGTGACGGGCGCGGCTTCCTTTTCGCACAGCTGCGCGACCCTGCAGGCCGCCTTCTCGACCTCGGCACCAAGGGGTCAGGCCAGACGCCCTGGTCACGGCGCGGCGATGGCCGCCTGACGCTGAAGGGCGGGGTGCGCGAAATCCTGGCGGCCAGCTATCTCGAAGCGCTTGGCGTGAACACCTCCAAGGCGTTCAGCCTGTTCGAGACGGGCGAGGCGCTGGAGCGCAATGACGAGCCCTCCCCCACCCGCGCCTCGGTACTCGTGCGCCTGTCGCACAGCCATGTCCGGTTCGGCACTTTCCAGCGCTGCGCGTACCTGGATGACCGCGAGGCAATGGCGCAGCTGGTGAACTACTGCGTTGGGGAGTTCCATCCGGAGGCCGATGACCCGGACATGGCCCGCAAGGCCTGCGCCCTGCTGGAGCGGATCGCGGTGGCGACCGGCCGGATGATCGGCCAGTGGATGGCCACCGGCTTTGTGCACGGTGTGATGAATACCGACAATTTCAACATCACCGGCGAGACCTTCGATTTCGGCCCCTGGCGGTTCCTGGCCCAGTCCGACCCGAACTTCACCGCGGCCTATTTCGACCAGAACGGCCTCTACCGGTTTGGCCGCCAGCCGGTGCAGGGCGGCTGGGCGCTGCAACAGCTCGCCTCGGCGCTCCTCCTGCTGGCGCAGGCCGAAGACCTCGCCCCGTCGCTGGCGCCTTACGAGGCCGCCTATCAGTCCAGCTTTGCCGCCCATACACATGTCCTGCTCGGCCTCGCACCGGTTGGGGACCGCGCGAAGGACGTCGGCCTGCTGCAGGCTCTCTACGGCTGGATGACCGATAGCGGGGCGAGCTGGCCGCAGACCTTTTTCGACTGGTTCTGCGCGGATGAAGCGCGGGCCGCCGCCTCGCCTCAGGCCGCGCTCTATGCGCACCCGTCCTTCGCGCCGGTGCGGGCTGCCCTGCTCGCCCGCACGCCGGTACGGCCCGTGCGGCTGTCGCATCCCTACTTTCAGAAGCCTGCGCCGGTCAGCCTCGTGATCGAGGAGGTCGAGGCGCTGTGGGATCCCATCGCGGCGTCTGATGACTGGTCGGCCTTCAAGGCGAAGACGGGGCATATCGAGGAGGCCCGGCAGGCGCTCGGCCTCTGACCCGAAGAAAGGCTTGATCTGCAGGGGCCCTGCGAGGCACTTACCGGCCACCGCCTGAGGAGACCTGCCCATGACCGACGCACCCCGCACCGGCCCGTTGTCGGGTGTCCGTATCGTCGACATGAGCACGGTCGTGCTGGGCCCCTTCGCGACGATGATCCTCGCCGATCTCGGGGCCGAAGTGATCAAGATCGAGCCGCCCGGCAAGGGGGACACGATGCGCTATGCGGGCAGCTCCCCGACCGGCGATCTCGGCCCGATCTACATGGCGCTGAACCGCAACAAGCGCTCGATGACGCTGGATGCCAAGACCCCCGAGGGGAAGGCGGCGCTGACGCAGCTCCTGAAGACCGCCGACGTCTTCTTCCACAATGTCCGCCTTGCCGGCATGGAGCGCCTTGGCTTCGGCTACGAACAGGTGAAGGCGCTGCGGCCCGGCATCGTCTATGTCCATTGCGCCGGCTTCGGCAAAGGCGGGCCTTACGAGTTCCGCCAGGCCTATGACGACCTGATCCAGGGCGCCTCCGGCTTTGCCGACCTCAACGCCGTGCGCTCCGGCGGCCGGCCGGAATACGCGCCCTCCCTTGTCGCCGACAAGACCGCGGGCCTGTTTGCCACCTATGCGACGCTCGCCGCCCTTTTCCACAAGGCCAAAACCGGCGAAGGCCAGTTCGTTCAGGTGCCGATGCTGGAATGCTTCACCTTCTTCAACATGGTGGAGAAC
Source organism: Hyphomonas sp. (assembly GCA_016124495.1). Taxonomy (GTDB): domain Bacteria; phylum Pseudomonadota; class Alphaproteobacteria; order Caulobacterales; family Hyphomonadaceae; genus Hyphomonas. Next base: position 112,026 of record WGNP01000004.1, on the reverse strand, counting down.
CTCTATGGCGAGACCTTCATTCCGCCCCGGGGCCACCTCGCCTATACCCGCTCGGTCAACCCGAACCGGCGCCCCTACCCGACGCTGGACGGCTATATCGGACTTGTTCCGTACTCGGATCAGCAATGGGAAAAATTCTTCGAGATCGGCGGCATGCCGCACATTTTCAAGGACCCGCGCTTCAGCACCTACCAGGCCCGCACCGAGAATACCGGCGCCCTCTACGCCCTGATCGAAGACGTCACCGCTACGCGCACCACGGACGACTGGCTGGAACGACTGGACAAGGCAAACATCCCGGCAATGCGCTACAACACACTGCCGGAAGTTCTGACCGACGCGCATCTCGCCGCGACGGACTTCTTCCAGAAAGTCTCCAGCCCGGACATCGGCGTCTACCGCGCGATGCGTCACCCGGTCGTTTTCTCGGAGACGCCCGCGAGCAGCCAGCGGTTGCCTCCGCCGCGGCTCGGCGCCGATACGGAGACGATCCTGGAGAGCCTGGGATTAGGCTTTTGAAGCTTTGAAGCCGGAATTACAGCAGGAGAGAGCTCAAGCGCGTATCCCGCAAGGGCCTGTGGAGAGATAATCCGTAGACGTCAGACGGGCGCTTCACCCAGCTTCGCGACGCGCCTCGCGTGCCGGTCGCCGCCGAAGGGCGTGGTCAGGAAGGCGGTTATGCAGGCCCTGGCCATTTCGATTCCGATGATCCGGGCGCCCATCGCGAGGACGTTGGCGTCGTTGTGCTCACGCGCGAGGGCCGCCGAGAGCGGCTCCGAGACGAGGGCGCAGCGCATCCCCGGGTGGCGGTTGACCGCTATGGAGATGCCGATGCCGGTACCGCAGAGGGCAATGCCGCGTGTCGCCTTTCCGGCGGCCACATGGGCAGCGAGCTTATAGCCGAAATCCGGATAATCGACGCTCGCCTCACCGTCCGTACCCAGATCTTCCACTTCGTGGCCCTGTTCGCGCAGCCATCCGGCGAGCGCAGCCTTGAGGGCGACGGCGGCGTGGTCGGAGGCGATGGCAATGCGTATGGCAGATGCTTTTGTCACTTAGCTCTCAAAGCGGATGAGCGCTCGTCCTGAGAAGTCGAAGGATGAGATGGTGGGTGGAGCAATGGGAGTTATCCTGCGAGGCGCGCCATTTCTTCTTCCGAGAGTTCCGAATTGTCGTAGACGTTCTGCACGTCGTCGAGTTCGTCGAGGACATCGAGCAGCTTCATCAGCGCGTCGGCATTGTCGCCTGAGACAGACGCGTTGACCTTAGGTTTCCAGATGATCCTGGCCGAGACCGGCTCGACCCTGGCGCCAAAGGTTTCAGCGAGCGCGGTGGTGACTGCCGCGAAATCTTCGCGCGCGGTGTAGATCCAGTGGCCGTCTTCGTCCGACTGCACATCCTGCGCGCCGGCCATGATCGCGGCTTCCATCACCTCGTCGGCGGTGCCGGCGCGCGCCGGATATTCAATTTCGCCAAGCTGGTCGAAATTGAACGAGACCGAGCCCGTGGTGCCGAGCGCGCCGCCGCTCTTGGTGAAGGCGGAGCGGACATCGGTGGCGGTGCGGTTCTTGTTGTCGGTGGAGGCCTCGATGATGATGCCGACGCCGCCGGGTCCGACGCCCTCATAGCGGATGTCGGCATAATCGGCGCCGCCGGCGCTCTGGCCCTTGTCGATAGCGCGCTGGATATTCTCCTTAGGCACCGAGACGCCCTTGGCGTTCTGGATGGCGAGGCGCAGGCGCGGGTTCATGCCCGGATCGGAGCCGCCCATCTTCGAGGCGACCGTAATCTCCTTGGCGAGGCGCGCGAACAGCACCGCGCGCTTCTTGTCCTGCTTGCCCTTGCGGTGCTGGATATTCGCCCATTTGCTATGGCCAGCCATAGATGACCCTCTTGGTTTTGTCAGGTTTATGCGTTGGGGGCTCTCTAACGCAGCGCCCGGGGGATGGGAAGCGCCTTGGGTCATCGGCGGGGTTGCTGGTTTCGAGGTCTGTATTGTCTGGCGAAGACCCTCACCTCCCGCGATGCGGGAGAGGGGTTAAGGGGGCGCGCCACTGGCCCCTCTCCCATGAAATGGGAGGAGAGGGTCTCGGGGCTCTGAAATCTATTCAGTGACCATGCGCAGAGTATAACTCCGTGGACGGAGGTGTGGCCGAAAGATGGGGGAAGTATTTTTCTGATCACTTGAAGGGTATGGATTTTGATTTTCGGGCGGGGTGTTTCTTGTAGGCGCAGGTGCGGGCTTCTGCTCTCACCACCCCCCGAAAACCGGATTCATCCGTATGCAGTCAGTGCATATCGGATGGCAATTGTTTCTCATTCATTCTCATCTGTTCTTACTCTGTGACGGTTGGCTATCACCCCGTCTCAAGATCGGCGGGCCGGGTTCAGGCTGCGGGAACCTGCGGGCTGAGGCGGCCGCCGATACGGATGGGTTCGATCTTCAGGGCGAGGCCGGTGCGGTCGTCGGTTTCGATATAGGTGCCGCAGAGGGTGCCTTCGCCGAGGGCGGGCTGGTAGCGCTCGCCGGGGAGCTGCGACTGGAAGCGGTAGAGCGAGCCTTCCTTCTGCATGCCGATCACCGAGTCGTAATCGCCGCACATGCCGGCATCGGTCTGGTACGCAGTGCCGCCGGTGAGGATCATCGTGTCGGCGGTGGGCACATGGGTATGGCTGCCGACGACGAGGCTGGCGCGGCCGTCGCAGTGGTGGCCCATCGCCATCTTCTCCGAGGTCGCCTCGCAGTGCATGTCGACGATGATCGCGTCGGCCACCGCGCCCAGGGGCATCTGGTCGAGCGCGAGGTCAGCGGCAGCGAAGGGACAGGCGAGCGACTGGCGCATGAAGACATTGCCCTGCAGCTGGATGACGCCGACGCGGCGCCCGTCCGGGAGGGTGAAGAGCTCCGCCCCCTTCCCCGGCGCGCGGGCGGCGGGCGGATAGTTCAGCGGGCGCAGGAGGCGCGGTTCGCGCTCGATATAGGTGAGGGCCTCGCGCTGGTCCCAGGCATGGTCGCCGAGCGTCAGGCAATCAGCGCCGGCGGCGAAGAATTCCTCGGCAATCTGGCTGGTGAGGCCGAAGCCGCCGGCGGCGTTCTCGCCGTTGACGACCACGAAATCGAGCCGCAGCCGCGCCTTGAGGCCCGGCAGGTGCGATTGCACCGCACTGCGGCCTGGCTTTCCGACGACATCTCCGAAAAACGCAAGTTTCATGCGCGGTAGCCTATGCGCCGGGACGGCGGCAAAGAAAAGGGCGCGGAAGCCGAAGCCGCCGCGCCCTGATCGTCCGTAAGGCCCTGAGGCCTTACTTGTTGCCGGCCGAGAAGCCGAGCGTTTCCTTGGTCAGCGCCTTGGAAGGGTCCGAGGCCGCATCGACGAAGGCCTGGGCCTTGATCGGGGCTTTGGGGGCGAGCGAGATGGTGAGCACCTTGGGCTCGGTCACGAAGCTGGAGAGCGCGGTCGCCAGTTCGGTGACAACGGCCGGGTCAATACCGGTGCCGGCAGCAAACATCGGGGCCATGGCGAACATGCCGGAGAGCTGGCTGCGCAGGGCGGCCGGATCTTCGCCCGACTGGGCGGCGTAGGCATTGATCGACCGGTCGAGGATGCCGTCATCATCGAGCGAAATCTCGATGCCGTGGACGACGACATTCTCCATCAAGGCGTTGAGCATGGCTTCCGGATCGGCGCTCTCATCGAGTGAGGCGACCTGCGCGGCGGCGATAGCCTTGGTGCCGGCATACTTTGCCGAGAAGTCGAGCTTGAAGCCTTCGTTGAGCTTCCAGTAGTTCTTGCCTTTGACGAGCGTCACAAGATCCGCATCCGGATCATAAAGCGACTCGCCCTGACCCGAGAAGGACAGCGTCTCGTAGCCCATGGTAGCAAGCGCGGCAGCGAACTGTTCGCCGTCCGGATTGTCACGGGCGCCAACGGTCAGCGTGAAGGGGTTGGTGACGACTTTCGTCGCCCGGCCCTGTGCATCGCGCGACACTGAGGACTCCAGGCCAGGCATGTCGACGCTGGCGCCGACAATGTCGGCTTTCAGCGCTTTCAGCACCACCGCGTCATAACCCGGATTGGCAGGGTCAGCCTGGATGGCCGAGGCCAGTGTGGACGGGTCAGCTGCGGCGCCTGCGCCCGCAGCGACGGCGTCGCTGAGCAGGGCGTAATTCAGGCCTTTGACGCCGAACCCGTCGAGCGAGATCCTGACGTCGCTGCCGGCGGCTTCGGTGAAGTCGAACTTCAGGTTCGACAGGCCCATCAGGCCGGCTTTCTCTTCCTTGAGGTCAGAGACGTGCACCGATTCGATGGTGAAGAGACCTGTGCCGCTGGCGTCGGAGACGTTGAAGTTGACGCCGTTGACCGTCCAGCGGTCAAACGAGAGGGCGGCGCCTTCCGGGAACGGGGCTGGGTCGCCCTTGCCAAGGAGGCTGGCGACCCAGGCGGCAGTTTGCGGCGAGGGGTTCACGAGTTCGATCGAGTTGATCTTGCCGGCGCTCTGGTCTTCCGAGCCTTCGGCAGGGGTAATCGTGATGTCCGAGAGTTTCATCAGACCGAAGTTCGCCTGGCCATCGAACATGCCGAGGCCGTCAAACTCGAGCTTGGCGGCTTTTACGACCGGCGGGGCGGACGCAGGCGAGGCCGGCGTCTGCATTTCGGCGCGCAGGGTCTCCAGCGTGGTGCCCGAGCCGTCATCGGCGGTGCCGTCGCCGTCAGAGTCCATGTAGCTGAAGATTTCAGCCAGTTCCTCATCCGACGGGCTGGCGGGCATGCCTTCGCCGGCCAGTTCCGGGGCCGACAGTGTGATGTCGCTGAAGGTGGCCTTGTCGCCGTTCACGTCGCTGCCAGCGAAGCTGAGTCTGCCGGCGCCCGACTCGCCCAGGTAAAGCGCCGACAGGGCAGCGCCGGCCGTCGCTGGGTCTCCTTTGCGGATCGAGACCTCTGGCAGGTCCGCCGCGCTGAATACAACTGCCGCGGGAGTACCGCCGCCAGCTGCCTTGTCTTTCTGCCCACAGCCCGTAAGCATTGTAAGCGCGATCATGCCCGTGAGCAGATACTTCATATTTGGTTCCTCAAATGGTGTGGGTCGCAGACGACCTGACAGGTATTGTACACATGCGTTTCAATGATGGCCAGACCATGACCTTGCGCGCCCCCGGCGGTCACCGGGTCAAGGTGCGGCTTGAGGTTAACGCAAAGGCACGGCGCCTGATCATCCGCCTCGACGAGCGGCGCCGCGAGGCGGTCGCCGTAGCCCCCTCTTCCCGCCAGATCGATGCCGCCGCCGCCTTTGCAGCCGAGCGCGTCGACTGGATCTCGACCCGCCTGCAGCACCTGCCCGAAGTGACCTGGTTCGAGCACGGCGAGACGATCCAGTACAAGGGCGGAGATTGCCTCATCACTCTTGAAGGGGAGGGCCGGATTGCCCGCCTTTACCCCGGCGAGCCCCGCATTCTGTCGGTTCCCGGGGATCCGGAGACCACCCATTCCCGCGTCGTGCGCTTCCTGAAAAAGCAGGCCAAGGCCGAGCTGACCAGGGCCGTAACCCGGCATTGCGAGACCCTGCGGGTTGCCCATACGGGGATTTCGGTCAAGGACACGCGCTCGCGCTGGGGCTCCTGCACGGTGGACGGGCAGCTGGCCTTCTCATGGCGGTTAATAATGGCCCCGCCGGAGGTTCTCGACTACGTGGCAGCCCATGAATGCGCCCATCTGAAGGAAATGAACCATTCGGCAAAATTCTGGGCACATGTGGCCAGATGTTGCCCGGACTGGCAGCGTCAGCGCGCCTGGCTGCGCCTGCACGGCACCGAGCTGCAGGCCGCCGGCGAATAATCCGTGTCAAGACGATTTTTACGCGCTGGCCGCAAAAATATTTTTACTCGCGTAACGGACGAATTCATATTGTGGACTTAGGTTAAATTTTTAGCAGTTCAAGATCCGGATTCAGGACTTGGTCCTTACAGTAGCAGGGCTGGGTTCACCTGCGAAATCGAAGCCGATGCCCCGCGTGCCGTACGCGCCGTGGCGGTAGCTTTCTATATTCTCCTGGAACCAGCCGAGAATGTACTCGAATATATGGGCGTAGAAAGGCGCGGAATCGCCGTCCTCGATGGGCAGGGTGAACGTGTACTGGGCGCCGTCCTCGATCCCGACCACGAACTCTTCGCCGGTCTTGCGGCACTCGAAGTGCAGGCGCAGCCAGTCGGCCTGTTTCGACACACGGAAAGCGAGCCCGAACGAGACCGGCCCAAGCGGGCGGAAGCCCCGGGGCGGTACGGAGAAGGCGGCGTCGCCATAGGCGCGCGGCTCGAACGGTCCGGTGGGCGGGACGAGGTGCACGCAGATTCCGTCCGGCGCACCGATATAATCGCAGAGCCCGGCGCGCACATCTTCGGCGAGACGGCGGATGCGCGAATAGTTCTCCTCCGCCAGCTTCTGGTAGGTCTCGACGGTTTCAATCAGCTGTTCGAAGCGGGACATGCGCGGACCATGCAAAGACGTGAGGCGGCTAGGCTAGACCGGATCGCGCGGAGCATCAAACGGCGGAGGCGGCGTCAGGCCGCGCGCTGGAGACTGACCGGCGGGGCGGCCGCCGGCTCCGGCTGCAGGCGCGGCGGCACGCCGGTGCGGGCAAGTTCGACCGCGAGCGCTGGGGCGAGGCCTTCGCCATAGCTGCGGATGACGGCGCGGATGGTGTCGAGGAAGCCGGCCTCCTCCTCGACGATCTGGCCGTAGCGCGCCGCGATGGGGCCGACGAGGCCGTAGGCAAGGAAGACGCCGAGGAATGTGCCGAGCAGCGCAGCGCCGATCATAGCGCCGAGGATGGCGGGGTCCTGGTCAATGGCGCCCATGGTGCGGATGATGCCGAGCACGGCGGCGACGATGCCGAGGGCGGGCAACGCGTCCGCCAGCGTGTTGAGGGCGCCGACGGCCTTCATGCGGCGGTCGAGCTGGGCATTTATCGCCTGCTCCATGCGGGCATCGGCGCGGGCGGGATCGGCGAGGTCGAGGGCCATCAGGCGGAAGGCGTCGCAGATCAGGGTGCGGGCGCCGGCGTCGGCGAGGATACGCGGGGCGGCCTGGAAGATGGGCGAATCTTCCGGCCGCTCGATATCGGCCTCGATGGCAATGAAGCCGCCGCGCTTGGCCTGGCGCATAAGCGTCCCCAGCAGGGTGAAGAGGTCGCCATAGTCCGCCTTCGTCCAGTGGGCGCCCCGGAACGCGCGGCCGAAGCCGGAGAAGGCCTCACGCGCCACGTCCGGCGCGTTGCCGAGCAGCACCGTGCCGAAAGCCGCGCCACCGATCAGCGCCAGCTCGAACGGCAGCGCTTGCATGGTCGCCGGGCCGCCGGTGATGACGAGGCCGCCGCCGACCAGCAGCAACACGATGACAAGGCCGGCAATCTGCAACACGCGGCGGAATATCCCTTCAGCTCCGGACGTCACTCTGCCAGCCCCGTCTTAAGGCGGCGTTTCACCACGCCCTTGTTTCGCGTCTGGACATTTGAACTGGCTGGCAGGAAGAAACCCTATGGCTGGTGAGACTGAACGCCTTCCCGATCAACCGAGACCGGATAGGCGCAATGCGTTCATCCTGCTCTTCTTTGCGTTGATGGCGATCGGCGCAGGCAACACGATGCTGCTGGCCGCCGTGCTGCCGCAGCTGACGCGCGAGATGGCGATGCCGGACTGGATGGCGGGAGCGGTGTTTTCGCTGTCGGCGCTGCTCTGGTCGATTACCTCGCCGTTCTGGGGCAAGGCATCCAACACCTGGGGCCGGCGGCGGATCGCAGCTATCGGGCTCGGCGGGTATTCCCTGTCAATGTTCCTGCTCTGGCTGACCGGGACGCTGGCGCTTGCGGGCATCATGACCAACCTCGTCTCGGTGTTCATCTGCCTCTGCCTCGCGCGCAGCCTGTTCGGCCTGCTCGGTTCGGCGGCGAACCCGGCGGCGCAGGCCTATGTGGCCGACCGCACGAGCAAGGCGGAGCGCCAGAGCGAGATTGCCTTCCTGTCCTCCGGCTTCAGCGTCGGCACGGTGATCGGCCCCGCCTTCGCGGCAGCGCTGGCGGCCTCGGCCGGCATTCTCTCCCCTGCCCTCTTCACGGCGGTGCTGGCGGCACTGATGGCGGCGCTGATCTGGTTCCGCCTGCCGGAGACGCGCGCGCCGGTGGCCGACGCCGTGCGCATCGAGGCGGAGGCGGCGGGCAAGCATCTCTGGCGCACCGAGAAGGTGCTGCCTTTCCTGATATATGCCGTGGCGCTGTCGCTGGTGACCGGCGTGCTGACGCAGGTGTTCGTGTTTGCGGTGATGGACAAGCTGGACGTCTCGGGGCGCGAGGCGGCGGCGTATACCGGCCCGGCCTTTACAGTCGGCGCGTTGGCCGTGCTGCTGGCGCAGCTGGTGCTGATCCCGCGGCTCCACATGAAGAACAAGACGCTGATGTGGGTCGGCTGCGTGCCGCTGCTGATTGGCGCGGTGCTGATGATCTTCGCCAACAATTATGCCTCACTGATCCTGTCGCAATTCCTGATCGGCCTCGGCCAGGGCCTGGCGCGCCCCGGTTTCTCCAGCGGCGCATCGCTGGCAGTGCCGCCTCAGCTGCAGGGCAATGTCGCAGGCCTCGTGATCTCCGCCAACGGCATGGGCTATATCGTGACCCCGCTGTTCGGATTGTTCGTGTACGAATATGTCAACCCCCACCTGCCCTTCGTGCTGTGTGCACTGACGCTGCTGGCGATGTTCTTCTATGCCCGCTTCGGCATGAAGGACGGGCTGGGAGAGATCCGCGAGGGCGAGGAGTAAATCCGCCGTCCCATCCCCGCGCCCCTCCTTGAGCGGGGGCTGCCCCGGGCCACCCATTGCTCACCCAACGCCGTTCAGGGAACCGCATGACAGATCAGACCTTTGATATCATCGTTTACGGAGCGACCAGTTTCGTGGGACAGATCATGACCCGCTACATGCAGGCGCAGTTCGCGGATGGATCGATCAGATGGGCCATTGCCGGGCGCTCGAAAAACAAGCTCGAGACGCTCAGCAGGCAGGCAGGCCTCACCGGCATCGAGATGCTGGTCGCCGATGCCGGTGACGAAGCGGCCCTCAAGGCGATGTGCGCGCGCGCCAAGGTGATCGTCTCAACTGTGGGGCCGTATGCGCTTTACGGCGACACGCTGGTCAAGGTCTGTGCGGAGACCGGAACCCACTACTGCGACCTGACGGGTGAGCCGCAATGGATCCGCAGGATGCAGGACCGCCACGAACACGCGGCCCGGCAAAGCGGCGCCTGGATCGTCCATTGCTGCGGGTTTGATTCCATCCCGTCCGATCTGGGCGTCCATTTTCTCCAGCAGCACGCCGCGAAACGGTTCGGCCAGACCTGCAACCGGATCAACATGCGGGTCGTGAAGATCAAGGGCGGCGCGTCCGGCGGGACGATTGCGAGCATGATCAACATGGTCAAGGAAGCGTCGGGCGATGCCGAGCTGCGCGCGCAACTGAAAGACCCCTACAGCATCTGCCCGCCCGGTCATGGGTTCACAGCGCGCCAGCCCGATGTGCAGATGGCGTATGACGAAGAGTACGGGAGCTGGATTGCGCCGTTCATTATGGCGGCCATCAACGCGCGCGTGGTGCATCGCTCCAACGCGCTGAGCCACAACAGCTATGGCGCAGGCTTCCTGTACGAAGAGGCGATGGTGGCCGGCGAGGGCGCGAGCGGAAAGCGCGCGGCACGCGCCATCAGCTGGGGCATGACGGGCGCAATGATCGGGCTGGCCCTGCCGCCGACGCGGTGGCTGCTCGAAAACCATGTCCTGCCGAAGCCGGGAGAGGGACCAAGCGAACAGCAGCAGCGCGACGGTGAATATGATCTGATGTTCCTCGGCACGACACCGCGCGGCGACAAGATCCGGTGCCGGGTCACGGGTGACCGCGACCCGGGTTACGGGTCGACGGCCAAGATGCTGGCCCAGGCCGCCGCCTGTCTGGCCAGGGACCTGCCAGGCACCACCCCGGGCGGATTCTGGACGCCGGCGACCCTGATGGGCGACAAGCTGATCGGGCGCCTCGAGGCCCATGCCGGGCTCAGCTTTGAACTGTTGCCGGACTGAGACTTGCGCGCGCTTGACCGGGCAGCCGACGGCGACCTGCCTTTTTGCTCTGCGGGGGATGATGCTGGCAGTCTTCTTTTGCGCGAGGGGGAGGACTGAGGCCCTGCCGCTGAAACCAGATATCAGGTTTTGGCCGAGGCTGTGCAAAAACGCTGAACTGATGAGCGGGGTTGGAAAGTTCTGCCTTCGAAGAAACAGAATGACTGAGATCTGACTGAACGGCTCCCGATAACCGGAGAATTGGGAATTTCTGTTGCGCAGAAAAATCGCAGCCGCGCGTTTTCACACAATCTCTGCCCGATTCTCCCGGTTACTTCTTTGCCCTCACCCTGAGTTGGCGGACCTTCTCCGCCTTGTCAAAGGCGCCACTGAAAGCCAGACTTTGGGACGGTCTCGGGCCCGGGGAGGCTGCGGCTGTTTGATCTCGTCCGCCGCTTTTGTTCTGGTTTGGAGCCGATCCTGCGTACCTCAATACCGGCCCGCCGCTCCTTTTGATCGTCGCCCCTAGTTCGCGCCCGCTGTCACCGCCCCCGCTGCCCCCACCGCCGACGCCTGAAGCATGACCAGCATCTGCCTGGTCGGATAGCCGTCGGCGATCTGGCCTTGCGTCTTCTGGAAGGCGGCGAGGGCAAGTTTGGTGCGGCGGCCGGCGATGCCGTCGACGACGCCGGCATCGAAGCCGCGGTCGTTGAGGGCCTGCTGGATGTCGCGCAGCTCGGAGACGGTCAGCGGCATCAGGTGCGTCGGCCAGGGCGCCAGCGGGCCGGTCTTGCCCATGATCGCATCGGCCGAGAGGCCGACGGCAAGGGCGTAGGAATCTGCGCGGTTATAGGTCTTGAAGACGTTGAAGTTCTTGAACAGCAGGTATTTCGGCCCCTCGTGCCCGGCGGGCACCCAGAGTTCGCCGAATTCGGCGCCCTTCGTGTCGAAGGCCGTGCCGGTGATCGGGGTCAGGCCCGCAGCCAGCCAGGTTTCCATCCGGCGCTCGTTACCGTCGGCGAGGCTGTAATCGAAGTCAGCCGGCACGCGCACTTCGAGGCCCCAGGGCTGGCCCTTCACATAACCGGAGCGGGCGAGATAGTTAGCCGCCGACGCCAGTGCGTCGGCTTCGGATTTCCACACATCGCGCTTGCCGTCGCCGTCAAAGTCGACCGCGTGTGCGATATAGGTGGTGGGCATGAACTGGGTATGGCCCATCGCGCCGGCCCAGCCGGAGCCGAGCTGGTCGCGCCGCGCATAGCCGCGCTCGACGATGGTCATCAGGGCGTAGAGCTCGTCCTCGGCAAATTTCTGGCGGCGGCCTTCGACCGCCATGTTGGCAAGCGCATTGGCGGCGTCGTCATTGCCGGTGAAGCTGCCATAGCTGGTCTCCATGCCCCAGATCGCCACCAGTGCCTGCCGGTCCACGCCGTACTTCGCTTCGATCGCGGCGAGGGTCGGGCTGAGGGCGGCGAGCCTGGCCTGGCCGGACGAAATCCGGGTTTGGCCCATCGGCACTTTCAGATAATCCCAGATGGGCTTGGCAAATTCGGCCTGGGCGCTGGGGGCGGTCGCGCTCTGCACCTCGGTGCCGAGCCAGAGCGGCAGGGGGCGGATGCCGTCCAGCAGGGATTTCACCAGCGCCCGGTCATGCCCTGCCCCGATGGCGCGGGCGGAGAAATCGTCGCGCCAGGCGTCCATCGCGGCATGGCCGGAGGTTTTGTAGCGGACCGGTCCGGTTTCGGGCGCCGCGGGCTGTTCGACGCCGGGCTTGGGCGAAGGCGTGGTCGGCGGGCCATTGGCGCAGGAGGCCAGAAGACCGCAAACGGCAGCGGTCAGCATCCATCTGGAGCGCGTCCAACCTGCAATAGCCATGGCGGCGATCCCTTTTTCCGGCTGCGGGGCGCAGCACGTGTCCTTGACTCGTCTATCCGGATTCATTACGCGCTCCGCTTTCCCAATTCCTAAACGCACCAGGCCAGACCCATGAAAGTCCGTTCGTCCCTCAAATCGCTGAAGTCGCGTCACCGCGACTGCAAGATCGTACGCCGTAAAGGCCGGGTGTATGTCATTAACAAGACTGATCCCCGCTTCAAAGCAAAGCAAGGCTGAGCCTCTGATGAACAGGCAATGAGGCGCCAGAATGGCAGCCCGTATCGCCCTGTTCGACCTTGGCGGTGTGATCCTCGACTGGTCACCGGCGCGCCTCTATAGCCAGATTTTCAGTGACAGCGCCGAATGTGAGCGCTTCCTTGCGAGCGTGTGCACCATGGACTGGCACACGCAGCATGATGCGGGCGTCAGTTTCGCCGACAATGCCGCCGCGCTGGCGCTTAAATTTCCGCAATATGAAAGCCAGATCCGCGCCTGGGGAGGGCGCTGGATGGAAATGTTCGACGGCTGTATCGCGGGCAGCGAACGCCTCGTCGAAAACCTGACCGGCAGCGGGCGGGCGCTCTATGCCCTCTCCAACATGCCCGCCGAAGTCTGGCCCGAGATGCGCGAGGCATTCCCGGTCTTGTCGCGGTTCCGGCATGTGGTGGTCTCGGGCGAAATCAGGCTGATCAAGCCGGACCCGAAAATCTTCCACTATACACTGGCTCGGATGGGCGGGCCCTCCCCTGACGAAGTGCTGTTCATCGACGACTCGGCGAAGAACATCGCGACCGCCGATGCGCTGGGCTTCCGGACGCACCTGTTCCGGGGCGCCTCCGGCCTCGAGAGGGCGCTGATCCTTGAAGGCCTTCTCTAGTCTCTGAGTGCAGCCGTTGCCGGGCCGGGGTCAGCGCGCCATATTGCGCAGATGCTGAATCGCCTCTTCCTTGCCGCCCTGATCTGGCTTGCGCCGGCCGCCCACGCGGCGCCGACCGAGGAGATGTTCGCCAAACTGAAAGCCGCGACTGAAGAAGCCGAGGCCGCCGATGTCGCCGCCGACATCTGGGCGACCTGGATGGAATCCGGATCGGCGACGGTTGACCTGCTGATGCAGCGGACACTGGAAGCGCTTGAGGCCGAGGATACCGCGACAGCGCACGAGCTGCTCGACCGTGTGATCCTTCTGAAGCCGGATTATGCCGAGGCCTACCACCGCCGCGCCGGCCTTTTCCTGATGGAGGAGAACTACCCGGAAGCCTTCCGTGACCTCAACGAGGCCCTGAAGCTTGAGCCGCGCCATTTCGGGGCCTGGCTCGGGATGGGCGTGATCCTGGAGTCGCTTGGCGGCGACAAGCAAGCGCTCTCCAGCTACCGCGAGGCGCTCGCCATCTATCCCCTTATGCCGCAGGCCCGCTTTGCGGCCGACCGGCTCGCCAAGCAGGCCGAGGGCCAGGAGCTTTGAAACGCATGTTGACGGTAATTGCAGCGACGGTTTCCGCGCTCGGACTTGGCGCGTGCGTGACCAGCATGGCGTATACGTCCCGCGTCGAGCAGGCCTACCCTGCAAACGGCACCCTGGTCCCGGTAGACGGCCGCGACGTGCACGTACTGAAACAGGGCGCCGCGGGCCCGGTCGTGCTGATGATCCACGGCGCCAGCGCCAATGCGCGCGAGTTCAACTGGACACTCGCGCCGCGCCTCGACACGCAAATGCGTATCCTGATGGCGGACCGCCCGGGCCATGGCCATTCGGAACGCTTCGACGGCGCTGAGCAGCTCGGGCTGCAGGCACGCCAGATGGCAGGCGTGCTGGACGCGCTCGCCGCTGGCGAAAAGGCGGTGATCGTCGGCCACTCCTTCGGCGGCGCGGTGGCGCTGCGCCTTGCGCTCGACCGGCCGGACCTCGTCTCCGGTCTCGTGCTGCTGGCGCCGGTGACGCATGACTGGGGCGCTGGCGGCACGACCTGGTACAACAATCTCGCCGCCCCGCCGCTGCTCGGCACGGCGTTCAGCCAGCTGCTGCCCCTCGTCGGCCCGACGCAGGTGCGCGGCGGTATCGGCAGCGTGTTCCGGCCGGCGCCAGCGCCGGAGGGCTATTTCGAGAATTCCGCGATCGGACTGCTGTTTCGTCCGGCAAACTTCCGCGCCAACGCGCGCGACGTGAAGTTCCTGCAGGACGAACTCGGCGCCCAGTCGGCGCGCTACCCCGAACTCAAGGTGCCGATCATCGTGTTCTCCGGCAGCCAGGACACCGTGCTCTCGCCGAAGCTGCATGTCGGCGAACTGAAGAAACAGGTGACCGTGGAACTGGTGGCCCTGCCGCATGAAGGCCACATGCCGCATCACGGAGAGGGCGAAGCGGTGGCAGACGCGATCCGGCGTCTGGCGCTTGCCGAAGAGACCCGCTAAGAGCCTCGCCTTCGCCTGAAAACCCCGGAAAGGACCCGCCATGGCCGACAATGCCGAGATCACAAAGATCGACGAAACCACCCGGGAAAAACTTCGCCAGACCGTCGCCAAGATCGAGCGGCTGGAAGAGGAAAAGAAAGAGGTCGCCGAGCAGATCAAGGAAGTCTACGGCGAGGCAAAAGCCATCGGCTTCGACACCAAGGCCCTGCGCGCAGTGATCCGTCTGCGGAAGATCGAGAAGGCCGAGCGCGACGAACAGGAAATGATCCTCGAAACCTACCTGATCGCCCTCGGCGAAGCCTGAGATTGCGCGCGCCGACCAAATCGCCTTAGGTAAGCGTCATGGTCAGGGAGGTTGATGAGCGCAGGAAACGCGCCGCGCTGCGAAAGCTGCGCCGGGCGGCTGATCTTGCGGCACAGGGCCTCGGCCCGCCTCTGACCGACTGGGAGCTCGCTTTCCTGGAAGAAGTCGAGGGGCGGATCGAAAAATACGGCTCCGCCTTCTCGGACCCGATGAAGGGCGCTGACGGGGAGGCCTTGTCCGGTCTGCAGCAGCTCAAACTCAAACAGATTGACAAGAAGGCGCGCGGCAAGGAGGCCAAAGGCTTCGGGACCAAGAAGCCGATGGGCCAGAAACGCCGCATGCCGGCCCCGCCCGGGCGCCAGGCCGAGCGCCAGGCAGAGACCCCGGGGCCGCCGCCCGAAGCCCTGCCGCCGCCGAAATCCCGCCCTTCCCTCGTGCCCGTAGCCGGTCTGGCGGGCGCCGGAAACGTCACCGCACTGCGCAAGGCAAAGCCTCGCCTAACGGTGATCGAGGGCGGCGCGAAAAAAACTGAAAACTAAAGGCGCACCAGCACGTATAGGGGAACATGACCGAACTCACCGCCCCTGCCTTCACCCGCACCGTTCTGATCACCGGCGCCTCCACCGGGATCGGCTATGCCGCCGCCCGCCACCTGAGCGCACAGGGCTGGACCGTGTTCGCCGGTGTCCGCTCCGATTCGGACGGCATGCGCCTGAAAGAGGGCTCGGCGGGTGATCTGAGGCCGATCAAGCTGGACGTGGCGAAGCCGGAGCAGGTCGAGGCCGCCGTCCCGGTCATCGCCGCCGCTCTGGGCAAGCGGCGCCTGGCCGGCCTCGTCAACAATGCCGGCATCGCCAAGATGGGCCCGCTCGGCATCCAGCCGCTGAAGGATTTTGAAGCCCACTTCGCGGTCAACGTGTTCGGCATGCTGCGCGTCACACAGGCGATGCTCCCGCTGCTCGGCTCCGACCCCGCCCGCGAAGGCCCGCCGGGCCGGATCATCACGATCACCTCGGTCGGCGGGCGGATCGCCTCGCCTTTCCTCGGCGCCTACACCGCCACCAAGCATGCCAACGAAGCGATGACCGACACGCTACGCCGGGAGCTCGCGATTTACGGCATTGATGCGATCGCCGTCGGCCCGGGCGCGGTGCGCACGCCGATCTGGGACAAGGCCGAGAAGGACAATGCCGAAGGCCCCTACGCGACAAGCGACTGGGGAGCGTCCCTGAAAACATTCGAGCAGGCGATGTTCAAGGGCGGGCAGACCGGCCTGCCGCCGGAAAAGATCGCTGCCGTGATCGAGACCGCCCTGTCGGCCCGCAAGCCAAAAGCGCGCTACGCGCCGGTGCCCGACAAGCTGACCAACTTCACGATCGCAACCCGCTTGCCGAAGCGGGCGCTGGATAAAATTTTCATTTCCAGGTTCGGCCTGAAGCGGCGCCCCTGAAAGAGGTCAGTCTGCGCTAATTCCCTGAAATTATGCCAGAATTTTTGCCCTGTTTTTGATCAGGTCTGTCCGGTACAAACTTGAGGCATGACGAAGACCAATCCCCCGAAGCAGCCCGCCCGAAAGAAAGAGCCCAGGACCGTCCGGCTCGAGTTCGATTTCTCCGGCATCCCTGCTGGCAGTCTGATGTTCGTGGCAACGCCCGACATCATTGAGGACTACATACGCCGGATTCCGAGAGGGGAGACGCGAAGCATCCTCGCTATGCGCCGCGAGATCGCCCGCAGGCGCAAGTGCGATGCAACCTGTCCTGTCTCCACCGCCATTTTCGTTCGCATGGTGGCTGAACGTGCTCTCAAGGAGATCGCCGCGGGCATGCCAGTCTCCGAGGTGGCGCCATTTTGGCGGATCATTTCCTCGACCGACAAGATTGCGAAACGCCTGCCAGCCGATCCAGCCTGGATCGACACCCAGCGCACACTGGAAGGTTAAGCTTAGTTCTGCCCTTGACGCCCCTAGCGGAAGGCCATCGCATGTCGCCGCAACACGGGAGGAATGTATGGCAGATCTCAAGGGCAAGGTGGCGGTCATCACAGGCGCTGCGAGCGGTATCGGTCTCGCGGGCGTCGAGGTCTTCATCGCGGCGGGCGCAAAGGTCATCGCGGGCGACATCCAGGACGATAAGGGCCGCGCCCTCGAGACGCGCTTCGGCAAGGACAAGCTGCGCTTCGTACACTGCGACGTGACCGATCTCGCACAGCTCGAAGCGATCATGGCCGAAGCGCCGAAAGCCTTCGGCTCGCTCGACGTGGTCTGGAACAATGCCGGCCATGGCGGCACGCCGACCACGGTCGAGGAGCTTGACCTCGATGGCTACGACCAGACGATGAACCTGCTGCTTAAGCAGGTCTTCGCCGGCACCAAGTTTGCCATTCCGCACATGAAGGCGAAGGGCGGTTCGATCATCAACACGTCCTCGATCAGCGCCGTCTCGGCGGGTTATGCCCCGATCACCTATTCGGTCGCCAAGAAGGGCGTCGCGCATTTCTCGAAGCTCGCCGCCGCCGAGCTCTCCAAATACAAGATCCGCGTCAATGCTATCCTGCCCGGCTTTATTGCCACCTCGATCTTCGGGGCCTCGCTCGGCCTGCCCCGCGAGCAGGCCGACCAGATGGCCGAGATGCTGGCGCAGGGCGGCGGCAAGATCCAGCCCGCCGGGCGCACCGGCAAGGGCACCGACATTGCCGAGATGGCGGCGTTCCTCGCCTCGGACGCCGCCGGCTTCATCACCGGCGGGGAATTCCTTGTCGATGGCGGCATCACGGTTGGCCCGCGCCACAGCTGGGACGAGACGGCCAACAGCCCGGTGCTCGACGCACTCGGCATCACGCCGGAACAGGCCGAGCAGCTTCGCCTTACGCAGGCCGCGGCTCAATCCTAGGGCGGCGGATCCGGCAGTTGCGGCACCGCCTCAACCGCCTTCAGCAGGTCTTCCAGGGTCACAGCTTCCCGAAAGAGGTTGCCCCGGTCGTCACTGAGGGCGTAGCCTGTTTCTGTTCTGGTCAGGGGAAAGCGCCGCCAATGCGTCAGTGTGCGGAAGATCCAGACGGTCCCCGGCCGCTCACCCGCCGCCGCCCACCCGGTCCACATGTGATCCCACGCCTGGCTGCGCCACAGCCGGTCGATCTCGTCGATATCCTCGGGTGAAAAATCCGGCATGAGCAATGACCCCTCCCCTTCAATACGGCGCACGCCGCTGTCGGGCAATCTTCAGGGCGCGCTCTGGATGATCGTGTCCGGTATGGGCTACACGCTGCACCTGGCGCTCGCCAAGGAAATCACGGCTGACATACACCCCGTCTTCCTCGCATTCTGGCGCAGCTTCTTTGCCTTCCTGCTGGCCTCGCCGTTCATCTTCCTCGGCATGGTCAAGCTACACACCGCCCGCTTTGGCGCCCTCGTCACCCGCAGCC
This sequence comes from Hyphomonas sp., assembly GCA_016124495.1. Classification (GTDB taxonomy): domain Bacteria; phylum Pseudomonadota; class Alphaproteobacteria; order Caulobacterales; family Hyphomonadaceae; genus Hyphomonas. The sequence goes on along the minus strand of WGNP01000004.1, from coordinate 93,922 downwards.
TGATCGGCTCGGCGGGGTTCGTCTTCGGCCTGATCGCCATCTGGCCGGTGTTCGGCCTGCCGCTGGCCGAGTTCAACGCGCTGAGCTTCACACGGCCGCTGTTCGTCACCCTGCTGGCCGTCTTCCTGCTGCGCGAGACAGTCGGCGCGCACCGCACCAGCGCCGTGATCGCGGGCTTCATCGGTGTTCTGGTGATGACCCTGGTGCCGGCCCTGCTCGGCAGCGACGGCGGCACGCATTTCAGTATCGGCAGCCTGTTCGCAATCCTCTCCTCGCTCTGCTTCGCCTTTACCATCGTGCTGGTAAAATCGCTGACGGGGGTGCATTCACCGCTGGCGCTGCTGATCTGGGCGAACCTGCTCTCGTCGCTGTTCATCCTGCCCGCCGCCCTTGCCGTCTGGGCCTCGCCCGACCTTGCCGAATGGGGACTGATCCTGTCGATGGCCTTCTTCGGCGTGGTCGCGCAGTTCTGCTTCATCAAGGGCATGTCGGTGGGCGACGCGTCCTTCCTCTCGCCAATGGACTATCTGCGTCTGCCGATGGGGGCGACGGCCGACTGGTTCATGATCCGCGCCCTGCCCGGCCCCTTTGTCTGGGCCGGCGCCGGCATCATCGTTGTCTCGACCCTCTACATCACCTGGCGCGAGCACCTCCTGAACCAGAAAAAACCTGTCGAGCCTGCGAAGCTGTTCTGATGACCGATCCGAAGATCTCTGCGAAATCCCGCCGCGGCTTTCTCGCCGCCACACTCTGCCTGCTCGCGGGCGGATGCATAGAAGCAGGACCGCCGCCACAATGTGACGCGCTGGATTTCAAGGCGCTCTCGGGCGAGCCGATCAGCGCCGTCGAAATCTATGACGGAAACCGCGATCGCCGGTCGCCGGAGCCACGCCTCACGCTTCGCGACCCCGCCCGGATCGCGGCCCTGCAAGCCTTCCTCCTTGAGCGCGTGGACGGTTGGTTCATCGCGGCCGGCGAAACGTACGACCCGAATTCGCGCAAAGCCAGCTCCGTGATCACCGCCGTGTTCAAAAGCGGCGACACCGCCATCGCGCAGTTCGGCTATAGTCCGGCCACCCTGGAAACCCCGGGCTGCGACGTTGAAGTGATCCTTGTCCTTTCGCCCGCGGACAACGTGAAGGTCTTTGAGCTGCTCAGCGAGGCACTCCCGTCAGGCTGAGCGGAAACTGAACCCCGCGATGGCCAACTTAAGCGTCATCACGCCAGCGGCTGTTTCAGCTGCGCGCGCAAGCCAACCCCTTGTGAACACCGAACAGATCGTTTAGTGTTCAAGAAAACGGAGCACCCTCATGGCCAAAGTCCTCGTCACCGGCGCCACCGGCTTCATTGCCGGGCATGTCATCCACCAGCTGGTCGAGGCGGGGCACGAGGTAACCGGCACGGCCCGTTCCGCCTCCAAGGCCAACGCCCTCAACAAGACGCTGAGCGCTTACGCAGGCAAGGATATCCGTATCGCCATCCGTGCCGCCGACCTGTCGAGCGATGCAGGCTGGGCCGAGGCCTGCCAGGGCATGGACTATGTACAGCACATTGCCTCCCCGATCCCGACCAACCTGCCCAAGGATCATGACGAGCTGATCACGCCCGCCCGCGACGGCGCGATCCGTGTGCTGACGGCGGCAAAGAAGGCCGGCGTGAAGCGCGTCGTCATGACCTCCTCGATGGCGGCCGTCGCTTATGGCTGGGGCGACTCGCGCCCGAAACTGCTGACCGAAGAACACTGGTCGAATTCCGGCAACCTCGCTGACAACACGGCCTATACGCGCTCCAAGACCATCGCCGAGCGCGCCGCCTGGGAATACGTGGGCGGCGACGGCAAAGGCCTGGAACTCACCACCATCAACCCCGCCGCCGTACTGGGCCCGGTGATGAGCCGGGACTTCTCCGCCTCGGTCGAAATCCTCACCCAGCTGCTTTCTGGCAAGCTGCCCGGCACGCCGCGTGTCGGCTTCGGTATTGTCGACGTGCGAGACACCGCTTCGGCACATGTGCTGGCGATGACGAACCCCGCCGCCGCCGGTGAGCGCTTCCTCGTCGCCGACAAGTTCATGTGGTTTTCGCAGGTCGCGAGCACCCTGCGCGGCCAGATACCCGCCGCCTACGAGAAGAAACTGCCGAAGGGCGAGCTGCCCGGCTGGGTGCTGAAACTGATGGCGAACGTCAACCCCGCGGTGAAGCAGGTGATCCCGGAACTGAACCGCGAGCGCATTGTCTCGAACGAGAAAGCAAAACGCGTTCTCGGCTGGCAGCCCCGCACCGCCGAAGAGGCCATCATCTCGGGCGCCAGGAGCCTGATCGCGCACAAGGCGGTGTGACGGCGAAGGCGCTCGCCGGTCAGTCCGCTTTCGCCTGCACTTATGACGGAACGCCTTGAATTCGCCGGAAGGCAACGGCACGGTTGTGGGTAATGCGGTGCGAGGCTGAAGCACCTGAACCGGGGAGAACCAAATGTTGCGTCAAAGCCAGGCTGCCATCGCCGCAATCCTGCTCGCTGCCTGCTCGCCTCCCGCGCCCGTCGCGCCGGAGAGCGAGGCAGCGCCCGCTCCCGAGACCATTTCGATCCCTGATGCCGAAGTGCCTGTGCCGCGGGAAAGCATCGCAGAGATGCACGGCGCGACCTGTACCTGGGGCGAGGTCGTATCGTCCGGCATCTCGATCTGGAGCTACACCTGCCCCAACCTTCGCCTTGTCGCCGACGAAACCCTGCCCGGCTTCCAGCGCGAGGAGACCGGCGCCGATGGCACCGTAACGCGCACGCCGGTGATCCAGTTCTTTGCCAAGCCGGCAGCTGCGCCCATTGGCGCCGTCATCGACGCCGTGCGCGCAGCTTCACCCGGCGCCGAATCGTGTGAGATCGAACCTGGCTCACATGATGATCACGTGCTGATGCCGACCGGCGAGGCAGCCGCGGCCTACAGCAGGTTCATCAACGGTGAAGCGGAAGAGCCCAGCCTGCCCTGTGGACCGCTCGGGCCATTCGAGGCCGGTGGCAGGACGTTCCGTGTACTGGCAGATGCGCCGGACAAGGTGATCATGATCGACTGGGGGACCGAGCCGCCGGTCTATGACCCCGACACGCTGAGGGCCGCGAACTAACACGAAGGCTGAGATCCGGCGCCATCGCGGCTTTCCGGCCCGAGCCGCCCTAGAAATCATACGCAATACCCTTGCGTTCCCAGTCGCCATAACGCGTGGGCTCGACGCCTTTCGGGCCACCGCTTTCGTCCTTGGGGAGGGCCGCGTCCGCCGCCTGGCGCGCATCGGCCTCTTCCAGGGCCCGCCGCGCCGCTTCCGGCAGCGCCGCGCGCCGGACAGCCTCTTGCGCTGAGATCACAGGCGCGTTTTCGGTCATGGGGCTCTTCCCGTTGCATTTACCGTTTCCCATATAAGCTGCGCCGGAGGCAATGTCCGCCCGGCATGCTACAACGCCGCAACCGAATGGAGACTACCGCCCCATGGGCACCGCAAAAACCTTTATCCTTCTGGCCATGCTGACCGCCCTTTTCATGGGCATCGGCTACCTGATCGGGGGGGCCACCGGCATGCTGATCGCCTTCGGCGTGGCCGCGGCGATGAACGTCTTCGCCTGGTGGAACTCCGACAAGATCGTCCTCAGGATGCAGGGCGCGCAGGAAGTGCCGCTCGATACGGCCAACCCGATGCTGCGCGCCTTCCGCCAGGATGTTGCCCGGCTGGCCGAACGCGCAGGACTGCCGGAGCCGAAAGTCTATATCATCGACACGCCCCAGCCGAACGCCTTCGCCACGGGCCGCGACCCGAACAACGCCGCCGTTGCGGCCACCACAGGCCTGCTCAGCATGCTGTCGCGCGAGGAAGTGGCCGGCGTCATGGCGCACGAGCTCGCCCATGTCGAACATCGCGATACGCTGACGATGACCGTTACCGCAACGCTCGCCGGCGCCATCGGCATGCTGGCGAACTTCGCCATGTTCTTTGGCCCCCGCGATTCCGAAGGCCGCCCGAACCCCATCCTCGGCCTCGCCATCATGATCCTCGCCCCGCTCGCCGCCGGCCTCGTGCAGATGGCGATCAGCCGCTCGCGCGAATACGTCGCCGATGCGCGCGGCGGCGAGATCTGCGGCAACCCGCTCTGGCTCGCCTCGGCGCTGGAGAAGATCGAGCGCGGCGCCCGCGCCCAGATCAATCCGTATGCGGAGCGCTCGCCGGCGATGGCCCACATGTACATCTCGAACCCGCTGAACGGACGCGGGCCGGACAATTTCTTCTCGACCCACCCCTCCACCGCCAACCGCGTCGAAGCCCTTCGCCGCCTGGCGGGCGAGATGGGCGTGACCGCGTCCCGCGCCCCGGACATGGCGCCCCGCCGCACGGCAGGCCCATGGGGTTGATCCGCGCCGGCCACCCTGCGTGAGCGGCGCCGAGTCCCGGCTGGCCGCCGCTGAACTCCTGCACCTGACGCTCGACAGGCGCCGCACGCTCGACGAGGCGATGGAGCTGTCGGAAACCTATGGCGGGCTCGAAGGCTCCGACCGCGGCTTCGCCCGCGCCATCGCTTCCTCGGCGCTGCGCCATCTCGGCTGGATCGACGAGACCGTGCAGCCGTTCCTGTCGCGCCCTCTCGCGGCCACCGGCATCGAGATCCGTGCGCTGATCCGCGCCGGCGCAGCGCAGGTCTGGTTCCTCGATGTGGCGCCGCACGCGGCCGTCAATGCGACGGTCGACGCCGCCCGCCTGACCAAGGGGGCTCGCTCCGGCGGCAGCTTCCTCAACGCCGCGCTCCGCCGCGTCTCGGAAGCGACACCGCCCGGCGAGACACTGCCAGCCGAACACATCTGGCCCGCCTGGCTGCGCGCCCGGCTGACGGATAGTCTGGGTACGGAGGGCGCCCGCGCGCTTGCGAACGCCCAGCGCGGCGAGCCGGCCTTGCACCTCACCGCCGCCCGCGATCCGGCTGCTCTCTCGGCCCTCATCGGCGGCCCGCTGCTCGCCTCCGGCTCAGTCGAGGCGACCGGCGGCGCCATCGAGGAGATACCTGGCTTCGCCGAAGGTCAATGGTGGGTGCAGGACCAGGCTGCCGCCCTGCCCGCGAAACTGCTCGCCGCGAAACCCGGCGAACGCGTCCTTGATCTGTGCGCAGCGCCCGGCGGCAAGACGCTGCAACTGGCCGCTACCGGCGCGGCCGTGACCGCGCTCGACCGCTCTGCCCCGCGCCTCGACCGGCTGCACGAGAACCTTGCCCGCACCGGCCTCACCGCCGAAGTCATTGTCGCCGATGGCGAGACCTGGTCGCCGGAGGCGCCGTTCGACAAGATCCTGCTCGATGCGCCCTGCTCCGCCCTCGGCACGCTGCGCCGCCACCCCGAAGGCGCCTGGATCAAGACCGAGGCGGATGTTGCCCGCTTCCCCGCCGTCCAGGCCCGGCTGCTGGCCGCCGCGACCCGCCTGCTCGCCCCGGGCGGCACGCTCGTCTATTGCGTCTGCTCGCCTATTGCCGCCGAGGGGCGCGATGTGGTCAACGCCGCGCTCACCAGCGCCAGCCTTGTCCGCGTGCCGGTTTCAGCCACCGAATGCCCCGGCTTCGAGGATTGCATCACCCCCGAAGGCGACGTGCTGACGCTGCCCGGTCCGGCGCGCGACTGTGATGCCTTCTACATCGCCCGGCTGGCGCTCGCCCCAAAGTGAACGCAATTGCATCCGACAATTCATGTCCTATTCAGGCGATCGGCGGCTATATGGCGCCATCGCAGGTATGCAATGCGAAAGGATAAACTCGAATGATCATGCAGCTTTCTGCACAATCGGCCACGCGTAAAGCGATTGCAGGCGCGCTGGCTGCCCTCACACTGGCCGTTTCCGGCTGTGCAAACTCTTACGGCACCGGCACCGCAAGCACAGGCTCGGTCGGCCAGGCCTCTACCGTTTATACCGGCGTCGTCACCTCGGCGCGCGAAGTCACGATCAAGCCTGACCGCTCGCTGATCGGTACCGCCACCGGCGCCGTCCTCGGCGGCCTCGCAGGTTCTGAACTCGGCGGCGGCGACAAGGCCCAGACGGCCGGCGCCATCGGCGGCGCAGTTATCGGCGGCATCGCCGGTAACGCAGCTGGCAAGGCTGTCGGCACACAGCGCGGCTATGCCTACATCGTTCGCTTCGACAACGGCGAAGTGAAAGAGATCATCCAGGGCGCAGACCTCTACATCCAGCCGGGCACCCCGGTCAGCGCCATTGCCGGCGCGGATGGCTGGAAGCTGATTCCCCGGTGAACGGGGTCCGGTAAATCCGGCCCGACCCATAACAAACGGACAGCCGGCTGCCTTGTGCGGCCGGCTGTTCCCTTTTAGGGATGAGCCCATGTCTCCGGTCCTGATTTCCCCCTCGATCCTGTCGGCCGACTTCGCCAAGCTGGGCGAGGAAATCCGCGCCATCGATGCGGCCGGGGCCGACATGATCCATGTCGACGTGATGGATGGCCACTTCGTCCCGAACCTCACCTTCGGCCCCCCGGTCATCGAGAAGCTGCGGCCGCACACGAAGAAGCCGTTCGACGTGCACCTGATGATCGCGCCGGTGGACCCCTTCATCACCGCTTTCGCCAAGGCCGGCGCCGATATCCTCACCGTGCACCCCGAGGCCGGCCCGCACCTGCACCGCACGCTGCAGGCGATCCGCGCCGCCGGCATGCGTCCGGGCGTCGCGCTGAACCCCGGCACGCCCGCCAGTGTCATCGAGCCCGTCATCGACGATATCGATCTTGTGCTGGTGATGTCGGTCAACCCCGGCTTCGGCGGTCAGAGCTTCATCACCAGCCAGCTGAAGAAGGTCGAACAGCTACGCCGGATGATCGACGCCGCGGGGCGCGACATCATTCTGGAAATCGACGGCGGCGTGAACGCCGAGACCGCGCCGAAGGCCATCTCGGCCGGCGTCACCGCTATCGTCGCCGGCTCCGCCGTCTTCCAGGGCGGAGCCGGCGCCTATGCAGACAATATCCGGGGTCTGCGCCCCAAAGTGCGGGTTTGAACGGGCAGTCATCTTGGACGGCAAGGAACTGTCAGACAGCAGCGAAGATTTCCTGGCCGACCGGACCCGGACCAGCAGCGATGACGCCGCGCTCTGGCGCCGCTTCCGCGGCGTGTCCGGCGAGGACGCGAAAGTCTCCACGCTCCAGAAGCTGAAACTCACCGGCCACGGCCCGGACGCCTTCAGCCTCCACCTCGAGAATCTTCTGCCCCCGGACGACCGGCGCGGCGAGGCGCTGATGGCCGGCATCTGGCGCATCGGCCAGCAGCGCGTCGTCCTCGAACAGGGCCAGTCCCCCTGGGCCACCGAAATGCCGTCGCGCCACTTCGCCGACCGCATCCACCGCTTCGGATGGGTCTGCGACCTGATGGCACAGGGCGAGGCCGGCTGCGCCCGCGCCGTCGCCCTCACCGATGACTGGACGCAAAAGTTCGGCAAGTTCCACGGCTTCGCGTGGCGCCTCGAGCCGACCACCAGCCGCTGCTGGAACTGGCTGCGCTGCGGCCCCTCCCTGCTCGAAGCCGGCCCTGTCGAGGCCCGCACCGCCCGCGTCGATGCCCTTGCCCGCCAGCTGCGCTACGTCCACGAAACGGTCGGCGCAGCGCACGATCCGAAATCGCGCTGGCTCGGCGCGGTCGTGCTGGTCGCCAATGCCCTCTGCCTGCGCGCCGGCTCCGGCCTCGGCGACGCGCTGGAGCGTCTCGAATCCGAGTGTACCGCGCAGATCCTGCCCGACGGCGGCCATGTCACCCGCAGCCCCGCGCACATCCTCTCGTCCCTGATCCAACTGCAGACACTCGCAGATGCCCTGCAACGCGCCAACCGACCGGTACCCGACTGGCTGGACAGGTGGATCGCCCGCATGGGCGCCATGCTCGCCTTCTTCCAGACCGGCGACGGCGCCCTCAACACCTTCCATGACGGCGACGAATCCCGTCCGGAAGTGGTGAACGCCGTCCTCGCGCGCCTGCCCGCGCCGCCCCGCAGGTTCATGTTCGCGCCGAAGTCCGGCTTCCAGAAAGTCGAGAAGGGCGGCCTGCGCCTTGTGCTCGATTGCGGCGAGGCCCCGCCCCGCCCGTTCGGCGACCATGCCCGCGCCGGCGCTCTCAGCTTCGAGCTCTCTGACGGCCCCGCCCGCATCGTCACCTCCTGCGGCTACTCCGCCGAGGTCAACGTCGACTGGCAGGCCGCAGTCCGGCGCACCTCGGCCCACTCCACCCTCATCCTCGGCGGGCGCGACTCGGCGAGCTTCATCGCCAATGACGAAACCAGGCTGCGCGCCCTGATCGGCCCGGAAGGCATCGCCGCCAAGCGCCTCGAGGAGGCCGCGGAGATCTGGCTTGACGCCCAGCACGCTGGCTACAAGGCCGCCTACGGCCTGCTGCACCGCCGCCGCATCTTCATCTCCGGCGAGGGCGACCGGCTGACCGGCGAGGACTCGCTCGTCCGCCCCGTCGCCCAGGCCTTCAATGACGAGAAGAAGTTCATCCCCTTCGAGATCCGCTTCCATCTCCACCCCACCGTCACAGCGATGATGGGCAAGGACGCGATCCGCCTGCTCTGCGATACCGGCACCGTCTGGCGCTTCCGCACCAGCCACGAGGGCGCCCGCCTCGAGAAGACCGTCTACCTCGCCCGCGGCATCGTCGAGCAGCCCGAGCAGATCGTCCTCTCCGGTTTCGCCGACCCCAACGGCGACGGCAGCCAGCCCCCTAACGCCATCCGCTGGGCCTTCATCAGAGAGTCTTGACCCCCACACCCTCCGTGATAGGCCGCGCGGGCCACACGGAGACCGTCATGACCGCCCCTCTCAAGATCCGCCGCGCCCTGATATCCGTCTCCGACAAGACCGGCCTTATCGACCAGGCCACCCGCCTGCGCAGCCACGGCGCCGACCTGATCTCCACCGGCGGCACCTCGAAAGCCCTGAAGGACGCAGGCCTCCCCGTCATGGACGTGGCCGACCTCACGGGCTTCCCGGAAATGATGGATGGCCGCGTCAAGACGCTTCACCCGGCAGTCCACGGCGGCCTCCTCTTCCTGCGCGACAACCCCTCCCACGTCGCCGACGCGCGCACCCACGCCATCGCCCCGATCGACCTCATCTACGTCAACCTCTACCCCTTCGAGGCCACCGTCGCCTCCGGCGCGGACTTCGGGACCTGCATCGAGAACATCGACATCGGCGGCCCCGCCATGCTGCGCGCCGCCGCCAAAAACTACGCCTTCGTCGCCTGCTGCACCGACACGTCGGATGTCGCCGCCGTCCTCGCCGAACTGGACGCGAACGGCGAAGTCTCGCACGCCACGCTCCGCCGCCTCGCCGCGAAAACCTATGCGCGCACGGCCGCCTATGACGCCGCGATCTCCCAGTGGTTCGCACGCCAGAATGGCGAGACCGCGCCGGACTGGGCGGCCATCGGCGGCCGCCTCCAGCAATCCCTGCGCTATGGCGAAAACCCGCACCAGAACGCCGCCTTCTACGTCACCGGCGAGAAGCGCCCGGGCGTCGCCACCGCCCGCCAGCTGCAGGGCAAGGAGCTCTCCTACAACAACATCAACGATACTGACGCCGCCTATGAACTGATCGGCGAACTCGGCAGCGAGACCGCCGCCGTCGCCATCATCAAGCACGCCAACCCCTGCGGTGTTGCTCTGGGTACGGACATCATCACCGCCTACCGCGCCGCCCTCGCATGCGACCCTACCTCCGCCTTCGGCGGCATCGTGGCGCTCAACCGCCGGCTGGACGAAGAAACCGCAAAAGTCATTACCGAAATTTTCACCGAAGTGGTGATCGCGCCCGGGGCCGACGCCGCGGCCGAAGCAATCTTCGCGAAGAAGAAAAACCTCCGCCTGCTGATCACCGACGGGCTGCCCGACCCGGCCGCAAAAGGCATCTTCGCCAAGACCGTCGCCGGCGGATTCCTGCTGCAGGACCGTGACGCGGGACGCTTATGTGCCGCAGACCTGAAAGTGGTCACCAGGCGCGCCCCCACGCCGCAGGAAGTCGCCGACCTCCTCTTCGCCTGGCGCGTCGCCAAACACGTCAAGTCCAACACCATCGTCTATGCAAAAGACGGCGTCACCGCCGGCATCGGCGCAGGGCAGATGAGCCGCATCGACTCGGCTCGCATCGCCGCCCGCAAGGCCGTCGACGCGCAGGAAACCGCCGGCTGGCCAGACCCGCGCACGAAAGGCTGCGTCGCCGCCTCGGACGCCTTCTTTCCGTTCGCAGACGGACTAATCCAGGCCGCCAGCGCCGGCGCCACCGCCATCATCCAACCCGGCGGCTCAATCCGCGACGACGAAGTCATCGCTGCCGCGGATGAGGCGGGGCTGGCGATGGTATTCACCGGGATGAGGCATTTCAGGCATTAGGCGAGCTGGAAACAGTTCATTATTCTGCGCAGAGGGGCCGGGCGCGGGATAACTGTTTTCATCGACGCCAGTATCTTTCTTGGTGATGTTTTTTTGGTCCAGCTTCGCATCTGCGTTTTTGAAAGCCTGCTCATCTTCAGGTAAAGCGACAGTCCTGCCCGAAATGGCATTGGATGAAACTTTTGCGAACTTCCGCAAGCGGGGGCGGGTTAGGGATCACCAGCCTGACCTCGCCAGTTCATCCGTCAGTTTGCAGACGATGTGCTGGCGGACCTTTCAGCTGATCCGGGCCTAGTCCAGTTCGGGCCAGCCCCAGGGCGCGGGCGGGGCGGCAACCGGTTTTGACGTATCAAACTCCACCCGCAGGAAACGGTTCGGGCGCCTCAGTTCATAGGCAAAGAGGCTCGAGGACGCATCAATCTCGACGGCCCAGACATTGGCCTTCGAGACCGGGATATTCTCCCGGTCGAACAGGTCCTTGGTCGCCTGGTCAGCCGGGAACTCCTGGCGCAGGGCATCGGCAGGCGTCGCGGCAAAGCCGCCATACTGCGTCAGCACATCCTCGCTGCCATCTTCATGGCGGTGGTCGTGGCGCAGTTCCCAGTCATTGCCGACCTGCATCAGCACCCAGGTCCGCGAGCGGTCCTCGCCCACATGCAACGGGATCGTTATAAAGCGGGCATCGCAGGTGCGCACATGCATGACGACCCTCTGCGCGCGCCAGTCATCATCGGCCGCGTCAGTCGTGACAATCCGCCCTTCGAACGCCTTCCCGCACAGCGGCGAAATTGCCGCCTCGAATGCGGAAGGCGCCCTCACCGGCGCACTCGCGCAGGCGGTGATCACAAGGGCGAAAGCGGGCGCGAAGGCGGTTCGGAAAAGCATGAAGCCCACCCTAGTCAGGGCGGGCTTCAAAGGAAAGGTCGCATCTGCCTCAGGCCGGGTTCGGCGAGGGATCGATCCCCGGGCGTTTGCGCTTGCCGATCACCGGCACCGAAGAGGACGGGCCGGCATCGTCTTCAGACGAATCCGGACGGCTCGGCGGCGTGCCCTTGATGAGATTAGCAATCTCTTCGCCCGACAGCGTTTCATACTCGAGCAGGCCGAGGGCGACGGCTTCCCAGTCGGCGCGGCTCTCGGTCATGATGCGGCGCGCATCGACCTTGCCCTGTTCGATCAGTTTGCGGACTTCTTCCTCGATCTTGCGCGAGGTCTCTTCCGAGATGTGCGAGGACTGCATCAGCTGCTGGCCGAGGAACACGTCGCCCTGGTCCGAGCCATAATCGACCGGGCCGATGATGTCGGAATAGCCCCAGCGGGTGACCATCGCGCGGGCAAGGCGCGTGGCCTGCTGGATGTCCGAGGCCGCGCCGGCAGTCACGTTGTCGAGGCCGAACTTCAGCTCTTCGGCGACGCGGCCGCCCATGATGATGGCGAGGCGCGAGGTCATCTCGACCTTCGACATCGAGAGCTTGTCGTCTTCCGGAAGCTGCATGACCATGCCGAGGGCGCGGCCGCGCGGAATGATTGTCGCCTTGTGGACCGGATCGGCCGAAGGGACTTTCATCGCGACGATCGCGTGGCCGGCTTCGTGCCAGGCGGTCAGTTCCTTTTCCTTCTCGGACATCACCATCGAGCGGCGTTCGGGGCCCATCAGGACCTTGTCCTTGGCGTCTTCGAACTCGGCCATCGCGACGACGCGCTTGCCGCGGCGGGCCGCGAGGAGGGCGGCTTCGTTGACGAGGTTGGCGAGGTCGGCGCCGGAGAAACCGGGCGTGCCGCGGGCGATGGTCTTGGTCTCAACGTCCTTGGCGAGCGGAACGTTGCGCATGTGGACGCGCAGGATCTTCTCGCGGCCGATGATGTCCGGATTGCCGACGGTGACCTGGCGGTCGAAACGGCCGGGACGCAGCAGGGCGGGGTCGAGCACGTCCGGACGGTTGGTCGCGGCCATGATGATGATGCCTTCGTTGGCTTCGAAGCCGTCCATCTCGACGAGCAGCTGGTTCAGCGTCTGCTCGCGCTCATCGTTGCCGCCGCCGAGGCCGGCGCCGCGCGAGCGGCCGACAGCGTCGATTTCGTCGATGAAGATGATGCAGGGCGCGGAGCGTTTCGCCTGTTCGAACATGTCGCGCACGCGGCTTGCGCCGACGCCGACGAACATTTCGACGAAGTCCGAACCGGAGATGGTGAAGAAGGGCACGCCCGCCTCCCCCGCAACCGCGCGGGCGAGCAGGGTCTTGCCGGTGCCGGGCGGGCCGACGAGCAGCGCGCCTTTCGGGATCTTGCCGCCAAGGCGCTGGAACTTGGACGGGTCCTGCAGGAACTCGACGATTTCCTGCAGTTCTTCCTTGGCCTCGTCAACGCCGGCGACATCGTCGAAGGTGACGCGGCCATGCTTCTCGGTAAGGAGGCGGGCGCGGGACTTGCCGAAGCTCATCGCCCCACGTGTGCCGCCGCCCTGCATCTGGCGCATCATGAAGAAAACGAACGCGACGATCAGCACGATCGGCAGCAGCGAGAGCAGCACCGAGGCGACATTGTTGCGGCCGACATCAGCTTCGACGTTGAAAGGCACGTTGCTGTCGCGCAGGATCGTCTCGGTAGTCATGTCGAGCTGGCGGATTTCGCTGATCAGCTTCTGGCCATCGGTGGTGGTGACCACCAGCTTGGTGTCGCCGAGGGTGGCGTCCGCGAGCTTGCCCTGTTCGGCCATCGTGTAGATTTCCGAAAGCCGGACGTTCTTGGCGCGGGCGACTTCGGGGTTGCCCCCCATCATCACGGCCATTCCGATCACCAGAAGGGCGAGCGCGCCCCAGACGGCAAGGTTACGAACATTCATGGCAGGTCTCGCACAATGGAAACGGTGTTGTACGAGAAGATAGGCGCCAACCCCTTCAAAAACGACTCCTTTCCTGCGCCTGCGACGAAATCATGCGCAGAATTCATAAAAAGGCGCCGGAAAGCGTTAATCCGGGCGGTCAGGGCCTCCGGAGACGGCGGATTCTGGCGGGTGACGGGCTCGGGCGCGAGCTTCAGGCCGGCCCGGGAAGGCCGCAGGCGGACGCCGCCAAGCGTGGCGCCGCGGAAGGCCGGCGTGGCAAGGCTGCGGGCGGCCAGGTGCCGCAGCGCTTCCGACCGGGGCGGGGTTTCGCGGCCGGCGACGCATTGCAGCAGGATACCCAGCCCGCGCGCGGCGCGCTCGGGCGCAAGGTCCGCGAGGTGGGCGATGACGGTGCCATCCGCGCCGATATGCACATGGCGTCCGAGCCAGTTGGCAAGCAGCGCGTCTTCGAGGCGGCGCAGCTCGGCAAAGTGCTGCTGGCAGGCGAGGGTGCGGTCTCTCAACGCAAGGCCTGCGGCGAGGCGTGTGCGGACGCGAATGCGCTCGAAGGCCGGGTTGTCATTGGACGGATCGTCGGTCCATCCCAGTCCCTGCCCTTCGAGCCAGCCCCGCAGATCCTCGCGCGTCTCGCCCAGCAGCGGGCGGGCGATCCATACGCCTTCGCCTTCCGGCCAGACCGGCGACAGCGACAGCGCGCGCATGCCGGCAAGGCCGTACCAGCCGGAGCCCTGGCGGGCGCGCATGAGCACGGTTTCGGCCTGATCGCTGGCGGTGTGGCCGGTCAGCAGGAGATGCCCGCCTGCTGCTTTCAACTCTGCGGCCAGCAAGGCGTGGCGGGCGCGGCGGGCGGCGGACTGGCGCGCGACCGGAGCGTCCCAGGCGAGTGTCTGATGGGCGAGGCCGAGTTCGCCCGCGAGACGCGCCACTCCCGCAGCTTCTGCCGCTGAGGCGGGGCGCAGGCGGTGATCGACCGTCAGGACAAGGAGCCTGGCCCCGCGCGCGCGTGCCCATTGTCGGGCGAGGTGCAGGAGCGCGAGGGAGTCGCTGCCGCCGGAGACGGCAAGGCCGATAGGCCCCCCGGCCAAATCTTCCGGCACGGCGTCAAGCGCCGCGTCAAAACGCGAGGTCAGCTCTAGTTTGCGCACCCGGACCGGGTCCGCTCGACGGCGGCGAGGTCACGCACCACTTTAGTGGCATCCGGATAGCGCTTCGGCAGCGTATCGAGCGCGGTGCAGGCCTTGGTGCTTTCGCCCAGGAAGCGCATGGCGCGGGCGAGGCGGACGAGGGCGTCGGGGGCGCGCACGTCATCCGGATAGGACCGGATCATAGTGGTGTAGGCGGCGCCGCTTTCGGCATAGGCCTGCTGCTGGTGCAGCGCTTCACCAAGCCAGAAATGGGCTTCGCCCGCCTGCTTGTCTTTACCGAACTGGTCGATGAAGGCCTGGAAGGCTTCTTCCGCGCCGGCATAGTCAAGCCGGATCAGCCGGGCCTTGGCTTCGGCGAACAGCGCGCCGGCTTCGCCTGGCAACTGGCTGGCCGAGAGAGTGCCGAGCGAGCCTTCGGGCAGGCTGCTGCCGGAGGTGAGCTCGGCGGGGCCCGAGCTGTCGATGCCGCCGCCGTTCGAGGCGGGCGCGGTCATCGCATAGGACTGACCGGCCGGATCCAAGCCGGAATACGTATCGGTGACCGGTTCGGGCTCGATGCCGAGGATGACCTGCATGCCGGCGATGGCGCGGGCCTGACGGTCAAGCGTCTGGCGCATTGCCTGCGCGTCGCGGGCCAGGGTTTCGTTGTCGGTAAGCAGTTCTTCGTTCGCTTCGGTTGCACGGCCGAGCTGGAATTCCAGCGACTCGATCCGGCCACTGAGCGTGCTGATCTCGTCTTGCTGACGGTTGACTTGCACGAGCAGGTCTGCCGCGCTCTGGCGCGCCTGGTCGACCTGCACAGAAAGGTCGCCTGTGGTGACGCCCTTGGTGATCGGTGCGCCGCGCGAGGGCAATGTCACGGTCTGCGACGTGGCGGGGACAACCAGGAGGCCGGCAACGGCCAGACTAGTCAGGGCAGCTTTCAACATGGCGGTGATCCTACGTCGATACGCAAACAGGCAGGCAGCACAGTAAAAAGAACAGCCGGGGCCAAATTATGGCGCCCGGCTGTTTTGGACCATCTGCTTTCGCAGTTAAGGGTAGCTTAGCTGGTGGCGCCGGAAACGATCTGCGTCCAGCCGTTGCGGTTCAGAGCCCAGGACTGGTCGTCCGAGCCGGCCGCGAGCGGGCGCTCTTTGCCATAGGACACGGTGTCGACGCGCGAAGCGGACACGCCGAGGCTGACGAGGTACTCTTTCACCGCGTTGGCGCGGCGCTCGCCGAGGGCGAGGTTGTATTCGCGCGTGCCGCGCTCATCGGCGTTGCCGGCGACGAGGATCCGGATGTTCGGGTAGGAGGCGAGCCAGGCTGCCTGACGCTTCAGGATTTCCTGGTCTTCGGTGTCGAGGCGGTACTGGTCGAGGTCGAAATAGACGCGCTCGCCAACGTTGACGCGGAAGTCTTCCAGCGAACCCGGAGCGATCGAGGAGGTGACGACCGGGTCGGTCTTCACAACTTCGGTTTTCTCTTCGACAGGGGTGGTATTCTCGACCACCGGGGTGGTGTCTTTCACGGGATCCGGTTGCGAGGCGCAGGCGCCCGTGGCCAGAAGCGCGGCGGCAGCAGTGACTTTGAGGAATGTATGCATGGTGTCGGGGCTCCTAAGGAATGGACGATGCGAACTCACGTTAGGGGAAGATTATTTCCGGCCCCTGAACAAACTCGACGTTAATTACATAATCCGGCTGAAATGGGACGACAACCGTGCGGCTTGCCGATTCCAGCCGAATCGTATGCCCGAAGCCGATTTAAGCAGGCCGCAGCAGGCGACGGGCTTAAATCGGCTTAATGTTGAGCTATTGCAACAGCGGCGACCAGGCCGGGTCCGACGCATCGGTCTGGGTGACGAGGCGGCGTTCGTTGCGCCCGGACAGGTCAACCGAGAAGAGTTGCGGGCTGGCGCCGGGACGGGCTTCGCGGAAATAGACGATGACCCGGCCATTGGGTGACCAGTCCGGACCCTCGTCCAGATAGGCCTCGGTCAGCAGGCGCTCGCCTTTGCCGTCGATGCCGATGACGCCGACATAGAACTTGCCGCCCTCCTGCTTGGTGAAGGCAATCAGGTCACCGCGCGGGGACCAGACGGGGGTCGAATAACGGCCCTTGCCGAAGGTGATGCGGCAGGCGACGTCGCTGCCTCCGCCAGGGCAGGTGCGCTTCGATTTGTCGGTGTTCATGATGTAGAGCTGCGGCGTGCCGCCCCGGTCGGAGTTGAAGACCACCGACTTGCCATCCGGCGACATCGAAGGCGAGGTGTCGATCGACGGATGGTCGGTCAGGCGGTCGGACTCGCGGGTGCGCAGGTTCAGGATGTAGATGTCGGTATTACCGCGCTGGGCCTGGCTGAGCAGGACGGACTGGCCATCCCGGGTGAAGCGGGGGGAGAAAGTCATGCCGGGGAAGTTGCCGAGCAGTTCCTGACGGCCGGTCTCGATATTGAAGAGATAGACGCGCGGCTTGCCGCCTTCATACGACATATAGGTGATTTCCTGCGCCGAGGGGGAGAAGCGCGGGGTCAGCACAGTGGAGCGGCCGGATGTGAGGTATTGCTGGTTGGCGCCGTCCGAATCCATGATGGCCAGGCGCTTGACGCGCGCGGTCTTCGGGCCGGTTTCGGCGATATAGACGATGCGGGTGTCGAAATAGGGGTCTTCGCCGGTCAGGCGGGTATAGATCGAGTCGGCGATCTTGTGGGCGATGCGGCGCCAGTTCTCGGGCGTGGTCGTGAGGCGGCGGCCGGGCTCGCCGTTGATGCGCATCAGCTCGCCGCCATAGATGTCCCAGAGGCGGAAGGAGACGGCGACCTTGCCGTCGGCCATTTCCTCGAAAGTGCCGACGACGAGGCCCTCGGTGCGGATGATCTTCCAGTCGGCAAAGCGCGGCTCGGCATTGATCGAGAGATCACGCTGGATGAAGGAGGCCGGATTCTGCAGGTCGAACAGGCCGGTGGAGGCGAGGTCGGCGCGGACGACTTCGGCGATCTGCTTGGCGAGATCGGCATTGGCGCCGGTGACCTGGAAGTCCGGGATGGCAATGGGGGTCGGCTGGAAGTTGCCTTCGTCGACCCGCACGCGCAGCTGCGCTGAGGCGGGGGCGACCAGCCCGAGGGCGATCACGGCAGCGGCGAGAAACCGCCGCAGGTAGAGCATGGCCCGATGTGTCATTCCTTCAGACTCCTTTTGTTTGCTGCGCGCGCTCAACCCCTGGCGGGGCCGATCGTCACAACGATGTCTTTCCATTGTTCATACGAATCTTCCGGCAGCTTGTAAGGCTCGCACTTGCGCACTGCCCGCAGCGCCAGGTCAACCGCAAGGCCGGAGCGGCCGACGGGCCGCGAGCGCGGGCTGACGAGTTCGGCGTTGCCGTCCAGCGTGCCGTCGAGCTTCAGCTTCATGCCGATCTCGACATCGATCTGGTCTTCTTCCGGCAGGTCCTCGATGCCGCGCCAGCAATAGCCGATCTGGCGGCGCAGCGAGGCCTGCAGGGACGCGGTATTGCCGGTGCGGTCCCCTGCCCCTTCGCGGTCGCGGCTGGCATTGCCGATGTTCGGCCGGTCGGTGGCTTCCTGCGATGCGGTGCGCGGACGGGTCTGGCGTTTGTCCTGCAGCGCCTTGTCGAAATCATCGAGGAAGGCGAGGTCGTCTTCCTTAGGTTTCTTCGGCGGCTCTTTCCTGATCAGAGGCTCGGTCTTTTTCGGTTCCGGTTTCCTGGGCTCCGGCTTTTTCGGCTCGGGCTCCTTTGCGGCGCGCGGATCGGGCACGGCCTCTTCGGGCTCCGGTTCGGCCGCTTCAGGCTCAGGCTCCGGCGGGGCTTCCTCGACTTCGGGCTCGGGCTCCGGCGGGAGCGCCTCTTCCTTCGGATCGGGGGCCTTGCGCAGCTCGCTGACATTCGAGACGAGGCCGACATCCTCGAAGTCGATAGGCAGGTCGGCGACGCTGGCGCATTGCGGCAGGGCGACGACGATCTCGATGGCGCGGATGCCCGGATTTTCGCGGCGGAGTTTCTCGATCGCCTCGTCGCACTCGGAACCGGCCTGCGGCCACGAGATCATCGTCATGGCCAGGACACTGGCATGGACGAGGGCCGAGACGGTGAAACCGCGAAGCATGGTGCGGGCAGGCTCCTTCCGGTCCTAGCGTTTCTGTTCGGTGATGAAGGACATGCGCGTGTATCCGGCGCGGCGCACTTCAGCGGTGACTTCCATGACGCGGCCATAAGGCACGTCCTGGTCGGCATAGAGGTAGACCTGCTTGTCATAGCCCTCGCCGACGACGGCGGTGAGTTGGGCGGCGAGGTCTTCGGTCTGGATTTCCGTCTGCTGGACGAGGACCGTGCCGTCGGCGCGCACCCAGAGCGTCAGCGGCGCGTCATTCGCCTCGGACTTCAGGGGCGCAGACGTCGTGCGCGGCAGGTTGACCTCCTCGCCGCGGATCAGCAGCGGGGCGGTGACCATGAAGACGATGAGCAGGACCAGCATCACGTCCACGAAAGGGGTGACGTTGATTTCCGCATTGAGGGCACGCCGGCCGCGCCGCCCGCCATTACCGCCGGAACCGAGGTTAGCGCCCATGGCCGCCTAGTCCCGCGTCGCGTCGGACGCCCGGCGCGACAGGCGAACGAGGACGTCCTGGGAAAAGCTGTCGAGCTGGTCGCCGAGCTTGGTCAGGTCGGCGGTGAACTTGTTGTAGAAGATGACCGCCGGGATGGCCGCAATCAGTCCGAGGCCGGTGGCGAACAACGCTTCGGCGATCGGGCCTGCAACGGTCCCGAGGCTGGTGTCCTGCGCTTCAGCGATGTTGAGGAAGGCGTTCATGATGCCCCAGACCGTGCCGAAGAGGCCGATGAAGGGCGAGGCCGAGCCGATGGTGGCCAGGATGGAGAGCCCGTTGCCGGCGCGGCCGAGTTCGCGGTCCACGGCGGCGCGCATCGAGCGTTCGGCCCGCATCACAATGGCGGAGGCTTCGGCGGGGGTGGCGAGCGACTTGCCGGCATCCTGCCATTCGCGGGCGGCGGAGACGAAGACGCGGGAGGCCGGGTCCCTGCCGCCCTGGCCCGGGCGCAGGTCAAACTCGCCGGCGCGGCCATTCCAGAACGCCTCCTCGAAGGCGAGGGCCGATTTCTTGAGGCCGCCGAGCGAGAAGAGCTTCTCGCCGATCACGATCCAGGACCAGATCGAGGCCAGCAGCAGTGCGACCAGCACCAGCTTGACGACGATATCGGCCTCGCCGAGCAGCGTGATCAGCGAGAAGCCGCTGCTCGTCGCAACGTTGCTGATGGATTCGTTTTCCATGAACGAGGTCTCTCCCAAACTTCATCCGGGCGCGTCGCGCCCGCGTGTGCGGCGGTACAGGGATTCGGCCCGGAGAAATGCGCGGGCACCCCATGTTTCCCGACCTTCTTTCCAGCCCGAATCCGGCAGAAACACGGCGCGGGCCGGGTTTTGCGCAGTCAGATATACGTTATCGCCCAAGGGTTAAGGCTTCGTGGCAGATTGTTAACTACCGGCGCCCCGAAACGGGGGCCGGACGCGGCCTTTTCGGGCAGGTCAGCCCGCCTGCCAGCGCCAGGCTTCAAGGTGCTCCGCGATTTCCCTGATCGGACGGCGCAGGCGCCCGTCGGCATGGATCATCACGGCAGTGATCTCGGCTTCGGCGATCAGCTCCCCGTCCCGGAGGCAGGCCTGCGCGAAGCGGATGCGGGGGCCGTCCATGCCGAGATAGCGGGTGCGGATGTGCAGCAGGTCGTCGACCCTGGCAGGCCGGCGATAGGTGACGTTGACGTTGGTGAGCGTAAAGGCGGCGGGGTCCTCGCGGGCCAGAAGCGACTGGTGCGAGACGCCGGCATCGCGAAGATGGTCCGAGCGGCCGCGCTCGAAAAAGCGCAGGTAGTTGGCGTGGTAGACCATGCCGGTGAAATCGGTGTCCTCGTAATAGACGCGCACGGGCAGCCAGTGCTGGCGGGCGGCGTCGAAGTTCCGGGCGTCGAGGGGCGGCAGGCTCATGGGGCGCCCGTACCAGACTTTCGCGCGAGCATGAAGGCGTGGCCTAGGGCGTCGACGAGGGCGAGGGCTTCGGCGAGATCGGCATGGGTCTGGCGGATCGTGTCATCGTTCCATTCGCCCGTCACCAGGTCGACCAGGCCGAAGCGGTTGGTCTCGCTCGGAAAGTCGAAGACGAGATGGCTGGCGGTGGCGACGGCGCGGAACGGGCCGCCATGCGCGAGGGCGATCACGCGCTCAATGACCGCAGGATTGAAGATGGCGCGGGCCTCGACCTGGTCGGACGACCTGAGTTTGTAAAGCGAATCGAATGCCCTGGGTCCAAGATCCACATCCTGCATGGGTGTGCCGTCAGGGTCCTGCAGCCAGCCGGTCTTGCGGGCCCGCAGATGGGTGACGCCGTGGAGGCGGACCGGGGCGGCGAGGACGATGACGAGGTGGCAGGTATCCGCCGAGTCGCCGCCACTTTCCACCCATTCGAACATTGAGAAGGCAAGTCCGGCGCGCTGGCCTTCGAACCCGTCCTCGATCCGGAGCATGCCCGACGTCTGCTCGTGATACTTCGCCTTCTGCTCCGGCGTGCCCATGACGTAGGTGCCGGATGGGGCGAGGAGGCCGGACCCCCGCGCGGCGGCGACCGCGCCGTCCATGCCGCCGGAAGCATTCAGACTGAGGGTTGTCTCGCGCAGGATGGCCGGCGCCCAGCTCTTCTGCGCCAGCCATTCGAGGCCGTTGGGCGCGCCTCCGGGCGCGGGCACATAGGTCAGGCCGAGGGGAGCGGATATGCAGGTCATAGCGTCAGCTTTCACGCCATGGCGCGCCAGCGCCGCGCCTAAAAGCTTTGCGAGCGGGCCACGCATCAGGAAAAGGCCGGCGGCCATGTAGCCGATGGCCAGGACCGGAAATAGCAGGAACCGCAGCACAACCCAGCCGGCCGAGTCCGGCAGTGCCGTGTCGATCGCACTGAAGGTGCCTACGAACAGGAAAAAGAAGGTGATCAGGACTGCGCTGGCGATCTTCTTCTGGCGGTCCGGATTGATGGGATCGGGCCTGATCCGCTCGAGGATGGGGCGCAGTTCGGTTTGCGACCGCGCCCGCGCACCGGCAAAACCGGTATGTGTTTCAATCTCGTGCCAGTCCATGCTCATGGCGACCCGATTACAGTATCGGCGCGATTCGTGCGAGGGTGCGACCGATGGCGGTTTCCCCTTCCCGGATCGCGGCCCTGCGCGGGCTGCGCGGACGCTGCCCGGCCTGCGGGAAGGGGCGGCTGTTTGCGGGCTACCTGAAGCAGGCGCCGGCATGCACGGATTGCGGTGCGGCGACGGGCGAGATCGAGGCCGGGGATTGGCCGCCCTGGCTGACCGTGCTGTTGCTGGGGCCTTTGCTTGCGGCGCTGACCTTCATCGCCGCGCGCCGCGAGGCCTGGCCGCTCTGGATGCGGCTGGCCGGGCTCGGCTCATTTGCGGTCGGCGCAGTGCTGATCCTCCTGCCACGGATCAAGGGCGGGCTGATCGGCGCGCTGTGGGGGATGCGACCGCCTGCCTAGTGCGCGGCGGCGCGCTGCGGAACGAGGGAACGCTTCAGGATGGCAAGGGAATCGGCGAGCGGCCGGCGGGTCTCCACAAAGTCCGCGCGCCAGGGGCGCCGGTAGGGACGGATCCCATAGGCCGCCCGAATCTGGTCCGGCGTGAGATGCCAGAGCGATTCCCATTCAATCGTGATGACGGGCGGGGTCTCGCGCCCGTGCACCCAGGCGCTGGTCATCGTGTCCATCAGGACAGGATAGGCAAAGGCAGGCGCAAGCGCGCCCACCGCCGCCGAAACCGCCAGGAACTGCGCGGAATAGGAATGTCCGAACTGCGCCAGCTGAAAGGCCGAGATGGCCAGCTCATGCAGCGAGGTCGTCTCGTAGCCGGCCGTGATGTGCCAGAGGTCATGCGCCTGCAGGATGCGGGTGTTGAGATAATCGAGCGGCTTGCTGAGGCGGGACAGGCCGATTGACTCCCGGTCAAGCACTTCAAGATCGAACTTGTTGTCGACGATCAGATCATGGAAGGCGCGGCCCAGCGAGCCCGGCGGGCAGGCGGCGAGATCGTCCAGGCGGACATGTTCCGGGAGCGGACGGTCTGCGATCTCGGGAACGCCCGGCCAGAGATAGGACATGGCGGCGAGCCGGGCCTCGAACGCGGCAGGCATCCTGCCGCCGAGGGCGGCCGTCCTCTGGGTCACGGCCAGCGCGTCCAGCTTGCCGGCGGCAAGGTCTCCGGCAACGGACCACCAGGCGTCGAACAGGTCCGGCGGGACTTCACCCGGCGGGAGCGCAAGGGTGCTGAGCGCCGCCGCCTTGACCGGCTTGCTCCGCCAGCCGAGCGCCAGGGCGTCGTAGATCTCACCTGTCCGGTCGGGCTCAAGGAAGGCCGTGCGGGCGAGCATGCCGGCCATCGCGGCGCGGGCGGCCGGATCGGATTTGCCTCTGGCTGCGGCCAGTTCCGCCGCGAGGGTGCGCACGCCGCCAGCATCAAGCACGCCGTTGAAGTGGGCGTGAGCGCGGTGCTTCAGGTCTGCAGGCGTCATGCTTATGTCTCCTGAGCCGAACCTAGCCCAGCGGCGGCCGGGATCAAGCCGGTTTCGGGACGCCTTCGGGCAGGCGCGGCAAGCCGTCGTCAAAGTCAAGGAAGGCGGCCTAATGGCTTGTCCAGATATTCACGACGGGCTTTCAGGATCAGGGCGTCCTGCGCCGTCCACTCGGCGATCAGGTGGCAGGCGCTCTTCGGGCAGACATGGCGCAGCCTGCCGGGCGTCGATTGAATATGGGCGACGATGTCTGCGCCTTTTGTTCAGGCAAAGCCCGCGCGCGGCGCACCGGCGGTGGTCGCGACTGAGGCGGAATGGGTTTTCTGGCAGGTGCGGCAAAGACAGCGCCCGGCCGGGCCGGGACTCGCGGCGCGTCAGGCGACGGCGCCGCAGAAACAAATTCCTTCGACCACGCTCACTCCTCGTCCGTGAACAGAGCGCTTTGCTGGCCGTTCGGCGCCTTGAGGCCTAAGCGTTCATAGGCGAGCGGGGCGGCGACGCGGCCGCGCGGCGTGCGGGCGACATAGCCTTTCTGCATCAGATAGGGCTCGATCACGTCTTCGACGGCGTCGCGCGCTTCGGAAAGGGCGGCGGCGAGCGTGTCGGCGCCGACGGGGCCGCCAGCATAAGTTTTGACGAGGGCGTGGAGGTAGCGCCGGTCGAGCGCGTCGAGACCGTCGCTGTCGATCTCGAGGCGTTTCAGCGCGCGGTCAGCGGCGGGCTTGTCGATCGGCTGGCCCTCGGCGTCCGCAAAGTCACGCACCCGGCGCAGCAGGCGCAGCGCGATGCGAGGCGTGCCGCGGGCGCGCGACGCGATCTCGATGGCGCCTTCCTCCGTGATCGGGGCACCGAGCTTGCGGGCAGCGGCCATGACGATGCGGGCGAGCTCTTCGGGTTCGTAGAAATCGAGACGGATCGGAATGCCGAACCGGTCGCGCAGGGGCGTCGCGAGGAGGCCCGCGCGAGTCGTGGCGCCCACGAGGGTGAAGGGCGCAAGATCAAGCCGCACGGAGCGGGCGGCGGGGCCTTCCCCGATCACCAGATCGAGCGCGTAGTCTTCCATCGCAGGATAGAGGATTTCCTCAACGATCGCGGGCAGGCGGTGGATCTCGTCGATGAAGAGGACATCGTTCGGATCAAGGTTTGTCAGGATCGCGGCGAGGTCGCCGGCCTTGGCGATGACCGGTCCGGAGGTCGCGCGGAAGCCGACGCCCATCTCGCGCGCGAGGATTTGCGCGAGGGTTGTCTTGCCAAGGCCGGGGGGGCCGAAGAGGAGCACATGGTCGAGCGCCTCGCTGCGCCCGCGGGCGGCATCGACATAGACTTTCAGGTTCGACTTGGCCTTGCGCTGGCCGACATAGTCCTCGAACGTCTGGGGACGCAGCGCACGGTCCAGCGCGTCCGGCGCCTGGGCCTGCGAGTCGGCCAGGGAGTCCTTGCGGGTCACCGCGCGAGTTCCTTAAGGGCACCCTTGACGAGGGCGCTGACGTTATCGGCGCTGCCTTCCTTGGCCACGGCGGCGACGGCGCGGGAGGCTTCGGACGGGGTGTAGCCGAGATTTGTCAGCGCGCTGATGGCTTCGGCGCGGGGACCGGTGCTGGCGGCGACAGGCTGCGAGGCAAGGCCCGCGACGGCAGCGGTTTCGAACTTGCCGAACCGGCCCATCGGCGGCGCCTTGCCCGCGAGTTCGGTGACAATGCGTTCCCCGAGTTTCTTGCCGATGCCCCTGGCGCGGGTGAAGGCGCCGGAATCGCCGAGCGCGATGGCGTCCATGATCTCCGCAGGCGCAAGGCCGTCGAGGATGGCGAGCGCGGATTTTCCGGCGACGCCGGGCACATCCTGCAGGCGCACGAACCAGGCGCGTTCCTCGTCCGTGGCGAAAGCGAAAAGGGTTATGGAGCTCTCGGTGACGCGCGTTTCGACCTGCACGGTGACGCGGTCTCCCGCCTGCAGGCGCGCGAGGAGGCGCGTACCGGCGAGGGCGACATAGCCGACGCCGTTCACGTCAATCAGGACATGGTCCAGGCCGATGGCGCCGACTTCTCCGGTGAGGCGGCCGACGATCATGCGGCGCCCCGGTTGCGCAACGGCGGCGGCAGATGGTGCGCGGTGCAGATGGCGCAGGCGAGGGCGTCGGCGGCGTCGAGCTTCATCTCCCCTGCCCGCGGGAGAAGCCGCTGGACCATGAACTTCACCTGGTCCTTGTCGGCCGTGCCGGTTCCGACAACGGACAGTTTGATCTGGCGTGGCGCGAATTCGGCGACCGGCACGCCGGCCATCGCGAGGGCTGCCATTGCAGCGCCGCGCGCCTGGCCGAGCTTCAGGGCCGAGCGGGGGTTGGCATTGACGAGGGTTTCCTCGACCCCGGCCGCATGCGGGCCATGGTGGCGGGCAAGCTCGCCGACACATTCGAAGATTTCCGCAAGGCGTTCGGCCATCGAGATGTCGGTCGCCGCCGAGATGACGCCGTGGGCGACATGGGAGAGGCGCATGCCGGTCTGCTCGATGATCCCCCAGCCGGTATGACGGAGGCCGGGGTCGATGCCGAGGATGCGAATCGGAACGCTCATGCGCTCCACCCTAGCAGCGCGAAGGGTTAAAGACAGCTTGCAGTTTCACTCTTTGTTCGCGGGCTCCACGGCGAGCATGATTTCATAGCGGCGCAGGAAGAAGGGCACGAAGGGCGCGTCATAGCCGGCCCATTCAGGCTCACCCGTCACCGTGTAGCCGCTCCCGTCCGCGAACGCGCGCAGCACTTTTTCGGCTTTTTCCCGTTTCTTCGGCGTATCGCCGCCCGTGTAACGGTAGGCCGCAACGGTGCGCGCGGGCACCTGCACAAGACGGATATCAGGATTGGCAGGCGCGGGCAGCGTCTCCATCGTCCATTCGGGCGGCATGATGAAGCGGACATCATAGCTTCCGGCATCCCCCGCCCCGGCCGCTGTTACCGGCGCGGTCATGGCGATCTTCTGGCCCTTCGGCGCGGCGGTGACCGGGCTGGTCATCGCGATCTTCTGGCGGGGCGCATTGCCGCCGAAGATGTAGTTTGCCAGCGGACGAAACCCGGCATTCGCCGCTTCGGCCAGCGACGGCGCCTCGACCGTCACTTCGGCAACGATCATCGGCGCATAGGCACGGATTTCGGCAGCGCCATCTTCGGCGATGACGGTGAAGGCGGGCATGGGCGCAGGCTCCTCGGCATGGGCCCAGGCCGCCAGCATCAGCGCGAGGGCGGGCAGAACAAGACGTTTCAGGACAATGGCAATCATGGCAATAACCTGGAGCCTTTTTTGAAGGAACTACGTTGATATCGATCAGCTGGTTTCATTCAGCCCGAAAAAAGGGCCGCGACCCGTTGAAGGATCGCGGCCCCGCATTTCAGCCTCTGGCAGGCTTATTACTTCGGCAGCAGGACCGTATCGATGACGTGGATGACGCCGTTTGAGGCGGCCACGTCGGCGGCGGTGATCTTGGCACCATTGACCGTGGCACCTTCCGGGGCCGCGACAACGGAGACCATTGCACCGTTGACGGTGGCGACATCCGTCGCGGTCGCCGGCAGATCGGCCGCCATCACCGTGCCCGGCACGACGTGGTAGGTCAGGATTGCGGTCAGCTGGTCCTTGTTCTCGGGCAGCAGCAGGCTGTCGAGCGTGCCGGCCGGAAGGGCGGCAAACGCGGCGTTGGTCGGCGCGAACACGGTGAACGGGCCTTCGCCGGCCAGCGTTTCGCCAAGGCCGGCAGCCGTGATAGCTGCAACGAGGGTCGAGAAATCCGGATTGCCGGCGGCAACGTCGACGATCGTGGTCGGTGCGACCACAACTTCTTCGACGACCGGTTCGGCAACGACTTCTTCGACAACAGCCGGCTCGGTCGTGACCGTTTCAGCAGGGGAACAGGCGGCGAGCGCAAAGGCGCTGACAGCCGCAACGGCGAACAGTTTGAACTTCATGTGGGACTTCCTTTTGGTAACTGGCAGGTACTCGGGAGGCGCGCTTCGCGTCGCGCCTGCCAACATTTGGAACGAATGATCCACCCGGCCAGTGTCTTTCGTCACATTTTTTCAAGGCCATTTTGGGGCAGGCCGGAATATGCCGCTCAGATCTTCAGCTCATCCACTTCAGTGTGCGGGGCTGGATCGGGTTTGAGAACCCGCGGCCTTCGGTGCGGGCGGCGGTCCATTCGCGCTTGAGCTGCTGATACCATTTAGCCTGCACGTCGATGTCGTCGATCCAGAGCATCGCCTTCTGGTGCGCCATGCCCTGATTTTGAAGGTCCACCATCTCGCCGTCCTGCGCGAGGAACTTGCGGCCCATGCGCTTGGCCACCGGCACGGCGAGATGCAGCAGCGGCGCGCCGGTCCACCAGGTGAACTGGGTGATGCGGGTTCTCTTGGGCGCTTCAGGCGTCAGGCACGTGAGCGTCAGGAGGCGGGCCGTGTCGTTCGAGATGATTTCCCACCTGTAGCCCGGCAGCTGGAAACATATCTCTGTCTGAACATTGCCGCCAAAGACCCAGCGGTAGAGTTTCGAGTTTGACGAAGGTGCGTGCCGCTCGATGGCCCAGCCGCGCTCAATCGGGCCGAAAGGCTTTTGCTTGAGCTTCAGGCCCACCGAAGGCGGGCGCCACCACCACTGGTTATGCACGAAGGGCACGTGCGCAGGGTCCATCAGACCAACGACGGCGTCGTCCATGTGGGCCTCGAACACGTCCTCTATGATGAAGCCCGGACTGTCAGGGAGCGGACCAAAGGAGGGCGGCGGCACGGCGGGCGCCGCAAGGCTGCGCGGATCGTGCGCGACATACAGATACACCGCGCCGTTCGCCTCGTGGACGGGGTAGCGGCGGACCTTCACCTTCGTGGGGTCGTAGGGGCTGTCTTGTGTAAGGCTGGGCATCAGGCGGCAGCCGCCATCGGTGCCGAAGCGCCAGCCGTGATACGGGCATTGCAGCGTCCACTCGCCGTTCGTCTCCAGCTGCTTGCCGGCTGAGAGCGGCACTAGCCGGTGCGGGCAGATATCGCGCAGGGCGAAGGGCTCACCCGCGGGCGTCCGGCCGACGACGACCGGCTCACCCAGCACCATCAGCCGCTCCTGCTTTCCGGGCTTCAGGCGCGCGGAGGGCGCGGCCAGGTACCAGCAATCGGTGAGGTAGCCCTCATCGGTGATGCCGGTCTTGGCGGGAACGGGCTGTGTGTCGGGCAAGGCGGGGCTTACTCCGTGACCGTCACGGTCAGTTCATAGGTGTCGGTCGGCGGCTCGTCGGTTTCCCAGGGGCGGCCTTCGTGCAGCTTGAACTGGCCGGTGCCGGGGGCGTTGGCCGTGAAGTCGAACGAGAGATAATGGTTGCCGCCGGTGAAGCCGGGCAGTTCCTGATGGGCGGGATCGGTCGGGCGGCCGCCCTCCCCTGCCGGGGACATGAAGGCGGGCGTCTCGCCCAGGATCCAGACGTATCCGGCGGTCGGGATAGATTGGAGCTCGATGCGGAGCGTATTGCCGACCTTGAGGGCAATCTCGCCGCCTTTCTTGTCATAGCCGGCATAGACGACGCCGGCTTCAGCAGCTGCCTGGGCGTCGGCAGCGGCCTTGGCGGCCTCCTCGGCGGTCGGCATTTCGGGGGGCTGGTAGTCTGACGGCTCCACGGCGGTCTCCTCTGCAGCGGCGGGGGCAGCCTCCCCATCCGCAGCGATCTTGGGGGTGTGACAGCAGGCGCCGAGCGCCAGGGCGGCCGATGCGGCCAGCAAAAGTCTCATGGAAAGTCCTCCTCACTCCAACGCCCGCACCTTTACGACGCACAGCCCGGCGGCGCCAGCGCCGGTGTAAGTCCGGGCCTACTTCCCGCAGCCAGACTCCCCCGCTATATGCCGCCCATGACCCCACGCGACAAAATCCGCAATTTCTCGATCATTGCCCATATCGACCATGGCAAATCGACCCTCGCCGACCGGCTGATCCAGGCCTGTGGCGGCCTGACTGACCGCGAAATGAGCGAACAGGTGCTCGATTCGATGGATATCGAGAAGGAGCGCGGCATCACGATCAAGGCGCAGACCGTGCGCCTGAGCTACAAGGCCAATGACGGCGAGACCTATACGCTGAACCTGATGGACACGCCCGGTCACGTGGACTTCGCCTATGAGGTGAGCCGCTGCCTCGCCGCCTGCGAAGGCTCGCTGCTGGTGGTGGACGCCAGCCAGGGCGTCGAGGCCCAGACGCTGGCAAACGTCTACCAGGCGATCGATCAGAATCACGAGATCGTGCCCGTCCTCAACAAGGTGGACCTGCCCGCCGCCGATGTGGCGCGCGTCAAGGAGCAGATCGAGGAGATCATCGGTCTCGACACCGCCAACGCCGTCGAGATTTCGGCCAAGACAGGCTTCGGCATTCCGGACGTGCTGGAAGCCATCGTCACCCAGCTGCCCCCGCCGAAGGGCGGCGAGGTCACCGCCCCGCTGAAGGCCGCCCTGGTGGATGCCTATTACGACCCGTATCTCGGCGTCGTCGTCATCGTGCGCGTGCACGAGGGCGTGCTTAAGAAGAAGCAATCGATCCGCATGATGCGCACCGGCGGCGTCTACGAGATCGACAAGATCGGCACCTTCAATCCGAAGCTCACCGAGACAGACGCCCTTGGCCCCGGCGAGGTCGGCTACTTCGTCGCCTCGATCAAGGAAGTCGGCGACACGGCGGTCGGCGACACGATCACCGAGGACAAGCGACCCACCGACAAGGCCCTGCCCGGCTACAAGGAAGTTCAGCCCGTCGTGTTCTGCGGCCTCTTCCCGATGGACGCGGGCGACTTCGACGACCTGCGCGCCGCGATGAGCAAGCTGCGACTCAACGACGCCTCCTTCACCTGGGAGATGGAGACCTCGGCCGCGCTCGGAATGGGCTTCCGCTGCGGCTTTCTCGGCCTCCTCCACCTCGAGATCATTCAGGAACGCCTCAGCCGCGAGTTCGACCTCGACCTGATCGCGACCGCGCCGAGCGTGGTCTACCAGATGACGATGACGGACGGCTCCGAAATCGAGCTGCATAATCCGGCCGACATGCCGGACGTCGTGCGCATCTCGGAAATCCGCGAACCTTGGATTGCCGCCACGATCTATACGCCGGACGAATATCTCGGCTCGATCCTGAAACTCTGCCAGGACCGGCGCGGCGTGCAGACCGAACTTTCATACGTAGGCGGACGAGCCTGCGTGAAATACGAACTGCCGCTCAACGAGGTCGTCTTCGACTTCTACGACCGGCTGAAATCGATCTCGCGCGGTTATGCGAGCTTCGACTACAACCTGATCGGCCACCGCGCCGAGAATCTTGTGAAGCTGCAGATCCTGGTCAACGAGGAGCCGGTAGACGCGCTCGCAATGCTGGTGCACCGCGACCGGGCCGAAGGGCGCGGCCGCCAGATGTGCGAACGCCTGAAGGACCTGATCCCGCGCCAGATGTTCAAGATCCCGATCCAGGCCGCCATCGGCGGCCGCGTTGTCGCGCGCGAGACAATCAGCGCGATGCGCAAGGACGTGACCGCGAAATGCTATGGCGGCGACGCCACCCGCAAGCGCAAGCTGCTGGACAAGCAGGCCGCCGGCAAGAAACGCATGCGCCAGTTCGGCAAGGTCGAAATTCCGCAGGAAGCCTTTGTGGCAGCGCTGCGGATGGATGGGGATTAGGTTGCGCACCAACGCGGTTTTATCACTGCCGCCTCGAAGTTCCAGCGCCTTGCATAGCCGGCGGCGACCAGAGACGAAACAACGTCACGCCCGTCAACTGAAAGCGATAACAAGTCACGACTGAACTTATCGGCGCCGTGGGATTTGCTGATCTCGACAGCGCGTCCATCCGTCAGGGCACGGACTGCAGAACGCGCCTCGCCTGCCCGGAGCCGCTCTGCGGCGCACTGCGCGGGGGATGGACTGCCCTCAGGCGCGTCCACTCCGTAAAGACGAAATGGGCGGCCTGCGATTGTGCCGCTGTCACCATCATCAAGCCATGAGACGTGTACACGCGCTCCATCAACAGATGGCGCGATGTTCGCCATCATTATTGTCGTCTCCTGTCGCCCATCAGGACGTTCTGCAGCGCCCAGGCCAGCAAGAGGGATGGCAGGGGCCAACACCATGCAGACGAGGGTCGCAGAGACCCGAAGCGGCCAGCGCGGGACGCGCAAGCCAGGGCCATGACGCGAAAACTTCAGCTTGCCATGACGTGTTGGACCCGGCGCGGCCTGTGTCCGGCACCGCTTGCGCAATTCCAGAACACTGCCCTTCCGGCCCATGTCGTAACATCCCCGTCGCCTCGACCGGGAAAGTCTGCGCAAAGGCGTCAAACAGGCTTGCGCCGTTCAATGAAATTTGACCGCTCAGGTCGCGGGCCCAGCGAAGCTGGCTTCTATACAGGCCTGCGGACCGCTATACGCCCCGCATGACCCGCTCTCTGACTATCCTCGGCATCGAAACCTCCTGCGACGAGACCGCCGCAGCCGTCCTGCGACTTAAGGACGGCAAGGCGACGCTGCTGTCGGACGTGATCCGCACGCAGCTGGAGGAGCATGCGCCGTATCTCGGTGTGGTGCCCGAGATTGCGGCGCGGGCGCATGCGGAACTGGCGGACCTGACGGTGGCGGCGGCGATGCACGCGGCAGGGATTTCCTATGCGGAGCTGGACGGCGTGGCGGCGACCGCCGGGCCGGGGCTGATCGGCGGGGTGCTGGTGGGCCTGATGACCGGCAAGGCGGTGGCCCAGGCCGCCGGGGTTGCCTTCATTCCGGTGAACCATCTGGAAGGCCATGCCCTCTCCCCCCGCCTGGCCGGGACATGTCCGTTCCCGTATCTTCTGCTGCTCGTCTCCGGCGGGCATTGCCAGTTCCTGGAAGTGCGCGGACTGGGAGACTACACGCGGCTCGGTTCAACGATCGATGACGCGGTGGGCGAGGCCTTCGACAAGGTGGCGAAGCTGATGGGCCTCGGCTTTCCGGGCGGCCCGGCGGTGGAGCGGCTGGCGGTGCAGGGGAATGCCAGGGCGCATGAATTCCCGCGCCCGCTGCTGAACCGTCCGGGCCTCGAGATGAGTTTTGCGGGGCTGAAGTCGGCGGTCGCGCGCGTCGCGCAAGGCGCCGAGACGCAGGCCGCGAAGGCAGACATCTGCGCGAGTTTCCAGGCGGCGATCTGCGATGTGCTCAGCGAGAAGTCTGCGCGGGCGCTGGCGGTCTTTGACGCTGGCGGCGGCGAGACGCGGTTCGTAGTGGCGGGCGGCGTCGCAGCGAATAAGGCGATTCGCGCTGCGCTGGAGGCAGCCGCCAGCGCCAATGGCGCGCGCCTCATCGCCCCTCCCCTTCGTCATTGCACGGACAATGCCGCGATGATTGCGCTGGCCGGCGCAGAGCGGATGGCGGCGGGCATGCTGGACGGGGCGGACGGACTGGACGCCGGATCGCGGCCACGCTGGCCGCTGGACGAGGCGGCGGCGCTGAGCGCCCCGGTCTATGGCGGCGGCCACAAGGGCGCCAAGGCCTAATTTCAGAATTCGGGCAGAAAAAAACCGGAACCTGATGGGCTGGGGGAAGCCTCAGGTCCCGGCAGGAACCCGCAAACGCGCGTCAGGGGCGGTGCGCCGGGTGCGGGTGGTTGGCGCCTGCCGGCCAGCGGCAGGGCGCGTCACGTTCAGATGACGAAGTTGGCGAGGCCGAAGGTTGCCCACACGGTGAGCAGGGCGGCCGGAACGGCAGCAAGGAAGGAGACGAGGGACTGGCGGGCTTCGGCGCGGGAAGAGGTGGTCATGGCGGGGCTCTTTGGACTGCTGGAAGGCAACTGCTGCCGTCCATGAGCCTGATATAGCACCGCCCTGAACACTGGTCAATGAACAAAATCGTTTTTATTCACTAATTAGCCTTCAGTTCCGCAGCGGGCAGAAGTTTGCCGGTGACCGGGCAGACTTCGCCGGTCCGGGGGGTGATTCCATCCCAGGCAGCCGGAACCGCGGCTCCGGGCGAAAGGCCGGCGAGGAGCAGGTCCATCACGCCGTCCAGTTCGCGCTGCAGTTTCGGCAGGGTCAGCTTCGAGAAGAGCTGGGGGAACCGGAACTTCATGAGGGCGGACTGCCACATCTCAGCCGTCTCGTTGGGGTTCGCGAGGGGGCGGAATTCCCCGGCAGCGACGCCTTCATCCATGATCCGGACGAGGAAAACCCGCTCCTGGGCGAGCTTGTCGTTCATGTAGACCGGACGTTCCTTGGCGAGCACTTCGGCCACTTCGAGAATCTTCGCTTCGTCCTCGATCGCCGAGTAGGTGCGGGCAAGGTCATAGTGAAAGAGCTCGCGCAGCCGGTTGGCGGCGGTGTCCTTGCGGGCAACGATCTGAGAGAAGGTGAGGTAGGATTCTTCATTGAACTTCTGCGCCATGGCTTCGGCGATATCCAGCTTGGACGCGAAGAACCGGTAGATGTTGCCGGCGGACATGTTGCAGTCGCGGGCGATCTCCGCCATCGTTGTCTTCGAATAGCCGTAGTGGAGGATACGCTCCACGGCGGCCATGAGGATCTGCTTGCGGGTATCGTCGGTCGGGCTTGCGGTCATCGGGGCACCCTACACAGAATGATTGAATATTCAATATATCATTCAGCGTCCACTCGCAGGCCGGGTATTTCCCGGGCGGCAGCACCCCTCGCCACACCCATAGTCGTCGCAAAGTGCCTGTGGCATAGCGGGCAAAACACGAAGAAGGAGGGTTCGTCGTGGCGCTTTTCTGCCTGCATTGCCTCGATAACGAAACGGACGGGGCAGCCCGGCGGGCCGCTGCCCGGCCGTCACACCTGGAATGGGCAGGCGGGCTCGGCCCGGTTGTCCGGATGGCGGGGCCCTTGCTGGACTCCGAAGGCCGGATGGTGGGCTCGGTCTTCCTGATCGAAGCCGAGAGCCTGGCCGCCGCCAGGGCGCTCAACGCCGCGGACCCCTATTCGAAGGCCGGCGTCTTTGGAAAAGTAACAATAAATGAAACCCGTTGGGCAATAGGTGAGGGCAAATCGGCATGAGACGGTTCGTTTCCGGTAATCTTAACTACTCAAGCTGGTCGATCCGGCCGCTTCTGGTGGCCCGAAAAGTCAACTTGCCGGTCGAAGAAGTCATCCTTCCGCTGGATTTCCCTGAGACAACCACGCAACTGAAAGCGCTCAGCCCGACGGCTAAAGTGCCCCTGCTGATCTGGGACGGGACCGAAATCTGGGAAAGCCTCGCGATCACCGAGTTCATCGCCGAATGGGCCCCGCCCGGCGCCGTATGGCCTCTGGACCCAGAGAAGCGCGCTATTGCACGGGCCGTTTCGAGCGAAATGCATGCGGGATTCCAGACGATCCGCCAGCTGTGTTCGATGGACATCCGCTCGCGCCACCCTGCTCCGGACATGACACCGGCGCTTGAGGCTGACATAACCCGGCTTCAGGCGATGTGGTCCGGACTGCGGGCCAGGTATGGATCGGGCGGCCCGTTCCTGTTCGGAGCCTGGTCAGCGGCCGATGCGTTCTACACGCCCGTCGTCACGCGGTTTCGCACCTACGGCCTGCCACTGAGCGGCGCGGCGGCGGAGTATTCGGCGGCTGTTCTGGAAGACCCGCTGTTCCGCACCCTCGAGGAGCAGGCGAAGCTCGAGCCGTGGTGGATCAAATATGGCCCAGGCGGGAACGGGCGCTCAACCGGCTATCTCAAACCGCAGGCGGCGTCATGAAGTCGTAGCCGAGGTCGTAGCGGAAGAGTTCGCGCACGCGGCTGGCATAGATATCCATCGCTTCGCCGGAGAATAGTTCCTGCAGCGATTGCTGCCGGTTTTGCAGCACGTTGGGCTCAGCTTCCGGATCGACCTTCAGCGCCATCGCTTCCTTGGTACCGGCGGCTACGGCAGCGTCGAGCGCTTCCGGCGTCAGCGCGATAGCCCAGTGACGGGCGATGGCTTCCAGCGTGCCGCGCGGGTCGGCGCGGGTGGATTCGTAGTGCACGCGCAGGATCGACGACGGATACGCGGCCTCGACTTCCCCCCAGCGGTTCCAGAAGCGGGCGAGCCAGTAGAGATCGCAGCGGTAGCGCTTGCCGTCCGGATCGCCCTTCAGGTACTCGAGCCAGTCGACCTGGATATCGTATTCCCACTTGGCATGGTGGGAGGCGAGGATCGCCATCGGATGGCGCACGCACAGGGCATAGGGCGGCAGCCGGCCCAGGCGGCGGGCCCAGCCCCAGTTGGCGAGCTGATGCGGAATGGTGTGACTGCGGGCAAGGCGCGGCAGCTGCGGATAAACCGGCTCGTCCGTCGGCGAGCCGAGATAGGGCCGCAGGGCGTTTTCGGAGAAGTACCTGGGCCGCGCCACCTTGTACGTGTCCGCAAGTGCAACGGCGAACATGTACATCATCCAGTGCGTACCGGAGTTCTTCGAGGTAACGAGAAAACCGTCAAACGCGCCGTGCCGGAGCACGGAGAAATTCATCCAGTTGTCGTTCCAGACCCGTGCGGCGTAGCTCATTCTTCCGCCTAGACCAGCCGCATTGGCGGTGCAAGGTCAGGTCTTCAGGCCGGCCAGATCGCGGTAAACCTGAAGCAGCGCGAGCTGCGCGCGGGTCGGCACGCCTTCGGCTTCAGAGACCGCGACGAGCATCGCGTCGAGATCGATCACTTCCTTGGGGCCGAGCTGGGGCGCATTGACAATCAGCTTGCTGAGCTGGGTCATCGTGACCGTGGCGGGCGGGCAGGATTGAGAGACCCAGGCAGCGTGCGCGGCGAGGTTTTCGGCCTCACTCGGCAGATACTGGAAATGCTCGCACATCTCGGCTTCGATGACGTCGCCCTGAAGCGGCGTCAGCGGGCCGCCGCGGGCGAGCGCGACCTGCATCAGCATGATGGCAGCCGCTTCCCGCGGATCGCCGATCAGGTCGAGGCCGCCCTTCCCCATCTTGTATTTGAACGCGAGGCGGCGCGGCGCATTGGCGACGGTCTTCGCGATGTCGGTGGCAACGTCGAGGCCGCGCTTCGCCATCTGCAGGCGCCAGACCCAGACACCGATGGCGGTAAGGACGGCGAGAAGACCGATCAGGATGTGCATAGGCCCAGACTAAACCTGTCCGGGCCCATACGCTACTGCCGATTGGGGGGGCGGGACTACTTCCCGCCACCCGCTTTCACGGCCGTGTGCCCTTGGGTGAGCACGTAGGCGCGGATGGCTTCCACCTCGTCAGGCGTCAGATAATCGGCGAAGGAGACCATGCCGTTGGCGGCGAGGTTGCCGTCCAGCACGACGCCTTTCCAGGCATCCTTGTTGCCGGAGATGGCCGACCAGCGCAGGTCAGGCAGAACGCCGGACGAGACAGCAAGCGGGCCGTGGCATACCGCGCAGTTGCGCGCGTAGTGGACGGTGCCTTCCGAGATCATCGCGAGGCTGCCAAAGGCGGGCGCCTTGGGCGTTGCGTCGATCGGCGCGAGGCCCGTGTCCGCGATTTCCTGGGTGCCGCCGATCTTGAAGGTGACAACCTTGCCGACCGAGCCGGAGACCTTTTCGTCATAAGCGAAGCCGGCGGCGAGCGCGAAGGCCGAGCCCCAGCCGGTCGTGATCGTGACGTATTGCTCGCCGTCAATCATGTAGGTGCCGGGACCGGACGCGCCGCCGGATTTCAGCTCGTGCGTCCAGAGCTTGTCGCCGGTCGCCGCGTCGAAAGCGGAAAAGTCGCCGGTGAGACGGCCCTGGAATACAAGGCCGCCGGCCGTGGACAGCACGCCGCCATTCCAGGCGTTTTCGTGCTCGACCGTCCAGCGCGGCTTGCGGGCAACGGGGTCCCAGGCGATCAGGCGGCCCTTGAGGCTGGCCCGGAGCATCTTGGCGACTTCCGGCGGGGCGATGGGCGGCACGCCGGCCGAGAAGTCGATGCCGGTGTTCCAGCCGGTCGGGCGAGAGGCAAAGCGCGGGTCTTCGGCATAGGCCTGAGGGATTTCCTGCGCCGGGATATAGGCGAGGCCGAGATCCGGATTGTAGGCCATCGGCTGCCAGTTATGGCCGCCGAGGGGGCCGGGCGTCTGCTGGAAGGGCTCCTTGCCGTAGCGGGCGGCGGCGACTTCGACCGGGCGGCCGTTGGCATCGAGACCGGTGGCCCAGTTCACAGGCACATAGGCGTCGCCGGAGATATACTGGCCAGTGGCGGCGTCCACGACGTAGAAGAAGCCGTTCTTCGGCGCCTGCATGGCGACGCGGCGGGTGGCGCCGCCTTCACCGAGCGGGAGGTCCGCGAGGATGATCGTCTGTGTGGCCGTGTAGTCCCAGTTGTCGCCGGGCGTGGTCTGGAAGTGCCATTTGTAGGTGCCTGTCTCGGCGTCGACCGCAACGATCGAGGAGAGGAAGAGGTTGTCGCCGCCGGACGGGTCGCGGAAAGTGCGGTTCCAGGGCGAGCCGTTGCCGACGCCGAAGATGATCTGGTTGTTCACTTCGTCATAGACGATCGAATCCCAGACGGTGCCGCCGCCGCCATCGGTGGTCCAGGCGCCGGTGTCACCCCAGGTGACATTGCCGATTTTCACGAAGGCATCGTCGGAGGCTGCACCATCCGGTTGCTTGGTGGGGTTCGGAACGGTGTAGAAACGCCAGACGAGATCGCCGGAGCTGGTGTCATAGGCCGA
The DNA here is from genome assembly GCA_016124495.1 of Hyphomonas sp. GTDB lineage: Bacteria > Pseudomonadota > Alphaproteobacteria > Caulobacterales > Hyphomonadaceae > Hyphomonas. Next base: position 56,309 of record WGNP01000004.1, on the reverse strand, counting down.
GAGGTAGCCGCGCACGCCGAGTTCGGCGCCGCCATTGCCGATCAGCACCTTGCCGTTCACGACACGCGGGGCGCCGGTGATCGTGTAGGGCAGCGACTGGTCGACGGTGACCTTGCTCCAGACCACTTCGCCGGTTTCGGCATTCAGCGCTTCGAGACGGCCATCGATGACACCGGCATAGACCTTGCCGTCATAAACGGCGACGCCGCGGTTGACGACGTCGCAGCAGGCCTTGACGCCGACTGCGCGGTCGACACCAGGATCGTAGACCCACTTCTCAGCGCCGGTCTTGGCATCCAGCGCATAAACAACTGACCAGGCGGAGGTGACGTACATGACGCCGTCGACGACGATAGGCGTCGATTCAACGCCGCGGTTGGTGGCGAGGTCATAGGTCCAGGCCACGCCCAGCTGGCTGACGTTCTCCTTGGTGATCTGGTTCAGCTTCGAGTGGCGCTGCTCATCGTAAGTGCCGCCATAAGTCAGCCATTCATCGGCCGCGCTCGCCGCGGAAATCCGCGCCGTATCGACGGCGGCAAAGCCTTCCGGCTCCGCCACCCGGGCCTGGCGATCACCGCAGGCGGCGAGCAGAAGGGCCGTTCCGGCCAGAAGCGCCGGGCCGGCCCAGCTGCGCAAGTTCCTGATGTTCACGAATGCCTCCCAAGCGGCGCCCCGTCCGGATTTGCGGCGGGATCTGTAGCTCAGCACAGTAGCTGTTCATGCGGCAATGTCGAGGTGTGACGCCGCGGGAGCGCGGTCAGGCGCGGGCCGCGAGCCGCAGTTCGTCCCGGGCGCTCAGGATGGCAGCTTCGACGGCGGCCTGCCAGGTGTCGATTGTCTGCGCGCCCTCGGCGGCCTTCGGGAAGTTTATGAGGCGGGAGGCGCTGACAATGCCGCCCTGCCCGCCAATCAGGCCGGCGCAGGCCTCCGCGGCAGCAGCGCCTTGCGCGCCGTAACCGGGCACAAGGAACATGGCTTTCGGTGCAGCGGCGCGGACCCGGCGTGCCTCCTCGGGGGCAGTGGCGCCGACGACCATCATCAGGCTCGACCAGCCGCAGGGGCTCATCAGCCGGTCGGTCAGCGGGCGAAGCGCTTCGGCAACGCGCATGTAGAGGGGCTGGCCGCCCGTATCGAGCATCTGGAAATCGACGGCGCCGGGATTGGAGGTGCGCACCAGCACGACGATGCCCTTGCCGTTCTCTTCGGCGCGTTTTGCAAAAGGCTCGAGCGTGTCGAGGCCCATGTAGGGATTCACGGTGACGGCGTCGGATTCGAAGAAGGCGCCCCTCGACAGGTAGGCCTCGGCGTAGCCTTCGGCCGTCGAGCCGATATCACCGCGCTTGGCATCCATCAGCACGAGGAGGCCGGACTCTCGCGCGGCGCGGCTGACCGACGCGAGCGCGGCCATGCCGCCGGGGCCGAGGCGTTCGAAAAACCCGGCCTGCGGCTTGACGACAGCAACCTTGCCGGCGGCGGCCTCGACCAGCGCGCGGCCCCAGTATTCCAGGCCGCGCGCGGTGTCGCCGCCAAACAGCGCGGGGACCATGCCGGGATGCGGGTCGATACCTAAACAGAGCGGGCCATGACGGCGAACGCCGTCGGTGAGCCGGGATGCGAAATCGCTCATGGGACTACCTCGCAGGTGACTTTGACGACCTGTAACCTGCGCCGCGCATTGTCGGAAGGTGTGCCATAGCCGGAGAGTTCGAACGGATCGGCAGGCCCGGGCTGAAGCTCGACACCGAGTTTCGTCAGGAAGTCATGCACCGACTGGGGCGCAGCCGTGTAGATGCGGCCGCGACGGGGGCTTTCGGCGATGACCACGCCGCGCACCGCGCCGCTGGCATCGAACATCGGCCCACCGGAGATGCCGCCAAGTGTGCCATTCAGGCCTTCCGTGCGGCCGATCTCGTTCCAGGCGAGGATCGGCGCATCCCCTTCCCGGCGGCCCCGTGTCACGAGGCGCGAGCGCCCGGCCAGTTCGGTCGCAAGCTCGCCCGGCTGGCCTTGCGGGAAGCCGACTGCGAAACCCTTCGTGCCGATGTTGAGGGGCGAGGCCAGTTCAAGGGTCACGGGGTAAGGGCTGCGGCCTGTGGAGAGAAGCGCGAGGTCGTGGCCGTCATCCACCGCGATCGCGGCGACCGGCACATAGTTTCCGGGAGCGACTTCGAGCGTGACCTTGGCGCAGCCCTCGACGACATGGCGCGCGGTCAGCCAATCGCCTTCCTGGTTGAGGGCGAAGGCGGTGCCGATGCCGTTCTGCGGCTCGCCGACCTGCACGAGGACCATTTCATCGAGCGGCGAAGGATCCGGTAGCAGCGGGCCCATCTCTTCGGCAAAGTCTTCGGCAAATTCCGATTCCGGCGCCGGCGCAGGGGCATCCGCGTTCGGTGACAGCGCGAAGATCACTGCGAGCATCAGCCCCAGCGCGCCAACATAGATGAGCCAATCGAAGGATCGCATCGGGCCTTTATAGCCTCTGCAGCACAGGGTCCCAGAGGCCAGCTGCAAGGATCAGGGCGGCGGAAAGTTTAGCGGCGGCCAGCACGGTGGCGGCACCGATCTCGTCATTGGCGATGCGTCCCGGAATATCGCGCAGGATGAGGTCCACGACCCGGTAGGCGATGAGTTGCATCAGCAGTGCGATGGCGCCCCAGATCAGGAGGCCCGGCAGCGTCATCGAGGAGGCAAGCGTCGAGGAAATCGGAATGGCAAGACCGATGATAGCGCCGCCGAGGGCGACGCCCGCCGCCGTGTTGCCGGAGCGCACGAGGGAAAGTTCCTTCCAGGGCGTCAGCAGCACATAGACCGTCGACGCCATGAGAAGCATCAGCCCCGCCGCGCCGGTGGATATGAGAAAACGGGGAAACGCCGCATCAAAGGCGCTGATTTCTCCGCCGAACAGCATCGCTCACCCTTACTCTCTGTATTACTGCAGGATAATCTGATCAGGGTTGCCAGAGCGACCCGCCGTCCCTACCCCATGACCTGCCCAATGGCCAACCGCGCCCCAAGGATACGCATCGCATGCTCAAGGGAAAAACCGCCCTCGTAACCGGCTCGACCAGCGGCATTGGCAAGGCGATCGCCACCCGTCTTGCCGCCGAAGGCGCCAATGTGATCCTGAACGGTTTCGGTGACGCAAAGGAAATCGAAGCGCTTCGGGCGGGTCTCGAAAGGGATCATAAAGTAAGAGCCGCGTTTTCGGGCGCCGACCTGACAAAAGCCGAAGCGATCGAAGGGATGATGGCGCAGGCCGCCGCAAACTTCGGCGGCGTCGACATCCTGGTCAACAATGCAGGCACGCAGTTTGTTTCCCCCCTCGAGGACTTCCCGGTCGCCAAGTGGGACCTGATCATCGCCCTCAATCTCTCGTCGGCCTTCCATACGACGCGCCTCGCCCTGCCCCACATGAAATCGAAGAAATGGGGACGCATCCTGAACATGGGCTCGGCCCACGCGAAGGTCGCCTCGCCGTTCAAGTCTGCCTATGTGGCGGCCAAGCACGGCCTGTCGGGCCTGACCAAGACGACCGCGCTGGAGGGGGCGACCTCAGGCGTGCGGGCGAACCTGATCTGCCCCGGTTATGTGTTCACGCCCTTGGTTGAAGGGCAGATCGCAGACACGGCAAAGGCGCGCGGCATGACTGAAGAGCAGGTGAAGAACGATGTGCTGCTGGCGGCCCAGCCAACGAAGGAATTCGTAACTGTCGAGCAGGTCGCCGGATTTACCGCGTTTCTGTGCTCGCCGGCGGCAAATTCGATCAATGGCGCCGAGCTTTCGATCGATGGCGGCTGGACAGCGCAGTAGCGCGGTCATTGACCGGAAGCGGGTGAAGGGCCAATTTCAGCCCAGATGGTGAAACGAGCCCTCCTCCTGTGTCTTGGTATCTGGCTGATCGCAGCCGGCGGCCTGTCGGCGCACGCCGGACCGTGCAGCATGGAACGCCAGCCAGCGGAGGCTGCAGCCCGTGCCGACGCCCATGCCCATTGCGACATGATGGCGGCGTCTGAACCCGCAGCTCCGGACCATCCGGATACGGACACCAACTGCTGCTGCCCGGCTGTGCTGACGGCCTTGCCGTCACCTGCATTACCCGCGGCCAACGTATTTGTGTTCGCCCAAGCGCCTGACTTCCCGCTGGAGGCACGGACCGCCTCGCGCACCGTCGTTCCGGAGCCCCGTCCGCCGAAAGCCTGATCCTGCGCAGACGTTGGATCAACTTCGAACAAAGGACCGGCATCATGCCCCCTCGATACTTTGCTGCAGGGCTTGCCCTCGCAGCCCTTGCCGCGCCTGCCAGCGCCCGGCCCGTCTCCTATGCGGGCGGCTGGACCCTGATGCAGGACAATAACGGGATGTACTCGTCCCTGCACGTCCACTACTCGCCGACCCCAACCGATTCCGTTGGCCTCTATGTCGAGCAGAACCAGGAAATGGATCAGACTTTCACCGGCCTCCAGTACACCCGGCTTGCCGGGCGCTGGAACGCGCCGGCGAGCCAGGGCAATCTTTACCTGATGCTCGGCGCAGGCGCCGTTGACCCCTTCGAAGGCGGAGAGACTGAACCCGGCAGTTTTGCGGGCGTTACCGCTGACTGGGAAACCCGGCGGGTGTTCGTCTCCTATGACGTACGCGCACGCGACTTCGGCGCGGATGAAAGTCTTTCGCACGCCGCCCGGCTGGGCGTTGCGCCGTATGTGGCGGAGTTCGGCGAACTTCATACCTGGGCCATGGTTCAGGTGGAAAACCATCCGGAGGCGGAAGAGCCTGTGACGGTGACGCCGCTGCTGCGCTTCTTCAAGGGCCCCTTGCTCATCGAGGCCGGCTACACGCTTGAGGAGGAAGAATTCCTGCTCAACTGGACCTGGCGCTTCTGATACACTCATTCTCAAAGGATCAATCTCATGAAACTCCTGAAAACTCTCGCTCTCGCCGCAGCGGTTTCGATGACGACGCCAGCTGCTCTTGCCTCTCCGGAGACGTCCGCCATGGCCGAACCTGCACCCGGCGAAATCCTGATGGCCAAAGTGAACGGCCTCGTGTGCGACTTCTGCGCCCAGTCGATCCGCAAGATCGTCGGCAAGGACGAGGCCGTGCAGAAAGTCCATGTCGACCTCTCCAAGGGACAGGTCCGCGTTGACCTGAAGCCCGGCAAATCGCTGGACGACGCCGCCCTCGAGAAACTGATCCGCAAGGCCGGATACTCTCTGGTCTCGGTTGACCGGAACGTCGCGAAATGACGGACACGGATGAAATCCGCCCACCGAGTACGCTGCCGGCGTTTCTCTCGCTGTTCACGTCCACCGGCACGCTGATCTGCTGCGCCCTGCCGGCGCTGCTGGTCAGCCTTGGGGCCGGGGCCGTGATGGCGGGGCTGATCGAAGCGGTGCCACAGCTGGTGTGGCTTGGCAGGAACAAGACGCTGGTGTTTGGCGTGGCAGGCGTGCTGCTGCTCATCTCGGGCGCCTGGCAATGGCACGCGCGCAGCCTGCCCTGCCCGGCTGACAAGGCGCAGGCAGCCGCCTGCGCGCGGGCACGGCAGGTCAGCTGGATTGTCTGGGGACTCAGCGTTGCGCTTTATGCAATCGGCTTCTTCTTCGCCTTCCTGGCGGCGTCGATCTTCTACTGATTGGATTTCCCCCCTCGCCTGGACGGCGAGGGGGAGTTCCATCAGGCGGGTTTGAACGTCAGCGCGACACCGTTATTGCAGTACCGCAGGCCGGTCGGCGCCGGGCCGTCCTCGAAGACGTGGCCCTGATGGCCGAGGCAGCGGGCGCAGTGATACTCCGTGCGCGCGATGAAGAGCTTGCGGTCAATGCTGGTGCCGAGCGTGCCCGGAATAAAGTCCCAGAAACTCGGCCAGCCGGTGCCGCTGTCGAACTTCACGTCGGATAAGAAGAGCGCAAGGTCGCAGCCCGCGCAGTGGAAAGTACCGGCGCGTTTTTCATCGTTGAGAGGCGAGGTGAACGGACGTTCGGTGTCGTGCTTGCGCAGCACGGCGAAGGCTGCGGGAGACAGACGGGTTTTCCAGTCTTCTTCCCTGAGCGCGCGCCATTCGTCATCGGTAAACTGCGACGGGGTGGAGGCGCTGGCCTTGGGTGTGCCGCCGGAGCAGGCGGCGAGAACGGCCGTGGCGCCGGAGGCGAGAAAGAGGCGGCGGGAGAAGATTAACTGGGTCATGCCTGCAATACGCACAGGCAGGCCCGGTGGTTCAACTCAACTCGCCGTGATCCTCATTCTGCCGCCCGCATTATGGCTTCCATCCGCTGGATCCAGAGTATCCAGGCCTTGCGGCCCTTGTCTGTCAGGAAGACGCGCGTCTGCGGCTTTTTGCCAACGAAGCGCTTTTCCTGGGTGACGTAACCTGCCTCTTCCAGCTTCTTCAGGTGAGTCGACAGGTTGCCGTCGGTAGCGCCGACCTTGTCACGCAGTTCGCCGAAGATGGCGGGACTCGCGGCCGACAGGTAGGCCATGACGCCGAGACGCAGGCGGCCGTGGATGACGTCATCGATATCATTATGGTCGAAGGGATTGTCCTCGCTCACGCGCGCTGCCTCTCAGACCGTGGTGGCCGGTTCGCGGCGCATCAGCATGAGCCCCGGTACGCAGACGGCAAGGAAGGCAACTGCAGCGCCGGCCAGCCAGACATATTCCGAATCCGACAGGACCACGCCAGCCGTGGTGCCTGCAAACGCCGCGATACCGGCGAACTTCAGCGCGCCATTGCCCGCGATCAGCCCGGTCACAAACTGACCGAGGCCGTAGAGGCCGATCACCATAGGCACCGACCAGTAGAAGCCTTCATAACCTCCATCGAAGAACAGGATGCGCCCGATCACGCCCATGAAGAACGCGAAGAGGACAAAGCCCGCGCTCATCCAGACGATCGACTGGACGCGGTTACCTGTCGAAGACACGCCGGGCTTCGAGCGAATGAAATGCTGCAGCAAAAATTGGCCCGCGCCTCCAAGCAGGGAGATCGGGACCCACCAAAGCCAGAGCGATTCCGGGCCAATGCCGACCGAGTCCGTAGCGATCAGAAAATGGCCGACATAGGCGACCGTCATCAGGCCGCCCCACCAGGTCAGAAAGCGTCCGCCGAGCAGCGGTGCGTTCTGGCCGGCTTCGGCGAGGTCACGAACGTAGGCGAGGTCACTCGAGAGGGTTCCGGGGGATGCCATTTTTATCTCCTATAAAGCACTTTGAAATGCAAAGTAATTGATGACTGCCGAAGTGTCAAGCGGCAGGCCGGTTGGGAACGGCCCCGAATCCAAAATACAATCTCTGCTTGTATTTAAGGGACTTTAGGCGCGAGGATTGAGGAGCGATGCAGAACTCCAGCCCTGGCCCGACGGGTATGAAGTGACCGGGCTCAATCCCGAATTCCTGCGTGATCCGCATCCGATGCCGGACCGGCTGCGGCAGGACGCGCCGCGCCACATTCATACGCATGCGCCTTTCCTGGAAGCGCCCACAGGGCCGTATCTCATGCAGATCGAGGACTGCGCGCGATCTTCGCGGACGCCAGCTACCGGCCCGATCCGCGCGCCATGCCGCCCGGCTCCCTCGCCCGCGCCTTTGCGCCCGCCGCCGTGATGCAGGACGGGCCGCACGGCAACCTGCTCTATCGCGGCTGCACGCCGCACCAGCGCGTGCGCAGCCGCGTCTCACAGGCGTTCGCGCGGAGATCAAAGCGATTGCGGCGCGCCGGCTTGCGGAGGCGGCGCAGAAGCCGGACTTCGATTTCGTCTCCGAGTATGCTGCGCCTATCCCCATCTAAGTGACCGGCAACATGCTGGGCCTTCCGCGCGCCGTCGTGCCGCAATTGCGGCAATGGTCGCGCGACCTGATCTCCGTGTTCAATCCGCTGCGCTCGCCAGGCGAGGACCGGCGACAGCTGGCTGCGTTTGCGGGCCTGGATACGTATTTCGCTGATGCCGTTGCGCAGCGGCGGGCGAGGCCCGGCGAAGACCTGTTGTCGGCGATCGTACACGCCGAAAGCGAGACGGAATCGACACTCGCCGATGCCGAAATCTCGACGTTCGTGCTGCTGAGCCTGCTGGCCGGCAATCTCACCTCGGCGGATGTGCTCTGCAATGGCCTGCTTACCCTGCTCTGCCATCCGTAGGGATGGGCGGCGCTGGTGGCAGACCCGGACCTTGCTGTTCCGGGTACGGAAAAAAATCGGCGCGACGGACCGCCGGTCGCGATTGCAGCACGCTATGTTGCCGCGGACCCGGAGATACTGGGTTGCCCGGTAAAGCGCCGCGCGGCGGTCGTGCTGTCGCTGCTCGCGGCTAACCGCGATCCGGCGGCGTTTGAGGACCTGCATGCCTTCCGGATTCGGGGCGGCCGGCGCGATCACGTCTTGTTCGGCGGGGGCATACATGCCTGACTCGGCGCGCCGCTCACCCGTCTCGAGATCGAGGCCACGCTTCGCACGCTGCCGTCGCTCCACCCGCGGACACCGATCGCCGCACCCGCGGCACGCGGCCAGCCAACCATCGGCTTCGTGAGTTTGCGCGAGCTACGCCTTTCGTTGACCTGAAGCCCAGCCCCATTCCCGGAAGCGTGGCTTTGGCCCGATTTCGGGCCCAGGCAGGACATGCCAGCTTGTCAGCGACTACAAAGCGTATTATACTACGTAAATGTTCACTCACATTGAGCGCCTGCGCCCTGCGGTCCTGCCTTCGACCAGCCCGTCGATTTCGGGCATCGGCATGGCGTTGCCGGAAGCGTCACTGGATTCGTCGGAGATCGATCGCCGGCTTGGCAAGGCAGCCGGTTGGCTTGAAGGCGTCTGCGGCGTGGCCACACGGCCAGTCGCCAACCCGGGCGAAACCCAGGAGCGGCTCGGTGCAGCCGCGGCCCGCGCGGCGCTCGCCGAGGCCGGCCTCAAGCTGGCCGACGTGGACCTCCTGCTCTTCGGCGCTTCGGTCGGGCGACAGCCAATCCCGGCGACAGCACCCCTGGTGAAACGTGAACTCGGCGGCGCTGCCTTCAACTTTCCGGCCTATGACGTCAATGCCACCTGCCTCAGCGCGCTGGTAGCGCTCGATGTCGCGGGCCTGCACATCGCGGCGGGCCGCGCGCGGCAGGTTCTGGTCGTGACGGCGGAAATCGCTTCCCGCGCGCTGCCCTGGCACGACGCGCCGGAGGCCGCCGGCCTGTTCGGCGACGGCGCGGCGGCCTTTGTGGTGAGCGCCGCAGGCGCCGGAAGGCTGGGCGGCGCACGCTTCGGCGGCTTCCATATGGAAACCTTCGCCGATGGCTATGACGCTTGCACGCTGGCCGCCGGCGGGACAGGCATCGACTTTCACGCCGATCCTGAAGCATTCTCGCGCAGCGCCTATTTCCGCATGGACGGCAAGGCGCTCTACCGGATCACCGCCGCTGCCCTGCCGGGCTTCCTCGACCGCCTTCTCGAGACCTCCGGCCTGAGACGCACGGACATTGACCTTGTGGTGCCCCATCAGGCAAGCCCGCATGCCCTGGCGCATATCATCCGGCGCGGCGGCTTTGAACCTGATCGCGTATTCGACCGGGTACGGACGATAGGCAACCAGGTGGCTGCGTCGATCCCCGTGGCGCTGTGCCTGGCGCGCAACGAAGGCCTGATCCGTGCGGGCATGCGCGTGCTCCTGATCGGAACCTCGGCCGGCGTTTCGCTCGCCGGGGCAATCCTGGAGACATGAACCCGTGGCCGCCATAGCCATCACGGGTGCGACCGGGTTTCTCGGCGGCGCGATTTGCCGCCGCCTGCTGGCGCAAGGCCAGCCGGTTGTGGCGCTGGGGCGTGACCAGGGTAAGCTTGCGGCGCTTGAAGCGCTCGGCGCGCGCACGGTGCGGAATGATCTGGCTGGCGGTCCGCCGCGCGAAGCGGGAGAGCTCAGCGCGGTGGTCCATTGCGCAGCGCTGTCTTCAGCCTGGGGGCCCCGCGCCGCATTTCATGCCTCGAATGTGGGAGGGACATTCTCTGCCCTCAGGTTTGCCAGGGCGGCGGGCGCGAAACGCTTCGTCCACATCTCCACGCCCAGCCTTTATTTTCGATTCCAGGACCAACCGGGCGTCAAAGAGGACGTGCCATTGCCGACGCCAGTCAACGCCTATGCCGCGACCAAGGGCGAGGCCGAGCGAATTGTCCGCGCAGAAACAGGCCTTGATCCGGTGATCCTCAGGCCGCGGGGAATTTACGGCGCAGGCGATACAGCCTTGTTGCCGCGCCTGTTACGCGCGGCTCAGGCAGGACCGCTGCCGCTAATCCGGGGTGGCCGGGCAGAAACAGACCTGACGCATGTCGACGATGTCGTGAGCGCCGTCCTCGCGGCGTTGTCGGCGCCAGCCGGAATGAGACAGTGCATTTTCAATATATCTGGCGGCGAGCCGCTACCCGTGCGCCAGATTGCAGATTCTGCAGCGCTGCACGCCGGACTGACTGTCCGCTGGCGACCGATGCCGACCGGCATCGTTTTGGCAGCTGCGCGCGCACTGGAGGCCGCAGCGTATCTTCATCCGGAGCGGCCCGAGCCGCGCATAACCGCCTATGGCGCCGGGCTATTTGCATTCACACAAACCCTTGATCTGGCAGCGGCGCGCCAGCAGCTCGGATGGGCGCCAAGGATCGGCTTTGAGGAGGGTCTCGCCCTCACATTCGGACGCCGCCCATGATCACCGGACTTTCCTTCCCAAACAGCGCCGCGGTGCGCGTGCCGGAACGACTGGTGCTGAGTGGCGGGCGCTGGACGCGTATTGATCTTGCTGTTCGCTATGGCCGCTTTGATCACACGCGCGCAGGCGCCTGCCTCATCGACACAGGATACTGCGCGCGGGTTACCCGCGGCGCGCGCTCCCTGCCCCTTGCACTCTATGCGGGGATCCTGCGCCCGAAGCTGACGGCTGCAGCGCTGCCAGGCGGGTCTCCTCACGTGCAGACGATCCTTCTGACCCATCTGCATGCAGATCATGTCTCTGCGCTCAAGGACTATCCGCAAGCGCGCCTGATCGGCGACGCGGGCGCGCTCGATCACTTTCTCAGAGCCGGTCCGTTCGGGCGGACACGCCACGGCGTTTTCCGGGAGCTGCTGCCGGATGACCTGCGCGCGCGGCTGACGCCGCTTGACTCACTTCCATCCGTTGCGGCGCCTTTCGGCCTCGGGCCGGCCCGCGATGTGTTCGGGGACGGAGAAGTGCTGGCTGTGCCCCTGCCCGGTCACATGCGCGGGCATACCGGTTACCTGTTCGCACGGCAGACACCGGCCATACTCTACGCGGGAGACGCCGACTGGCTGGCACAGGCAATATACGAGGCGCGCTCACCCGGAGCACCCGCACGCTGGATTCTTGACAACCCGGTTGCTGCGCGGGAGACGGCTGCGCGCCTGAACGTCTTTGCGACGTCGGGCGGCCGAATAGTCCTTTGCCACGATCCGGAACCCGTCACATGAGCGCGGCGCTTATGCTGACGCTATCGGCCTTCTGGCGCAGCCGCGCCCGGGCGGCGCGCCTGCGCACTCGAAGCGACCTGCTGCGCTGGCAGTCGCAGCGCCTTGCGCGCTTCCTGGCGCGCACCGCGCCGCGCGCGGCCGCCTTCTCCCACCTCTCCGGCCATCCGCTTGCGGACTTTCCGTTGATGGACAAGGCCGCACTGATGGGCGCCTTTCATCTCTACAACATTAACGGCATCTCCGCTGACAGCGCCTGGAGCGCTTACGATCAGAACGGCAGCATCGGGAAGTTCAGCGTTGGCGCGAGCACCGGGACGAGCGGCAATCGCGGCCTCTATCTGGTCAGCGATCCGGAGCGATATCTCTGGCTCGGCACCCTTCTCGCCAAGGCACTTCCCGACATGTTGTCCGCCAGATACCGGGTAGCCGTGATGCTGCCGCGCGGCAGCCGGCTGTATGACGCGGCCAACGAATCCGGCCGTCTGGTGCTGAAGTTCTTCGATCTGACGGAGGGTCTTGAAAACCAGCTTGCGGCGGTTTCAGCTTTTCGTCCGAGCGTAATTGTGGCGCCGCCGCATGCGCTCGTTGCCCTCGCCCGGTCGGATCTTCCACTGGCGCCGCGTCAGATTTTCTCCGGCGCCGAAGTGCTCGATCCCGTTGACCGGCGGGAGATTGAGGCACGTTTCGCGGTCACGGTGCGAGAGATCTACATGGCGACCGAAGGCCTGCTCGGCGTCGCCTGTTCTCAAGGCACCTTGCATCTGTGCGAAGACTGCGTCGCCTTCGAATGGGAGCCGGAAGGAGAGCTGGTGACGCCGGTCATCACCGACTTCACACGCCGGACGCAGATGATGATCCGCTACCGGATGAATGATCTCCTGCGCCTGTCTGCAAAGGCGTGCGCCTGCGGCTCGCCGCTGCAAGCCGTTTCAGAAGTCGCCGGCCGCTGCGATGATACCTTCCGGCTTGCGGGCGCAGAGGGACAACTCATCCTTGTCACACCGGATGTCATCCGCAACGCGGTCGTAGGCGCGAGCCGGAACATCACCGACTTTCGCGCGGCCCAGGTAGCGACCGCGCGCGTGTCGTTGACCCTGCCACCGGGGCTCGACAATGAGCTTGTGCCCGCGAGAGATGCCCTCGCGGCGCTCTTCCTGCGACTTGGCGCCAGCCCGGAAATCCTTGCTGCCACAGCGCCCCTTCCGGCGCCGCAAGGCGGTAAGCTGCGCCGGGTGATCCGCGGAAACGGCGCCGGCGCATGACATCGGACAGCCTGCTTCCCGGGTGGTACCCCTTGCTCAGAGCCCGCGATCTGCGCGGCCCGCCGGTCGACCGTGTTCTGGCGGGCACATCGCTTCGTATCTGGCGCGAGGGTGGCCGCATCGCCGCTGTGGCGGTTGCCTCAGGAGCAGCGCATCGTGTGCTTGAGGCAGAGGACTGGATACTTGCGGCCGGGGGTGATCCGCTCACGGAGACATGCGCGAGTCCGCTCTTGATCGCGACGCCCTTCCGGAAAATCCTGATCGAGGGGCGCGTCCGGGCGGGGCTCGGTGATGTCGGGGAGAACATTCTCGACACGACCCATACCAGTGTCGTGCACCAGGGCTACCTGCGACGCCCCGGATCACGCCGCCCGGTCGAAGCCATTCTCGAAGCGGGAGCGGGGTGGATCTCTGCCACCTACCCCCCCGGCGCGGCGCCAAGCGGTTGGGGCGCTCGACTGCTCGGCGCTCACCGATACACCATACGGGACACCTTCCGCGCGCCGGCTACCGCGGACGTATCTTATACGGACGGTAGTCGCCCTGTTTTTGCAGCACGTTTCCGTCTTTCACCTGTTACCAGCAATGAGACCTATGTCGCCGCAACGATTGCCGTCCCGGGCGACGGGATCGATGCGCATTTGAAGCTCGCTGCATTACGTCTCTTTTTCCGGCGTATACTGGCCGAAGACCGGGCGATTCTTGAACTGATCGGCGAAAACCGTGCCGTGCACGGCCCTGCGCCTCTCATCTTCACGCCGCAGGATCTCCTGCGCCCAGGCATTGAAGCCATCCTTGCCGGGCGCTGTCCGCAGGTTCCCCGGCCGCGTGTCGGATTGATGGTCTGAGCCCCCATGTCCAATTTCGCGCGTACACTGAATTTCACTTCGGCCAATGAAGACGGCGCGACTGAGCTTGCCGCTCTCACCCTGAAACCGACGGACCAGGTCCTTTGCCTGACAGCGAGCGGCGCGCGCCCGCTTGACTTGTTGCTGGGCGGACCCGCCCGAATCACGTCGATCGACATCAATCCCGCTCAGAACGAACTTCTCCGCCTCAAGATAGCGGCGTATCAGGCGCTTGGGGACGAAGCGCTGCATGCCTATCTTGGTATCGCGGCGACACGCCACCGGCTGGACCTTCACCGGAAGGTCGAGAGCTTCCTGCCACCGGCTTCGCGCAGCTTCTGGAGCGCACGCCGCGGCGTCCTCGCCTCCGGCGTGTGGAACTCCGGGCGATGGGAGCGGGTGCTGCGCCTAGGCGCCATTGGTACTCGTCTCATCCGCGGACGGTCGATTGATACCCTGCTTGGAGCACCCACACTATCCGAACAGGCAGGCATCTGGCGCACCCGGTTTGATGATGCGGTCTGGCACGGGGCGGTGCGCCTCCTGTCCCAACGCTGGTTCTGGACCCGGATCGTGGGTGAGCCGGGCGGTGCCTTCCTGCCCTCACCGGCAGAAAGCGCCGCGCGCCTGACCGGTCTTTTCCGCCGCGCTTCGGAGAACATCTTCTTCCGCGAGTCGGATTTTGCTGCGCTGCTGCTGAAGGGGCGCCACACGCCCGAATCCGCCCTTCCCCTGCACATGCGACCGGAGAAGTTCGATATGATCCGCGAACGGCTGGACCGTATCCATATCGCCGAGGAAGGTCTCGCCACCCTTGGGGCGTCGGGTTTTGGCCCGTTCGATGCGTTCTCCCTGTCGGATTTCGGCTCCTATTGCAGCCAGGCGGACTATGACGCGTGCTGGCGCGGTATCCTTGCCGCCGCCGGCCCGGGTGCGCGCTACTGCGAGCGCGTATTCATGAACCCGGTGCAGCCGGGCCCGGCGCTCACCCCGCACATCGGAATAGACCTTTCCCGCAGCGCCGGCCTGAGCGTCTCCGACAAGTCGATCATCTACGACATTCGATGCGGCACACTCGCGCCCTCAAGATGAGGAAAATGGTGATCCCGATGCGATTCGAACGCACGACCTACAGATTAGGAATCTGTCGCTCTATCCTGCTGAGCTACGGGATCGCCAGCTTCTCCCTTACGGGAAAACCGTGAGTATTTGAAGTCCGCTGCGTCTCAGACGTGTTCGAGGGCCTGACCGAGGTCAGCGACCAGGTCTTCCGGCGCTTCGATGCCGACCGAGAAGCGCACGAGGCCGTCGGTGAAGCCGATGCGGGCGCGCACATCTGCAGGAACGGCCGAGTGCGTGGTCGAACCCGGGTGGCACATCAGGCTTTCCGTGCCGCCGAGGCTGACCGCCAGTTTGATGAGACGCAGGTTGTCGAGCAGCTTGAACGCCGCATCCTTGCCGCCTTTCACATCAAACGAGAAAGTCGCCCCTGCGCCAAGACATTGCTCGTCAAACACCTTCTTTTGCGGGTCGCCCTCCTTGAGGAACTCCGGGTACATGACCTTGGTGATTTTCGGATGTGTGTTCAGGAACTCCGCGCAGGCCCTGGCATTCCGGAAGGCGCGCTCCATGCGCAGCTGCACAGTTTCCAGCGAGCGCGTCAGCAGCCAGCAGGAATGCGCGTCCAGCATGGTGCCGAGATAGTTCCGCATTCGGCGGATCTTCGTCATCATCTCCTCATTGCCGACGATGCCGCCAGCGATCAGGTCCGAATGCCCGCCGACATATTTGGTCAGCGAGTAGAGTGCGAGATCGGCGCCGTGTTTCAGCGGCTGGTGTCCGATCGGGCCCATCATCGTGTTGTCGCACATCAGGATCGGGCGGCGGCCGGTCTCTTTCTCCATCACATCGCAGACGCGGGCGCAGGCGGCGATGTCGACGAGGGCATTGGTGGGGTTGGCAGGCGACTCGGTGAAGATCACCGAGATCGGGCCAAACCGTTTCACAGTGGCGCGGGCCGCTGCCAGGATCTCGTCCTCAGTGGACCAGGCATCAAACTCGGCCGAGCGCACGCCCCAGCCCGGCAGGAAAGTCCGGATGAAGACTTCAGACGCGCCATAGAGCGGGCTCGAATGCAGCACGGCAGTTCCCGGCTCGGCGCAGGCGAACAGCGCCGTCGTGATTGCGGACATGCCGGACGAGAAAGCGAGCGCCGCTTCACCGTCATCGTACAGGGTCAGGCGGTCTTCCAGCACTTCCATGTTGGGGTTGTTGAAGCGCGTATAGATGAGGTCTGCGTCTTCCGGGTCGCCTTCCTCGTGACGCCCGGCAAGGCGCCGGAAGAGGGCCTCGCCGTCGCGGGCCGACTTGAAGGCGAAGGTAGAGGTCATGAAGATCGGCGGCTTGATCGAGCCTTCCGACATGAAGGGGTCGTAACCGAACCCCATCATCAGGGATTCAGGGCTCAGCGTGTGCCCTCCGATTTCGCGCTTGCGGTAGGATTTCTTGGGCTTTGACATGGGGTCCCTCCCGGGAGTTATCGCTGGGGAAGCCTTAAAGGGCGCCGAAGCCCTCTGGCAAGGCTGGAGGAAACCCCGCTTAAAGGCCGGAGGGTGGGCAGGTGCTCCAGGCATGTGGACCGGCTGGGGATGGGCATCCGCGTGGGGCGGAGACTTGCGATCGCCGGATTGTTGTTCGGTCTGGCCGCCTGCAACGCCGCTGCAGACCCCCTGGATGAACTCGCTGTGGGCGAACGTGGCCGCGTGGTGCGCGTTGTGGACGGCGACGCGCTGGCACTGGACACCGGCCAGAGCGTCCGCCTCGTCGGGGTGGAGGCCCCGCCGCACCGTACCGCGACCGGGAGGCGAGGCTGGCTTCCCAGATCGTCGAGGGCGTTGCGGGGATCAGCGCTCATCCTCGAAATCGGAAAGTCCGCCGCGGAACTTTGCCAGGCGCCGGAAGGAACCGCGCATCGGGCGCTCGGTTTCCTGCGCGACGGAAGGCTCGAAGTCAGCCATCCGCTCAATCTCGAAAAGCTCGATTGAGACTCAGGCCTCGGGGATAAGTCCGGCCTTCATCGGATCGCCGACAATACGCTCCAAGGCTTTGCGCAACTTGCCGAGCGCCTGATGTTCAATCTGGCGCACGCGCTCCTTGGACACGCCGAGTTCCTCACCAAGCGCCTCCAGCGTCATCGACTCTTCGGCAAGCCGCCGCTTCGAGATGATGTGCATTTCACGCGGGTTCAGCGTCTTCAGGGCCTCGGCAATCCACTTTCGCCGCTTGGCGGTGTCGTGCTCCACCATAACCACCTGCTCGGGAATGGCCGCTTCGTCGGCGATCATGTCCTGCCACTCGCCGTCACCGTCTATGGACAGGGGCGCATTCAGCGAGCGGTCAGACCCGGACAGGCGCGAGGCCATCGTCTCGACATCGCGGACCGGCACGCCGAGATGGTTGGCGACCCATTCGCGGTTCTCGACGCTCATGATTCCATCACCGGTATCGGCGATCCGGGCGCGCAGGCGGCGCAAATTAAAAAACAGGGATTTCTGCGCCGAGGTCGTCCCAGTGCGCACGATCGACCAGTTGCGCAGCACATAGTCCTGGATCGAGGACCGGATCCACCAGCTGGCATAGGTCGAGAACCGCACTTCGCGTTCCGGCTCAAACCGGGCGGCTGCTTGCATGAGGCCGACATTGCCCTCGGATACGAGATCCGCCATCGGCAGCCCGTAGTGGCGGAACTTCGAGGCCATCGCGATGACAAGGCGCATGTAGGCCGTCGTCAGCTCATGCAGCGCGACTTCATCATTCTGCTCGCGCCAGCGGCGGGCGAGGCTGGCTTCGTGGGCTGGCTCCAGCAGCGCGACCTTCATCGCGGTGCGCACAAACTGGCGGTCGGAGCTGTTGTTCGTGTCGTAAGCGCTGGCCATCAGGTGCTCCCGGCAGAGACAACCTGTGTCTCTCTCTCACTTTGTCTACGCAGGCCGGCGGTCAATGGATGAAGGCTGCCTTGATTTTTTCTCTGTCCGCTCTAGCCCCGCTCCGGCGCTGATCTGCCTTGACGTCCAAGGTCTCAGCGGCCTAATTCGGGGACCGGAACACAAGCGGAACGAACCGCCTGCCATGATCAATCCTGCCCCCATCGATCCACTGCCTCGCCGGTCGGCCGAAATCTGCCGTGGCACGCTGCGCCTGATGAGCCAGCTTGGATATTACGGGCTCACTGAAATGACACTGGCCAACCATCGGCGCGCGGACATTGCGGCGATCGGGCCGGGCGGGGACATCTGGATAATCGAGATCAAGTCCAGCATTCAGGACTTCAGGTCCGATACGAAATGGCGCGAGTATATGGATTTCTGCGACCGGCTGAGCTTTGCTGTCGGCGACGATTTTCCGCAGGAACTGATCCCGCCGGATGCCGGGTTGATTGTAGCGGATGCCTTTTACGGAGCGATCATCCGCGAAGCGCCCGAGACCCGCCTGGCCCCCGCCCGCCGCAAGGCCGTGACGCTCCGTTTCGCAAGGCTCGGCGCCGCGCGGCTTACCGTTGCGGCGGATGCGGGCTGGACGCCGGGCGATGACGGGCTTACCTCGCCCATCAAATGAGCCTTACCTATCCCATTGCCCGAAGCCTTGAAGAGGCAACCCAGCCCGGCGTGAAAACCGCCCGGTCGCTGAGCGAAGCCGTGAGCCTTGCGCCCGGCTACCGGGTTGAGCGGCTGGAGACCGGTTGGCTCCACCTTCCGGAAGCCGAAGCGATTGCCCTGCTCGCCGCGCAAGGCGCCGACGGCCCGGCCGGACACCTGCAACGCTACGAGGATACGTCCGGCAATGTCGTGGTCGCGGTCAGCTGGTGGCTGATTGCCGATCCGAAATCGCCGCCGAAGCCCAGGCCCTCGCCTCCGCCGCTGCCCGAGCCGGCCCCACCTTCCGAAGAGACAGACCACACGGACGACCTCTATTTCCGGCGTGGCCGCACAAAGACCAGGCGCCGCAAGGCGGCCGACCCCAACCAGCTCGACCTGTTCAAGGCTCCGAAGGAAGGCTAGGCAACTCACTTCCCTCACGGCACCGGCCGGGGCTCGCGCCCGTCCGGCGCCGGAATGCCCGGGAGAAGGCGAATGGTTCTGAAAAGCCGGTCAGGCACGCCGCTTCCGTCACAGAGACCTTCCGGCTGTCCAGATAGTCGGGAGCCGTGCGCCGGCCCAGGTCGCCCGGAATGAGTTCGAACAATTCGCCGTCATGCTTCAGCCGGCGGTGCCGTGTTGAGCGACTGAAACCGAGGCGCCGTGAAACGCTATCAATGGCGGCCTCGCCCGATGCAGGGCTCCAATCTGCGCCGCTTCGATCTGCCCACGGATAGTCTCCACTTCGGCCAGTGATCTCATCAGTTCATCGGCATGCGCATTGAACACGCCGAACACTCAGAGATCCTCACTGCCCGTCGGCCCGTCCAGCAAGCTTTCGCGGATCCACAGCGCGTTCCAGGCTGCACCGAACACCAGCCGTATGCAGGAGAATTCGCCATAAGCGGCGGCGTGAGCCGGTTCAGCGCGCGTCATGTGGACTTCGAGCACATATGCTTCCCGGCCGGGAAAGGCGCGCTTGCGATCATAGGTGAACCGGACCCAGGTCTATTGCGTCAGTTCCGGAAAACTATTCGGATTGCGCCGCCGGTCCTCTATCCAGACACCATCTGCGCGCCTCAGGACCGCGAACCGGGCGCAGGCCACCGCTTTACCTTCCACTGGCGCTGGGTCACGCGCCTGTTCCTTGCCGCCAGCGGCGTATGGTTCCTGCGTGTGATGATGACCTGGGCCATTCCAACAGGCGGCGCGGGGCTCAGCGAAGAACTCGGCGGCCCCATGAGCCGAGCCGCAATGCCCGGCCAGACACTCATCCCGCTGGGCGTCTGTCAGATCTGCCTGCGGGCCGAGGAAGGCCGTTCAGCACGGGTGAAGCATGCGGCAGCAGGGCTCGTCAGCCTGCTGACGTTGGTCATGCCCGGCGGAATCCTCTGGGCCGTGATGGCGATGGCGCTGCCCGGATACCGGGCTGACCCTAGAGGCGCGCTTTCACCGCCTCGGCGACGGCTTCCGCCGTGATGCCGAAATGCTTGTAGAGCTGCTGGTAGGGCGCACTGGCGCCGAAGCTGTCCATGCCGACAAAGCCGCCATCCGCCCCGATCCAGCGATCCCAGCCGAAGCGAACACCCGCCTCGACCGCTACGCGCGGCAAACCATTGCCGAGCGTCTCGGCCTGGTAGGCTGCGTCCTGCCGGCCGAAGAGTTCCATCGAGGGCATCGAGACGACGCGGACGCCGACGCCGTCTGCTGCAAGCAGAGCCTGCGCCTTGAGCGCGATCTCGACTTCCGAGCCCGTAGCGATCAGCACGCCGCGTTCCTTGCCCTTGGCGGGCGACAGGACATAGGCGCCTTTGGCTGAAAGGTTTTCGTCCGTATGCGTCTTTCTGGCCGGCGCCACATTCTGGCGGGTCAGCGCCATCGTCGAGGGACCATCCTGACGCGTCAGGGCGAGTTCCCAGCATTCCGCGGTTTCCACGCCGTCCGCCGGACGCAAGACCAGCATCTCTGGCATCGCGCGCAAGGATGCAATCTGCTCCACCGGCTGGTGCGTCGGTCCGTCTTCGCCGAGACCGATGGAATCGTGCGTCATGACATGGACGACGCGAAGGCCCATCAACGCGCCGATCCGGATGGCGGCGCGACTATAGTCTGCAAATACGAGAAACGTGCCCGAATACGGAATGATGCCGCCATGCAGCGCCATGCCGTTCATCGCCGCCGCCATGGCATGCTCGCGCACGCCGTAGTGGATGTATCGGCCGTCCCAGGACTTCGGTGTCATCGGGCTGGTCGCGCCCGTCCTGGTATTGTTCGAGCCCGTAAGGTCTGCCGAGCCGCCAACCATTTCGGGCACGAGATGCGTGATCACTTCCAGCGCCTCGCCGCTCCACACGCGGGTCGCCTTGGCGGCGCCGCCCTCAGCCACGGCTTTCTTGTGCTTGAGGATCGCCTTGCCGAGATTCTTTGGAAGCCGGCCGGCGATCGCGGCATTGAACTCGCCCTTCTTTGGGCTCGCCGCGAGGCGCTTCTTCCACGCCGCATGGTCTTCGCGCGAGCGCTCACCCGCCTTCGCCCAGGCGGCCTCGATCGATTCCGGAATCTCGAAAGGTTCGTGCGGCCAGTTGAGGGCTTTCCGGATACCGGCGATCTCTTCGGGCCCATAAGGTCCGCCATGCGCCTTGCCGGTGCCCGCCAGTTTCGGCGCGCCGAACCCGATGATCGTCTTCACGGCAAGGAAGACCGGCTTCTTCTGCCTGGTCGCCCACTTAAGCGCCTCGGTCACATCCTTCTCGTCATGCCCATCGACGCGGCGGCTGATCCAGCCGGACGCCTCGACGCGCGCGCACTGGTCGGTCCCGTCTGACAGGTCCGTCCCGCCATCAATGGTGACGGAATTGTCGTCAAAGAGCACGATCAGCTTGTTCAGCTTCAGATGACCGGCGAGCGTGATCGCTTCCTGGCTGATGCCCTCCATGAGGCAGCCATCGCCGGCGACCACCCAGGTGCGGTGATCCACAAGCTCGTTGCCGAAGCGCGCATTCAGGTGGCGCTCCGCGATCGCCATGCCGACCGCCGTCGCGATGCCCTGCCCCAGGGGGCCCGTCGTCGTCTCGACACCGGCCGTGATGAAGTTTTCCGGATGCCCCGGCGTCTTCGCGCCCAGCTGGCGGAAATTGCGGATGTCGTCACGGGTCACCGAGGTATAGCCGGTCAGGTGAAGCAGCGAGTAGATCAGCATCGAGCCATGGCCCGCGGACAGGACGAACCGGTCCCGGTCAGGCCAGGCTGGGTCGCGCGGATCATACTTCAGGAACTTCCGGAACAGCACCGTCGCCGCATCCGCCATGCCCAAGGGCAAGCCGACATGGCCCGATTTTGCCGCTTCCACGGCGTCCATGGACAAGGCCCGAATCGCATTCGCCATGTCGCGATTTGTGACAGCCATTCTGCTGATCTCCCGGAGTTTTTCGCCCTTCGTGCTAGGCCAGACTTGTCCCGAACCGTCAAGGCGCTTGGCGGGCGTAGTCATTCCAGTTAGTCCAGAAACGTCATGACCGACCCCGACACGGCCGCCCTGCGCCTCGAAACCGCCCTCAAGCGCCTGGAACTGGCGCTCGAGGCGCACCTTTTGCGTACCGGCAACCCGGCCGCACTGCGCGCCGAGATCGCGGCGCTGGTCACCGACCGGGCCAGCCTTGCCGATGCTCTCGACCAGTCCCTCGCGCGGGAACAGGAACTCCAGGCCCTCGCCGATGAGGCGAGCCTCGCCCTGAGCTCCGCCATCGAAGAAGTCCGCGCCGCGCTCGGCAAGGAGGACTGACGCTTGGCCAAGGCTGACATCACGCTCCGGGGCCGCAACTTCTCCATCGCCTGCGCGCCGGGGCAGGAAATGCGCATCCAGCGCCTCGCCGGGCAACTGGATGCCCGCGTCGGCCAGATAGCCGGTGCGGTCGGCGATATCGGCGATGAACGCCTGCTGCTGATCACTGCGCTGGCCCTGCTCGATGAACTCGACAGCGCCCGGCGCGGCGTCTCAGCCCGGCCGGATACGGAGGCGCGCGCGGTAGAGCTGCTGCTGACCATGGCCAGCCGGGTCGAGGCCCTTGCCGCCCGGCTCGAAAATGAAACCTGACACCGCCGCGACCGGATGCAGCAGCGCCGGAACAGCGGGCCCGGTCTATGGTCCTGCCTGAAACTCCACGAAAAGGCTAAAGTCCCATGCAAAGCACCCTGACCATCGGCTTCTACATTCTCCTCGCCGCGATCGTCGTCGTGCTGCTGGTGGGCATCGCCAACCTCGCGCGGCGCGATGAGAAGCAGGCCAGCCGTTCAAACCAGCTGATGCGCCTGCGCGTTATCCTCCAGGCCGCCGCCATTGGCTTCCTCGTCCTGCTGGGCATCGTCGCCGGCGCCATCAAGTTCGGCGGATAGACAAGGGAGCGCCCGCATGGTCAGGCTCGACAAGATCTACACCCGCACCGGAGACACCGGCGAAACACGCCTTTCGACCGGCGAAGTGGTGCCCAAATGGCATCCGCGCGTGGCGGCCTATGGCACCGTAGACGAGCTGAACGCCGCCCTCGGCGTCGCTGCCCTGGAGGCCAGGGGTGACATGCTCGTCGCCATCCGCCGCATCCAGAACGACCTGTTTGATCTCGGCGCAGACCTCGCAACACCCGACCGGGGCCGCGTCCTGGAATGGACCCCGCTGCGCATCATCGGGTCACAGGTCACCCGCCTCGAGACCGAAATCGACGCAATGAACGCGGTGATCCCGCCGCTTGACAGCTTCATTCTGCCCGGCGGATCGGCCCTTTCGGCATACTTCCATGTGGCCCGAACCCTGTGCCGGCGTGCAGAGCGCCAGATCGCAGAACTCTCCGCACTGCCGGAGGAGCCGGTGAACGCCGTCGCCCTCGCCTTCATCAACCGGCTGTCGGACTGGCTGTTCGTCGCCGGGCGCGCGGCCAACAATGACGGGGCCGACGATGTCAAATGGGTGCCCGGCGCAAACCGTTGATCGAGATCGCTATTTCCTTCTTTACCGTTCGGGCCATATGCTGGGCGAATGCGCGGGTTGAAGATCCAGATTGTCGTCGTCGGAGGCGGGGCCGGCGGGTTGCAGCTCGCAGCCCGGCTGGGCGCACGGTATGGCCGCGAGAAGTTCGACATCATCCTGCTTGAGCGCAACCGGACGCATATCTGGAAACCCCTGCTCCACGAAGTCGCCGCCGGCTCGCTGGATGCAAACCTCGATGAGGTCGGTTACGGCGCCCATGCCCACCGCTGGGGCTATCGCTACTTCCAGGGCGCACTCAAGGGCATCGACCGCGCCAACCGCCAGGTGATCGTCTCGCCCCTCCTGGACGTGGACGGCTCGGAGCTGATGGGCGAGCACCGCATCCGCTATGACTATCTTGTCCTGGCCCTCGGCTCCGTGTCGAACGATTTCGGTGTTGAGGGGGTCAAGGAGAACTGCCTGTCGCTTGAAAGCCGCCGCGATGCCGATTCGTTCCGCCAGCGCCTCCTGAACCAGTGCCTGCGCTGCTCGCGCCGGCTCAGTCTCGATCCGCAGGCAGACGAATATGTGCGGGTAGCCATCGTCGGCGGCGGCGCAACTGGTGTGGAGCTTGCCGCCGAACTCTACAATTCGGCATCGGCGCTGCGCTATTACGGCCTCGAAGTGTTCGACGAGAAGCGTCTCAAGGTCTGCCTCCTCGAAGCAGGCCCGCGCATATTGCCGGCCCTTCCGGAAAAACTGGCGGAAGCAGCCCAAGGCGAACTCGAAGCCCTCGGCGTGGAAGTCGTCACCGGCGCGCAGGTCTCGCGCGTCACACCTGAGGCTATCGAAACCCGGGACGGGAAGGTGTTCCCCGCTGACCTGAAAGTCTGGGCGGCCGGCGTGAAAGCGCCGGACTTCCTCAAGGACATTGCGGGTCTCGAAACGAACCGCTCCAATCAGCTGCTCGTGAAGGATACGCTGCAGACGACGCGCGATGACCGCATCTTCGCCATCGGTGACTGCGCCTCGTATACGCCGCCGGGCGCAGACCGTCCTGTGCCGCCCCGCGCCCAGAGCGCCCACCAGATGGCCGGCACCGCGTATAACAATATCCGTGCCCTGATCGAACAGAAGCCGCTCAAGGCGTTCACCTATGAGGACAAAGGCTCACTGATATCGATCAGCCGCTATGCGACCGTAGGCACACTGATGGGAAACCTCGTGGGCGGCCGCATGGCCATCGAAGGCCATCTCGCCCGCTTCGTCTATATTTCGCTTTACCGGATGCACCTGATGGCGATCCACGGATTAATCCGAGGTCTCGGTATGATCCTGATGGGCCATGTGAACCAGGTTGTGCGGCCCAAGCTCAAGCTGCACTAGCAAATTGCTCTCAAGTGCATACCGGTTGAGCGCAGGTATTTACGACCAATCAAAAAGCGAAAGCAAGCGATCTGATTCCATCAGATCGCTAGCTTTAGCGACGCGCGTCGCGGACTTGCGCCATCAGCGCGAACAGCTCGATCACCGGCGTGACCTTCCCGTCGCCGCGATACTCCCGGTAGAGACTGTCGACATTCACCGCGATCCGTTCGCCATCGCCCCAGCTCGAAAAATCACCCAGCGCGATATCCAGCGCTGCCTCACGCACGGGCAATCCGGCCTCGAACCGCTTGCGGGCCTCCCTGTCGACGTAAGCCAGGTAATCCGCCACGCGGCGAACTCCGGCCTTGTCCGTGATAGGACCATGCCCCGGCACAATGATGTCCACATCCATCGCAATGATCGTCTCGCAGGCGCGGATCCAGTTTGCGACCGGCCCCGCCCACATCAGCGGCGTGCCATTGATGAACAGGATGTCGCCCGTGAACACCGCCTTGTCCCCCGGCACATGTACCAGCACATCGCCGCCGGTATGCGCCGGACCCACCTCGATCAGCCGCACCGCTTTGTCACCGACCTTCATGTCCATCGCGCCGGAAAAGGTCTTCGTCGGCGCGCGCTCCTCAACATTCTCGAAATCAAACGGTGCAAACACATCGGCGAAGTAAGTGCCTGCCGGGCCAAGCTTCGCACCCGCCGCCTTGAACATGGCCAAGGTAGCAGGCGGCACCTCGGCCATTTCCCGCGCGCTCGCCTCACTGGCAATGATTTCCGCCTGCGGACAACATCCGTTGCCGTGGCAATGGTCGCCGTTCGCATGCGTGTTGACGATGGTGGCGATCTTGCCCGCGCCGATCCCGGTCGCATCCTCCATCGCGGACAGCATGTCCCGCGTCAGGGTCATGTCGAAAAGCGTATCGACCAGCAGTGAAGCCTCGCCGTCACGGATCAGCCCCGCATTTGACCAGCCCCAGCCGCCATCGGGTTGCAGCCAGGCATACAGCCCGTTGCCGATATCCTTGAGGCCCTTGGTGTACTCCCAGCGCTGCGCCACGACCTGCTCCTCCCGTTTTCTTGCATCAAGTCAGGGAACGCGGCGGTGCGCAAGCGGTTCAGAACCGGTCGAGCAGGCGCCTCAGATACTCGCGCTCTTCCTCGTCCTCCGCCTCGTTGTAGCGGCGGCGGAGTTCATCAAGGATATCCTTGGCGCGCTGGCGCTCGGACTCGTCGGGAATGTTCACACCCTTGCCATCATTGCCGGCGCCCATCAGCGAACGGCCCATCGGGTCCTCCCCGCCCGCCTGCTCACCGCGCCGCTCGGCCTGCAGGCTGTCGAGCGCGCCCGCCATGTCGCGCGCGACCTCTGACATCAGCTGTGTCGCGCGCTCCTGCTCGAGGATCGCGCGGCCTTCATTACCGTTCTCGAGCGCCTGCTCGGCCCGGCGCTGCGCGTCGCGGATCGCCGACATGGCGCCCGGATCAACCTGCGCGCCCGTGCCGCCTTCGCCGCCCCCCGCGGCTTCGCCGCTCCGGCGTGCAAACTCCTGGACCAACCGGCCAAGTTCCGCCTGGCGCTCCGCCAGTGTGCCGCCACCCTGCTGGCCCCCGCCCTGATCGCCGTCCTGAGGTTCGCCCTCCTCGCCGGCGCCAGCGCCGCTTTCACCGGGCTGCTCGCCGCGGCCGATGCCGCTGCCTTCCTGCTGCCCGCCGCCGCCTTCATCCGCGCCTTCGCCACCCGGCGAGCCAAACGGCGGCGGCGTACCGCCCTGCCCGGACGGTTGCTCGCCGCGCTGTTGGGCGAGGGTGTCATCGTTCAGCTGGCGCTGCTCACGCAGCAGTTCTGACAGGCGCCGCATCGCATCCGTCAGCTCCTGCTCCTCGGGCGGCAATTCGCTCTCCCCGCCATCGGCCTGCTCGCCGGGCATCCCTTGTCCCTGCTGCCCTTCGCCGCCCTGCTGGAACTCGAGATTTTCGAGCATGTTGGTGATGTCGGAGAGCAGCTGGCGCGCCTGATCGCTTGCGCCGGTCTCGGTCAGGTCCTGCAGGGCGTTCAGCATGTCCTCGAAGTCCTGACCGCCGAGCCCTTCACCACCCGCCTGCGCCTGGCTGTCTTCGGTGGACTCCGGCGCGTCCAGCCCGTTGGCAATCGCCTCCGCCATCTTCGCGGCCATGTATTCATTGGCCGCGTCGCGGAACGCTTCCATCAGCCTGCGGATTTCCTCCTCCGGAGCCCCGTCCCGCAGCGCGCGCTCCAGCGCAGCCCGCGCCGCTTCCAGCCGCCGCGCTGCGTCCGCCGCGCTGCCATATTCCAGCTTCAGCGCAATCGCCCATAGCAGGGGATCGACCGCGTCCGCTTCGGCTTTCGAGCCGGCCGCGACCAGCGTGCTCTCAGCCATCTGCAGGCCCATGAAGATTGCAAGGTCGTCGATGAACTGTTCGCCCTTGTAGGTGATGGATTCCAGCATCAGCACACCCTGGCGGATGCCCTCCGGCGCCGCGCCCAGCCTTCCTGTGGCCGCCGTGTTGATCGATCCGTCGCGCAGCGCCAGATCATTCTTTCCCTCAGGCGCATAGTCGCGCGGCTCGCGCAGAACGGTCACGCGGGCCTCCTGCGTGGCCCGGGCGAGCGGATCAAGGAACAGCTTTTCAGGAAGGATGTAAGATACGCTTTCGCTGCGGCCCTCCTGCCCTTCGCCGTCCAGCGCGACGAGCTGCAGGTCCACTGCAAGGCCCGCCCAGGGATGGCGCGTCAGATCAAGCTCGACGGTCGCGTTCGCTTCCTTGGCGCCCGCAGCGCCCGGCATCGGCACGGGCACGCGCTCTTCGGCGTCCGGCGCCGCCGGATGCGGCTCGCGCAACCGGATCGCGAGGTCGATACTGGCGATGCCGTAATCATCCTGCGCCTTCCAGGCGAACTTCACGCGGTCCTGCGCGCCTGGCGCTGGCAGCCCGACAAACTCGATGTCCGGGATCGCATCCGGCAGCACATTGAAGCTGTAGCTCGCCCGCTCGCCCCACCAGCGGACGCTGATGCGCGTATCACCGGTGATGGTCGCCTTGGCTTCCCAGGCGTCATCCGGCGTTGCGGTAAACTTCGCGCCCTTGTCACGCGCCCCTTTCATCACGAGGCGCGGCGCAGAAGCCGCTTCCGTGCGCAAGGTCACTTCCGAACCCTTCGGCACTCGAACATCCTCGCTGCCGGGCTTCAGGAAGATAGGCGGACGCCCGGTATGTTCCGGCGGCGTGACCCAGGCTTCGACAATCATCTTGTCGGCGCCGACCAGCGCCCCATAGTCCGGGAACAGCGCCCGCAGCACCCGGCCCGGACCATCGCCGCCGGCCAGCACCGCGAACACAATCACGGCCGCGGGCAGAACGGCGCGCAGCATGTAAGGGTCAAGCGCCTTCCAGGCCGCCCCGAATCGCGGAAGCCGAAGGTTCTGCAGCTCCGCGAGCAACCTTGCCCGGTGCGCCTGCCAAAGGCCGGACGCCGCCGCAGACGGATGCGCGGGCCGGTCCTTCAGCGATGTGAGGGGGCGCAGCTCGGAGGGGGCTTCCAGCAGCCGTGCTGCTTCGGATTCGTCCGGCCGCTCGTAGCTCTGCAATCCGCGCCAGGTCGCCAAGGCGCCCGCGATCAGCAGCACCGGCGTAATCAGCGCCGCGGAAATCTTGTCGAGCCGGTCGAACCCGCCGGACAGAGCCGCGGCCAGGAACAGCATGAGCAGAACGAACACGGGCCAGAAAGCACGCCCCAGCGCCAGCAGCGTGAGGCGACGCTGCGTTGCGGCAACCTTGGCCGCAATTTGTGTCAGGCCGCCGTCGTAAGCCACTCCGGCACTTTCTCCAGTTCAACCGATTCCTCAAAACTGGGCCGCCTGCGGACGATCTCGAACCGGTCGCCATCGACCAGCACTTCCGGAACCAAAGGACGCGCATTGTAGCCGGACGACAGGACCGCGCCGTAAGCCCCGGCCGACATGAACGCGAGCCGGTCGCCCGCGCTCACTTCCGGCAAAGTGCGGCCAGAGGCAAACTTGTCGGTCGACTCGCAGATCGGCCCCACCACGTCATAGGTTTTCTGCGCCTGACCTGCCTTCGGTTCGGCAAGCGGCAGAATATCATGATGCGCGCCGTAGAGCGCCGGGCGGATCAGGTCATTCATCCCCGCGTCGAGGATCAGGAAGGTCCGGTCCGGCGCCTCCTTCTCGTAGAGCGCCGTCGCCAGCAGCACGCCGGCATTGCCCGCAATCACACGCCCGGGCTCGAGAATCACGTCAAAGCCGTGCCCGGCCGTCACTTCGGAAATCATGGCCGCATAGGCGGAGGGCGGCGCAGGCGCATCCCCCTCCCTGTACGGAATACCCAGCCCGCCGCCGACATCGATGCGGCGGATTTCATGCCCCTGGCCGCGCAGGCGCAGCGCGAGGGCAACAACCTTTTCGAAGGCAGCCCGCATCGGCGCAAGGTCGCCAATCTGGCTGCCGATATGTACGTCCACGCCTACGGCCTTGATGCCTGGCAGGCTCGCCGCTTCAGCATAGAGTGCTTCGGCCTCGCCCCAGGGCACGCCGAACTTGTCGCCGGACTTGCCGGTGGAAATATTCGGATGCCCACCGGCCGCCACATCGGGGTTGACGCGCAGCGCAATCGGCGCCGTCTTGCCCAGCCGGGCGGCGACGTCCGAAAGCACGCGCAGTTCGCCCGCGCTCTCTACATTGAACTGATGGATTCCCTGCTCCAGCGCCAGCGCCATTTCTGCCGCCGTCTTGCCCACGCCCGAGAACACGATCCGTGAGGCCGGAATGCCGGCCTTCCGTGCCCGGAGCAATTCGCCGCCGCTGACCACATCCGCGCCGCAGCCCTGCCCGGCCAGGGTTGCGAGCACGGCGAGATTGCCGTTGGCCTTTACCGAATAAGCAATAAGCGCTCGCTGCCCGCGGAAGGCCTCAGCGATCACCTGCGCATGGCGCACCAGCGTGGCGCTCGAATAGACATAGCATGGCGTGCCGACCGCCGAGGCGATGGCTTCAAGGTCCACACCTTCGCAGTGAAGGCGGCCCCCGGAATAGCTGAAATGATGCATCCTTGCTCCGGGGCTATTCGAGGTCGCCGAGGCCGCCTTCGTTGACGTCGCCGGCCGGCCTGGATTGCGGCACTTCACCACCCCAATCATTCTCCATCATGCCCTCGGCGGGGTTCGCGCTGACAGGGACCGCCACGCCAACCGGCGCGGGCTCAGCCGCCTCGGCGAGCGTGATCACCGGCTCTGCCGGCACCGTCTGGCAGGCTGCCAGCAACAGCGCAGCGCCAGCCGCAAGAAGCGCCCGCGAGCGCATCAGGTGTCTGGCCCACCCAGCAGTTCGTCTTCGGCCTGTTCATCGGCAGGTTCAGACGGGCGGTCCGGCAGTTGCGGCAGGTTTTTGTTCTCGGCGTCCGGCAGGGACGCCGGATCCACATTATTCGGGTTCCCGATAAGCGGGCCGGGGCGTTTGAGATCGCCCGTCAGCCCGCAAGCCGACACACCCCCCAGAAGGAGAAGCGCTGCTGCAGCGCCCAGAAGCCTTTTCATCGTCATCACTCCAGTCGCAATCTCTGTTTCCACTGTGCCACCTGTTCCGCGACCCGAACAGGGCTTGTGCCGCCATATGATGTCCGGGATGAGGCAGACGCCTCGACCGTCAGCACATTGAAGACATCTTCGGTGATTGCGGAATGCACCTTCTGCATGTCGCCGAGCGAAACCGCCGCAAGTTCCACGCCTTTTTCCTCGGCCAGGGCGACGATCCGCCCGGTCACATGGTGCGCGTCCCGGAACGGCAGGCCGAGTTCCCGCACCAGCCAGTCCGCCAGGTCAGTCGCCGTCGAATACCCCTTCCCCGCCGCCGCCAGCATGGCCTCCGGCTTGAAGCGGATCGTATCCACCATCCCGGCCATCGCCCGTGCGCACAGATTGTACGTGTCAAAGGCTTCAAACGTCAGCCGCTTGTCGTCCTGCAGGTCCTTGGCATAGGCCAGCGGCAGCGCTTTCACGGCCCCCTGCAGCGCCGAAAACAATCCCGTGATCAGCGAGGCCTTCGCCCGGATCAGTTCCGCGGCATCCGGATTGCGCTTCTGCGGCATGATCGAAGACCCCGTCGACCATTCATCCGGCAACACGGCAAAGGCGAACTGCGGGCTTGTCCATAGCACGATCTCTTCCGCGAGCCGCGACAGGTGCGTCGCCGCAATCGACAGCGTGCTCAGCGCTTCCAGCGCAAAATCACGCGAACCCACGGCGTCCAGGGAGTTCGCCATCGGCCGGGCAAAGCCGAGCGCCTCCGCCGTCATGTCCCGGTCGATCGGAAACCCGGTTCCGGCGAGCGCCGCCGCGCCGAGCGGGCTTTCGTTGAGCCGCACGGCGCAGTCCAGCAGCCGCGTCCGGTCCCGCTCCAGCATCTCGGCATAGGCGAGCAGGTGATGGCCCAGCGTGACCGGCTGAGCGGTCTGCAAATGGGTAAAGCCCGGCATGAAGGTCGCCACGTTGTCGCCGGCCCGGCGCACCAGCGCGCCTTGCAGCGCGGTCACCAGATGGCTCGTCTCCTCCAGCGCGCCGCGCGTCCAGAGCCGGAAATCCGTCACCACCTGGTCATTGCGCGAGCGTGCGGTGTGCAGCCGCCCGGCGGGCTCGCCGATAAGCTCCTTCAGACGCGCCTCAACGTTCATGTGGATGTCTTCGAGTTCGGGCCGGAAAGGAAACATGCCCGCGCGCATCTCAGCGGAAATGGCGTCCAATCCGCCCTGGATGGCTTCGTTGTCGGCAACGCTGAGGATGCCCATTTCGGCCAGCATGTCGGCATGCGCCCGGCTCCCGGCCAGATCCTCCTGCGCCATCCGCCGGTCCACATCCAGCGAGGCATTGATCTCGTTCATGATGGCCGATGGCGTTGCGGCAAAACGGCCACCCCACATTGTCTGGCCTTTACCTGAATTCATCGCCATATCCTCGAAACCAGCCGCACGGAGACGACACCCCGCATGAACCGCTATGTCTTTTCCGGCCTCTTTCTGGTCGCCCTTGCCGCTGTTGTCTATGTGCTGATCAGCGCATCCGGCGGCAAACCGCCTTCGAACCCTCTCGAGCGCTATGCGACCGGCACGCTTGAGCGGCTCGACTTCTCATCCGCCGGCCAATCCGTCCCCGAAGGCACCTTCGACGATGCATCCGGCGCCGAAGTCACGCTCGCCAGTTTCAAGGGCAAGACCATCCTCGTAAACTACTGGGCGACCTGGTGCGCGCCCTGCGAGAAGGAAATGCCGGCGCTCGGCGCGCTCCAGAAGGCGCGCGGCGGGGACGCGTTCGAAGTTGTCGCCATCAGCATCGATTCCGATGAGGACGTGGACTACGCCAAACGCCGCCTCACCGAACTGGGCGCCGCCAGCATTGCCTTCCGCCACGCACCCCTCGACCGGGGCGACATCGTCTACGGCGCCAATGTCCAGGGCTTCCCGACCACGATCCTCTATGGCCCCGACGGCATTGAGCTGGCGCGCATGTCCGGCGAAGCCGACTGGGCCGCCTCGGAAGCCGTTCAGTTTATCGACGCCGCCCTAAGGCAGGCGCGCAAGCGCTAGCTTTATATTCAACAGCGCCTGCGCCATCTCCAGATCCGGCGCCGGCGTGGACGTCGCCGCCGGCCCCTTGCCCGGCCACATCCGCACCAGGATTTCCAGCTCGAGCCGCAGGTCACCGTAAGCTGCGTCTTCTTGTGCGGCAACGATATCCCGCGCCGTAACGGCCAGTCCGTAGGCGGTCTGGTAGGCCTCTACATTGGAGATCGTTCCCGCATCGGCCCCGGCTTCATAGGCCACGCCCAGGGACTTCATCAGGAAACCGGTCGTCTCCTTGACGTCTCCCGACGCATTCGGACGCAGCGCCGCGAGCATCGCGTCCATTGCCGCAAGCGCCGTTTCATCCTGCGGCGCGGCCCTGACAGCCTCGACTGCGGCGGCATCGAAACCCAGCGTATCCAGGCCGACCATCAGCCCGGCATGCGCCGCTGGATCCAGATACGCCGCATGCACAGCCCCGCCCGCATCATCGCCCCCCTTGAACAGCGCGGCCGCCGTAACCGCATACGCATATGCAAGCGCCGCGCGTTGCGAGGCTGGCAATTCAGACGGGTCAACCTCGCCCAGCACATCGCGTGCCTCCTGCGAAGCCGGTTTCTCGAAATAGGGCTCGCCGCGCGGCGCGTCTGTCTCGCCACACCCTGTCAGGATGAGCAAAAGCGCCAGGCTTCCCGAAATCCAGAATTGCCGCATGGCCTGCTCCCTATCGCTGTAGCGACGCTAGCCCGTGAGCGCCCGAACGCAAGCCTTCAGCCCGCCGCGCCGGCGCACCAGTCCGGCTTCTTCTCGCCCCCGTCATAGTCCCAGGCCCGGTGCGTTCCGCCGGCCACCAGCAGCGCCGCCAGGTCCTTTCCCTCCAGATCGAGGCGCAGGACCGTGCGCTCATACCGGTCTGTTCCGCGCACCTCGCTGACGGTGACTTCCTTGCCGCGGGTAAGCTCCAGCGCCGCTTCCTTGGCCTCGAAGCCGAGTGCACGCTCGCTCTCGCATTTTGCGCCGCCGCGCTGCTTCATCGAGCCGGTCTCGGGAGAATCGATGCCGTAGAGACGGAACTTCGTGCCGTCTGAGAGCCGCCCGGAATCTCCATCCGACCAGTAGACCGTGAGCGGCACTTCGGTTGCCGCGATGGCGGCCGAGGCTGCGGGCGCCTGCGACGTATAATACCCGCAGCCCACCACGATCGCGAGCAGGACCGCGCCCCCGGCCAGGTAATTCAGCGGTGCACGGATGGTCATGTCGGGCTCCTCTCAAACTTAGTGTTAGAAGGCAGGGGAGCTCAGAGAGGGTTACTGAAAGCTTAAGACTTCAGCGCGTCGGCACCGGATGGTCGCCTGAGTAATCATAGAAACCCCGGCCGGATTTTTTGCCGAGCCAGCCAGCCTCCACGAATTTCACCAGCAGCGGACATGGCCTGTACTTCGTGTCGGCGAGCCCGTCATGCAGCACCTGCATGATCGACAGGCACGTATCAAGGCCGATGAAATCCGCCAGCTGCAACGGCCCCATCGGATGGTTGGCGCCGAGCCGCATCGCGGTATCGATCGACTCGACATTCCCAACACCTTCATAGAGCGTATAGATCGCCTCATTGATCATCGGCATCAGTACACGGTTGACGATGAAGGCCGGGTAGTCCTCCGCATTCGTGGTCGTCTTGCCGATCCGCTTGGCATAGGTGATTGCGGTCTCGAATGTCTCCTGGTCCGTATTCAGACCACGGATCACCTCGACCAGCTTCATCAGCGGCACCGGGTTCATGAAATGCAGGCCGATGAACCGCTCCGGACGGTTCGTCACGGACGCGAGCCGGGTGATTGAGATGGATGAGGTATTGGTCGCCAGGAACGCATGCGGCGGCACGACTTCGCTGACTGCCCGGAAGATCTGTTCCTTGAGTTCGCGCTTCTCGGTCGCCGCCTCGATCACAAGATCGCAGGCCGCATGCGCCCTGATGTCCGCCGACGGACGTATCCGCTTCAGCGCCGCCTTGAGGTCGTCCGGCGTGATTACCTGCCGCGACACCTGCCGCGTCATATTCGCCTCAATGGCCGCGAGCCCCTTTGCGAGCGCCTCTTCCGACACATCCGTCAGCACGACCTCGTACCCGGCCAAGGCCGAAACATGCGCGATGCCGTTGCCCATCTGTCCGGCGCCGATCACGCCGACTGTCCTGATTTCCGCCATGGACCAACCCCTGAACACCTGTTGAACGCGCAGTTTATACCTGCTTGTGCAGCGCAGCAAAGCGCCGGAATGCACTACGGCTTCGCTATCTGCGCGCCGGATGCGGGCCCTGTTCGATCGTCCCCGATGACAGGTCGGCTCGCTTGCGACCTTGAAAAGCAACCGCCCGCCCACAAGTCCGTTCAGTCAGAAAGGCCGCGACCGATGATCACGATGGCGTCAAACACCTTGCTTCTTCACGGACAGCGTTGGGAGTTCCAGCGCGGCAACCACACCATCGTAGTCGAAAATGCCGTCAACCTGCCAGAGCTCTTCAGCCAGGAGCGCATCACAGTCGACGGCGAACTGGTCCGCGCGCATCTCTCCACCGGAGATGTGATCTGGCGCTGGAAGACCATCTACGAAACCACCTGGTATTTTCCGGAAGGCGAGCAGAAGCTCGAAGTTCAATGGCGGTCTGGTCTCCTCAAGATCCATGCACGGGTGTTGCTCGACGGGTCCGAGCAACCCTGGACCGACTACTTCACTGCGAAATGGCACGGCCAGAAAGGGGCTTGGCCGCCCGGACCGGACGGCCTGTGAAAGGCCGCCCGGCACGCCTTGAACGTGCGGGCTTGCCTGAACTCCGGCCGGTCCCGGATCAGATCGCCTTGGTCAGTTCGGGTACGGCGACGAACAGGTCCGCCACGAGGCCGTAATCGGCCACCTGGAAGATCGGCGCTTCCTCGTCCTTGTTGATCGCGACGATGATCTTGGAATCCTTCATGCCGGCGAGGTGCTGGATGGCGCCCGAGATGCCGACGGCGATATAGAGTTCCGGGGCAACGATCTTGCCCGTCTGGCCGACCTGGTAGTCGTTCGGCGCATAGCCAGCGTCCACGGCGGCGCGGGAAGCACCGACGGCGGCGCCCAGTTTGTCCGCCAGCGGAATGATCACTTCCTTGAACTTGTCCGACGATCCAAGCGCGCGTCCGCCCGAGACGATGCGCTTGGCGGCAGTCAGTTCCGGCCGGTCCGACTTCACCATCTCTTCCGACACGAATTCGGACTTGGACTGCGCAGCCGGGGCTGCAAGGTCCTCAACCGAAGCCGAGCCGTCATTTCCGGCGGCCGGGAACGCCGTGCCTCGCACGGTGATCACCTTCTTCGCATCCGAAGACTTCACCGTCATGATCGCGTTGCCCGCGTAGATCGGACGCACGAACGTCGACTGGTCCACGACTTCAACGATTTCCGAAAGCTGCATCACGTCGAGCTTCGCCGCGATGCGCGGTGCAATGTTCTTGCCCGTAGTCGTGGCGGCGATAAACACGGCGTCATAGCCCGCCATCAGCGGCACCACGAGCGCTTCCATCGCTTCGGCGGTCTGCTTGCGCAGGGTCTCGCCTTCCGCTTTCAGCACCTTGCGCACGCCGGAAATCTTCGCGGCGGCCGGCGCCACGGCGCCAGCATTCTCTCCAGCGACCAGCACATCCACATCCCCGCCGAATTTCGAGGCGGCGGTGACGACCTTGTGCGTCGCGTCCGACAGCGCACCATGGGCGTGTTCTGCAATTACGAGGACAGCCATCAGACAGCTCCTGCCGTTTTGAGTTTCGCGACCAGGGCCGCCACATCTTCAACCTTCACGCCGCCCGAACGGGCGGCGGGCTCGGTCACCTTCACCACCGTCAGGCGCGGGGTAATGTCGACGCCGTAATCGGCGGGCGACTTCTCTGAGATCTCTTTTTTCTTCGCTTTCATGATGTTGGGCAGCGAGGCATAGCGCGGCTCGTTGAGGCGCAGGTCCACGGTCACGACGGCCGGGGTCTGAAGCTTTACGGTCTGCAGGCCACCATCAACTTCGCGGGTCACTTTCAGCGCATCGCCGTCTTTCTCGATCTTGTAGGCAAACGTGCCCTGCGGCCAGTCCAGCAGCGCCGCCAGCATCTGGCCGGTCTGGTTGGAATCGTCGTCAATCGCCTGCTTGCCCAAGAGCACGAGATCCGGCTTCTCGTCAGCCACGACTTTCGCCAGCAGTTTCGCCACCGCCAGCGGCTCAACCATCGCATCGGTCTTGATCAGGATGCCCCGGTCTGCCCCCATCGCGAGCGCGGTGCGGATGGTTTCCTGCGCCTGTTGCGGTCCGATGGAGACCACCACGACCTCGGTCGCGATGCCCGCTTCCTTCATCCGCACGGCTTCTTCGACCGAAATCTCGTCGAAGGGGTTCATCGACATCTTGACGTTGGCGAGATCGACCCCGGTCTGGTCCGGCTTGACGCGGACCTTCACGTTATAATCGATGACGCGCTTGACGGGCACGAGAACCTTCATGCGGGCGCTCCCAGGCTGGTTTATGACTGTGGACTAGAAAAGTGCGCCGTCCCTACCGTCGCGGCGCCCAGCGCGCAAGAGTTGACGCTTACGTCAGGGTCAATTTGGCGCGCTCCTGGAAAGGTCAATCCACTCGGCTCCGGGCCAAGGAGGGTTGATACCTCAGGCCGTGGCTTGAGTGATTGAAACAGAGGTGAGGGGGCGAATTGAACAGTCTGGCGTTCAGGCAGGGCCTTTTTCCGGGTGCGCAGGCGCGGGGATCATGCGCTGAACATGCGCCCGGGCCGGAAGGACGCACGTGTGTTCCGGCAGGTATTTTACACCGCGTTGATTTTGCCCGCGTGAGGCGCGCGCAAATGCCGGCGCAAGCCTGCGCCCCGCGCCCCTACTCAGGAGGGTCTCCATTCTCGCGCAGCACGATGCCCGCCAGATACAGCGACCCGCAGATCAGCACCCGGTCTGCGCCGCTCGCAGCGGCCGCGTGCATCGCGTCTGCGAGGCCTGCGCACGCCGTCGCCTCCAGCCCGGCAGTGTGCGCGGCCTCTGCCAGCTGCAAAGGGTCCGCCCCGATATGCCCTGCCGCGTTAGGCATCGTGAACACCGGCGGCTTCAGGTAGCGGAACGGCATGAAGAAGCCGACCGAATCCTTGCTCGCCAGCATTGCGGTGACCAGCGCGGTCTTGCCGCCGAGTGAATTGAGATGCCGCGCGATCGCGCGCGCCGCATGCGGATTGTGCCCGCCGTCGAGCCAGACGTCGCAGCCCTTAGCCATCGCCGTCACCGGCCCCGGCTTCAGCCGCTGCATCCGCGCCGGCCACTTGGCCTCGCGCGCACCGCGAAAAATCGCTTCCTGCGGCACACGGACGGAATTGCCAAACAACTGCATTGCCATTGCCGCCAGCGCCGCGTTCGAGCGCTGGTGCTCGCCGATCAGCGCGAGGTCTTCCGGCATGGCATCAACGAAATGCGTCTTCAGCCGGTAGAGCGGCGCGCCCTCCGCCGCTGCCTTTTTGGAAATCACATCTTCGCAGACCTTGCGCTGGATCGCCGAGAGGACCGGGCGCCCCTTCTTGATTATGCCGGCCTTCTCGCCGGCAATCGAGCGCAGGTCCGAACCCAGGAACGCCTTGTGGTCAAAATCCACCGGCGTAATCACCGACAGTGCCGGCGAATCGATCACGTTGGTGGCATCAAACCGGCCGCCAAGGCCAACCTCGAGAATGAGCAAGTCGGCCGGCACTTCAGAGAAGGCGAGGATCGCTGCAGCCGTTGTCGCCTCGAAATGCGTGATCTGCCCGCTTCCGATCGCGTCAAAGGTGCGGTCCAGCCAGCCGATCAAACGTGCGTCATCTACCAGGTTCCCCGCCAGCCGGATGCGCTCGTTGAAGCGCACCAGATGCGGCGAGGTAAACACGTGCACGGATAAGCCGGCGGCTTCGGCCATCGAGCGCATGAAGGCGCAGGTCGACCCCTTGCCGTTGGTGCCCGCCACATGGATGACTGGCGGCAGCCTGTCCTGCGGACGGCCCAA
Source organism: Hyphomonas sp. (assembly GCA_016124495.1). Taxonomy (GTDB): domain Bacteria; phylum Pseudomonadota; class Alphaproteobacteria; order Caulobacterales; family Hyphomonadaceae; genus Hyphomonas. Next base: position 18,133 of record WGNP01000004.1, on the reverse strand, counting down.
AGCTTCGAGCGCCGCAAGCACGCGCCCGAGCGAAAGCTCGATAACATCAGGATAGAGACCCTCGAACCGCTTCAGCGAGGCGTCGAGCGCCGGGCTGTTCCCAGTCAATCAGCGGCGCCCTTTGGCTGGGGCAGCTTGTCGGCATGCGTTTTCGGGGGTGTCAGCATAATGTTGGACCGGTCGTCCCGGCGGTGCGACAATGGCAACAGGTGCGACAGCACCCGCGAAATCGTCGCCTTCAGTTTCCTCCGGTCACAGACAATATCGACCTGACCTTTCTCGCGCAGGAATTCCGAACGCTGGAAGCCTTTCGGCAGGCTCTCGCGGATCGTCTGCTCGATCACGCGCGGGCCGGAGAAGGCGATCATCGCGCCGGGTTCGGCAATATGCACATCGCCCAGCATCGCATACGAGGCGGAAACACCGCCCGAAGTCGGGTCCGTCAGCACCACCACATAGGGCAGCCTTGCATCGGCGAGGTCGTTGATCGCAAGTGTCGTGCGCGGCATCTGCATCAGGCTGAGTGTGCCCTCCTGCATCCGCGCGCCGCCAGACGCCGTGCAGACCACAAAGGAAGACTTGCGCGCCAGCGCCAGTTGCGCCGCGGTGATGAAGGCCTCGCCGGCCGCCATGCCGAGCGAGCCGCCCATGAAATCGAAATCCTGCACCAGCACGACCGCCGGCACGCCGCCGACCTTGCCATATGCCGCGACCATGCAGTCTTCCTGCAAGAGCGGCGCGCCGCCCTCTTCGGTTTCTTTCAGGTCGCGCGCGGCGACCTTCGCCTTCGCAGCCTTCAGGCGCGCGGGATAGGGTTTGTCATCCTTGAACTTCAGCGGGTCCAGCGGCACGGGCGGCAGCGACACCGGCTCCCAGCGCTCATCATCAAACAGGAGGCGGAAGCGTGTGCGCGGCGAGATGCGCAGATGCGCCCCGGCCGGTGTCACATTCCAGGTTGCCTCAAGGTCACTCTTGTAGATCAGCTCTCCGGAGATCGGACATTTGACCCACAGGTCGTCCGGTGTCTCCTTCTTCAGCATCATTGTCTTGAGGCCAGGCGGCGTGACCTTGTTGATCCAGTTCATAAGTCAGGAACTCCCGAATTGGCGGCAAAGTCAGGCTTTGCGGACAGAATCGATTGCAACCCGCAGTTCACGCGCCAGTGCGCCCATCGCGGGCGCCGCAGCCTTGAACCGGCCAGTTGCATGTGCATCGCCCGCCTTTTCCACAAAAGCCGAACCAACGACCACCCCGTCTGCGATTTTAGCCATTTCCGCAGCCTGTGCACCACTTTTTACACCGAAACCGACACAAACCGGCAGTCCCGATACTCTTTTAACCATCGCCACCTGCCCTGCAATCGCTGCAGGATCCGCGCTTCCAGCCCCGGTCACGCCCGTTACGGCGACGAAGTAAATAAAGCCGGAGGCGCCTTCGGACACCTTGGCAGCGCGGTGCTCGTCCGTCGTTGGGGTTGCGAGACGGATCACCGATAACCCGTGCCGCGTGTAGAGTTCGCGCAGCGGCGCATCCTCCTCGGGCGGAAGATCCACGATGATCGAACCGTCGATCCCGGCCGTGGCCGCCGCATCCGCGAACGTCTCATACCCCATCGAATGGACCGGATTGGCATAGCCCATCAGGATCAGCGGCGTTGTCTGGTCATCCTTGCGGAACCGCGCGGCGAGCGCAATCACATCGGTCAGTTTCGTGCCGTTCGCGAGCGCCCGAAGGCCTGCTTTCTGGATCGCCGCCCCGTCTGCCATCGGGTCCGTGAACGGCGCGCCGAGCTCAATGATGTCGGCGCCATTGTCGCGCAGCGCGCAAAGCGCGGCGTAGCTCGTCTCGAGGTCCGGGTCGCCCGCCATCAGGTAGGCGACCAGCACGGCGCGGTTTTCGCGGCGCGCCTCGGCAAAGGCGCCTTCAATCCGGGTGCGCCCCATCTCAGACGTCCGTATTTTCGAGCGCCCAGGCGGCGTAAGCGTCGCTGACATGCGTCAGCGGCATCGCGACAACCGCCGGCACATCATAGGGATGCAGACGGGTCACCAGCGCCTCGATCTTCCCCCAGTTCGCTTCCGGCCCCTTGAGCCAGAGGATGAACTCGAACGACTGCTCGATCACACCTTTCCAGCGATAGGAAGAGGTGACAGGCCCTTCGAGGTTGGCGCAGGCCGCAATGCGACCTTCAAGCGCAGCATCGGCAATATCCTCGGCGACGCGGCGCGAGGGACAGGTGATCCGGACAAGGATGAGGCTGGTCATACGTCCACTCCGAGTGCTTTCGCCACGGAGAACACGTCCTTGTCGCCCCGGCCGCAGAGATTGAGAATCATCAGCCCGTTCTTGCCCAGATCTTTTGCCACTTCGCCAACGCGGGCAATCGCATGCGCGGGCTCCAGCGCCGGTATGATGCCTTCGAGGCGCGTACATAGCTGGAACGCCTCAAGCGCCTCATCATCCGTGCACGACAGATACTCTGCCCTGCCCATGTCGCGCAGGAAGGCATGCTCCGGCCCAATGCCCGGATAGTCGAGGCCGGCAGAAATCGAATGCGCATCAATGATCTGGCCGTCCTCGGTCTGCAGGAGGTACGTCCGGTTGCCGTGCAGGATGCCCGGCCGTCCGCCATTCAGCGCTGCCGCGTGCATCCCCGTCTCGATCCCGTATCCCGCTGCCTCAACGCCTATCAGGCGAACGCCCTCGTCATCGATGAAGGGATGGAACAGGCCTATGGCATTAGAGCCGCCGCCGATACATGCCATCACAGCGTCCGGCAGGCGCCCTTCCCGCTCGAGGATCTGCGCGCGCGCTTCGCGGCCGATCACCGACTGGAAGTCGCGCACGATCTCCGGGTACGGATGAGGTCCGGCCGCCGTACCGATGCAATAGAACGTCGTCTCGACATTCGTCACCCAATCGCGCAGCGCCTCATTCATCGCATCCTTCAGCGTGCCTGTGCCGGAGGAGACCGGCACGATCTTCGCGCCAAGCAGGCGCATACGGAACACGTTCGGCTTCTGCCGCTCCACGTCCGTCTCGCCCATGAAGACGACGCATTCGAGGCCGAAACGCGCGCAGATCGTCGCCGTCGCGACGCCGTGCTGGCCCGCGCCTGTCTCCGCAATGATCCGCTTCTTGCCCATGCGCCGCGCGAGCAAGACCTGCCCGAGGCAATTGTTGATCTTGTGCGCGCCGGTGTGGTTCAGCTCGTCGCGCTTGAAGTAAATTTTCGCGCCCCCGAAATGCTCGGTCAGGCGCTCGGCAAAGTAGAGCGGCGACGGGCGGCCCACATAGTGAGTCCACAGGTCCTGCATCTCGGCCGCAAAGGCCGGGTCCTGCCTGGCCTTGCGGTACTCGGCCTCAAGCTCCAGCACGAGGGGCATCAGCGTCTCGGCGACGTATCGTCCGCCGAACTCACCGAACCGGCCATTCGCATCCGGCCATCTGTCCCAGGTATTGCGCAAGTCCATCATTCGTCCTCTGATCCCCGCTGCACGATGGATCGCGCTCAGGGCTGTCTAGGTTCCTTTTGCCGCGCGGATGAAGGCGCGCACCAGTTCCCTGTCCTTTAACCCCCGTATCCGTTCCACGCCAGAGGACACATCCACGGCAGGCGCGGCAGTTTGGCGTATCGCGCCGGCCACGTTTTCAGGCGTCAGCCCACCCGCCAGGAGCCAGGGTTTGGGCGCTGTCCAGCCTTTCAGGAGGTCCCAGTCGAACGCTGCCCCATGCCCGCCCTTCTGGGCGTCGCCCTCCGGCGGCTTGGCGTCCAGCAGAAGCCTGTCCGCCGCGCCATAATCGCCCGCCCGCGCCAGGTCTGCCGCCGACCGCACGCCCAGCACCTTCCAGACCTCAGCGCCTGTTATCGCCTTTATCTCAGCTACCCGTTCAGGCGTCTCGGCCCCGTGCAGCTGCAGGACCGGGAACCCGAGCGCCATTACGGTCCGCACCTCATCATCCGGCGGATCCAGCAACACCGCGACCGGGACGGCCTTGCCGACGGACAAGAGCAGCGTCTCTGCCGCCGCCAGCGTCACCTGACGCGGGCTGAGCGGGAACATGAACCCGATCCAGTCCGCCCCGGCGCGCGCAGCAAACGCAACGAGGTCCGCATCCTTGAGTCCGCAGATCTTTACCATCACCATGCCCGTCACCTGACCGAAACAGGCCCGGAGCACAATAGCCTGCCGCCCGCACCGCCTTGCCGCGCGTCCCGCCGGGACCTAACGTCCTGTTTACCCATTAACCCACTGGACGGGCGCGGAGTTGGCCCGTCTGCGCCCGCCCTCCCCTTTGGGCATGGCGTTTGCACGTCAGGGCCACACGCCGGAGTTTTCTACCTTGCCAGATCCGCAGATCAGCCATCTTCAGCCCCCGCGCGTCATCCCGGTGAACGTGTACGAGGACGCCCGCAAGGCGCCTGCGTGGGAGCAGGCATTCTACACGATCTGGATGTTTACGATCTTCCTGCCAATCGATGCGTTTCAGCCGATTCGGAATATCTGTATTGCCGGCCTGCTCGGCATGCTGATCGTGCACCGCGCGCAAGCGCTTCCGCTCATCGTGAAGGCCTGGCCGCTGTTCCTGTTGCCGATCCTCGGGGCTTTTTCAGTCTTCTGGACCCCCTACCCTGCCGAAGCGCCAAAGAACGCCATACTACTCCTGCTGACACCTACGCTGCTGGTTCTGCTGGCTGCCCGGCTGCGGGCGATCGAGTTTCTGCGCGTCGTCATGTTTGCTGCATGGCTCGGCACACTTTACACTGCTCTCTTCTTCGCCACCCTGCCGGCCGGTGGGCCTTACGCCCAGAAAAACTACCTCGCCTTCCACATGATGATTGTCATCCTCGTGTCGCTGGGCACCTTTCTCAACGAGGAAGAGCCGCTGGCGCTGAGACTGATTGGTCTCGCCTTCGTGCCGGTCGCCTTTGTGTTCCAGTATATCGCAGGCTCTGCCACCTCGCTCGTGTTCGCGGTGGTCGGCAGCGCCCTGCTGATCATGGTCAAGTTCGTCTGGGGCAGCGTCTCGAAGGTTCGCCACATGCGCACAATGGTCCTGGCCTTGCTTGCCGCATCCGCTCTGGTGATTGCCATTACAGTCCTGTCCGTTCCCAACAATACCATGGTGGATGACTTCTTCGCGCTCCTCGGCAAGGATTCCACCCTTACCGGACGCACCGCCATCTGGGAGGCGGCCGAGCGCGTATCCGCCGACCACCCCTGGTTCGGAGTCGGCCTTGATGGGTTCTGGAACCCGCTGACGGGCATTGCCCAAACAATCAACGAGAATGACCATAAGGCCCCCGGCACCAAACATTCCTTCCACAGCGCCTTCTGGGAAGTCCGTGTCCACTTCGGCTTAGTGGGCCTCGGTTTCTTCATCCTGGCTGTAACCTGGGCAGGCCTTCGCACTGTCGGACTATGGCTGCGCGAGGGCAGCGTTGCAAACTCGATACTGCTCGTGATGTTTACAGTTATCCTGGTCTCCTGCTTTACTGAATCCTATGCTGCGGGCTTCCATAGCATGATGGTCTACTTCCTGTATTACGGCGGCCTCGCTGCCTTCGGCATCGGCGAACGCAAATTCGTCGGCGTCGGCCAACTGGTCGAACACAACGCCTGAGCCTTGAGGACTGGAGCGCTCTGGAAGTCTGCGCGAAGGCGGTAGAGTATGGCGCCCATGCGCCGGCCCAACTGCCAGCCCCATTGCAGCGCGCAGGAGGATGCCCTTGAATTCTGAAACCACTTTCGATGAAGCCCCCTGGATGGCGCCCGGCCTGGCCGCAGACGCCCGCGCCGCCCTTCTGGATGCAGCCCTCACTGAGGACGAGCGCTACAGCCTGCTGCACAGCCAGTGGGCAATAGGCTTCCTGCCGGACGCGCCCCTGCCCGACGGCGCGATCCCGGCCGCCGGCTATGTCCCGCCCATCCCCCGCCTCGGCATTCCCGGCCTCTACGAAACCGATGCGAGCCTCGGCGTCACCAATCCGCGCAATGCACGTCCGGGCGACACCGCCACAGCCCTGCCCTCCGGGCTCGCCCTCGCCTCCACCTGGGATGCGAACCTCGCCTGCGAGGCCGGCGCCATGGTGGGCGACGAAGCCGCGAAGAAAGGCTTCAACGTCCTCCTCGGCGGCGGCATGAACCTCGTGCGCGACCCCCGCTGCGGCCGCAATTTTGAATATCTCGGTGAAGACCCCCTGCTTGCGGGGACCCTTTCAGGTGAAGCCATCCGGGGCACCCAGAGCCAGGGCATCATCGCCACCGCCAAGCACTTCGTGCTGAATGACCAGGAAACCGGCCGGCACGTCGTCAATGCCGTGATCGACGAAGCGGCTCTGCGCGAAAGCGACCTGCTGGCGTTCCAGATCGCCATCGAACGCGGCGCACCGGGCGCGATCATGTCCGCCTATAACAAGATCAACGGCCACTACGCTTGCGAAAACGGCGCGCTGCTGAACGGTGTGCTGAAAGGCGACTGGGCCTATCCCGGCTTCGTGATGGCAGACTGGGGCGCCACAACCAGCGTGCACGCGGCCGCAAACGGCCTCGACCAGCAATCCGGCGAGCAGCTGGACTTTCGTGTCTGGTTCGAAGAACCCTTGCGCGAATCTGTCGCCGCCGGCGAGACTTTGCCAGAACGCATTTCGGACATGTCGCGCCGCATCCTGCGCGCGATGTTCGCTGCCGGCCTGTTCGACCGCCCGTTGCCGAAGGGCGAACCTATCGATTACGCCGCACACGGACAGATTGCATATAAGGCTGCTGCAGAGGGGATTGTTCTCCTGAAAAATGAGGGCGGCATCCTGCCGCTGACCGGCGCGGCAAAGCGCATTGCCGTGATCGGCGGTCACGCCGATGTCGGCGTCCTCTGCGGCGGCGGATCTTCGCAGGTCACAACCGGTAAGGGGCACGCCGCCTTCATCCATGCCGGCGGCGAGGGCGCCATGATGGCGATGGCCAGCGAAGCTTACCATCCCTCGTCGCCGCTCGCCGCGATCAAGCGTGCGGCCGGCGGCGCGCGGGTCAGTTTTGCGAATGGCCGCTACCCGTCCGAAGCAGCGATGATCGCGCGCGAATGCGACATCGCCATCATCTTCGCCAACCAGTGGACCACGGAAGGCGCCGACGTGCCGGACCTGACGCTTCCGAATGGCCAGGATGCATTGATTGACGCGGTCGCTGCGGCCAACCCCAACACCATCGTTGTCCTGCAGACGGGCGGACCGGTCCTGATGCCGTGGCTGGGGAGCGTCGCCGGCGTACTTGAGGCCTGGTATCCGGGCTCAAAAGGCGGTGAAGCGATTGGCGATATCCTGTTCGGCGCCGCCTGTCCGTCGGGGCGCCTGCCGGTCACCTTCCCGCAATCGACGGCGCAGCTTCCGCGCCCGGAATTGCCCGGCCTTGGCAAACGCTGGGCAGCCCCGTTCGGCCCGCGCATCGACCTGTCACGGGCGCCGGGATTCGATGTTCCGCATCCGGAGGGGTCTGACATCGGCTATCGCTGGTTCGCCCGCATGGGGCACCCACCGCTCTTTCCGTTCGGGTACGGCCTGTCCTACACGGCATTCAGCTACGCCAACCTCGCCGTCACAGGCGGCGAGACGCTGACGATCACATTCGACGTCACTAATACCGGCCCCTGCGAAGGTATCGATACTCCGCAGGTCTACCTCAGCAGCCGCAGGGGTGCCCCGATACGCCGGCTGCTGGGCTGGTCACGCCTCAGATTGAAACCGGGCGAGCGCGCCGCGGCCACAATCACCGCTGACCCGCGCCTGCTGGCCGACTTCGACACGGACCGCCGCGCCTGGCACGTCCCCGAAGGCCGCTATGAAATCGCCCTCGCGCGCAGCGCAGAAGACTTTGCGCTTCACTCAGGCGCCAGCATCACGGAAAACTGGATCAAGCCCTGAGCGGGAGGAGCAGCAAAAGCTCGTGAACAGAAAAACCTGGTGGGCGGCAAGCACGCCGGAGCGCAAGACCCGAGCACTATATCAGTATACTGAATTATTACTTTGATTGTAACGTGAAGCCTGCTCTTCTGTTCACGAGAGCGAGAATTCCGGCCAAGGAGCCGCTCCCGCCAAATCGCGAAGGGCGATGTTCCCAAGCGGGTTGAATCGCTGCCCCGCTCCCGGTCTTTGTCAGTTATCGAAATTTTTGCGCGCCGGATGGATACCATGTCCCGGGACGCGCCCCAGGTTCAGACTGCAACACAGATCAGGGCACAGGACCGTCCGGGCCCGCGCAGTGATGCCCTCAACAAATGGGGCAGCCGCCCTCCTGAAGATAACGGCGCTGGCCGGACCCGTTCACGTCGGCGCCGGATAAAGCCTCAGTTCACGCTGCAGGAAAAAGACAGAGTGGTCGCCTGACCCGCGGAAAGCGTGCCCAGTGTGATGCCAGCGCCCGACAGATCCGCAAAGGTGAAACTGCCGCCGGGAACCCCGGCGCCGGAGAGGCTTACAGGATTGGTTGCAGGACAGATGAGTCCCGACACAACCGTATCCTTCACGACCGCGCCGGTAGCAGAATCCGGGCCGTTATTACGCACGATAATCGTATAGTTCGTCACTGTACCCGAAATGACCCCGTCATCGGCAGGATCAGCATTGCTGTTGATACCGGGTGTATTGGTCTTGGTAATCGACAGATCTGCAGAAGGCGCGACCGACACGCTTGCATTTGCTTCGGCACAGTTCAGCGCAATAGTCCTGTCGCAGATCCTGTATCTGAAAGAATAAGTTGCCTGCCGGGCCCCAGGGACAACTCCGACCGCTCCGGTGGCCAGATCAAAAGTCAGCTCTGCCGGAACCGTCGAACCGGCTGCCAGGGAAAGCAGGGTGGTTACAGGGGTTGCAGGTGCATTATTGAGGACGTCGCCGTTAAAGACATTCAGCACGCTTTGAGCGCCAGGCAGGCCATTGATGCCTGTCGCGGTGTCATCCGTTGCGGAAACAGACAAAACCAGCAGTTCGGCAGCGCTAGCCGGAGCGGATCCGCCGGCACTTTTGATCTCAGAAGTCGTATTGAGATAAATCCCCGGCTGCTGCGCCGTGATGTCGAAGCTGATCTGACATCCTGCACTTGCCGGCACCGTTCCGCCCCGCACCAGGACGCCAAGATTGCCCGCCGCGAGATTTGCAGAGTCTCCGAGGTTACGGATGGCTGCGCCTGTACAGGTCGAAGAGAGATTCGGAACGGGCGCGACGGCCATGACGCCCGGACTGGTGGGGAATGTGTCCGTGAAGCCGGGATTGGAAATCGAAGCCGGAACGGGATTGGGATTGATCAGCTCAAAGACAAGCCGCGCGGTCTGTCCTGAAAAGATCTCTGCTACGGCAAAAGATTTTGCCAGCGTTACCGGCTCCAGAACGCGCAGCTCGGCAATGTTCGAGGCGGGACCAGGCTGAGACGTCTGACCGGAGGTCGCCCCACTCGCCTGGTTCAGGAGAAGCCCGGGCGTTGATGACGTGACGGGAAGCGTCACCGTGCATTGCGCCCCCGCAGCCAGGGAAATGTTGGAGATGCTGAAAGCCGTCGCCCCGATCTGCGCATTCGTGACGACGCCTGCGCATGTCCCTCCAATCGACAGGGGGGCTGCAACCTGCATACCCTCCAGTGTATCGGTGAATGCTATCCCGGTCATGCCTGCGGGCAGAACTCCCGCCGGGTTGGGGTTCTGAAGGGTAAACGTGATCACAGACGTGCCGCCCAGCGGTATAGAGGCCGGGCCGAATGCTTTCGTAATGACCGGAGGCTGGATGATTCGAAGCTGCGCCTGAGCGGCGTTGATACTCGTAAGCCCCGAAAGCGCCCGCAGCGCGCCCGCCGGGATCTCATTCAGGTAAACACCTGTTGCACTGCCGGTCACCTGCGCCTGAACCCGGCAGACGCCCGAAGCCGGGAAAACCCCTCCGTCGAGGCGGAGGAAATGGTTCCCGCTGCCGTCAACGCCGTAACTCACGACGCCGCCGGCGCAGTCGGTTGTGGCCGTTGCCGGCACGATCTGCAGACCGGGAGGCATGATGTCCACAATCGCCGGGGACGCACCCGTCTGATCATTGGGGACGAGATTGGTGTTGTAGATCTCGAGAGAAAGGGTCGACTGGCCTCCCGCTTCCATCACAGAGGGCGCAAACCCTGTTCCCGCGCCGATCTGGTAGCCAACCGTCAGCGTCGCCGAAACTTCGGAAGGGTTGCTGATCCCCTCCAGCGTCGCAAGCGCACCAGGCGGAATCCGGTTTATCTTATTGCCTCCGCCAAAGGCCGTTATGTTAAACTCGAAGAGGCATGAGCGACCAGCAAGGATAGCGGCCCCGGCCAGTGTGATTTGTGCATCACCCGAAGCGCCGCTGAATGTCCCTCCCGAGCAGCCATTGGCATTCGGGTTGCCGGCGAGATCCGTGAAGGTAGGGTTGACATCGGCGTACAGGCGCATGTCGGTGTCACTGAAGGCATCAGTGATGGACAAACCCGTGAGGTTCAGCGCCGTCGATGCAAGGTTCGAAAGCGTGATCCGGACACGGGACACCCCGCCCCCGTTTATAAAGGTGGGGCTGAAGGCCTTGCTGACGGTCACATCGCTTGCCAGACGGGTGAGGTTCGCACTGGCCTGGCGCAGGTTGCGGACCTCGTCTAATCCGGCGGGCTGCCTGTTGTCCGTTGCAATGAAGTTGACCCGGGCTCCAGGCCGCGGATCGGCGGCAATGGAGGCCGCCGCGGTCGCCGTGGTCGCAGGAGGAACAAGGCCGGCGGCCCGGATATTGACTTCGAGGCTGCACGTCAAAGTCGCGCTCGCCCCCAGCGTCATGCTGGCCCCGCTCAACGCAACCGAACTACTCCCGGGGGCGGCCGATACGCTCCCCCCGCAACCGTTCAGGACATCCGGGCTGGGGGCGACAACATGGCCGGCCGGCAGGGTACTGATGACAGAGATATCGCGCATTCCCACAAGGTCACTGGAACGTCTCTGGATGTTGATGCGAAGACGGCTGATGCCGAGCGGGCCGACAACGGCCGGGCTGAAGCTCATCGACAGGGAGACCGCAGGCTGCAGGCCGATCGAAGCGGTGACGGCAAGACTGTTAGGTATGTTCTGAGTGTCCGGGGTGTCATGGAAAATGGCACCGGCGGCAATCGTCAGTGTTCTGTTTTCTGATGTTCCGGATGTCAGAACAGCATCGGCCGCCGTGATCAGCTGAACGACAAAGTTGCAGGACTGGCCTGGATTGACCGCCAGGCCGGCCGCCTGGAGACTGGTTGCATCGGGCAGGGCTGTAATGCTCCCGCCGCAGGTGTTACTGATCAAGCCGGACGGGCCGACCCGAAATCCATAACCCAGGGTGGTCAGGTTTGCCGGGATGCGGACATTTGTGACGGGTGCGCCTGCGGGGGCGTTTGTAAGTGTGAAGCTCGCATTCAGCGTGTCGCCTGAGTAGAGCGTTCCGGACCTCGAAAGAACCATCGATGTGTTAAATGCCGGGGGCGGGACGGGAGGCGGAGGATTGGTCACGTTAAGTGTGGCAGACGCCGCCGCAAACTGATGTGTTCCCCCGAGCGTTCCGGCCGGTATCTGGTTGAGGTAGGCTCCCTCGGCCGCCGCAGTCACGGTCACCGTGACCTGGCAGCTGCCCGTCTGCTGACCCGTCAAGTTCGCAGCTGCGCCCGGCAGCGTCGCTCCCGACAGGGTCAGCTGACTGGCGGGCGCAAAACTCACCGCCGCCCCGCAGGTATTCGAATCTGCGGAAACAACTGTCAGGCCCGTTGGCATGAAGTCTGTAAAGTCTATGCCGGGGACAGACAGGACATTAAGGTTCTCGAAGGTCAGGCGCAGCTGCGCCGAGGAGGTCGTGTTGATGTTTACGGTCGCTGTCGAGGCACCGTTAAACTGTTTGATCACCCGGATCCCGGTGTGCGTGCCCACACTGTTCGCTGCTGCGGAGGTATTGGTCGCGCCCTGATCGGTTGAGATCGCAGCCGCCGGCAGGCTGTGCGTCAGGGTCGTCTGGTTGAAAGGCAGCGTGGCCTCGCGGCTGGGCTCAACCGTAAAGAATACCTCGCAGCTTGATTGCGCCGGAAGGCTGCCTCCCGCGAAGGTCAGCTGGGATGTCGGGCCAAACCCCGTCCTTGACGGCCGGGCTGCGATGGCGAGAGTTCCCCCGCAGGTCGAGCCCATCGGCAGATCCTCACGGATTCTGATGTTATGGCTGTCCGTCCAAAGATCATAGACAAACGTGGCCCCGGTCAGGGTAACAGGATTCGGGTTGGAAATGACGATATGCCTGGAGAAGGTCTCGTTTCCCTGAAGCGCGACCGCAGCGCCCGTCCGTACGCCTCCGGCGTAGGTTGTTGCCCAGCTGATCTGGACATCCTGCGCAATGATTGCGAGCGTCGCCGAGCTGGCCATCGCATTGGCTTCAGGCACACCATTTGTAATGGCGGTCAGGGCCCCGGCGGCAATCGTGTTGACATAGGTGCCCCTCTTCTGGCCGATGACATTCAGTTCGATCTGGCAGGATCCGGTACTGGACCCGTCTCCGGCAGGTATCTGAGCCGAAACGATCGATACGCTTCCCCGTTCCGCATTATTTGATGCAGTCAGGGTGCCGCCGCAATTGTTGGCTATGTTTGCATCGGGGGCAAGATAGATGCCGGCCGGCAGAGTATTCTCAAGGGCGACGTTCTGGCTGGGGGAAAGAGAGGAGTTCTGCAGACGGATGATCAGGCGGGCCGGTTCACCCGGATAACGCGTGGACGGGGTGAAACTGTTGTTCACATCAATTGCCGCCAGCGCAGGCAACGCGCTGAGAACCGCAAGCCCCAGCACCAGGACGGATTTGAACGGCGCCATCTTCATGAGCCTCATTGCAAGCTTCACTGCTGCGTCTATCTCAGGCGCAGGTTAACAGCGGACTAGTAGGCCCCTCCAACCCGGGTGCTGCGCCCGCAACACCTGGAAAACGCAGTCCCTGCATGCTGAGAGCCAGCACCCCGCCGGCGCTGTCAGAAAGAGCGCGTTGCGGCCGCCCCCCGCCCCGTCCCTCAGAACGCCGCCACCAGGTTCAGGAATGTTCCCCGGCTCGTATAAGTCTGGTCTGTCAGGTTGTCGGAAAAATCCGACCAGGAATAGCCAGCGCCCAGCTTCACGTTCTCGCCGAGATGACGATAGACGGCCAGAAGCGCTCCGAGCTTTCGTTCATGCGCGCCGGACACCGAGAGAGAGCGCGCTTCCGCAAGAATATCCCACGCTCCAATCGCATTGTAATCGGCACGGATGACGCCGAGATGGGCCTCGGAGCTGACGAAATCCGCAGAGCTCCTGGCGAGCGACACCTTTCCCTGCCTGTAACCATACTTTGCGCCGAGGGTCAGCCTCTGCGTCAGGCTGTAATTGCCATCTGCGCTGAAGATCATGCTCACCTGTTTAGGGCTTTCAGTCCTGCCCGAGCCCGTAAGCTGGCCCAGCGGCCCCATATCCTCAAAATAGTGCAGCCGCGCCAGGCCATTCAAACGCTGTTGTTCTGCCGGCCGATAAGCGGCTCCGATACTTGCCTCGGTAAACTCCGCGGCGCGGATTGACTGACCGTCCGCATCGGCCCACGCGATGTTCAGATCACTGAGGTAACGCCAGTCCTGACCGAGGCTGAAAGAGGCTGAATTTCGTAGCAGCCAGACTTCCTGCTCGCCTCGCTCGCCCGTCTCCTGACGCATCTCGACGGCGCTTGTGACCCGGTAATCCTGCCCTGAAAAACCAATACCCATGCTCGCCGCCGTGCGGCGCATCAGACCCGCCTGGGCATCGTCTATCCGGCCTTGTTCCAGAGACGCCGTCACACTGACATACTCAGCAGGATCAAAGGTCAAGCCATAAACCCGGGCTATCGCAGGCGCCTGCCCGCCAATCGCAAAGCGGTTCTCACCAAAGACAGACATCTGGTCTGATACACGGTGGCGTGACCCGGCAATCAGGCTTGCCCTGTTCGGCTGGCCGAGAAGACTGACCGGATCAAGTCCGGTTTCCGCCTGATCTGCAAACACCGAGTAACCGATATAGGTGTCAGCCCCATCTTCGATGCGCCGGTTGAGCTTCACGTCCATACCCCAGCCGCCATCCCCGCCGGAAAACTCACTCTCAAGCGAGAGGTGCCTGGAAAGCGCCGCCTGAACACCCGCGCCGGCCCGGTTGTTCCTGACGCGCCCTTTATCCCGGTCAAGCGTCGTCTGGCCAAACAGGCGCCCGGACCAGCCCGCCTGCTCAGGGCTGTATGTCAGCGTTGCCCCGGCATCGAGGCGCGCGCCCTGCTGGACGCTGTTGAACAGAAGACCGGGCGTGCGGTGATCAAGGCTCAGGCCGCCGCGCGCCGTCAGGCTGGCGCGGTTGAGATCCATGCGGCTTTCCAGATCAAGGCTGGCTGTTCGGTTTGCTCCGGTCGCAGGCGTCTCCAGCGCATCGACACCAAGTATAACCTCGCTGCCTCGCCCTAAAGGCATCTCCAGGTGGCCGCCCCAGCGCGTCGTGTCAGAGGCCGTCAGACGACCGGCCGAGGAGAAGCCCGCCTGCAGGGCTTCAAAATAGGCTGAAAGCGTTCCGGCATTATCCCCTTTGCGGCCGATCTCCGACAGGTCAACCGCAATCTCTGACCGCCAGGCATGAGACTGCTGCCCCTGCCCGGGGGAAGCAAAATCAAAGAACGACAACCCTCCATCGACCGAGGCAGACTCTCCAAATCCAGCTCCGTCGGAGCGGGCAGTCTCTGCTTTGAGATAGGTTCCAGGCGCGGCGCTCAGCAGGATGTCGGCCCCAACCAGGAACTGGTCTGCATTCCCCGTCGTTTCATCCTGGACCGTAGCCCCCAGACGGAGGTGGTCTCCTATCCAGCTGGTACCCCGCGCCCCAACCGTGCGCCCAGTCAGACTTGTGGCGGACGGGGTATACTCATAGCGAACAACCAGAACCGGTATGCTGGTGACACCCCCGGCATCGGTCACCGCCGCTTCTGAGCGCAGGAAGGACGCCAGCGGCCGCAGGAGAATAAGCCGCCCCTGGAACGGATCGAAGTCATAATCCAGAAAAGGCTGGAGCTCCTGGCTTTCGAGAACGATCCCGTTTGTGCGGTCCCGGACCTCCATCCGGACCCGCTCGGATCCTACAGAAACATCCTGGCGCTTGAGAATGTAGAGCGATCCGCCGGTCCCTCGAAACTCCTCGCGGGCCGGAATTGTTCCAGGCTCTGATGCAAAAGCAAACAGCTGCGACTTGCGTTCACCGGAAGCGGTCGATTCAGGCGTCCTCAGACTCACCATGGCGCCAAACAGGCCCCGGTCGAGCTGGGCCAGCTCCGTGCCGGTGGCCTGAGCGATAAAGTTCCCGATAACCAGCTGGCTGTCTTCATTCTCTACACGGATGTAAACATCTCCCTGTGTCGGCGCATCCTCGCGAATACTCGAATCGTCCCCATAAACAGGGTAGTTCTGGGATGTCCGCAACCGCTGCAGAAGCTGGGACGGATCTTTGCGGTCGAGATTTCTGTAAACGTCCTGCAGACCGGATTCCCGAGTGTCCACCGAAGCCGTTACCTTCAGCCCGTTATGCATCTCACCTTTTGCATAAAATGCGATACGACCTTTTGAATAGCCTGCGTCCTCAGGACCCTCTCCGGAGAATTCTGGCGCCGATCCGGTATCATTATTGCTGCCAATTGTCAGGTCCGCCTGCCCGACGATAAACCAGCTGGACTCTGGGGATGAGGTGTCCTGGGCCTGCGCTGGCCTGTCTTCTTCAGGATAACCGGTCTCTGCGCGCGCCGGGCCAGCCCCCGGCTCGCCCGGCAGATCGGCTGCGGACGCCGCCTCGCCAGCGGCTTCTGGCCTGTAATCGACAGACGCGAGGCTTTCATGATCGGGGCCGCCGTAACCACCTGAAGCCGTTGCCATTGCCGCTATACCAGCAGATCCGCTGGCGGAACGGCTTGTTTCGGAGGAAAGACGGGCTTCCCCCGGACCGGTCCATCCGGGTTCGGGGGGGGCTGCCTCGCCGGCAGGATGCAAGGCAGCGTCAGAAAGGGAGACGATGTCCTGAGGCCGGATGCTCGCTGCCGAAGGCGGACAGTCCTTTATGCGGTCGCCGCAAGCGGGCGCCTCCGTTGCGGCCATCTTGTCCTCACGGCTCCAGGCATCAAGCCCTTTCGCCTCCGCGGACCGATCTGTGTGCGGAACTTCGCCATCTTCCTGGAATACAGGCGCAACAGATGTGTCCCGGCCTCGCAGAGGGCCATAACGCCCCGTAAGGCCGGCACCCGGATCAGTGCGCAGCTGATCGCTCAGCCAATCAATGGCCCCGTATTGCGCACTGAGGGTGCGAGACGGATCAGCATAGGACGAAAGACCAGCCATCCCCAGCGCAATGCCCGTCACAAGCATGATCCGAATTGACCCGCTGAGCGGCGCGGCGGCGACGCCGGGCGCGAACCTGACTTCCGGGTATTCGGTGCTGTGCAATTTCTGCGTGGTCATCTTCGCTGCACCGCGCTGATGGACCGGTCGTCAGGCTCTGCTTCTGAAGGTGCAGCGCCGAAGTTCAGCTGACTGACCTTACCTCTCGTAAGACGTATTGTTTTCGGGTTGCCGTTGGTGACATGCCATCCGGATGGAAGCGAGGCAGGATCTATCTTGAGGACAAAGTTTGATCCGATGCGACTATCGGGTGTCGCAACACAGGGAATATGGAACCTTCCATGATCGTCGGTCGTGATCCGCTGGCCGTTAACTGTCGCCAGTGTGACTTCCGAAAGGCCTGGCTCTCCTGCGTTCTGATAGCCGTCGCGATTATAATCGGAAAACACCTTTCCGATCAGTTCGGAGCAGTCAAATACGGAGTTGGAGGCAATCTGAACCGAAGCTGTGGCCCGGTTGGAAATTTCGACCCCGTCGCTCCCCCTGATGGCGATCGCTGTATTGACCCGTTCACCGGTTTCAATACCTGCACCAACCACCAGGATGAGGGAATACTTCACGCTGGAGTAGGCCGGAATAGTCTGCCTGGTCCATGAGAGCCGGCGGCCGCTGTTCTCGATCTGAGGCTCGACTGGCGCGCCATCAACGCGGGCCGATCCCGCAGCATACTTCATCCCGGGGGGAAGAATGTCTACGACTGTGACATCGCTGCGGGCAAAGCCCTCATCATTGCGAACGGTTATCTCATATGGAACGACATCCCCTGTGGTCACCGACCGCTTTGGCGTCGTTTTGACAGTGACGAGATCCGCGCGTGATACGAACGGATCGAGCGGTATGTGATTGTGGATAACATCCGGGTCACCGCTTCCAAGCATAAAACTCAGATAGTAGAGGGACTCCTCATCAGGTCGGGGTACGGAAGATCTGACCACCATGACAGGAGCAGGCTGCCCGGGCGGATTGAATACCCCAGGCTGCGGCGGAAACACAGTTGAGACAAAACCGAAACCTGGCGGTGGATCGACCTTCAGATTATACTCCGAACGCATCAGCGGGCATTGCGATGCTGCACCAGGTATGATGTCAAACCTGTAGAAGCCGTCTGAGCCCGTCAGCTGAAACTGCTGGGCGGGGTCAAGGAGGCAGCGGCCTGGCAGAGGATCGCCCGCGCGGTCCACCAGACTGATCCGGCTGCCAGGGACAGGCGCCAAGGTGACAGAGTCGTAGACAATGCCGGAGGGGTCGATCGGAACATCAACGCCGGTTGAGCCACTTTGCGCGTCGACAGAAACGGCATCGATCAGCGCATAAACAAGCCCGGTTGATGGATGAAGGACGCGAAGTGAATATTCTGAATCCCTGAGCAGATCCTCGAAGTCGTATGTACCGTCGGCATCCGAAAGCGCCAGCGCTACCGGGCTCCCATCCCTCAGAACCTCGACAATCCAGCCCGAAAGCGGTTGATCAGAAGGATCATAAACTCCGTTGTTGTTCAGGTCGTGATAGAGCAGCCCGCTCAACACGCCCGCCCCCGCCCCGACAGAAACCCCCGCCTGGGCGGATGCGCAGTTGCCGGGGTTCAGCCGTTCGCAGATCCGGTAGGTGAGCGTATAGCTGCCTGCCGGTGTCCCGGCCGGCACGGAGATGCGGCCGGTCAGCAGATCAAGTGC
>WGNP01000005.1 GCA_016124495.1 Hyphomonas sp. | reverse complement strand
GACAATTATAATATCGGGCAATTTTTGCTTAGCCGTTGCCCCACCTGCCCAGCCCGTGGTAATCCGAACTTACCACTCAGCGCGGCCGACTACCGGCCATCATAGTTGACGCTGACCGGTCACCGTAATCGTCGCGCTACAGCCAGATGCTGTTTCGGCGGTCAGCGATGCGGAGCTGCTGTTCGAAGACCAAGCGCGGCAACCTACAGCATTCCCTCGGCTGGAGCGGTTAACTTCAGCCCGGGCGCACAACGCCATCATGGCCAGAATGCCGGCAAACTGGTATCTTCCGGCGCACGGGATGTTTCGGGCCGGCACTGCGCAAACCATTCGCGGCCTGAAGCGTAGCCACCGGGGCGAAGTCATGGCCAACTGGCCCTGACTTGCACGCCTGTCGTCGATCGGGGCACTTTTGCGTGAACCGGACATCCTGACCCGGAAACATTTTCGCAAATCCAGCGTTGCCGGCATCTGGCGCAACGACGCCTTCAGGGCCGTCTGTGCAAGGGTGGCGCAGAAAATCCGGGCCACTGATCTCTCGCTGCCGGACAAGGCAGTGGCACTCGCCGAGCTTGCGAGGTTTCAGGCTTACTGGCTGGTCCACAAAGGACCGGGTGACACGCGCCGCTGAGATACCAGGGCGGCCAGACCCTACCCGCTTGCAGGGAGGGCTGGGCCTGGCAACTTACGCGACCGCCCTTGCGAGCGCGCAGTGGGACCAGAGTTCCGACAGGGCGCTGATGAGGTCTTCGATATCCTGGTCAGTGTGGACGGGCGACGGCGTTATGCGCAGGCGCTCTGTGCCCCGGGGGACTGTCGGATAGTTGATCGGCTGCACGTAGATGCCGTTGCGCTCCATCAGCCAGTCCGAGATCATCTTGCACTTGACCGGATCGCCGACCATCACCGGCACGATGTGGCTGGGGTTCTCGAGCGCCGGGATACCGATCTCGCGCAGGCGTATACGGACTTTCTCGACCCGGTCGCGCTGGCGCATCCGCTCCCAGTTGCTATGCTTGAGGTGCTGGATCGAAGCGCGGGCACCGGCTGCGATATGCGGGGGGAGCGCCGTTGTGAAGATGAAGCCGGAGGCGAAGCTGCGTACGAAATCGACGAGCGCGGACGAGGCCGCGATATAGCCTCCGACGACACCAAAGGCCTTGCCAAGCGTACCTTCGATGACTGTCAGCCGGTCCATCAGGCCTTCGCGTTCGGCAATTCCGCCGCCATGTTCGCCATACAGGCCGACGGCGTGGACTTCGTCGAGATAGGTCATCGCGCCATATTCATCCGCGATATCGCAGAATTCCTTGATCGGGGCGATGTCGCCGTCCATCGAATAGACGGATTCAAACGCGATCAGCTTCGGTGCAGCCGGGTCGAGCGCAGCAATCTTCTCGCGCAGGTCACGCGGATCATTATGACGGAAGACGACGCACTTGGCACGGGAATGGCGGATGCCTTCGATCATCGAGGCATGGTTAAGGGCGTCCGACAGGATGATCAGTCCCGGGATCTTGGCGCCCAGCGTGCCGAGGCCCGCCCAGTTGGAGACATAACCAGACGTGAACAGCAGTGCGGCTTCTTTGTTGTGGAGGCTTGCCAGTTCCTGCTCAAGCAGGACGTGGTGGTGGTTGGTTCCAGAGATGTTCCGTGTACCCCCGGCCCCTGCCCCGCAGCTGTCGAGCACATCATGCATGGCTGCGAGCACTTTCGGGTGCTGGCCCATACCGAGATAGTCGTTGGAGCACCAGACCTTGACCGGCTTCTGGCCATCCGGCCCATGGAAGACGGCCTTCGGGAAGGCGCCCTTTTCACGCTCGATATCGGCAAAGACGCGGTAGTTGCCCTCCTCCTTGAGTTTCGTCAGCTCGTTCTCGAAGTAAGCTTCGAAGTTCATGGGTCAGGCCCTCCAATCCGTTTTCGTTTTTGTTGTCGTGTTTGCCTGGGGCGCGGGCTTCATGGCCCAGCCCCAAAGTGATGGATCGCGTACCGGCAGGATGAGCACCCAGTGCTCGATGACGGCGAGAATGGCGAGCGCGGTGAGCAACAGGAAGCCAGCTGAGGCGTGACTGCCGGCCGGGTGGCCGAACGCGGTGAACGCGAGCAACACTGACACCGTAGTGATCGTGACCAGCGCGGCGGCGAACAAACTGCCGGGCGCGCGGCGCGAGAAATAGGTTTTCATGTAGTCAAGATGGCGGGGCATAAACTGGTCGACGAGGTTAGGCGCGCCGGTGAAGACAACCAGCTTCGCGCTGATGCGCATGCCCCAGAGGATGAGGAAAGTCCAAAGCGCAAACTGGTTGGCCGCCCCCCAGCTGAGCCAGACGATGAGGCCGGCATGGGCGATAATGGCGAGCTCGTGGTGCAGGACCGCGGCTACGCCGGCGCGGAAGCGGTCGACACCCGAGAGACCTTCCGGACACGGAACACGCGACGGGCCAGTGATTAAGCCCGTGAGGAACATGACCTCATGCCACGCCCAGAGCGCTAGGCCCGCAGCAAACCCCGCATAAGCGGCCGTGACGCTGGTATCTGCACGCAGGTAGACGAGCATGAACGTCGCGCCCACGAGGATCGCTGTCGCGCCGAGCGCCGTCCATTTGAACGTTGCGCGCGGCCGGCCGATGAGCCAGAAAATTGCCCCCGTGCTCAGCCACCAGGCGAGCGCAGCAAAGATGATGGGGGACGCGTACTCGGCCATGGTTTGCGTGTCGCCTCTTGCCTACCAGGCCGGCTGGAGCCGGACTTTAGCCGGCAGCTGGTTCTTGCGAACCGGCATGAGGTAGAGCTTGAGGAAGGTCAGGCCATTGGCGAGGACATAGCCCTTTTTCTGCAGCCAGGCGACAGGGCCTTTCCCGTTGATCGCTTCCATCTTGTCGGTGTTTTGACGGATCTTCTCAAGACCGGTGCGGAATTCCTGAGCATCAATGTTGAGCTCGAGCGGATAGACCTGACGGGCGATCTCGTTGGTGACGCGGAAGACCTCGTAGTCATACGCTGTCGGGTCCACACCGAGCGCAGCATGGAAAGCGGGACGACGATGGTCGCGAACATACATCGTGGCGTAGACGGCGAGCAGGAAGAAGCGGATCCAGTACTTGTTGCCGCCTTCGAGGAGGTGCGGGTTCGCGCGCAGAATCATCGCAAAGGCTTCGCCGTGGCGGAACTCGTCATTGCACCACTGCTCGAACCATTTGAAGATCGGGTGGAAGCGGAATTCAGGGTGCTTTTCCAGCTGGCGGAAGATCGTGATGTAGCGCGCATAGCCGATCTTCTCGGAGAGATAGACGGAGTACCAAATATATTTCGGCTTGAAGAACGTGTACTTCTTCTTGCGCGTCAGGAAGCCGAGATCGACACCGATTCCAAAATCCTTCAGCACGAAATTTATGAAGCCAGCATGGCGGGCCTCGTCACGAGCCATCAAGCGGAACAGGGCCTTCATGTCGGGGTTCTCGACCTGGCGCGTAATCTCCCTGTAAAGCACGCAGCCTGAGAATTCGGATGTCAGCGAGCTGACGAGGAAGTCCACGAACTCGGTGCGCAGCTCAGGCGAGAGCGTGCCTAGGATATTGTCAAATTCGTCCGTGCGCTTGAAGTGGTTGCGGTTCGGGTCAGATTCCATCTCGGAGATCAGCGCGTCCCACTCTTCCCGCACGCCAGAGACATCAACCTTGTCGACCTCGGCGAAATCGGTCGTATAGAAGCGCGGCGAGAGCATCGTCTCTTCCATTGCGATCTTGTTTGTATCGAACGCCGGCGGCGCTTCGAGTACGCGCATCTCGTCATCCGTCATCACGGCCATGGTCATGCCTCAAACCCTCCCATCGGTGAAACTCACTTCGTAAAGTTCGGTGAGCTCAAACATTGATTGGAAGCGCACCAACGCCTTCTCGAAAAAACCAGCGCGCGTTACGGTCGCCTCGCGGCGCAGCACAACACTGCGGCCAAAAGGCACGCTCACCGGCGCACCGTGGACGAGCACCTTGTCGCCGATGCCCGGCTCGATGCCGCCGTCGAGTTCGACATGCGCTTCGAGCGAATCGAAGGTGTGTTCGACACGGATGGTGCAAGGCACCGTGAAGCTGCGTCGTGTCATTGGGCAGCCTCCACGGGTGAAAGCAGTTTACGGAACTCTGCGGCATTGTCACCGCCAAAAGCGTCGAGACTCACCCATTCCAAAGTCTGTGGATCCTCGATGATGAGTTTTCCGTTCTCTGTGCGGTGCAGCATGAAGGCCGGACCCGATCCGATGCCCATCTGCCGGCGCTGGAGCGCGAGGGACCGCATAGCTGTGCGCACGAAGCCTCCAGTTTCCGGAGCCCATGTACGCAGCACGTTGCCGGACCCCGGTTCACGTACGACGATACTGCCATCCGCGCCATCCTCGAACACGAGTGGGCGGGATTCGACCGAGAGGGCGCGCCAGTTGGTAACGTACCCGGTGCCCAAGAATTGCGTGAACCCGACGCCGATCACCGTGAACAGAATCAGTGCCCCGATGGCCATCAGCAGCCCGCGCGGCGGATGCAGATCGTGGTTGTGGGCCGGATTGTGAAGGGGCGCGTGGGTCATCGGTTCTGTCCTCAGGTAGCGCTGGCGACGAAGCCGGGCACGGTCAGTGTTGAGCGAGCGGACGCCGCAACGGAGGTTTGAGTGACCCGGTTCGGCGCATGCGCCGTGATGGCCGTTGCCAACGTCCGGGCGGCCGCTTCCACATCAGTCAGACCCCGGAACATCGGCTGCGGATGATTGATGCGCAGGGGCCGCACGTGCGGCCAGAGGCGCATGTATCCGAGGCCGCCGGTTGAGGCGAGCGACAGGACGATGTCGCCTTTTTTCCTGCCATAACGGCGCATATCCGCAGACGCGATCTGGGCAAACGGCAGATTTACGTACTTACGGATCGCCACTCCGTAACGCAGGACGACGCGTCTGGAGGTGACGGAGTAGACCGTTGCGCGGGCCATGGCCCAGGCGATCAGCACGAGCAGGCCGATTCCGGCGGCGGCGCCGATGCCGGAATTGATCGCCACCCGCGTCATCTCCAGTCCGGTTGCCCCGGCTGATTGCAGGTTGGCAAGGCGCCAGCTGGTTGCAAGCACGAAATAGGCGAGCACAAACCTGATGTGGAAAGCATGGATGGCAAAGGCGAGCGTGCCCGGGCTGCCCTGCCAGAGGAGCTTTTCGCCCTCCGGCAAGGCCTGGGGCAGCCCGCGAACGGGCTCGCCCCCACCCTCTTCTTCGTCGTGCAGCTTGATCACAGCCAAGGCTCCTGGCGCTGCGGCGTAGCGTACAGCGTGCCGCCGCCGTAATAGCCGCTGATCATGTCTTCCTCGAGCCGGGTGATCCGGTCCGGGCTTTTGAGGCGCGGCACGTTGGCAAAATGCTCGGCCTTTACGGCGTTGACTTCAACGCGCTTGCGGGTCTTCGAAATGTTCGCGAAGGGGACCGGGAGCAGGACATGCACGCCCGAGCCATCCAGCTTGATTTCGAGATAGCGGATGATCGCCTCAGCGCGGTCGACCCAGAGGTCGGTCACAACGCCGGCCACCTTGCTGTCGAGGCCGACAACCGGCAGGCCGCGCGGATCAATGTCCTTGGCCGAAACTGTATAGTCCGGGTTCAGACGATAGGGCGAGATCCGGTCCTGGCCATCCCAGTTCAGGTCCGGCACGTCGGCCCGCATCGCATAGGAGGCGGGACCGACGCCATCTTTCATACCATCGCCCGACGGCACGAAGGGCGAACCTGCCCACGGGGCGGTCCGGTTCAGCGCGAGATCGCGCGTGTCGGCTTTTCCATAGGTCATCTCGATAGTGCCACGACCATTTGGAAGGTTGAAGGATTTGGGCGGCGGAACAAAGACAAGCGCCGGGGCTTCCTGGCGGCCGCTGGGATCTTCCTCCAGCGGATAGCCTTCACGCATGCCTTCGCGTTGCAGATAGTAGATCAGCCAGACGAAAAATATCATAAACGCCCAAAGGCAGACGTCCACAAGATCTATGCCGTTGACGAACTCTCCACTGAAAATCATGACCGTTCTCCTTGAGGGTCGTATCAGCCTGGGTATGCAGCCAGGCCGAACTTGGTGGATGGGGTGGTGGCAGGTGTCGCAAGTGTGTGACGGGCCAGCGGGCCAATCACGATAAGTGTGGCAAACAGAAGCAGGATTTCGAAATGGTAGACCGCGCCATAACCAGGGGCAGGACCGGTCAGCGCGGGGCCGAGTCGGCCACTTTCGGCAAGACCTGAGACGACATCGCGCATCGCGCCGCCGACGGCGACGGCAACGCCGGTAGCGGTCGCGGTGACGGCACCCCAGGCACCAAGGGCGATGCCGCCATCATGATGGCGCGCGACGGCCATCACCGCTGTGAGCGTGCCCACAGCGAAGAGGCCTCCGCCGAAGCCGATAAGGAAGGCGCCGAAGCAAAACGCGGCAACCGACGCCGCCGGGTATGCAAAGACGACCAGAGCGAAGGCGAACACACCGGCGACAGCGCCGGTACCAGCCAGACGGTGCGGCTCACCGCCCTCGCTCAGCTGGCCTGAGCAATAGGCAAAGCCCATCAGCGAACCGAACGCTGACAGCGCGGTGAGGCGGGTGGTTTCAGCGACACTCATGCCAAGCACTTCGGCGCCATATGGCTCCAGAAGCACATCCTGCATGCTGAAGGCCGCAGCGCCGAGACCTGCGGCGATCAGCAAACGGACGGTTCTGCTATCCTGGACTAATTGGGCCCAGGTCTTGGAGAAGCTAGGCGTTTCGCGGTCCGCGCGCGTCAAGGACGGGTCACGGGCCTCCTGCTTCCATAGAGCAAGCACGTTGAGCACCATGGTAACCACTGCGGCGCCCTGGATCACCTTGATCAGGATCAGTGTGTTGAAATCACTGAGCAGCCAGCCGAATATCAGCGAGCTGGCGACCATGCCAGCCAGCAGCATGACATATAGCAGAACGACCACGCGCGGACGGGTCTCGTCTGTGGCGAGATCACTGGCGAGCGCAAGACCGGCAGTCTGTGTTGTGTGGATGCCGGCGCCGACCAGCAGGAAGGCGACAGCCGCGCCCACATGGCCGATCCAGGCCGGACCGGTCGAGTCGCCCGATAACAGGATCAGCGCGAACGGCATCAGCGCCAGGCCGCCGAACTGGAACATCGAGCCGAACCAGATGAAGGGCACTCGGCGCCAGCCGAGAACGGATGTGTGGGTGTCGGACTTGTGGCCGATCAGGGCACGCAGCGGCGCGAACACCAGCGGCAGGGCCACCATCAGCGCCACCAACCACGCCGGCACGCCGAGTTCAACGATCATCACGCGGTTCAGGGTGCCGGTCAGCAGCACCATCGCCATGCCGACTGACACCTGGAACAGCGACAGACGGAGAAGGCGGCCCAGCGGAAACTGCGCACTGGCGGCGTCGGCAAACGGCAGGAACTTCGTTCCCACCGTCATCCACATGCCTGCAAAGGTGCGCCGCTCAGGGGTCATCTGCGGACGATCTCACGGGCTTCGGAGATATAGAATGTGGAATTGACCCGGTGCTTTCGGCTGCTCCGCCAGGCGTCATTCGTTTCTGCCGCGAGCAGATCCATCAGGCGTCCACCCGAGACTGGTACGATGGCCGGAGCGCGGTCACTGCGCGGGAAGAACTTGCCGACGAAATGCATTGTGGAGAGCAGCGGCGTCTGCGGCGCATAGGTGAAGATGGCCGAGCGGCGGATGCGCGGCAGAATTTTCGCCACCATCGCAGCCATGTCGCGTGCGTCATAGTGGATGATCGAATCCATCGCCAGCATATGGTCGAACGAGCCGAGGTCGGCGCGTGTCATGTCGCCAATATGCCAGGTAATCCGACTACGGATGGAGGGATCGCTTATCCGCTCGGCGGCCGTCTCGACCAGAGAACGGGCGATGTCGATGGCAACGACAGTGGCGCCGCGCCGCGCAGCTTCTACGGCGAACGTCCCCGTGCCGCAACCGGCATCCAGGATGCGAAGGCCGGTCATGTCCTGCGGCAGCCATGAGAGGACTTCATTGTGCATCGCCTCCCGGCCCGCGCGCACGGTCGCACGAATACCGCTGACGGGAGCATTCGAGGTCAGCTTCTGCCACGTGACAGAAGCGGTCTCGTCGAAATAGGTCTGCAGCTCGGCGCGGCGCGTCTGGTAGGCGGTTTCCATCAATCGAACCCCAGGAAGTCAAAGATTTCGCGGTCCTTCATCGGCACCGCTTCAACCGGCTCACCGCCGAGCCAGAGCGCGGCGGCGAGGCGCAGGTATTCTTTCTGCACAGCTTCCAGTTCCGGTGACGGCTCCATCTCGAAGATGGTCGACTTCTTCAGGCGCGAGCGGCGGATCACGTCGAGATCCGGGAAATGGGCAATGCGCTGCATGCCGGTCGCATCGCAGTAACGGTCGATCTCATCGGTCGCCTTGGAACGGTTGGCGATCACGCCGCCGAGGCGGACAGCATAGTTCTGCGACTTTGCCTTGATGGCCGCCACGATCCGGTTCATCGCGAAGATCGAGTCGAAATCGTTCGCCGTGACGATGATGCCACGTTCGGCATGCTGGAGCGGCGAGGCAAAACCGCCGCAGACCACATCGCCCAGCACGTCGAAGATCACCACATCGGAGTCTTCGAGCAGACGGTGCTCCTTCAAGAGTTTCACGGTCTGGCCGACGACATAGCCACCGCAGCCGGTGCCGGCCGGCGGACCGCCAGCCTCGACGCACATTACGCCGTTATAGCCTTCGAACACGAAGTCTTCAGTGCGCAGTTCCTCGGAGTGGAACTCGACCGATTCCAGCACGTCGATCACGGTCGGCATCAGCTTCTTCGTCAGCGTGAACGTAGAGTCGTGTTTCGGGTCGCAGCCTATCTGCAACACACGCTTGCCGATCTTGGAGAAGGCGGCAGACAGGTTGGACGAGGTCGTCGATTTGCCGATGCCGCCTTTTCCGTACACGGCGAATACTTTGGCGGTGCCGGCTTCGAAGCGGGTGTCGAGCTTAACTTGAACGCTGCCCTCCCCGTCCGGACGGCGGCTACCTGGGCGATTAAGGGTGAGCGACGTCATGCGGCGGCTCCTTGCAGGGGGATGATGCCTTCGAGGCGGTCTTCGATTTCCGCACTGGCCGCTCGAAGGGCCGCCAGCGTTTCAGGATCGGGCGACCAGTAACGGCGCTCCGAGGCTTCGATCAGCCGGTTCGCCACATTGGCGGTCGCGGCGGGGTTGAGATCCGTGAGACGGCGGCGCAGCGCCTCGTCGAGCACGAACGTTTCAGTCATCTGCTGGTAGACCCAGGGCTGGACCTGGCCGGTCGTCGCCGACCAGCCCATCGTGTTGGTCACCTGCGCCTCGATCTGGCGCACGCCTTCATAGCCATGGCGCAGCATGCCTTCGAACCATTTTGGGTTCAGCGTGCGGGTACGTGTCTCCAGCGCAACCTGTTCGGCCAGTGTACGGACAATGCCGTCACCGCGCGTCTGATCGCCGATATAGACCGCCGGCTGTTCGCCGCGGACTTTCGCGGCGGCGCGCGAGATGCCGCCGAGCGTGTCGAAGTAATGGTCGATGGTCGTCAGGCCGGTTTCGACTGATTCAAGGTTCTGGTAGGCCATTTCGACGGTCGAGAGGATGTTGTTGAACAGGGCTGGCTGCGCCGAGGGACGCCCGTCCCGTCCATAGGCGAAGCATTTACGCTTGGCATACGCATCGCCCAGTTCGTCTTCGTCATCCCACGTTCCGGAATTGACCAGATAGTTGACGTTGGCACCGTAAGCGCCGTCAGCATTCGAGAAGACGCGCAAAGCGGCGGCTTCAATGTCGGCGCCGGATTCGGCCATCCAGAGAACGGCATGCTTACGGACAAAGTTCATCTCGTGCGGTTCGTCGGCACTGGCGGCCGCGTAAGCCGCGTCGGCCAGCATGCGCGTCTGCAAGGGCAGCAGGTCGCGGAAGATGCCAGACAGTGTAACCATCACATCCACGCGCGGACGGCCAAGCTGTTCCAGCGGGATGAGTTCGGCGCCGGCGAGGCGGCCGTAGGAGTCGAAACGCGGCACCGCGCCGAGCAGCGCCATCGCCTGCGCGATCTGCGCGCCTTCGCTTTTCAGGTTGTCGGTACCCCAGAGGATGATGGCCATCGTCTCAGGATGACGGCCGGCGTCCCCCTTGTGGCGGGCCAGCAGACGCTCCGCCTGGCGGCGGCCATCGGCAACGGCAAACGCGCTCGGGAGGCGGAAAGGGTCAAAGCCGTGGATATTGCGGCCGGACGGCAGGATTTCCGGCGTGCGGATCAGATCCCCGCCTGGCACCGGCGGCGTATAGCCGGCATCCAGCGCATGGATCAGGGCCGCCATCTCATGGTCTTCGCCGAGCAACGCGTTTGTGCGAACAAGGTTCGCAACCTCTTCAGCGCGGGCTTCCAGTTTCAAGGTACGGACGATATCGGCAGGCGCCCCACCCGCAACGATCGCATCGAAAGCGGCGGCAGGCAGAACGTCTTGGCCCTGCGCTGGCGGCATCAGAGCGATCATCTCGCGGCGGTCTTCCGGGCCGAGGCCTTTGCCCGCAATGTGCAGGCCATTCGGGATCAGCGAAGTTTCGACTTCGGCGAGTTTCACACGGATCGCTTCGATCCGGTCACGCGGACGGTCAAACGAGGCGGCGGGAAGGATGTCCAGCTCGCCGGCCTGAACCACGATCAGCTCTTCCAGGTCCGCGCGCTCGGCGTCGGCGTCCGGCGCCAGGCCGCGCCAGCGGGCGACGGTGGCGGACAGGTCCGACAGGCCGCGGTAGAGGCCCGCTTCGGTAACCGGCGGCGTCAGGTAGCTGACAATGGTCGCGTTGCCGCGGCGCTTGGCAATCGTCGCTTCGGACGGGTTGTTGGCGGCGTAGAAATAGATGTTGGGCAGATCGCCGAGCAGATAGTCCGGCCAGCAATCGCCGGACAGGCCGGACTGTTTGCCCGGCATGAATTCCAGCGCGCCGTGCGTACCGAAGTGGACAACCGCGTCAGCAGCGAAGCCCTGTTTGAGATAGGTGTAATACGCCGA
Organism: Hyphomonas sp.; assembly: GCA_016124495.1. Lineage (GTDB taxonomy): Bacteria > Pseudomonadota > Alphaproteobacteria > Caulobacterales > Hyphomonadaceae > Hyphomonas. The sequence continues at coordinate 112,730 of WGNP01000005.1, read as the reverse complement.
GAAAGCATGGGTCGGCGCGAAGCCCTTTTCGAAGAGCAGGCGCATCGGGTCGCCTTCATAGCCGAAACCCGGCTGCAGGCCGACCAGGACGTTGCCGAACCGGGCGCCGAGCACGAAGATCGAACGGCCATCCGTCAGCACACGGCCAGGTGCGGGGCCCCAAGCAGCTTCGATATCCTTGAGGCGGCGCTCGCGGCGCACATGGTCAGAGACCGGAATTTCGGCGACGACGTTGGCTTCGGTTCCGTAACGGTCCTTGTTGCCTTCGAGCAGCATGTCCTTGAGGTCATCGACCGAGTCCGGAACCTTGACACCGTAGCCTTCAGCCTCGAGCCGCTTCAGGAAATTGAATAGCGATTCGAAGACCGACAGGTAAGCGGCAGTGCCGACGCTGCCGGAGTTGGGGGGGAAGTTGAACAGCGTGATCGCAAGCTTGCGGCTGGCGCGCGCGGAGCGCTTCAGCCTCACCAGCTTGTCGACCCGCGCGGCGAGTTGCTCAGCCCGCTCGGGGCAGACCTGCATGCGTCTGTTGTCATCGGCGAATGTGCAACGGCGGGCGCATCCGGTACACGTCGTGCCATGGTCGGCGCGCCCGCCGATGACAATGGATCCCGTCGCGCCGTCCAGTTCTGGAAGAGCGACCATGATGGTCGTCTCAATCGGCGTCAGCCCGCGCGCATTCGCACCCCAGTCCGACAGAGACTGGAACTCAGAAGCCAACGCGCAGACATAGGGAATATCGAGAGCCTTCAGCATCTCGACGGCGCCATCCGCATCATTGAAGGCGGGGCCGCCGACGAGCGAGAAGCCGGTCAGGGAAACAAGGGCGTCGATGGTGGGCGTTTCGCCGCGCATGAAATAGCGGCGGATGGCAGACCGGGCATCGAGACCACTGGCAAAGGCTGGAATGACACGCAGGCCTCGCGCCTCGAGGGCGGCAATAACACCGTCATAGTGTCCGGCGTCGCCGGACGTTATGTAGGACCGCAGTACGAGCAGTCCAACGGTCGGGCGCTCGCCCGCCACTTTAGGCAGGGCGTCCAGGCGCTCGGCCACGCTGGGCTTCATCTGCGGATGGTAGAGCCCTGTTTCCGGAAACTCTTCCGGAGGCTGAGGATTCATCTTGCCACGCAGATGGGCGCGCGGGCCGGCAGCATAGCGGTCAACCAAGAATCGGACGGCATTCGCGATGTTCTTTTCGGAGCCCGCCAGCAGATATTGCATGGTCACGAAATAGGCGCGAACGTCCTGGGCCATGCCCGGAATGTAGCGCAGGATTTTCGGAAGACGGCGCAGCGTCTTCATCTGCTTCTCGCCGGATTTCGCCTTGTCGCCCGAGCCGCCACGCAAGCGCTTCATCAGCGCAATCGGGCCGCTGGCCGGCTTCGACATGTCGAACCGGTCGAGGCGCGTCAGCTGCACGACTTCTGAGGCCGACATGGCGCCGACGATAGCATCAAAGGAATCGCGGCGCGCCTCAAGCGCTGGCAGGACTGCCTTGATGTGGTCTTCGATGAACAGCATCGAAGCGAGTACGAAATCCGCCTTGCCGATATCCTCGATGGCGCGGGCGAGCGCATTCGACTGACGATCAAATTCCGAGGCCGGATGAAACGCCAGCGACAGGTTCGGATGCGTCCGGCGCAGTTCCGTCTCCGCGGCGCGGATGGCCGTGCCGAGATGGGAATCGAGCGACAGGATGACAACCCGGACGGGCGTCATGTCGACCAGGGCTGCGCGCTTAGCGGCCATAGCTCGCCTTTGCATCATAGAGGGTCTCGAGCGTGATAGTCTCGAGATGCTTGTCGCGGGCGAAGGCTTCGGTATTCCGCTTCGCCTTGCCGCGAACGAAAAACGGGATCTTCTTCAGTTCGTTCTCCGCTTCCGGCGCCCAGTGCAGCACGGCAATGGCCCCTTCTCCGGTCTGCTCAGAGGCCGCTACAGCGTCACTGACTTTTTCGGCCGCGCCATGTCCGCCCAGGTGCGAAGCCCCGGCCGAATCATTGAACTCGAAATCCTCGCGGAACATGCCGAGCAGGTGCTCCTCGAGCCCCATGATCAGCGGGTGGACCCAGGTGTCGAAGAGCACGTTGGCGCCTTCGAAACCCATCTGCGGGGCATAACGCGCCGGGAAATCCTGCACGTGCACCGGCGCGGAAATGACCGCACACGGAATGCCGAGCCGCTTGGCGATGTGCCGCTCCATCTGCGTGCCAAGAATCAGTTCCGGCTGCAGTCGGGCAATGGCGGCTTCGACTTCGAGATAGTCCTCGGTGATCAGCGCTTCAAGGCCCAGCTCGGTTGCCGCTTCTCGGACCGGGCGCGCAAACTCGCGGTTATAGCAGCCGAGGCCGACGACCGTGAACGCCAGCTCATCCGCCGCAACGCGGGCCGCGGCGAGCGCATGCGTGCCATCGCCAAAGATGAAGACCCGCTTGCCTGTAAGGTAGTTCGAGTCCACCGAACGCGACCACCAGGGCATGTTGCTCGCAAAGGCCGAAAGATCAGGCACTTCGATGCCGGCCAGGCCGCATACTTCGACGATGAAATCATTCGTCGCGCCAACGCCTATCGGAATGGTCTTGCTGTAGGGCTGGCCAAATTCCTTCTCAAGGAAACGGGCGGCCACATCAGCGATCTCCGGATAAAGCGAGACATTGAAGTCTGCGGCGGGAAGGCGCGTCAGGTCCTGCGGCGTCGCGCCGAGCGGCGCGACGACATTCACATCGATTCCGAGCTGGAACAGCAGGCCCGTGATCTCGCGCACGTCATCGCGGTGACGAAAGCCTAGCGCCGTCGGGCCCAGCACGTTGCAGGTAGGGCGGCTGAGACGGTTCGGCGGACGTTTCGGCTGCTCGGCGGCGAGCCCGCGCACGAGGCGGTAGAAGGTTTCGGAAGCGCCCCAGTTTTCCTTCTTGGAATAGGACGGCAGCTCCAGCGGGATCACCGGGATCGGCAGATCCAGCGCCTTAGTCAGGCCGCCCGGATCATCCTGTATCAGCTCGGCCGTGCAGGACGCGCCGACGATCATCGCCTGCGGCCGGAAGCGTTCATAGGCGTCCTTCGCCGCACGCTTGAAAATCTCGGCGGTGTCGGAGCCAAGGTCGCGCGCCTCGAACGTCGTATAGGTCACCGGCGGACGCTTGGCGCGCCGCTCGATCATCGTGAACAGAAGGTCCGCATACGTATCACCCTGCGGCGCATGCAGTACATAGTGGAGGCCTTCCATGGCGGTGGCGATGCGCATCGCGCCGACATGCGGCGGGCCTTCATAAGTCCAGACGGTCAGTTGCATCAGACTGCGAGCCTCGTGCGCCGGATAAGCGGTCGGGCAAACAGTTCGGCAAGGTCGCCGCACTGTTCGTATCCCTGAATGGGAGTGAAAACGAGCTCAATCGACCATTTGGTCGTCAGGCCCTCATCTTCAAGCGGATTGGCGAGGCCAAGCCCGCATAGCGTGATGTCGGGGCGCGCGTCGCGGCAGCGGTCGAGCTGCAGGTCGACGTCCTGGCCTTCGCTGATGCGCACATCGGCCGGCAGCAGCGCCAGCTCGTCCGCCATATGCACGCTGTGCAGGTAGGGCGTGCCGACTTCTTCCAGCGTCATGCCGAGCTCACGCGACAGGAAACGCGCGAGCGGAATTTCCAACTGCGAATCCGGGAAGCAGAACAGCGACTTGCCGGCCAGCGTGTCATGGTAACGGGCGAGCGCGCGGATGGCGCGGGCGCGCGGCATTTCCGTAACGGCGTGGAAGCGCTCTGCCGAAACGCCGAACGCATCGGCGGCAACCTTCAGCCAGGAGGTCGTTCCTTCCGCGCCGAGCGGAAACAGCGCCGGAAGGTGCATCGCGCCGCGCGCTTCGAGCGTGCGGGCGGTGTCGCGCAGCCAGGGCTGGGCCAGCAGGAATTTCGTGTTCGGCCCGACCGGCGGCATGTGACCCGGCTTCCGGCTCGGCAGGAAATGCACAGGGCCAATGCCGAGCGCCTCGAATATCCTTTCGAACTGGTCTTCGACCACATCCGCCAGCGCGCCGACGACGATCAGCTCGGCCGCATCCGTGTGCGGCAACTCCGGCACCATGGCGGTCAGGCAGGCATCTTCGCCTTGCGTGAAGGTCGTCTCAATGCCGCTGCCGGAATAGTTGAGAATCCGCACGCGCGGTGAATAGGCCATCGAAAGCCGTTCGGCGGCGCGGCCAAGGTCGAGTTTTATCACTTCTGACGGGCACGAGCCCACCAGGAAGAGCAGCTTGATCTCTGGCCGGCGTTCGAGGAGGCGCGAAACCGTCTTGTTCAACTCTTCATTGATGTCCGCCATGCCGGCGAGGTCGCGTTCCTCGATGATAGCAGTGGCGAATCGCGGCTCAGCGAAGATCATTACGCCGGCCGCCGATTGCATCAGGTGCGCGCAGGTGCGCGAGCCGACAATCAGAAAGAACGCGTCCTGCATCTTGCGGTGGAGCCACATGATGGAGGTGAGCCCGCAGAACACTTCTCGCTGGCCTCGCTCGCGCAGCACTACTCGTGCGGGTGGCGGCGCGGCGCAGTCGGCCAGGGCTTTGGCGGCCAGCGGGGGAATCAGTTGGGTCAAGCGGCAGCCCCTTGTGTGCGGGCTGTTTCAAGCCGGGCGAGACGCAGCTTCCAGATGAACTGGGCGGCGTTAATGACGTAGACGGCATAGCCGGCGAGCGCGACGGTGAGCTGAAGAACCGGTGAGCCGATGCCGCCCAGCAACATCACGAGATAGAACGTGTGCAGAGCAATCACGATCATCGAGAACGCGTCCTCCCAGAAGAACGCATCAGCGAAGAGATACTTGCCGAAAACCTCTTTTTCCCAGATCGCACCGGTCACCATGATCGCGTAAAGTATAAATGTTTTCAGGACGATAGAGGCGGTAGCGATGGCCAGCCCCTCGCCGGTGATCAGGTAACGGACGACCAGGAAGACACTTACGGCAAATACAAGAAACTGGAGCGGCGCAAGCACACCTTGGACGAGTGTCCAGGCAGAGGAGTCGCGGCGCGCGCGCTGCTCGGCTGTATACAGCGGCGCCCCCCTCCCTGCCTTGATGGGTTCGTCAAACATCGCCACGAAACGTGACACTCCCACTTCCCGTTCATACCCAACGATAGCGCCCAGGATGGTTATGTCAATCTTTGTTGACGACTATCTGGATTGACACTTTTCACGTGACCCAGCGAGTTTTTTGCCGAAATACTCGGATTTGGATAGATTTAGCCAAAAACACATGCTACCAAGACGAGTGAAGTGGCGGAAAGCGTTAACAACTAAGGCGTTGTGAAGGCAGGCTGGCCATCTTGGAAATACACGGCCCTGTGCGCTCCCGAGCACATCCGTCAAATGGCTTACATCCGGGTTCGGATGATCGGGTCAGCGAGAGGTTCTGCCGGAGCCCAAAGGGTGCGGCACGGAGGAAGATCAACAAAGTCGGGCTTCGGGCACGCAGCTTATGCGTGTGCGCGGAACACGGCCAGGAGGAGGACGCGTATGGCACTCAACCAGGAGATGGGCCGCAGGCCCAGAGATGGTTCAGACCCGGACTTCGTCGTCAGGCCCATTCCGTTCTTGGTCGGCCTCTGGCGCCAGCTTGGCGCCGATACCGTGCTGAAGCGACCCGCCTCCGAAGAACCAGAACTTTTCGCGGCCCTGCAAGCGGAGATCATTCCGCGCCTGGTCATCGCCAGCCGCGTGCCGGAAAGCCATCTGACCTTGGTGCGTACGGCGCCCGGGGACGAGCAGGCCACTTTCTCCCCGCCGGAACGCCACGCTTTTATCACGGCGCTGCTGTCGGACGATGGCGCGCTGGCCGGCGACCTCGCCGATGCCTATCTCGCCCATGGCCGCGCTCCCGAAACCATCCTGATGGAACTTTTCGCCTGGTCTGCCCGCGAGCTTGGCGAACTCTGGAGCGACGATCAGGTCAGTTTCGTCGATGTCACCATCGGCCTCTGCCGCCTGCACGAGGCGCTGCACCGTATTTCTGAACAGTCCGACGCCCCGGCCAAGCCCGAGGCCGCCGAGGCTCCCACCATCCTGATCGCCGTTGCACCAGGCGAACAGCATGTCTTCGGCGTGCTGATGGCCGGTGAACTTTTCCGCAAGCAAGGCTGGTCGGTAACGACAGAGACGAGCGGCGACGCTGCCACAATCACCGCGCTGATGGCCTCGCGCCGTTACGACATGGCTGGCCTCTCCATTTCGCATGACGGCGCGACAGATGGCGTCACGCGTCTCATCAAGGCGATGCGCAAGGCGTCAAAAAATCCGGCCATCAAGCTGGTGGTCGGTGGGCAGATTTTTGAACAGTCGCCGCACATGGCGCAAGAAATCGGCGCAGATGGCATCGCTGGGCGCGGCCTGGACGCACCGGAACTTGCAAGGAAAATGTTGGCAATGTGATTGCCATACTGCTAGGGCCTGACGACGTAGCTCGCAGTCTGTTTGGATCGATAATGGATGCTTCGTCGCACTCGTCGCCCCCAAGATCCTCGTTCCGGGAAGCGGAGAAACATCTGTCAGGCCTTGATGCGCAGACAGTTGCCAGCCTCATCGAACAGTCCTCAGACATTGCCGTCATCATCGAGAATGGCCTCGTAAAAGACGTTGCCATTGCCTCGGAAGACCTGCGCCGCAGCGGGTTTGCTAATGGCTGGATTGGCCGGCCGTGGATCGACACCGTCTCCTCCGACAGCCGCACAAAGATCGAAGCCCTGCTGAGCGCCGGCGACAATGCCGCGCCGGTGCGCCCGCGCCAGGTGAACCACCCGTCGGGCGGCGTGCGCGACGTGCCGGTCTCCTATCGCACCGTGAAAACACCGGCCCGGGGCCCCGTGATCGCCCTCGGCCGGGACCTGAGGGAAATCTCGGAGCTCCAGCAGCGCCTCGTCAAGGCGCAGCAGGATATTGAGCGTGACTATGCGCGCCTGCGCAAGGCCGAAGGCCGCTACAAAATGATCTTCGAAGCGGTCGCCGATCCGATCCTGATCGTGACTGCAGAAGAGCTGCACGTTGAAGCGGCGAACCGGTCGGCCGGAAAAGCCCTCGGCATCGAGCCTGACCGCCTGTCGCGCGCCGACTTCCCCGGTCTATTCGCACCGCGTGCTGCCCGCGTCGTGGAGCGCATGGCGGCCAAGGCGCTCGCGACCGGGAATTCGACATCAGAAAAGACAGAGCTTGCCAACGGCAAGAAGGTCGACCTGACAGCGTCCGTGTTCGGACAAGGTCTCGATGCCCGCCTCGTGATCAAGATCGGCGGCGAGGGAATCGGCCCGCACCAGGGTGACGACGACCGCGCCCAGTTGCTGCGCGCGCTTGAAGATCTGCCCGATGCGTTTGTCGTCACCGATGAAGACCTGCGAATCCTCGCTGCGAATCGCGCCTTCCTCGAGATGGCGCACCTCAGTGAAGAAGAACACGCGACGGGTGCACGCCTCTCGCAATATCTCGGCCGTTCGACCACGGATCTGAACGTGCTGATCTCGACGCTTAAAACGAATGGCACCGCGCGCAATTTCGCAACCGTGCTGCGCGACAGGTTCAATGCCGAAGAACAGGTCGAAGTCTCGGCCGTCTCCACCAGCATTGCGCGGCCGGGCTTCTACGCCTTCTCGGTACGGATCGTTACACGCCGCTTCGCGACAGAGCCACCGCCGGGCGAAGAATTGCCGCGCTCGGTCGACCACCTGACAAACCTCGTCGGCCGGATGCCGCTGAAGGACATCGTGCGCGATTCCACCACGCTGATCGAACGGCTTTGCGTCGAGGCGGCCCTCAAGCTGACCGACGACAACCGCGCCTCAGCCGCCGAAATTCTCGGTCTAAGCCGGCAGGGTCTGTATTCCAAGCTCAAGCGCTTCGGAATCGACGACAAGGCCTGATGCGCCAGCCTTTTCGCGGGATATAATTGGCGTGCGGAGCTGCCGAAAATCGGATTCCGGGGGGCGTCAATCTGCGTTGACACTCAATCGTGTCAACATTAGCGTACGCGCATGCTTCATACGCCGATCCCAGTGCAGTCAAACCAGCTTCCGAAGCCGGCTGCCGTACTGGAACTTTTCAAACCGGTCACGTGGTTTGCGGCGATGTGGGCCTTCATGTGCGGCGCTGTTTCGAGTGGCCAGCCCTTCTTCGGAAACATGCATCTCCTGCTCGGCGGCATGCTGCTTGCGGGGCCGATGGTGTGCGCGTCGAGCCAGGCGGTGAACGACTGGTACGACCGGCATGTCGATGCGATCAACGAGCCGAACCGGCCGATTCCGTCGGGCCGGATTCCCGGACAGTGGGGCCTATACCTCGCGATCACCTGGTCGGGCCTTTCCCTGTTGCTCGGCCTTGCGCTCGGTGTCTGGGCTTTCGCCGCAACGTTGGTGGCGGTGTTCTTTGCGTGGGCCTACAGCGCCCCGCCCCTCAGGCTGAAACTGAATGGCTGGTGGGGCAATGCGGCAGTCGGGATTTCGTATGAAGGCATCTCGTGGTTTACCGGCGCGGCGGTCATGCTGGGCGCCTTTCCGCATCCGCTAATCATCTTCCTTGCACTCGCTTACTCGGTTGGTGCGCACGGGATCATGACGCTGAACGATTTTAAATCGATCGAAGGCGACCGTCTGATGGGCGTGCGTTCCCTGCCCGCGCAGCTCGGTCCGGACCGGGCGGCACTGGTCGCCTGCGTGATCATGGGCGTCTCGCAGGTCGCGGTGATCTGCATGCTCGCCTGGATCGGCAAACCATTCCATGCGGTGGCAATCATCGGACTTCTCTGCGCGCAGCTGCTACTCATGATCGACCTGCTGAGCGATCCGCGCGGCAAGGCGATCTGGTACAGCGCAACCGGCGTAACATTGTTCGTACTTGGAATGCTTGTCAGCGCCTTTGCCGTCCAGCCCTGGTCGATCGCCGGATGAACGCGGGCGCCTCCCCTTCGTTCGGCTGGCTCGGCATCATCCGCCTCGGCCTTGTGCAGACTTCGCTCGGCGCCATCGTCATCCTGATGACCTCCACACTGAACCGCGTGATGGCCGTCGAGCTCGGCCTCGCCGCCGCGATTCCCGGGCTGCTAGTCGGCTGGCACTATGCCGTGCAGATGTCGCGCCCCCGCTGGGGCTACGGCGCCGATGCGGGTGGGCGCCGCGCGCCGTGGATTCTTGGCGGCATGGCGGTGCTCGCGTTCGGCGCCGTCAGTGCGGCGTTTGCGGCTTCGCTTATCCCCTCGAGTTTCTGGGCGGGCTTGGGGCTGTCCGTCCTCGCCTATGGCCTGATCGGCGCCGGTGTTGGCGCAGCGGGTACGAACCTTCTCGCGCTGCTGGCCATCCGGACCGAACCGTCACGCAAGGCCGCCGCGGCGGCGATTGTCTGGATCATGATGATCATGGGCTTCGTGCTGACAGCCGGCATCGGCGGAGGCTTCCTGAAGCCGTTCAGTTTCGACCGGCTGATTCTTGTCACCTCGGTGGTCTCAGCAATCGCACTGGTCGTTACCTTCCTGTCCCTGCGCGGGCTCGAACCTGCATCGGGGCAGCAGGCCACTGCCGCGCCCTCCGCCAACGGTGGCCCGGCTTTTCGCGCTGCACTGAGCGAGACCTGGGCCGATCCGCAGGCGCGGCGGTTCACGGTTTTCGTCTTCGTCTCCATGCTCGCATACAGCGCGCAGGACCTGATTCTCGAGCCCTTTGCCGGTCTTGTACATGGCTATGATGCCGGCAGCTCGACGCAGCTGGCCGGTGTGCAGAACATGGGCACGCTGTTCGGCATGATTATCACCGCCGTGGCGGGGACCCTGATAGGTAAGTCACGCGCGGGCTTTATGCGCGGCTGGACCGTGGGCGGATGTATTGCCTCGGCCGCAGCGTTGCTGGCGCTGGGACTGGGCACACAGACGATGGGCGCAGACTGGCCACTGCTACCGAACGTGATTGCGCTGGGTGTCGCCAACGGCGCCTTTGCAGTGGCGGCTATCGGCTCGATGATGACGCTCGCGAGCGCCGGGCCGAAACAGCGCGAAGGTACCAGGATGGGCGTCTGGGGCGCAGCTCAGGCGTTAGCCTTTGGCCTCGGCGGTTTCCTCGGCGCCGCCGCCGTTGATATGGCCCGCGTCCTGATGGACGCCCCTGCCCCGGCTTTTGCCCTCGTGTTTGCGGTTGAAGGCCTGACCTTCCTATTAGCCGCAGCCCTTGCCCTTCGCGTCGGCCAGACCGGCGCAGATACTCTTCGACTGCCGGTATTGCCCAGCAGCGAATTCATAGCCGTACGAAGCGGAGAACCGACATGACCCCTCAGGCCACGGATGACATTTATGATTGCGTGATTGTCGGCGGCGGGCCAGCCGGTGCAACTGCGGCGCATGACCTGGCCAAGACCGGACACCGCGTGCTGCTGCTCGACAAGGCCGGACGCATCAAACCTTGCGGCGGCGCGATCCCGCCGCGCCTGATCCAGGATTTCGACATTCCGGAAAGCGTCATCGTTGCCCGCGCCAGGGCCGCGCGGATGATTGCACCCTCGGGCCGTGTCGTCGACATGCCGGTCGAGGGCGGCGCGGTCGGCATGGTAGACCGCGAGCATTTCGACGAATGGCTGCGCGCCCGCGCGGCGAAAGCCGGCTGCGAACGCCGCGCCGGGAGCTTCACAGGCATTGAGCGCGAAGCGGATGGCCTGGCGAACATTGTCTATAAGCCGAAGGATGACAGTTCGGAGACTATCAGGATCCGTACCTATACGGTCATCGGCGCGGACGGCGCCAAGTCCCGCGTGGCAGCCGAGGCGATTCCCGGTGGCGGCGAGACGAAATGCGTGTTCGCCTATCATGAGATCATCAAGTCGCCCACGCCGACCGAAGGCTTCGATCCGGCACGCTGCGATATCTATTATCAGGGACGCCTGTCGCCGGATTTCTATGCCTGGGTGTTCCCGCATGGCGAGACGACCAGCGTTGGCGTCGGCAGCGCTAACAAGGGCTTCTCGCTGCGCGATGCGATCCGTACGCTGCGCAAGGATATCGGCCTCGACCAGGCCCAGCTGGTGCGCAAGGAAGGCGCGCCGATCCCGCTGAAGCCACTGAAGCGCTGGGACAACGGACGTGATGTGATCCTTGCGGGCGACGCCGCCGGCGTGGTCGCGCCGGCTTCCGGCGAGGGGATCTACTACGCTATGCTCGGCGGGCGCGAGGCGGCAGCTGCCATCCGTGAGCTGATCGAAACGGGCGATGTGAAAGCCCTTGCCGCTACACGCAAGCGCTACATGAAAGCGCATGGGCAGGTGTTCATGATCCTCGGGATCATGCAGCATTTCTGGTACCGCTCCGACAAGCGCCGCGAAGGCTTTGTTGCGATGTGCAATGACAAGGACGTGCAGCGCCTGACCTGGGACGCATATCTCAACAAGCGTCTCGGCAAGCCGGATCACATGGCGCATCTCAGAATCTTCCTGAAGGATACGGCGCACCTTCTCGGCCTCGCCCCTGCCAGGCCAAAACAGACATGATTCCCCGGCGGCCGCTGCTGATCGCGGCGGGCGCGGCCCTGGCCACCGCTAGCGTGGGCGGCGCGATGACGCGCATCGATCCCTGGTATACCGGGCTCGAGAAATCCTTGCTCAATCCGCCGGACTGGGCCTTTGCGCCTGGCTGGACGATCATCTTCGCATTGGCAGCGCTGGCGGCAACGATCGGCTGGCGCGACGCGAAAACACAGCGGGACCGGTTTCTTCTGGTGATCTTCTTCTTCATCAATGCCGTGCTGAACATTGCCTGGAGCGCCGCGTTCTTCACGCTACGCCGACCCGACTGGGCGCTGGCAGAAGTTGCGACACTGTGGATCTCGGTCGCGGTAATCGCGGTCTTCCTCGCGCGCTTCTCGAGGGCCGCGAGCCTGCTGATGCTGCCCTATCTGGTCTGGGTGTCGTTTGCGGCCTGGCTCAACTATAAGGTGGTTCAGTTAAATGGACCATTCGGCTGATCCTCTGACGGACGATCCCAGATGACCCTTGAGCCCTGGATATTTGATCTCGTGCTGATCGCCGTGGCGGGGGAGTTTGCGCTACTGGCCTTGATGCTGGCGCGCCGAGGGCACCGGCTCTGGGCCTGGCCGCTGATGTGGTTCCTTATTTCCGGCACGCTGCTGATGGCAGCTGTGCGCAGTGCGCTCTCCGAGGCGCCGGATGAGATGGTGGGCGGCATGTTGTTCGCCAGCCTGCTGACGCATACGGCCTGCTTGTGGAGCGCCTGGCAGCTCGTGCGGGCGCGGTAGGCGCGGACACGCCGCTTGCGCTGTACGCCTGCCTTCTCAGCTGCCTTTGAGGTGGCAATTCAGATTAGTTAGTTTTTAAGATATGCGATTATGCCCGGAGTATAATTCCGTAGCCGGAAGTGTGGCGGAAGAATTGAAGAAGTCTTTGTGACGGCGTGATCGGGTTTGGTTTGGCTTTTCAGGCGGGGTTCTTCTTGTAGGGAGAAACGCGCGCTTCTGCCCTCGGCAACCCTCGAAAATCAGCTTTATACCTATGCAACCCATACACGCGGAATGACACTTTTTTGTCAATTCTCATTCCTTTTCACGCCGAGGTGTTCCCTATCGTTCCGTTTCACTGGCAGCGAAGGCCGTCCCCCAAAAAACAGACCGGGCACGGATGAACCGGGCCCGGTCTTTGAGGCTGAGAGGTACCAGCTCAGTTAGCCTGTTCAGCGGGCAGGCGGTGAGCCGCCTGCCCTTTTTTGCTGCCTCAGAAGCGGGCGAACCCGTTGTCGGCGCCCCAGAGGAACCAGTTGTCCACGACCGTCCCGGTTAGGAGAACACCGATACCACCGGTGATCGGGCAGAGAATGGCGAACCACCAGGCCCAGCGGTGGATGGATTCCATCGAGGCATTGAAGCCCATCGTCCAGCGCCAGAAGAGGGCGGCGCGTTCGGAGGCTGTTCCCCGGTCCGTGATCTGCTCGATCTCGCGTTCACCGCCATAACGGCCGACCGCGAGGATCGTCGCGCCATGCATGGCGAACAGGAGCGCCGACCCGTAGAGGAAGACGATCGAGAGCATGTGGAAGGGGTTGTAGAAGAAGTTGCCGTAGACGAGCGAGAGATTGTTCGTCCAGTCGAGGTGGGTGAAGATGCCGAACGGCACCGCCTCGCTCCAGCTACCCATCATCACGGGACGGATGAGCCCCAGGACTAGGTAGAGCCAGATCGCCGCGGCAAACGCCCAGCAGACATGGGTGCCCATCCCGAGCGAGACGGCCCGGCGGTAGGAGCGCACCCACCAGAGGAGGATGGAGGCGGTAAGGAACATGCCCGCCATCAGCCACCAGCCGCCTTCGTTGAGCGGCATGAACAGTTTAAGGCCATGTTCCGGCAGCGGCGCATCAAGCGACAGCCAGGGCAGCTGGCCGAAGAACTTGATGGGATCCCAGCCGACGCTGGCCCACATGTTTAGCCCGATGATCTCGATGGCGATGAAGCCGCAGATCAGCGAGGCCACACCTGACCAGCCGAGATATAGGGGCCCGAGCTGGGCATCCCCGATCCGGCCGAGGAGGTGGCTTGTGGCGGTCAGGTTGTAGCGCGGTTCGGAGTTGGTCCCTTCTGTCACACCGTAATCGGTGTGGCCGCGGACCTGAACCTGGGTGAAGATATTCTGGTAGTCAGCCATGAGCAGATCCTCCTACACGCGCCAGATGGCGAGGTTTTTCCAGCCATCCCACCAGTCGATCCACGAACCCTCGTAAAGCGGGCCGGAGATCACGATGCAGATGGCGCTCCAGATCCCGGCCGAGAGGGCAAGGAAGAGGCCGAGCCGGTGGATACCGAGCGTGCCGACGGAATAGCCGATGAAGTCGCGGAAGAAGACGTTCTCGTGTTCCGGCGTCTTCACCGTCTTCCCGCGGCCGGGATTGACCGCCGACAGGACGAGGCCGCCATGCATGGAAAGTGCGAGCGTCGTCGTGAAGAAGAACGTGATCGCGACCATGTGGGCAGGGTTGTAGTGGAAGTTGCCGTAAGAATACCCCACGTTCGACACCCAATCGAGGTGGCTCATGATCCCGTAAGGGAAACCGTGGCCCCAGGCGCCCATCAGGAACGGGCGGATGACAACGAGCGTGACATAGGCAAAGACCGCGACGCCAAAGGCGATGGGCACGTGAAGGCCCATACCGAGCTTGCGGGAGATTTCGACTTCCCGGAGGGCCCAGGAGCCGAAGGCACCGATCGCGCAGATGGTCACCAGCTGCCAGATCCCACCATCGGCCATCGGGGCTAGCTGCAATCCATATTCAATCGGGGGCGGATCAATACTGATCAGCCAGGGATTCCATGTGCCTTCCATCGAAGCGCCCAGGAAGATGAGCGCAGTTCCGAGGAAGGCGAAGAACAGCGCCGTTACGCCGAAGAAGCCGACATAGAACGGGCCGACCCAGAAATCGAACATGTCACCGCCGACAAGCGTGCCACCTCGAATCCGGTATTTTCTTTCAAAGTTGAGTAGCGCCATCGCCGGGGCTCCTTCGTTTGGCGCGCGTCCGGGACATCCGGTATCTGCGCGCCGCTAAATTCCTGCATGCGTGAGACAGGTGGCGGACGGGCTCTGCCCATCCGCCATCCGCCGTTGGTTCAGGCACTCTGGACCGTATCAACCGTCAGCTCCGCAACAGCGGCCGGCGTGGTGCCGAGCCAGTTGTAGCGGGGTGAGCTGAGCAGGATGAAATGGATCAGAATTGCCAGCACGAACAGGAAAGCCGCCATGGCCACCAGGACGCGCCGGGGATCGAAAAGAAGCCAAATTCTCCACATAGGTCAGTCTCCTTAGGCTTTGAAGCTTACGAGCGCACTCGCGAGCCTCAGTGTGTCTTCAACCATCGCATAGCCGTTGGGGCCTGGTATCCAGGGCCGCCACGACCAGACGAGGAAGTGGGCGCCAACTGCGATCAACGTGAAGATGATGAAGCTCAGCATAAAGAGTTTATGAAACGCTTGAGCTTCGGACGCTGACAATCCTGTCAGCGACCCAGTCCTTTCATTTGCATTATCGGCCATTTAGTTTTCTCCGTTCGGGCCTAAGTCTGCGACCGCACCAGCGCCCTGCTGCGGCCCAATTGGTATCCGGGTCTCCCCCTCCACCAAAAGCTTGTATGTTCGTACACAGATGCTGCGCAGGCACTATCTGTGTACGAAAAACCATGGGACGACGCTTTGCGTCTGCTCTGCCGCCTCGGCAAAAGCGGACGAGCGAACCCGCGCTTTCGAACCGGAGCGCGGCAAGAGCCGACCCAGCATCGCAACAATAAGGAATACCGGGTAGATCAGCGCCTCGTAGGCGATCATCGACTGGCGGTCGCGGTCGCGCAGATCTGCGGATGAATTCATTTTCACGAGTGCCATGGTCTTCCTCCTGTTTACTTCGTTTCCCGTACCCCCTTCCCCCGAAGGATCAGGCCGCACGGCTTCCTTCGATTTCGGTCTGGCTGCGCCGGACCATGTCTTGTGTCACCCGTCCTGTGCCTTCGCGACTGGCGAGGGCTTCCGCGTGGTCGCGAAGCCGCTTGGCCGCAGAAATCCGTGTCAGGACGGAATGTCTTGAAATATAGGTTTCGAGTGCGTCGTTCGCGGCTTCGTCCCAGGTGACCTGAACTGCGCTGCGGGCGGGCGTCGCTTCCGCTTTGTCCATCGTCGCGGCGAGCGGCAGAATATGGAACAGCGCATCGAACAGTGCGTTGCAGTATTCCTGCACGACGTAGGTGGCCCCGGAATAGCCCATGAAGGGTGTACCAGTATGGCGGCGGATGATGGCACCCGGGAAGGACGCCGGAATCCAGACCGAGCGGGCGCCGGTTTCCTGCAAGTACATGCGCTCGTTAAAGCTGCCGAACAGCACAAAGGGCGCGTTGGTCTTGATCATTTCACGCACGGCGTCGTTGTCGGTTTTCTTGCCAGCGACGCGGGTGACCGCGAAATTGCACGGGATGCCGAGATCGTTCTCAAGAAAATTGCGAAGACCGCGGGCATGGGTCTCGTTGGCAACGATGCCGAAGCTGGCCGTGGCGAAGAAGTCCTGCGTGACCGAGCGCCAGAGATCCCAGAGAGGCTTCAGCGTCGAGTGTTTCTCAGCTTCGATGAACGGCTCGGGATCAAGCCCCGTCAACTCACCGAGGGCGCGCAGGAACTTGGTCGTCGAGTGCAGGCCGATGGGGGCCTGCAGATAGGGCTGGCCGAGGGCTTCACAGAGATTGCGGCCGTATTCGCGGTACATGCAGACGTTGACGTCGGCATCGATCAGCCTGCGGACATCTGCGAGGTGGCTGCCGAGCGGGAAGGCGAGATTGACCTCGGCACCGATGCCTTCGATGAGACGGCGAATTTCAGCGAGGTCTGACGGGCCGTTGAACATGCCGTAGGCCGGGCCGATGATGTTGACCTTGGGCCTGGCGCCTTCGACCTTCTTCGCCGGCTTCGGATTGCGGCCCTTGGTCTGGCCATATTCTGTCCAGAGCCAGAGCATGGCGCGGTCCGCCGTTTGCCACTGGTCTTCGTCGATCGTGCGCGGGAGGAAACGCTGGATGTTCGAGCCTTCCGGCGTGACGCCGCCGCCGATCATTTCGGCGATGGAACCGGTCACGACGACGGCGGGAAGTTCAGGATCAAGGACGGCGCGGGCGCGTTTCATCGCGGCCTCTGTGCCATGCTGGCCGAGTTCTTCTTCACCGAGGCCGGTGACCACGATGGGCAGCTCATGCGGGGGCAGAGCGTCCGTGTAATGAAGAACTGAAGTAACCGGAAGATTTTCGCAGCCGACAGGACCGTCGATGACGACCTGCAGGCCCTTGATGGCGGTGAAGACGTAGACGGCGCCCCAATAGCCGCCTGCCCGGTCATGATCCTGGATCAGCATCCTGTGGGTGCCTCCAGGTTGGCGGCGGCTTTGGCCTTGGCGGCGAGCTTGCGGCGCTGGTGTTCGCGGAATTCCTTCTGGATGACCGGCTGGCCTTCCCACACGCCGGCGGTATCGCCAGAGCCGACGCCTTCGAAGAAACCTTTCATCACGTCGAAACGGTCCTTGCCGGCGATAGCCGCATTGATCACGTCGGCGAGGGAGCCTGCGCCGGCTGGGCCCATCAGGGGGCGTGCGGAGATCAGGTTCGTAAAATAGAGGCCGGGAATGGCCCGTTCCTTCGCGGCCTGGACGACCGGTGTGGTGCCGATGGCGAGGTCCGGCGTGAACTCGCGCACCGCGGCAATATCCTGCTCCAGCGAGGCACGGAACTGGACATGGACGCCCTTGGATTCGAGCCATTCGCGGTCGGGGTCCGACCAGCGGGTGCGCGGCAGGGCGGTGCCGACATAGCGCAGGTCTGCGCCGCTTTCGACGAGCAGTCGGGCGACGAGGAGTTCGGAGCCTTCATAGCCGGACAGCGTGATTCGTCCACGGATGGGCTTGGAGGCGAGCGCGCCGGCGATGGCACCGCCGAACATGTTGCGAGCTGCATCGATCTTTGCGGCAGGCACGTTCGCGGCCTCGCCGATGGCTTTCAGCCAGGCGTCGGTGCCGTCCAGGCCCACTGGGGCGGAGCCGACGATCGGGCGGCCAGCGGCTTCGAATTCGCGGATCGAGGCAGTGTAGAAGGGGTGGACGGCGGCGACGACGGCGCCGTCGAGCGCAGTGTAGAGCTCGCGCCATTCGCGGGTCGGCACGACAGCGCCGGCCGCGAGGCCGAGCGGCTCGAGCATGCGGCCGATGATGACGGGGTCGGCAGGGAACATCTCGCCAAGCAGGGTGACTTTCGGCAGCTGGGCCGTGTCATTGGCGGCGCGCTGGACTGGCCCGGAGAGCGCTTCCTTCCGGGCATAGGCAAGCATGGCGCCGGCGAGGACGTCTTTGGCTTCAGCATGCGTCGGGATGCCGAAGCCCGGCACATCGATGCCGATGATCCGGACGCCGTTGATTTCATCCGGGAGCAGACGGAGCGGCACGCCGGAGGCGGTGGGTACGCACAGGTTCGTAATGACGATCGTGTCGTAGAGAGCGGGATCAGCGGTGTTCTCGACCGCTTCCTTGATGTCTTCGAACAGCTTGCCGGTGACCAGCGTCTCAGAATTGAACGGCACATAGCCGACCGAGCGTTTGGCGCCGTAGAAGTGGGATGTGAAGGTCAGGCCGTAGACGCAGCAGGCGGAGCCGGAGAGAATGGTGGCCGTGCGGCGCATGCGCAGGCCGACGCGCAGCGAGCCGAAGGCCGGGCACATGCTTTGCGGCTGGTCGTGCGGGCCTTGCGGATAATCCTTTGCATACTGATCAAGCACTTCGCTCTTGCCGGCGGCTTTGGCAGCTTTCAGCATTTCTTCCTTACCGCCATGGCAGCCGGAGGCTTCAGCCACGGGCCCTTCAGCGGCTTTGCGCTGCGTCAACGGAACGACGACCGGCGTAGCGGGTCGTTCGCGATGCTCAAGAAGGGTGCGCTTGGAAGCCATTGGGTTCAGATGGCCTCGTAGACGACTTCAAGAGTGCGTTTCTCAGCTTCGGCGATACCGCACATGTCGGCGACCGTGGCGGGCTCAAGGATGATGTCACCGCCGGTATCCTTCGATGAGAAGAGGCCAAGGAGACCATCCGACGTCAGAGGATTCGGGCGGTTCGGTACCGAACCGTGGATGTTGGCAGCAAGCTCCGAGAAGAGCGCGCCCCATTCAGAGGCTTCGGTGCCGACAATCTGATAGTTCGCCGACTTGCGGCGGATGTCGTCGTTGGCCGGGATGGTGGCGAGGACCGGGATGCCGACGGCGCTCGCGAAGGCGGCCGCTTCGCCGGTACCGTCATCCCGGTTGATGACCATGCCGGCAACGCCGACATTGCCGCCCATCTTGCGGAAATACTCGACGGCGGAACAAACATTGTTGGCCACATAGAGCGATTGCAGGTCGTTCGAGCCGACGACGATGACCTTCTGGCACATGTCGCGGGCGATCGGCAGGCCGAAGCCGCCACAGACCACGTCGCCCAGGAAGTCGAGCAGCACATAGTCGAAATCCCACTCGTGGAAGCCGAGCTTCTCGAGCAGTTCGAAGCCGTGGATGATGCCGCGGCCGCCGCAGCCACGGCCGACTTCAGGTCCGCCAAGTTCCATGGCGAAGACGCCGTAGCGCTTGAAGCACACGTCACCAATGGCGACTTCCTCGCCTGCGAGTTTTTTCTTCGACGAGGTCTCGATGATCGTCGGGCAGGCCTTGCCGCCGAACAGGAGTGAGGTTGTGTCGGATTTCGGATCGCAGCCGATCAGCAGGACTTTCTTGCCCTGCTCGGCCATCATGCAGGAGAGATTGGCGAGTGTGAAGCTTTTGCCGATGCCGCCTTTGCCGTAGATCGCAATGATCTGGGTGTCTTTCTTGACCGGGCCGGTGGCGACCGGATCGGGTTCAACCGAAGCTTCGTCACGCAGGGCACTCGTGTACTCTTCGTTGCCATGGCGGCTTGTCAGGCGGAGTTCGTCAGACATCAGAGGATTCCCAATCAATGAGCATTTTCAGGCAAGCCGGATCGCTGAAGGCCTGGGCGTAAGCGCCGGCGGCCTGAGCAGCGGGCAAAGTGTGCGTTATGAGGCCCGAGAGCGGCAGGCGGCCGGACTGGACGAGGGCGGCGACAGCGGCAAGGTCCGACGGGCGCCATTCGGCGGCGACGCGCAGGCGCATTTCCTTACGGAACGCCAGCGGGAAGCTGAAAGACGGCCGCACGGAGTAGAAACCGGCGAGGCAGATTTCGGCCGAGTGCGCGGCGTGCGGCAGCACCTTGTCAATGATGTTCGCGTCGCCGCTCATGTCGCATATCGAGGCATAGTCGCGGCGGGCGTCGTCTTCCGGCGCGATGACCGGATAGTCGGCCGTGTTGCGGCGGGCGGGGTTCGTTTCCCAGACAACCGGATTGCCGCCGAGGGCAATCACGATCCGCGCAGTGAGCCGGCCGAGGACGCCGTAACCGATGATGAGATCCGGAAGCTTGCCGGCAATGATTGCGTGATGCGCGGTGGCGGCGAGCGCCAGCAGCACCCCTTCCCGGGGCTCTGCAAAGTCGATCCGGTAGGCCTTGTCGGCGGCGACCACGAGGCGAGAGGCGGAGGCACCGAACAAGCCGTGCGCCGCTTCGAAGCAGCGCGCGCCGGGGACAAAGACGAGCTCGCCGACACGGTGCGGCGCGGCGTTTGACTGGATGATGCGGCCCACGGCTTCATAGCCGGGCACGAGCGGATACCCCATGCCGGGGAAGGACGGCATCTCGCCGGACCACATCAGGCGCTCAGTGCCAGTGCTGATGCCGGACCAGAGGACATCGACGACGACATCGCCCGCCTGCGGCGCAGTCAGGGCGAGGGAGCCGAGGGTGGCAGAGCGGGCGCCGTCAAACAGGACGGCGGAGGCGCGCAGCTCGAGTTCTTCTCGCGCAGGAGCGCGATGGGCCCTCCTGGGCAGGCCGGGGTGTGCCCCCTGCGACTCGATGACGCCCGTTTTCATGCATGTCACTTTAGTTTGACAGTTAAATGTGTCAATGTGGATTTACGACAAACGCCCGAAATACGGGCATTCGCCAGAATAGTTAGCTCGCGATGATTGCGCTCACGAGCAGGGGCTGAGCCGTCTTCAGCTGCCGGATGTGCCTGAATCCCGCGTTCTGCAGCAGCTTCTGCAGGTCCGCCGGCCTTCGGGGGGCGCCGCGCCCCATCGCCCAGAGGTAAAATCCGAAATAGGCGTCGGCCATCGCTTCAGCGCCCGGAATGCCCGCCATCGGCTCTGCAATCAGCAGCTTCCCCCCCGGCGCCAGGGCTTTTCGGGCCGAGGCGAGCAGCTGGCGGACGGGGCCGTCATCATGGTCATGCACTACCCGGATCAGGGTGATCAGGTCGGCACCCTGCGGCAGGGGATCGCTCAGCATGTCGCGCGGCTCGATCCGGAAACGTGGCCAGAGCGGCGTGACAGACAGCTTCGCTTCGGCGAGCCTGGCCACCGGCGGCAGGTCAACCAGCACGAGGTTCAGGCTGTCATGCGCGGTTGCGACAGCGATCAGAAATGCGCCAAGTCCGCCGCCGACATCCATCACGGTGAAGTGGCGGCGGAAGTCGTAGGCCGCGAGCACGTTCTGCGCGATCAGCGCCTGGGTCTCGGCCATCAGGGCCGAATAGGCGGCGGCGTCTGTATCGCTGGCAGACGCGGTGTAGGCCCAGAAGCGCGAGAGCTCGGTATCCGGCCTGCGCGCGCGCAGCAGGGCGAGCGGATCGGCGATGTCGCGGTAGAAGGCCCTGTGATGGCGGATCATCGCGAAGACAGCGGGATTGCCGAGCAGCGCCGCGCCCGCTTCGCCGAGTGCAAAGCGGCCATCCAATCGCACCCGGAGCAGGTCGAGCGCAGCGGCAGCGCGCAGGAGACGCAGGGCGCCGTCTAATGGCAGGCCGGAACGGGCGGCGAAGTTTGCGGCGCTCAGGGGCGCCGCGCGCACTGCTTCGAGCAGGCCGCTTTCGACGGCGGCCGACAGGACCTGTGAATAGACGAAGCCGGCGACGAGATCGAACGTGGCTTTGGTCTTCTGCCGGGCAATGCCGCGCGTAAACGGGTTGCGGACCGCCCAGGACTGGAATTCCGTATTTGCAATCAGGCGGTTACGCCATTCGGCGAACCGGTCGGCGAGGCTCATTGCAGCGCCCTCCCCGGCCCGTGCATGTGGGCTTCATGCCACGTTGCGCAGCAGGCTTTGCGGCATCAGGCGCGCAGCCTGGCCGTTTACGATTTCCCGCAGCATCGGGGCGCCGGCACAGTCCGGAATGGAATCCGAGGCATCCGAGATCAGGCCCTTGAGGCGCGCGATGGCGCCGGCAACGCCGAAATTCTGCACGGCGTTGGGCCGCAGATGCGAGGCATCCTGCCCGGCCGGTTTGCCGAGTTCCTCTTCGTCCAGCAACACATCGCGCAGGTCATCCGCGACCTGGTAGGCTTCGCCGAGGCGTTCGCCAAGCGCGCGCCAGGGCGCAGGATCGAGACCCACCGCCGCCGCGCCGGACATCGAGGCGGCGACGAACAGGGCGCCGGTTTTCGCCTGGTGATAGGCGCTGAGATCGATGACGGGTTCACTTTCCCAGGCCTGGCCAGCCACGATTCCGCGCGGGGTGCCGACGGCGTCGATGAGGATCGACATCAGCGGTGCGAGGGATTGCGGCGAGGCGCGGCATTCCCGCAGCAGCGTGTCAAAGGCCATGACGATCAGCGCGTCGCCCGCGAGGACGGCGATGGCTTCGCCGTAAGCGGCATGCACGGACGGCTTGCCCCGGCGGATTGCGGCGCCGTCAAAAGCGGGCAGATCATCATGGACCAGCGAGGCGCAATGCATCAGTTCAAGGGCTGCGCCGGCGCCGGAGGCCGCTTCGATGCCCCGACCTTCGCCGCAGGCAGCGGCCACTGCTACGCAGAGTTTCGGCCGGACCCGGGCGCCGCCCGGAAAGACGGAATGGCGGATGGCCCGGCCCAGCATGGGGGGGGCACCGGGTCCCTCGGCGCCCGCAACGGAGCGTTCGAGTACGCGTTCGATCAAAGTGTCTACGTTCATGCGTCCTCCGTTATGTCATCTTATGTTGTCATTCTTGACTGTCAAACTGAATTGACGTTTTCTGGTTTCAAGAGGGATTGCGGATGGCCATTGCGAAATTAGCGCCCGCGCCGCGCCCTCGCCTGTTCGATACAGCGACGCCGCCCGGCGGCTATACTTGGTGGTATGCCGACGGCCTGAGCAAGGATGGTGATTTCGGTTTCACCGTGATCGCCTTCGTTGGCAGCGTGTTTTCACCCTACTATGCCTGGTCCGGACGGGGCGATCCCTGCAATCACTGCGCGGTAAATGTCGCGCTGTATGGCCGCAGCCGCAGCCGCTGGGCGATGACCGAGCGCGGGCGCGGTGATCTGCAGGCAGACGATTCCAGCCTGCGGATCGGGCCGAGTTCGCTGCACTGGGACGGGACGAGGTTGACCATCGACATCGCGGAACATGGCATGCCGGTGCCCCTTCCCGTGCGCGGGCAGATCCGGATCACGCCGCGCGCACTGAATACGCAGGTGTTCCAGCTGGACACCGCCGG
Source organism: Hyphomonas sp. (assembly GCA_016124495.1). GTDB lineage: Bacteria > Pseudomonadota > Alphaproteobacteria > Caulobacterales > Hyphomonadaceae > Hyphomonas. Next base: position 89,624 of record WGNP01000005.1, on the reverse strand, counting down.
CGCCCATTCCTGGCAACCGATTGCGCCGTCTGCGGATGTGGAGGTGGACTTCAGCGCGCCGGGTCTTCGCTGGCGGGGCGACGCCTACTTCGACACCAATCGCGGCCAGACGCCGCTCGAGGAGGCATTCCGCTACTGGGACTGGTCGCGCGTGCAGTCGCCCGACGGGCGCACGGCGATCCTCTACAACACGGTGGAGCGCAGCGGGACCGAGCGCGGCCTTGCTCTGATGTTCGCGCCGGACGCAAGCCATCAGACGTTCGATCCGCCGCCAAAGGCGCTACTTACCCCGACGCCGATTTTCAGGATCAAGCGAACCACGCGGGCGGGCAACGGGACGTCCGTCCGCCTCGGGCGCACACTTGAGGACTCGCCCTTCTACAGCCGTTCGATCATCGAGAGCGATCTGCTCGGCCCGCGCGCGGCGGGTGTGCACGAGAGTTTTGACGGCGACCGGCTGGCGATGGGGCTGGTCAAGCTGATGCTGCCTTTCCGAATGCCGCGGCGGCCCATCAAAAAATAAGGCGTCAGGCCTTCTGGTCCGCGGCTGCGGCGGCGGCGGCCTCTTCAGCCTCGCGTTTCTTGATGGCGCGGCTCGTGCTCCAGAGCTCCCAGAAGCCCCAGGCGAGCGCCGAGCCGCTGAAGATGACAAGTTCGAGCAGGAAGAGGCTGTGCATGGGGTCATCCCTGTCCGGGATAAAGATCGCGTTGTTCCAGTCTCAGAAACAGATCGATCGCCCAGGGCGCCGAGCCTGCCTTGGGCGCGTCCACCAAAACAAGTGGCGGCGCGGGCGCAGCCTCCACGGCGTCGATCAGGAACTGGCATTCGGGCGCAGGCGGCGCGTCCGGGTTGACGGCCCCGGGGCGTACCGGAATGAATGAGCCGGCCGCGAGGGCGATCTTGCGGCGCTTCGAGACGACCGCCCGCCGGGCGATGCTGTCATGCCCGGCGCGGGCAATCTCGGCGCCGATTTCGGCATAGATCGCGGCGGCGGCGCGGATGGCGGGGCGGCAGGCCTCGGGCAGAAGGGCAATGCCGCTGATACCAGACGCGTAAAGCGGACGGGCGGCGTCCAGCATCCGCTCGGTGAGCTGGCGCACACGGCCATCCGCTTGGCTCAGCGCGGCAAGACCTTCGGATGTAAGCCCGGCGTCGCGCAACCAGTCGGTGGGCAGGTAGCAGCGCCCGGCCCGCGCATCCTCGCCGATGTCGCGCGCAATGTTAGTCAGCTGCATCGCCAGGCCTAGATCGCAGGCGCGGGCGAGCGCCACCGGGCTGCGCACACCCATCACCAGTGTCATCATCACGCCGACGGTGGAGGCGACGCGCGCGGCATAGGATTTCACGTCTTCCAGCGTCTCGAAGCGGCGGCCCTGCGCATCCCATTCGAAGCCTTCGACGAGGGCTTCCGGCACGGCGAAGGGAATGCCGTACGCGCGTAGCACCCAGGCGAAGGCGCGGTCGACACTTCCGGGATCCGGCTGGCCCGCATCGGCGAGCCGGAGGCGCCGGCGCACATCCTGCAGCGCGGCTTCAGGATGGGCGCCTTCGTCCACGGCGTCATCGGAGACGCGGCAGAAGGCATAGAGGGCGTAGGCAGCGGCGCGCACATCCCGCGGCAGCAGCAGAGAGGCGGCATGGAAACTCTTGGAGCCATCCCGGATGATGCGCCCGCATGCGGCAAGATCACTTGCCAGTTCAGCCGCGCTGTCGGTGCCTGAAACCCTCATCCAGAATTTCTCTTTCCGGCGGCACGCAAAACGCCGTCCAAACTCAAGTCTAACGCCAGACGAACTGAATCCAAGCCATATGGCCAGCCCGAAAGAATTGGGGCACATTATATTTTACACTTACCTGTGTCATCCCTGTTGGACGGCACACTGCGGACGCAAGAGATGCCCAAGACGGTACTTCTCACACTTGGGCGGTTGCCAAAGGCCCTCGAACTCGCGCGCGCCTTGCATCAGGCTGGTGCCCGCGTGATCGTGGCAGACCCGTTCGGACTGCATGTCTGCCGGGCATCCCGCTGCGTGGCCAAATCGATCCGGGTGCCGGCGCCCAATACCAATCCGGCGGCCTACCTCAATGCCCTGGAGGCGATCGTCCGGCAGGAAGGCGTCGATATAGTTGTTCCGGTATCGGAAGAGGCCCTGCATGCTGCAAGCCTTGGCGGGCGGCTTCCGGCGCGAGCCCTGCTTTATGGTCCGCCGCAGCAGAAGCTGGCACGCCTGCACGACAAACTCGCTTTTAACCGCGCTGCGGACCTGATCGGCCTGACGGTTCCGGAGACCCATGAAGGCCAATCTCCGGCCGCGCTCGCGCTTGCAGCGGCGCAGGACTATATCGTCAAGCCTGCACATGGCTGCTCCGGCATCGGCGTATCATTGCGGCGCAAGGGCGACCCGCTGACCCCGGCGGACCGCCAACCTGGCATGCTGGTGCAGGCGCGATTACCCGGCCGACATATCAGCTCGTTCAGCGTAACCCGTAACGGCGAAGTCCTGGCAACCGCGCTCTACCAGGGCCGGATCTATTCGGGAACCGTTTCTGTCTCTTTCGAGCAGGTCGATGATTGCCCTGCCGCGGCCAGCTGGATCCGCCGATTTGCCGAAGCTGAAGCCTATACCGGTTTCATCTCGTTTGACTTCATCGAAGACGCTCAGGGTGTTCCGCGTGCCATCGAATGCAATCCCCGCCTGACGAGCGGCGTCCACTTCCTCGACCCCGGGGGACTTGCCCAAGCGGTGCTGAACCTTCCCGAAGCGCGGCCGATCGCCATGCGGCCGGTCCGCGCTTTCCAGGAAGGACATACCGCCCTTCTCGAGGTTTATGGCGCCCTGTTCCGGCCAAGGGAGTTCTTCCGTAGACTGAAGGCCTTTCTGACGTCAGAGGATGTATTGTTCCGGCTGAACGATCCCCTGCCCTTCTTCCTGTTCACGCCGATGTCCTGGCCAGTTCTGCGCCAGGCGCTTTTCGATAAGGTTTCTCTCGGCGAAGCTGCAACGCGCGACATCACCTGGGTTCCTTCCGAAGACCGGGCCGGCGCCCATTTCGATTCAGAGGTCAGACATGTCGCAGCCGTACCCGGCACATGATCTCACGGGCCGGGCGTGTCGTCAGTCGCGCAACGGGGCGCACGCCGCGAGCCTCGCTGACGTCAAAGTCAAAGCGGCGCGCAAGGCGCGCGAGAACAAGGATGCCTTCAGCTGTTGCGAAGCCAGCCCCGACGCAGGTATGCGGTCCAGCCCCGAACGGAATGAAGGCGCCGGGCGTCTGCACCGCTTCGCCCTCCGGCAGAAAGCGGTCCGGATCGAACCTGTCGGGTTCCTGCCAGTAGGATTTGTGCCGGTGAAGGGTCCAGGGCGCGATCATCACCAGGGCACCCCGCCGCAGGGTCCGGCCACCGATCCTGGCCGGCTTGAGCGCCACTCTCGGCATGAAGGTGATGGGCGGATACAGGCGAAGGGTCTCGCGGAACACGGCGCGCGCAAACGGCATGCGCCGGGTGTGTTCGAAACTGACCGGCCCGTCGCCGGCAACTGCATCGATCTCGGCCCGCAGGCGGTCGAGGATGTCCGGCCGGCTGGCGAGCATGTAGACAGCCCAGGTGAGGGCGCTGGCGGTCGTCTCATGTCCGGCAAGAAAGAATACGCCCAGCTGGTCGATAAGCTCATCCCTAGAAAAGCCCTCGCCCGTGGAAGCGTCCCGGGCGGCCATGACCGCGCCGGCAATATCATCCGTACCCGTATGCCCGTCGATCAGCGCGCCGAGATGCGACCGGATCCGGGCGCAGGCGGCAAGCACACCGGGCTTTTGCGGAACGCGCGTCCAGGCCGGGTCCGAAATCAACCGCGCAATCCGGACCTGCGCGACATCGCGTTCGAAGACAATGAAATCGTCGAACACATCCCGGGCGACGCCCACATCCAGCGACACCGAAAAGACCGTCCGGCAGATGATGTCGGCGGTAAGGTGGCTCATCGCCAGATCAAGCGACATAGGCTCGCCCGAGGCTGCAAGTTGATCGAGGCGCCCTTCCTGATCGGTGACCGCCTCGCTCATGGCCTTGAACGCAATCGACAAGCGCATGTGCGAGAAAGCCGGATCGATCATCGCCCGTTGCCGGCGCCAGGTCTCTCCGTCCGTCACGAAAATAGACTCGCCGATCAGCGCCTCGAGCGCACCGACCATCAGGTCACTCTTCGGAAAGATGCCGTCCTTATCCTCGAGAATCTGCCGGACGACCGCCGGATCGTTGAACAGGATGATCGAGCGGCGCGAATAGCCGAGCGCGCCTGCTGCGACACGATACGCAGAGGCCGGAAGCAACGCCAGGAGATTGCCCTCCCCCTGCCAGAGCGTGCGGGCCAGCGCGGCGACTGGCCAAAGGGGGCGAGGGCGCGGGGGATCAAGCGCAGGGCCCTGCTTTTGCGCCATTCACCATTGTCCTCTGCTGTTTCTCCTGCCACGGACTAGCATATTCATGTCAATGCACCATGCCTTCGAATTGCTTATCGCCGCGCACATCATCACCGGTGCGCCAGGCCTTGCAGGCTTCTGGGTACCCATCTCCGCTCGCAAGGGCGGCCGCCTCCACCAGCTGTCGGGCCAGGTATTTGTCGGGTTGATGCTGGCCACCGCCAGTTTCGCCGCGATGATGGCAACGCTGACCCTTCTCGAGCCGCTTGCAACCCATCCCAAGCTTGCATCGCACGAGATCTTTGGACGCCCGGAGATCATCCGGGGCATCTTCGGCTGGATGATGTTGTTTCTGGCTATCCTGACGATAAACCTCGCCTGGTATGGCCGCGCCTGCATCCTGAACCGGACCGATCACGCACGTCACCGGTCCCCGCTCAACATCGCCCTGCAGGTTGTGCTGACGGCCGCTGCCCTGAACTGCGCTGTCCAGGGTATCCTGATCGGTCAATGGATGATGGTCGGCATCTCGGCCGTCGGATTTGCCACGGTTGGCACCAATCTCTGGTTCATGCTGCGCGCGCGGACGCAACCGCTCGAATGGCTGACCGAACACATCAAGGCGCTCGTGGGCACCGGCATTTCTGTCTACACTGCCTTCCTCGCCTTCGGCGCGGTCCGCTACGTGCCGGAGCTTGCGCTGTCTCCGTTGCTCTGGAGCATTCCGCTCATCGTCGGCGTGTCTCTCATCCTGTATCATCAGCGCGCCGCGACCGCGCCGCTGCGCCGTGCCCGGACGAAGGCGGCCGCGTGACCTCCCGGGGACGTGTCGTCGTGATCGGCGCCGGCGCCGGCGGCCTTGCGGCGGCAAGTGACCTCGCGCATGCCGGGCTAGATGTCACCGTGCTCGACAAGGCGGCCTGCGAAGGCGGCAAGATGCGGCAGGTCGAGGCTGGCGGAACGCACATTGATGCCGGTCCGACCGTGTTCACGATGCGCTGGGTGTTCGAAGCGCTGTTCGAAACCGGGGGCCAGACCTTCGGCACATCACTGGGTTTGACGCCTGCCTCGGTGCTCGCGCGCCACGCCTGGCAGGAGTCCGGCGTGCTCGACCTGCATGCCGACATAGACGCATCGGCCGACGCGATCGGCGCCTTTGCAGGCCGCCGCGAAGGCGAGGCCTACCGGGGCTTCATTACCGAGTGCCGCGACATTCACACGACCCTGAAGGACACCTTCATGGCCGCCCAGAAGCCGACCCCGGCCAGCCTGATGCTGAGGGTCGGAGACCTCGGTGCAATGTGGCGCACCCGGCCTTTCGATACGTATTGGTCGCGCCTGCGCCAACGGTTCACTGACCCCCGCCTGCGCCAGCTTTTTGGCCGGTATTCAACCTATGTCGGCTCTTCACCGTTCCGCGCGCCGGCGACCCTGATGCTGATCGCCCATGTCGAGCAGGACGGCGTCTGGCTTCTGGATGGCGGGATGCGCGCGCTGGCCTCAGCGGTCCGGCGCCTCGCCGAGGCAGGCGGCGCGAAATTCCGCTTTGGCGAAGAAGCCGGGCGCATCCTCGTAAGCAGGGGCGCGGTGTGCGGGGTAAGGCTGAAATCCGGCGAGGAGATCCCGGCTGGCGCAGTGGTCTTCAATGGCGATGCGGCGGCGCTTTCCGCGGGCCTGCTCGGAGATGATGTGCGCGGGTCAGTGCCCACAGTGCCCCGCCGCGCGCGATCCCTGTCGGCGATCACCTGGTGCGTTGCGGCGCAGACCCGAGGCTTGCCGTTGGCCTATCACAATGTGTTCTTCTCGGACGACTATAAAGATGAGTTCGATGCGGCCTTCCGTGACCGGACGGTCACTCAGCGGCCGACCGTATATATCTGCGCCCAGGATCGCCGCGGCGACGCGGCGCCGGAAGGCCCTGAGCGATTGCTGCTGCTCATCAACGCCCCTCCTGACGGCGATCTTGTTCAATCGCCGATAACTGATGCCGGCAGATTTTCCGGCCGCGTGCTGGCACAACTCGAATCTTGCGGGCTTACCCTCGACGGCGGCTTGTCAGAGGGCGTCGCGACGACACCACAGGGTTTTGCAAACCTCTTTCCGGCAACCGGCGGCGCGCTGTATGGCCAGGCCAATCATGGCCCGATGGCGAGTTTCGCGAGGCCTGGAAGTGCCGCCCCCATTCCCGGCCTCTACCTCGCCGGGGGCTCAGCCCATCCGGGGCCGGGCGTCCCTATGGCGACGCTGTCCGGCCGCCTCGCCGCGGCGCGCATCTTGTCGGATCTAAGTCGCGGCAAGCGGTCCTAGCGCGCTCAGGCGCGCAGACTAGCCCGCCAAAGCGAGGCTGCCGGAACCAGCTTGTCCACCACTTTGGCCGATGACAGAACACTCGGCACACCTGCGCCGGGATGCGTGCTGGCGCCCGCAAGATAGAGGCCCTTCACGTCAGCACTCACATTGTGAGGGCGGAACCAGGCGCTTTGCAGGAGCTTCGGCTCCAGTCCGAAAGCCGCGCCCTTCGTCGACAGAAGGCGGTCGCGGAAGTCGAGGGGCGTCATCAGCCGCTCGCTGACGATTTCCTGCCGCAAACCCGGCAATACGGTTGCTTCCAGTCTCTCGGCAACCCGCTCCCGGAACGGACTTGCCATCGCTTCCCAATCAGTGCCGGAGTCAAGGTGCGGAACCGGCGCCAGCACATAGAAACTGTCGCAGCCTGGCGGCGCCAGCGATGGATCGTTTGCCGTCGGACGATGAAGATACAGGCTGAAATCTTCCGCAAGAACCTTGTTGCGGAAGATGTCTTTCAGCAGGCCGCGATATCGTGGGCCAAGAACAATCGTGTGGTGGTAGCAGTCCTCATACTGCCGGCGCGTTCCAAAATACCAGACGAACAAACTCATCGAATAATCGGCCCTTGCGACTTTCCGGTCTGTCCAGACGCGCCTCTTGGTGTTGCGCAGCAGCTTCGAGTAGGTCCAGCCGATTTCGGCGTTGGAGACCACCAGGTCGCAATCGATCACGTCGCCGTTTGCAAGACGTACACCTGTCGCACATCCGTCATGCGTGATTATCTCGTCGACTTCGGTATTGAGGCGCAGCGAATTGCCCTGCCCTTCGATCAGGCTGACAAGACCCCGGACCAGTTCGCCCGTGCCGCCGATGGCATAATGGACGCCCCATATCCGTTCAAGGTGCGATATCAGGCAGTAATAGGATGTTGCCTCGAATGGATCTCCGCCGATGAACAGGGGATGGAAGGAAAAGGCGATGCGCAGCTTTTCATTCGAGAAGTAGTCCGAGACCTTTGCATAGACGCAGCGAACGCCGCCAAGACGTACCATGTCCGGAGCCGCCTTCAGAAGGGTCGAGACCCGGTGAAAAGGTTCCTCCGCAAGCTGGGTATAGGCTGCGTCGAAAATGGCTTCGCTGGCTTTCAGGAAGCGGTCAAATCCGGCCACGTCTTCCGGAGCGAACTTGGCGATTTCAGCACGGGTCTTGTCCTCGTCGGCGTGCGCTTCGAACACGGAGCCATCATCAAAGCGGATACGATAGAACGGGTTGATCGCCTTGAGTGTGATATCGTCTTCAAGCCGGCGGCCACACAAGGCCCAAAGCTCGTTGAAGAGATGCGGGGCTGTCAGGATTGTCGGCCCAGCATCAAAGGTGAACCCGTCCTGCCGGAACGTATAGGCCCTGCCTCCCGCTGCATCCAGCTTGTCAAACACCGTTACGCGGTAGCCTTTCGCACCCAGCCGGACAGCAGCGGCCAAGCCACCGAAACCGGCCCCTATAACAATGGCATGCGGGGCTTCAGTGTCTGGCTCGATAGGGTGGGTCATTCCGTCCATGGCGCGGGGCCTCCTCAATTTCCTGTGTCCGGTCCGCAGACGCCCTGTAGCAGCGGACAATCTGCAAACCCGACAGGCAGGCGTGACATGGAGCGCGCTGCGCATTCGTCACGCTTTTTCATGTACCGGCTTTCCGGGCTGGCAGTTCGGCGTTTGTGAACGCGGAGAAGATCGAAGCCGCGACGCAGGCGGCGTCTTCCTCATGTGCGAGATGGCCGAGGCCCGGCAGGCGCTCAAGGCTTGCGCCCTTGTAGCGCCGCGCCAACGCCTCGGCATGTTCGGGCGGCACGGCGCGGTCGTTCAGACCAACGATCTGGTGCAGGCTGAGACCGGCGCGCTCGAACGGCGCCATGACGCCGGAAACATCCCAGTTCGCCATCATCGACAGGGTACCGGCGACATGCTGCGGATTGCCGAACAGACGGCTATAAAATTCGAGGTAGTCCGGCCCCGGATGGGAGCCGGTGCCTTCGATCAGGCGCGCGACGCGGGACGGGTCACGCCCACCTCTTGCGAGCGCGTGCGCGACAAGCGGGTTGATCGCCAGCGCTTTCGCCATCACCGGCGCAATCAGCGCGGCAGGGCCACCAAACGGTTTTAGCGCCCCGTTGATCGACACCGTGCCGCGCGGCCACGGATCAAGCTCCGGCGCGATCCGGACGGCGATCGCAGCGCCTGCGGAATGGCCGACTATCAGCGCGGGACGGAAATTTTCTGCCGTCAGCAATACCTTCAGTGCACGCACCATTCCGGGAAGCGCGGAATCCAGGCGCATGAAGCTTTGCGTGAAGCCGTGCCCTGGAAAATCTACCGCGAGGGTGTCGAAGCGCGCGGCGAGAAGCGGGAAGAGTCCGGCCCAGGAATGCGTCGAGGCGCCGGTCCCGTGGAGCAGCAGGACGTGCTCCCCCTTCCCCGCGCGCTGCACGTGCCAGCGGGTCGTGGCCGCATCAACGAAGCGGCTATGCGCGCGGTTCGGCCAGTTCCTGCCGTCGGTTTCCCAGTCCAGTCCCTTGGCCACGGACGCTACTCCAGCAGCAGGCTGCGCACATCGCGCGAGACGCGGGCGGCGTCGGCAAGGGGCAAGGGGCGGTAGATCGCGCCCATCTCTGTACTGATGAGTTCGGCCTGTGCGCTGGGGCGTTTGGAAATGTCGAAGAACAGAACGCGCTCCTGCAGGGACTTGAGCCGCCGCGCCATGTCGCGCGCGTCCTCGGCGGCGCGGTCGCGCCCGGGCGTGCCGTCCAGCGCGATATTGCCCTGCCCGTCCGACAGGAACACGACATGCGGCGCCTTGCGCTTGCGCCGCTCGATCCGAACGAGTTGCGCCGCCGCCGCGATACCTGCCGCCAGCGGCGTGCCCCCGCCTCCCGGCAGTCGAGAGAGAGACCGCTTCACCCGCGTCAGCGACCGCGTCGGCGGCAGCAGCAGATTTGCGCCTTCCTTGCGGAAGGCGATCAGGGCCACAGACTCCCGGCGCGAGTAGCAGCCACTGAGCAAGAGTTCGATTGCGCCCTTCGCGTCGGCGAGGCGGTTCATGGCCGAGGAGCCGGAGGCATCGACGACGAAGATCACCACTGCTTCGCTGCGATGGCGGAAGCGTTTGACGCGGAAATCGCTGGCGCGCACGGAAATAACCGCGCCGCCGGACGGCGCCTCGCGGATGCGTTGCCAGGGAGCGGCCGTGCGCAGCGTCGAGAGCAGGTCGAGCCGGCCATCGCGGCGCGGGTCGCCGGCGCGCGCGCCTATCCGGCTACCGCGCCGGCGGGAATCAACCATGTCGCCAGACCTGCCGGTGGGCACTTCCTGACGGGTGCGCTGGCGCGTGGTGCGCGCGCGGGCGGCCATGTCGAGCGAGACGCGCACGCGCACAGCTTCGACCAGAAGCTCGGTCAGTTCATCCGCCTCCGGCTGCGGGCGGGAGACGTCGTCCGTGTTCTCATTGTCCGGCTCCGGCGGCTCCGGCGGCGCAGGCGGTTCGCTACGGTCGATCAGCACATTCGCGCGGCTTGCATAGACAAGTTCCGCGGCGAGCGAGGCATCTGCATCGGTTACCTCATCGCGCCCAGCCAAGGCAGCGATGCCGCGGGCGGCGGCAAGGCAGAAAGCCGGCGCACGGAGCGAGCGGATGCCGAGTCGCAAGCCTGCATCGATCAGCGCGTCCATGATGGTATTCGGCACCGAGACCCAGCGCAGCTTGGCGCGCGCCGCGTCGACTATGGCGGGGCTCAATGTTTCCGGCCTCGGCCGGGCGGGCGATACGCCGTGTAGGGACAATCCGAAGGCCAGCCGGTCACCGAGACCTGCGGGCAGCAGGTCGCCCGGTTCGTCCGGATCGGCAAAGGCGAGCGTCACGAATTTTGCAGGCGTGCGGAGGGACAGCCCGTCGCGTTCGGTTTCCACTTCACCGGTATCGATGACGCGGGCAAGCTGCGCCGCGGCGCGGCCCGGGAGACGCTCTGCCATTGGAACAATCAGCACGCCGCCATCGGCGCGGGCAAGCAGTCCGGTTTCGGCAATCGGGCTGCCCGCGGCAAGCGTTGCGGCAAGATCCAGCCCGCCTATCAGACGGTCATCGGTGATCGAGACTGGCATACGGTGCAGCACGGTGCCGGCGCCGAGGCGCTGTGTGAGGCGGTCCTGCAGCAGGCCGGCGAGTTCCGGCGCGGCGCCGTCGAACACGGCGCCTTTAAGCCGGAGCGGCATCAGCGCCAGCAAGGCCGCCGCCAGGTCGGCCTGCCCCCAACGCGCCGCGTCCATCCGCTCGAAAGCTTCCCGGTTGGCTTGCCGGTCCGTGGACGGTGCGGCGGCGGGGTTCACGACACGAACAACTCCGAAACCGCACGCTCGACGCGGATGCCCGCATCGGTATCGTCCAGCGGATCCTTGCGCAGCCGGTGGCGCAGCGCCAGCGGCGCAACAGATTTCAGCGTCTCCATTGAGACCTCCGCTTCGCCGGACAGGGCCGCACGGGCCCTAGCGGCGCGCATCAGGGTCAGCTCACCGCGCAAGCCGTCGGCGCCGAGCGTCAGGCAAAGCTCGACGGCTTTCGCCAGAACCGCGTCCGGCAGGGTGACGGTCTGTACGCGGGCGCGCGCCTCGACGACGCGTTTGCGCAGCGCGCCTGTCTTGCGTGACCAGTCCTTGATGAAGGCGGCCGGGTCCTGTTCGAACGTATCGCGTCGGCGGACGATTTCCATCCGCTCGGCAAGGTCGGTCGAGGTGCGCACGTCCACACAGAGGCCGAAACGGTCGAGCAGTTGCGGGCGCAGGTCCCCCTCCTCCGGGTTGCCGCTGCCGACCAGCACGAACTTCGCCGGGTGGCGGACGGAGAGGCCTTCGCGCTCGACAACGTTCTCGCCGGACGCGGCCACATCGAGCAACAGGTCCACGAGATGGTCGTCGAGGAGGTTCACTTCATCGATGTAGAGAAAGCCGCGGTTGGCACGGGCGAGCAGGCCCGGCTCGAAGCGCTTCTCGCCTTTGGAGAGGGCGCGTTCGAGATCGAGCGCACCAACCACCCGGTCTTCGGTGGCGCCGAGCGGCAGGTCGACGACAGGCGCCGCCATCTTTTCGACGACCCGGTTATCCTTGCGCTCGCAGACGGTGCACAGGCCTGCCGGGACGGACGGCAGGCAGCGATACGGGCAGCCGCGGACGACGTCGATTTCAGGCAGCAGGGCCGCCAGGGCCCGTATCGCGGTCGACTTGCCGGTGCCCCGGTCGCCCAGCGCCAGCACGCCGCCGATCGACGGCTCGACTGCAGACATCAGCAGCGCGTCTTTCAGGGGTTCCTGGCCAACAATTGCGACGAACGGGAAGATGGCCAAGACGCAGGTCCAATGCGGAAAGTGTAAACGACAGTAGACACAAGCCTATGTCAAAGCTTTCCATAAGAAAAGCCGCCAGAAGAAATCCTCTGGCGGCTTGTCATTTGCGTCAACTCGCCTGAGAGGCGAATTAAATCAGGTCGGATTCTTCAGATAAGCAATCACGTCCGCGCGGTCTTGCGGATTGCGAAGACCCGGGAAGGCCATAATCGTGCCCGGGATGAAGTCCGTTGGTTTTTCGAGGTATACGAAGAGATTCTCTTCGGTCCAGGTGACGTTCGAATTAAGGTTAGCGTCCGAATACTTGAAGCCCGGAACGGTGCCGGACTCGCGGCCCACGATGCCGAACAGCGACGGGCCGACATTGTTGCGGCCTTCGGCAACGGCGTGGCAGGTCATGCACTGGGCGAACACGCGTTTGCCCTTGGCGGCGTCACCCGTGTAAGATGCATAGTCCGTACCGCCGGCAGCGGGGGCTGCTGCTTCGGTCGGTGCAGGGGTCTCAACCGGGGGGGCTTCGACCGGGGCAGCCTCTACAGGTGCCGGCTCAGCGGCCGGAGCCGCCGCGGGCGCTGGGGCAGACGTATCGGAGCCGCCGCATGCTGCGAGGGCGAGAGCGAGGCCGGAAGCCATCGCAAGGGAAAGACGTTTTGTGTCGAATCGCATTTGTTTCCTCCACAGAATGCTGGGTGCGACAGTATAGACCGGGCGCAGGCAACGCCAAGGCTTACTTCACCGGAATTATACAGTGGTCAAACCCGGCTGCGCCATTCGGCAAGTTCGGCCGGGTGTGCCTCGATGTAATGACGCAGCCAGGCCGCGTATTGTCCCGGTGTACGCACGATATCTTTTGCCAGGGCGTCCAGCGAAATCCATTTCACCGCCTGGACCTCATCCGGGTTCAGCGCCGGCGCCGCATCGGTGCGGCCGAAATAGAGATGCGGAATCTCATTCTCGATCATGTCATTGTCGAGATAGGCGACGTAGCGGCTTTTGAAGCCGAAGGTCAGCGGCACGCGCAAGCCTACTTCTTCTTCGAGGCGGCGCGCGGCGGCGACGCTGGTGGGTTCACCCGGCCGCGGATGGCCGCAGCACGAATTCGCCCACTTGCCGGCGGAGTGGTACTTGCCGTCCGCGCGCTGCTGGATCAGGCACTCACCGGCAGCGTTGAACACGAAGATCGAGAAGGCGCGGTGCAGCAGGCCGTCCTGATGGATCTGCCATTTGTCGCCGTCGCGGAGCGCCTCATCCGCCTCGTCGACCAGGATCACTTGTTCGAATTCGTCTGTCACGCAGGATGCTCCTCAACGCACAAACCTAGTGCCGCCCGGCAGGAGGGTCAAACACCGGCGGGCGCCTGGGACAAACTTACTCGACCGTCCAGCCGCGCGGCGTACGGCGACCCTGCAGGGTAACCGGGGCGTCCTTGACCCGGACAGGGACCGGGGCGGGCTGGCGCACTGCGCAGTAGCGCAGCAGCAGCGCGGCGCCGGCGATCATCAACCCGGCAAAGGCGGTCATCATGGCCACGGCGCTCGCTACGAAGATCAGCAGAGCGCCGATCAGGAGCTGTGCAACAAGTCCTACGCCTGCACGGAGCGAAGCAAGCAAGCCGGTCGAACGGGAAGGAGGAAGAGTCTGATCCATCTGGCCTCTCGATACTCTACCAAGATGGCTGCATCATGGCGGTGCGTCAACGCCGGTGACTGCTACAGGCGTTCACGATTCCGCGTTGACCAAAGACTGGTCAGTCCTGGGGCACAAGCAGGCCGCGCTCGGCCCGGATGCGCGCATAGGCGGCCGTGATCGCCGCCGCCTTGGTATGGGCGGCGTCCTCGAACTCCCGCGGGGCGCCCATCTGGATGATCCTGTCCGGATGGTGATCCGCCATCAGTCGCCGGTAGGCAGTGCGGATGTCCGGGAAGTCGGCGTCATGGGCAACACCGAGTATATGGTACGGGTCGTCGCGTTCCGGCCCGAGATGGGTAGCGCGGATGCGGCGGAAGGTCGTGCGGTCAAACCCGAAGGCATCCGAGACATTCTGAAGGTAAACGAGTTCTGAATCGGTCACGACGCCGTCGGCGCCGGCGATCTGGAACAGGCCATCCAGAACGCCTTCGAGCAGGCACGGGCGGTCATAGTAGCGTTTGCCGATCCGGCGGGCATAGGCCTCGTAGCCGCGCACAGTCTGGCGCGCGAGCATGAAGACGCGGCGAACGTTGTCAGCCTCCTCGGGCGGGGCGCGGAAGACGCGCGCGAAGGTCATGACTTCGGTGTCACTGACCAGCCCGTCAGCCGCCGCCATCTTGGCACCGAGCCCGACCACGGCGGCGGTGAAGCCCACATCATTGGGGTCCGGCGCGCAGCCGTCTGCCCCGGCGCTGTCGATATCCGGCTCGGGTCCGCTCTCGAAAAGGCGCCGGCCACTGCTCAGAAGGTTCGTCCAGAGGCTCATGGTCATATCTTCTATAGCAGGTTGTCCGCCCGCTTGGACAGCGCTCCCCATTCAAAGACACGTGACAGGAATGACCGGGCCGCGCGCAACCGATTAAACCTTGTTCATCTTCAAGGTCATTTTTTATTTCGCACCGTATATTGAATGCACCGGAAACTGATCCGGGCTATTCTGGAAAAGAGGAAAATCCTATGAAGAAAATTCTTGTTGTAGCCGCCACGGCGATCCTGATTGCATTGCCGGCCGTCGCCGGAGATTGCGGAACGAAAGCCACCAAGGCGCAGTATACCGAAGGTCACCTGACCAAGGACGCCTCCCAGAAAGTGACCACCGACATCGCCGAAACGGCTGCCGCCGCCGGAAGCTTCACCACCCTGCTCGCCGCCGCAGAAGCAGCTGGCCTGGTGGACGCGCTAAAAGGCGATGGGCCACTGACCCTGTTCGCGCCCACGGATGCAGCCTTTGCGGCTTTGCCAGCCGGCACCGTTGACACCTTGCTGAAGCCCGAAAACAAGCTCCAGCTCGCAGCGATCCTGAAACTTCATGTGATTGCTGGCCAGAAGATAAAATCGGCGGACCTCGCCGGTAAGATGCTGACCGCTGAAACGCTGAACGGTACGATCGCGATCGACGGCACAGCCGGCGTGAAGATCAACGACGCCACCGTGATCACCGCCGACGTCAAGGCCTCAAACGGCATCATCCACGTCATCGACAAAGTGCTCCTGCCCGCTTCCTGAGCGACACACCTGCCTGCACGACTGGCCCCGCTGGTAATCGCCCGGCGGGGCCAAATCGTTCAGCTGCCGCGCGCCGCCAGCATTGCCTTCAGGGACTGAATCTCGCCCCGCATCTCGAGCAGCAGTTTCATCATCTCGACCCGGTCGGTTTCGGCGCACTCGAGACCCTCTTCCACATGTTCCAGCTGATCCTCGATCAACTCGTCGCGGGCGCGAATCTCCGCGATGGCGCCGGTCACCTCGGCCGAGACCGGCGCGTCCTGCAACCGCTCTTCCATCGCGACCCCGAGACTTTCGATCTGCTCGCCGAGCGCCGCCTTCTGTTCGGCGGTCAGCGCTTCGACAATCAGCGCAATGAACAGGTTCAGGATGGCGAAGCTACCGACAAAGATGAAAACGAGGAAAAAGATCCAAGCATAGGGATGGCCATCTTCGGTGACCGCGTCGAGAAGGTCCGACCAGCCGTCCATCGTCATCAGCTGGAACAGCGTCAGCGCGGAGTCGGGCAAGGTGCCGAACATCTCGTGCACCTCCGCATTGACCGTGTTGCCATAAAGGTTGGTGGCCATCACCGCGCCGACATAGATGACCAGCAGAATCACGGCGAGAATCGCCCCCATGCCGGGGATCGACTTCAGCAGCGCCTCGGTAATCCGCTTCATCATCGGCACGAAGCGAAGGAGCCGCAGCACCCTCAGCACACGGAGCGCCCGCAGCACGGTCAGGGCCGACGCACCCGGGATCAGCGAGACGCCGATGACCAGGAAGTCGAATACGTTCCAGCCTTCCTTGAAGAACTGGAAGCGGTAGACAAAAAGTTTGAGCCCAAGTTCAGCGACGAACAGCCAGGTGATGGCGGCGTCGAGAAACTCGAACAGCGACACTATGCCGGGCGACATGGACTCACGGTAGGTGAGGACCCCCAGGACGACAGCGTTGAAGATGATCAGCGTCGTGATCGCTGTGCGCACCCAGGGAAGTTCGAGGAAGGCTTCGACGGCGGAATTGCTTGTTTCGTAGTCCAGTGTTGCGCGCGCCATTCGGGCGGGTTCCTTTTCCAGGGCAAGGCTGCCGAACGAGGTTTGCCCTGAGCCGCAGCGCCTGCCAACCCGGCATTTGGCGGCGTCTTACTCGGACGAGGTGGTCGTATCGGAAACGATCAGCCACTGCCCGTCCATCTTGCGCAGGACGAGGGTGTAGAGGCCGTCCGCGCTGCCCTCCGCGGTCGTCACCTTCCATCTGCCATGAGCGATCGCGGCATCTTCGGACAGGATGTCGATCTCGTAGTCCGAGGTCGTGAGCTCCCCCATCCCCTGCCGTCCGGGATAGCGCACCTTGTAGCGTGCAAGCGTCGCCGCGTACCCGCGCACGACATCGCCGCCGGACGCAAAGCGCAGCTCCTCCGACGGCCAGTAGCCGTTCATGAAGCCGTCGATGTCACCATTGTTCCAGGCAGCGTCCTGCGCCTGCAGCAGCGCCGCGATAGTGGCGGCTTCAGCCGCTTCCTGGTGCTCGGTCAGCCCGTCCGGCGCGCTGGCGCAGGCCGAGGCGAACAGGAACACAGCGCCTGCCAGAAATGGACGAATCATGGGCGGAAACTCCTTCGCAAAGGCGTCAACAGCGATAGACCGGGTCAGGCCGGCGCCTTGGGCGCATTGCCGACCGCTTCCCGGCTGAGGTCGAGCCCCTCGGGTTCCAGCGGACGGGGGGGCGGGGCCGGTGTGTAGGCGGGAGCCTCAGGAGCTGCTGCGGCGAGATCGGCTTCCTCTGATCCCGGTACCGGCCCGGCGGCGGGTTTCTTGCGGAAGCCAAACAATCCGTGCGGCTTGTCATCTTCCGCTGCGTCTTCGGCTTTCCCGGCCTGCCTGGCGCCGCGCTGCTCAGCCCGGGCATTGCGCTCGGCATGCCGGTCATAGCTCATGTTGTAGTATTCCCACGCGGTGTGGGTCAGCGGTTTCGGCGTCAGTTCGAGGCCATACATCCGCAGGCGTTCAACCACTTCATCACGCAGGTGCATACCGGGGAATGCGTCGGCCTTGAAGCCATGCGCCTTCATCCAGTCGCGCACATCCCAGCTGCGCACGCGGCCGATCTCGGCTGGCAGGGCGCCGTGGTGAACTTCCCAGAAATAAAGGGCAGCAATGCCGTTGATGGCGGCGTCCATCGCATCGTCCAGCACATTGCCGGGCGCATTCCCCTGCGCCAGCTGCGCGCGCAGCGAGAGCTTGCGCGCTTCGAGCTCCTGATAGGTGACACCGATCACGGCGATGCCGTTGCGGTTGGCATTGATCAGCGAGGCGTTGACGCCGTCGAGCTGGGGATGGCGGATCGGCAGCAGGACATCCGGGCCGACATCAGGATTGGCCGCGACCTGCGAGAGCTCGCTCACCATCCGCTGCAGATTGATCCGCAGCTCGTGGCTGACACCGCCGAGGGCCGAAATCCGGCCGGCGCGCGTGTCTTCCCGCATCCGCCAGAGGTGCCAGGCGACAAGTGTCATCAGGGCGGTCAGGAGGCCGAGGCCACCTGTCAGGAAGGTGTAGAATTGTGCTTCGCTCATTCTGAGATCCCCCGATGCAGGCCGGAGCAAGCAATGTATGCGCCAGTTCAGTGACGGTAATACAAGTCTTAGCTGCCGAGGGCGCGGCCCGCAATCACCTGCAACTTATCAAGAAATTCAGGATCGCGGGCGTCCGGCGCCGTGATCAGTGCGAAATCCAGGCAGGATTCAATTCCTTGGGGAGACGTCGTACGCGGCGTCTCGTTCAGGACTCCCGCCAGATGGACGATCGCGAGGCGGGCGAGTGCGCTGTTCCGGTGCATGACTTCCAGCACGTTGGTGACCGTCACCGCCTCGGTTTCGGCGCGCCAGCAGTCATAGTCGGTCACCATCGCCAGCGTCGCGTAGGGCAATTCCGCTTCGCGGGCGAGCTTGGCTTCCGGCATGTTGGTCATGCCGATCACATGGCAGCCCCAGCTGCGGTAGAGCTGGGACTCGGCCAGCGACGAGAATTGCGGCCCCTCCATCGCAAGATAGGTGCCTCCGTGGTGGACCTTGCCGCCCACAGCCGAGACGGCGCCCGCTGCAAGACCGGACAGGCGCGCGCAGACCGGCTGCGCCATCGAGACATGCGCGACCATGCCGGGGCCGAAGAAGGTTTTCTCGCGCGCAAACGTCCTGTCGATAAACTGGTCGACGGCGACGAAATCGCCGGGGGCGTATTGTTCCTGCAGAGAGCCACAGGCCGAGATGGAGAGCACGTCGGTGCAGCCGGCGGCCTTCAGCGCGGCGATATTAGCGCGGTAGGGCACATCGGTTGGCGTCAGCCGGTGCCCCTTCCCGTGGCGCGGCAGGAAGACGAGTTCGACCTTGCCGATCCGCCCGCGCAACAGCGTGTCCGAGGGCGCGCCCCAGGCGGTCTCGACCTGCGCTTCTCGCCGGTCCTCCAGCCCGTCGATGGCATACAGCCCCGAGCCGCCGATGATACCGATAACCCACTTTGTCATGTTAGGTTCCTGAATGAAAAACCCCGCCCTTGGACGGTGTCCGGGGCGGGGTTGTCAATTCTTGTCTGATGCGGCTGGCGCCTAGTGCTCCACTTTCCGCCAGATGCGCTTGTAGGAGAACCAGAGCAGGATCGTCAGGATGCCAAGGTACACCATCGTGGCGAGGCCGACTTCCTTGCGGGCCTGCAACTTCGGATCACCGGCCCAGGCGAGGAACTGCGAAACGTCATGTGCCATCTGGTCGACTGTGGCTTGCGTGCCGTCGGTATACTCCACGCGGCCATCGGTGAGCTGCGGGCCCATCGCGAGGAAACCGCCCGGCGGGGCATGGCGCGGATCGCCCAGATAGTTAGGCTTCGTGTCGCCCGCCATGTAGGGGTTGTAGTATTGGCCCGTCGGCTGGATCAGATAGGCGGGACCGTGGTGCGGCATGTATTCGCCGAGTTTTTCGAACTTCGCCATGTCGATGACGGTCGTATAGACGGTCTCGCCGTTCTCTTCAGTGATCCGGTCCTCGTAAAGAGAGAAGTCCGGATAGCCGGTGAGCAGGCTGTAAATATAGGAAGCGCCTCCGACGCGGGCCTTGGTGATGACCGACAGGTCGGGTGGCAGAGCGCCGCCATTGGCGGCGCGGGCGGCTGCGTCGTTCGGGAAGGGCGAGCGGAAACGGTCGGCCGGCGTGGCCGGGCGCAGGTCGAACTCGCCGGCATCGTTCGGCACCGGACTGACGATTTCGTTCTCGGCGGCGAGTGCCTTCACGAACGGATTGTCGTTCGGGTTCGGGAACTCGGGATCATAGAACGGTCCGCCCTTTTCACCGAGATTGCGGTAGCTCAGCAGCTTCATGGAGTGGCAGCTGGAACAGACCTGCTTGTAGACTTGGTAACCGCGCTGGACGGAGGCCTTGTCATATTGGCCGGTCGCGCCTTCGAAGGGCCAGCCGCCGTCAGGGGCATGTGGGTGCTTGGCGCCGCCCGCGGCATGGGCCAGACCCGCGAAAGCGAGGCCTGCAAGACTGGCAGCAAGGATGCGGAAGGTTTTCATTGTCTCTCTCCTCACCTGGCTTATTCAGCCGGAACGGCGGTGCCGGTCTTCGGCTTGTGGGCCTTCAGTACCGATTTGTGGATCGACTCTGGCAGCGGCTTGGTCTTCTCACTCAGGCCGAGGAAGAAAAGCAGCACGAAGTAGCCGAAGTACATGAAGGTCAGGATCAGCGACAGGTGCCGGAACAGGAATGTCGGTGCTGGCACCGCTTCCAGGCTGGCGCCCGCCGTTGCCGGCAGGGTGGCCATGAAGGCTTCCGCCGCCTCGTAGGCTTCGTCGCCGCCCGCATAGGTGGCCGAAGCCACCGCGCCGGCCGCATCGGTATAGGTAACCACGAGGCTCGCCTCGCCGCGCAGCGCCGGGATCACGGCATCATCCGGGTTGGCCGCGCCGCACCAGCCAAGCAGAAGACAGACCGCCACAAAGCCGAGGAAGAACTGACGGGCCACCGGACGGTAGCGCATCGATTTCACCTTCGACGTGTCGAGCCATGGCACGACGAAAAGGATGGCGATGGCGGCGAACATGAAGATCACACCCAGCAGTTTCGCGTCGATCGGGCCGATGTCGAACGTGATGGCGCGCAGGATCGCGTAGAAGGGCAGCATATACCACTCGGGGACGATGTGCGACGGCGTCACCAGGGGGTTGGCCTCGACATAGTTGTCGGCGTGGCCCAGCACGGTCGGCGCGTAGAACACGAACACCGCGAACATGATCAGGAAGACCGCGATCGCGAAGCCGTCCTTCACCGTGTAGTATGGGTGGAAGGGCACGGTGTCCTTCTCGACATCCTGCACCTCCACGCCGGTCGGGTTGTTGTTGCCCGGAACGTGCAACGCCCAGATGTGCAGGATCACGACCGCCGCAATCATGAAGGGCAGGAGATAATGCAGCGAGAAGAACCGCTGGAGCGTCTGGTTGCCGATCGACGGGCCGCCGAGGATCCAGGTTTGCAGGCTTTCGCCGACGAGCGGGATCGCACCGAACAGGCCAGTGATCACGTTCGCGCCGTGATACGACATCTGGCCCCACGGCAGCATGTAGCCGAGGAACGCGGTCGCCATCATCAGGAGGTAGATGATGCAGCCGAGGATCCAGAGCACTTCGCGCGGCGCCTTGTAGGACCCGTAGTAAAGGCCTCGGAACATATGAAGGTAGACGGCGAGGAAGAACATCGAGGCGCCGTTCGCGTGGATGTAACGCAGGAGCCAGCCGAAAGGCACGTCGCGCATGATGCGCTCGACCGAAGCGAAGGCGCCGTCGACACTGGCCTCGTAATGCATCGCCAGGATGACACCGGTGATGATCTGGATGGCGAGGCAGACCGCGAGGATGCCGCCGAAGACGTACCAGTAGTTCAGGTTCTTAGGCGTCGGGAACGAGATCGCCGTATCGTTGGCAAACCGGATGATCGGCAGGCGCTTGTCGAGCCAGCGCTCGAAGGCCGAGTTCGGTGTGTAATTGGATTCATGTCCGCTCATTTAAAGGTGTCCTTCTCAGAGGGAGATGTTGACGACCGAGTCAGAGACCCAGCGGTAATTGGGGACGGGAAGGTTCTTCGGTGCAGGGCCTTTGCGGATGCGGCCGGACGTATCGTAATGCGAGCCGTGGCAGGGGCAGTACCAACCGCCAAAGTCGCCGGTATTGCCCTGCGCGGGCCCGACCGGGACGCAGCCCAGGTGGGTGCACGAACCGGAGGTCACGAGGATCGTCTTGTTGAACGTGCCGTCCGCCTTGGCCCGCAGGCGGTCTGCGTCCGTCTCGGGATCCGGGAGGGCCGCGAGGTTCACCGTTTCGGCGGCCGAAATCTCAGCCTCGGTCCGGTGGCGGATGAAGAAGGGCTTGCCGCCGATCAGGACGCGGATCTCGCCGCCCATCGGGACTTTCGACACGTCGACATCGAGCGACGAAGCCGCCTTGGTGTCGGCAGCGGGGCTCCACTGGTCGACCGCAGCCCAGGCGAACATGCCTGCGCCGCCCAGCGCGACGGCGCCGGTCGCGATGTGAATGAAGTTGCGGCGGTCGTCATCGACCGTCTCTGTATTTGGATGAGTGGTCTCAGCGGTCACGCGTGACTCCGTTCCCTGATGCAAGGCGAATATCGCCTGTCCTTACTAGAGGTGTCTTCCCGGCACATTGCGGCAAGTGGGCGCGGGCGCGGCAATTCTGCACGCGCATCAGCCCCCATGCCGGACGCGCGTTAGCGCGCCCTGACGAATGTGACAACAGGCCTCTTGCGAAACCGGCGCCCGGCGGTCCAGTGTCAAGCGATGGCCACGAAAACAAAAACCGACCCGCTCACCGCACAGAAAGCCCGCGCCAGCGCATGGTTCAAGGCTTTGCAAGCCGATATCTGCGCCCGGTTCGAAGCCCTTGAGGACGTGGCTGGCCCGCCGCTCTACAAGGGCGCGGCCGGGCGATTCGAACTGACCGAATGGTCGCGCGGCGACGGCCAGGAAGACCTCGGCGGCGGCCGGATGGGCCTGATGCGCGGCCGGGTTTTCGAAAAGGTCGGCGTGCATTTCTCGCAGGTCCACGGGACGTTTTCCGAGGCCTTTGCGGCGCAGATCCCGGGCGCCGACAAGTCAGACGGCAAGTTCTGGGCAAGCGGCGTCTCCCTGATCGCCCACCCGCGCAATCCGCGCGTGCCAGCGGCGCACATGAATACGCGGATGCTGGTGACCAGCGAAGTCTGGTTCGGCGGCGGCGGCGATCTCAATCCCCTGCTCGGCTACCAGCGCAACCAGGACTACCCGGACACGGTGGATTTCCACGCCGCGATGAAGGCCGCCTGCGACACGCATAACGGCGTCGATTACCAGCACCTCAAGGATTATTGCGACACGTACTTCCACCTGCCGCATCGCAACGAACCGCGCGGCACCGGCGGCATTTTCTATGATCGGTTCAATTCCGGAGACTGGGAGAAGGACTTCGCGTTCACGCAGGAAGTCGGCCGGCAGTTTGCCGGGATTTACCCGAGCCTCGTCGGGCGCCGGATGAACGAGCCGTGGAGCGAGGACGAGCGCGAGCAGCAGCTGGTCCGGCGCGGGCGCTATGTCGAATACAACCTGCTTTACGACCGGGGCACTACCTTCGGCCTGAAGACCGGGGGCAATGTCGAGAGCATCCTCTCAAGCATGCCACCTGTCGTGAAATGGCCGTGAGAATCCGTCCACTTGGGCGTGTGGAGAGTGCAGCCCGCTCAGCCGCCTTTGGGCGATGAGGTTTCGCGCAGCCAGACGGTATACTGCTGCTCGTCCCACTCCCCACCGGCGAAGAGCAGGACGCAGGCAATCACGTCTTCATCGGTCGCATCAAGCGACCAGCCATTCGCATTCAGAAAAAGTTCGGAGAGGATGAATCCGGTCCGCTTATTGCCGTCGACAAAGGGATGGTTCTTGACCACCCCTGCCGCATAGAGCGCCGCGAGGTCGAAAATGTCCCCGACCCCGTAGGCGAATGCATTGAGCGGGCCGGCAAATGCGCTTTCGAGCAGACCCGCATCGCGCACACCGGCAGCGCCGCCGTGCTCCGCAATCTGCTCTTGGTGAACTTCGTAGACCAGCCATTCCGGCAGCCATTTGGGCCGGGTCATTGGGCCAGAACCTTGAGGGCCTTCCTGCGGCGCTTCATAATATCAGCCGCCATTTCGCGCAGTTTTTCACCCTCTTCGTCGCTGACGGAGACCATGATGCCATGGGCGGTGCGGGCAAAGGACAAGGCATCGCCTTCGGAGGCCCCGAGCATGTCGAGCACATCCTTCGGCAGCACGACGCCGAGCGAATTGCCGACCTTACGGATCTTGAGACGGGTCATGGGCGGGCTCCTGTAGCTACGCGAGTTATAACTTGGTTAGGGGCCTAGTGGGAAGACAGGAGGCGCCCGGCGCTGCCCAAAGCCTGATCAGCCCGGCGCTCGCGTCGATGCCTCCCCTGAGGACAGCTTTGATCCGGAGCGCCGGAAGGCCTATCTTTCGGATAATGGGGACGACATCGCGATCTATAGACTGGCCGGGCGCTGCGCTGGTGGCGGCGGGCACACTGAGCGCGATGGCACTGGGCGGTATCCTGAGCCCCGGCACGGATGATCGCTGGTATGCCGCGCTGCGCAAAGCGCCGCTGAACCCGCCTGACATCGCCTTCGCTGTCATCTGGCCGGCGCTATTCGCGTTGATGCTGGCCGGCGCACTGATGGTGCTGCACACGGCCGGCAGCTTCAAGCGGGCGAGCGCCGAGATGGGCCTCTACTTTTCCATGCTCGCGGCAAACGTCTGCTGGAGCCTGTTCTTCTTCGGCTTCCGCGACCCGGCGATTGCCCTCGGCGTGGTAATCACCCTGTGGCTGCTGATCGCAACGATGATGCTGCGCTTTGCGGTTCACTCCCCGCGCGCGGCGTTGCTGCAGGTGCCTTACCTGCTCTGGGTGACCTTTGCGGCCTACCTCAACTTCTATGTCTGGGCCTTCAGCGCGGCATCCTGAGCCGCGACACCAGCGCGTTGCGAGAGAGTGTGAAGCCGGAGGCGATCCAGGCTTCTTCCAGCGCGCCGAGCGCCTTGCCGATGTCTGGACCTGCGAGGCCGGCCTCGAGTGCGTCGCTGCCACCAACCGGAAACTTCGGACGGGCCCAGGCTGAAGCCCGCGCGGCGAGCGCGGCGAGATCGCCGCCCGCCCCCGATGCGGCTTCGATGACCGCGCGGTCCAGCACAGCCGGCGCGCCAAACCGGTAGAAGGCTTCGGCGACGGCCGCCCCCCCCCCGTCCAGAACGTGCGGCACCGCCGGATCCGCCCAGGCGGAAAGGCGCAGGGATTCCTCGTTCGAGAACTTGAGCCTCGCCGAGAATTCACCCGCCTCGCGAAGGCGGCGCGGGATCAGTGCCATCAGGCGACGCATCGGTTCGGGCGGGAGACCCGCTTCTGTTTCTGCCGCCACCAGGCCGGGCAGCAGGGCGGCGCTGGCACCCGGCAGGACGGCTTCGAGCACGCCCGCATCCTCCATCGCCAGCATTGCCGCCGCCGGATCCGGCGCCGCGATCGTGCGCTTCAGCTCTTTCCAGATCCGCTCGGCAGCGATGTTCGACAGGCCGTCACGCTGGCGCGCGCAAGCCGCTTGCCCGACCGCGTCGATGCCTGCGCCATACCAGGCGTTGAACCGGTAGAAGCGCAGGATGCGCAGATAATCTTCGCGCAGGCGCTGGTCGGCGTCGCCGATGAAGATGACCCGGCCGGCGAGCGCGTCAGCAATGGACCCCTCGATCACTTCAAACAGCGTGCCGTCGGCGCCGGAATAGATGGCGTTGAGGCGGAAGTCGCGGCGGGCGGCGTCTTCCGTCCAGTCCTGCGTGAAGGCGATGACGGCGCGGCGGCCATCGGTTTCAACATCCCGGCGCAGCGTGGTGATCTCAACCGGTTTGCCCTCATGCACCGCCGTGATGGTGCCGTGTTCGAGCCCGGTGGGCACAGCGCGGATGGAAGCCGCTTCCAGTGCGGCAATCACTTCGGGGGGGGGCAGCTGGGTGGCGACATCAAAGTCATCCGACGGCAAGCCGCGCAGCGTGTTGCGCACGCAGCCGCCGACATAGCGCGCGCAGCCGGGACGCGCGGCCTCCAGTGCGCGCATCACCGCGAGGTTCGCCGGCGCGGTAAGCCAGGCAGCTTTCAGTCGGTCAGTTGGGCGCATCACTCGGCGGCGCCTCCGGGCGCGGACGCGGAAGGCCGACATCCTGGGGCCGGTGCTCGCACGGATAGGAACGGGCCGGAATGACGACGCTGTTCTCGACCCGCTCCGGCTCGATGCACATGCCGCGGTCGCGCGGCTCCAACGCGATCATGACGAACCAGGCAATGGTGGCGAGCGCGAGGCCGATCGCAAACAACATTTGCACCGGCCATTTGCGCCGGCCGGCGTCGACCGCCGAGCGCGTCGCCAGCAGATAAATGCCGAACACGAGGAAGGGCAGCGAGAAGATGAAGAGTTCGAAGAGCAGGCGTCCAGCCACGTCGGCGCTTCCTTATGATAGACGGGTTACAGGCCCTACATAAGGCGCACGCAGGCGTTCAGGAACCCTGAAAGCGCCGCAGGCTCAATCGCTCTCGTAAAGCGTCTGGTAGAGGCGGCGGATGATACCGGCGGTGACGCCCCAGATGCGGTAGCCATTGTGGGGCATTTCATAATAACGGCGGTTCTTGCCCTTGTAGAAGGTTTCGGCAGCGGTGTGGTTGGCCGTATTCATAAGGAAATCGAGCGGCGTCTCGAACACTGCAGCGACTTCGCCCGGCTCCGGCACGGGGACGAAATCATGCGGCAGGAGGCCTATCACCGGCGTGATCCGGTAGCGCGTGCCGGTGATGTAGGGGGCGCCCTTGCCAAGCACGTCCACATCCTGCGGGGCGATGCCGACTTCTTCGTGCGCCTCGCGCAGCGCGGCGGCGACCTCGTCGAGGTCCAACGGATCGACCTTGCCGCCGGGGAGTGCAACCTGGCCGGCATGGTCGGCCATGGTGGTGGGGCGCAGGGTGAGCAGCGCGGTGGCCCCTTCCCGGCGCGGAATGACACCGAACAGGACGGCCGCGGGGCGGATGATCGCGACTTCGTCGGGCGTGAGGAAATCCATATCGCCGCTCTCGATCAGCCGGCCGTCGCCAAGCGGCGGGTCGAGGCGCACGCGCACGCGCTCAATGAAATCGTCGAGACCGGAATAGGACATGGGTTCGCCTCAGGCCGCCGGGCCGAGGGGGAAGAAGACGCCGCGGCTCCAGATCCCGAGACGGTCCGTACCGTCCGGCGCGGGCACGGCCATGTCCACCAGTTCGTAGAAGACCGGGCGCGTCAGCTTCGCCTCAAGCCGGCCGCGCACGAGGACGTAAGGCGACGGCTCGCCCGTGGCGGGGGCGGTCTCGACGCGCAGGGGGGCGTCCGGGCCGGCGGTGGTCTGGTAGTCGAGATTGGTTAGAAATGTCACCGACTGGTCCGGGCCGGGCTCGCCCGTCCGGTCGACCCGCACGGCGAGGAACGGGGCGTCTTCGACCTGCACGGTCACTTTTTCATATGGCGTGACGAGGTAGGTGACGCCGTCCTCGTCCTTGCGCAGGATGCGGGAGAAGAGTTTCACGAGCCGCTCGCGCGTGATGCGGCCGCCTTCGTGCCACCAGCTGCCATCGGCGCGGATTTCCATGCCGATATCGCCGCACTTTTGAGGGTTCCATAGGTGAACCGGCGGCAGCGGCCCGGCGAACTTGCCTTCCGGCAGGATGGCCTTAAGCGTGTCTTCTAGGCCAAAACTGCTGCCGGGGCTGGATGTCACATCTTTCTCCGCCAAAATCACGCCTTACAAATAGGCTTGTAACGACACGACGTGAAGCCGGAGAACCGAGGCGAAATGGCCGATACATCATTAAGTCCTGAAACCGCGGTGGCGGACGCCGACGCGGCAACCGAAGCGCTGGCCCGCGTAAAGTCCGAAATCGGCCGGGCCATCTTTGGCCAGGAGCGAGTGATCGAGCTGGCGCTGGCAGCGGTTCTGGCCGGCGGCCACGCGCTGCTGATCGGCGCGCCGGGGCTTGCCAAGACGCGCCTCGTGGAAGCGATGGGCACCGCCCTCGGCCTCGCCAACCAGCGCATCCAGTTCACGCCGGACCTTATGCCCTCCGACATCCTCGGCTCCGAAGTGCTGGACGAGAGCCCGGGCGGGCAGCGCAGTTTCCGCTTCCTCAAGGGGCCGGTGTTCACGCAGCTGCTGATGGCGGACGAGATCAACCGCGCCTCGCCGCGCACCCAGTCCGCCTTGCTGCAGGCGATGCAGGAGAAGCATGTCACAGTAGCCGGCGTGCGCCATAACCTGCCGGCGCCTTTCCATGTGCTTGCGACGCAGAACCCGATCGAGCAGGAAGGGACCTATCCGCTTCCCGAAGCACAACTCGACCGGTTCCTGCTGAAAGTCGACGTGACCTACCCGGACCTCGACACCGAGCGTCGTATCCTGATCGAGACGACGCGCGGCAGCGACGCGCCGGTGCGCCCTGCGCTCGACGCCGGGCGGTTAATGGCGATCCAGGCGCTGGTGCGCCAGATGCCGGTGGGCGAGAAGATCGTCGGCGCGATCCTCAACCTCATCCGCGAAGCGCGGCCCGAGCAGACGAACGATGCGCGCGTCAAGCGGCTCGTCGACTGGGGCCCCTCTCCGCGTGCTGGACAGGCGCTGATGCTGGCGGCGCGGTCGCGCGCCCTGCTACGCGGACGGCTCGCCCCGTCGATGGAAGACGTCGAAGCGCTTGCAGAGCCCTGTCTCGGCCACCGGATGGCGATGCGCTATGACCCGACAGGCGAGGCGCCGAAGCTCAGTGAGCTGATCAATGACCTCGCGAGGAAAGCCTGATGATCCCGCGCCTGATGATCCCGCGCCTGATGATGGGGGTACTTTTACTCGCGGTTGCCGCCTGCACGCCGCCCGTAGCGGAGGCGTCGGCGGCCGAAGCTGAAGCGCCCTGGGCTTGCCGCGATGTCGTGCGCGGCGCGGCGGTGGAAGCTTACGCGCTCGCCCGTTTCCGCGATGACCAGCGCGCCGTGATCCTGCTGCCCGCTGGCAAGGCGGCCGCCGGATATGAACCGGAAACGCGTCTCCTAAGCGACGAGGGCGTGCGCCTGCTGGGTTTGCTGAAAGCGAACGCGGAGCCCGAGACGCTGCCGCCGCCCTTTCCCGTCTCACCCAGTGCGATGACAGACAAGAAAGTTGCGACAGGAATCGCCGCTGCGGATGCCTGCGTGGCCAACGCGGCCTGATGACCCCCGCCGCCGATCTCCGCGCCGAAGCTGAACGCCTGGCCAGGCAATTGCCGGGGCTGAACTTCAAGGCCGAGGCCTCGGAGGCAGCACATATCGGCTCAGCCGGGCGGCGGCGCGCGGGCGGCGGCGAGACGTTCTGGCAATACCGGCGCTATGCGCAGGAAGACGATGCCGGCCGGATCGACTGGCGCCGCTCGGCCAAGGGCGATGACCTCTATGTGCGCGAGGCCGAACTGGAAACCGCGCGCACCGTGATGTTTTGGGCAGACGATCACCCCGGCTTCCGCTGGAAGGGCGACGGCGACCTGCGCACCAAGGCGGAGGAAGCGATCCTCCTTATGCTGACGATTGCGATTCCGATGTCCAGGGAGGGCGAGCGGATCGGATCGCTTGGCACGGGGCGCCGGCCGAGCTTTGGTAAACGCGCCCTGGACCGGCTGGCGAACGACCTGCTGCGCGGCACCGGCGGGAACTTTCCCGCGCCCCCGCGCGCGGCGGCGACCCTGATCATTGCGTCCGACTTCTATGATCCGATCCCGGAATGGACGACGCGGCTGGCGCCGCTCGCGGGCAAATGCCCCGAAGGCGTTCTGCTGGCCGTCTCAGCCCCGGCCGAGGTGGACTTTCCCTATGAAGGCCGCGTCAAGCTCTCGCGACCCGGCGCCGCGATCGACCGGATCCTCGGACGCGCCGAGACGATGCGCGAGGAATACCAGCGCCGCTTCGCCGCGCAGCGCGCCGGCCTCGAAGACCTCGCGCGCCGTATGGGCTGGGGCTTTGTCGCCCACGTGACCGGATCGCCCGCAATCGAGAGCGCGGCGCGGCTGAAGGCGGAACTCGAACGCTTCGGGGCCGCGCGGTGACAGCTCTCGGCCCTTTCCTCCTCGGCGCGCCCTGGGCGCTCGCGGCGCTCGTCGCCCTTCCCCTGATCTGGTGGGTACTGCGCGCGACGCCGCCGGCGCCGAAAAATGTGGAACTGCCCTCACTGCGCCTGCTGGACGGCGCGGTGCCGGTGGAAGAGACGCCGTCGCGCACGCCCTGGTGGGTCTGGGTCATCCGCACACTGGCGGTTCTGGCCGCAATCCTTGGCCTGTCGCAACCCGTTTACGCGCCCGGCGCGCGCAGCGGCGAGACGCCAGAGCAAGGCCCGGTCCTGATTGTCATCGACAATGGCTGGCCGGCAGCGCCGCGCTGGAACGAGCTGACCAATGCCGCGAGCGCAACTCTGGACGCGGGCAGCCGCGACACCGCCGTGCACATGCTGCTGACCGCGCCTCAGCAACTCAATCCCGATCCTGCCGTGCGCCTCTCGAAGGCAGATCTCGGCAAGCGGATCGGCACACTTCAGCCGCAGCCCTGGGGCAGCGACCGGGCGGACGCGCTGAAGCGGCTGGACGCCTCCGGCTTGAAACCGGCGCGCATCTTCTGGGCGAGTGACGGGCTTGAGGATGGCGGCGGCACGGCCTTCGCCGCCGACCTTGCCGCGCGCGCGCCGCTTACGGTGTTTGCCGCGCCCGCCGAAGGGCCAGTGGCAATCACCGGCTTGTCCGCCGCGACCGACGCCGTCACGGTGCGCCTCGCGCGCGCCGATACACGCGGCACGGCGCGGGCCTTCGTCTCGGCGCAGACGCGCGACGGCTCGGCCATCGCGTCCGGCGAAGTGGTATTTGCGGCCGGCGAAACGCAGGCCGCCGCCGAGTTCAAGATTCCGGCCGCGGCGCTCGCCCGCGTCGCGCGGTTCAACGTGACCGGACGCTCCGGCGCGGGCACGGTGTGGCTGTGGGATTCGGTGGACCGGACGCGCCGCGCAGGTCTCGTCGATGCCGGTACGGCGGCGCAGCCACTGCTGTCCGACATGCACTATATCCGCAAGGCTCTGGAGCCGTTCGCCTCGATCTCCAGCGGCGATATCGAAACGGTGGTGGCCACCTCGCCGGATGCCATCATCCTGTCCGATGTCGGACAGATTCCGGCGGCGGATGTCGAGATCCTCACCAAATGGGTAGAAGACGGCGGCGCGCTGATCCGCTTTGCCGGGCCCCGCCTCGCCGCGCAGGGCGACGAGCTGTTGCCCGTGGGGCTGCGCCGCGCGTCGCGCGCGCTGGGAGGCACGCTCGCCTGGGAAGAGCCGCAAGGCCTCGCGGCGTTTCCAGATACCTCGCCTTTCTTTGGCCTGCCCATTCCGGAAGATGTACGTGTAAGGCAGCAGGTACTGGCGACGCCGGACCCGGAACTCTCGCGCAAGACATGGGCACGCCTGTCGGATGGCTCGCCGCTGGTGACCGCCGATGCGCGCGGCAGCGGCATGCTGATCCTGTTCCACGTCACCGCCGGGCCGGACTGGGCGGACCTTGCCTATTCAGGCCTGTTCGAACAGATGCTGCGCCGAGCAATTACTGCCGGACGCGGCGAGGCGATCGAAGACACAGAAGGCACCTACATGCCGCAGCTGACGCTCGACGGGTTTGGCCGCCTCGCCGGCGCGAGCGCGAACGCCGCGCCGATCAAGGCGGCCGAGTTCAACACGACGGTCCCTTCCGATATCCACCCGCCCGGTCTCTATCAGGGCCCTGCGGGCACACGCGCCCTGAATGCGGGCGCTGGCGCCGAGCCGGAGCTGATCAGCACATGGCCGGCGTCGGCGCGCCTGCTCGGCGATGCCGAAGCGCGATCGCTTCGGCTGGCGGGTCCGCTGCTTGGCTTTGCGGCGGCGTTGCTGGCGCTTGACCTGTTGATCGCCTTGCTCGTGGCCGGACGGTTGCGCGCCTTCCTGCCGAAGCGGCGGGCGGCGAACCTTGTGCTCGGCTTTGCAGCGCTTGCGACTGTCTCCATCGCCGTGCCGGATCGCGCGCTGGCGCAGTATGATTACCAGCTGATGCCGGACGGCAGCTACCGCTCGATCTCCACCGAGTCCCGGATCGTGCCCCTGCCCGGCAACGACACACCGCAGAAGCAGGTCGAAGCTGCGCTCGAGATGCGGCTTGGCTATGTCGAGACGGCTGACAGTGCGCTGAACGCGCGCACCCGCGCCGGGCTGATCGGCCTTTCCAACATCCTCCTGATGCGGACGTCCGTGGAGCCTGCCGAACCACATGCACTGAATCTGGAGACGGACGCGCTGGAACTCTATCCGCTGATCTATTTCAACGTGCCGGGCAATGCCGCGTCGATCTCAGACAAGTCCGTCCAGCGCCTCAACGCCTATCTGCGCTCCGGCGGCGCCCTGCTGATCGACACGCGCGCGGGCGAGACGGCGGGATCCCAGACGGATGTCACCAGCCTCGAGACGCTGCTTGAGGGGCTGGACGTGCCGCCGCTGCAGCCCGTGCCGCAGAACCATGTTCTGTCGCGCAGCTTCTACCTGATCAATGATTTCCCCGGCCGGTTTGCGGGGCGACGGCTCTGGATAGAGCAGGCCGGCGACGCGGCCGCACAGCGCGGTGACGGCGTCTCGCGGCTGTTCATCGGCGACGCTGACTGGGCGTCTGCCTGGGCGGTGGACCAGAACGGGCGGGATCTTTACTCCGTGGACGGAGGGGCTGAGCAACGTGAGACGGCGCGCCGGTTCGGCGTCAACCTTGTGATGTATGTGCTCACTGGAAGCTACAAGGACGACCAGGTGCACGTGCCGGCGCTTCTGGAGCGCCTCGGCGAGAGCAGGGAGGGCGCGCCCGATCCGCGCCTACCCGCGCGTGTTCCGGACGGTGGCCCTCAATGAACGAGGCCGTCCGCCTCAGTTTCGAGCCGTTCCTCGGCTGGCCGCTGTTCTGGGCCATAGCGGGACTGACGGGACTCGCCTGGCTGGCCTACCTGACACTTCGGGGGCGCGCCTGGCTGACGCGGGCATTCGGCCTTGTCTTGCTCTCGGCAGCACTGCTCAATCCGTCACTGGTGCACGAGGAGCGCGAGCCGCTGCCTTCGGTAGCGGCAGTCATCCTGGACCGGTCCGAAAGCATGCAGTTCGGCGACCGGGCGAAGGCGGCCGAAGCCGCCTATGCGGCGCTGACGGCTCTGCTCGCCGAGGACAAGACGCTGGAAGTGCGCACGCTGGAGACGAACCCCGGCGATGACGGCACTTACCTTCACGGCGCGCTGGAAGGATTGATGGCGGACGTGCCGCGTGACCGGATCGCCGGCGCGATCTTAATCAGCGACGGCCAGATCCACGACCTGCCGGACCCGGAACTTGTCGAGACGCTGATCGGCCCGCTGCACGGACTGATCGCGGGCGACGAGGACCGGGGCGACCGCAGCGTTCGTATCGCCAACGCACCGAATTTCGGCATCGTCGGCGAGAGCGCCAACCTCATGGTGCGCGTCGAAGACCCGCGCGGCGGCGAGGTTGACCTGCAGGTCTCGCTCAATGGCGGCGCGCCGGTTCGCATCCGCGTCAAGGCGGGCCAGAACACGCCCCTGCCCGTCGAGATCGAGCGACGCGGCGAGAACATGGTGGTGATCGAAGCCTCGCCCGGCCCGGAAGAGTTGACCCTCGCCAATAACCGCACCGCGATGACCATCGCCGGTGTGCGAGACCGCCTCCGTGTGCTGCTGGTCACCGGCAAGCCGAACCAGGCCGGCCGCGTCTGGCGCGATCTCCTTAAATCCGATCCTTCGGTGGATCTCGTCCACTTCACGATTCTACGCCCACCCTTCAAGACCGACTATGCGCGCCCCGAGGAACTCGCCCTCATCGCCTTTCCGACTGAGGAGCTCTTCGAGGAGAAGCTGACCGAGTTCGATCTCATCATCTTTGACCAGTATGAGCGCCAGGGCGTCATCACGCAGGCCTATCTCGCCAACATGTCGCGCTACGTGGCCGATGGCGGCGCGCTGCTGATCGTGGCGGGCGAGCAGTTTGCCGGCCCCGCCAGCCTCGCACGCTCGCCGCTCGCCTCGGTGCTGCCGGCTACCCCGACCGGTGTCATCCGTACCGGGAGCTTCAAGCCGCAGCTGACCGGGCCGGGCAAGCGCCACTCCGTTACCGCCCCGCTGGACGATACAAAGTGGGGTGAATGGATGCGTTATATCGAGGCCGAAGCGGTGGCGGGTGACGTGCTGATCGCCGGGCCGGAAGGCCGCCCGCTGCTGATTGTCGATCGTGTGGATAAAGGCCGCGTGGGCATGCTGATGTCCGACCAGATCTGGCTCTGGGCGAGCGGGCATGATGGCGGCGGACCCTTTGCTGAACTGATCCGGCGCATGGTGCACTGGATGATGAAGGAGCCCGAACTGGAAGAGCGCCGCCTCTCCATCCAGGCCGAAGGCGGCAAGGCGACGGTGGAGCTGCGCACACTGCTCGACTCGGCGCCGCCGCTGGAAATCGAGACGCCGGAAGGCGGCACGCTGCGCCCCGACTGGGTGAACCGGGGCCCGGGCACCTTCGCGGCGCAGGCGCCCATCGACGAGTTGGGCATTTACCGCGCGCGGTCCGGAGGCCTCGAGGCGATTGCGCTCAACGGCCCCGCCAATCCCCGGGAATATGCAGACCTGACCTCCACGGCGGACATCCTGGGGCCGGTCTCGCGCGCCACTGGCGGCGGCGTGCTGCGGCTAAACGCGGCCGGCACCAACCTTCCGGAAATCCGCCGCATCGGCAACCAGCGCACCGCCGCAGGTAATGGCTGGATCGGCCTGCGCGAGCGCGACGCCTATGCCGTGCGCTCGTCCACCAGCCAGCCGCTGCTGCCGGGTATTCTCGCTGCCACCGCCTTGATCCTGATGCTGCTGCTCGCCTGGCGGCGCGAGGGGCGCTAAACGGGTGACGTCCGCTTGCTGACGAGCCAGATCAGAAAGAGCGGAGGAATCGCCGCAAACGGGGTGATCGAGAACCAGGTAGCAAAGCCGCCCATAGGCGAGCCACTCCGGAGTTGTAACGCCTCAACGGCCATCCCCGCAAACCCTCCGAGGAAGCCCGCGACCAAAGTCATCAGGGACGAGAGCAACGCAAACTGCGCCGCGGTGGCGACCGGGTTCGTCAACCGGCTGGCCCAGGCGACCATCGCTGCCGTCGCCATGCCGCCGCTGAAGCCTTCGAACATCGAGGCTGCGATCCAGACGCCCCTGTCGCCGCCGCTCAGCGCGAGAAAGGCGAAGCCCGCATTCGAGACCGCCGCGAGGATCAACGCGGTGGCCATAGCCGGGATCGTGCCAAAACGCAGACCGATGAGGCCGGAGATGATGACGCCGGCCAGCGTCGCCGGGAAACCGAATACCGTGCGGACCGCCGCGATCTGCGGCCCGGTGAATCCGAGATCGATATAGAGTGGGCCGACCATCGAATTGATCAAGCCATCCGGCACGAAGAAGAGCGCCACCAGCGGCAGGAAGATGAAATTGCTCCGCCCATGGTCCTGCCAGAAAACCTTCAGGGGACGTAGCAGGGCCCCGAGTATGCTGGAGAGGCCGGTGGCGGGCGCAAAGTCCCTCGCCTTGTCCGGCTCGCGCGCCATCAGCAATCCGGCAAGGCCGGCGATACCGCCAACGGCCGCCGCTGCATAGGCCATGCTCCAGCCGATGGCAGCCGACATGGCAAGGATCGGCACGTTGCCGAGGAAGTAGCCGGAGCGCAGTCCGAAGATATAGGCAGACGCCATCAGGTCCTGCTCTTCATCTTCAGCGCTCTCGATGCGCCAGGCATCGACGGCAATATCCTGCGTCGCGGCCGCAAAGGAGGTGAGCATGGCAAATGCGATGAACACGCCCAGCCCCCCGGAGGGTCCGGTTGCCGCCATACCGAGGATGCCGAGGGTGACGAAGGTCTGGCCGAGCAGCATCCAGGAGCGGCGATGGCCAAGGCGCTTGCCAATCCAGGGCAGCTGGATCCAGTCCACGAAAGGCGCCCATAGAAACTTGATCGAAACGAACAGGCCCACCCAGCTCATCATACCGATGGCCGCGAGCGCGATACCTTCCGAGCGGAGCCAGAAGCCCAGCGTCACACCAACCAGCACCGGCGGCATGCCGGTGGCGATTCCGAAAACAACCGCCAGCGCGACCTTCGGCTGGTTCAGCGAAGCCAGGACCTGCCGCATGCTCGCGCGCGGGCGCTGCGGCTCGTCCTGGCCGGTGACGACATCGGTCATGCTCTCTCCCGTGCCGCAAGCCGCTCCCTCTCCCCTCTTGGCGGGGGAGCTGTAACCGGGAGGAGTGCGAACCAAGGAATGGTGCCAGCCGATTTCCGCATGGGCAAGCAAAACCGGTGCGTCAGGGCGCTGTGACGAGGCCTTCGAGCTGCGCGGCGTCGCCGGCCAGGTCACGCACCATCACGCGGCCCTGGTCCTGCGGGCCGGGGAAGATCAGGCTATGTTTCGGTGCGACCACGAAGCCCGCCTTGCCGAACAGTCTGTGTGCGCCGATCAGGATCGCGGCGGGCCAGCCGGCAGCCTTCCCGGCGTCGAGCGCCGCTTCAGTGATGCGCAGGCTGAGGAACTGGCCGCGATACGCCGGATCCACCGCAACCGGCCCGAAGAACAGCGCCCGGGCGCGCGCCTCGCCGACCACCAGCGGCCAGACGCGGCAGACACCGATCACCTTGCCGCCGTCCACCGCCACGCGGTTGATCGCCGGGAGCGAAGCCGAATACTCACGCAGCCGCTCCGCCGTCTTGGCAAAGTGGCCGGGGCCGAAGGTGCGGTCGAACAGGTCTTCGATCGCATCGGCATGCAGCGCAGGGGTTTCGGGGACAATCTCGATCATGGCGGGCGCGTCTAGGGCGCAATCGGCCACCCCGCAAGCATCCCTCGCCTGTCAGGGGCAGAAGGCTGCGTCGGGGTCGTTCAGAAGGGCGTAGGAGACGTGCTGCTTCAGCTTCTCGGTCACAGCGGCGGGCTCGCCCTGAAGCAGGTCCGGATGGATTATCCCGCCGAAGGTCATCCGGATCTTTGAGCCGCGCTTGTTGAGCAGTTCGTGGAACAGCGTGATGTCGCGCAGCTCGTTCGAGAGATCACAGAAGAGGTAGTAGAGTGCCGAGTTGCGGGCATCGAGGTTTAGCGGCACGACCGGCGCGCCCTGCTTGCGGGCGAGGCCGACGACGGTCGGGAACCAGTCCTTCTCCTCCATCCGCCCCTCGACCTTCCGTGCAAGGCGCCCCGAGGGGAAGATGACGACGCACTTTTCCTGAGCGAAGGCATCCGCTGCGCGCTTCAGGGTTTCGCGTGCCTTGGCGGGGGAGCGTTTGGCGACAACCCATTCGACCGGGATGATCACATCCTCGAAACGCGGATTGACGCGAACCGCATCAGCATTGGCGAAGAAAATGATGTCCTCGCGCTTTTTTTTCAGCAGGTCCCAGACGGCGACCCCGTCGGCGAGGCCGGTCGGATGATTCGCGGCGACGATGCAGCGGCCGGTAGCCGGAAGGCGGTCGATACCGGACACGGTCATGTCGAAAGCGAGCTGCTGCGACAGCAGGTCAAAGGATTGCCGCCCGGTCAGCTGGACCAGTTCGTCCGCCATTGCCCGCGCCTTGCCATAGCCGAGCAGGGAATACAGCAAGGGCCGGGCAACCGGCCAGGCCGGGCTGGCGCGCAGCTTCGGGCAGCGCTCCTCAATCAGCCTATCCACGATATGTGCGTCGGTGCGCTCACCGGCCGGCAGGAAGGCGTCCAGGGACCGGGCTTTGGCGGCTGGGGCGGCGATATCGTCGGTCATGGGCCTCTCATATGTACGCCGCCAGCATAGGGCCGAGGCGCCGGCCTGCAAAGAGAGGGGATAAATCCCGGAAGGCGCCTAAAAAGATGCGATCGGGGCCAATTTTAAAGACTTCAGAAAGTTTCAATTTACCAAGGTGCAAGATGGGCGTGGCAAGGTGAGCTCATCACGGGGCCCCGCTTAATGCTTCAGCCCCCCAGCCAGTGTCCTGATCGAGGTAGTTATAGATGAAAGTTCTGTGGGTTGAGGATCATGAACCGGTGCGCGACATGCTGGCCATCGCGGCCGACAGGGCCGCGCGCGCACGCGTTCAGGTTGACCTCGTGATGGCACCGACGCTGATGGCCGCAGAGATGCGCCTGCGTCTGGAGCGCTTCGATCTCGTTGTGCTCGACCTTGGCCTGCCCGACAGCATGGACGCCGACATGACGATTGCCCGCGTTGCCAATATGGGCAAGTACCGGATCGCTGTCGTCTCCTCGATGGAAAACCGTGACCAGGCCGTCGCCTCCGCCGCCCGTTGCGGCGCCAACATCCACCCGCACGCGGTGTTCAAGGCGAACCTGCCCTTCAACCGCTTCATCCAGCGGCCGGAGTCGTTCGAGGACTTCTTCATGGAACTGATGCCCGCCGCCGGCGCCGCGGTTCCGGCCCGCCGCCCTGCCCGCGCCGCCTGACCGGCACCGCTTGCGGGCTACGGCCTCTGATTGCTAAGCCGCCCGGGAGACTGCTTCCGGGCGGCTTGTCGTTTCGGCCCATGCGCAGCAAGGTAACCCCATGGACAGCCTCTTCGCTTCGCCCGTGACGCTGGGCCTTCTCGTTATGAATGTGATCGCCAGCCTGATCGCGTTCCGAAAGGAGGCGTTCATGCAACAGAACATCCTCTGGGTGGGCCCGATGCGTGAGCGGGGCGAATGGTACCGGGGGATCAGCTCCGGCTTCCTCCACGTCAACGGGCCGCACCTTCTGCTCAACATGTACGGCCTCTGGCTGTTCGGGCCGATCTGCGAATACGTGCTCGGTGGCGTGGGTTTCGCCATCGTGTATTTTGCATCGCTCGTGGGGGGCAGTGCCTGGGCCTATGTTCACAACCAGAATTCGCCGGACTACCGTGCAGCCGGCGCGTCCGGCGCCCTCTCCGGCATGGTGCTGGCCTTCTGCCTGTTCGAGCCGTTCGCCATCCTGCTCGCTTTTTTTGTGATCCCGATGTGGGGCATCGTCTTCGGCGTTCTCTACGTCGCGATCAGCTACGCCTTCTCGATGCGCGAGAACCGGATCATCGGCCACGAGGCGCACCTCGGCGGGGCGGTGGCGGGCGTCATCGCCACCCTGCTCGTGCGCCCGGAAACCTTCAGCGAATTCGTGGCGCAGGCCGCGGCCCGTTTTGGCTGAGGCGCTGATGGGAGCTGTCCGGGCACGCTATGACGAGCGGGTGGTCTCCGGCACGCTGACCGGTGACGCCGCGCAGGCTGAAGCGGCGAGCCGGCTCGACGACCTCGCCGGCGCGTTGTCTGCGCCGCAGAAGCGCGGCCTGTTCAGCAAGCCGCCGGAACCTATGCGCGGCGTCTATCTCTGGGGCGGCGTTGGGCGCGGCAAGTCGATGCTGATGGACATGTTCTTCGCCGAGGCGAAAATCTCGCCCAAGCGGCGTGTGCACTTCCACGAGTTCATGGCCGAGGTGCACGAGCGTCTCGATGTGTGGCGCAAGATGGGCGAGGCCGACCGCAAGCGCTCGCCCTGGCGCGTCAGGGACGCCGGCGACGATCCGATCGCGCCGGTGGCGAAGCAGATTGCGAGCGAGGCCCGTCTCCTCTGCTTTGACGAATTCCAGGTGACCCAGATCGCTGACGCAATGATCCTCGCGCGCCTGTTCGACGCGGTATTTGCCCACGGCGTGACGGTGGTCGCGACCTCCAACCGCCAGCCGGATGATCTGTACAGGGACGGCATCAACCGTGCTCTGTTCCTTCCCTTCATCCAGCGGCTGAAAGAGCGCTGCGATGTGGTCGAGCTTGCCTCGGCGCGCGATTACCGGCTCGACCGGCTGGTCGAGGCGCCGGTCTGGTACGCCCCGCTCGGCGCCGGCAGCAGCGCCGCGCTCGACATGGCCTGGACCCGTCTGACCCTCGGCGCCGAGCCGCAGCATTGCGTGCTGACCATCAAGGGCCGCAAGCTGGAGGTCGCACGCGAGGCCGCCGGCGTCGCGCGTTTCACCTTCGCAGAACTGTGCGCGCGGCCGCTCGGCTCCATCGACTATCTGGCGATTGCCGCGACCTTCCACACCCTCATCCTGGAAGGCATCCCCCTGCTCACCCCGGACCGGCGCAACGAGGCCGCCCGCTTCGTCAGCCTGATCGACGCCCTCTACGAGGCGCGGGTGAAACTCGTCGCCAGCGCCGCCGCCGAGCCCGACCGCCTCTATACCGAGGGCGACGGCGCCTTCGAATTCCAGCGCACCGCCAGCCGCCTTTTCGAAATGCGCTCGGCTTCCTACATGGCTGAGGAGAGGCGCAGCCTCCCTGAAAGCTGACCGGCCGCAAAAAATGCGATGCCGGGACCTCTTCCACACCCTCGCCCCATTTCCTATTTATGCAGAAGCGCGATGAATGAATTGCGCCTCTCCGGCGGCGACGTTGCTGCCAGGCAGGACTAGGGTGCCGGGGAAGATCCAGGATCAGGGGGTGGGCCGCCGCAGACGGGACCTGCCCAGTACAGGAGGACGAAACATGGCGAATACGCCAATCAAAGCGGGCCCGGGCGCCCTTAGTCCGGAACAAGGACTTAGCCGGTATCTGAGCGAGATCCGCAAGTTCCCGATGCTCGAGAAGAATGAGGAGTTCATGCTGGCGCGCCAATGGCGCGACCAGGAAGACACCGAGGCCGCTGAAAAGATGGTCACCTCGCATCTTCGCCTCGTGGCGAAGATCGCGATGGGCTATCGCGGCTACGGCCTGCCGATGGCCGAAGTGATCTCCGAGGGCAATGTAGGCCTGATGCAGGCCGTCAAGAAATTCGACCCTGAAAAGGGCTTCCGCCTTGCGACCTATGCGATGTGGTGGATCCGCGCCGCCATCCAGGAATACATCCTGCGCAGCTGGAGCCTCGTGAAACTCGGCACCACGGCCGCTCAGAAGAAGCTGTTCTTCAACTTGCGCCGGCTGAAGGGTGAGATGCAGGCGCTCGACGAGGGCGACCTTAAGCCGGAGCAGGCCCGCCTGATCGCCGAGAAGCTGAACGTTACCGATGCCGAAGTCTATTCGATGAACGGGCGCATGTCCGGCTCCGACGCCTCGCTCAATGTGCCGATGGGCACGGATGGCGACATGGAATGGCAGGACTGGCTGGCCGATGACGAACCAGGCCAGGCCGAGACCTTTGCCAACCGCCAGGAACTGGACAGCCGGATGGAGCTGCTGACCCGCTCGATGGAAGACCTCTCCGAGCGCGAACGCCATATCCTGACCGAGCGCCGCCTGATCGACGAGCCGAAGACGCTGGAAGAACTCTCCGACCAGTACGGCGTCAGCCGCGAGCGCATCCGCCAGATCGAGGTCCGCGCCTTCGAGAAGCTGCAGAAGACGATGAAGCGGCTGGCCAAAGAGCAGGGCCTGCCGGTCGGAGACTGAGCGGGAACCAGGTCGCCGCCGCTGCGTTGAATCACGCAGGAACGGAAGGCACCTGTCCATGGCTCAAAAACTCGCCGCGCTGTGGCTCGCCGCCGCCCTTGGCAGCGCAGCCCCGGCCTTTGCAGACCCGCCGAGCTTCCCGGATGGCCAGACCCACCCGGCCGCCCTGGCTGCCCCGGAGGCCGGGACGCCCCTGCCTGCCAAGACCCTCTGGGGCAAAGGCCAGATCCTGCCGCCCGAATACCTGACGGCCAACCTGAACGACTGGTACCGGTACGGTCTCCCGCCCGCGCCGGCGGGCCACCAGTGGGTATCGGTCGGCCAGAACGCCTACATCGTGGACCTCGCCAGCGGCGAGAT
The DNA here is from genome assembly GCA_016124495.1 of Hyphomonas sp. Classification (GTDB taxonomy): domain Bacteria; phylum Pseudomonadota; class Alphaproteobacteria; order Caulobacterales; family Hyphomonadaceae; genus Hyphomonas. The sequence goes on along the minus strand of WGNP01000005.1, from coordinate 48,364 downwards.
TGCCGGGGCGTTCATCGGCGTGCTGACAAACTAAGAGCCGCGCGATTGAAGCGCCGTTCGTAAGCGGGCATGGGAGGCGCCATGCCCGTTCTCCATCTGACCGACCCCGGCGACCTGCGCCTAGCGCCGTATCTTTCGATCCGCGAGCGCGACCTGACGAACGGGCACGGCGGGCGTTTCATCGTCGAGGGCAAGGTCACGCTCGAGACCCTGCTGATGCGCAGCCATTTCGAAGTGGAGAGCCTGTTCCTGTGCGAGACGCGGCTGGAGCCCCTGGCGCAGCTTCTGCAGCAGGTGCCCGCAAGTGTGCCCGTCTTTGTTACGCCGCAAGGCGTGATGGACGCCGTGGCGGGATTCCCGATGCACCGCGGCGTGCTCGCCTGCGGCCTCAAGGGGGCGCCGCGTACGACAGCGGATGTTCTGCCTGCGGACGGTCCGTCCACCGCGCTGCTTCTCGCCGGCCTCTCCAACCATGACAATGTCGGCGCCTGCTTCCGCAACGCGGCGGCCTTCGGCGCAGGCGCCGTGCTGCTGGATGAAACCTCCTGTGATCCGCTGTACCGCAAGGCCATCCGCGTTTCGTCCGGCACCACACTCTGGCTGCCCTTCGCGCACGGTGGCACGGGCGCCGCCCTGATCGAAGCGGCAGAGGAGGCCGGCCAGGAAGTCTGGGCCCTGACACCCCGCGCCGATGCCGAGCCCCTCCCCACGCTGCGCGTGCCACAGCGCGTTGCGCTCCTGCTCGGCGCCGAAGGCCCCGGCCTGACGCGCGAACTGATAGGCCGCGCCCGCCCGGTGCGTATTCCAATGACGAACGGTTTCGACAGCGTCAACGTGGCGACGGCGGCGGCAATCGCGCTCAGCCATGTCTGGAATTCAAGGCGTGATCTCCCGCCGCCCCTACCCTAGCCCTCCCCGTCTTAGGAAAGACCAGGGTGGGGCGAGGCAAAAGAAAAAGGCGCGGATAAAAACCGTGCCTCCTTCGTCTGCAGACAAAGAATCCAGATCAAAAAACCCGCGGCCGCTCGTTGCGCTCGACATGCAGGCCGCATTCGGTCTTGCTCTGGCCGGCCCAGCGGCCGGCGCGCGGGTTGTTCGGGTCATCTGCCGGCTGGGTGCACGGCCAGCATCCGATCGAGGGATAACCCTGCGCGACCAGCGGATGGGCCGGCAGGTTACGCTGCTCGATGAACAGCTCGACGTCTTCCGGCGTCCAGCTGGCAAGCGGATTCACCTTGTAGCGGCCGGAGGCATACTCAAACACGGGCAGGCTCATGCGGGCGCCGCCATGGAAGCGTTTACGACCCGTGATCCAGGCCGAATAGCCGCCGAGGGCCGGTTCCAGCGGACGCACCTTGCGCAGGTCGCAGCAGGCGTCCGGGTTGGATTTCCAAAGCATCGACTTGGGATCTTCAACCCGGCGCTCGGCCTCGTTCGGGACAAGCGTGCGCACACCCGTAAGGCCGAGCTTCTCGATAAGCTCGTCACGGTAATCCAGCGTCTGCGGGAAGTGCATGCCGGTATCGATGAACTGGATCGGCAGCGCGGGATCCACATCGGCGATAAGCGCCAGCATCACGGCGCTCTCGGCCCCGAAGCTCGACACATAGGTCAGGTCGCCCGCCCATTCGCGCACAATCGCAGCGCGCAGAATCGTCTGCGCCGAGGCCTGACGCAGTTCTCCGTTGAGGCGCGCAAGCCGGACCGCAGGATCGACCTGTGGGCTTTCAATAAGGGTATCGAAGGGCATGGGCCTCAGGCTCCGTCTCGCTTGCGGAAGATCGCTGCCGGGCCGGAAACTGCGGGCTGGTAGGCCTCAGTGAACTCGGCAAGCGCTTCCAGCACCTCAAATAGGCCTGCGCGACGGGTCTCGTAAGCATCGATGCCTGAACGGTGCATGTAGAATATCTGATCGCGCAGAACATGGCCGACAGCCCGGATTTCTCCGGAATAGCCATAGCGGCGGCGAAGCAGCTGAGCCTGGCTGAAGCCGCGCCCGTCCGTGTAGCGGGGAAAATCGACCTCGATCAGGGCGATTTCCGGGAGGAAAGGCTCAAGCTGGGCCGGATCATCGGCCGGGGCAAGGCGTATGCCATCCGGCAGCGGTCCATTCTCCCGGCCTTGTTTAAGACTAAGATACCGACCGAAGGAGACGGAAAACCGGCCTGACTGCGGCAGCGCCCCGCCGTCCGGCACGAAGATGCAGTCATTGGCAATTTCAGCGCCCCCTCTAACCAGCGGCATAGAGGGCCTCCTGGAAGCGCTGGTGGCCGAGGCGTTCGAGTGTATCGATAAACTTCTCGGCGGGCGACGCGCGCTCCGCCCGGTAGAACTCGACCACGCGGTGGATCGCGGCCGGCACATCATCGGCTTTCAGACCGGGTCCGACAATCTCGCCCAGCGCGGCCTTCTCGTCGGCGCGTCCGCCGAGCAGAATCTGGTAGAATTCCTCACCCTTCTTGTCGACCCCGAGGATGCCGATATGGCCGACATGGTGGTGGCCGCAGGCATTGATGCAGCCGGACACGTTGATGTGCAGCTTGCCGATGTCTTCCTCGTAAGCCGGATCCGCAAACACCTTCTGCACGGCCAGCGCCACGGGGATCGAGCGCGCATTGGCAAGGTTGCAATAGTCGAGTCCCGGGCAGACGATCATGTCGGTGATCCGGCTCTCGTTGGCGGCGCCGAGTCCGGCCGCATCAAGCGCGGCATAGACCGCCGGCAGGTCATCCAGCGCGACATGCGGCAGGATCAGGTTCTGGGCATGGCTGACGCGGATATCTCCGTACCCGTACTTTTCGGCCAGATCGGCCACGACATCCATCTGGGTGCCGGTGGCATCCCCCGGCGCCGCGCCGATCGGCTTCAGGCTGACGGTCACTGTGACAAAGCCTGCCACCTTGTGCGGATGCAAGTTCACCCGCGTCCAGCGCGCGAAGGCGGGATCGGCGGCTTTCGCGGCTTCCAGCGTCTTCGAGACGGCAGGCTTCGGCGCGAGGTCAGGCGGTGCGAAATAGGCATGGATGCGCGCCACTTCCGAAGCCGGCAGGTTGATCTTCTCGCCCGGGCGCTGCGCCGCAAACTCTTCCTCAACCTGGCGGATATATTCCGCCTCGCCGAGCTCCGAGACCAGGATCTTGATGCGCGCCTTGTACTTGTTGTCGCGCCGGCCATACCGGTTGTAGACGCGCATGATCGCCTCGAGATAATCGAGGATCTGCGCTTCGGGCACGAAAGGATTCACCAGCGCCGCAATATGCGGCGTGCGCCCCTGCCCGCCGCCGACATGCACTTCGAAGCCCACCTGTCCGTCCTTCCGGCGGATATGCAGCCCCACATCGTGGACGCGGATCGCGGCCCGGTCATGCTCGGCCGCCGTCACCGCAATCTTGAACTTGCGCGGCAGGAAAGCGAATTCCGGATGGAACGTCGACCATTGCCGGATGATCTCGCACCATGCGCGCGGATCGAGTACCTCGTCCTGCGCGGCGCCGGCAAAATGATCCGTGGTTGTATTGCGGATACAGTTGCCGGAGGTCTGGATGGCATGCATCTCAACTTCGGCGAGCTTCTCCAGAACGTCCGGTATGTCCTTCAGCGCCACCCAGTTGAACTGGATATTCTGGCGCGTCGTGAAGTGTCCGAAGCCCCGGTCATAATCGCGCGCGATCTCGGCGAGGCGCCTGAGCTGCACCGGCGAGAGCTGGCCATACGGAATCGCGATGCGCAACATGTAGGCGTGCAGCTGCAGGTATACGCCGTTCTGCAGCCGCAGCGGCTTGAACTCGTCCTCCAGCAGTTCGCCGGACAGACGCCGAGCCACCTGCCCGCGAAACTGCGCAACGCGCTCGCGCACTATGCGCGCGTCAAACTGGTCATATCTGTACATGCGGCGCCTCATGCACGTGCGGCAGACCAAGCTCAAGCTCGCAACGGGCGACCCAGGCATGCACCGCCGGGAAATCACCGAGATCGAACCCGCCTTCATGCGAGAGCCGCGTGTAGGCGAGCAGCGCAATGTCGGCGAGCGTCAACGCCGCACCGCCCGAGATGAAGTCGCTGGAAATCAGCGCCATCTCCATCCGCCCCAGCGCGCGGCGGCCCTTGGCCAACAGGTCGGTATCGATCGCGTCATCTGATTTCTTCAGGTAGTGTTTCTGGAAGCGGCGTACGGCAATGGTCGGCTCGTGCGAGTACTGTTCCCAGAACATCCATTCCAGCATTTTGGCACGCTCGAACGCGTCCGCCGGCACCAGGTCTGAGCCTTCGGCGAAATGCAGGATGATAGCGTTCGACTGCGACAGCGTCCGCCCGTCGTCAAACTGCACCACCGGCACCTGCCCAAACGGGTTGAGCGCCAGGAATGCATCTGTACGCGTCTCACCTTTGAGGATATCGATCTCGATCCACTCATGCGCGAGGCCAATCCGCTCGGCGACCCACTTCACCTTCAGGCAATTTCCTGAGTTCAAGTCTCCGAAAATGCGGATCATTCGCCGCCCCCGAAGGACAGGGCCGGCTCGGCACGCATGGATTCACGCAGCGTTTCTCGCCCGGAGATGCGGCCGTCTGCGGTGACTTCCATGAAGTAGGGATCGGTCACGACGCCCTCCTGCTTCAGCGCCGCCGCCAGGCGCGCCTCCGCCTCATCGCCAGTGAATACACCGAGCCGCGACGCATCCTGCGTCCACGCCCCCTCTGCGGTCAGCCAGACCGATAGTCCTGTAGCGGTCGCCCAGCCGGTCACGGCCTTCGGCGTCTCAGGTTTAAGTCTGGGGCGTACGGAGGACATGCGGTTACTCCTCGAAGGCCAGAGCGCCCGCGCGCGCAGGCCCTGCAAATTCCGGCGGCAGGAAGTGACCGATATGTATCCCGGTCAGCGGAATCCCCGCCACTTCGCCAATGATCAGCAGTGCCGGGCCGGCAATGCCCTCCTCCGCGATCAGAAACGGCAGCTCGGAGAGCTCGCCGTACACACGCACTTCGTCGGGCCGCGTGCCATTCTCGATCACGGCAATCGGCGTGCGCCCGTCGCGGCCCGCCGCAATCAGCCGGGCGGCGATGACCGCCGCGGTATCGACGCCCATGAACACAACCACTGTCTGCGCCGGCCTCGCCAGCGCCGCCCAGTCGAGATCCGGCACACCGCCGGCCTTGGCATGACCGGTAACAAATGTCAGCGTCTGAGCATGGTCGCGGTGGGTCAGCGGAATGCCGGCCGAGGCCGCACATCCGAGGGCGGACGATATGCCGGGGACCACATGCGCTGCAACGCCTTCGGCGCGCACCGCTTCCAGCTCCTCGCCGCCGCGTCCGAAGATGAACGGGTCGCCGCCCTTCAGCCGCACGACACGCAGGCCCTCGCGCGCCGACGCCACCAGCCGGTGATGGATTTCCGGCTGCGGCACCGAGTGGTCGCCCTTTGACTTGCCGACCGGCACGCGCGCCGCATCCCGGCGAATGAGTCCGAGGATTTCGGGGCTGACCAGCCGATCATAATATACAACGTCCGCTTCCTGCAGCACACGGAGCGCTTTCAGCGTCAGCAGTTCCGGATCGCCCGGCCCCGCCCCTACGATGTGCACGACTCCCGCTGCGCGGCCTGTCGCCAGCGCAGCAGACTTCAGCAGCGCCTCAGCCTTCTCCAGATCACCTGCATACGCCGCCTCGGCGGCCGGCCCTGTCAGCGCACGCTCCCAATACCGGCGGCGAGCGCTCTTGTCGGGCACCGCTTCAGCCACGAACGGGCGAAGCCGCCGCGCCAGTGCAGCCAGCTCCCCGATCCGGCCCGGCAGCAGCGCTTCGAGTTTCGCGCGCACCGCCTTCGCCAGCACCGGCGCCGCGCCGCCCGACCCAATCGCGGCGACGATCTCGCCCCGGTCAAGGATTGACGGCACGGTGAAGTCACAGTCTTCGGGGAAGTCGACCACATTGACCGGAATGCCCCGCGCCCGCACAGCGGCCAGCGCGGCGGTACGGTGCATCTCGTCTGCCTCGGCGACGATCGCCAGGCGCGCGCCCTCGAGCGCTGTCTCGCGCGCCGAGCGGCCCACCACCGTTACATGGCCCTCGAACTCGGCCGCCAGTGCCGTCTCGGCAAATCCGCCGACCAGCACCAGCTCGGCGGGCGAGGACACCAGCAGGCGCAGCTTGCGCGCCGCCTCCTCGCCGTCCCCGAACACCACGATCCGGGCGCCCTCGAGATTGAAAAAGGCTGGAAACTGTCGCATGGCCGCAACTCTCTCGTTTAGCAGGACTGGAGGGATACATGCCCAGATCGCGCTTGACGAGCCTGCAACAACGGGCAACCCCTAAGTCTATCTTTTAGAGAAACTATCCATGTCCGATCCCGCTGACCGCCTGCCGCCGCTGAACGCCTTGCGCGCCTTCGAAGCCGCCGCACGCCGCCTCTCGTTCACGCAGGCCGCCGAGGAGCTGAACGTCACGCCGGGCGCGATTTCGCAGCAGATAAGACAGCTGGAAGACTTCGCGGGCACCCCCCTGTTCAAGCGTACGGGCCGTTCCGTCCTGCTGACCGATGCAGCGCAGGCCTCCCTGCCCCTCGTGCGCGAAGCGTTTGACCGGATTTCCGAGGCCGGCCGCATCATGCAGGCCCCCGCCCGCAAGGGCAGGGTCATGGTCTCCTGCGCGCCATCTTTTGCCGCCAAGTGGCTCGCCCCCCGGCTGGAGAAATTCCACCGCACCAATGAAGGCACCGAGGCCTGGATCTCGGCCGACATGTCGCTGACCGATTTCAACACCGCCGACGCCGACCTCGCGATCCGCTATGGCCGCGGCAATTACGAAGGCCTGAAATCCGAGAAGCTGCTCGACGAAACCGTGCTGCCAGTCTGCTCGCCGCGCCTGCTGGAGGGCCCGGACGCGATCCGCAGGCCGGAAGACCTGAAGCACCACACCCTGCTGCATGACGAAAGCTCCGAGAACGATCCCTCCTGCCCCGACTGGGCCAGCTGGCTGCGCGCACACGGCGTCTCCGGGGTCGACGGCACAAAGGGACCGCGCTTCAATCAGGGCATCCTCGTCATCGAATCTGCCGGCGCTGGCCGGGGCGTCGCCCTCGCCAAACAGGCCATCGCCGCTAACGACATTGCCGCGGGCCGCCTCGCGGCCCCCTTCGCCAACGGCTCGATCCCGATCGACTTCGGCTACTGGCTTGTGTGGCCGAAAGGCCGCCACCTCTCACCCGACGTGCGCGCCTTCATCAAATGGATCAAGGACGAAGCCGCCGACAGCGAAGTGATCGGCGTCTGAAACACCCCCCTCTCCAGCTTCGTCCCTCGTAGGTCGGAGGGAGGCGCCAGGCCGAAATCCGAGGCCGCGATTACCTAAGGGAAGCGCAACCTGCGCAATACTTTGCGCCCTTCCCCAAAACAAAATCCGTAGACGCATCAGCACGCTGCACGAGACCCGGCCGGAACGAGCGCCGCACCCCTCCGGCCGGCGGTATACTCTGTCCCTCTCGCAGCACCCGTCCGCACCCGACCTTCGTCCACAGCGAGACCGGACGATAAAGAACCGATACGGCGTGATAAAAAATGAGAATGAATTAGAGAGAACCACCTCCGACGTGTACGGATTGCAACAGGACGAAACAGTCTGGACCGGCAAAAAAGCCAAACCTGTGTCTGCAGGAAACGCCCCGTCCGGAAAACAAGACACATCCGGATCAAGCGCTTGGAGAATACTGCCCGGCTTTTCTTCAACACTTCAGCTCACGGAATATTGCACCAAACCCGCCAGTACCGCCGCGTCAAATGCTAAAGCGCGGCGTCCACCAGCAGGAAGGCCGCGAGGCGGGCGCTGGCATTGCGGCTGGTGCTCTGCGTCTGCTCCAGCGCGGCGAGCGCGTCGGCCTGTTCGAGCAGGGCAAACTGCCGGGCCATGTCCATCAGTTTGTAATCGCCGCGCAGGCGGTGAGACACGCGCTCGACTTCCTTGCCGGCCTGTTCGCGGATCGCTTCGCGGCGCGGGCCATTGCCCTTTGTATTCGCCGCGGCAATACGCTTTTTTGAGCGTGGGCGGAACACGTCGCCCAGCGGGATGCCGGAGGACTGGAGCCGCGAGACCAGCGCCTCAGCGAGCTGCTCGCGGTCATCCAGGGCGCCGGATTCCTCGCGCGAGATATCCGAGATAATGTCGCGCAGCGCCGAACCTTTGGAGGCCGGTCCCGTCAGCTGGTCGCTGGCGCGGCGGCGCGGCATTTCCGGCGGCGGCGCCTGCTCGTCTTCGTGCCGGCGGCGCAGCATCAGCGGCTCGCCCTCGCGCGAGGTCACATCGCGGCCAAGTACCAGCGGCGGCGCGGCAGGCGACGTCACCGCGCTCGCTGCGATCACGGCATCTGCGCTGGCATCAAACAGGTCGTCATCCATCGAGGCCCGGCTGGCGGACAGCCGTCCATTGCCGTTCGAATAGGACGGCGCGTAGACGTTGCCATTAGCATGGCCGTTGCCGTTTGACGCATGACCGCTCGTACCCTGACCATTAGCGTGGGAGGCCTGCGGCGCCGAGAGGCTCTGGCGCAGTGGCTGCGGCGCCAGCGAGGGCGCCGGCTCGGGCGCCGCAATGCCGGTCCGGCGCTCAAGGTTCTCGCCTTCGATCCGCGCGGCGTAGCTCGCGGTGCGCAACGCATAGGCCGCCTGCTCGCCCGCTTCGCGCAGGCGCGCCAGCGCCCGGGCGGCCTCTTCGGCGGCGCCGCGGGTCGCGGAGTTGATCTCGGCATTCGCCTGGCGCGCGCCATCGAGCGCAGAGGCCACCGCGCCTTTCAGCGCGTCGCCGGTCGTCGCCGCAGCAGCTGCTGCGACTTCGCTGGCGCGCACGGCGGCATCGACCGTGCGGCGGGAGTGTTCCAGCTTGTCTTCGATCCGCGTGATCGAGAAGGTCAGCGATTCGGTGCGCGTCGCCGCTTCGCGGGCGAGGCCATCGAGGGACTCAAGCCGGCGGGAGAGATCTTCGCCAGCGCGCGACATCGAGCCGAGCCTGTTCTCGAGCGCTGTATCGGCGCGGGCGACCTCGTCGCTCGCCTGACGCGCAGCAGAGATCATCATCTGGGCCTGACGCGGGATCGCCTCAGTCATCGTGCTGATCTGGCTGCGCAGTTCGCGCGCAAGCGCCTCAAGTGCCTGGCGCTCTGCAGCCAGCCGGGTGGCGAGATCGCGCGCGTTGTCTGACGTGGCGTAGGAGACCGATTCCAGCCGCTGGCGCTCGTCGCCGATTTCGCCGGCCATCGCCTTCATCGCTGTCAGCGCATGTGCCATGGCGAGGTCCACTTCGGCAGCGGCTTGTTTCATCTGCTCGGCAAAGGCGATGCCTTCGGTGCCCGCTTCCCGCGCCGGCATCATCAGCCGCGAGGTCGCTTGCAGCACCAGTGCATTGGCGGCTGCGGCGCGCCGGGTCGAGCGGCCCATGAAGCCGGCCATAATGATCAGGAAGGCCGGAATGCACACGGCGATGCCACCGGCGGTAAGCAGCATGGGCGATATCTGCTCGGCCAGCGCCATCCCGCCAAGACCGAAAAAGCCGAGGAGAACACCCATAGTCCAGAGCGCCGCCACCGCGAAGGCGGCAGCTACCATCCAGCCGCCACCATGCTGTGCCATCTCAAAATTCTGAGAGGCCTGGTGACGTGCAAGGTCGTCCCGGCCCGAAGGGCGCACAGAGGAAGCTTCTGTCATGTCCACTGTATAACTCGCCTTGCATGCGGCTGCGAGGGCAGAATGCACGCCAGTAGGTTAAGGCTTTGCAGGGTTTCTCAGCCGAGGAGCGCGAGTACGGCCGACTTCTCGGCCGGCTTGTCGTCCCGGTCGGGCGTGCTCGGCGCAAATTCGATGCCGAGCCAGGCGAGGATGGTGGCGAGCACAAGGTTGCGGATAAAGATGAGCAGGTCGGTCATCGCTCAGTCCTAAAGTGAATGGCCAGTGTTCGGGCGGGTCAATCAGATGAGGCTCAGCAACAGGCCCCGATAGGTACTTATCAGAAATGAAGTTTTTCGACAATCGATAAAACGTGATTTTTTGCGCGGTTCGCATCGTTAACAGGATGCTAATGGCCCTCGTCCACACTTTCCGGGCAAAGGAGACCCCCGGATGACCGACCTGCGCCCTTCCCTTCCGGTGATGGACCTTGACCACCTCTCGGCCATGACCGGCGGCGACCATGACCTTGCCGTCGAAGTGATCGAAATCTTCCAGCATCAGGCGCAGCTCTGGTCGCGCCTGCTCGATCCGCGGCTGGAGGCGCGCGAATGGTCCGACGCCGCGCATACGCTGAAAGGCGCCAGCCTCGGTATCGGCGCGCTGAAACTCGCGGCCGCCTGCGAGCGCGCCGAAAAGGCCGGCCGCAGCGAAGCCGCGCCAAGCACAGGCCACGCGGCGGTCCTGCTGGGAGACGTCAAGGACGCGCTCGGCGAAGCCCTGGAAGCGGCCGCCCGGGCGGCCTATGACTTGACCTTGGCGGGCAAGCGCAGCGCGTCATAGCTCGCAAATTCATAGGCGATGCAGCGATCGATCATCGTGCGCCAGACCGGCTCGGCAATCGCCGGAGACAGGCCATGCTTCGGGCATTCGGCCTTTACCTTGGCGACCACATCCTCGATCCGGGCACGGTCGTGCACGATGTTCCGGTCGCCCTTGATACGCGCAGCGGCGTCCATGAAGGACTGGCGCTCGGCGATGATCTCGACCAGCAGCCGGTCAATCCGGTCGATCTCGTAGCGCACATCGGTCATCGACGGGGCGGTCTCAGCCGTGTGGCGGCGCTCGTCGCTAGTATAAGTCGTCATGGGGCTGCCGCCTCTTTTGCCGTTCTGCCGGGTTATACAGGCGGCGCGCCCCGCGCAAGGGACAGGGCGCGTCGCCGCAGCAAAGACCCTACCGCTTCGGAAGGCCCAGTTCCTTGTACAGCTTCGCCAGAAATCGCGGCACATTACCTCCGGCGAAGTAGCCCCACGGAACGGCCGCGGGCGCCGCAATGCCGGCGAGATGGACCTTCAGGCGCGGACGGTCAACAAACGCGACGAACAGGACGGCGAACTGGTTGCGGGCAAAATGGGCTTCGGCGGCGGAGAGTGCGGGGCCGGTTTTCAGGAGATCGAGGAAGCGGTCATCGAGATCGGCCAGCGATTGCCTGAAAGCCGGTGTGGCCGATTTTGCCTTGAACGCCCCGGCGGCCCCCGGCGCCTCGTTCATACCGCTTTCGTAGAGCCATTCCTCGATCCAGGCCCGCGCCTTCAGGGCGAGGAAGGCTGCGTTCGGTGCACGCGCGATCGCGGCATCGGCAAAGGCGTGCATCTCGTCCACGCTGCCATGCCATTTCGGCGCCAGATAGTTCAGCCGGGCGAGGCCTGCGAGGACATTGGGTTCGCCGGCCGCATCCAGATCGCGAAAAGACGCCTCGACGCCGCCTTCAACGCCGCGAGCGAGCATTTCGGCACGTATGCGGAAGGCATGCACCGCGCTGTCGTGCGGCGTGAGGCGTGCCGCCTCGTCCAGCGCCGCGTGGGCCTCGTCCGCCATGTCGTACATATTGAAGGCCTGGGCGTCGCTCGTCTGGTCCGCCGTCGCGAAGCCGCGCAGGCGGTGTGCCCAGACGTATCGCAAGCCGCCCTCAATGACGGCCAGTGACGGGTGGCCGGCCCTCGCTGGCACAGCGGCTCCAATATCGCTCAGCAGACCGAGGCCATCGAGAAAATGCACACGATCAGCCGGGTGCAGACCAGCGTAGAGCCTGCCAAGGGCAGCGCCGTTGCCAGCTTGCAGAAGCGTCAGGCCCTCCGAAACAAAGGCATTACCTTCCGCCACATCAAAGGCGGGCGCTTTCTTATTGAACAAGCTGAGCAGGGTCAGGATCCTGACTGTGCTTCGAGCTTGTCCTGCGTTTTCGTCTCGAAATCGCTGGCATCGTGGCGTTCGCGCAGCTGGCTCTCGGGCTTGCCGGTGGTAGAGTTGACCATCCGGCCGCGCTTCACCGCAGGGCGTTCGCCGATCTGCTTGGTCCAGCGCAGGACGTTCTTGTATTCCTGAACCGACAGGAACTCACCCGCATTGTAGACGACGCCGAGCACAACGGCGCCATACCAGGGCCAGATCGCCATGTCGGCGATCGAGTATTCATCGCCCGCCATGTACTCATTCTCGGCGAGGTGGCGGTCGAGCACGTCGAGCTGGCGTTTCACTTCCATCGCGTAGCGGTCGATCGCGTATTCGATCTTGATCGGCGCGTAGGCGTAGAAGTGGCCGAAGCCGCCGCCAAGCAGCGGGGCGGAGCCCATCTGCCAGAAGAGCCAGGAGATCGCCTCGGTGCGCTTGCGCGGATCCTTGGGCAGGAATTCGTCGAACTTCTCAGCGAGATACATCAGGATCGAGGCGGACTCGAAGACGCGCTGCGCCGGGCTGACCGAATAGTCCATCAGCGCCGGGATCTTGGAATTCGGGTTCGCGGAGACGAAGCCGGAGGAGAACTGCGTGCCCTCCATGATGTTGATCAGCCAGGCATCATACTCGGCGCCCGCATGGCCCTTGGCGAGAAGCTCCTCCAGCAGGATCGTGACCTTTACGCCATTGGGCGTGCCCAGCGAATACAGCTGCAGCGGATGCTTGCCGACCGGCAGGTCCTTGTCATGGGTCGGGCCGGCTATGGGGCGGTTGATGGCCGCAAAGCGACCGGCGCTTTCCTTGTTCCAGGTCCAGACCTTGGGCGGTACGTATTCCTTGTCGGTCATCTTGCTTCTCCCGCGTTGATCGCTCTTGCGCCTAAGGTCCGGCGTTCCGCGGAAAATACAAGAGGGAGCTGCCCTGAAGTGACCCTTCAGCGCAGCTCCCTCCGATAATCATGGGCCCTAGACTTCCAGCAGCATCCGTTCCGGATCTTCCAGCGCGTCCTTGACGCGGACCAGGAAGGTGACTGCTTCCTTGCCATCGACAATGCGGTGGTCGTAGCTGAGGGCGAGGTACATCATTGGCTTGATGACGATCTGGCCATTGCGGACAATCGGGCGGTCCTCGATCCGGTGCATGCCGAGCACGCCGGACTGGGGTGGGTTGAGGATCGGCGTGGACATCAGCGAGCCGTAGATGCCACCGTTCGAGATCGTGAATGTGCCGCCCTGCAGGTCGCCGATGGTCAGCTGACCGTCGCGCGCCTTCTTACCGAGCGCAGCGATGGCTTTCTCGATGTCGGCGAGGGACATTTCATCCGCACCCCGAACAACCGGCACGACGAGGCCCTTGTCGGTGCCAACAGCGACGCCGATGTCGTAATAATTCTTGTAGATGACGTCCTGTCCGTCGATCTCGGCGTTGACGGCAGGCACGTCTTTCAGCGCGCTGGTCACCGCCTTCACGAAGAAGCTCATGAAGCCGAGCTTGATGCCGTGGCGGGCCACGAAGGCATCCTGATGCCTCTTGCGCAGGTCCATTATGGCGGACATGTCGACATCGTTGAACGTCGTCAGCATCGCAGCCGTGTCCTGCGCCTCTTTCAGGCGGCGGGCGATGGTCTGGCGCAGGCGGGTCATCCGCACACGTTCTTCGCGCGGACCGGTTTCGCGGGGTGGGCGGACCTCAGTATCAGGCATGGCGGGGACTTTCGGCTGGTTCACATAAGCAAGGGCGTCGGCTTTGGTGGCGCGGCCATCACGGCCGGAGCCCGGGATGCTGGCCGGGGCGACATTCGCCTCGGCAGCGATGCGCCGCACAGACGGGGCGACCGGGCGCTCACCCGTGCCCGTGGCAGCAGGCGCCGAGATGGTTTTCGCAGGCGCGGCTTCGGCGGCCACCTTGGCCGCAGAAGGCATCGACGCACCGATCCGCGCGATCACCGAGCCCGGCGCCACGCTGGCACCTGGCGCGACCAGCAGCTCGACGATCACGCCGTCGGCGGGGGAAGGAACTTCAAGCGCCACCTTGTCGGTTTCGATCTCGGCGATCGTCTCGTCTTTCTTGACCTTGTCGCCGACCTTCTTGCTGAACGAGGCGATCGTGCCTTCGGCGACGCTCTCGCCCATCACGGGGACTTTCACATCGGTCACGCCGCCGGCTGCCACCGGTGCGGGCACAGCCGGTGCCGGCGCCGATGCCGGCACAGGGGCCGGGGCTGCGGCGGGCTTGGCACTGGGCGCGGGCTTTGCCACAGCGGCCCCTGCGCCGTTGATCCGTCCCAGGAGGGCCCCGATGCCGACCGTTTCACCTTCCGGCACCGAGATATCCGACAGGACACCGTCCTCGCTGGCAGAGACTTCGACCGACACCTTGTCGGTCTCCAGTTCGACCAGTACGTCGTCCTTCTTAACCGCATCGCCCTTGGCCTTCAGCCAGCGGCCGACGGTGGCTTCCGTGACGCTTTCACCGAGCGTGGGTACAACAATGTCTGTCATGGGCGTAGTCCGAAGGGATTGCTGGAGGAAGGTCAGGACGCGGCGTTGCGGTCGTCCAGCGGATCAGGCGACAGCGCGATCTTGATGAGAGAGGCCTGCTCGGCCTGGTGCTTGGAGAGAAGGCCTGTGGCGGTGGCAGCGCTGGGCGGGCGCCCCGAATATTTCGGACGCGGCTCGGCATAGCCGGCCTGCGCGGCGCACCATTCGATCTCATCACGGATGAAGGTCCAGCCGCCCATGTTGCGGGGCTCTTCCTGACACCAGACGATCTCGGCCTGGGTGAAGCGTTTCAGCTCGGTGATCAGCGACTTGCGCGGAACCGGATAGAACTGCTCGACGCGCAGCAGGTAAACATCGTCTGTACCCGCTGCTTCGCGGGCCTCGAAGAGATCATAGTAGACCTTGCCCGAGCACAGCACGACCCGCCGGATTTTCTTGTCGGCGACGAGTTTCACCTTGCCTTCCCGGCCGGGCGTCTCGGCATCGTCCCAGAGGATGCGATGGAAGGTCGACTTGGCATTCATGTCGTCAATGGTCGAGGTGGCCAGCTTGTGGCGCAGCAGCGACTTCGGCGTCATGATTACCAGCGGCTTGCGGAACTCGCGGTGGATCTGGCGGCGCAGGGCGTGAAAATAGTTCGACGGCGTCGTCAGGTTGCAGACCTGCATGTTGTCTTCCGCGCACATCTGCAGGAAGCGCTCAAGGCGCGCCGAGGAATGTTCCGGGCCCTGACCTTCATAGCCATGCGGCAGCAGCATCACGAGGCCCGACATACGCAGCCATTTGCGCTCGGCGCTCGAGATGAACTGGTCGAAATAGACTTGCGCGCCGTTGCAGAAGTCCCCGAACTGAGCCTCCCACAGGGTCAGCGTATTGGGATCAGCGAGCGAATAGCCATACTCATAACCGAGCACCGCCTCCTCCGAGAGGAGCGAGTCGATCACCTCGTAGGGCGCCTGGCCTGCGCGGATATGGTTCAGCGGCGTGTGGCGCTCGCCGGTCGTCTGGTCAACCATGTGGCTGTGGCGCTGCACGAAAGTGCCGCGGCCGACATCCTGGCCGGACAGGCGCACCGGGAAGCCTTCGTCGAGCAGGCTGGCAAACGCGAGATGCTCCGCGCCGCCCCAGTCGATTTCCTTGCCGGTCTCGTAGCTTTCGCGGCGGCGCGCGAGCACGCGCTCGACGGTCTTGTGGATATCAACGCCGTCCGGCACGCGGGTAATCGCGTCGCCGAGTTCCTTGAGCTTGGCTTTCGCGACGCCCGTCCTGCCGCGCCGGTCGTCATCGATCGGCAGGCTGAAGCCGGACCAGTGGCCTTCCAGCCAGTCGGCCTTGTTGGTCTTCAGGTCCTTGGCGGCAGTGAAGGCCTTCTCGAGGAACTCCTCGAACTCCTTGACCTGAGCCTCGACCTGTTCGGCCGTCAGAAGGCCTTCGGCGACGAGGCGCTTGCCATAGATTTCGCGGGTCGACGGAAGGTCCTTAATCACCTTGTACATGACCGGCTGGGTCATCGTCGGATCGTCGCCTTCGTTGTGACCGAAACGGCGATAGCAGAACATGTCGATGACAACATCCTTCGAGAACTTCTGACGGTACTCTGTCGCGACCTTTGCGGCATAGACGACGGCTTCCGGATCATCCCCGTTGACGTGGAAGATCGGCGCCTGGACAGCGAGCGCCACATCCGACGGATACGGCGAGGAGCGCGAATACATCGGGCTCGTGGTGAAGCCGATCTGGTTGTTGACGATGAAGTGGATCGTGCCGCCGGTGCGGTAGCCCTGGAGGCCCGAGAGGGCGAAGCATTCAGCGACGACGCCCTGCCCCGCGAAGGCCGCATCGCCATGCAGCAGCAAGGGCATCTTCGCCGTCCGGTCGAGCTTGCCCTTCTCGCGCGATTCCGTGAACTGCTTAGCGCGCGTACGGCCAAGCACGACCGGGTTCACAGCTTCAAGGTGCGAGGGGTTGGCACTCATGGTGAGGTGGACCGTATTGCCGTCAAACTCGCGGTCCGACGAGGCGCCGAGGTGGTATTTCACATCCCCCGAGCCGAACGTACCGGCGCCCTGCGTGGAGCCGCCCTGGAACTCATGGAAGATCTTGTCATAGCCCTTGCCCATCACGGCGGCGAGCATGTTCAGGCGGCCGCGGTGCGGCATGCCGACGACGATCTCGTTGACGCCGAGCGCGCCGCCGCGCTTGATGATCTGCTCCAGCGCCGGCACGGCGGCTTCGCCGCCATCGAGACCGAAGCGTTTGGTGCCCGGGAAGCGCTTGTGCAGGAAGCGCTCAAAGGTTTCCGCTTCGATCAGCTTGCGGAGGATCGCAAACTTGCCTTCGCGGGTGAACGCGACGCCCTTGTCCGGGCCTTCGATCCGTTCCTGCAGCCAGGCTTTCTCGGCGGGATCGGAAATATGCATGAACTCGATGCCGAGCGTCGAGCAATAGGTGCGCTTCAGGATCTCCAGCATCTGGTTGACGGTGGCGCGCTCGAGGCCGAGCACGTTGTCGATGAAGATCGGACGGTCGCGGTCTTCCGGCTTGAAGCCGTAAGTCGCGGGGTCGAGTTCGGGCTGTTCGCCGAAGTTCGACAGGCGCAGCGGATCGAGCTGAGCGGCTAAGTGGCCGCGGATGCGGTAGGCGCGGATCATCATGATCGCGCGGATGGAGTCCTTCACCGATTGCGAAATGTCGGCCGGTGCAGCCGCCGGATTGACAGCCTTGATCTTCCCCTCGAGCTTCGGCTCCAGAGCGGCCCAGTTGCCGTCGAAGGCGGCAACATCGTCGCCGGATTTGGCCTGAGGCCAGCCTTCGCGTTTCCAGCTGGCACCCCTGGCGTTCGTGGTAGCACTGGCCGCGTCATCGCCGAGTTCGGCAAAGAAGGCGCGCCAGCTTTCCGGCACCGACGAGGGATCCTTCGCGTAGGCCGCCTGCATCTGTTCGAGCCAGAGCGCCGAGCCCCCGTAGAGGAACGCGGTCTCCAGCATCGCGGTGTTGCCGGAGCTGCGCGGGCCGTTCACCGGGCTGCCATCGTCTGCCATTTCAAATTCATCCTTCCAGAGCTGCCGCCCCCGGCAAGCATTTGGGGGCGGATGATGCCGCCTGCAGGTTCCGGGGTGCAGAGCCCCGCCCGCCGCCGCATCGCTTTCAGGCAATCACGGCTGCAGGCCAAACGACGAGGGTTGTTCTAACCCTTTAACACTTCGACCAGCGTCGTACCAAGACGTGCCGGGCTTGGGCTTACACGGATTCCCGCAGCTTCCATCGCTGCAATCTTTGACTCAGCATCGCCCTTCCCGCCAGACACGATGGCACCAGCATGGCCCATCGTGCGGCCCTTGGGCGCCGTGCGGCCTGCGATGAAGCCCGCCATCGGTTTCTTGCGGCCACGCCTGGCCTCGTCGATCAGGAACTGCGCGGCTTCCTCTTCAGCAGAACCGCCGATTTCGCCGATCATGATGATCGATTTTGTCTCGTCGTCGGCGAGGAACATCTCGAGCATGTCGATGAACTCGGTGCCCTTGACCGGGTCGCCGCCGATGCCGACAGCCGTGGTCTGGCCGAGGCCGGCATTGGTGGTCTGGAACACGGCTTCATAGGTCAGCGTGCCGGAGCGCGAGACGATGCCGACAGAGCCCTTCTTGAAGATGGAGCCCGGCATGATGCCGATCTTGCATTCGTTGGCGGTGATGATGCCGGGGCAGTTCGGCCCGATCAGGCGCGACTTCGATTTCATCAGCTTTGCCTTGACGCGGACCATGTCCATGACGGGCACGCCTTCGGTTATGCAGACGATCAGCGGGATTTCTGCGTCAATCGCTTCCTCGATGGCCGCCGCTGCACCTGCTGGAGGAACGTAGACCACAGACGCAGTTGCGCCGGTCTTGGCCTTGCCTTCGGCGACGCTCGTGAAGATCGGCAGTTGCGTGCCATTCGCCGCCGTCCACATCTCACCGCCCTTCTTGGGGTTGATGCCGCCGACCATCTTCGTTCCGTAATATTCAAGTGCCTGACTGGTATGGAACGAGCCGGTATTGCCGGTCATGCCCTGCGTCAGGACTTTCGTGTTCTTGTCGATCAGAATGGACATGACGCTTAACCCCGCACCGCTTTAACAATTTTCTGGGCCGCATCGTCGAGATCGTCTGCGGAGATGACGTTGAGGCCGCTTTCGCGGATGATCTTCTTGCCGAGTTCGACGTTCGTGCCTTCGAGGCGCACGACCAGCGGAACGGAGAGGTTGGTTTCCTTCACGGCTGCGATCACGCCTTCAGCGATGACATCGCATTTCATGATGCCGCCGAAGATGTTCACGAGGATGCCCTTCACGTTGGGGTCCTTCATGATGATCTTGAAGGCGGCTGCCACCTTCTCCTTGCCGGCGCCGCCGCCGACATCGCAGAAGTTCGCGGGCTCTTCGCCGTAGAGCTTGATGATGTCCATGGTCGCCATGGCGAGACCGGCGCCGTTGACCATGCAGCCGATCGTGCCGTCGAGCGCGATATAGGCAAGGTCCCATTCAGCCGCTTCGAGTTCCTTGGCGTCCTGCTCGGTTTCATCCTTGAGGGCGGCGACATCCGGGTGGCGGAAGATCGCATTGCCGTCGAACGAGACCTTTGCGTCGAGTACACGCAGGTGGCCGTCCTTCATCACGATGAGGGGGTTCACCTCCAGCATCGCCATGTCCTTCTCGGTGAAGGCCCTGTAGAGGATCGGGAAGAGCTTCAGGCCGTCTGCTGCTGCGGTGCCGGTGAGGTGCAGCGCGGCATTGAGCTTCTGGGCATCCGCAGGCGTCACGCCGACCAGCGGATCGATCTGCACGGTGAGGATTTTTTCCGGCGTGTCATGCGCGACGGCCTCGATGTCCATCCCGCCTTCGGTCGAGACAACGAAAGCCACGTTTGAGGTAGAACGGTCGACAAGGATCGAGAGGTAGAGTTCCTTGTCGATGTCAGCGCCGTCTTCCACATAGAGGCGGTTTACCTGTTTGCCGGCGGCAGATGTCTGCGCGGTCACGAGGTGTTTGCCGAGCATCGCTTCGGCATGCTTCTTCACGTCTTCCTTCGAGAAGGCGAGGCGCACGCCGCCCTTCTCGCCAGCTTCCTTCTCGATGAACTTGCCCTTGCCGCGCCCGCCGGCGTGGATCTGGCTCTTCACGACCCAGAGCGGGCCGGGCAGCAAATCAACGGCTTTCTGGACGTCCGCCAGCGACAGTACAGGGACGCCTTCGGCAACCGGCGCACCGAAGGACTTCAGCAGCGCCTTGGCCTGGTATTCGTGAATGTTCATGGAGTTTTCCCTGTTGGATGCGAAGTCTGGTCGCCCTTCGCCAGCCCGTCATCCCTATGGTTCGCGCCGCTGTATACCAACAACGGCGGGGCCTGCAACACGCTGGGTATAAGTATTTGGACCCAGAAAACCAGATTACCGCAGGGGTATCTCGGGGCCGGTTAATCCTTCTGCCCGCTACCGCGTGGGGCGAATTCCGGACCCCGGAGTTCAACCGTCTCAGGTCCGCTCCGCAGCAGACGGCCCGGGGGCGGGCACGGCGACCGACGGGGCTTCGGCGGGCATGAAGGCCTCCGGCGCGACCGTCTCGGGCCGCGCACGGACGCGGCTGCGCACCAGCATGATACCGGCCAGCAGGAACAGGCCGGCTGCGGCAAGGCCGAACAGGGCCTGCGGCCCGCCGAGGCTCATCGCGACGCCGGACATTACGGGCCCGGCCACTGAACCCGCTGCCCAGACGAACAGGATGCCGCTCATCACCTGAGGAATCCGGCCTGGCCCGGCGCGGTCGATCGCGTGGGCTGCGCAGACGCCATAGAACGTAAAGGCGCCCGCACCCCAAAGGCCCAGCAGGATAAGCACAACCGGTTCGCTGAACCGCGTCGCCCCGGCCGCCAGCGCCAGCGCCGCTGCGCCCGAGAACAGGGACAGGCCGGCGACCACGAGGCGCCGCTCCACCCGGTCCGAAATCCGCCCCGCAGGCCATTGCACCAGCAGCGCGCCGGCTGCCGCGGCCGCGGCTGCCCAGGCCGCAGCACTGGTTCCGCCCCCGCCGATCTCGAATGTGCTGGTCCAGGTTGGCAGGAGGGCCAGAGTGCCTGTATTGAGCAGGCCCGCGAGAAAGCACCCGGTCACAGCCGACGGGGCCAGCCGGAAAAGATCCATCGGACGCATAACTTCGCGGGCGGGCGGCGCAGGCTCTTCCTGCCGTGTCAGGCACAGCGGCACGAGCGACATGCAGAGCAGGATCGACACCCAGTTGAGGCCGCGCGGATCGAGCGCCGAAAGTCCGAAGGCGAGGAAGGGCGCGAGCAGGCCGGCGATCCGCGAGAGGAAATAGTAGAACCCCATCATGTCGCCGCGCCGGTCTTTCGGGACGGCCTCGCCCAGCCAGCTTTCGGCGCTGGCAAACAAGAGGCCGAAGCCGATGCCCTGCAACGCGCGCGCGGCGCCCCAGGCACCGATGCCGGGTACCATGCCCATCGCGAGCGCGCAAACGGCCGTGAACGCCGCAGCGGCAGCATAGAGGCGGATGGTGCCATAGCGCCCGATCAGAGACGGTCCGGCCCAGGCCCCGGCCATGAATCCCGCGGAGTAAACCGCGCCTATCAGCCCGGTTAGGGTTTCACCGGCCTTAAGTTCGGTCAGCCCGACCGGCGTGATAACGCCCAGAAAACTTGCGGCCGCCTGCATCAGGCAGATCGCAAGGATCAGGGTGATCACGTTCCTGTAGCCTGACATGCGTGTTGTGGATCAGCGGAAGGCAGCGGTCATCTGGCGCACGGTCTCTCCGGTGTTCGCCTTGATCTCGAGGCTGACCGTCCCGGCCGTCCAGTCGATCCCGATCGCGCCGAAGTTTTCCGGCGGATACCCTTCCCCGACCTGCGCGCGGTCCACCTCAGCGGTCGTCTCCGCAAAGGCGACATTCAGGGACGAGGCGGTGATCTCGTGCGCCGGGTAAGGCAGCGCGGCATCGTCCTTGTACAGAAAGCCGGTATGCCGGTCACCCGAGACGAACACGACGCCCTCAGCTTCGGTCTCGCGCACAAGTCGGTAGAGGCGTTGCTGTTCCAGCGGCATGGTCGCCCAGGCCTCAAAGCCATGGCCGTCAGTCGGCAGGACCTGAATTGAGGATACAATCAGGCGCAGGTCGGCGGGGTCCTGCAGCCGGTTCTCCAGCCAGGTCCACTGGTCATTGCCCAGCATATCCTGTTCCGGATCGGCGGAGGGGATATAGCGCTCCTTGCCCTTCTTGCCCCACTCATCGGTCGGCGTCAGCGCCGAGCGGAAGAAGCGCGTGTCGAGCACGATGATCTGCGTGCGCTGGCCTTCGGGACCGAAAGTGCGCGCGTAGTACGTGCCGGGATAGGCGCCGACGTCTTCGTTCTCAAGGCCCCAGAAACGCTCGTGGATGCGCTCGGCGAGGCGGCGGAACGGGAATTCCCGGCCGGCATCGTTGGCGCCGTAGTCATGGTCGTCCCAGGCCACCATCATGGGGAGCCTGGCGCGCACGGCCTTGAAGTCCTCGCGCGCAGCAAGGTCGGCGTAGCTGGCGCGCAGTTCGTTCAGTTCGGGCTGGTTGTTCATGTAAGCCGGGCCATCTCGGTCGCCGTAGACATTGTCGCCGATCATCAGGAAGAGGTCCGCGCTCTCGGCGGCAACGGAGCGCAACGATACGCTGTCGGCGGCTTTTTCCTCATCCAGGCAGGAGGCGACGAGGATCCGCGTCAGTGCTTTCGACGTGTCGAGCGGCAGACCAGCAGGTGCGCGCGGATAGAAGTCGTCGGGCAGAGACCGGTAATAAGGCTCGAGCGCTTCATCCGCGCTCTTCGGGGTAAACACATCTCCGGCCAGCGGCAGTTCGGCCGGAGACTGGCAGGCAGCCAGCATAGAAAGGACTGCTAGTGATGTGATCTTTTTCATGTTTGCCTCCTCAGCGCCTGACCGGCCCTTAGGAGACTTCTAGCTGTGTTCTGCGACAGCCGTAAGGCTTCAATCCACGCCCGCCGCCGCGGGCAGCGGCGATGCCCATCGGCAGGGCGGCAACGGTCTCGTTGGTGCTGCCATCCGGCACGGAGGCACCCTTGTCGCGCACCTTTACGGCCGAGGTTAAAGCCGCCAGCCTGCTTTAGGTGACCTTCACCAATGAGGCGGGGCTTGCCAGGCTGAGCAATTGCCGCACGAACTCGACATGGCTGCGCAGGCGGTAAAGGTCGTCATTGTACGAGAGCGGCACGTCCAGCTTGCCGATATCGGCTTGCAGGCGTTCAAGCCGGCTGATGACCGATATGCGCGGCTCGCCCGGCGGTGTGGCCCTGCCCTCTTCCTCAAGCGCCCGCAGGTCCCTGTACCAGATGTAGATCCGGCGCCGGACACGCCAGCGATAGATCGGCGGCGCCGCGCGCACGAGCGGGAAAGCCAAGGTGAGTAGCGGGATGGCCAGCACCCAGGCGCGGTCCAGGAAGTTGGCCACACTGAACGGAAAGTACCGTCTGAGAAAGGAAGGCCCGTCGCGGTAGAAGCGGGTAGTCTGCTTGCTGACCGGCAGATCGGTGTTGTTGCCGTTGGGGAAGCGGCCGGCGGGCGAAAACAGGCTCTTGTCCGAATGGATTGACAGCGCCGCATCCAGCAGGACGGCTTCGATCGCGGGGTGAACGTCATTGCGCACCACCAGCTGCGAGACGGCCGCGATGAGCGGAACGTCGCGTTCCGGAATGTCAGCGCCGATATCGGCGACCCCGCGCAACAGAATCACGGAGGAGAGCCCGTCCTCGCGCCGGGCAATGGCCTCGGCCCGGTCAAAAGGCAGCAGCCGGACCCCTTCTGCGTGAAGCAGCGCCTGGACATAGGCAGCGTCCGGCGAGGCGGCGAAGGCGGCCGCGTCTATGTCTCCGGCGCGCAGGGCGGCTTGCGCCTCGCGGGTCGGCATAGCCAGCCGGGCGCCGTTGGCCCAGTCACCGCCATACGCACGCTGCAGGGAGGTCGCGAGGGCGCGGGTGCCGGAGCCTTCCGGGCCAATCGAGACGCGCAGGTCCATCAGATCGCCGAAATCGGCGACCGGGACGCCCTCGCGGACGAACACCCAGAACGGTTCCTCGAACAGGCCACCGAGGGAGCGCAGCGTCTTTTCCTCGGTGAGGCCGGTCAGACCGCCCTGTACCAGCGCGACATCGATGAAACCTTCTTCGAGCAGGCGGAGATTGTCGATCGAGCCGGCGGTATCGACCAGTTCGACCTCCACGCCCTGCTCGGCGAGCAGGCGCTGGTAGCGTTCCGCGTAGGCATGATAGGCGCCGCCCGGTGCGCCGGCGCCGAAGCGGATGGTCCTGGGCGGCGCCGGGTCCATCAGGAACAGGGCAACAACGAAGCCCAGCATGGCGACGGCGATAACCGGTCCGTAAATGCGCCACATAGCCCCGCCCCGCATGGCCTCCGCCTCCCGCTTGAGCCCCTTCCTTAAAGGGCCTCGCCCCCGGACGGCAACCATTGCAAAAAAATGCACTCAGAGTGATCCGGCTTGGCCATGCAGCGTAGAATACGTACGATGAACCAGGTAGCCGGCTTTCGGGCACGCGGCACTTGCGCATCTACGGGCCCCGGTTTTCCTCCCCCTGACCGCCGGGGCCCACCCCTCCCCCGGAAGGGCGCGCGTCAGGCCTTGTGATAGGGCGTCCCGGCGAGGATCGTCAGAGCGCGGTAGATCTGCTCGGTTAACATGGCGCGGACCAGGCGATGCGGCCAGGTCTGCGCGCCGAAGGCAAGCGTTTTGGGAACGAGGCGGCGAACTTCAGGAGAAAAACCTTCAGCGCCGCCGATGAAGAAGACCGTTTCGCGCAGGCCTTCATCGCGCCAGATGGCGAGGCGGCGGGCAAGTTCGGTGGAGCTGAGGTTTTCGCCCGCTTCATCGAGGCGCAGGCATTTGGCGCCGTCAGGTATACGGGAGATCAGGCGGGCGCCTTCGGCTTCGAGGCCGCCGCCGCTGGCAACTTCGTGTTCTTCGAGGCCGCGGAAACCGAGTTGGCGAGCGAGCGGCTGGCTGCGGCTCATGTAGTCATCGGTAAGGCTGCGTTCGGGGCCGTCTTTAAGGCGCCCCACCCCGATAATCTGCAGCCGCATGGATCAGGAGGACGCGCGCTGCGCCCGGTGAGCCGAAGTGTCCGACATCCAGATTTTTTCGAGATTGTAGAATTCGCGCACTTCAGGCCGGAAGAGGTGGACGATCACGTCTCCGGTATCGATCAGCACCCAGTCGGCATTGGCCATGCCTTCGACGCTGGCCGGACGACCGGTCAGCCGCTTGGCTTCCTGCGCGACGTGTTCGGCAAGCGCGGCCACGTGCCGTCCGGAGCGGCCCGACGCGATGATCATGAAGTCGGCGAGAGAGGATTTGCCCTGAAGCTCTATGAAGGCAAGGTCTTCAGCCTTGTCGTCTTCGAGGATTTTGGAAAGGGCCTCGGCCAGCACCTTGATGTCGGCAAGCGAGACGTTCTTTGGGGGCTCAACCCGGGATTTGGCGGATGACAGGGCAAGGGCTCCTTTTGCGACTGTGACTGAATCCTAACACGCACAGCCTCCCGCAACCAGTAAAAACGCGCATATGCAGGCCAGCCTACCGTTCGTTCATAAGCTATACAGGGTTTCATTTGGAGAATGCCTCCGTTTAGCCCTATCCTCAGCTTAATGAAGTTTCCTCCACCGTGACTTCCAGGACACCCCTCATGCGTAACGTTCTTGTGCTGCCTTGCCTGCTCTTCACCCTCGCCTTGCCGGGCTGCGCCGCCGCCTTGATCGGAACGGCTGGCGCGGTTGGCCTGACCTCCGTGCAGGAGAAGACGATGGGCGAGGCGCTCGACGATGCCACGGCGTCCAGCGAGATAAAGGCGAAGCTGCTGAACGAGAGCGGGGCCCGGTTTGCCGAGGTGGATGTGGAAGTAGCCAACGGCCTCGTCCTGCTGTCCGGCCGCGTGAACGAGCCGGAAGACCGCACCTTTGCCGAAGGGATTGCCTGGAGTTCGTCGCGCACGGCGGACGTGGCTAATGAAGTGCGTATCGAGCCACCGGGCGGGTTTATGTCAAACGTCTCGGACGAGATCATCACAGGCCGGGTGCGCGCGCGCCTGATCGGCTCCAGCAAGGTCAAGAGCGTCAACTTCAATATCGAGACCTATGGCGGCGTCGTCTACCTGATGGGCATTGCGCGCAACACCGAAGAACTGCACGCGGCGGCAGAAGAGGCCAGCGTCGTCGGCGGCGTCGCCCAAGTCGTCTCGTATGTCCGGATCCGTGACGAAGCCGGACGGCAGGTCGCGCCGGTCACAACCGAAGCCCCCCCGCCCCCCACTTATCAACCGGCCCCTGACGCGTCATATACGACCGAGCCGCTGAGCGAACTGCACGGCACCAATTACGAACCAGGAAGCCGCTGAGACCGCGCGCCTTCCGTTACAACGGGGGCGATACACCGCGTGACACTGCGCATAGCCATTCAGATGGATCCGCTGGAGCGGGTAAATATCGACAGTGACACGAGCTTTGCGCTCGCCGAGACGGCGCAGGCGCGCGGGTATAAGTTGTTCGTCTATGGCCCTGGCGACCTTGCCTGGACCGAAGGCCGCGTAACGGCCCGGGCCCGCCCGGCCCGCGTACAGCGGGTGCGCGAAACGCCTGGCCTGTTCTGCGAGCCGGTCACGCTGGACCTCAAAGACGACGTCGACGTCATCCTGATGCGCCAGGATCCGCCCTTCGACATGGGATACATCACCGCCTGCCACCTGCTGGAGGAAGTCTCCGCCGAGACGCTGGTGCTGAATGATCCGGCCGGCGTGCGCTCCAGTCCGGAGAAGATTTTCCCGCTGATGTTCCCGGACATCATGCCGCCGACGCTGGTGACGCGTGACCGTGAAGTCATCGACACCTTCAGGGCAAAACATCACGATATCATCGTCAAGCCGCTCTATGGGCATGGCGGCGCAGGCGTATTCCGGCTGACCGAAGCCGATTCCAATCTGGATTCCCTTCTGGAACTTTTCCTCGGCCGGTCGGGTGAACCGGTAATGGTGCAGGCCTTCCTGCCGGCGGTGTCGGAAGGCGACAAGCGCGTGATCCTGATCGACGGCGAAGCGGTCGGCGCGATAAACCGCAAGCCCAGGGCGGGACAGGTGCGCTCCAACCTCGTCGTCGGCGGCACAGCCGAAGCGACTGAGCTGTCTGCCGCCGACAAGCTTATATGCGCCCGCATAGGGCCGGAACTGAAACGCCGCGGCCTCGTGCTGACCGGTATCGACGTGATCGGCGGGCGGCTGACCGAGGTGAATGTCACCTCGCCCACCGGACTTCAGGCTCTGAAGCGGCTGTCAGGCATTGATGCAACTGCCAAATTCTGGGACGTTGTGGAAACGAAGCTTGCGGCAAGGTCGCTGGAGCGTCATGCTTGAGGAATGTGGATGAAACCGATCACTGCCCTTCTCCTGTTGTCGCTCGCCGGCGTCGGCTCCGGCTGTTCGCTCACGACGCAGGCCGCAGCCGCTGAAGCTGCCCCGGCTGAAACAGCCCCTGCTGCCGAGGTCACCCCGACCGCCGAAGTGCAAGGCACCCTGAACCTCAACATCGGCCGGACGAATGATGCAGCCGGCGGGCTGAGAATCGGTGCCGGCCAAACCAGCAGCCCGGGCGGCCTGATCGTCGGACCCGCCGGCGCTGGCGGCGATTTCGAGGATGTTGAAGGCCTCGGCATCGATCTGGAAGACGCCCCAGAAGCTCTGCTACAGCCGGAACAGGCCTCCGACGAAGATGAAATCGTCCGGCTTCCTCCGGAAAACTGACCGGTCAGCCTGCGAGGCTTTCCGCTTCCATCCAGTCTGAACAGACCTTGACCGCCTCCGGCAGCAAGTCGGGCCGCTCGATATAATAATGATCCGCCCCCTGAATGTCGCGGTAGGCCTTGCGGGCATGGCCGACGGCATCGTACAGGCGCCGCGCATGGGTGGGGGTGCAGGCCAGATCTGCGGTATTGTTGATCACCAGGACGGGACAGGAAATGCGTGCGGCATTGCCGAGCCCGTCCGCACGGGTTGTGTCGTATCCCCATTGCGAGAGCCAGGAGCGCAGCGTGGTGAAGCGGGCAAGCCCGACCGGACCATCATTCGCGATGCGCGGCTCACCCAGGTAGCAGGTGTAAGGCCTGCGGTCTGAGGGCTCCTGCGTGGGGTCTGTCCAGCAGACGCTCGCCATTGTTGCGTGTACGGTAAAGGCGCGCTCCGCATTGTCTTCACCGCGCCGGCGAAGGTCTGCCAGGGTCTCCTCCACCCAGGCGGTGATGCGCCGGTTGCGGGCAATCTGCGCCGCGCGGAAACGGGCGACGAACGCCTCCGTGTAGGGAGGCTTTGCCGGGCACGCGGGATCGTAGATGTTGAGGGCCGCGTCGCGGTCGAAGGGGCGGGTCTCGTCGGTGACAGACGGGTCAATCCATTCGGTCAGCGTGATCGCACGGCTGACATGTGCAGCAAGCAGCATGATGC
This sequence comes from Hyphomonas sp., assembly GCA_016124495.1. Classification (GTDB taxonomy): domain Bacteria; phylum Pseudomonadota; class Alphaproteobacteria; order Caulobacterales; family Hyphomonadaceae; genus Hyphomonas. The sequence goes on along the minus strand of WGNP01000005.1, from coordinate 20,449 downwards.
CGTCTGCCGGCGGGAGGGTCTTTTTCGTCAGGTCATAGGCATCGCCGGCCGGTGTGTGCGTGATTGTGGGCCGCTCGGCCTGGTCCTGGTAAAAAAGCGACAGCGAGCCGCCGCCAGACCAGCCACCGAGAATGACGCGCTTGTAGCCGAGTCGTGTGCGGGCGTGCTCGATGCAGGCGCCGAAATCGGCGGCGCATTTTTCCATGATCAGGGCGGTGTCGTTCCCGCGGTAACGTGTATTGGCGTAGATGACATGCTGCCCGGCGCGGGCGAGCGCAGAGACGAGCGGCAGGAAGGCGCCGCCGCCAATCGGGTGAGAGAAGATGACAACGCTCTCGGCGGAAGTGCCGGCAGGATAGATGCGCATGCACTCGACCGCGATGTTATCCCCTGCCCCGCCATAGACGTCCTTGAAGCTTGATGGATCCTTGTGGATCACGAGATAGGGTTCCCGAACGATTTCCCCCGCGCCAGCCATCCCGTCTGCCTCCTTGCCCCTTTTGGTTATGAGGTGCACATTATGCTTTCGGCCGGCCATGTCCACGTGGCCGAAGGGTAAAGGGAGGAAAGCGCCATGATCAAGGCGAACGGAATTCACCATATTGCGATCATGGCGGCAGACATCCGCGAGCATATCGCCTTCTTTTCAGACGTGATGGGTTTCCGCCTCTCTGCCCTGTTCGACATGCACGGCGTACCTGGCGGTGTGCACGCCTTCCTCCATATGGATGACCATTCCTATTTTTCGGTCGTGCAGCTTCCGGCGGTCAAGGACATCCCTATCCAGCTGGGCGTAACGCATGCGGGCACCGGCGCCGGGCCGTCCGCTCCCGGAACGATGCAGCACCTCGCCTTCCGGGTGGACACTGTGGACGATCTGCTGGCTATCCGAGACCGGATCCGCACCAAGGGGGTCAATGTGATCGGCCCGATGGACCATGCAATGTGCCATTCGATCTATTTTGCAGGCCCCGACAGAATGACCCTCGAAGTCGCCTGTTCGACCGTGCCGATTGATCCGCGCGCCTGGATAGATCCTGACGTGGTCGAAAAGGTTGGCATCACGCCGGCTGAACTCAAGACCTTCACACATCCCGACACATATGCCGGCGAAGGCGGAGCAGTTAAGCAGCCACCCTATGATCCGGCCAAGCCCCATCAGGCCTACCCGGAAGCAATGTACAGGGCGATGATCGCGGCGCCGGATGATGTGATACTGAGGACGACAAAGTTCGCCCCCCCCGTGAAAGTGTCGGTTTAGAGGGTTCGTCGACACGCTGCGAGGCCACGCTGAGGCTCGTAAATGGCCCGGGCGTTGCATTGCGTCTGCCGGGGCTCGCCCGGCGGGCCAGGGAGAACGCAAACCATGGCCAAAGCCAACACATCGCTCGCGCATGAAGCGCGCAAGCCGACCGATGCGGATCGGTTCGCTGGCCAGCGCCTGCGCCTGGGACGCCGGGAGCTTGGCCTGACGCAGGAGGCGCTCGGCGTGCTGCTGGGCGTGACCTTCCAGCAGATCCAGAAGTATGAGGCGGGCCACAGTCGCATGTCCGCCGGTCGGCTGCTGGAGATCGCGGTTGCACTCGGCAAGCCGATCGGCTGGTTTTACGAGCCGTTCGAGACTCCGGAGAAACCAGAAGGCGCGCGCGGCCGCGACATTCAGGCGAATGACCTGAAGCGCGACGCGCGCCAGCTGGTCGAAGAAATTGGTGACATTCTGAGTTTGCAGGCCGCCGTCCGTGTCCTCGAGGCGCTGGCACAACATCCGCGCCGAGGCGCAGATCAGACTTTGCCTTTGCCGAGAGACTTCAGCTCATAGAGCACTGCCATCGCTTCGCGAGGGGTCAACTCGTCGGGATCGAGGGCTTCCAGAGCCGCGAGTACAGCGGCCGCTTCAGGCGGGATTTCGATTTCCGGGCCTGCCGGAGCGGCCGCGAAGAGCGGCAGGCTCTGTGCGGCCGACGGGCCGGCTTCCAGCTGTTTCAGTACCTGGGCGGCCCGCGACACGGCGCTGCGCGGCAGGCCCGCAAGGCGTGCAACCTGCACACCATATGACCGGTCGGCCGGCCCGGGCTGGACCTCGTGCAGGAAGATCAGGTCCTGCTTCCACTCGCGCGCCTTCAGGCTGGCATTCGCGGCGCCCGCAAGCTCGGCGGCGAGCGCGGTGAGTTCGTGATAATGCGTGGCAAAGAGGGCGCGGCAGCGGGTCTGCCCGTGAAGGTGCTCGACAGCGGCCCATGCGATGGCAAGACCGTCCCAGGTTGCCGTGCCTCGGCCGACTTCATCGAGGATGACGAAGCTTTCGGCGGTCGCCTGGTTTAGGATTGCGGCGGTTTCCACCATTTCGACCATGAAGGTGGAGCGCCCGCGCGAGAGATCGTCAGAGGCGCCGACGCGGGAGAAAACGCGGTCGGCAAGGCCGAGACGCAATGCGGCGGCGGGCACGAAACAGCCCGCCTGCGCGAGGATCACCGCGAGGGCCGCCTGGCGCAGATAGGTCGACTTGCCCGCCATGTTCGGCCCGGTGACGAGCAGGAAGCGCGGTGCGTTTTTTCCGGCGGCATCGAGGGTCAGGTCATTGGCGGTGAAGCCCTTCCCGTCCCGGCGCAGTGCAGACTCGACGACAGGGTGGCGCAGGCCTTTGGCGTCGAAGACAGGCGCGGCCTCAATGACAGGACGCACAGCGCCAGCTTCGTCTGCCCAGACGGCGTTGCCGACAGCCACATCGATGTCCGCAATGGCACCGGCGACGCGGGCAAGCGTTTCACCTTCAGCGGAGACCCGCGCGCAGAAAGCCTCGAACAGCGCGATCTCGATCGCCTTCGATTCTTCTTCGGCGCGGCTGATGCGGCCGGCGAGTTCGGCAAGCTCGGTCGTCGAGAAGCGTACCGCGCCTGACATCGTCTGGCGATGGATGAAATCGTTCGCGAGCGGCGGCTTCAGCATCGGATCGGCGAGGCGCGCGGGCACCTCGATATAGTAGCCGAGCACATTGTTGAACTTGATCTTCAGCGCCGCGATTCCGGCAACCCCGGCATACCGGCCCTGCATCTCCGCGATCACGCGGCGGCTATCCTCGCGCAGGCTACGGACTTCGTCGAGCGCCTCGTCCCAGCGAGGCGCGATAAAACCGCCGTCGCGGGCGAGCAGTGGCGGTGTCTCGACGAGAGCCCGTGTCAGATCGCCAGCCAGCGCCATAAGGCCCGGCAATTCGACGAGACCGAGAAGGTGCGCGGCGGCCGAAAGGCGCGCAGGCAGGGCCGCGCCAGACGCCTGCAGGATTGCAGCACACTGCTGGCCGGCGCCAAGCGCACGGGCGAGCGCCTGAAGGTCGCGCGGGCCACCCCGGCCGAGCGCGAGGCGCATGCAGGCGCGTTCGAGATCCGGCGCAGATTTCAGGGCCGAGCGGACATCGCCGAGGGCGCGGCGTTCGGCAGCGAAGAAACTGACGGCGTCATAACGCGCCTCGATTTCGCCCCGGTCACGCGACGGGCGAGCCAGCTGCGCGGCCAGCAGGCGCGCACCGGGAGCGGTGACGGTACGGTCGATCGCGGCGAGCAGAGTGCCTTCGCGGCCGCGGGCATAAGAGCGGTCGATTTCGAGGCTGGCACGGGTGGCGGGGTCGATCAGGAGCGTGCCGCCGGGCTCGCCGCGCCTGGGTATCGCGAGACGCGCGGGGCGCCCCGCCTGGGTCAGCTTCACATAGTCGAGCAGGAGGCCGGCAGCAGCGAGTTCGGCCTTGGAAAAATCGCCGAGCCCGTCGAGGGCGGCCACGCCGAAGGCTTCCTTAAGCAGCGCTTCGCCGGACTTCGGGGTGCCCGTGCGGGCGGGGCGTTCGGTGACGGGCGCCGCGGTCATTTCGCGAAGGCCGGCAAGTGCAGGACGGTCCCGGTCGGTCTCCGAGATAATCAATTCGCTGAGGGGCCACGCTAACAATGCATCCGCGATGCGCGCAGGCTCAAGCGACATCAGCTCAAAGAGGCCGGTCGAAACATCGCACATGGCGAGCGCGGCCTCGCCCTGCCCCGTGAAGGCAAGCGCGGCGAGTGCCTGGCCTTGCCGGGCGGGCAGCAAGGTCTCCTCGGTCAACGTACCCGGCGTGACGACGCGCACGATTTCGCGGCGCACGATGGATTTCGAACCGCGCTTTCTGGCTTCGGACGGGCTTTCGGTCTGCTCGCAGACCGCGACCCGGCAGCCGGCCCTGATCAGCCGGGCCAGGTAGCCTTCCGCAGCGTGATAGGGAACGCCCGCCATCTGGATCGGCGCGCCTTCATGTTCGCCGCGTGAAGTGAGTGTGATGCCAAGGACGCGCGAAGCGGTAACCGCATCGTCAAAGAAAAGCTCGTAGAAATCGCCCATCCTGAAAAACAGGAGCGCATCCGGCTGCGCTGCCTTGATCGACAGGTACTGCGCCATGAACGGCGTCGGCTCGGACGCGGCAGCGGCGGCGGGGGATTTCGGGGCGGTGTCCGGCATGGCGTCGCACGCTACCCGTTGCCGGAGGGATTCGCAAAGCCGGGCGGCTGTAACTGTGCGGATTTGGCTGTTGGCAGGCCGGTCGCAGCGGCCTAGACGAGGAACCACCCCAACCGAAACGATACAGAGCCAACATGACCACGCAGCGTCCGAGCTTCACCGACCAGGAAGCCCTCGATTTCCACTCGCACCCCACCGCGGGCAAGATCTCGATGATCCCGACCAAGCCGATGAGCACGCAGCGCGACCTGTCGCTGGCTTACAGCCCCGGCGTGGCCATACCGGTACTTGCGATCGCCGGAAACGAAGACCTGGCCTATGACTATACGTCCAAAGGCAACCTCGTGGCGGTGATCTCCAATGGCACGGCCATTCTTGGTCTCGGCAATCTCGGTCCGATGGCCTCGAAGCCGGTGATGGAGGGCAAGGCGGTGCTGTTCAAGCGGTTCGCAGATATCGACAGCTTCGATATCGAAGTGAACACGACGGACGCAGAAGACTTCATCCGTACCGTGCGCAATATCGGCGCCACCTGGGGCGGCATCAACCTCGAGGACATCTCGGCGCCCGGTTGCTTCATCATCGAGAGCCGCCTGCGCGAAGAACTCGACATTCCGGTCTTCCATGACGACCAGCACGGCACCGCGATCATCGCCGCCGCCGGCCTTATCAACGCCTGCCACATCACCGGGCGCAAGCTGTCCGACGTCAAGGTTGCCATCTCTGGCGCGGGCGCAGCGGGCCTCTCGGTAGCAGGCCTCATCCGCCATCTCGGCGTCAAGGGTGAGAACATCCTGCTCTGCGATACCGCGGGCGTGGTTTATGAAGGCCGCACCCAGAAGATGGACCAGTTCAAGTCTGCCTTCGCGGTCAAGACCAACAAACGCACCCTTTCCGAAGCGATGGAGGGAGCGGACGTTTTCCTCGGCCTGTCGGTCAAGGGCGCCGTGACCAAGGACATGGTCAAATCCATGGCGAAGAACCCGATCATCTTCGCAATGGCCAACCCCGATCCGGAAATCACCCCTGAAGATATCAAATCGGTGCGCGGCGACGCGATCATCGCCACCGGACGTTCGGACTATCCCAATCAGGTCAACAACGTGCTCGGCTTTCCCTACATCTTCCGCGGCGCGCTGGATGTCCGTGCGCGGAGCATCAATGAAGAGATGAAGGTCGCCGCCGCGCGCGCCCTGGCGGAACTCGCACGTGAGGACGTGCCGGATGAAGTCGCCGCTGCCTATCACGGCGCCCGTCCGACCTTCGGCCGGGAGTACATCATCCCCACGCCGTTCGATCCGCGCCTGATCAGTTTTGTTCCCCCGCTCGTCGCGCAGGCGGCTATGGATACCGGGGTCGCCCGCAAGCCGATCACGGACATGGAAGCCTACCGAAAGAGCCTCGTGCGCCGTGCAGATCCATCCGCAGGCTTCCTGCAGGGTGTCCAGGCGAAGTGCCGCGACCTGCAGCGCCGGATCGTGTTTGCAGAAGGCGAAGAGCCCGCGGTGGTGCGGGCGGCCTGGAGTTTCAAGAACCAGGGTCTTGGCCACCCGATCCTGATCGGCCGCGAAGCTCAGGTCGAGGCGACGATGGAGCAGATGGGCGTGCCGGCCGGCGCGCTCGACATCATCAATGCGCGACTGTCAGACAATAACCCGGCCTATGTCGACATGCTGTACCAGCGCCTGCAGCGGAAAGGTTATCTGAAGCGAGACGTGCAGCGCCTGGTAAACCAGGATCGCAATGTGTTCGGCTGCTGCATGCTGAAGAATGGCGACGCCGACGGCATGGTGACCGGCGTGACCCGCGCTTATGACGCGGCGCTGAAGGATGCGCTGCTGGTGCTCGACCCGATACCCGGGCAGGCTGTGATCGGGATGTCCATGGTGATCAACATGGGCAAGACGATCTTCATTGCCGACACGAGCGTCAACGAACTGCCCGATGGTGGAACGCTGGCCAGCATTTCGCTTGAGGCTGTGCGCAGCGTTCGCAGCCTCGGCTTCACGCCGCGGGTTGCGTTCCTGTCCTATTCGACCTTCGGCAACCCGATGGGCGAGCGTGCAGACAAGGTGCGGGACGCCGTCTCAATCCTCGACAGGATGCCGGGCATCGACTTCGAGTACGAAGGCGATATGAACGCAGATGTGGCCCTCAATCCCAACCACAAGCTGCTCTATCCGTTTTCGCGCCTGACGGGACCTGCCAACGTGCTGGTGATGCCGGCGATCCACTCGGCTTCGATCGCGACGAACCTGCTGGAACAGATGAGCCGCGCCGTCGTGATCGGCCCGATGCTGCTGGGGCTCGAGAAGCCGGTGCAGATCGCGTCACTCGGTGCAACGGTCGGCGATATCGTGGACCTTGCAACGCTGGCCGCATTCGACATCGACCAGGTGCACGGCGCCTGATCGGCTTAGTTTGCCAGAGCCGGCCCGTCGGGCGCCATGCGCAACTGCCGTAACCATTCGACGGCCGACAGCACAACGGCGATACCGCCGAGCCAGAAGGTCAGGATGAAGACGCTGTAATAGCCATCCGTCTCGATCATCGCACCGAGCCAAGGGCGGCCCAGCGTGCCGATCAGCATGGTGAGCGACGCCAGCAGCGCATACTGCACGGCGGCAAAGCGCGGGTTCACAACGGACGTGAGATAGGCAACCACGGCAACGCTGGCGAAGCCGCCTGCGAGGTTCTCACCGGCGATGGCGATCATCAGGCGCGCCATGCGGTCGCCTGCTTCGGCGCCCTGCCCTTCGGGTGATATCTGCGCGGCCCAACCGGCGAAAGTGCGGAACGGATCTGCGAGCCGTGTCCACTCCAGGAATGCGTCGATGCCCATGCCGCCACGCGAGAGATCTGCGAACAGGAGGTTGGTGGCCGCGGCCAGCACCGCGCCCGCTACAAGAACCGGCATGCGGCCGACAAAACTGATCACGACGGCGCCCAGCGCCGCACCCGCGATGGTCATCAGGACACCGAAGAATTTCGATGCGACCGCAACATCCGCCATGGTGTGGTGAAGGGCGCCAAACCGGTCATCAAGATAGAACGGAAAGGCGAAGGAACCCCAGACGGAATCCGTGAACCGGTAAGTGAGCGCCAGCAGCAGCACGAGCAGCGCGCCCCAGCGCAGCCGTCCGATCAGGTCCATCAAGGGATCGAAGATTGAACGGAAAACCGCGCGGATGACGCGCGCGGCGCGCGTTTCGCCGGTCGGACCGTCAATGATCTCTGCAGGCTCTCGCCCGTGGCGCATCAGCAGGATCAGGGCGCCGGCGGCCGGCATAAGGACCGTCAGGAAAACAATCCATGGGCCTTGCCCGCTGACAAAGGCGCCGCCCTTGGGCGCCGGCACTTGCGTGAAGGAGGCGATCACGAAGCCGGCGATCATCAGGAAGGCCGCGATCCAGCCTGCGGAGATCAGCAACGTGGCCAACGTGCGCTCGCGTTCCGGGATGCGGGCCTGGAAGGTAAGCCGGGTGCTGCCAGGACCGGTCTGGACTTCAGGCTCCGGCGCCAGCAGCGTCCCGGCAATCGACAGCAACATCATCACAGCGATCATCGCATAGACGACCACCCAGCCATAATACGTGGCCAGAAGCAGGGCGAGGAAGCCGGTAATGAAGCCGGCGATCCGGTAACCGAACTGGTAGAGCGCCGCCATCAGGTCCTTGTCTTCTTCGGACCGCGCAACTTCGATGCGCCATGCGTCCAGGACGATGTCATGCGTTGCCGAAAAGAGAGCGGCAAAAAGGGCGATGACCGCAACCAGGCCGATATTCTCGCCGGGGTTCGAGAACGCGAGAAGGAAAAGGAGGCCAGCGATCGGCAGCTGCAGGCTGAGCAGCCAGGTGCGCCGGGGCCCGAGGAACGCAAACGGATGATGCGGGGCCTGGAAAGCAGGTGACCAGAGGAATTTGAAAGCGTAACCGATGGTAACGATGGACAGGACGCCGATGGTGGAGGGCGTGATGCCTTCCGTGGTAAGCCACGCATTCAGGGTTCCGACGACTGCGCCGTACGGCAGGCCTGCAGAGAGGGCCAGCAGGAACATTGCAGCCATCCGCCGGTCGCGCAGGGCTTTGAGCGCGCGGATAAAGCGCGGCGGAGACTTTTCAGGCGTCCCGGCAAACGCAGCGTCGCTCATGCGGCGCCTGTCAGGCGGCCGGCGCCGGCGGTCCATTGGAGCGCCAGCGAACGCAGGGCCTGCGCATCGAGGGGCTTGGCGGCAACCCCGCTGGCGCCGCAGTCACGCGCGCGGCGCTCGATGTCGGGATTGATTTCGGCAGACACGGCAATGATCGGAGCGGTGAACCCGCCGGCGCGGAGGCGTCGCATTGCTTCGAAACCGTCCATGACCGGCATCCTAAGGTCCATCAGTACAAGTTCCGGTGCCATCCGAGCCGCTGCATCCAGCGCTTCGCTTCCGGTTGCGGCGACAGTGACGGTAAATCCGGCTGATTCCAAGGCACGGCGTGCAATCAGTGCGTTTACGGGATTATCATCTGCAATCAGCACCCGGCCGGCCCCGGGCTCGGTTTCCGGCTCTTCCGCCAGAAGCCGGCCGCTGCGCGCCAGCAGGATGCGCTCGGCAATTGACGACATGCGCAGCGGGCGTACCAACCAGCCGCGGCAGCCGAGTTGCCTGAAACGGCCGATGGCCCCGCGGTCTTCCGGGCGCAGCACGACGAGCGCGGGCGCCGTGCGCGCCAGCGCAGAGACGATGGCCTCAGGCAAATCTGCACCCACAAGTATTGCATCTATTCCAGCGGGCACCTCGCCGGTCGACAGATCGATCTGGTAAACCTCCGTTTCGAGGCCGGACATCGTGGCGGCGAGGGCTAGCGTGGTGGCAGCCGGCAGACCGGCAAGACCGATCCGCCCGGAAAGCCGTGCCGGGTCATGAAGCGACGGCGCGTCTGCAGGGCGCAGAGGAACACCGACGGAGAAAGTTGCCCCCTCCCCGGGACGTGAATCGACCGTGACCGAGCCGCCCAGCAGGTCGGCAAGGCGTTTGACGATAGCGAGTCCGAGCCCGACTCCGCCATCGCGGTAGGCGTCTGCCGTCGCCGACTGCCGGAAAGCTTCAAACAGGCGTGCCTGATCTTCAGTTGCAATACCAGGGCCGGTATCGCGCACCCGAAGGGTCAAGCCGGAGGCGTGCGGCTCGACATCCACCAGAACGGCGCCCTGGCGCGTGAATTTCAGCGCATTGCCGACGAGATTGAACAGAATCTGGCGCAGACGGCCGGCATCGCCTGCGTAAATCGGCACGGGCCAGTGGACCGCACGCACGGCAAGGTCGAGCCCGGCCGCGTGGGCTCTCGGAGCGAGCAGTTCGGTCACTTCGCGGGCGAGCTGAAGCGGGCAGAAGTTTTCCGTCTCAAGCTCGACCGCCGAAGCATCAAGGCGCGCATAGTCGAGCACATTGTTGAGCAGATCGAGCAGGCGTCCGCCGGAAAGGCGGATTGTTTCGGCATACTCGCGCTGTGCCGGGGAGAGATCTGTCTCAAGCAGGAGAGAAACGGTGCCGAGGATACCGTTCAGAGGCGTGCGGATTTCATGGCTTGCGGTTGCCAGGAAAGCCTGTTCGGGCGATTCGGGCTCGGAACGGGTATGCGGAAGCGTTTTCATTCGCAAAGTCTACTCAGAATGGCTGAGCAGAGCCTTAACCTGAAGGGCGACGGGCAGGCGCGGGACGCCTCTGAGTTTGGGCAATACCCGGCTGCTGCAAGCCAGCAATTTCAGGCCGCCGGGAGATTGTCTTCCACCGCGGCCAATGCGTTGTGGAGCACATCTAACCCGGCGCCCTTGCGCGGCGCCTGCTCCGACAGGATACGCCGCCAACGGCGTGCGCCGGGCTGGCCTGCGAACAGCCCCAGCATGTGGCGTGTCATCGCATGCAGGCTGACACCCTCCGCAAGGCGCGCGGCGATGTAGGGCTCATAACTGCGGATTGCTTCGCAGGCGGTAACGGGCGCGGCGGCTCCAAAAAGGCGCATATCGACTTCGCCAAGCAGCCCGGGCGTCTGGTAGGCTGCCCTGCCGAGCATTACGCCGTCAAAAGTGCCAAGGTGACCGTTACACTGATCGAGCGTCGTGATCCCGCCATTGAGCACAATCGTCAGCTTGGGCCGCGCGAGCTTCAGCTCGGCAACGAGGCCATAGTCCAGCGGCGGAACCTCGCGGTTCTCTTTCGGGCTCAGCCCTTTGAGCCAGGCCGCGCGCGCATGCACGGTGAACACGGAACATCCCGCCGCTGACACCTTGTCGATGAACGTAAACAGGGTCTCGCGCGCGGGCAGGTCATCGATGGCAATCCGGTTCTTCACAGTCACGGGAATTGAAACAACAGCGCGCATGGCCGCAACGCAGTCCGCCACCAGATCCGGCTCCGCCATCAGGCAGGCCCCGAACGCGCCCGACTGGACCCGGTCCGACGGACACCCGCAATTAATGTTCACCTCGTCATAGCCAAACCCCTCCGCGATGCGGGCGGCCTCTGCGAGCTTCCGGGGATCCGATCCGCCGAGCTGCAATACAAGCGGGTGTTCTTCTGCGCTGTATCCGAGCAGCCGCCCCCTGTCGCCGTTCAGCACAGCGTCGGCCGTCACCATCTCCGTCCACAACAGCGCACGCTTCGTCAGCACGCGGTGAAACGCCCGGCAATGCCGGTCCGTCCAGTCCATCATCGGGGCGACTGAAAATCTATAGTTTTGTTTTTTCGGCATTTTTTAGGACTATCAAGGGACTTGGTCGAGAATATGTGCAGTTCCTGTGCACCAATTTGCACATTTTTCTACCCGCTCTGCCCCCTCTGTGCACACGGAGCGCACACAAATGTCGACCATTTACAGGATGCCAAAAGGGCAATGGCGGGCACAGGTACGGCGTAAAGGGCGCTATGTTTTCCAATGCTTCATTCGCAGGAAGGACGCCGAAGAATGAGCGCTCAAAGTCGAGCGCCGGGTAGATCGGGGCGAACGCGTCTCGAAGAACATTCCGGATCACCTCTCGACTTCCGCTCACCTCGCCAACCTGCACATCGCAGACATGCTGGAGGCCGGCAAGGCGCTGCGCCGGTCAAAGGCCTATTCCCCAGATAAGCTGAAGGCCAAGCTGGGCCATGTCCGGCTTGAAGTACCCGACCGTGAACGGATCATTATGAACGCCCGGCAGCGGGCCAGGGATGGCGCCGGTCCGGCCACGCTGGCCGTCGACCTGGCCTTCATCGGGACGGTGCTGACCCCTGCGGCAGCGGTACATGGGATTCCGGTCAACACCGAAGCGGCGCGCCTGGCCCGGGACGCGCGCACCAATCTTGAGTCGTCTGAGCCGGAGGGCGCCGCGGGATGCGTTTGTGAACGAGGGCTGGCCGGCACTGCCGGGGACCTCCCCGTTCAGGCTCCGGGCGTCCCCCCGCCATCGGGCGTGACAAAGTCATGACCCATCGACTATGGGTTGGAGTTAATGAGGCGGCGATGACAGATGTTTTCATAAGTTTCCACAAGGAGCGCAGGGCCCATGCTGAGCGGCTGGCCGCCACGCTTGAAGCACATGGTTATGAGACCTGTTGGGACCGTGAGTTTTCCGCCACTCCCGGGCTGCTTAACCAGACCGAGGCGAAGCCGGAGCCCTTACAGATTGTCATCGTGCTCTGGTGTTCAGCGTCGGTGCGCTCGGAGCCTGTGCGTTCTGAGGCCAGTCATGCCAGAAGCCGCAGCAAGCTGATCGAGGTTTACCTGGAATGGGTTGAGCCGCCGCCTGGTTTCGAACCGGCGCAGGGTCTGCCCCTTGTAAACTGGAGCGGTGAGCCGGAATCCGAGGGCGTCTACAGCCTGCTTTATGCCCTCGCAGAGCGCCTTGGAGCCCGGCGCCGCTCCCCAAACGGCATCAGCCTTCTCTGCCGCGCCCCGGCGCTGGCGCCCGCCGGGCCCCTGCAGGTAAATGAGCAGGAGCGCGCAGACCTGCAAACCGCGCCGGAGCTGATTACCGGGCAAGGCCGGGCTTTGCGATCTGAGGCGCGCTGGGCACTGATCGAAAAGAGCCTGGCTGTTCGCGATTACAAGGATTTCCTCGAGGCTTTCCCGGGCGCGCCGGAGGCATCCAACGCCCAGCGTCACCTCCGCCAGCTGGAAGACTGGTCGGCGGTCGATCACGCGTCGCCGCACGAGATCTCCGAGTTTCTGGACGACCCCTCGAGAGGGGCAGGCGTGTTTGCACATCTCGGCAGCCACGCCCGCAGCGTGTTGCGCCGCAGCGGGATCGCCCGGCTGACGCTTGCGCAGGAACTCGCGGATGATGAACGGGCAAGAGCTGAGGCCGAAGACCGCGCCCTGAAGGCGCTGGAGGCGCGTCTGGGGCGAGAGGGGATGCGCGCTGTCCTGGCGGCGCTGGAGGGGAAGCCGGCCTCCGAACGGGTATTTCCCGTTCGTATTCCGGCGCTGGCCCGCTGGCCCAAACCGCGAATGGTCGTTATCCCGCCCGGCCGTTTCCTGATGGGGGCAGCAACCGGTGAGCCCGGCGCCGCCGAGGCGGAATTTCCTCAACACGAGGTCGTCATCAGTTACGCCTTTGCGCTCGGCCAGCATACGGTGACTTTCGCCGAATGGGACGCAGCCCGGGATTCCGGAGCCGAACTCCCGAACCTGGCGGACAATGGCTGGGGCCGGAACCGGCGCCCGGTGATTAACGTCTCCTGGGAAGGTGCGACCGCCTATATCGCCTGGCTGAACGAGCGTTTCGGCCTGTCCGGTAAATACGATGCCTTTCGCCTGCCCTCAGAAGCTGAATGGGAATATGCCTGCCGGGCCGGGACAGTGACAGCCTTCCATTTCGGCGAGACGATTACGGCGAAGCAGGCAAACTATAATGGTCACCAGGCATATGGCGACGGCCATAAGGGCGCCTATCATGAGAAGACCATGCCGGTTGGCTCTTACCCGGCCAATGAGTTTGGCCTGCACGACATGCACGGCAATATCTGGGAATGGTGCGCGGATTCCTGGCATTATAATTACGCTGGCGCGCCGGAAGACGGATCGGTCTGGGAAGGCGATCACTCGCCCCGCGTCCTTCGCGGCGGTTCATGGGTCAACAATCCCGTAAACCTGCGCTCAGCCGCCCGAACCCGGGTCATCACTTCAAGCCAGGGCATCATCAACGGGTTCCGCCTGGCGCGCACGGTTTAGCCTTCGCCTGCCCTGTCTGCGAGGCGCTGCCGGGCAGGCAGCCTCTGAACTGAGACGCGGCCTTGCGGACGCCAACATGGGCAAGGGGCGCGTGCCAGACCAGGGCCGAACGGGCCCGCTGATGACGCATGACACGCGCCGCCCGCGTCCCTGATCCTGACCGGCGAGGACGACCTGCGCCTGGCAGACATTTGCAGGATCGCCCGGGCGCGGTGCCTGACCGGCGAGGCTATCTGCCGGAAAAAATCCGAGCAGACGTCTGCACGGGCGCCCTACCCTTTGGGCAAAACCTCGTCGAGGCGTTCCTGTGAGTGAAAAACCCGCTTCAGCGCTTCGCGCGCTGCATCCAGTTCGGACCGCCTGACAAGCAGCGCCGCATTTCGTGCGTCAATATCGCGGATCACCCTGTCGACATGCCCGTTCGCCTGGGCCAGGAAGTAGGCCTCGATGCCCGCCTTGCCTTCATCGAGCGCCTTGAGACCGGCCGTGAGGTCATTGATGGCCGCCTCGATACTCTCCACGTCCAGCTGCAGTGCCCGCACCTTCTGTTCGGCACTTTGACGCTTCAGCGCCACGATCTTGCGGAGAGCATCTTTCCTGACCGCCATAATCTATCCCTGCGGCGGGCTCTTGAGACGGTCGATAAACTGGATCGCCGCGGCAACGGCAGCAAAGTGCTCGGGACGGATCTCTTCGTCGATATCAACCAGATTGTAGATAGAGCGGGCAGCCGGCGGATCGCGGTAAATGGGGATCTTGTTCTCGGCCGCTATCTCGCGGATCCGCGCTGCAATTTCGTCGACGCCCTTTGCAACACAAACCGGCGCTTTCTGGCTCTCGGGATCCCATTTGAGCGCCACGGCGTAGTGGGTGGGGTTGACCATGATGACCGTTGCCGTCTTCACGTTCTGCATCATCTGACCTTTCGAGATTTTTGACGCCTTCTCGCGGCGCCTCATCTTCATCTCCGGATCGCCTTCGCTTTGCTTCATCTCCTTCTTCATGTCCTCACGCGACATCTTCAGCTTGTTGAGATGTAACTGGCGCGTAAGCGGCAGGTCGATCACAGCGAGCGCGACCTGAAAGGCAAGGAAATAGAGGATCAGCCGAAGGGTCTGGTCGAATGTGAACTTGTAGACGTCCTCCATCTGCATCTGAGCGCTGGCGTAATAGTCCTCCATGAACTGGATAAGGAACACGATGCCGATCACCACGGCAAAGAGCAGTTTCAGGGTGTCCTTCAGAAAATCGAGCAGTCCGCTGGTCCCATAGCGCTTCTTGATGTTCTCAAAGGGTGAGATCTTCTTGATGTCGAGCTCAATCTTCTTCAGCGAAAAGACGATGGCCTGCTGAACAGTGAGCGAAACAAGCACGATTACCGCAGGCACCAGAAAGATCGGCAACAGATGGAGCGTGACACTCGCGATCCAGCTCCAGGCCGCGCCGCCACCTCCGCTGAAGATGTCACGGGCGAAAGTGTCGCCGTGATAGAGCATTGAGGAAAAATCTTCAAAGAGCGTCTGTCCAACGATCGCATTCAGGACAAACGCCGCTGCCACGATGCCAATAATCACCGCAAGGGCGTTGGCCTCCTTCGACTGGGGAACGTCGCCCTCCTCCCGCGCCTGTCGCAGGCGCTCCTCGGTGGCATCAAATTCCTTTTCGGCGCTGTCGTCCTGTTCGGCCATCTTCTATCTCAAATCCACCAGACGACCTGCATGGCACGGTCTTTCCAGGCAAGCAGGATGCCGGCGATCGACAGGGCAAGCATCATGGTGCCGGCGCCCACCATGAACGGGGCGCCGACAAAGGCTACCATCAGGGAGGGCAAAGCCTTGTTGATGAAGCCAAGACAGATATTATAAAGAAGGTTAATCGCGACGAACGGCCAGGCCAGCAACAGGGCAAAACCAAATGCGGCATAAAAACTCTGTGCCAGCATCGGCCCGCTCAGCAGGGTGAGCGCGCCCAGCGGAATGTCTGCATATAGGCGCAGAAGTGAGACGATCACTTCGACATGGAAGTTAACCGACAGCAACACCGCCGCGCCTGCGATTGACAGCATGTTTGCCGTCAGCGTCTGCGCTTCGTGCTCCAGCGCCGGCGCCAGAAACTGAGCCAGTCCGATCGACTGAGCGATGACCGAGCCTGCTATCATCAGCATCCAGATTGTCAGGCGAAGCATCACACCGAGCCCGAAACCGATAAAGATTTCCATCATGAGCAGACTGAAAAAATCAGTGAGCTCGGTGGCAACAGGCGCCTCTATGAAACCAGATGTCGTCATGGCGAGGGCTACGCCAATCAACACAAACGCGCGGGCTCGTGTCGGCACGACCTGTTCGCCGATCCCTGGCAGGAAGAATATGACAAAGGACAGCCGCGCCACGACCATCATGAACAGCGCAATCCACGCCGTCAGGTCGTCCGGCAACGGAATACCAAGGTCCATCAGGCAACGCCGATAATATAGGGCTTGCTCTTCGCGCTGATTTCCTCATAGGCGACAACCGCGTTGCGGATGCCCTTGCTGGCAAGGACCGTCTGCAGGAAACGGCGGCGTTTGGATGTCGTCGCAACAGCCGCAACAATTCCCTTCTGGGCGGTTTCATTCAGCTTCGACTGCACGGCAGTAATCAGTTCACTAAAGAGTTCCGGCGGCAAGGCGACGTCGGAACTGCCGCTGTCTCCATTAACCTCATATTGAGAGAATTTCTGCTCCCAGCCGGCGGACAGCTGGACGAGCGGCAGGCGGCCCTGCTCGTCCTGCAGACGGTCAACAATCTGGAAAGCAAGACGCTGGCGTACGAGTTCGACAATACGGGGCACACTAAGCCCCATCGGCTTGACCTCTGCAATTGTCTCCACGATCAGGAACAGATTACGAACAGAAATGCGCTCGGACAAAAGAAGACGCAGCACCGATAGCAGGATTTCCGGCGTCACCTTGCCGGGGACGTACTCATCCAGGAAACGCTGGTTTGCAGCGGCGCGGTCAGTGTCGGTGATCCTTGTCAGCGCGTCGAGGGTCTCAACCATGACCATCCGGGTAAAGACGAGTGAGAAGTTGGACTGGATGACCTCGAGCATGTGGGTGGCGAGCACCTCCATCGGCTCGACGGTCGGAATGCCCGACGCCGCAAGCTCCTGCTTCCTGCTGTTCGGCAGCCAGCGCGCAGCCGCCTTGTAGACCGGCTCGCGGACCTTTTCACCTTGCATGTGCGGAAGCTGGTTGTCTTCGATCAGGGCCAGAACATTTCCAGGCCGCAGGAACCCGGAGTCCAGGCGCACGCCCTGAATACGGATGCGGTACTCGTTCTTCTTGAGGGTCGGATTGTCTGTCATCCGGATGGGAGGAAGGACAAAACCGTACTCTTCGGCGATGTAGCGACGGATCTTATCGACACGGCTTTCGAAACCATTCTCGCCGACGAGGACAAGGTTTACCAGGTCCGGCGCGACCTCCAGGTGGATTTCGTCCGAATAGATCGAGTCGCCGATCTTGGCGACCTTGGGCGCTGTGGATGGCGCCGGATTGGCCTTCTCTTCGGCTTTGCGCTTCTCCTCCCTGCGAATGAGGAAGGACACGAGTACGAAACCGGCGGCGGCCGTCATGAACGGGATGAAGGGCAGGCCCAGGAAGGCGAAGACCGCCATCACGCCGCCGACAATCAGCAGCGGGGTCGAGCTTGCACCGAGCTGCAGGCCAAGCGCACGGTCGATGGCGCCTTCTTCCCGGCCCTTCGACAGGAGGAGTGCAGCAGAAATCGAAACGATCACAGCCGGGATCTGCGTGACCAGACCGTCGCCCACCGTCAGGATCGAATAGTTCTGAAGCGCTTCGTTGAAGCTTAGGCCATGCACCATCAGGCCGAAGCCCATGCCGGCGACGAGGTTCAGGGAGGTGATGAGCAGGCCCGCAATCGCGTCGCCTTTCACGAATTTCGAAGCACCATCGAGCGAGCCGAGGAAGGCGGCCTCTTCCTGTTCGCGCGCGCGGCGGAGCTTGGCTTCTTCATGCGTGATCGCGCCAACGGCAAGGTCGGAATCAATCGCCATCTGCTTGCCTGGCATCGCATCGAGGGCGAAGCGGGCACCGACTTCGGCCATCCGGCCGGCGCCTTTCGTGATCACCATGAAGTTCACGATCATCAGCACGGCGAACACCACGAGGCCCACGAACAGCTCGCCGCCCATGACGAACATGGCGAAGCCCTCGATCACCTCACCGGCGGCATCGGTGCCTGTATGCCCCTCGCCGATGATCAGCTTCGTCGAGGCGACGTTCAGCGCCAGCCGCAGGATCAGTGTCGCGAGCAGGACGCTCGGGAAGGAGGAGAAATCGAGCGGCTTCTCGACGAAGATCACCGTCGTGAAAATCAGTATCGACAACGCAAACGAGATAGTCAGGCCGATATCAATGACCCAGGCCGGCATCGGCAGGATCATGAACAGGATGACCACCATCAGCCCGATCGCGAGCAGCGAGGTCGGGTCAGTCAGTCCGAAAGACTTCGAGTTCGGCATGTCCTGACCTATCCGGAAATGAGCGGGATAACCCAGTTATTGAACAGGTCGAGCGCGACCTTGGTCATGTAACCAAGCGAGAGAAAGAATACGATCAGCACTGCCAGAATCTTCGGGATGAAGGTCAGTGTCATCTCCTGAATTGAAGTAAGCGCCTGAAGGAGACCAATGACGAAACCGACAACGAGTGTGGTTGCCAGGATCGGCAACCCCATCATCGCGGCGCCCCAGAGGTTCGCACGCAGTACTTCAAAGATCTCGCCCTCGGACATGACTGCCTGCGCGCCTCAGACCGGCATCCGCAAGAGTTCCTGATAGGCTTCCACGACCTTGTTGCGGATGGTCACGGCTGCATCGAGCATGATTTCAGCATTACTGAGCGCCTGAACCATAGCATGCGGGTCAGCGCCGGTTACGGCTGTCTGCATGGCGGTTTGTTCGGCCTGTTGCAGGGCGGCGCGGAAATCGCCGATGCCTTCTGCGATCTGGTTACCGGCAGCTTCCGGCTTGCCAGCCGCACTGCCGCTGTCAATCGCGCGGGCGGCGGTGCCCAGCGTATTATACGGATTAAATCCCAGGCTCGACATTCAGGTTCTCCTTAGCGGCGCAGGACATCCAGCAAGGACCGGTACATTGTACGTGCCTGCTGGAATGAATTGAGGTTGGCTTCGTAGGACCGGTTGGCTTCGCGCATATCTGCAAGCTCGGTCACGAGCGAAACGTTGGACATGGTCACATAGCCATCGGCGTCGGCCATGGGGTGTTCCGGGTCGAAGCTGCGCACCCCTTCCGACTGGTCGAGGCGGACGCGCGTCTCCATGAACTGGTCGCCGGCCGTCTGCTGGGGCGAAACCATCAGAAGCTTGCGGCGATAGCCAGGCGTGTCGACGTTCGAGATGTTCTCCGAGGAAATGCCCATCCGTTTGGACTGCAGTTCCATTCCCTGGATCGCCTGCATCATGGTTGCCTTGAGCGGGTTCATCGCTGACGTCCTTAGCCGCGACGGCCAATTGCAGTGCGCAACAGGTCCATCGACTTGGTGTAAACTGATAGCGCAAGGCTGTGCTGGCCCATGGCCTCGGCAGAATTGAAGACTTCCTGCTCAAGACTGACATTGTTGCCATTGGGCGACATAGGCCCGCGCGACTCGGTCAGGTGGAACGAGGCCGTCATCGGGTCGGCGGCCGCATTATTGGATACGCGGGCAAGGAAGGCATCGAAGGTTTCGATCTCCTTGGCCTTGTATCCGGGTTCATTCGCCCGGGCGATATTGGTCGCACTGACGTTTTGCGCTTCGGCCGCGTAGCGAGCCATCGCACCGTAGACTTTGAACAATTGCACGTCGGAAATCATGGCTGAGTCACCGTGGTTAACCTTTTAAGAAAATGTTCGGATTAGTTAAAGAATAGGTTAACAACAGACGGGGTTTTGTTTACTTGCGGATGATGATCTCTTCCCGGCTTGACCAACTCTACCGGCTCTGGGGCACGGTGACGGATGTCGCGCCGGGCATGCTAAAGATCGCCGGAATCAGCCAACTGGCCGGTGTGGGCAACGAAATCCAGATCCAGAAACCCGGTCAGACCATCCACGGAGAAATCCTGAGCGTGTCGGCGGAAAGTGTTACCGCGCTGCTGTTTTCGCCCTGTGACACAATTCGCATCGGTGACAGGGTCGAAATCGAGCAGGAAGCGCGCATCGAGCCCGGTGACCACTGGCTGGGCAACGTGATCAACTACCGGGGCGAGGTCGCCGGCGGCGGGACGACCGCCGCCCCCGTGCGGGCCAGCATCCGGGCGCTTCATGCCCCCGCCCTGCCCGCGCACGCCCGCCGGCGCCTTGGGCCGCGTCTGGCCACAGGATGGGCTGTCACGGACACGCTGTTGCCCTTGTGCCGGGGCCAACGGATTGGCCTGTTTGCAGGCTCCGGCATTGGTAAGTCCACGTTCCTTGGCTCGCTCGCCACGGGCCTTGAAGCTGACCGGGTGGTGATCGCCCTGATCGGGGAACGCGGCCGCGAGGTAAACGACTTCATCCAGCACACGCTGACACCTGAGATGCGCGGGCGGACGGTCGTGATTGCGGCTACGGCCAGCGAATCGCCCGGTGCGAAGAAGCGGGCGGCGAACTGCGCGATTGCGACGGCGGAGCATTTCCGCGACCAGGGCCACAATGTCCTGTTCCTGTTTGATTCGATTACCCGCCTGGCCGAGGCGCACCGCGAAACGGCGCTGCTGGCCGGCGAAGTG
>WGNP01000015.1 GCA_016124495.1 Hyphomonas sp. | reverse complement strand
GTTGTGTGTCGCAACCCAATCCTACCAAGGAACCGACAATGGCCAACCGCGCTGCGGGCCTCGTCCTACAGCGCCATCTGGAAAGGCGCGGACGAGACCCGCAGCGCTAACCAGCTACACCACCAGCCGGGACGTGACCTTGGCGCATGCTCGCCCATGCCACGCCCCAAGCGCCGCCCGCTGCTCGGCCCACACGACCGGCGACGGAAATTGCCGACGGTTCGGTTTGAATGTAGCCTGATCAACTATCCTGAGGTCCAGTCTGATGAACCGACGAAGCCACCTTATGGGCCTGGGCGTCTTACTCGTTGGCCTTGCCGCAGGGAGCGCCGCACAGGCAAGACCGGCTCAATCGCCCGGACGGATGCCTGCCCGAACACCGCTTCAGTGGGTGACGCCGAGGGTCGAAGGTCCCGGCCTGTCCTTCCACACGTTCCGGAGCCAGGCTGCGGGCACCGAGGTCAGCTTTCACATATATGCGCCTCCAGCCTATGCCGCAGATCCGGACCGCCGGTTCCCCGTAGTCTACTGGCTGCACGGCTCCGGAGGCGGGGCCTCCGGCATCTCCCGCCTGTCTTCACTGGTTGACGAGGCCGTCGCGACCGGCCGGGTGCAGCCCTTCCTCCTCGTGTTCGTCAACGGCCTGCGGATGGGGATGTACGTTGACTGGGCCAGTGGTCGGGCACCCCTTGAGACCGTTATCGTCCAGGAACTCCGTCCCCACGTCGATGCAAACTGGCGCACGATAGCAACCCGCGAGGGCCGATTGCTCGATGGCTTCAGCATGGGCGGCTACGGATCCGGGCGCTTCGGGTTCCGTTACCCCGAACTGTTCCGCAGTGTATCCATGATGGGTGCCGGGCCTCTGCAGGAGACGCTGGAAAGGACACCACGCGCCAGTGGGGTCCGGGCGGACGACCTCCTCAGGAACGTCTATGGCGGCGACCAGGACCGCTTCCGGGCGGTGAGCCCGCGCCGGTATGCGGAACAGAACGCAGCCACCCTTGCCCGGGACTCTCGCCTGCGTCTGGTCATTGGAGACAGGGACGAGACCCTTGAGAATAACCGGGACTTCCATGAGCACCTGACCCGGCTAGGCATCCCCCACGACTGGATCGTCCTGCCCGGCGTCGGTCACGACCCGATGAGCGTGTTGACCGCCCTCGGCGACCGGCATTGGGCCTTCTACCGGGACGCCTTTGCAGCGGCGGGCGGATGACGCAAGCTCAGCTCCAAGTCTGATCAGATGCCCGCATCCCTTCGATCCGCATCAATCCCATAGTCCCCGTCCAGCAAGGAATATGACATGTTTCTCGCGCGAGCTCTTTTGCTGCTGTTGGCGTTCGTATTGCTGAGCCCTTCCGCCCGGGCCCGGGACGCGCGGGATATCCACGTACTCGTCGATGTGACCCCGCGACGCGCGTTGCTTGTCAATAACTTTGGGCCAGGTCAGGCGGTTCCGGACGTTATCGTCCTGCATGGCAGTATGGGCAGTTCATAGGCTCAACGGCAATCAACAGCGGGCCGATCCCTTGCACCGGAAGCCCTAGGCTTCGCCGCTGCCGGAATTCGTCCGGGCGATCGCCGGTTTCTGGAGTGGGGCGTCCGTGTCCAGCAGGATCCGGGCGGCCGCGCCGTCCGGGTCGTCGAATTGCCCGGCACGCACGGCCCAGACAAAGCCGGCGAGGCCGGCGAGGCCCATCAGCAAGGCTATCGGGATCAGGAAGACGAGACCGCTCATGCGGGTTTCTCCGTAGGCAGATTGAGACGCAGCGCGTTCAGGCAGACGATGAGGGACGAACCCGACATAGCGATGGCAGCGACCAGCGGCGTCGCGTGACCGAGGATGGCAATGGGCACCGCCACGAGATTGTAGGCCGCGGCAAAGCCGAAGTTCTGCAGCATGACCTGGCGCGCCTTCCGGGCGGTGCGCACGAGCAGGGGCAGGGGCGCCAGGCCGCCCGAATAGACCGCGTCGGAGGCAGACTGGCTGACATCCAGAGCCCCGCCCGGCGCCGCCGAAGCGTGAGCCAGTGCCAGCGCGCCCGCATCATTGAGACCGTCGCCGACCATCAGCACATGCTTTCCTTCTGCCTGCAACTCCTCCAGGCGGCGCACCTTGTCCTGCGGGCTGGCCGCTGCGGTCCAGTGATCGATGCCGAGTGTGCGCGCGACTTCAGCCACCGCGTCGCTGCGATCCCCGGAGACGATTTCGACGCCCATGCCAAGCTTGCGCAGCCTGGCGATGGTGGCCGAGGCGCTGGCGTGGATGTCGTCCTCGAAACGGAGCGCCACCGGCAGCTCCTCGCCGCGAACGAAGAACAGCTCGGCGCCGTTGTGGATGCTGGCGCGCGCGCCGGTCCACTCGGCAGATCCCAGGCGGCAGGCTATGGCGTTCACTGTGCCCTCAAGTCCGAGCCCTGGACGCTCCTTGACGTTGGTGGCCAACGGACCCGGGCCCGCGGCGGCAGTGAGCGCCCTTGAGAGCGGATGGCGGCTGGCGCGGGCAAGTTGAGCAGCGTCCTGCAAGGTGCCGGCGGGAAGGTTGATCGAGACGAGCCGGGGTGTGCCGAGGGTCAGCGTGCCCGTCTTGTCGAACACGACATGGTCGCAGGCGGCGATACGTTCGAGCGCGTCGCCGGATTTGAGGTATGCGCCGCCCCGGAACAGGCGTCCTGCGGCGACGACCTGGACGACGGGCGCAGCCAGGGCAAGTGCGCAGGGGCAGGTGATGATCAGGGTGGAAACAGCAATCAGGATGGATTCGCGCAGGCCCAGCCCCGCCAGCCACCAGCCGAGGAAGGTGAGCAGTGCCGTCGAATGGACGATCGGCACATAGAGTGACACGGCCTTGTCGGCGATGCGGCGGTAGGCGCCGCGCTTCTGCTCGCCCGCTTCGAGCATTCGTCCGATGTCGGACAGAAGCGAGTCAGCAGACGCGGCCGTGGCGCGGCCGGAGAGCGGCTGGGACAGGTTAATAGATCCGGCCATCAGCTGCATGCCGGGGGCGGAAAAGCGCGGCAGGCTTTCGCCGGTTACGAGGCTTTCGTCGACTTCGGACTCGCCTTGTTCGATCAGCATGTCGACGACGGCGCGTTCACCGGGGGCCAGCAGGATGCGGTCACCTGGGCGGATGTCTTCGGCGCGGACGGGTTCATGCGTGCCGGTATTGCTGATGCGGGTGACGGTACGGCTGGCAAGCGCCGCGAGGTCGCGCGCTGCGGAGTAGGCGCGGCGGCGCACGCGGGCATCGAGGAAGCGGCCGATCAGCAGGAAGAAAAGCAGCATGCAGGCGGCGTCGAAATAGGCATGCTCGCCGCCGCGGATGGTTTCGGCGACGCTGACACTGAAGGCGAGGATCAGGGCCAGGGAGATCGGTACGTCCATGTTGGTGCGGCGGCGTTTCAGGACGTCCCAGGCGGAGCGGAAGAAAGGACGCCCGGAGAACAGAAGCGTGGGTAGCGCGATGAGGCCCGAAACAGCGTGCAAGCCCTGGCGTGTCGCTTCGCCCATTTCACCCTGGCCGCCCCAGACCGAAACGGAGAGGAGCATGATGTTAGCGGTCGCAAAGCCTGCAACGCCCATGGCGAGCAGAAGGGATTGCTCTTCTTTCCTGTGCTCGGTGTCTCCGGCGCGCGTATCGAGAGGCGCGACGCCGTAGCCGAGGTCGCTGACTATGCGCGCGATGCGCCGGGCGGAGAGGTCGCCGGTCCATGCAATGTCGAGCCGTCCGGTGGAGAGGTTCAGGCGGGCGTTGTCGACGCCGGGCAGCGCGCCGATGGCGCTTTCGATGCGCGAGAGGCAAGCGCCGCATTTTGCGCCGCGCACGGTGAGCGACAGGCGGTCCTGCTTGCCGACGCGCCGCACGAAGGGCGAAGGATCGGCCGCCTCCGAAGCGTTTGGCGGTGCAAGCCCGCTGGGACAGCCGGCCGTGTCGACGGCAACCGTGTTCATGGGATGATGATCTCCCGTGAGGCCTTGAACTCATCGCCTTCCGCAGCAGGGTCGACATCTGCGCTGAACTGGACCGACCAGGTTCCGGGCGCGAGGGTTTCCAGTGACGCGGTGTATTCGCCGCCGCCAACAGGTGTCAGTTCGACGATACGGTCCAGCGCGCGATCCGCAGGGTGACGCAATTGCAGGCGCGTGCCCGTCACCGCAAGGGCATCGCCATTCGCCTGCCTCAGGCGAACGCGCAGTTGCGGAATGCTGCCGGTCAGGCCGATTTCGGCGCCCCAGCCTGCCTCTGCCTGATGCGCCCGGCGGGCGATTTCCTGGTTGTAGTCGAGGCCAATGGCGTAGGATTTCTCGGTATCTTCGCCCGGAAAGGTCGTAATCGCCGTCCAGAGGAATATTCCGTTCACGACAAACATGAAGCCGAAGAAGCCCACAAACCAGAGAAGGGCATGCCAGCCCTTGAGCTGACCTTTCGTTGAGGGCACGGCAAATTGGGCAGACATCAGCGATCTCCTCGTGTGAATGGTGCGCCGGCTTCGATCGTTTCGCCGGTGTCGGGATCCTTGATCTCGACGACCAGATTCTCCCGGTCTGCTTCATCGCCCGCCGGTATGGTGACGAGCATCCGGTAGCGATCCACGCCGTGCGCTTCGGATGTCACGGTGAGCACGCCGCCTGGCTGCGACGTCCCGATGCCGATGATTTCGAATTCGGCATCGCCCAGTCCTTTGACCGTGATATCGACTTGCTGCGTGGTCACCGACTTGTTGACGAGCTTCAGCGTGTAGCCATTGCGCACGCGCCCGTCAGACAGGCGAATGAAGGGTGGGGAGCGATCCTTGAGAACGCTGAACTCGTAGGTCGATTTCGCGCCATAACCCCAGAGGATCAATATGCTGATCAGCACGATCAGAATTGAATAGAGAATGGTCCGTGGACGAAGGAGGCTGTACTTTACTGTGCTGCCCTGCGCGCGCGCGCTGATGGCGCGGTCCGTATCATAGGCGATGAGGCCGGTCGGTCGGCCAACCTTGAGCATGATGTCGTCGCAGGCATCAATGCAGAGCGCACAGTGGATGCACTCGAGCTGGGCGCCGTCGCGGATGTCGATGCCCATCGGGCAGACCTGGACGCACTGCTTGCAGTCAATGCAGTCGCCGCGGCCTTCGAAGCCCTGATCCTTGTGGAGCGGGCCCCGAGGTTCGCCGCGGTCGTGGCGATAGGTGACGTTGAGGGCGTGCTCATCCGTCAGGGCACCCTGGATGCGCGGCCAGGGGCAGAGATAGGTGCAGACCTGTTCGCGCATCGTGCCCGCCAGCATGTAGGTCGTAAAGGTCAGGATACCCGCGAAGAAGTAGGCCGTCAGCGGCGCTTCGCCCTTGAAGAAGGTGCGGGCGATGGTGGGCGCGTCGTGCCAGTAGAGAATGAAGGCGCCGCCAGTGAGGAAAGCGATCAGTAGCCAGATGAAATGCTTGCCGCCCTTGCGCAGGGCCTTGCTGACGCTCATCGGCGCCTTGTCGAGACGCATCCGCGCTGCGCGGTCGCCTTCAAAGGCGCGTTCCACCCAGATGTAGAGGTCCGTCCAGACCGTCTGCGGACAGGTATAGCCGCACCAGACCCGGCCGAGCAGGGAAGTCACCAGGAAAAGTGCCAGGGCCGCGAGGATCAGCAGCCCGCCGAGGAAGTAGATTTCCTGCGGCCAGATTTCGAAGAAGAAGAAGTAGAATTTTTCGCCTTCGAAGTCCGCCAGCACGGCCTGATCAGGGATGCCGTTACCCCGCGGCCAGCGGATCCAGGGGATGAGGTAGTAGACGCCGAGCGTTGTCGCCATGACCAGCCATTTGACCATCCGGAACCTGCCATGGGCGAGTTTCGGGTAGATCTGGTGGCGTTTCTCATACAGGGAGTCCGGACGCTCCGGCTTCGGAGCATTCGGGTCCCTTGAAGAGATCAGGGTGACCTTAGTCACTTTTCACCGCCGCCGAGGGAGTGGACGTAGACGGCCAGCGCCTTGATGGTGGCGTCATCCAGCCGCCCTTGCCAGGCCGGCATATGTGCGTTGCGGGCGTTGTAGATGGACTGATGGATGTCGCGGGGTTCACTGCCGAACACCCATTCCTGATCGGTCAGGTTCGGTGCGCCGAGTGTGCGGTTTCCCCTGGCATCTGCGCCGTGGCACGAGGTGCATTGCTGCGCAAAGACCGGCGCAGCCCGGCGAGCCGCGGCAGCGTCACCTTCGCGGCCAGACCTGACGAGGACGAACTGGACCAGGTCATCGATTTCCCCGGGTGTGAGCAGTCCGTCACGGCCGAAGGCGGGCATCGCAGAGTTGCGCGTCTCCGGGTCCTCGTAGTGACGGATGCCATGGCGCAGCGTGGTTTCGATGCCGCTGAGCGTTCCGTCCCACAGCCAGACGTCATCCGCCAGCATGGGATAGCCTTTCGCACCGCGCCCGCCAGCGCCGTGGCAGGTGGCGCAATTGTCGCCGAAAGCGCTTTCGCCCATTGCGAGGGCGAACTGCTGGAGGTTCATGTCGGTTTCGATTTCCGACAGCGAGGCGGTCAGGAGCTTGGCAGAGCCTTGCCCACGCTGAACATTCAGCTGAGTAATATCTTCGGCAACCAGCGCACGGTCCGAGTGTCCCCGGATGCCGGGCGTGTTCGTCATTCCGGTTCCCGGCAGCGCGGGAATTGCCGGCATGAACACCATGTAGACGATAGCCCAGACAATGGAGGCATAGAAGATATAGAGCCACCAGCGCGGCAGGGGATTGTTGAGTTCCTTGATGCCGTCCCAGCTATGCCCGGTCGTCTCGACGCCGGAGACTTCATCAATTTCCGGTTTGTGGTCAGTCATCGAGCGGATCCTTGTCGACAAGAGGTTGGTGGGCGGCCTTGCGGAAGGTTTCGCTGTTTGCGGGCCAGAGGGCGTAGACGAGAGCGACGAGGAACATCACGACGAACAGGCCGAGCCCCCAGGTCTGGGCGAAGCTTGAAAGTGTTTCGTACATGGCCTTCTCCTCAGCGCCGGTTGTTCAGGTCGTCGGCTTCGTAGGTGGAGAAATCCACCAGCGTACCGGTCATCTGGAGATACGCGATCAGGGCGTCCATTTCGGTGATCTTTGCCGGATTGCGGTCGTAATCCGAAATCTTGAGGGTACCCTTGCGTTCAGCGATGGCCTCATAGCGCGCGACAAGAGCATCTTCGGCATCATAGTCCATGTTGGGTGACGCCTGGGCCACGAGGTCGGCCCTGGCGTTTGCAATCATGTCATCCGTATAGGGAACGCCCGCCAGACGCAGCGCTTTCAGGTCATCTTCAATTCCGTCAAAATGAAGTTTCTTTTCTGCGAGAAATGCGTAAGGCGGCATGATCGAGTCCGGCACCACAGACCGCGGATCGATCAGGTGGTCGAGGTGCCATTCGTCGGAGTACTTGTTGCCGACGCGCGCGAGGTCCGGGCCGGTCCGTTTCGAGCCCCACTGGAACGGGTGATCGTACATGCTCTCGGCGGCGAGCGAGTAGTGGCCGTAGCGTTCGACCTCGTCCCGGAGCGGACGCACCATCTGTGAGTGGCAGGTGTAGCAGCCTTCCCGGATATAGATGTTGCGGCCCTTGAGTTCGAGCGGTGTGTAAGGGCGCATGCCCTGAACCTTCTCGATCGTGTTCTCGAGATAGAACAGCGGGGCGATCTCTACGAGGCCGCCGATAGAGACGACGACAAGAATGCCGACGGTCAGGAGCAGCGAGTGACGCTCAAGCGTTGCGTGCCGTTTCATGAAAGACATGGGTGTGCTCCTTATTCGGCAGGCTGAAGGGCTGGGGACTGGGCGGAGGCCGGCGCGGGGACAGCCTCGGCGTCACGGGCTTGGCCATGACCCAGCGCGGTGCGCACCAGGTTATAGGCCATTATCAGTGCCCCGATCAGGTAGAGGGCTCCCCCGATCGCACGGACGATGTACATGATGTGCTTGGCCTTGACCGTCTCGATGAAGGCATACTCGAGGAAGCCGAACTCGTTATAGGCGCGCCACATGAAGCCTTCCGTGATGCCGGCCACATACATCGCGACGATGTAGAAGAGGATGCCGAGGGTTGCGAGCCAGAAGTGCCATTCGACGAGGGCGTTGGAGAACAGCGCCTTGCGTTTCCACAGCCACGGCGTGAGGCAGTAGAGCGCGCCGAAGCTGATGAATCCGACCCAGCCCATGGAGCCGGAGTGAACGTGGGCAATGCCCCATTCGGTATAGTGAGACAGCGAGTTGACGGCACGCACGCTCATCAGCGGGCCTTCGAAAGTCGACATGCCGTAGAAGGCGAGCGCAACGATCATCATACGGACGACCGGATCCGTGCGCAGCTTGTCCCAGGCGCCTGACAGGGTCATCACGCCATTTATCATGCCGCCCCAGCTGGGCATCCAAAGCATGATTGAGAACACCATCCCGAGGGTCTGGGCCCATTGCGGCAGCGCTGTGTAGTGAAGGTGGTGCGGACCTGCCCAGATGTAGATGAAGATCAGCGACCAGAAGTGCACGATCGACAGGCGGTAGGAGTAGACTGGGCGGTTCACCTTCTTCGGGATGAAATAGTACATTATGGCCAGGAATCCGGTCGTCAGGAAGAAGCCGACGGCATTGTGGCCGTACCACCACTGCGTCAGCGCGTCCTGGACCCCGGCAAACAGCTGGTAGCTCTTGGAGCCTGTCAGGGAGACCGGAATGGCGAGGTTGTTGACGATGTGCAGCATCGCGATCGTTACGATGAAGGACAGGTAGAACCAGTTCGCCACATAGATGTGGGGTTCCTTGCGCTTCCACAGCGTGCCGAGGAACACGAACAGATAGGCCACCCAGACGATTGTGAGCCAGAGGTCGGCATACCATTCCGGTTCGGCATACTCCTTGGACTGGGTTACGCCGAGGAGATAGCCGGTGCCGGCAATTACGATGAAGAGGTTGTAGCCCCAGAAGACGAACCAGGGCCACATGCCGCCAGCCAGGCGGGTGCGGCAGGTGCGCTGCACAACGTAGAAGCTGGTCGCGATCAGCACATTACCGCCGAAGGCGAAGATGACGGCAGAGGTGTGCAGGGGCCGCAGACGACCGAAGTTTGTCCAGCCGAGTTCCGGAAAGTAGAACACTCCGGGGAAGGACAATTGCAGGGCAATGATCAATCCGACCAGGAAGCCCGCAATGCCCCAGAACATTGAGGCGGCCACACCGAACTTGACGATCGTGTCTTCGTAGAAGGCCGGGTCAAACGGGTTGCGGCCGTTGCGCGCCCCCGCCCAGAGCCCCGTGATCAGCAGTCCGCCGACCGTCAGGAAGAAAAACAGCCAGGCATGCGCCGCCATCATCGGATCAGCAGCATTGGCCGCGATGATCAGCGCGCCGAGCGCGACGGCGCCAACCAGCAAGCTGACCGTTCCGATACTGAAGCCCCAGCCGGGCTTCTCGGCAGTTGATAGGTGCGAACTCATTAAGAACCCCTCTTGCGAGTCGATGTCGGCAGAATTGGCCATTACCTGCCGGAGGGGGCGAGCAGGACGTATATGGGATAGTACTTATGGGCTCGCCTGTCGCACCGGGGTTAGGGGTTCAGCGTCATCAGAAGGAGCGCCAGCATGTGGAAACCAGCCGCTATGGGTAGCGCCCTGTTGGTCGCCGGCGCGCTGAAACTCGCGGCGCATCTGAACCGGGTGCCGACGCTGGAGGATTATCTGGCTTTCCGGTGTGGCCCGGCGGGCGCCGGGCAGGATGTGACTGCGCTGGCGCATCTGGCGGGCTCGGCCGGGCATTGCTGGGGATGTTACGCGATGGCCGCAGGCGCTGCGCTTGTGGGCGTGGCGGCCTGGCGGTGGGTGCGCAACGGCGCGCACTTTGCAAGGCCCTTTAACTGATGCCTCGCAGTCCCTCTCTTGCGCCGCATGGGCTGCGCGGGCACTGAGACGCGGAGCATTCAGGAACCCGGCGATGAGCGACACGCCAAAAGCCTTTCAGGTACCCCTCAATCAACTGGACGCGACCGCGCACCAGTTGCACTTTGAATCCATCCTGAATTCTGTTCCCGACGCCATGATCGTAACCGACGAGTCGGGTACCATGCTGGCCTTCAGCCGCGCAGCCGAGCAGCTGTTTGGCTATTCGGCTGCGGAAATGATCGGCCAGCCGGTCAATCTGTTGATGGCGGGCCGCGACCGGACCAATCATGGAAACTATATCGGCAACTATCTTCGTACCGGAAACCGCCAGATCATCGGCAAGGGTCGTGTGGTCATCGCTGCGCGCGCGGACGGGACGGTGTTCCCGATTGACCTGAAGATCGGCGAAGCCCGGATTGGCGATCATTTCCTCTTTACCGCCTTCATCCGGGACCTGTCCGAGCAGCAAAGCGCTGAACTCCGCATGCAGGAAATGCAGTCCGAACTCGTGCACTTCTCGCGCCTCAGCGCCGTCGGAACGATGGCCTCTGCGCTCGCTCATGAACTGAACCAGCCTCTCACGGCTGTCGCAAACTATCTGGAAGCCAGCCGCGACCTGCTTGATTCGCCCGATCCGGAAATCAAGGAAGTCCTTCGCGGGGCCCTCGCCGAAGCGGCGACGCAGGCAGTTCGGGCCGGTGAGATCGTTCGCAAGCTGCGCAGCTATGTGTCCAGAGGCGAAGTGGATGTGCGCCCGGTCAGTCTCAGCCCCTTGCTGGCGGATGCTATCGCCTTGACCAAGACGTCCCGCGACAGGGCGGACATACCGGTCAGCATTGTCGTAGCTGACGAGGCAAACCGGGCGCTGGCAGATCCCATCCAGGTGCAGCAGGTGGTGATCAACCTGATCCGCAATGCGATGGATGCGATGGTCGGCCAGGCCGATGCACGGATCGAGCTTCGCGTTTCGCCGGCCGAAGACACCGACTACGTGCAGATAGCGGTCTGCGACAACGGGCCGGGCCTCTCGCCAGAGATCAAGGAGAGCATTTTCAAGCCGTTTGCCACTACCAAGTCGCAAGGGATGGGACTGGGCCTGTCGATCTGCCAGACAATCGTGGAAGCGCATGGCGGCACCATCCGCGCGGTTTCGTCGCCCGAGGGGGGAACATGTTTCAGGTTCACACTCAGGCGAGATACGGGTAACTTCACACCATGACTGATATACGCCTTATCCACCTGGTAGACGACGATGAGGCTATCCGCCATTCGGCGAGCTTCATGCTCCGGAATTCCGGCTTCCGCGTGAAGACCTATACCGATGGTGTCGCGTTTCTGGAAACCGTGGCGACTGCTGAGCGTGGCTGCATCCTGCTGGATGTCCAGATGCCGGGGATGGACGGCCTGGAAGTCCAGGAAGCCTTGAACTCGCGCGGTGTCGCCATGCCGGTCATCGTGCTCACCGGACACGGCGATGTCGCTGTTGCCGTGCGCGCCATGAAAGCGGGCGCCGTGGACTTCGTGGAGAAGCCCTACGCCAAGCAAACCCTCGTCGATGCCCTGACGCGGGCTTTCGAACGGCTGGAGACCCGCCGCAAGGCCGACGTGCAGGCAGAAGAGGCGCGCGGCCTGATCGAACGGCTGACGGGACGGGAGCGCGATGTGCTGAACGGTCTTGTCGACGGGCAAACCAACAAGGCGATCGCCGAGGCGCTGGATATCTCTCCGCGCACTGTCGAGATCCACCGGGCCAACCTCATGGAGAAGATGGACGCGCCAAGCCTGTCTACTGTGCTCCGCATTGCCTTTGCGGCCGGTTTCGGCCGCTCTGCAGCGCCCTAGGGATTGTTCCTGATGACGCGGCCTGCCTGATTGTCTTAGGCTTCAGGTTCAGTTCAAATCGGCAAACGGAATGGCTTTACCGGAACCTGTGGGGCGGATGCGGCGTATCGCCGTCGTGGATGACAGCGCCGCCGTGCGCCAGTCGCTCGCGTTGCTCATTGGCGGACGCGGTTTTGCGGTCGATGTCTTTCTCGGGAGCGAAGATTTGCTCGCGGCGCCCGATCTTCCGGGCTACGACTGCTTTGTCATCGATCTCAAACTCGACGGCCCGAACGGTTCGGACCTGCTGGCTGTATTGAGGCAGAAGGGACTGGAGCAGCCGGCAATTCTCATTTCTGGCTGGAACGTTGATTCGCTGGAGCGGGTGGCTGTGCAATCCGGCTTCTCGGCACAGGTCCGGAAACCGATGATGGACAGCTCGATCGTGGACGAGATTCTCAAGGTCTTGTCCGCTGCTGACAGGCTTGTAGAGCAGGCACCTGAAGGCAAGACCGGCGCGGGCAAATGACTCCCCCGGACTGGCGAAAGCGCAGGTCTGCCGCTCAGCCCATCTTCATAATCCGCGAAAATGAGTTAGGGTTGTGCTCAATCTGGGGTGAACACAATGAATGTCCTTAGGTCCTTGATCGTCGCTGCCATCCTTGCACCGCTATCGCTCGCGGCGCAGCCCGAAACCCGGCCGCGCGACGAGGCGACCGAAACATTTGTCCGCGGCTTTGTCCGTTTCCTCGCCTATCATGAAGCGGGGCATATGCTGATGGGACAGATTGCAGGACTGAGCAACAATCCGGACTGGTCAAGCGCGGACCGGGAGGATTATGCGGACAAGTTCGCGATGATCCTGCTTGAGCCAGATGCAGATGACCCGGATGGTATCGCAGAAATCATCAGCGCGGCGGGCGGCTGGCTGCAGGTCGATAACTCCCTGATCCGGAACGACCCCCACGCGCCGCCGCATCAGCGCGCACAGGACATTGTCTGCCTGATGTATGGCAGCAATCCCCCGGCATTTGCCGAGTTTGCAGACCTCGTTGATCCTGACACCGACTGCGCCGCGCTCTATCAGGCGATGGAGAACGAGATCGACGAAGTGTTCCGGGATTATAGCGGCCAGTATGGGCGGTCCATCGAGATCATTTATGCGGCGCCCACCGGCGGCATGGAGGATGCGCGCCAGTTCCTGCGCGACAGCGGGGTGGTTGAAGATCTGAAAGATGACATCGAGGCTGAGTTCTACCTGACGAACCGCACCACGATCCGGGCGATGAGCTGCGAAGGCAAGGCAAAATCAGACACTTTTTATTCCGACACGGTCCGCAGCGCCAATCCGGAGGATGATCACTTCATCATAACACTCTGCTACGAGATGATTGATGCGCGGCTGAAATACGGGATGCGCGGTTTCGAGTAAACGGTGGCGCAGGGACGCGCCTGCATTGCAGGAGCGCTGAATTTTCTTATGTCCGCGTCTTCGAAATGGGTATAGGCTAACCTTAAGTCAGCTTCACGAAGGGGACCCCGGATGCGGCAGTTTTGCAGGACACTATTATTGGCAACGGCCTTTGCGGCTACATCTCTGGCCCCAGCCGTGGGCGCAGCGGCGTTCGCTCAGGGCGAGGATGTTGCAGAAGCGGAAGTCTTTGAGCCGGCCCAAGACTGGGTTGAACCAGAGGCTGACGCTGATGAATTCGCTGATGAGCCAGCCGACGCGGTGGCTGAACCTGAAGCGGCTGCAGCAGCGCAGGACGAAGTCGCCTCAGACGGCGACGATCTCCCCGCCCCAGGTTCGACGGCCGAAAGCGATCCGGGTGGTTCGACCAAGCCCGGCACGACGCCTGACGACTAGGCGAAGTAAGCCCTGCCGGAAAGCGCGCAGGTCAGTCGCCTGCAGGCTGCGAAATACTGGCTGCTGCAAACAGTTCTGAAATCGTGGGGATACCTTCCACGCCGGAACAGACATCTCGCGACGCATCCGGCCATTCTGAACCGAGAAGCTGATCCGTTTCGATCTCCAGCTGGGAGAACTCGCGACTCGCGGCGCTGAGCAGGTACGTGCAGGCGTCTGCGGCAAGGGTGTCCCAGTCCTGCGTGGGGCGGGAAACATCCCAGATCCGGATCGTCCCGTCGCCGCTGGCTGCAACGATGCGTGATCCGTCTGCGGAGAATGTTGCACTGCGGACCTCGCTTCCAAACCCGGGCAGGGTCGTCAGCAGGCGGCCATCTTCAGCATCCCAGATGTTTGCAGTCTGATCCAGGTTTGCCGTGGCAATCCGTTCGCCGTCAGGCGAGAACTGCACCCCGGACACATTGCCCTTGAGGGCGGTCAGGGTCGCCACCACGCTTCGATCGGTAGTATCCCAGACCCGCGCCGTTCCATCCGCGCTGCCGGTCACGATGCGTTCGCCATCCGGCGAAAACGCCGCCGAGCCGATGCTGCCGGTATGGCCTTCGAGTGAGCCCAGCAATGATCCGTCCATGGCGTTCCAGATGCGGGCGATCCGGTCATGACCGGCCGTCACCACCAGGGTTCCATCGGGTGAGAACTCCGCGCCGCGCACGATATCGCCGTCTTCGGCCATTGTGAACAGCAACGCTCCGGTCGCTGCATCCCAGACCCTCGCGGTGGTGTCCTCGCTGGCCGTGACAATCCGGTCGCCCTGGCGCGAATAGGAAGCGCTGGTGACCGGTCCCTGATGACCAGCGAGCGTCGCCGAAACCTTGCCGCTTTTCCAGTCCCAGATCTTGCTGGTGCCATCCTGGCTGGCGGTCACGACACGCGACGCATCTGGTGAAAAAGCGACGCCATAGACATCGCCCGTGTGCTCGGTCAGCATCGCCATCCGCCGGGCGTTTGCGGCGTCCCAGACCTGAACCGTGTCGTCCTGACCCGCCGTAACCAGGAAGGCGCCGTCGCGCGAAAGCTCAGCAAAGGCCACAGCGTCTTCGCCGACGGCAAAGCTCGAAAGGAGGCGCCCACGGGCCTGCCAGATCTTCGCGGTGCCGTCGTCGCTCGCGGTCAGAATCTGGTGGCTGTCCGGGGAGAACGCGCCCATCCGGATCCGCTCCGCATGGCCCAGCAAGGTTCTCGACAGTTCTCCCGTCCCGGTGTTCCAGAGTTTGGACGTGGCATCGTTGCTGATTGTCAGAAGCCATTCACCGTCCGCTGAAAATGTCGCGGCTCGGACGGTTCTCTTGTGCCCGGTCAATGTGTATTTCAGCTGGCCGGTTCTTGCATCCCAGAGGCGTGCGGTCGAATCGCCACTGGCCGTGGCGATCGTCTGTCCGCCGGGTGAGAAAGCGGCGGCAAGAACGCTGTCGGTATGTCCCTCGAGCGTGGCCAGTGTTCTGCCATTTGCGGCATTCCAGATCCGCGCGGTGTTGTCGAAGCTGGCCGTGACGATCCTCGATCCGTCCGGTGAAAATGAAGCGCCGTAGACAGCGCCAGTATGCCCCGTCAGTGTCCGGATCAAAGTTCCTTCTCTGGCGCTCCAGATGCGCGCCTTGCCATCTTCATGCGACGTCAAAATCCTCTGACCGTCACGGGAGTATTCTGCCGTCCAGACCGCGTCGCCCGTTGTGCCGAGCTGGTGAACCACCGCGCCGGTTGCGGCATTCCATGTGCGCGCGGTACCATCCCGGCTGGCCGTGAGCACGCTGAGGCCATCGGGTGAAAATTCGATCGTCTGAAGGGCCTGCTCATGCAAGGTCAGGCGGGCCACTTCCTTGTGTCCGCGCATGTCCCAGATAATTGCGCTGCCATCGTTGCTCGCAGTGGCCAGGCGGGTGCCGTCCGGCGAGAAGGCGGCTGCGCCGACACGGTCTGCATGGCCGGTCAGGGTTGCAATCAGCGCGCCGGTGTCTGCTGCCCAGACCTTTGCGGACGAGTCCTGGCTGGTTGTGACGATGGTCCTGCCGTCCGGCGCATAGACACCGCTCAGGATCGCCCCGTCATGCAGCAAGGGCGGCAGTGTCTCGCCAGCTTCAAACATGACGGCCCCCAGAACCGCATGGTAGCTGCGTGCGTTCCGCTCCGACAGTTGCCTCCCGGCCAGTGCGTAACGCGCCGCAGCCAGCGTGTTCTCCCGGTCGAGGTTCTGCCAGGCCCGCTCCGCAAAGAAAGCCGCGAGGTTGTCGTGCGCAATCTGCTCGTTCTGCCGGGCCTGAAGGCCCATGAAGACGGCTGTCGCCGCAAGCAACGCAAATACGCTGCTCAGCGCCGTCAGCCCGAGGATCATTTGGCGCAGACGGGTTTCGCCGCGCCGCCGGTCCCGCTGCCAGAGATCGTCGAAGTCTGCATCCAGAAGACCCGCGGCCAGACGTGCAACCGCGCGTTCCCGGCCATCCTTCCGGATATCCAGCCCCAGAGGCTCGATCGGCAGGTCGTTCGGATTGTCCGGATTGGCACTCCGGCGCAGGGCATGGGGGAAGCACTCGGTCTCCGGGTCTGCGGAATTCGGAATGCCGTCGATGATGAATGCGAAAACCTTCCCGTCCCGGCCCCTGCGCCGGAACCGGTCTATCTCTGCCGCGACCCACTGGGATCTGGCGGAGCGCGGAGAGCAGATGACGATCATGCTTTCCGACTCATCGATGGCTTTCTCGACGATGCTGGCGATGTTGGACGCCGCCGCCATCTCCTCATCATCACGGAAGAAACGGCCGAGCCGCTCGCCGGCACGCACGCGGGTCGTGGTTCCGGCCGGCAGGCGGTAGCTCTCAAGCCAGCCATGCAGGCGTTTGCCCCACAGCTTGTCTTGCTGTGAATAGCTGATGAAGGCGCGGTAAGTCCTCGCTTCTGCCGCCATGCTGCGCCTGCCAATCTCCCACCACGCTCCTGTCGCAGCCTATGCGGCGATGCAAGGCAAGTCGAGGCGCCGGGCGCGCCGTCCTGCGTCCGGGTGACTTTGCGGAATGGATTGACCTCGCCTCCCAGCACTTCAAAGTTGGCAGCTGTTACAAAGACGGTCTGGCAGCGCTTGCGCGCGGCCAAATCGGATAGGGAGGCCCGACATGAACCTTGATTTCTCGGATGAGCAGAAGCAGCTGCGTGATCAGATACGCCGGTTTCTGGGCGAAAAGTGCCCGTCTTCGGCTGTCCGCGCGGTCCTGGAGGGGCCGGAGAGCTATGACAAGGGGCTTTATCGCGGTCTGGCGGAAATGGGGGTGCTGGGCGCGGCTATCCCCGAGGAATTTGGCGGCTCAGGCCTGACGCACCTTGAACTTTGCGTGGTGGCGGAAGAACTCGGCCGGGCACTGGCGCCGGTCCCGGTTTCTTCGTCGATCTATCTTGCCGCTGAGTTCCTGATCCAGGCCGGCACTCCCAGGCAGAAAGCCCTCTGGCTCCCCAGGCTCGCGGCCGGCGGATCCATCGGTACGTTCGCCATGAGCGAAGGCCAGGGCCGCACGACGCCGGCACGGATTTCGGCCAGGGTCGAAGGTGGCAAGCTGACCGGCGTCAAGTTTCCGGTGGCGGATGGTGACGTGGCCGATCTTGCCGTTGTCGCGGCGCGGGATGAGCAGGGCAGGCTCTCGCTCTACCTTGTTGAGCTTGCGGCTGCCGGTGTGCGCCGGGAGGCGCTGGAGTCGATTGATCCGACCCGCGGCCAGGCTCGTCTCGTGTTCGACCGCGCACCTGCCGAACTCCTCGGCACAAAAGGCGACGGCTGGCACATCGCCTCGCAGGTTCTGGACCGCGCCGCCGTGCTGATGGCGTTCGAACAGCTGGGCGGCGCTGACCGCGCCCTCGAAATGGCACGCGACTATGCGCTGGAGCGGATGGCGTTCGGCCGTCCCATCGGCTCGTTCCAGGCCATCAAGCACATTCTTGCAGACATGTACGTGTCTGCTACGCTGGCTCGCTCAAACTGTTACTATGGCGCCTGGGCGCTGGTTTCTGGCGCGGCGGAGCTGCCCGTTGCGGCAGCGACGGCGCGGGTCTCTGCGACGACCGCGTTCCAGCACTGCGCCAAGAACAACATTCAGGTCCACGGCGGCATGGGTTTCACCTGGGCATTTGACTGCCACCTGTTCTACCGCCGGTCCAATGCCCTTGCGCTGGCATTGGGTTCGCAGTCGACCTGGGAGAGCCTGCTGATTGAACGCATGAGCGCAGGCAACGCCGAGACAGCGGCCTGAGCGAAGGAGAAAGAGACATGGATTTCGAAGATACTGTAGAGGAAGCTGCCTTCCGCACGCAAGTTCGTGCCTGGATCGATGCTAATGCGCCAAAGCACCTGGAAGAGGAACTGAAGCGCGCCAGCTTCGGCTCGAACGGCGTGGTCAGTGAAGACCCCATCGCGGCTGGCAAGGCCTGGCAGAAGAAGAAGGCGGAAGCCGGCTGGGCCTGCCTCCACTGGCCGAAGGAATACGGCGGCGCCGCCCGCACGCCGATTGAGCGCGTCATCTGGGGTCAGGAAGAAGGCGCCTACGCCGCGCTGACCGGTGTCTTTACTATCGGCCACGGCATGTGCGGCCCCACCGTCATGAGCTGGGCCAGCGAAGAACATAAGCGCAAGCTGCTGCCGCCTCTGGCGAGCGGCGAGCACATCTGGTGCCAGCTGTTCTCCGAGCCGGCGAGCGGTTCTGACCTTGCAGGCCTGCGCACGCGCGCTGTAAAGGCTGACGACGGTTCGGGCGATTGGATCGTCAATGGCCAGAAGATCTGGACCAGCGGCGCACAGTACTCCGACTGGGGCCTTCTGATCACCCGCACCAATCCTGATGTGCCCAAGCACAAGGGCCTGACGATGTTCTTCCTCGATATGAAGAGCCCCGGCGTCGAGGTGCGCCCGATCAAGCAGGTGAATGGCCAGTCCAGCTTTAACGAAGTCTATTTCACGGATGTCCGTATTCCGGACAGCCAGCGTCTCGGCGACGTGGGGCAGGGCTGGGAAGTCTCGCTCACCACGCTGATGAACGAGCGCCTGTCGATCGGGTCCGGCATGTCGACCGG
The DNA here is from genome assembly GCA_016124495.1 of Hyphomonas sp. Taxonomy (GTDB): domain Bacteria; phylum Pseudomonadota; class Alphaproteobacteria; order Caulobacterales; family Hyphomonadaceae; genus Hyphomonas. Next base: position 62,060 of record WGNP01000015.1, on the reverse strand, counting down.
GTTTCCGGAGCTGTTCCGCTTCTGCATGGATGCAGAAATCGATGGCCGTCCGGCAGTGGAGGATTCAGCGGTTCGCTCCCGGCTCGCCCAGATCGCGGTCAGGCAGAGCGGCCTGAAGTACACCGGCATGCGTGCCATCTCCGCCTTATCGAAAGGCGAGACACCGGGTCCGGAAAACTCCATCGGCAAGCTGGTGGCCGGCGCAACGATGCAGGACCTGTCGATGTTTGCGCTCGACCTTCAGGGTGAGGCGGGTGTCATCTGGGATGAAGACAGCCCGCAGCAGGGGCGCTTCCAGGCCATGCTGATGCGCTCGCCCGCTACCCGTATCGAGGGCGGCTCGGATGAAATCCTGCGCAACATCATCGGTGAACGCGTCCTCGGTCTCCCCGGCGACATCCGCGTCGACAAGGATGTTCCGTTCAAGGATATTCCGACGAGCGGCCGCAAGAAAAAGTGACCGGAGGCCTCAGCCGGACGGGAGGTCCGAACTGAGGCGCTCGCGCAGTTCGCGCTTGAGAAACTTGCCGCTCGCATTGCGCGGCAGGGCTTCTTCCTGGAACCAGACGTAACGCGGGATCTTGTGCTTCGCCATGATCGCTGCGCAATGCTCGCGCAGAGCCGCGTCCGTCAGGCTTTCGCCTGCCTTCAGCACGATCGCCACGCCGACTTCCTCGCCCAGCCGCTCGTCCGGTACGCCGAACACGCAGCATTCGGCAACCGCGCTGTGGCGGTAGATGACCGCTTCGACTTCCGCGCAGTATACGTTCTCGCCGCCGCGAAGCACCATGTCCTTCTTGCGGTCCACGATGTAGATGAAGCCATGCTCGTCGATGCGCGCGATGTCGCCCGTATGCAGCCATCCGTCGGTGATCGAAGACGCCGTGGCCTCCGGGCGGTTGATATAGCCCTTGATCACCGATGAACCCTTCACCCACAGCTCGCCGACCTGGCCGGCCGGGACGATGTTGCCGTCATCGTCAACGCATTTCACTTCGAAGTTCGGCATTGAAGGGCCCGCGCTGTCGGGCTTGTCGACAAAGAAGTCGCCCGAAATCGACGTGATGATCCCGCACGTCTCTGTCATGCCATAACCGGTGCCCGGCCGCGCTGTGGCGACCCTGGCCTCGATCTTGTGCACAAGGTCCGGCGGCACCTGCGCGCCGCCGCCGGACAGGGCGAGCAGGCTTGAGGTGTCGGTGGCGGCAAAGTCCGGATGGTTGATCAGCTCACGGGCCATCACCGGTACGCCGCTCATGCCGCTCACCCGTTCACGCTCGATCAGGCGCAGCGCTTCTCCGGCGTCCCAGCGATACATCAGCACGAGCGTCCCGCCCGCGGCTGTCGCCGCATAGGCGCCGCAGTTATTGGCTGTCACATGGAACAGCGGTGTTGTGATCAGCGTGACCGGCACCGGGGGCGTCGCCGGTGGCTCAAGGCCTGTCGCGCGCTGCATGGCGAGTGCCGACGAGGCACCCGCATACATCATGTTCATCAGGTTCGCGACACAGCCACGGTGCGTCAGCTGGGCGCCCTTGGGAAAGCCGGTCGTGCCGGAGGTGTAGAAGATACAGGCATCGGAATCGGGATCGACCGTCACTTCCGGCATGACGCCGCCATGCGCGATTACGTCTGACCAGGGCGTCACACCCGGCACGGCGGACGGCATACGGACTCCAACCAGCTTTTGCCGCGCCGCCAGTTCCGGACGTTCGCGCAGGCGCTCAAGCCGCTCGGCGTCCAGGAACAGGACTTTCGGCGCCGAATCCTCAAGGCCGTAAGCCATTTCCTCGGCTGTCCACCAGGCGTTCATGCCGACGACGGCCACGCCAATGGAGACGCACGCCCAGTAGATCAGCATCCACTCCGGATAGTTCCGCATCGCAACCGCGACCCGGTCCCCGGGCTTCACGCCCTGGGCAAACAACCAGGCCGCAATGGCGGTCACCTGAGCGTGGGAGTCGCCATAGGACAGGCGCTCATTCTCGTAAACCAGATAGGGGCGGTCGGCGAACGCCGCGGTGGCCAGCCAGACTTCGCGGATACTTCCAGGCGCATTCTTGAACACACGAAGCCGTTGGCCAAGCACGTCCGCTTCCACGATTTCGAACGCACCGCCCGGACCCGTCAGTTCCTGGCGCGCCTTCTGAAGTTCCCCGTAGTGCATGTCTCTCCCCGGCATGTCTGTGTTTTGGCCGATCATACACACAACACAAACTGAAGGAACAATGGCGCGAGGGAAGGTGCTGCCTGCCAGGTCCAGAAAAGGTAGCCGCAGCCGGCTTCAGCGCCCCGCCTGCCGGGCATTGGCCCTGCCGTCATGCTCTGGTAGTTGCCTGCCGCTCGCGGGGCACGCCCAGGTGGTGGGATATCTGCGTCCCCCCGTTAAACGCCGCTCCCGGATACGTCATCCGGGGTCTCTTGGGTTCAAAGGACGCGCGCAGATCCGTCTCCCGCCGCATGACATACGAAACGATCGCCCTTGGACTGCGTCACCGGCTCAGGAGTGCGTTTGCGCTCCCCCGTGCAATCACCAGGATAAGCGCGCGCACGTCGCCCGAGCACCCGTCTTTTGCCGAGGCGCTCGTCAATCGCTTTTCAGCCCTCGCCGTCGCTCAGGCAAAGCCGGCGGACATTGCGCCACATTTTCCTTTGCGCGACCTCATCTCGGGTCCCGCCAGAGCAGCAGGCGTAAGTGCGCAAGCCTTCGAAGCCTGTCGTCTTCCGGTATGCCGCGCCGCGAACCGCACGGCTGAAATCCGGACACCGGATCAAAAAAAACCGCCATCCAGGTTCACTGGATGGCGGTCGGCGCACGGCCAGACGTACGTGGGGGGAAGCTTGGCCGGTGCCGGTTCCTCAGCGGTTTGCAGGAGGGGGGAGGGACCGCTGGGAAATTCAGGTTATGCTCCGTCCCCGGAGTGCACGAACAATGAACGTTACCACGAGAAGGACGAGGAAAACGACAAACAGGAGCTGTGCGATTCCTGCAGCGGCGCCGGCGATGCCGCTGAATCCTAGCAAAGCAGCGATAATCGCCAGTACGAAAAATGTCAGTGCCCAACCGAGCATGTGTGCCTCCATTTTATGTGCCCGACCCTTCAGGCAGTCTATGAAGTTACAACGCCGGTGATTCGGAAACGTTCCAGAAAAAGTCCGCATCAGGTCTTTTGTCCTGCCCGGTTCCCCTCGTGATTTTCCGGCTTCCGGAGAGGACCCTTCCCGTTCATCTGGCGCGCTAACCGCAAAGCGTGCCCCGTTTCGGGGACACGCTCTGGATGGCCTGCCGGCCAGACCTAATCCTTGATGTCTTCCTCGACGGCTTCGGCGCCTTCCTGGATTCCCTCTCCAGCGGCTTCAACGTCCTTGCCGACACCATCAACAGTGTTGCACGCAGCCAGAAGCATGGCGGCAAGCGCCATCGCGGGAACGGCGAATTTGACCTTCATTGTTCTCTCCTTTGTTAGCTGCAGTTCCCAGTGGACTGCAGTTGGGAAGATAACGCGGGGCGCTGATCGAAGTTCCATCAAATGTTCATGACCCCGCATCCGCACCAGCAATGGCGCGCGGGTCGGAGGGCAGCCCTGATGGCGCCGGTCATGCCGTCCGCAAAACGTCTGCGGGCGTGCGGGAAAGCGTCGACAACCCCACCATCGCGCCGCCTGCAGCTGAAACAGAAACCGCTGCGCCCATTACCCACGCGGCCGGCTGCCACGGCAGGCTCCAGGTCGCCTCGAACACAAAGGTCACGATCGGCCAGGACGCGCTGATACCGATCAGTGTGCCCACCAGCGCGGCGATTCCTGCCGCGACGGCAAACTCGGTCGCATAGAGCCTCAGGATTTCGCCGCGGGAGGCGCCAAACACTTTCAGAAGCGCCGCTTCCCGCCGCCGCTTCTGGGCCAGCGACGCAAATGTCCCGAAGAGGACGAGCAATCCCGCCAGCGTCACGATGCCGGCTGCGGCATTCACCGCCAGGGCAATCTGTCCGAACACCCGGGCCGCCGTCTCCAGCGCAGGCCGCGTCTGGAATACCACGACTTCGCGCAGGCCGGCGCCCAGCGCTGCGATGATTGCGCTTTCCTGTTCGGGCGTTGCCCTTGCAATCGCGACATAGGCCGGGTTGGCCGCTTCCAGTGTTCCGGGCGAGAGAATGAAGGCTGTGTTCGACCCGATCCCGAATGTCCCCCAATCCACCTTGCGCAGCGAGGCCACCGCCGCGGTCACTTCGCGCCCGGCGATCCGGAAACCGATCGTATCGCCCACCGTAACGCCCAACCCCTTCGCGGCATCCTCCTCGACCGATACCAGCAAAGGCCCGGCATAGTCCGGATCCCACCAGCTGCCCGCCACCAGCACTGTCTCCGGCGGCGCCTGCGCAAAGTAGGTCAGGCTCGTCTCACCGCGCACGACCCAGCGTTCGGATTCCGCCACATCGCTTTCCACCAGCGGCTTGCCTTTCAGCGCTGTGACGCGTGCCAGGAGGAACGGCGCCTGGCGGTAGGCATCGGGATTGTCCGTATCGACCCCGTTCGCGGCCAGGACGGCATTGAAACTGTCCACCTTCGCATTCGGAATCTGCGAAAAGACGAGCGATGGCGCGTTGGCCGGTGCGGTGTCGGTGATCTGCCGGATCAGGTTCGTCTGTACCGAGACAACCAGTACCAGCAACGCCAGTCCCAGCCCCAGCGCCGGCACGATGGTCGGCGCGAGCGAGCCCGGCCCGCCCAGATTCGCCAGCGCCAGGCGCCAGAACCCGCGCGCGCCCGTCGACGCGGCCTTCGCCAGCCGCGTCACAATCAAGGCTGCCACGACAAACACGCCCGCCGTGACCACGGCGCCCACAAGGATCATCGCCGTAAGGGCAGGGCGGTAGCTGGTGGCTACGGCCAATCCTGCCAACGCAGCGGCCGCGCCAATCGCCCAGCCGCGTTCGAGCCAGGGCGCCGTGTTGCGCTCTGTATCGCCGGTCCGCCGGAACAGCGAAGCCGGCCGCGTCGCCCGCGCCTGTCCGATCGAGGGCAGGGCGAACACCGCCGCCGCCAGGACACCCAGTGCCAGCGCCTTGAGCAACGCCATCGGATAAAGCCCCAGCGCCTGCGGGATGGGAATCGCGCCGCCTGCGAACATCGCCAGCAGATAAGGCGCCGCGGCGCCCAGCGCCGTCCCTGCCAACGTGCCCACAATTGCCAGCACGCCCAGCTGCAGGAGATACGCACTCCGGATCGTCGCCGCGTCCGCACCGAACACTTTCAGCACGGCAATCGACTGGCGGCGCGAGTCGAGGAACGCCGCCGTCGCCTGCGCCACGCCTACGCCGCCCGCCACCAGCGCGGCGATGCCGATCACGGCGAGGAAGCTGTTCAGGGTCTGCAAGAGGTTCTGCAGACCGTCGACAGCATCTTCCGGCCCCCTCAGCCGTATGCCCTCGTCGGGAAAGGTGGCATTGAAGGTCTTCTGCGCCGCTGCAAACGACTGGCCGGGCTTGAACAGGATCCGCACGCTGGACCGGAACAGCTGGCCAGGTGACAGCCGCTCGGCCTCTGCCATTGCGTCCAGCGCCACCGTGGCTTCAGGCCCGAATGTGCCCGGTGTGCCGATCCGGTCAGGCGAGAGATCAAGCCGTGCCGTTACGATGCCTGCGACCGGCCCGATCTCTACCGGGTCGCCTATCGCGACACCGAACGTGTCGATGAAAGACTGCGTTACCACAACGCCCCAGCGGTCGCCGCGCCTGGCCAGCGCCGCCTGAAGGTCGGCCTCAGAACCCGACAGCACGGCCTTGCCGATCAGCGGATAGCTGCCATCGACGGCCCGCACATCGACCTGTGCCCGCACGTCGTTGGCCGCGCCCATAACGTCAAGCGAGACCGTTTCAGAAATCGCCCCCAGGCTTTCGGCAAAGGCCCGCTCCTGCGCCGTTGGACGGCGCTGCGCGGTCGTGAACTGGGCATCCGCGCCGAGCAGGGCCCGAGCCTCGCCCGCGACGCCTCGCGAAAACGTCTCGGTTACCGATCCCGCCGCCGCAATCGCTGCCGTGCCGAGGGCCAGACAGCCAAGATAGATCCAGAACCCCTTGAAGCCCCGGGACAGCTCGCTGCGCGCAAGCTTGAAGGACACGCTGTTCATACGATGTGCCCATCGCGCATATGAACGGTCCGCCCGGCGCGCGCGGCGAGGTCAGCGTCATGTGTCACGATCACCAGCGTCGAGCCCCGGTCCCTGGCGATGGAAAACAGCAGATCGGCGACCACCCGTCCGCTTTCGGCGTCCAGGTTGCCCGTAGGCTCATCGGCAAACACCAGCGCCGGATCAGAGGCGAGGGCCCGCGCAACCGCGACGCGCTGGCGCTCACCGCCCGACAACTGCCCGGGATAATGCCGCCGCCGCGCGCTCAGTCCGACGGCGTCGAGCGCCGCATTGGCGCGCGCGTCCACTTTGTCGAGCCGGGCAATCTCAAGCGGCGCGCGTACATTGTCGAACGCCGTCATGGTCTCCAGCAGATGGAAGGACTGGAACACCATGCTGACCCGGCCCCGGCGCAGCCTGGCCAGCTGATCTTCTCCATAGGTCTCGATCCGCTCGCCCAGCAGGGTGACCTGGCCCCGGCTGGCGCGCTCCAGCCCGGCAGCAACCGCAATCAGCGACGACTTGCCCGAACCGGACGGCCCGACAACCGCAACGCTTTCGCCGTCCTGTGCAACAAAATCGACACCCTTCAATACATCCAGCAAGGCCGATCCATCCGGACCGGAGGCTGCCGGGAACGTCAGCCAAACCCCGGTCAGTCGCAGCGCTTCAGCCATTCAAAATCACTTTCTGTTGAGCCCGTTGCACATTGTCAGCGGGGGAGGCGATGTCTATCGATAGGTATGAACTCGTTTGCCCCGCAAGCCCGGCAAGGGCCATCCCCCTTTCCTGCCGCATTTGTCGCCATTGCGGCGATATTTCTGGCCGCGTGCGGTCAGCCCGCAGAGCTGTCCGCGTCGCCTGCGCCCGGCCGGGCGGCCCACGAGGCGGCGCCGGCTGAACCTGAAATTTCCAGCGACGCGAAAGTCGTTGTGTTTCTCGGCGACAGCCTGACAGCGGGATTTGGCCTGCAGCCGGAAGACGCGCTGCCGGAACAGGTCGAAGCCATCTGGCGAGCCAACGGGGTCGAGGCAGTCGCCATCAATGCCGGCGTGTCCGGTGACACGACGGCCAACGGCCTCGCCCGGTTCGACTGGAGCGTTGTCGCCGCCGAGCCGGATCTGCTCGTCGTCGCGCTCGGGGCTAACGACTTCCTGATGGGCGTGCCGCCAGACATCGCCCGCGCCAATCTCGCCGCCATCCTGGACCGCGCAAAAGCCGCCGGCATCCCAGCCGTCCTCGTCGGCCTCACGCCGCGCGGCGCCCTGCAGCCCGGCAGCCGGGAAGCCGCCTACGCGGACATCTATCCTGAACTCGCCGCCGCGCACGCCGTACCCTACTATCCCTCCTTGCTCGGACACATCGAAGGCGATCCCTCGCTCCTGCAGCCTGACGGACTTCATCCGACCAGGGAGGGAGTTGTCGTGATCTCGGCGCCGCTGGCGGCGTTCCTGGAGCCGGTCATCCTGTCGATCGAAGCCCAATAAACGCCGCTGGGTTACCATTTGGCCCGAAACCAGCCTGCCTCAACGCCCGCCGGCAGGGCAGGGGTTACGTTGACCTCAGCCTGGCGATCCCTCGCAAACCGTTCGTGCTGCCGGCGCCTGTTCCGGCGTCCGGGCACATCACGGCACGAAGGCCATGGCGCGCTACCGGGGGGAGCCAGGACGGGCGAGGGAAACCAGTCCGGCATCACCAGCAGGATGGAGGCCGTGAAGTCGCCCTGGCATAAGGCGCCGGAAGGGCGCAACAAGGCCAATGCGCTGAAGCATTATCAGTTGGCGGAAAAAGCGCAGAAGGCGGGCAACGATTGCGAAGCCGGCCGCTAATCGGAAGAAGCAACGCGCGCGCCGCGCCCGTCCCACGCAGGTAGCCGACGCTAAATCCGGCGACCCGCGACCAGCTCGTCGGTATTCAGTAGGCTGATCCAGCCGCGTTGATGATGCGCGGGCCCCGACGTCAGCAGCTCCCTCAACACCCGGTTCACATGGATCGATGTCAGGCCCAGCGCGTCGCCGGGCTGGTATTGCGTGAGCGGACAGGGAAACCCGGAACTGTTCCGATCCCGGAAAGCCGAAGGCGTCTGCCATGCTCCAGAATGAAATGCGCCATCCGCCCGGCTGATGTCCACCGGCCGATATCGATGAACCGTTCGGAGACAACTATTTTCGCACGTTGCCTCAGGCCGGATCCTGAATGGCTTCGATATAGTCGAGCAGATCGTCGATATCATCCGGCTCCAGCTGGAACGGCGGCATATCAGGATGCCCCACAAAGATTCCCTCCCCAAGAGCCTCCTCAAGACTGCGAACCGGATAGCGAAGTGAAATCGAGCGGAAAGGCAATGAGTCCGGGTGCGGACTTTCGTCCGTCCGGCCAATCGCATGACAGCCGGAGCAAAGGCGCGTGGCAATTTCCTGACCGGGCAAGGTGGGTGCAGCCAGGCCAGATGCCGGCCCCGGCGATACGCCCGTATTTGTGCAGGCCGAAAGTGCTCCCAATGGCAGCGCAAAGCAAAGCAGCGCCGCAGCAGTGCGCAATCTTAAATCTCGGGTCATGAGCACCTTCAATGCGACAGGTATACGGGTAGCGGAGATTCGGCGATCAGAAAATGGCTGGGGCCGCCCATCAGGCGCTGGGCGAGCTTTGGGTGCCGGTAAGCGCCCATGACAATCAGGTCTGCATTGAAATTGCTGGCACTTTCGGCAAGGCGCTCGCCCACCGGCCTGCCGAGACTGTCCTCATTGCGCACCGTGACACGCAGTCCATGACGGGCGAGATGCGCGGCGATATCGAGACCCGGCGCTTCGCCATGTTTCTTCCAGCCGATCTGGGCATCGACCGTGGTGACGCACACTTCGGCGCCAGGCGCGAGCAGGGGCAACGCATCATGGATGGCGCGCGACGCTTCGCGACTGGCATCCCATGCAAGCAGGACCCGGGCACCCAGCGGCGCGGGCTTCCACGCCTTCGGCAGGACGAGAACGGGCCGCCCGCCGCCAAACAGAGCCCCCTCAATGATCTCGCCATGGCGCGCCGTGTCGGTCTTCTCCGGCATGCGCGCCACCAGCATGTCCGCATACCGCGCATACATCGAGGTAGCCTCGGCGATGCCCGACGCAAACGCGCGCGTTTCGCGCAGCTCAATCGCCGGCAGGTTCTCCTGCATATGTATGTGGAGGTTCTTGCGGAAGCGCAGGATGTCCTCTTCACCTGCCTGCATCTGGCCCGCGATGATGTCGAGAGAGACGAACATGCCGTCCGAGTAGACGGGTGCGGGCTGGATGCCAACGACGCAGCAGCTCAGATGAGCTTCCCAGGCGGCGGCGAGGCCGGCGCCCTGATGAAGCAGGGAGAAGTCAGTCTCTAGCGACGAGATGCACACAGAGATGTCGCGAACTGCCATGGATAAGGCCTCCTGGGTTTGTGCGCGCAGGGGAGCGACGCCTGCAGGGGACCGTGAGCCTTTGCTTCTGGTGAGGCTATCCGGAAAAGTACGCAGGTGAGCCGCCATCTCCGGCACGACCAGGCTCAGATCGCCTCAATCGCGGTTTTCAGCAGGGCCCGCACCTGGCCGGCAACCGCGTGAAGTTCAGCGTTGTCGATCGCCTGCATGGACGCGGCGGGGTCAATCGCACTGACCTCCACAGCCCCTTCGATCTGCCGGAGGATAACATTACACGGCAGCATGGCGCCAACGCGGGGCTCCATGGCGATAGCCTGGAAGGCCATCTGCGGATTGCAGGCGCCGAGTATCCGGTAGGCCGGCATATCGGCGCCGAGTTTCTTCTTCATCGTGGCCTGAACATCAATTTCGGTGAGGACACCGAACCCGGAACTGGCAAGCGCCTTGCGGACCCGGGCGTCAACGTCGTCAAAGGATGCGCCGCTGATGGCGCGTGTGATTGTGTAAGACATGTGGATAAAGCTCCTGTGAAGAAACAGGATACGCCTGCGCCGGCTGTTGCGCGAGACCCGTAGTTGCCACAGGCTGGCGCGCGCGCCACTAGGTGGGCAGGTAGCCCTCCAGCAGGATTGAAAGTGCATGACTGACCTGACGAAAGACGAAAGCTATCAACTGGCGGCGCTGGACCAGGAGTTCATCCTCGGCGATTCAATGCGCGGCGCGCGGTTCATGATGGAGTATGCGAAGGCAGAGGCGCATATGCGCGCGCGCCGCATCCGCTCGACGATCGTGGTGTTCGGCAGCGCACGGATCCGTGAAGATGGGGGCGACTGGCAGGCGAAAACATACAATGCCGCGCGAACCTTTGCGCAGATTGCCTCCGAGCGCGGCGGGGCGCTTGCAGACCGCGGGCCCTGGCTCGACAATGTCATCGTGACCGGCGGCGGCCCTGGGATCATGGAAGCGGCCAACCGCGGCGCGCAGGACGCGGGCGCCCTGTCCATCGGCCTCAACATCTCTATACCGCATGAGCAGGCGCCGAACCCGTTCATCACTCCGCAGCTCAGCTTCAGGTTTCACTATTTCGCCATGCGAAAGATGCATTTCGCCATGCGTGCGCGCGCGCTGGTGATTTTCCCCGGCGGCTTCGGGACTTTGGATGAACTCTTCGAACTGCTGACACTTTCGCAGACGGGCAAAGCGCCGGCCATTCCGGTCGTGCTTTATGACCGGGCGTTCTGGACACGGATCATCAACTTCGAAGCACTGGCCGAGACCGGCATGATCAGTCCGCAGGATCTGGACCTGTTCGACATCGTGGATGATGTGGAAGCGGCGTGGGAGAGCCTGACGGCGCGCGGGCTGCTTGAAGGGACGGGGGAGAGCTGACGGCTACCTGTCGCCTGGTTTGGCGAGCAGCTTGCGATTTCCGGAAATCTGCCTGTCGAGGAGGGGGCGGCCTGTGGGCGTCGCGGCCGAAGCGAGGATGAGGGCGTAGCCGAGGGCGGCCGTGGGCAGCAGTTCACGTGTTGGCAGAGTGCCCATCGCCCAGCTGAGCATGATGCCATTGCCGAGATGCGAGAGCGTCCGTTCCAGGATTTCGGCGGGCATGGCGGCCTGCAGCAGGCCTTCGTCCTGGGCCTGCACGATCAGCCAGCGCCAGGCGGCGCGCGTCTGTTCCTGGCGCTCGGGCGTCGCGAGACCGGTATTGTCTTCGCCGTTAGTGTCCAGAAGCGCTTTCCAGAGCGGCCGGTAAAAGTCCGGGTCCTGAATGAAGTAGCCAGCGCCCAGCGCATGTGCTTCGAAGATGCGGTCGATGGCATTGTCGACTTTCAGCGCCATGAACCGGTGCAGGAAATCGCGCTCATCCTCGAGGACGGCCATGACGACGGCGCGTTTCGAGCCAAACAGGTTGTAGGGTGTTGCGACGCTGACTTCGGCGCGCTGCGCGATCATCCGCATGGAGAGGTTCGTGTCCCCGGTCTCGCGAATCAGATCGCGCGCAGCGCGCACGATCTTCAGCCGGCGGTCGGCTTTCGCCTGTTCGCGCCGGCCCAGATCGTGCGCGGTGGTCGCATCGGTCATGCAGCGAGCCGGGTTTCTTCGGGTAGCTGGATGAGGTCGGCCCGGTAGTCGAGGTTCAGGGCCTGCATCATTTCCTGGCGCTCCGGTCCCGCGCTCGGCGGATAGGCGGCGGCGTTGAGTTTCCTGCCGCGCGCCCAGTAATAAAGGACCGTGGCGAGATTGTTCGGCTTGCCCAGCCACTTGTCCGGATGCTCGAGCATGTGGAAGCCGCGCATCGCTTCGCGCAGCAGGCGGACGTCAGAGCGAACGGCAATACGGATGCCGTCATCGATGAAGCTCTGCATCAGTCTGGCCTTGAACTTCGGCTTAAAGCCGGGCGTCAGCGTTTCGCGGGCACGCTTGATGGCGGACCGGTCCTGACGGCGCTGGGTGAGATAGAAGGGGCGCAGCTCCGATTCGAGGCGCTGGTGGAGCAGGATCGCCCGCTGGGCAGGGTCGCCAGTCTCGTCCAGCGTCCGGCGCAGCAGCTGCGCGCCCACGGCAGCAAATGAGCAGCCCCGGCCGTAGAGCGGGTTGGTGCGGATCAGCGTGTCGCCGAGGGCAAAGTAGCCGTGCGTGGCGGGCTTGCCCTCGATGACGAGATCGCGCCAGCGGCTGACGAGATTGCCCATGCCGAACACCTTGCTGGTCGGCTCGGACCGGGTGCTGTTCGTCCACGGATGGAGGCCGGGGAGGTTCAGCGTGATCTGGTGGAAGATTGCAGGATTGAGGATCGACTTGCGCAGTTCGAGTTCAACTTCCGGCAGGGCGATAGTGATGGAGAAGTTGCCATTATCGCCCGGGAAGACGCCGTATTTGAGGTAACCGAGGTCGCCGCTGGCGGGCGGGTGTTCGTTGCGGTCGGGCTCCTGCTGGCCCGGTTTCAGGCGGTAATGCTTAGTGAAATAGAGGATGCCGGCACCTTCATTTTCTTCCCGGACATTCGCGCCTTCCTCGACCAGCTGGTCGAACGTGAACCCGTTCTTGCCGGTGGTGTCGACAATGACATCTGCGGTCAGCGTGATCCCGGCGCCCTCCTGCTCACCGGTGACGCCTGAGACAGTGATGACGCCGTCCTCTGCCCTGGACGTGACGAGGCGGCGCACGAGGAAGCCGGAGCGGATCGCCACGTTGCCGAGCGTTTCGACATAGCGGCGCATGGCGAATTCGAGCGTCGTGCGGCGGCTGGTGATGAAGGTGAGTTCTTCGTCCTGCGGCTGGGGGGTGTAGAGTGCCTGCTGCGGCGCGGTGAGCATGTTGTCGAACGTCAGTTCACGCACGCCGAGGGCTTTCAGCTGCTCCAGCAAAAGGGGATGCTCGGCCTTCATGATGGTCCGCAGCCGCGCAAGGAAGGCATGGCTCTGGCGCACCTGGCCGACGCCCGTGCGGCGCCAGTCGCGGAAAAGCTGGTCCGGATCCTGGTTTTCGATGGGTCCGTCACGTTCGAGCAGTGTTATAGCCCGCCCGCTCGGTGCGAGCATAAGCGCCGTGCAGAGGCCGGCAATGCCGGCGCCGATGACGATGACTGTTTCGGTTTTTGACATGGGCGTTGGCGTTCAATCGATCTGCTTGAGGAAGTCCAGGATGAGTTCGTTGACCGCGCCGGGCGCTTCCTGCTGGGTCCAGTGGCCGATGCCGGGGATCATCTTGTTGATCCGAAGATCGGTTACGAAATGCGGCATCATCTCAATGCCTGCGGCAGCCATCATCACCACGCCGTCATGTGTTCCGGCCACGTACATTGCCGGTTGGCGAACCGTGGTCGGGGCGTTGCTGGTGAGTTCCCAGTAGAGGTCGTGGTTGCGGTAATAGTTGAGCGGGCCGCGCAGGCCGGAGCGGGAGAATTCTTCGACAAAGAAATCGAGGTCGGCTTCGGTCAGCCATTTCGGGAGGGTCTTCGGTTCCGGCATGTTCGAGAACATGTCGTCGTGTTCGCCTTTCACCGGAAGCGAGGCGAGGTCTGTCTCGCCGCCGCCGAGCACCAGGAACTTCTTCAGGCACATGCGGATGTCGCGTTCGAACTCGGCTTCGGCGACGCCGGGTTCCTGGAAATAGAGCTGGTAGAAGAACTGGCCCTTGAACATCTCGCGCAGCATCGGCATCGGCTGGACCGGCGAGCGGGGCATGAAGGGGACAGACAGTCCGCCGACGCCGGTCACCACATCCGGATGATTGAGTGCGGCGGCCCAGGCGGTGGGCGCGCCCCAGTCATGGCCGATGACGATGGCGGTCTTGTAGCCGAGGGCGGGAACGAGGCCGATGATGTCCTTGACAACTTCGGACTGGCAATAGGCCGTGATCCCGGCGGGCCTGTCGCTCTTGCCATAGCCGCGCATGTCGGGCGCGACGACGTGGTAGCCGGCCGCTGCGAGGGGCGCGAACTGGTGACGCCAGGAATACCAGGACTCGGGAAATCCGTGCAGCAGGAGCACGAGGGGGCCTTCGCCCGCCTCGGCAATGTTCAGGGAAATTCCGTTCGTGGCAACCCGGCGCTGGGAGACGCCAGGCCAGCTCATGCCGGCACCAGCGTGCGGGTGTCCTGCATCTCGCCGGGCAGGATCTGGCCTCGCGTGTCGGCATTGTAACCGGCGACCGCCGTCCAGGCGACACCGCCGCCGACAATCACCGTATCCACACCCATGGCGTCCCGGACATAGCGGCTGCCATCACCCGGAACGTCCTGGACGTATTTCTCTTCGCCGCGATTGATCGTCTGCGGATCGAAGATCACGATATCGGCGATGTAGCCCTGCTGCAGGAGGCCGCGGTCGGGGATGCCCCAGATACTGGCCGTATCGGACGTGATCTTCTTGACGGCGGATTCGATCGACATGGCGTTCAGTTCGCGGACATAGTGCGCGAACAGGAAGCCGGTGTCGCCGTAGGTCGAGAAGGACAGGATGTGTGCGCCGCCATCGCTGGCGCCGATGTGGACGCGGGGGTGCTTGAGCAGGGCGCCGACGCGTTCATCGCAGTTGTGGCCCATGTCTGCGGCGAGGAAGTGGGCGTCGAGGTGCTCTTCGATGGAGAGGTCGATCATCACGTCAATCGGCGTGGTCGCGCGTGCGGCAGCGATTTCGCCGACGGTCATGCCGACATATTTCTGGTTCGCTTCGGTCTGCACCAGCCGCAGGCGGAGTTTCGGCCAGAGGGCGTTGTAGACAGCGGACTCGGCGACGAGCTTCTCGCGGGTCGCGGGGTCCTTGAAGGCGGCGACGATCTGGTCGGGCGTGCCGAAGCGCATGATGCGGTACCAGCCAGGCAGGCGGATGAAGAGGAGGCTCGGCACAGCGAAGCAGAAGCTGATGTCGATCGGGCGGGTCTGGACTTGCGGCCAGACCCGGGCGCCGCGGGCGAACTGTTCATCGACGCGGCGCATGACGCGGTCGATAGCATCCACGTTGTCGGCGTTGACGAAGAGCGGCGAGAAGGTCGTGGGGATTGCGTACTTCAGCGATATCTCTGCGAGCTGGTCGAGGCGGGCGATGGTGAGATCGGCGTCGTAGAATTCCGGCACGATCTGCAGGATGCGGCCGTATTCACCGAGCACGCTGGCGAAGGCTTCGACTTCGGCGGCGTCCGCATAGCGGCTGGGTACGGGCTGGAGCTTTTCGTCCATGTCGACATAGCTGGTCGAGAGGCCGATGGCGCCGGCGTCGAGGCATTCGCGCAGCACGCCCTGCATGGCGGTGATCTCTTCTGGTGTGGCGGTGCGCTCCATGGCGGCTTCACCCATCACCCAGAGGCGGATGACCGAGTGGCCAACGAGCGGCGCGACGTTGATGGCGAGGCCCTTGCGGATGCGCGTGATGTATTCGGAGAAGGTTTCCCAGTCCCAGACGACGCCTTCCTTGAAAGCTTTCAGCGGCATCTCTTCGATCTGGTTGAACATGCCGACGAGCTTGGTGCGGAACTCGGCGCGCAATGGGGCGAGAGAGAGCGAGCAGTTGCCCGGCACGATGGTGGTGACGCCGTGCGAGAGGGCGGGCTTGGCATAGCCGTCCCAGAGCAGCTGGGCATCAAAGTGCGTGTGGGGATCGATAAAGCCGGGCGAGACGACCTTGCCCTCAGCGTCTATTTCCTTGCGGCCCTTTTCAGCGATGCGGCCGATTTTCGCGATGCGGTTGCCGCTCAGCGCGATGTCGGCGTTGTAGGCCGGCATTCCCGAGCCATCGACCACACGGCCGTTCCTGATCACCAGATCGTACATTCCGAAATCCTCCCTAATTTTATGTGTTCTGAGTGCCGGCATACCTGCCGGATGAAGCGACGAGTGCGTCGCGGACCTGTTCCCAGCTGGCGCCGATCAGACCGTCCGCCGAGTCAGCCGCGCAGGTCGTGAGCAGCGTGCGGGCGGCAAACTCGTCCAGAGTGACCAGAGACTGGCCGCCGTTCTCGAACGACAGCGTCAGCACCAGTTCGGCTTCGCCGTCATGGGCGGCCGCAATCTGGACCTGGCTGACCGTTGCACCGCTCATGTTCAGGCGCGCGGCGGCTCGATGAAGATGACATCGCTCGGCAGGATGGGGTTTGTGCCGCGCATGCTGCCGGCGGCGCCCGAGGCGCGCATGAAGACGTGCAGGTT
This sequence comes from Hyphomonas sp., assembly GCA_016124495.1. Classification (GTDB taxonomy): domain Bacteria; phylum Pseudomonadota; class Alphaproteobacteria; order Caulobacterales; family Hyphomonadaceae; genus Hyphomonas. The sequence continues at coordinate 45,876 of WGNP01000015.1, read as the reverse complement.
CCAGCTTTGCAACTGGGAGACTGCTTCGGCTTCCGGTGTGCCGGAAAGGCAGCGGGCAGCGATTGACTGCCAGGTGTCGCCGCCCTTGGGCAGGATCGATTGGCGCACAGTCGAGAGTTCGGTGGCCGGCATTGGCTCAGGTCCCTTTTCGATAATGTTTAAAAATTAGAACATGTTTCAAAAATCCCGACAAGCGGGTTCTGGAGACAAAATCGTTCTGACGCTGCGTCAACAACCGACGGGGACGAGTTGGAAGGCAGGTTCCGGTCCGGCGCGGGACGAGATAGGAGGGGCCAGGAAAAACGGGAGGGGATAAGATGGCCGGATGGGTTCGCCGCACAGGGATCGGGTTGGCTGTGCTGCTGGTGCTGCTGGGAGCGGGCTGGGTACTGATCGGGCCGGATTGGCGGGCGTTGCTCAAGAACCCGCCGGTTGGCCGGGATGTCCTGTTCTGGAGCCAGGCGCAGCGGGATGCCGGGTTCCGGATGATCGACCGTGTGCCGATGATCGTGGGGTCACGTCCGGTCACCGCGGGCGACGCCGCTTATCCGCTGCCGGACGGCAAGCCGCTGGATCTCGGCCTCGATCTTGATGCTTATCTTACGAGTCAGCGCAGCGCGTCGCTGATCATCGTGCACAACGGACAGGTGCGTCTTGAACGCTACGGCCTTGATTTCAGCGCGTCGGGCAGGTGGACCAGCTTTTCGGTCGCCAAGTCCCTGACGTCTACGCTGGTCGGCGCGGCGATGAAGGACGGCTATATCAATAGCCTCGACGAGCCTGTCAGCACTTACATCTCCGGCCTGAAGGGCTCGGAGTATGACTCCGTGACCATCGCGCAGTTGCTGACGATGACGTCCGGCGTCGCCTGGAACGAGGATTATGAAGATCCACACTCGGATGTGGCGCGGTTTGACCTGCAGGCGCCGGTCGAAGGCGTCAGCACGGTCGCCGCCTACATGGCCGGTCTGTCGCGGGCCCATCCGGCGGGTGAGCAATGGAACTACTCGACCGGCGAGACAAACCTGATCGGCGTGCTGGTGAGCGAGGCGACGGGCAAGACGCTGAACGTGTATCTCTCCGAGAAAATCTGGACGCCGTTCGGGATGGAGCAGGACGCGACCTGGCTGCTGGGACAGGATGGCCGCGAGATAGCCGGTTGCTGCATCCAGGCGACAACGCGGGACTTTGCGCGGTTCGGCCTTTTCATGCTGGCCGGCGGCGTGGTGGACGGCGAGAGCATCCTGCCGGAAGGCTGGATCGCCGCCGCCACACAGAAACAGGCCGACATCAACTCGCCCGGTGAAGGGTACGGATACCAGTGGTGGACATGGGATGATGGCTCTTACCAGGCCGACGGAATTTTCGGGCAGGGTATTTTCATCGACCCGAACCGCAACCTCGTGATCGCGTCCAACGCCAGCTGGACTTCGGCGCTGGGACTGCGGGGCGGGGAGTGGGAAGCGCGGCGGGAGTTTTACAGGCAAGTGCAGCGCGCGGTGGATCGTGACAAAATGGATTAAGTCTGCAGACTTGTGAAATCGCGCGGCGTGGCGTTGAGTGTCGCGACAGACCGGGAGGACACGGCAATGGCTGACCAAAAGTTCACGATGACCATCAACGGCAAGGCAGTTGCCGGCACCGAAACCTTCGGCGTCGAGAATCCGGCGACAGGCGAGGTGTTCGCACAGGCGCCGGATTGTTCCAAAGCGGAACTGGACGCGGCCGTAGCGGCCGCCCGGGACGCTTTTTCCGCCTGGAAGGCCACGCCCATCGCCAAGCGGCGCGAGCTGCTCAACGTGATGGCCGGAATCATCATGCAGAACATTCCGGAGCTTTCGCGCCTGCTGACGCGCGAGCAGGGCAAGCCGCACCCCGACGCCGAAGGCGATGTCGGCGGCGGCGCCTTCTGGCTGATGGAATCCTCCAGGCACGAAATCCCGGAACATGTTTCGGAAGACTCGGCCGAGCGGCATGCCGTGACGCGCTACGGGCCGATCGGCGTCGTCGCCGCAATCGTGCCGTGGAACTTCCCGGTCATCCTGGCGGCGTTCAAACTTGGCCCGGCCTTGCTGGCGGGTAACACGGTCGTGCTGAAACCGGCCCCCACGACACCGCTGACGACGCTGCGCATCGGCGAACTGCTGCGCGGCGTGCTGCCGGACGGTGTGCTGAACGTGGTTTCCGGATCGGACCGTCTCGGTCCCTGGCTGACGGCGCACAAGGGCATCGACAAGGTGAGCTTCACCGGCTCGACCCAGACCGGGAAGAAAGTGATGGAGAGCGCGGCGCATTCGCTGAAGCGCGTGACGCTTGAACTCGGCGGCAATGATCCCGCCATCGTGATGCCCGATGTGGACGTGAAGAAGGTGGCGGAAGACCTGTTCTGGGCGGCGTTCCGAAATACCGGTCAGATCTGTATCGCCACCAAGCGGATGTACATCCACAAGGACATCTACGAACCCCTGAAGGCGGCGATCGTCGAATATGCGAAAACCGTGAAGATCGGTGACGGCGCGGAGCAGGGCACCCAGATCGGTCCGATCCAGAACTCCGCCCAGTACAGGCGCGTTCTGGAACTGATCCAGGATGCCAGGGACAATGGCTACAAGTTCCTGATCGGCGGCGAGGCCTCCGGGGTGCCGGGCTATTTCGTGCCGATCACCATTCTCGACAATCCGCCCGAGTCCGCCCGCATCGTGCAGGAGGAACAGTTCGGCCCGGTATTGCCGCTGCTCAAGTTCGACAATCTCGACGAAGTTATCGGCCGCGCCAACGACAGCGAGTATGGCCTCGGCGCTTCGATCTGGTCGAGCGACATCGACCGCGCGCAGGACATCGCAACCCGCCTGCAGGCCGGGACCGTCTGGATCAACGAGAGCCAGCATCTCAGCCCGCACGCGGCCTTTGGCGGCTTCAAGCAGTCGGGGATTGGCGTCGAAGGCGGACCGGAAGGTGTGCTGGAGTTCTGCCAGGCCCAGACCGTGTTTACGCGCAAGTCTGCCACTGCCTGAGACGCCGACGCTGACTGCTAGTGGGCTATCCTATAGCTCGGGCGCGCAAAATCTATTTGATCTATAGCGGCCGAAGCGTCAGCCTGTCGCAACAGATTCTGTTAACCCACGACCCCTGGAGAAAACATGACTACGGAAACCAAGTGCCCGGTGATGCACGGTAGTGTCACCACCCCTGCGGCGCCGACGAACGCAGGCTGGTGGCCGAACCAGCTGAACCTCAGGATCCTTCACCAGAACTCGTCGCTGTCCAATCCGATGGGCCCGGTGTTCGACTATGCCGAAGCCTTCGAGAAGCTCGACTACCAGGCGCTGAAGAAAGACCTGCAGGCCCTGATGACCGATTCGCAGGACTGGTGGCCGGCAGACTGGGGCCACTACGGTGGATTTTTCATCCGCATGGCCTGGCACGCGGCCGGCACCTACCGCGTCGGCGACGGCCGCGGCGGCGCTGGCACCGGCCAGCAACGCTTTGCCCCGCTGAACAGCTGGCCGGATAACGGCAACCTCGACAAGGCGCGCCGCCTGCTCTGGCCGATCAAGCAGAAGTACGGCAACCAGATTTCCTGGGCAGACCTTTTCGTGCTGACCGGCAACGTTGCGCTGGAATCGATGGGTTTCAAGACCTTCGGATTCGGCGGCGGCCGCGCTGACGTCTGGGAGCCGGAAGACGATGTCTACTGGGGCCCGGAAACCGAATGGCTCGCCACCAGCGACAAGCCCAACAGCCGCTATAGCGGCGACCGCGACCTCGAAAACCCGCTCGGCGCTGTCCAGATGGGCCTGATCTACGTGAACCCGCAGGGGCCGGACGGCAATCCGGATCCGGTCGCTTCGGGCCGCGATGTTCGCGAGACCTTCGCCCGCATGGCGATGAATGACGAAGAAACCGTCGCGCTGGTCGCCGGCGGTCACACCTTCGGCAAGGCGCACGGCGCGGGACTTGAGTCCCATGTCGGCCCGGAGCCGGAGCGCGCCCCGATGGAAGCCATGGGCTTTGGCTGGATCAACAGCCTTGGCGATGGCAAAGGCGTCAACACGATCACCAGCGGCATCGAAGGCGCCTGGAAGCCGAACCCGACGACCTGGGACAATGGCTACTTCAAGGTGCTGTTCGGATATGACTGGGAACTCACCAAGAGCCCGGCGGGCGCTCACCAGTGGCGTGCGAAGGACGTGAAGCCTGAGGACATGATCCCGGACGCGCACGATCCGTCGAAGAAGCATGCACCGATGATGACGACGGCGGACATGTCGCTGCGTTTCGATCCGGTCTACGAGAAGATCTCGCGGCGCTTCCACGAGAATCCGCAGGCGTTTGCTGACGCGTTTGCGCGCGCCTGGTTCAAGCTTACGCACCGCGACATGGGGCCGAAAGCGCTCTACCTCGGCCCGGAAGTTCCGGCAGAAGATCTGATCTGGCAGGATCCGGTTCCGGCGGTCGATCATGAACTGATCGGCGAAGCGGATATTGCTGCTCTCAAAAGCAGGATCCTCGCGTCCGGCCTGTCGATTTCCCAGCTGGTCAATACGGCCTGGGCCTCGGCGGCAACGTTCCGGCAGGGCGACAAGCGGGGCGGCGCCAATGGTGCGCGCATCCGTCTGGCCCCGCAGAAGGACTGGGAGGTCAACCAGCCGGCTGAACTCGCGAAAGTTCTGGCGGCCCTCGAGGGCATCCAGAAAGAGTTCAATGCCGGTGCGGGCAGCAAGAAGGTATCGATCGCAGACCTGATCGTACTCGGCGGCAACGCGGCGATTGAGGCGGCGGCGAAGAAGGCCGGACAGGACGTCAAGGTTGCGTTCACGCCGGGCCGTACCGATGCGACGGCGGAGCAGACCGATGCCGACTCGTTCGCGCCGCTGGAGCCAACCGCTGACGGGTTCCGCAACTACGTTCGCAAGGCGATCCAGAGACCGGCCGAAGAACTGCTGATTGACCGGGCACAGCTGCTGTCATTGACGGCGCCCGAGATGACCGTCCTTGTCGGCGGCATGCGTGTGCTGGACGCCAACACAGGCAAGGTGAAGCACGGTGTGTTGACCGGGCGTCCTGAAACGCTGACCAATGACTTCTTCATCAACCTGCTCGACATGGGCACGGCCTGGACACGGGCTGCGGACGACACGTTCGAAGGCCGCGACCGCAAGACCGGCCAGGTGAAGTGGACGGCGACACGCGCAGACCTGGTGTTCGGTTCGAACTCGCAATTGCGGGCGCTCGCCGAGGTCTATGGCCAGAGCGATGGCCATCCGAAGTTCGTCAGCGATTTCGTCGCCGCATGGACCAAGGTGATGAACCTGGGCCGTACGGACCTGTAGTGAAGCCAGAGGGCTAATCCCGGCCGGACTGGCCGGGACAGTTTCCTGAAAAACTGAGGGCGGGCCTTTGTGGTCCGCCCTTTTTCTTTGCCGGGCAGCTCACCGGTGGCTTCAACCGGCCATATGCGGATAGAGCGGGGAGGTGTGCGGCACGAAGGTTTCCTTGATCGTACGGGGCGATGTCCAGCGCAGCAGGTTGATCATGCTGCCGGCCTTGTCGTTTGTGCCGCTACGCCGCGCGCCGCCGAACGGTTGGCGGCCGACGACGGCTCCGGTGGGCTTGTCGTTGATGTAGAAGTTGCCGGCTGCGTCCCGCAGGCCAAGAGAGAGCTGGTCGATGACGCGCTGATCCTGCGCGAAGATTGCGCCCGTCAGGGCATAGGAGCTTGATTGATCGACGAGGGCGACCGTGTCTTCCAGCTTGTCGTCCGGGTAGGCATGCAGCGCGAGCACCGGACCGAAGATCTCTTCGGTCATCAGGCGCGAGCAGGGGGCATCACAGCTGATGACGGTTGGGGGAATGAAGTACCCGTCCTCGTCGGAGGCGTGCGCGCCGGCAATTGTCCGGTGGCCGGGGGAAGTCCCCGCAAAATCTATGAAGCTCGATACCGTATCGTACGCACGCTGGTCGATCACGGCGCCCATGAAGTTCCGGAAATCCGTCACATCGCCCATCGAGAGGCCGCTGACGGTGGCGGCAAGCCGCTCGCAGACTTCCGTGTAGAGACTTTGCGGAATGTAAGCCCGGCTGGCGGCGGAGCATTTCTGGCCCTGATAGTCAAAAGCGCCTCGAACCAAGGCCGTGACCAGCGCGTCCACATCGGCAGAGGTGTGCGCGAGCACAAAATCTTTTCCGCCCGTCTCGCCGACCAGGCGCGGATAGTTGCGGTAGCGCGATACAGCGTGACCCGTCGTTTGCCAGAGACGGTCAAACGCCCCGCTCGAGCCCGTAAAGTGGATTCCGGCGAGGTGCGGGCTGGCGAGCACAGTCTCGCCGACCCTGGCAGGATTGTCCGTGGGCAGCATGTTGATCACGCCGGGCGGCAAGCCCGCAGCCTCGAACAAGTCCATCAGAAAGGCGGCGCTGTAGACGGCGCGCTCGGAGGGCTTCCACACCACCGTGTTGCCCATCAGGGCGGGCGCGAGGCAAAGGTTGCCCGCGATGGCGGTGAAGTTGAAGGGCGAGGCAGCGAACACGAAGCCGTCGAGACCGCGATACTCGAGCCGGTTCTGTTCCGCGAGCGTGGATAAGGGTTGCATCGCCTCGATCTGCTCGGCGAACGCGACATTGAACCGCAGAAAATCGATCAGCTCGCAGGACGCGTCTATTTCGGCCTGAAAGGCGGTCTTGCTTTGCTGCAGCATGGTCGCTGCAAGGAGGCGCTCGTTGAAGGGCCCAGCCAGCAGTTCAGCTGCGCGCAAGAAGATCGCCCGCCGGGACGCGCCGCTCATCCGGGACCAATCCTGGCGGGCCGCGATAGCGGACCGGATAGCCGCGTCCGCTTCCGCCGCGCCTGCCGCAGCGTAGGAGCCCAGGGAGTTCCGGTGGGCATGGGGTTCCCGCATCTCGACATCCCGGCCAGTGTCGATCTTGCGTCCGTCAATCACCGGCAGGATGCGCCGGAGGTTGGCGCGCTGGCGGTCCAGTTCGGCAACCAGCCGGGCACGTTCCGGGGAGCCCGGCGCGAAGTCTCGTACTGGCTGGTTCGGGGGGAGGGGCATGAGGGGGCTCGCTCAATCGGTGCTGCAAATGCAGGGCCGTGCTGACGTCGTGAGCAGACCCTAGCAGGACGCGCGCACGCCAGCGCACCCGGGCGGGACTTTAGGTTTCGCGTTCGGGCCAGAATTTCCGGCGCGGCATAGGATCAACGCATCCAGTCGCGCAGTGGATGACCCGTCAGTGCCGAGAGGATTTCAGCATAGGATTGCTCGGACTCGTCTTGCCCGGTCTTGAAGCGCGGCGTGAGCCTTTCGATCCGCATACGGAATCCGATGATCCCGCGCAACAGATGCTCGAAACGGGCCCCGACGCGCTCGACGGTCCAGTCTGAGCCCGCGCGCGACTCCATGTGGTGGACGACCTTGCGAACCGATTCATCCGTCAGGCTTTCATCCGGCACCAGGTCGCCGGTGACTTTCAGGGAGACGAAGTTCCAGGTCGGCGCCCAGCCGGGCTTGCTGATCCAGCCGGGCGGAATGTAGGCGTTCGGGCCCAGGAACAGACACACCGCGGCGGGGTTGGTTCGCAGCATGTCGGTGGCGAGTGACTTGAGGGGAAGATGGCCCAGCAGCGTGGCAGGCTTTCCATCTGCGCCCAGCTCCATCATCAAGGGCATCAACCGCGCTTCATCGGGCGCACCGACCGGTACGATCCAGGCGAGCGGGTAAGCTTCAACGAAGCGAACCACTTCGTCCAGCGCGACATTCTCGAATTGGGCGCTCATGTCGCAAAAAGAAGGGACAGCCAATCGGACGCGTTCTGAATGGCGCGGTCCGCGCATTCGGAAATCCGCACAGCCTCTAGGAAGCTGTGGGTCGCGCCGGGGTAGACGATGGCGGAGACATTCACGCCGGCGGCGGCCAACCGGGCGGCGAGTTCGTGGTTCTCGTCCGCGAGGATATCGCACTGCGCGATGCAGAGATGTACGGGCGGAAGGTCCGCAAGGTCGGCCAGGAGCGGGCGGGCATAGGGATTATCCGTACTCGGCGCACCCAGATAGTTCATCCAGAACGCCTCCATCTCGTCGACGTTCAGCATGTAAGGCTGGCCATCAAAGCGTTTCCAGGAGGCCCGCGGCTGCGTATCCAGCGCGGCGTAGTTCAAGACGAGCCCGGTGGGTAACGCCTCGCCGCGATCGCGCATGCGCAACGTCGCGCAAAGCGAGAGGTTCGCGCCGGCGGAGTCCCCGCCGAAGGCGATGCGCGATGTATTCAGGCCCTCGTCCGCGCCGTGCGTCAAAAGCCAGTGGGTGCAGGCGTCCACATCATCGAGAGCGCGCGGAAAACGGTGTTCCGGTGACAGCGCATAATCGAGCCCGACCACCGCGCAGCCCGCCCGCTCGGCATATTCGCGCATCAGGCGGTCATGCGTGTCGATACTGAACACCGTCCAGCCGCCGCCGTGAATGTAGATCAGGGTGCCGTTGCCGGCGCCCGAGCGAGGAATGTGGATTCTGGCGCGCACTTTTGCGGCGCCGAAAGTGACCATGCGGGTTTGTGCCATGTCCGGCCCGCCGCGCACCCAGGGTGTGCGCACCTGCTCGGCAATTTCGCGGCGGCGGGCGAGCGAGGGCACCGCGCCATGAGACAAAGCCTCGTAATCGGCTGACGTTTTCTCGACGAAGATCCGGATGTCGCGGTCAATGTCATCGGTGACCGGCTGCGGCTGAAGGTTCATCGAGGCACTCTTGTCATGGGTCATTGGTGTATCGCCGGCCGGGCTGCGCATCAGGCGTCTGCGGTAATTTACAGGCGGATTTTCTTCGCGGCAATTCGCGGCCCGCGCTTTTTAAGCCAGAGCCAGACGCCTGTGATGCAGTGACCCGCTGTGGCGACCCCCAGCAGGAAGACCAGGAAGACCGTCAACGGCCCGCCCACTTCGCCGCTGTGAACCGGATACACCATCCGGATCATCACGAGGCCTGCGCTATCCGTATAGGGATTGACCTCATGAATGAAGGCGCCGCTGGCTGCATCAAAATAGTAGTAGATGGGACCGAGATACTTGTAGTTCAGGATGCCGTTGTCGCTGAACGTGACGCCGTAGAGGTTCCAGTTGGGGTAATAGAGCGCTGTGGCGGGTTGCCATTCCACGCCGCTGGCTTCTGCTTGTTGCTGCGCGAGGGCCAGGGCGTCCGCGTAGGTCAGTGATGGAACCATACCGTTCGGGAACGGCGCATCCAGATGGAACAGGGACTTCTTGAGCGGCGAGATCGTGGTGACCACCGGATCGTAGACTTCGGAGAAGAAGTTCAGCGCGACCGAGGTAAACGCGAGGGCGATGAGAAACAGGAAAAGCCAAAGGGCGCTCGATCGGTGCAAGTCGAGCATCTGTCGGGCGAATGAACGTTTCGGGCTGTACGTCCACGCCGGCGCCCAATTTTGGAGGAAAGGCGCTTTGCGCGGCAGCGTCAGGTAGAGGCCGATGATGCCGCTGATCAGCCAGCCCAGCGCAATGAAGCCCATGAAGATGCGGCCACTATCGCCCGCATACAGAGTATAGTGGATTTCCAGAAGCAACGGAATGATCTGCCGGCCAGAGAAGCCTGCATCCGTGCTCCGGCTTCTGACGACGTCGCCGGTCGACGGATCGAGGAACACTTCATCCTCGCCGATGGACGGTTCACCCGGCTTGGCGCTGACCGAGATGGAAATGTTCTCGTCTGCAGGCGGGTTCAGCGGGAACACCATGACCTGTACGCCGGGATTTGCCGCCTCATACCGGGCAACCGCGTCAATCGGGTCCAGTCTCTGCGACGCTTCGCCCGCGTATTCGAACAGGTCTCCATTCACGGCCCGGTCGATGGACGCGCGCATGGTCAGGATGCAGCCCGTCACTGCTGCAATGAAAAGGAACACAGCGGTCAGCAGACCGAACCACCGGTGCAGGACGAGCCAGATGTTTTTGGTCGCGACGCCAGCCATGCGCCTTCTCCTGCCTATTGTTCAATCCGGACGATAAGTGACTTGACGGAAACGGGCCATAACTAGGCGGGCCGAAAATCACCTTTATCGGGTCCGCCGGGCCAAAGGCTCTGCCGGGTGCGCCCATTTTGGCCAAAAAAGGACAGTTCAAGACCCAAAGCCGGAATACGCCGCTGGCTTTCCGATGTTAGACCGGTGTTGAGTTCGCAATGGGCGAACGGCGAAGAAGCAAGGGTGCAATCATGGTGCGAAACAATCGCCAATCAGCGCAGAAAGCAATGTTCAAGGCCACGCTTCTGGGCGCTGCCGCAAGTTTCTCGGTGTTCGCGCCGGCCGCGTTCGCGCAGGAGGGGGAAGTCGAAGACTCGCCCAGCATTCAGGAAACCGTGATCGTCATCGCGCCGGATTATGTGCCTGAAGACGGTGGCACCGCCAACAAGTCGAACATCCCGCTGATCGAGACGCCGCAGTCGGTGTCCGTGATCACGCGCGACCAGATCGACCTGCTCGCCTTCATCGATGCCCAGCAGGCCGTGCGCTATACCTCCGGCGCCTTCGGCGAGAACTACGGCCCCGACCTGCGGTTCGACTTCCTGACCGTGCGCGGCTTCACGCCCAAGCAGTACATCGACGGCCTCGCCGCGCCGGTTTCCACCTCGATCCTCAGCGTCGGCGTTGACCTCTACGCGTTCGAGTCGTTCGACATTCTCAAAGGTCCGGCTTCGGCCCTCTACGGCAGCTCCCCTCCGGGCGGCCTCTACAACCAGATCTCGCGCCGCCCCGACAGCGAGTTCGGCGGCGAAGTGCAGGCGAAATATGGCTCCGACAACTACATGCAGGTCGCGGGAACGGTCCATGGCCCGCTCTCGGATACCGTGAGCTACTCGCTGACCGGCCTCTATCTCGACCGCGAAGCCGAACGTGACCTCGTTTCGGCAGAACGCATTCTGGTTGCGCCGGCGCTGACCTGGGAAATCACACCCGACACGATCCTTACGGGCCTTGGCTACTTCCAGACCGACGAAGTGCTGGGCGACACGAACGGGTTCCTTCCGGTCTTCGGAACGCTGCTGCCCAACCCGCTCGGCCAGATTGATCCGTCCACGAACGTGGGCGATCCCAACAACCGATTTGAGCGTGACCAGTGGGCGGTTGGCTACGAGTTCACGCATGCCTTCACGGACGCCGTCAGTTTCGTCTCGAACCTGAAGGTCAGCGATTATGATGAAGCCTCGCCAACGAGCATCTACGGAGGTGGTGGTCTGGTCGACGCCGACTTCAACGGCGTGCCAGATGATTTCCGCACGGTCCAGCAGTACAACTTCTCCTACGCCGAGACGGTGAAGAGTGTCACGACGGACAACCGCTTCGACGTCACGCTCGATTCCGGCGGCCTGACGCACGAGATCATCGCGGGCGTCGACTATCGCAAGGTCGAGAACAAGGCCGATTTCGGCTTCATCTTTGCCAACCAGATTGACCTCTTCAACCCGGTCTATGCGCCGCAAGCCATTCTTGAGCCGGGCTATCCGTTTGCGTTCAACAACCAGACGCTCAAGCAGACGGGTCTCTACGTTCAGGACCATATCGGTCTGGGCAACCTCTATCTTACGCTGAGCGGCCGTCAGGACTGGGTGACGATCGAGAACAACGCCACCAGCGCCGAGACCGAGCAGGAGAAGTTCACCTACCGTGTCGGCGGCAACTACATCTTCGACAGCGGCGTCGCGCCCTATGTCAGCTACGCCACGTCGTTTGAGCCCGTCCTCGGCAGCGACTCGGTCACCCTTCAGGAGTTCGAGCCGAGCGAAGGCGAGCAGCTCGAAGCCGGCGTGAAGTATGACGCGCGCGGCCTGCCGGATGGATACAAGCTGCTGCTCACCGCGGCGGCCTACCAGATCAAGCAGAAGAACGTCGTCAGTACGTCGCCGTCGGTCACGCCGGTGTTCGGTACGCAAACCGGCGAAGTTGAAGTCAACGGTGTCGAATTCGAAGCGGTCAGCCGGATCAACGACAAGCTGTCGATCAACGCGTCGCTCAGCCTGACGGACAGCGAAGTGGTCGCCAGCTCGACGGCCGTCGAAGTCGGCGCGGAACTTCCGGTCACGCCGGAAACCAAGGCGTCGTTGTTCGCGGACTACACCTTCAGCGACGGGATGTTCGCAGGCTTCGGTATCGGGGCAGGCGTGCGTTACACCAGCGAGAGCCAGGGCTCCTTGCCCGGTCCGTTCAACCCGGTTGTGTTTACTGGCGAGGATTCGACCCTGTTTGATGCGATCATCCGGTATGACACCGCGGAATGGCGTTTCGCCCTGAACGGATCGAACCTGCTCGACGAAGTTTACGTTGCGCGCTGTTCCGGACCGGCCGGTTGCACCTATGGTGCAGGTCAGCAGATCATCGCCACGGTGACCCGCAAGTTCTGATTTCAGGCAGGGTAGAGTATCGCATGCAGCGGGCTGGCGGTCAGGTGAATGGAAACGGAAAATCGTTCCAGACTCGCCTGATCGCCGCCGCGTGCCTGCTGCTGTCGGCCTGTGTTCAGACCTCACAGCAGACGGCTGATGTCGTTGCGCCGCCCGTCAGCGGGGAAACGCCCGGCATCACCGGCAAGATGCCGACGCCGGTCGCCAAGCCTGGACAAACCTTGCCGATGGAGCCGGAGCGCTGGATCCGGTTTGAAACCAGTGAAGGCTCGCCCCTGTCGCTGGACGTCTCGCCGGACGGCAGTCGTATTGTCTTCGACCTGTTGGGCGACATCTACGATCTGCCGTATGAAGGTGGACAGGCCCGTAGGCTGTCCTCCGGTATGGCTCTCGATGCACAGCCCGTCTATTCGCCCGACGGGACGTCAGTCCTGTTCCTGAGTGACCGGTCCGGCGCCGAAAACCTCTGGCTCATGGATGCTGACGGGCGCAACCCGCGTCAAATCTCATACTACGATGACAATCCGGCTTTCACGTCGCCCGAATGGGCGCCGGACGGAAAGAGCATTCTGGTAAGCCGCTATTGGGCCGACAGGAATGCCTACGAGCTGTGGCGCTTCCATCCGGTGGCGGGCGACATGGGGGAGGTGCTGCGGTCGTCGGTAGCCGATCCCGCGAGCGAACATCCGGCGAACTCGCTGGGCGCCCGGTTCAGCGCCGATGGACGCTCCATATACCTGTCCAGTTTGACCGGCGACGCGTCGTTTGACGAGGTGCCCCGCTGGGAGATTTCGAAGCTGGACCCGCTGACCGGAACGGTGGAGACGATCCTTCCGGCGCCGGAACTCAAGGGCATGGTCCTCGCACGTTTCCGGCCCGCGCTTTCGCCGGACGGAGAGCAACTCGTTTTCGCGGAACGGCGCGGCGCCAGCGCCCGGCTGAGCAGCCTCGACCTGGCGACAGGCGAGATCGCCGAACTGACCACCCTCGATCCGGATTCCCTGCTCGCCGCGCTGACAAGTGACGCCGTCCCGCGATTTGATTTCTCGGCGGACGGACGGGAGATCGTGCTCAACCGGGCGGGCGGGCTCTACCGGGTTCCGCTGCAGGGCGGTGAGCCGCAACGCATTCCGTTCACGGCAGATGTGGAACAAGGCCTCGGGCCCTTGGTCCGTCACCACGCCGAGTTTGAGGAAGGTCCCGTTCGCGCCCGCCTGATCCAGGCGTCCGATGAAGCGCCGGACGGTACGCGGGCGGCCTTCTCCGCGCTGGGGCACCTCTACACCCAATCGCTCGCGGAAGGGACTGCCCCTCTTCGTCTGCGTACAGATGGCATCACCGGCTATCATCCGAACTGGTCGCCGGACGGCCAGGAAATTGCGTCCGTCAGCTGGACAAGCCAAGCGGGCGGCGACGTCTGGATTTCCAGCGCGGACGGAAGATCAAACCGCAAGGTTTCCGCAGAGGCGGCGTTCTACACCCACCCGGTCTTTGCGCCTGACGGAAAGGGGCTGGTTGTGATGCGATCCTCCGCCCAGAAGCGCCGCGAAACCTATATGGAGTTCGGCCAGCTGCGCGACGCGGAACTCGTCTATCTGCCGCTGGATGGCAGCGCGCCAAGCGTGCTGACCAGTGGTCGCATCGGCGGCACACCTCACTTCGGAGCCGATCCATCGGACGTTCTGTTCAACAGTGACAAGGGCGTGGAAGCTGTTGCGCTCGCCGGAGGAAACCGGCGCCTCGTTACACAGGCGGATGGTCCGGGCTGGTACTTCTCGGAAGGCTCGGTAGCGGCGGACGATCTGCGTGTCTCGCCCGATGGGCAATGGGCACTGGCACAGATTGCCCACCAGTTGCATCTGTACAGGATTAGCGAGGACACGACGGCCGGTTTCGATCTTTCGAATCCGGATGGTCCGCATACGCAGCTTACAGAGTCCGGCGCAGACTATTTTGGCTGGAGTGACACCGGAGACGCGGTCTTCTGGACTGCGGGCTCGACATACTACCGCATCGCCGTCAAAAAAATTGTGTTCGAGCGCGGCGGCACAGAGCGGGTCGCTGTGCAAACCGTGCTTCCAATCATCTCGAACCGCGATATCCCGCAGGGTCGGCTCCTTATCAAGGGCGCAAATGTGATCGCCATGACGGACCGCAAGGCTCCGGGCTCAATCCTAGAGAACCACGACATCCTGATCGAAGGAAATCAGATCCGGCAGATCGCGCCTTCGGACACGTTCAAGAATGTCCGCGATGCCGAAGTCGTCGATGTGTCCGGAAAATATGTCATCCCGGGCCTGATCGACGCGCATTACCACGTCGCCGATATCCGGCGCGATATCCTCGACCTTGATGCCTGGGGTCTGAAGACCGGGCTCGCGTTCGGCGTGACCACTCTGTTTGATCCCTCGTCGCTATCGATCGACATGCTGGCCTATCAGGACCTTGTTGAAACGGGCGACATCACCGGCTCCCGTCTGTTCACGACCGGCCCTGCGATCTTCGACTATTATGATTTCCGGACGAAGGACCAGGTTTCTGCAGTGCTTAAGCGCTACCGCGACAACTACCGGCTCTCGAATCTCAAACAGTATCGCACTGGCAACCGGCGGGTCCGCCAGTGGGTGGCGCAGGCGGCTGACGAACTCGGGATGACAGTTACCACGGAAGGTGCGTTGTCCTACAAGCTCGTGCTCAGCCAGATACTGGACGGATTTTCAGGCGTCGAGCACGGTATCCCACCGATAAATCAGTACAAGGACGTTTTGGAGCTCTATACTAAGAGCGGAACCAGCAGTACCTTGACGCTGATGATCACGCATGGCGGCATCCCCGCCGAGAAGGTGTTCATCTCCCGCACCGATCCCTTTGCAGATTCAAAATACGCCAGTTTCGTGCCCGAATGGTTCCGGACATCACGCTTCCTGAACCCCGTCGTCCACCAGATGTGCCAGTATGCCTATCCAACCGTGGCCGCCAACGCCGCGCGCATGCACCGCGCGGGCGGCACCGTGGGGGTCGGCGCGCATGGAGACATTCCGGGTTACGGCACGCATTGGGAAATGCAGGCCTATGTCGAAGGCGGCTGGACGCCGGCTGAAACACTCTGGGCCGCCACGATGGGAAGCGCTGTGACGATCGGCCGAGACGAGAACCTTGGCAGCCTCGAGGCCGGAAAGCTCGCAGACCTTGTGATTCTGGACAAGAATCCGCTGGAAGACATCAGAAGCACATTGGCGATCCGCTACGTGCTGAAGAATGGACGGCTCTACGATGACGAGACCCTTCAGGAACACCCGGCAACGTCCGTACACTGAGCAGCAACACACCTAGGACCGATTCACTCTCAACAAGGAGCAGGGAAAATGCGCACCCTTATCGCCGCGACAACCGCGTTCACCTGGTTGCCGCTGATGGCAGAAGCCAGCGAGAAGCGTTTCTTTGCGGACGCTGCCGTTTCGTCTTCGTTGATCGACCGCGGCGAACAGATCGGCCCGCTGACTCTGGAAACCGCAGTGGGCGCCGAAACGGAAGTAGGCGGCGCAACCTTGTACGGAGCGGTCTACCGGCTGACGCCGGTCGGCGCAGACGCAGACGCCTTCGTGGATGAGGCGGATTATACGGTGGGCGTTGCCTGGGAAGGGCAGGGCTATACGGCCGATGTGTCGGCCACCTGGCTGACCTTTCCTGGCGAGGGCGAGCAGGCATCACTGGAACTCGCCGGTTCGGTAGGGCTCGATGCGCCGTTGATGCCCTCGCTGACCGGGTTCTACGACGCAGAGTTTGAGGACTGGGGCCTTGAGCTGGCTGCCGGACCCGTTTGGGAAATTGAGGCTTGGGAAGTCTATGCCTTGGCGCGCGCCGGCTTTGTCCGTCCGGGCGATGGGTCAGCGTCCCGCTCGTACGGCGGTGTCGAAGCCGGCGCCGCGCGCCCGGTGTCCGAGGGGGTGGTGATCGGTTTCTATGCCCGGGCCGAACTGGCCGACGAGGAGTCTTTTGCTCGCAGCATCGATGGCGGCGTTGTCACGGCCTCGCGGTCTTCCGGCTATGCGGCAGGCGTGAGCCTGTCGCTGTCGCGTTGAGCCCGGCGTCCAGAATCTGATCAAGGGCTGACCTGAATTTGGCCCATGAGGAAAAATCAGGTCATATACTTGCTCAAACAGGCCAAGAGGGGCATCATCATCTTGTCATATACCGCGCCGATGGCATCATCGGTCGTGGATTTGTGGTCCCGAGAGGACAGGATGAAGAGGACTTTTGATCTCGATCTCAACCGGCGTCCGGTGGTTGCGCTGGCGGATGAGTATCCGGCAGGCTTCGTCGATAACGCCCATTCCCACGAGCGCATCCAGCTTCTCTATGCGTCTTCCGGTGTAATGTCGGTGGTCACCGATACAACCAGTTTTGTGATCCCGCCCCAGCGGGCCGTCTGGATCCCGAGCCGCATCCAGCACGAAGTCTCCTGCCGGGGCCCGGTCTCACTGAGAACCCTGTACATAGACCCCCAGTATGAGCGCGACGACCCCGAGTGCCATATCGTGGAGGTCGGCCCCCTGCTGAAGGCGCTGATTCTGGAAGTCGCGCAGTTCGACAATGATTACGACCTTTCGGGACGGGAAGGGCAGATCGTCCGCCTGCTGATCAGCGAATTGCTCGCCTCGCCGAAAGTGCCTTACGCGGCGCCGATGCCCTCCGACCCGCGGCTGGTGCGGGTCTGCCGCGAAATCATCGAAAACCCGTCCGACCAGCGCGACATCGACAAATGGGCGGATCTGGCCGGCATGAGCCGGCGGACCTTCACGCGCGCGTTCAAGCGTGAAACCGGCATGGGTGTCGCGCTGTGGCGCCAGCAGGTGCGTCTGCTCGAAGCGCTGTCGCTGCTATCGACCGGATCCAACGTCACCAACGTGGCCCTGGACGTCGGCTATGACAGCGCCAGCGCGTTCTGCGCCATGTTCCAGCGCGCCTTCGGCGTCTCTCCAAGCAAGTACGTTTTCTAGCCAGCGCGGTCCCTGCCGGACGCGAGGTCAATGGCATCGCTGGCTTGTTTCCCGCTGAACCCATGGCAGGTTCGCACCCGAGTGGCTCTGGTGAGGCCGCCTGGGAGATGAACGATGCCGGACCTGCTGCTCTACGAACACCCGCTTTCACCCTACGCTCAGAAGGTCAAGATTTCGCTGCGTGAAAAGGGCGTGCCCTTCGAGGTGCGCTTGCCGGAGGGGATTGGTAGCGGCGCGACGGGCGGCGGTTTTGCCAGCGCCAATCCGCGCGGCGAAGTCCCGGCGCTGATCCATGGCGGCACTGCCATTTTCGACAGCACGATCATCCTCGAATACATCGAAGACGTCTGGCCTGCGCCGCCTATGCTGCCGGCTGAACCTGCGAACCGGGCGAAGGTGCGCATGATTGAAGACGTGATGGATACCCAGTTCGAAGCCATCACCTGGGGTCTCGGTGAGCTGAACTTCTTCAAACGCGCTGACGGCCCGCTGAAGGCGCACATGGAAGCCCGGGCCGGCGCCCAGGCGAACGCGTTCTTTGCGATGTTGGAAACCCATCTTGGCGATGCAGACTGGTTCAACGGCGGGCAGTTCGGCTGGGGCGATCTGAGCGTGGTCCCTTACCTGAACGGCGCAGCGGGCTTCGGCATTGCTCCGGCGGCAGGATCGCGCCTTTCACGCTGGTTCGAGCGGGCCAATGGGCGTGCCAGCGTGGCGCAGACCCGCAAGGAATCCGAGGCGTCGATCAGCGCCATGGCGCAGGTGGACCAGGCCGTTAAGGCGGGCCTCTTCAGGCGCCAGTACAGGGATCACCGGCTGGAATGGATGATGAAGTCCGGGGGCCGGGATATTGTGCTGTCGGGACTGGAGGCGGGCACGATCCGCTTCACGGGCCCCTGAGGTCTGGCCGGCGGGTCTGATGTCGGCTCAGGTACGGGCCGGTTCCGGCAGCCTGGGGAAGGCGGAAAGTGTGCGCAATGGCGCAGAAGGCCCGGAAGCCCAGCGAGCCTCCGGGATCGCATTTCGAACCTGTCTGCCCTCCTCAGGCGCTGCACCTGGTTGCTGCGTGCGTTGCGGTGACGTTCTCGGGATATCTGCTCTGGCAACAGCTCTCACGAAACAGAACAGGCTTGCAGTAGCTATCAAGCTCTTTGTGACAGCGGGGCGGGCGACGACGGAAGCTCTTTACAGGGCGTTATTGAACTATTCATGCTCGCCCGCGAACTCTCGTCCGATCCCCTGCCTGCGCTGCAGCCGTATCTGCTCTCGAACAATCGGGAAGCATTGACCGCACTCAGGCCCGGTATCGATCACTTCAAACGTGTGAACGACGGGCTTGGCCGCGCCGTTGGCGACGAAGTCCTGACGCGGCTCGCGGCCTGTTTGACCGCCGGTATCGGGGAGGAAGACCTGCCCGGCCGGCTGGGCGGCGAAGACCCCGCCTGGGCGCTGCCCGGCACCGAACCATTGCGTGCAGCCATTCCGGCGAACCGCTTGCGGCCTGGCCTGTTCGGTCCGCCCATGGATGAAGGGAAAAATCCCGAAAATTTAGGTTGCGGGCGTCAGATCCGTCTCCGTCCCGGGCCTGTGACGAGCCGTCTCGTAATTGCCGCATGTTCGCGCTAGAGGCTGGCCATAGATCAGCCTGAAGGGCCGATCCGGCCTTCCGCCCTCGCAGGCCCGGATATCAAGGAACGCTCATGCCAGTCTCGCAGTTCAAGGGGTTCGGCGGCGTCGTTATTCGCGGCGACATGCGCGGGGACCCCGATGATCCGCTGGTGCTGCTGGTGCACGGCGGCGGCCAGACACGGGACATCTGGAACGACGCAGCCGCTGCCCTGGTGCGCGCGGGCCGGCAGGTGATCGCCCTGGACCTTCGCGGGCACGGCGAAAGCGAGTGGCCGGCCGACGGTCGCTACGAGTTTGGCGCCTATGTCGAAGACCTCCGCGCCATCCTGGCCCAGCTGCCCTCCCGCCCGGTCATCGTGGGCGCCTCGCTCGGCGGCTGGATCGCGGCCGTGGCCGTGGGCGAAGACGGCGGACACCTTGCCTCCGGCCTGATCCTCGCAGATGCCCTGCCAGAGCTGAACCTGTCGAACATCCGGGAGGCCGCGGGCACGCTTCGCGCCGCCTCCGAAACCGCCAGAGGCGCCTGGGATCCGCGCATGCCCGAGCGGTTTGATCTCGAAGACGCGCTCGGGCGCTTCAAGGCCGCCGCGCCCAAAATCCGCGTGCCCGCACTGTTCGTGCGCGGCGCCCTCTGCGACATCACCGATGCCGCCTCCGCCAGCCGCATTGCCGGGCAGATACCCGCCGCCGAGTACGCCGAAATCGGGGACGCCGGTCACCTCGTCGCCTCCGACCGCGGCGATCTGTTCAGCGCGGCGCTGCTGGATTTCCTCGAACGCCGCATCCCGCGCTTCGTGCCGGAATACCGCTCCGGCTCGGACGCGCGCACCTTGCGCGACGCGCTCGGCTGTTTTGCAACAGGCGTAACCGTGGTGACCGCCTTCGATACGGGCGGCGAACCGGTCGGCCTCACGGCCAATTCCTTCACCTCTGTCTCGCTCGACCCGCCGCTGCTCCTCGTCTGCATCGCCAAGACGTCAAGCAGCCTCAAGGCCCTCGCATTGGCCGAACATTTTGCTGTCAATGTTCTGCATATCGGCCAGCAACCCGCTTCCAGCCTGTTTGCGGTGCCCGGCGAAGACCGCTTCCGCCAGACGCCGTGGAAGCGCGGCAGGCATGACGCGCCGGTTCTGTCGAACGCGCTCGCCAACTTCGAGTGCCGCCGCCACCAGATGCACGACGGCGGCGACCACATCATACTCGTCGGCGAAGTGCTGCGTGCCACCTTCGATCCGCGCCGGGATCCGCTGCTTTACTTCCGCGGCAAATACCGCCGTCTGCATTTTTCCTGATCGCCCTGCGATCTAGAGGAAAGCTTTCAGCTCCGCCACGAACCGGTCGAACTGGTCATGATGCAGCCAGTGGCCGGCATTCTCGTAGACCTTGACCTGCGCATTTCTGAAATTTGCAATCCGCCCATCCGTTTCCGGGTTCGAGGCCCAGCTGTTCTGGCCGTAGAGCAGGAGCGTCGGGCAGGTGATCTCGCGCCATAGCGCGTCCACATCGTCCTGCGGCAAGTCGTAGGGCACCATCACGCGGAAGTGGTTGTCGAACTTCCAGGAATAGGTGCTGTCCTCGTTCTGGCTGATGCCATGGATCGTCAGATGCCGGGCCTGCGCATCGGAGAGATACTTGTTCTCTTCCTTCATCCGCTCATAGGCTTCTTCCAGCGTCGCATACTTTTTCGGGCTGCGTCCTGCGGCCGCCCGCTTGGCGTCGATCCAGGTGCGCATCCGCTTGGCAATCGGCTCTGCCATCCGCTCCTTCAGCATGCGCGGCGAAGGCCCCAGTCCCTCTATGGCGACCACCTTGCGCACATTCTCCGGATAGATGCCGGCATAGCGCAGCGAGATGTTTCCGCCATAGGAGTGCGCAACGATTGTCAGCGGCGCCAGCTTCTTCTGGTGGATCAGTTGCGCGAGGTCATAGACGCACGAGCGCACCGAGTAGTCGCCATCCGCAGACCAGCCGCTGTCACCATGTCCCCGCAGGTCCGGCGCAATCACATGCCAGTCGTGTCGAAGCTCCTCGGCCACCCAGTCCCAGCTGCGGCAATGATCCCGCCCGCCATGCAGCAGGATCAGGGGAGGGGCATCGCGATTGCCCCAATCGACATAATGAAGGCGCACGCGCTGCGAGATATAGCTGTGGGAAGTCGGTCCGGTCATCATGTCAGGCAGATAGACGGGCCATGGCCGGAGCGTCCAGAGGGCAATCCAGATACCCTTGCGGCATTCAGCCCATTGTCCCGTTGCGCCCGGCACGTTCCGCGCTAGGGTCTGCGGTGTACGCTGGTTGGAAAAACCCGGCATAAACGGGGAGAAGTCCGTGTTGAAATCCATATCCGCCCTGGCGGCCATTGCGGTGTGTCTTGGGCTGCAGGGCTGCACGCCGCAGGTCACCGCTCCCGCCGGCGTTGCAACATCCGCCACAGTCTCTTCCAATCAGGCCTTTTCGGACGGCCTTCCCTGGGCGGACGAGAGCGAGAACGCGCTGGCCAGCCAGGGCTTCATCGCGACCCTGAAAGACACCAGGATCCTGGCCGCGGATGGACGCGTCGTCTTCGACGCCGGCGCCTATGATTTTGCCGAAGGCCCCGCGCCCGATACCATGAACCCCAGCCTCTGGCGCCACCTTGGCCTCCTGAACAATCACGGCCTGTTCGAAGTCACGCCGGGCCTCTGGCAGGTCCGCGGCCTCGATATTTCGGTGATGAGCATCATCGCCACCGAAACCGGCTACATCATCGTCGATCCGCTCACCGCCACCGAGACCGCCGCCGCCGCCATGTCGCTGGTGCGCGAGCATATCGGCGACAAGCCCATCGTCGCCGTGATCTATACGCACAGCCACGGTGATCATTTCGGCGGCGTCAAAGGCATCGTGTCGGACGCGGATGTGACCGCTGGCAAGGTGCAGATCATCGCGCCGGAAGGCTTCATGGAGCACGCGGTCAGCGAGAACCTGATCGCGGGGCCCGCCATGAGCCGCCGCGCCAGCTACCAGTTCGGCACCGGCCTGATGCCCGGCCCGGCGGGGCAGGGCGGCGCAGGCATCGGCACCGGCCTCCCGAACGGCTCCATCAGCCTGATCGCACCGACTGTGACGATCACAGAAACCGGCCAGAAGCTCGTCATCGACGGGATCGAGATCGAGTTCCAGATCACCCCTGGCGCCGAAGCCCCGTCTGAGATGAACTTCTACCTCCCGCATCTGAAGGCGCTTTGCCTTGCTGAGAATGCCAACCCGACGATGCACAACGTGCTGCCGCCGCGCGGCGCGCTCGTGCGCGATTCGAAGCTGTGGGCGGACTATCTCACTGAGTCGATCCACCTTTATGGCGCGCGCACCGACGTGATGTTCGTCTCCCATGGCTGGCCGCGCTGGGGGCAGGAGAATGTGGTGGCCTTCATGGCTTCGCACCGCGACGCCTACAAATACCTCCACGACCAGTCCGTCCGCCTGATGAACAAGGGCTACACCGCCGAAGAGATTGCCGAAGTCATCGCCCTTCCCGGCAGCCTCGCCTCCAAATGGTACAATCGCGGTTATTACGGCACCATGGCCCACAATTCGAAGGCCGTGTACCAGCGCTATCTCGGCTGGTACGACGCCAACCCGGCCAACCTGAACCCCTGGCCACCTGAAGAGGCCGCGGTTCGCTACGTGAAAGCCATGGGCGGCAAGGCCAGGGCGCTGCGGACCGCGCAGACCGCCTTCAGCGAAGGCGACTATCGCTGGGCGGCCGAAGTCGCCAGCCACCTCGTCTTTGCCGATGACACGAACACCGAAGCGCGCGAACTCCTCGCCAGGGCCTTCGAGCAGATGGGCTACCAGGCCGAAGGCTCGCTCTGGCGCAACATCTACCTGACCGGCGCCGCCGAAGCGCGTGCCGATCCTGGCCCGTCTGGGATGTCAGCGCTCTCTTCGGATGTCGTCTCTGCCATTTCGGTCGAGCAGGTGTTCGACCTGCTCGCCGTGCGCGTCGATCCCCAGCTTGCGGACGGAAAATCGGTCACCATCGCGTTCGTGTTCCCGGACCTTGGCGAGACCCGCCTCGTCAGCATCCGCAACTCCGTCCTCGTGCACGAGCCGGGCACCGGCCAGCCTGCAGACGCGACGCTCACAATGCCGAAGGCGGCGTTCCTGGGCATGATCTTCGCAGGCCAGAAGCCGGCTGACCTCGTGATGAAGGGCGCGCTGACCATCTCGGGGGATCCGACCGCCGCCGCGGTCCTGCTCGGCGTCCTTGACCCTCCGGCCGCGCCGGAGCCGTTCCCGATCGTTACGCCCTGACCATTATCCCCTGGGGGTGCAGCGCGTGTTGTAGACAGACACGTCGGTATTGAACTGTTGCACGGCGCTTTGCAGCGCGAGTTCATCCCGGGCGAACTGCTTCCTGGCTGCGTCATACGCCGCAAGCTCGCGGTCGGCGGTGGCTGCATGCGCGGCCGAAACAAGCCGGTGGATCTCGGCGTCTTCCCAGGCAATGCCGGCCTCTTCAGCGCGCAGCGCCGAGGCGCCGCGCTGCCCGGTCAGCTCGCTGATCTCCGCTTCGCGCGGCGCCAGCGTCGCCTGCATGGCCTTGCAGGCGGCCACGTCAACCTTGCCGTTGGCGACGGCAGGCCCTGCCAGCACCATTGCCAGAAATCCGGATGAGATTGCGCTGCGCATCATGGACACGTGTTTCTCCGATCACTGCGGCAATTATTCGGCAGCCGCCTGAAGGCGCCATGAACAGCGCGGAAACCTGCAGGCCTGGGATCAGGCTGCTGGCGGCGGCATCCTGCTGCGTCCGGCCGTCACCGCATCGATCAGCCCGAACACCGCCGCAAAATCCTTCAGCAGCTCCTGCACCCGGTCCGCGCTGTCGAGCGGCTTGAACATCGATCCCGGCTCGAACAGGTTTCCGCCCTGCACGGTGATCAGTATTTCGCCGCCATCAAAGGCCGCCTTCAGCTTGCCGCCCCGGAAAACCTCCTCCAGATCGACCAGCTTCTGCATCAGGTCCGGCGTCAGCAGGTAGCGGCCTTCCACCTGGTCGGTGGTGTAGACTTCGAATATCTTCTCGAACTTCGGGTCTTCCAGCATCGCACGTTGCATGCCGTTGCCGCCGCCAAACCGGTTGAAGAACCCCATGTCGCGGGTCACCAGTGTGCGGCCGTAGAAGGTCTTGTGGAAGTCCAGCCGAAGGCACTGGCCCTGGAACACCGTCACCCAGGTCGTCCGTGTGCGGCCTTTTGAGTCGGTTGTCGTGCGCCTTTCCTCAAGGTGGGCCTCGAACAGTTCAAAATCCACGATGCCCCGCCTGCCGGTAACCAGGTCCTCGAACTTCGAGCGGTCCCAGCCGGGCACCACGCCGACATCCTTGTGCCGGTAGATCGCCTCGCAAGTCCCGGGCGCGGGCGTGAACGCCAGGCCCAGCTGGCGCGCGACGGGCTCGACGATCAGCGCCTTGGCTTCGCCGGCGAGCCGCGAGATGCCCATGTTGCCCCAGCCGATCACGCCGAAACCGATGATGCCGGCGATGATCGCCGCCGCCGGCAGCTTCAGAAGTGCAAATCCGATCCCCACACCCGCGGCAATGATGGCGCCGCCGATCCAGAGCGTCTGGATTGCCTTTTGCGCTGCCGCGACCCGCTCCGCCTCGCGGGCCAACAGGCCAGGCCGGATTTCCTGTTCGTAGATACGGGCAAACCCGGCAAATTCCGGCGGCAGGTCGCCCAGCGAAAGCGGCGCGCCCGCGTCCGGGATCTGATCCTTGTCACTCATGCCCGGTTCCCGCTTGTGCCCAGATCACCGAGCATAAGGTGTGCTCCGCCTTCCTGAAAGGGCCCGCTCAGATGTCAGCGTAGACGTGCAGCTCTCCGGCGAACCCGGAATGCGTCACCGCGCCCTCATGCGCCGGGCCGACCAGTTTTGCGAACTTCTGCAGTGCGCCGGACCCATACCTGGTGATCCGCGGTGTCCACTCCCGCTTGCGGTCTGCTATCTCGGCGGGGGTGAGGCGCACATCGATCGTGCCCTTGAGGGCGTCGAGGATGATGATGTCGCCGTCCCGGATCAGGCCGATCGGACCGCCCTCGGCCGCTTCCGGCCCGACATGGCCGACGCAGAACCCGCGCGTTGCGCCGGAGAATCGGCCATCGGTAATCAGCGCCACCTTGTCGCCCATGCCCTGGCCATAGATTGCCGCCGTGGTCGACAGCATCTCGCGCATGCCAGGTCCGCCCTTCGGCCCCTCATAGCGGATGACCAGGACCTCGCCTTCCTTGTAGTTGCGCTCGCGCACGGCCGCGAAGCAGGCTTCCTCGCCATCGAACACCCGGGCCGGGCCGGAGAAGGTCAGCTCCCTGAGGCCCGCGACTTTCACAATCGCCCCGTCCGGCGCCAGCGATCCCCAAAGGCCTACCACGCCGCCATTCGGCGAGATCGGACTGGTCGCCTCGCGGATCACCTTCTGGTCCTTGTTGAACACCACGTCCTTGAGGTTCTCGGCCACCGTCTTGCCGGTCACCGTCATGCAGTGCCCGTGGATGAGGCCCGCCTCATAAAGCGTCTTCATCAGCATCGGCACGCCGCCCGCCTCGCCGAAATCCTTGGCCACGTAATTGCCGCCCGGCTTCAGGTCCGCGATGTACGGCGTCTTGGCGAAGATCGCGGCGACGTCCTTGAGGTCAAATTTCACGCCGCACTCATGCGCCATCGCGGGCAGGTGCAGCGCGGCATTGGTCGAGCCGCCCGAGGCTGCCACCACCACCGCGGCATTCTCGAACGCTTCACGTGTGCAGATATCCCGTGGACGGATGTTCTGCTCGATCAGCCGCATCACCGCCCGGCCGCTCTCCACGCAATAGGCGTCGCGCTCCAGATACGGCGCCGGCAGCGCCGATGACAGCGGCAGCGCCAGGCCAATCGCTTCCGACACGCACGCCATGGTGTTCGCCGTGAACTGCCCGCCGCACGCCCCGTCACCGGGGCAGGCGAGCTTCTCGAGCGCTTCAAGCTTTGCACTCGACATCTCGCTCGAGCCCGCCGCATGGGCGCCGACCGCCTCGAACACGTCGAGCACGGTGACATCCTTGCCTTCGAACTGGCCCGGGAGGATCGACCCGCCATAGATGAAGACGCTCGGCACGTTCAGCCGCAGCATCGCCATCATCATCCCTGGCAGGGACTTGTCGCAGCCCGCCACGCCGACCAGCGCGTCGTAGGAATGCCCGCGCATCGTCAGCTCGACCGAGTCCGCAATCACTTCGCGGCTGACCAGCGACGAGCGCATGCCCTCATGGCCCATCGCGATGCCGTCGGTCACGGTGATCGTGCAGAACTCGCGCGGCGTACCGTCCGCTTCCTTGACGCCCGCCGAGGCCGCATGCGCCTGGCGCATCAGCGCCGTGTTGCAGGGCGCCGCTTCATTCCAGCAGGATGCCACGCCGACGAACGGCTTCCTGATGTCCTTCGTGGAGAGGCCCATCGCATAATAATAGCTGCGGTGCGGGGCCCGCTCGGGGCCTTCCGTCACATGGCGGGAGGGCAGGCGGGACTTATCCCAGGTCTTGGTCATTGAAGCGCGTTCCCGTTCGGAGTTGCGAAAAGGGCCTAGCGCGCAATTTCCTTACCGAAAAGAGCTTATTCATCACCGTAAATGGCGACCCTTGCCCCGGAAGCGTCAATCACGCCGCGATACATTCCGGCCGAATTGAAAACGAAAGCCGGCGTCCCCGCGCCGTCAATCACGATCACGCCGCCATCGCCGCCCAGGGCTGCGACCTCGTCCAGCGCTACACCTGCCGCAATCGCAATCGGTTCGCCCGCCAGCTTCACCCGGTCGCAGATCGTCTTGGCAACGCCGACGCGGATGAAATACTCGCCGTGCCCCGTTGCAGAAACCGCGCAGACGCCGTTCTCGGCATAGGTCGCCGCGCCGATCAGGGGCGTATCGCCGACCCGGCCCGCCGCCTTGGCCGTCATGCCGCCCGTCGTTGTGGCGGCGGCAAGGTTGCCGTTCGTGTCGATTGCGACGGCGCCGACCGTGCCGTGGCGGTCTGCCGCCGTCCGCGCGCGGTCTTCGAGGACCCGCTCCAGAGCTTGCCGGCGCCATTCGGTATCAAAGTGGGTGTTGTCGACCATGTCGAGGCCCTGCGTCTCGGCGAAGGCATCCGCGCCCGTCCCCGCGAACATCACATGCTCGGACTTGTCCATCACGGCCCGCGCGGCCTTGATCGGGTTCTTCACGCGCATCACCCCGGCCACGGCGCCGGCATTGCGGTCCCGCCCGTCCATGATGGCGGCGTCGAGCTCATGGCGCGCTTGCGCCGTGAACACAGCGCCATAACCTGCGTTGAACAGCGGGTTGTCTTCCATCACCAGCACGGCGGCTTCGACAGCGTCGATGGCTTCACCGCCGCTGCTCAGAACCCTTGCGCCAGCTTCGAGCGCCTCGTTGAGCGCCGCCGTGTAGGCCGCTTCCATTTCCTGCGACAGGTTTTCGCGCAGGATAACGCCTGCGCCGCCATGAATCACGAGCCGCCATTCAGGCTTGACCGGCATGGGTGCCTCCGGAATTGCCGAACAGGCCGCAACCAGAAAAACCGACAGCAGGCTGATGAGGCGCGGCATCACGAAATACCGGCCAGCGATGTGCGCGCCGCTTTCAGCTTGTCGCGCCGGGCAGACCAGTCTTTCACCCTGTCGCGGTTCTCTTCGACAATCTCTTCCGGGGCGCGCGCCACGAAATCCGCATTCGCGAGTTTCTTCTCGGCCGAGACGATGTCCTTCTCGAGTTGCGCCACTTCCTTGTCGAGACGCTTCTGCGCTTCCGCCCTGTCGATCAGGTCCGCGATGTGCAGCGCCGCCACGGACGATCCGACCAGCGTCGATACCGAGCCAGCCGGCTGTGATGGCGCGGTCGCCGTCTCGTCCAGCCGCGCCATCCGGCGCAGCACGTCGTCATTGCGCTCCAGCCGCTGCGTGTCCGCCGGGCAAGGGTTTACCAGCGTCATCGGCACTTTCGCGCCCGCCGGCACGCCCAGATCATTCCGGAGCGAGCGGATCTCGGTGATCATCCCGATCAGCCATTCGATCTCTGCGCGCGCTTCGGCATGGCCGAACTGCGTGATCGCCGGCCACTGCTGCAGCATCAGGAAGCCCTGGTCGTACGCCCGTCCCGGCGCGCGCCGCTCCCAGAGTTCTTCTGTCACGAAGGGCATGAACGGATGCAGCAGCTTCAGGGACTCGTCGAGCACATAGCCGCACACCGCGCGCGTCTCCGCCTTCGCCGCGTCATCCATGCCCATCAGCAGCGGCTTGATCAGTTCCAGATACCAGTCGCACACCGTGTTCCAGACGAACTTGTAGAGCGCGCCGGCGGCATCGTTGAACCGGTAATCCTCTATCCCCCTGGTGACTTCGGCCACACAGCCTGCCAGTTCGCCGAGGATCCACTGGTTGACCGGGCGCTGCGCCGAGCACGGATCAATCCCGCCGGGCGCGCCGCATTCATTCATCTCGGCAAAGCGCGCCGCGTTCCACAGTTTCGTGGTGAAGTTCCGGTTGCTCTCGACCGCCTGTTTCGACAGGCGGATGTTGCGGCCCTGTCCTGCCATCCGGCTCATCGCAAAGCGCAGGGCGTCCGCGCCGAACTCGTCGACGAGTTCCAGCGGGTCCATGGCATTGCCCTTGGACTTCGACATTTTCTGCCCCTTCTCGTCGAGGACGAGGGCGTGGATGTAGACATCCCTGAACGGGGTTTCTCCGGTGAACTCGAGCCCCATCATCATCATCCGGGCGACCCAGAAGAAGATGATATCGAACGCCGTCACCAGCGTGCTCGTCGGATAGAATGTCTTCAGGGCCTCGGTATTGTCCGGCCAGCCCTGCGTCGAGAAGGGCCAGAGCGCCGAGGAGAACCAGGTGTCGAGAACGTCTTCGTCCTGATAAATCCGGACCGGTTCCGTGCCGCCCTGGCGCAGCGGTGTATCCATCAGGTCATTCATCATGTCCTCCTGGCTGGAGAACACCTGGACGGAGCGCCTGTAAAAGGTCTCGGCGAGCTTCACGGCCTCTGCCGCGCTTGCGGCGACAAACACTTCCGGCGGCTCGGCGCCCGTGAAGTCATAGCTTTCGCCGCCGCCGTCCAGCTTGCGCGGCCCATACCAGGCCGGAATCCGGTGTCCCCACCAGAGCTGCCGGCTGATGCACCAGGGCTGGATATTGTCCATCCAGTTGTAATACGTCTTCGTCCAGTTCTCCGGCACGAAGCGTGTGCGCCCGTCCTCGACCGCCGCACGCGCCGGCTTCGCCAGCGTGCCCGCATCCACGTACCACTGGTCCGTCATCCACGGCTCGATCACCACGCCGGAGCGGTCGCCGAACGGCTGCTCGATCTTCAGGTCCTCGATCCGCTCCAGCAGGCCGGCGGCTTCAAATGCGGCGACAACCGCTTCACGCGCCTTGAACCGGTCAAGCCCGCGCAGCTCAGCGGGAATACCCGCCTCATCAGCCTGCGCGCCGTCCACGATGGCGGCAACCGCCGTCAGGATGTTCAGCGGCGCATGCCCTGCGCGCTTGCCGACTTCAAAGTCGTTGAAGTCATGCGCCGGCGTGATCTTCACCGCGCCCGAACCCTTCTCGGGGTTTGCGTATTCATCCGCCACGATCGGCACGCGCCGGCCGACAATCGGGAGCTCAACGAACTTGCCGACCAGCCCGGCATAGCGCGCATCCTCCGGATGCACCGCCACGCCGGTATCGCCCAGCATCGTCTCCGGCCGCGAGGTCGCCACCACGATATAGCCGCGCGTCTCGAACGTGACATTGCCGTCTTCATCCCTCAGCGGATGATCATAGGTCACGCCGTCCGCCAGCGGATAGCGCAGGTGCCAGTAGTGCCCCGCTACTTCCTTCGTCTCGACTTCCAGATCCGAAATCGCCGTCTGGAAATGCGGGTCCCAGTTCACCAGTCGCTTGTCGCGGTAGATCAGGCCCTTCTTGTGCAGGTCGACGAACACTTTCGTGACGGCCTTCGACAGGCCCTCGTCCATCGTGAACCGCTCGACCGACCAGTCGCATGAGGCGCCGAGCCGCTTCAGCTGTCCCCTGATCGAGCCACCGGATTCTTCCTTCCACGCCCAGACGCGCTTCAGGAACGCCTCGCGTCCCATCGACCGGCGGTCCAGGTTGCCTTCCTTCGCCAGCTGGCGCTCGACCACCATCTGCGTTGCAATGCCCGCATGGTCTGTGCCCGGCTGCCACAGCACGTTTTTGCCACGCATCCGTTCGAACCGGATCAGCACATCCTGCAGCGTATTGTTGAGCGCATGGCCCATGTGCAGCACGCCGGTCACGTTCGGCGGCGGGATGACGATCGAATAGGCCTGCGCGCTGGTATCCCCAGACGGACGGAAGCAGCCGGTGTCCTCCCATGCCTGGTAGATCCGGGCTTCGGCTTCGGCGGGGTCAAATCTCTGGTCAAGCATCGTCTGGCTGGGGTCCGGTAAAGGCGCAAAAGAAAAGCGCGCCGGTGAGGGCGCGCCGTTCCCTATATCAAGTTTGGGAAATGAGGCTAGCGCGCCATGCGGGCGATACGCTGGACTTCGGCCTCTACCTTCTCCTCGACGATGTTTGCGAGGTTGGCATCGAGCCAGTCCTTGATCATCGGCTTGAGCATCTCCTTGACGAGACCTTCGATGGTGTTGTCGCCGGCAATCTCCATCCTGGAGATCAGCTTGCCGAGCGCGCCGGCGGCAATGTCGGCGGTGTGCTCGTCGGTAAGGGCGGTCTGGGCGTAGCGGGCGCTCGTTTGCATCGTGGTCTCCGGGGCGGGGAAAGAGGGGCGGGCAGGCGGGGTGCGGGTGACCGGCGGCGGGGCAGGCTCGGCCGGGGCTTGCCGGGCCGCGCCCAGCATTTCTTCAAACGTGAATTCCGGGCCGGTCAGCTTGGCCGAAACCGGGGCAGGCTGCGGCGCCAGATCCTCATGCGCCTCGAACATCGCCTGGTCGCTGTCGTCCAGGATGTCGCCGGCGGCGGCGTCCTCGATGTCTTCGTAATCGTTCACCGGCCCCGGCGCGACTTCCCGAAGCGCCGGCCCAGCCGACATTCCGGGCGCGCGAGACGGAACGGGTTCGTCATCCGAGATGATCTTGCGGATCGACGCGAGGATTTCCTCCATCGTCGGCTCTTTGTGCGCTTCGTTGGCCATCTTAGCCCCTCGTTACTGGAATCACTTCCCGGACATGGGCTCAGGCGTAGGCCGGATCCGGTTAACAACCCTTTGACAAAGTTAACGCGTTACCGGCCGGAAGGCCAGATGCTCAGCCGATAGTGTCGAGGCCGCCGGTCGCCCGCAACAGCTGGTGGGCGGCCACATAGGCATCGCGCTCTGCGCCGACCAGCGCCAGCCGCGCTTCAAACAGCTGCTGCTCCTGGTCCAGCACATCCAGCGTGGTGCGCACGCCGACCGCAAGTTCCTGTTTGGCGCCTTCATATGCAATTTCGGCCGCCTCGACCTGCCGGCGCGAGGCCTCGATGGCCCGCGTCGCCGCATCGTAGCCGTACCAGGACTGCGCCACCTGCGCCCGCACCTGCGTCTCGAACGCATCGATCCGGCGCCGCGCCTGTTCGCGCTGCAGCTTTGCCGAATTGACCTGCGCCTTCACGGCGCCGCCCGAAAACAGCGGGATCCGGCCCTGCGCCACCGCCGACACGCTGGTGTCGCGCTGGCCGGTGTCGCCATAGGTTTCCTGCACGCCGGCCGTTCCGACGAGGCTGATCTGTGCGCGCCCGGCCGCCCTGGCCTCGTCCACCCCCGCCGAAGCCGCGCGAAGGTCTTCCCGCGCCGCCAGGATCGAAGGGTTGTTTGCCACCGCGTCCGTAAATGCTTCCTCGACATTGGCCGGCAGGGGCGGGAACGGCGGTGGCTCGGCCAGGTCGCCCGGCAGCTGCCCGGTCAGGAACTGGTAGAACGCCGCGCTGCCCTCAAGCGCTGCTTCGGCCCCGGCGAGGGCGGCGCGCGCGCCTTCCAGCCGGGCCTGCGCCTGCGCCACGTCCGTCCGCGTCACGACGCCGACCTCGAACCGGTCCTGCGCCGCGCGCACCTGCTCGCCGGTCACGTCTACATTGTTCTTGCGAATCGCCACCGTCTCGCGGTCCCGGCGCACATCGACATACGCCGTCACCACATCGAGGATCAGGTCCTGGCGCGCGGCGTCAAACGTCCGGTCTGCCGAATCGATTCCCGCCTCGGCGCGCCGGATGCCGGCCCGGATGCGCCCGCCGGTATAGATCGGCTGCACGGCCTGAAGCTGCGTGCTGGCCAGCGACTGGTCGCCCAGGCCAAAGGCGAAAGCGGCGTTGGTGTCAATCGACTGATACCCGCCGCTCGCCGACAGGTTCACCTGCGGCAGGCCGGAGGAGCGTGCCAGGTCGAGGTTCGAGCGGGCGATATCGGTGCGGTAGCGCTCGATTTCCAGCTGGGGATTGGTCGCAAATGCCGCCGCCACCGCTTCCGGAAGGGTCTCGCCCCGGGCCGGTGCGCTGAACATCAGGCTCGACAGGCTCACCCCGATCAGGAGTGTCAGTGTAGTGGCACGCATGGCGATTTCCCTCGTCTGCCCGGTCATATAGGGTCTGCCCTGCGAAAGGAGAACAGCGTTCACCTTGCGGCAGAGTAGCCTCAGGCCAGTGTCTAAGGATCAGAAGCTAAAACTAGGTTTCCGGTCAAACGCCGCAAAGCGCGGCGGGCAGCAGTCAAATCCCTCGCGGGCCGACACGGCGCCCCCCGCCTTCGTGAACACCTTCCCCCGCCCCATGCCGCCCGCATCCGCCATCACCGCGACCAGCCGCCCGCCCTCGCGCAGCTGCTGCGCCCAGGCGTCCGGCAGCAGCTCGACCATGCCGGCCACATAGATCACGTCAAACGGCGCCTGCCCGGGCAGCCCCCTGGCCAGCGGTCCTTCCACCGGCGCCGCACGGTCGACGCCGATGGCGGCAAACCGCTGCGACATGCTATCCACCAGCTGCGCCGTCTCTTCCAGTGCGATCACGGTGTCGGCCAGGTGGCTGATCAGCGCCGCTTCATAGCCCGCCCCGGCCCCCACAACGAGCACCACGTCGGTCGGCTGGATCTCTGCCATCTTGATCAGCTTTGCCGTATCGCGCGCGATCCAGAGCGCGCGTCCGGGGGAGGTGGTAATCTCCAGCTCCGAATACGCCACGCCCTTTCGGGCGTTCGGTACGAACACTTCGCGCGGCGTGCGCAGGAAGGCGCTGACGATCCGCGGGTCGGTCACATCGTTCGGGCGGATCTGGCTATCCACCATGATCTCACGGGCAAGTTCGAAATCCATGCGAGTCACTTCCCTCTGCGAAGCCGGGTGCGCCGCCATGTATCATGCCCCGCTGCGCACGCAATCTTCGCCGCGCGGCGAAATTAGCCTGCGCCCGCCGATTGTCTCCCCCCGCCAGCCTTGCTAGGGACGGCTGCGGTTACCTGAGGCTCCATGGCGGAGTGGTGACGCAGCGGATTGCAAATCCGTGCACCCCGGTTCGATTCCGGGTGGAGCCTCCAGCACCAGTCCCCGAAATTAAGTCCCGTGCATCAGCCGTAGACCCCGGCGTTCCAGATTGCGGAAATCTGTTAACCCTGAATTAACCATATCGGGCGAACTTGTGCAGGTCTTCTTGGAGACACCCACCATCACCCAACGCCTTTGGCGGGAGCTCACGCTCCCGCCTTTTTTCTGTTGCGTAAGGGGGCTCCGGCCGTCCCCAGAAATCGTCAAGGCGCCGCACTTAGGCACTTGAACGGGGTGCCCGGTCTGCTATTCCCCGCGTTCCGGCTATTCCGTGATAGCTCAGTTGGTAGAGCAGGCGACTGTTAATCGCCCGGTCGCAGGTTCGAGTCCTGCTCACGGAGCCACTCCCCGAAATCAGCATCGGCCTTGGGTCAGTGTGGCGCGTTCCCGCCTCTTGCGCCGGCAGAAACTGGCTGCAGAATTGACAATGCCGCACCTGCCTCCCTTCTTGGCGCCGGAAGCAGGCAACAAGGCAACGGCATGGACCGGATCAATCCACACTGGGTTCTGGCGCGGACGCCGCCGGGCGGCTGGCCA
Organism: Hyphomonas sp.; assembly: GCA_016124495.1. Classification (GTDB taxonomy): domain Bacteria; phylum Pseudomonadota; class Alphaproteobacteria; order Caulobacterales; family Hyphomonadaceae; genus Hyphomonas. The sequence goes on along the minus strand of WGNP01000015.1, from coordinate 11,731 downwards.
GTTGAGGAAGACTTTGCCTGGCGCGAAACACCGGCGCCCACACCCGGCCCCGGACAGATGCTCACCCGCACCGTCTATCTGTCGCTCGACCCCTACCAATGGGGCCGCCGGCGCCGCGGCGTCGAGGCGCCCGGAGATATCTGCCATGGCCGCACGGTCTCGCAAGTCGTGGAAAGCCGCCTCTCCGGTTTCAGCGAGGGCGACTACCTCTTCAACACCAATGGCTGGCAGACCTTCGGCGTCACGGGCGAGGGCGTCACCAACTTCGGCTACATGTTCCCCCGTAAGCTCGATCCGGCAGCCGCACCGGTCTCGGCCGCGCTCGGGGTTCTCGGCATGCTCGGCCTCACCGCCTATGCCGGCCTCTATCTTCAATGCGAGCCGTCACCGGGTGAGACAGTCATTGTCTCGGCTGCGTCGGGCGGCGTCGGGCAGATCGTGGGCCAGCTTGCCAGGCTGCGGGGCTGCCGTGTCGTGGGCGTCGCCGGGCGCGCCGAGAAGTGCGCCTTCGTGAAAGAGGAGCTGGGCTTTGACGCCTGCGTTTCACATCTCGCGCCGGATTTTCGCGAACAGCTGAAGGCAGCCTGTCCGGACGGCGCCGACATCTATTTTGAAAATGTCGGCGGCTCCGTCTACGAAGCTGTCCTCCCGCTACTGAACCCGAAGTCCCGCATCACGCTTTGCGGGCTTGCATCACAATACGGCGCCATGGACGGCGACATCATGGACGCCTGGCGGCAAACCGGCGCGCCGGTATTCTCCCGGCTTGGTGTAAACGTGAAGCCGCTTTTCGTCGGCGACTTTGTCGCCAGCCATCAGGACACCTTCCTCGCCCAAATGGCTGGCTGGCTGCGCAGCGGTCACATTCAATTCCGCGAGGATGTTTCGCTCGGCCTGCCTTTGGCCCCGGCAGCGTTCGGCGCCATGCTGGCGGGCAAAAATTTCGGCAAGACCCTCGTAAAGGTCAGCCCCGATCCTGCGCGCTGATCGGCGTGCGGCAAGTGTAACGCGTTGTTTTCACGTATTTTGCTGAGCCGCCACGAACGCCGGCGGCGCGGTGCAGGGTGACGGGCGGAATCGCGAGCACCTTTTGCAGGCGGTGATTCAATCGACGACTATGCCTGATGCCGGCGATGTCCGGGCCGTTCCGGTACGTAAGCCGTAAGTCCGCATTCATGCGTTCGCGGCTGGTGCCTCAGGTTGTGTCAGCCACCTTGCGCCGTGAGCCGGTCAGAATTCCTCCGACAAACCCTCGAATGCGTAGGCGTTCAGGAATTGCCGTGACCGCAACAGCGCGCGGTCGACCTGGCTCAGGCCGGCCTCATCGCAGACGGCGTCGAAGCGCTGGCGGATGACGGCGATCTGGCTGCGGATCAGCGTCCCGGCCCCGGCCGGCGTGAGCAGGAAGGTCGCGGCGGCTTCGAGGCACAGTCGCAACTGGCTTGCATGGCGAGTTCCGAAGATGTGCATCGCCTGGTTGGCTTCGGTCCCGGTGCGGCTTTGCGGGCAGATGTCATAGGCCGGGGTGAGAGAGAGGCGTGCGCCGTCCCAGAAGGCCGCATGGTTGCGGGCGTGGTCGTCGGTATTACCGCAGAGGATGTTGAATACGAGGCGGCCGAACAGTTCGTGCAACGTGTCGCGCGGATTGGTGAAACGCTGCCGGATAATGTCGGCGAGGTCGCCATAGCTGGCGTGACGCGCCATCAGCTCATCGAGCTCAAGCAGGGTGAGAGCGGAGAGCAGCGCCTTGCGTCGCCAGCCGTCAGGGGTGCGTTCACGGTCGAAACGCTCGATCAGCAACACGTCCTTGTTGAGGGCGCGCCCGAGGCGGACGGGCGCAACGGTCAGGCCACACTCTGCCGCCAGCCGCATCGCGATGAATTCAGCCTTCACCACGCTGTAGAGGTCATTGGAGGCGGAGAATTTGGCAATGAATTTCCTGTCTCCGTCTTCGATCATGGCCTTGGGGCGGGCGCCGCCGATTGAGGGGCCATGGCGCAAGGCCGCGTCGAGCTCAGGCGTCAGCGGCATGCCTTGTTCGACCTTTTCCGCCGCCTGCAGCAGCATGGCGAGCGGGGCGGCTCGGGCAGCGCGCGGCGTATGGACGGTCGCCGAGGTCTGGAAGTCGAGCGCGCCGATGCGGTCGGAGCCGGATTCGAGCAAATAGGTGAGTTCATCGAGGTCGACGGCGGCGGCCGCCGCGCCCGTCAGGCCCACCGTTCGATTGATGATGACCCGCCGGCCCCAGGCGTCTGGTGATGCATCGCGGATGCAGCCGGGCATGGAAAGGCCCGGCAAGAGGGGCAGGGCGCCAGTCTGCAGAGGCAGCTCGCGCTCATTCAGGCTTATTGCATCAGTGCGCGCGAGATAGGACCGGCCATAGTTGAATGCGTAGGTTCCGCCCGTCGCCTTCGTGAGACGGCCGGCGACAACCGGCGTCGTCTGGCCGGGGAGCCAGGTCCAGACAAATGCTTCAGTTGGAGCGGCCGCTGGCGCAGGGCTAGAAGGCATCGTCCACCTCGCTGGCGCGCTTGTGCACTGTTTTCGGTAAGAGGCTGAGCGTCTCCTGCAGATGAGCGCGTTCACTGGCGAGGCGCGACGGCTCCGCTGCAAACAGCGCCACGCCCACCACCGCCGCCGCCTCGAAGGCGACGCCAAGGCCAACGCGCAGGTCGCCCTGTTCGATGCGCTGCATGAGGTCGCGCGACGCGCCGATGCGTTCGCCGAGCTCCCTGACGCTCATGGCGCGTTTGATCCGCGCGGCGCGGATCATCTGGCCGAGCAGCAACGCCGCTTCGCGGGTCTGGCGCGAATAGGCGCGGGCACGCTTGGGCGCTGTAGGGCGGGGGGGGGAGCTTTCACCATGGATGAAGACTACCCTGGGCTGGTTAGAGAATCAATAATATGACTTATTTGTAAGTCATATTAGATTGATATGCAGTATTTGTAAGTCACTTCCTTGGGGGCAGATCGGTGCGCCAGCGTCCGCGGGTGCCCGCTGCGCTTGCAGGGATGCATGCATTACCGCCGTCCGGGCCGAGAGGCTCAACCCCTGCGGCCAGCGGCAAATCAGCGTGCACGCTCAAGCCACTAACGGTGCATCTGAACGCCAGCATGGCCATTGTTCGCATTCAGGCCGCCAGACTACGTGATCGCTTTCCTTTCATCCTGAGTTTCCCATCCGTGTTGCTTCGGCGCCAGAGGCTGCGATCTGGAAAGCGACCCGCCCCGCACCGCCCCGTCACCCTGCAAACCAAAAATCACCCCTGAGAATGTGGGCATCCTCGCTCCCGACGTGCTCGCCATACTTCAACCGATGGACTTTGAAACGGCCAGCCTCTCGAAATGAGCGAGGGATCCGCGGGTCTCAGGTCACCTCCCGCGTGACAGTTAGGGGCCGAATCCGGCGATGTTTTCGTTTCCGGACAGGGCGCCAGCCTTTAATTGCCCGGGTGACTATTAAGGTTTACAGAGTTATCCTTTAATAACGATTGGGCGCTATTAAAGGATGTACCATGGCAGCTTCGCAGGACTCCGGCCGGAAAGGCAAGTGGGTGACGAGCACTGTCACCGGCGAAACCGTGCGCGCCTTCCTGCCGCCGGACCTGCCGCCCCGGCTCCCGATCGACATGGCGGGCCTGTCGGTCCTCGCCAGCGAGGCGATGCTTGCGCTGGGGCGACTGGACGGCGTTCGCAGCGTGGCGCCCGACACATCGCTCTTCCTCTACATGTATGTGCGCAAGGAAGCGCTGCTCTCGTCCCAGATCGAGGGGACCCGGTCTTCGCTATCGGACCTGCTCCTCTACGAAGATGAGGCCGCGCCCGGCGTACCGCTGGACGATGTCGAGGAGGTCTCGACCTATGTTGGCGCCCTGACGCATGGTCTGGACCGCATCCGTGGAGGGTTCCCGCTATCGCTCTGCCTGCTGAAGGAGTTGCATGGCATTCTCCTGTCGTCGGGCAGGGGAAGCACGAAGCAGCCAGGCGAGTTCCCGCGGTCGCAGAACTGGATCGGCGGCACACGGCCGGGCAATGCGCTGTTCGTGCCACCGCCGCCCCAGCATGTGCTGGATCTCATGAGCAATCTTGAGGCCTTCCTTCACGAGACGGACTCCGGCCTGCCGCCTCTCATCAAGGCGGGCCTCGCGCATGTGCAGTTCGAAACGATCCATCCGTTCCTGGATGGCAACGGCAGGCTCGGGCGCCTGCTCATCACGTTATATCTCTGCGAGCAGGGGATCCTCGACGAGCCGCTCCTTTATCTCAGCCTCTACCTGAAATCCCATCGGGCAACTTACTACGCGCTGCTTCAGGAAGTGCGCGAGCACGGCCGATGGGAGACCTGGCTCGAATTCTTCCTCACCGGCGTGCGGGACGTCGCCCGCCAGGCGCATGAAGCGGCGCGGTCGATTTCTGCGATCTTCGCCGAAGATGCTTCGAAGATCGCGGGGCTTGGACGCGGGGCGCCGGCTGCGCAGGCTTTGCATGTTATCCTTCAGAAGCGTCCGCTCCTGACGATCGGGACGGCCGCCGAGCTTTCTGGCGTAACGTTCCCCACTGCGACCGCAGCGCTCGATCGCTTGCAGGCACTCGGTATTGTGGAAGAGATTACAGGCAAGGCGCGGGGGCGGGTGTTTGTATATCGCCGCTATCTGTCACTGCTGGATGTCGGGACCGATCCGCTCTGACAAATCAATTGATGGTGCACACGGCGGCGCAAGCTCGAAGGTGACGTTCTGCCAAACAACGGCTCACCGCTATCAGCAAGTCCAAAGGTTCAAGAGCTTGGGAGAACCTCCGGGTCAGACTTGCTGCCAGGCAGATACAACAGGCTGACACGCGTGGGCGGTCCACGTAAAGGCGGTAACCATTGCTGTATCGCTTCGGTCGGTTGTCAGGTTTGAGGCCGGGGATTCGTGTGTCTGTCAGGGGCATTTTGGGATCAGTTTCCGAACCCCTCTGCATACAGAGCTTCGATCCAGGCGGCTTCCTGTTCAGTCAGAACTGCAAACTCCTTACACAGATGCCTTGAGTTTTCTTGAATCGCATCCGACTGCAACACCATCCATCGACATAGCTCCCTCGCCACCCCGCTTCGCAGGGAAGAAGATTGATGCCGGGCTCGTCTATGCGATCTTAGAAATCGCGAGAGACCCGATATGGGCGTCGATCTTCGACACGGCGTCCTGGCTGAGCGGCAGATGCCCTTTCTCATTGCGCCATGCTGATTGGAATCGTTCTACCGTGTCCGTGGCCGCGCGCCGGACGAGGGGCTCCGGCAATCCCGCTTTTGCGGATAGGTAAGCAAGCTCGTCCAGCGAAAGCTCTGCCATCTTTCTGGTCCTGGCATATTTGAGCGCTGCGTACTCATCACTGATATGCACAACGGTCGATACGAAGTCGTAGGCCGGGGCAAGACTGGCCGTGCGCCGGTCGCGGTAGATCAGGGACCAGTTTTTCAGGTGCATGTCGGCATTGCCGATGAGCGTATTGAACACTAGCCGCCGGATGAATTCTTCCACGCCCTGATTGCCAGTCTCTATGGCAAGGACCTTCGCGATCGACCGGTAGCTCGCCCGCTCGTACTTGCTGGCCGGCATGGTTCCGAACACCTGCGCGAAGTCTTCGATATGAATGCGCTCACCGGCGTCTGTCCTGTCGAACCGCCGGATCGCGAAGACAGGTTCGTCGATGCGGTTCAGCTCGGGCGGAATGCCTTCAATCGCGTCCTGCGCCACGAGATCGATTTCGGGGACGTCGATGCCGACGAGGCCTGCCAGGCGCATCATGGCGAATTCGTTTTCCGGCACGCGGGCATAGGTTGTCGAGGGCAGTTTGGCGATCCAGTCCCCGCCCGTTCCATGGACCGGAATGGTCAGGCCGCCGCGCGCCGCCTTCACGGCCGAGAATTTCAATTGCACCCCGGCCAGGGAAAAGCGCAGCGCCCTGGAACTTGCTGGCCGGTCTGACGCATGGCCTGCCAGATCAGCGTCTTCAAGCCAGCTCAGTGCGTCCGGGGAGACCACATCCACGGCGCCGGGCAGATCCTGGCCCAGCGCCCAGAGCAGGTGGAACTCACGGACCGCTTTGATGCCCGCGCGCCTTGCCAGGTAGTCGCGCAGCGGACCCTCCGGCAGGAGGTTCGAGAAGAAGGGCGCGAGGCTCGTCTGTGTCGGCCTGAGTTGTTCAATCAGCCCGCCGGCCTGATCCTTGAAAGAGAGGCTCAGGGCCGGGCGCGCAGGATCTGCGATATAGTCCTCGGTAAACGAAAAGATCGACCGGTCGCCGGGCTGGAGGGTCAGCTTGCCAATCACATTGCCGTAAAGGCGCACATCGAGAACGCGGACCTCATTCATCGTCGTCATCCAATGTGTAGGCAGGCTGCTGTCCCGGCGTGTCGGGAGCGCCATGTGCTTTCGCATTGCGCAGGCGGATCAGGGTCTCGAGACGCGGCCGCAGCTGGTCCATGGCTTCTGGCTTTGCATCGCTTAGTTGGCCGCTCGCCTCTTCGAGCAAGGCAAGTTCCGCTTCAGTGAGGCGCGCCATGTTCAGGATGGCAAGGGCGTTCATCGCCTGTTTCAGCTGGCGATCGTCCGGATGCGCGCGCTGCAGGTTCTGCAGGTTTTCCCGGATACGCCGGATGACCCGGGATCTGTGCCCGGGATCCGCGTCGCTGGCGCGCTCCTTCAGGATGGCCTCAACGGCCGGCAGGTGGCGCCGGTCAGCCAGGACCAGTTCAAGCCCGAGCGTGCGTGCCAGGTTCACAAGGCTCGACAGCCTGAGGTCGATGTCCCCGGACTCAATCTTCGAGATACGCGCCTGGTCTGTCCCGGCGGCGTCTGCCAATTCGCGCTGACTGAAGCCCTGACGTTCGCGCGCAGCCTTGAGCGCGGCGCCCATTTCTTCCAATGCATAGCGCATGATGTCTTCTCGATCATAATTATTCAGTTTAATGTATGATAGATCATTTAACGGATTATGATCAAGGCAAGAAATATGCAGAATAAGTCATCAAAGCTAAAATACATGACTTAAAGTGCATATACGACTCTGCCTCACGCCATGCCCTTCGAACAGGAGGGCCGTGGCAAGATCGTAACCAGCGAGGCGAGTGTGAGCATTTCTGCAGAGCGCAATGCAGGATTGACACGCCCGAGAAATGAACAGGTCTCTCAGCCTGCCGTCCTGGGAGGCAGACCACTAGTCGGTCGCTTCGACGGCAGCCCTGCCGCCATCTGGCGTCTCGAATCGGCCAGGGCGATCGCTCCCTTGTTGGCTGGTTCTCGGATTGTCGTTGATGGGTACCTGAACAACGCGCAGATCAAGGGCATGGGCATCTCCCTTGTTTTCCAGGAGCAGGGCCTTCGCGGCGTCACGGATCAACACAAAGGTTCCCGTCGAAAGTCGCATATCGGTCTCCGTTATTGTCCCGGCATTCACGGGACGTAGTTTTGCTGATGGCCTTGGTCGCCATAAATTGACGAGGCTTCATTCGGAGATGGCCGCTGGTCTTTCCCGGGACAGCGCGAGCCAGATCTGAGTCCCAACCGCGCCAAGTCCGATGACCAGGGCTAGAAGCCAGGCGATCCCGCCGAGGATGGGGATAATCGCGGCAACCATCAGCACGAGTGAGCCGAGCGCTGTCCAAACCAAACGTCCGCCAAGTCCTGTTGGATCACGCATTTTGCCCGCGCCAACGGCTTGCCGCACTCGCAGACCCAGCCAGTAAGCGGCTCCAGCAATCGCGAGCGGGGCAAGTGCAGCGTACAGAGCAGCGATCAACAGGGCCAGGGGAATGCCAAAAACCGTCGCGAACAGAAGACCAATCAGGGCTGGCCCGATCACGGTGATCAGGAATCCAATGCCAAGGGCCGGCAGCGGCCTGTCAGACAACATGCGCCGGGACCGGTTCATTATCGCTGGCAGGGCCGCAACAGCAGCCAGAACGAGCACCAGCAGACCGAAAACCAGCAAAATTCCGAACAGTGAGAGCATGACCGCAGCCCGACGCATGGCCGGTTCAAGCTGCGGGCCGGCTTGAGGAGGCAAGACAATGATCTCGCCCGCAATCATGGCGGCCTCATCAATCGTGATCTCCTGGGCGCGGTGGCGCAAATCGCCATCGATCCGGGCGTTTGGACCAATGCGCAGCCGGTTGGCCCTGACCAAGATATCGCCGCCAATGGCAGAATTGATCGAAACCGCTTCGCCAGTAGCCCGAAGCTCGCCGCCGATTGGGCTCTCGATAGACAGGTCGGCGCCGGAGACAATGGCAGAGCCGCCAATTCCAAGCGCCTTGCCAAGGCTCAAATCCGCAGCAGCCGCCAGCAGATCGTCTTCGATTTGTCCGCTGGTGATGAGAATGTCTGCGCCAAGGGCCACCACGTCGTGCACCACAAGACCGTCCATCGTCACGTCGCCACCAGCCAGAGAGAGGTGATCAGCGGTTATGGCGCTGGCTTCAATGTCGCCACCGACTGCAAAGACATCATCAGGTGTGGTTAGAGAGAGCTTGATATTAGCACCAGCGGCAAAGACCATGTCGTCCTGTTCGCCTGTGATTTCGACCCATTCGCCGGATCGCGTCTGTATACTGAGCGTAGCGGCAGCCCCAATGACCAAGGATGCAGTCGCAAGGGCGAGAACTATGAATCGCCAGATTGGTTTCCACGGCAATCTCATCAGTTGCCCGCCAGGCTTTGCAGCACGCGCGATTTGAGGTGCAGGATGACCTCGCGGGCATCGAATGCGCGGATGTCGCCTTCAGGTTTCTCACCCCTGAAAAGGCGGATGAAGGCATGAGCTTCAAACTGGCGCTGCTCACGCACATCCACATCATAGGCCCATCGGTACCCATAAGCGTAATACGGAAACCTTCGGTGCCCTACGAGATAATGACCATAGAGCAGGGGCTCCCTGCCCATCGAGGTGTAGGAGCGGCTAACATCGGTGTCCTGTTCGACTACCACAAAATAATCAAACCCGTTCTCGAGGGTCAGTTCTGCCGCTCTGTAGAGCAGGAAGGCTTCAACCGTCTCGCGCGAGGTGGAATTGTTGCCGTGGAAAAGCACGCGGAAGCGATCCGCTTCGATCTGCTGCTCAGAATAACCATAACGCCCATCCATGGGGGCGTAGGGAGTCGAAGTCGCACAACCGCTCAGGCAAAAAGTCAATGCTGCTATCAAGTAGGAAAACCGAAACATTGCTGCCTCCAAGCACCTAGCTGTGGACAGTCTGCATCAAGCGAGCCGCGCGATCTTTGATCGCGCTCAAAGCGTGCATCGGAACACTTGTCTGGCCCCATATTCTCCCGCTCGTTAGCGTTCATGCATCAACCGAACTTTACAAGTCGGGCGCCGGCTCGGCAACGCCGTCAAGGACAAGGGCGGTTGGCTGGAGACAGTGGTGTAGGAGCCATCGAACGCCAGCGTTCAGATTGCAGTCGCAGTGGCCGGAGCTCTCAACGCGCCGCTGGAACTCGTATTGGTTCTCAAAACCTTTATGCCTAGGGTATTCTGAATCAATGATGAGATCTGGAAACAGAAAATTCCTTCTAAGTTTCATCCCTTTGAACTTTGAGCATTATAGGCACGGCGCCGCCTTTGCGAGGCCGGGTTGGTGCTCAAAAAGCGTCTCGCCCGCGACATCGATCTGGGTGTTCATCGCTTGATATACGCAATCGGCGGACACTATCCATCGAAGGAAGTGGCGAGACGTTGGATTCGTTTGTGCGAATGAATGAAGCCCCCTTCCTGAACAGATTGTGCTGGATAAGCTGCTTTTTGCCCGGTCCCACGCCCAGCAACATCAACTGCGTCAGAGATTTGCTAAGTCGATGCCACTCCTGCTGCGCGTGTCCGATCCGAGCTCAGAGCAGCGCCTTTTTGGACTACTTCCGCAGCCGCCAAGCCAACAGCCCGTGTGGTGCTCAATGCGCATAAGGGATAAGCAGCACAAGCGCAGTTACCCAGCCCGCGCCGCTTTGTTTCAAGACGCCAGCGATCAATTGGGGCCATATCAGCTATTCTAAGGCCAGCCGGTCGGAACCAGCATGCAGGCTCTGGGTGATGTAGCAATCGCCGAGGCCGGGGCGGGCTTTGTGTAAGCAGTCGCCAAGAGCATTCCCTGTACAGACAAAATCTTGAACTGAGTATGCCGGCAAAGGTCTTTCCGCAATCTATTGCGGGATCGAGTGCAAAACATTGCCGTCGCTCATGGGCCCGCCTCTTTCAATCGTTTCGCCTCGCGGCGAATAGCGGCTACACGCTCGGTGTCCGCAGGATGGGTGGAAAGGAAAACAGGCGTCCGCCCCCTGTCTTCCTGCGCCGCCATGCGGGACCACAGATCTGCCGCGGCCATGGGGTCGTAGCCGGCATCGGCCATGTAGTGGAGGGCGAGCCGGTCGGCCTCGAACTCGTGCTGTCGGGAATAGGGTAACAAGACGCCAAGCGTGGCGCCTATGCCAAAGAGGCGCGCTGCGCCTGCGTCTCCCGAGCCTGCCAAACCTGTCAACCCGCGCGCAGCAAGATCCTGGCTCACGCGTTCGGATGCGTGGCGCAGCTCGAGATGGGCTATTTCATGGCCGATCACCGAAGCAAGTTCATCATCGGAAAGACAGAGTTCAACCATGGCGGAATTCAACCCAATTTTACGGCCTGGCATGGCGAACGCGTTGATAGTTGAGTCTTCGAAGACCGCGATCTCCCAATCAGCCGGGTTCTCGCCCATGGCGACCAGAAGGCGGTCGCTTATCTGCCGGGCCCAAATCAGATGAGCTATGTTTGCGCTTTGGGGCGTTATTTGCTTATGGTCTGACCAACTTGTGGCACCGAGTGCTTCCATCTCGGCTTCAGACACAAGGACCATTTGTTCTCTCTGAATGAGCGGGTTGTAGGTGCAGGACTGCAAACCGCAAAAAAATGCCGACCAGACGATCAAGAGAGAACTCGGGTAGCGGCTTGTCTGACCGGCGAAGCGCATTTTTCGCGTTTCCTCCTTTTGTGTATGTTTGCCCCGGGCTGCGCGATCCGATTGACCCCGATCAATCGTCAGGTTCGTCTCAGACTGCGAGCAGACGCTCATTGATCCGTTGCATCGGCAAGCGCGACATCTTGGGTTGCAGATTCAGGGGCAAGTTTGATGATACGATAGCTGACAGAAGGGTCTAAAATTGTATCAAACTTGCGCTCTGTCATGATCTCTCCTTTCAGCGTCGCTGGGGTGTTCAAAGGCGCGGGCTTTGCACTCCTTGTCGGTGAAACTTGCAGCGCTTTGGCCGCTGAGCCAGGCCTCGATGCCGGCTGCTGGCAAAGTGTTCAGGACATCTTTCGGCCCGAGCCAACCGCGGCGAGCCTGCGTCACACCAGGACTGATCCGGTCAAAATGGCTGGGTTCTGAAGCTTCGGCACTGATCGCGACTTTTGCGCCGGTCGCGTGAGCAATGCGGCAGTGTTCGTCGATCAGGTCCATCCGAGCCGGATCGGCGCTGAGTTCCAACGCCGTGCCGGTTTTGGCCGCGGCTAGGGCGATCTCATTCATGTCCATGTCAAAAGGCGCTCGTGCGTTGAGCTGACGGCCGGTCGGGTGAGAGTGTAGCGCGACGATTACGGTGACCGGTCAGCGTCAACTATGATGGCCGGTAGTCGGCCGCGCTGAGTGGTAAGTTCGGATTACCACGGGCTGGGCAGGTGGGGCAACGGCTAAGCAAAAATTGCCCGATATTATAATTGTC